>NZ_AQYA01000001.1 GCF_000376985.1 Streptococcus henryi DSM 19005
CAAAAACCACACAGTGATTCTTTCATCTTGATTGTTTTCGAGACGGAAATCACTGTGTGGTTTTATTTTGAAGCTAGTTTTTGCCCAGCCTCTTTGTTTTCTAGTCATTAAGAATTACTTCCCTGCCATAACGTTCAATTTCAAGGTCCACAGCTTGACGCAAGTCTTTCTCCTCACATAAAATTAAAAGCTGTCTACCTTTTTTTATTAGGGCCATGTCTCCTCGACAAATACCTAAGCGAATTTGGCAAAACCCGAAATCATCATAAGATTTCATCTCTTTACATAATTTTAATAATTTAACTAGAATCTCTTCGCATTCCCTTAGATGTCCGTATTTGAGAAATACTGTAGATAAATTAACAAGTAGCGTTATTTGGTCCCTTTTGATATTTCGATAATCTTTATATTTTTCCAAATTTCTAAAAATATGTTGAGTAATTTTTTGTAAACAGTCAATTGGAAAATGGTGAAGTATGGCATTCAACAATCGAAAATCACTCATATACCAGGAATCCCTTCTTTCCAAGGGCTCCCATATTTTCACCACTAATTTTTGATATTCAGGATTTTCCTTCTGAATCCCATTCGTGCGAATCCATTGGAACATTTCTAAAACATTTCGAAGATTTTTTATTGGTACATCGTCTTCTTTCGCTAGACAGTTATTACATCGCTGAACTAATTCCTCAATCTTTGAAATATCAGGCGTTTCCAACAGATTATTAACTTCTATAATTAAGGATTGCCTCTCAGAAGGCTGATACAAATTACATATGTAAATAAATTCATCAAGAGACATATCAATTTGATTTAATAAATAGACCATATGTTCAAAATTAGGAATTGACTGGCAATTTTCTATCTTTGATAAAGAAGTACGTGATAACCTATCCCCGCAAACTTCTTGCTGACTTAGACCTTTTGATTTTCTGATTTCCTTATAAACTTTCCCAAAATCCCAACGCATAAATACCTCTCATTTTATTGATGTGAATAAAGCTTACACTTTATGTAACCGTTTTATTGTTTTGATAGAATTATATCACAAAATAAAAAAGGAGTACTGTTATGAAAAGAAATTGTTTGTGTCAAGTTATTCTCGGAAAGTTTTTCAAAAGTCCTAAATCCATTTCTTCATTTGTCCAATTGGACTACTTGTTGCACCGTTTAGTG
>NZ_AQYA01000002.1 GCF_000376985.1 Streptococcus henryi DSM 19005
TATCCTTTTGGGTTATTTCGTCATTTCCTAGGATATAGGACTTTTTTTATTTTGAAAACATGTAAACGTTTTTCCGAGTATTATTTTACACTAACCTGACTATGGTTAAAGTAGTTAATTGCTTTTGGATTTTTTGGAGATAGCAGAGCAGATTCTAAGAATAAACATTGCTATTGTGGAATTTGTTAGAAGACAAATTATTTCTTTGTTTAAGTTTCACGTAAGAAAAATTTAAGAAGAACTTAAGCTGTTACTCGTATACTATAGACATCCTAAAATTTTCTTTTTCATAAACCTCCTAGAAAACATCAGCTTAAGTTGGTGTTTTCTTTTATCTTATGAATATATAGATGACTAAAAATTGACACTAGGGGGATAAAGGATTAAAATGAGAATACAAAGTATTCAAGAGGTGAAAGTTATGGCAACAATGACATTACGTATCAATGATCAAGACAGTGAACTGATAAAAAAATATATCCAACTACATGGACTGACCATTTCAGAGTTTGCCCGCCAATCCATGCTTGAAAAAATCGAAGACGAATATGATCTGCAAGTATTGCGACAAGCCATGGCAGAGGATGACGGTGTGAGGATTTCACACGAAGAACTCATGAAGGAATTTGGTTTATGAGCTATCGAGTAACTTATACGAAAAAAGCAGTTAAGCAACTCAAAAAATTAGATTCTTTCACTCGGTCAACCATTTTATATTGGATTGACAAAAACTTGGAAAATACATCAAATCCTCGCCAGTATGGCAAAGGTTTAACCGCCAACCACTCTGGAGAATGGCGTTATCGGGTTGGGAATTATCGTATCTTGGCAAATATCTACGATGACGAGATTGTGATTGAAATATTTGCGGTGGGACATCGGAAAGATATTTACTAGAAGCAGTCTGAATGGCTTGCTTTTTTGGTATAATAAATTACAGGCCAATTTTTGAGGTATTATAATGTTAAAATTAAAAAAATTACTAGTAGTTGTATCTTTTACTATTATCATTTTACTTATGATAGATTACATGGATTTTCCATCTAAATTGGGAATTCAAATTAACAGATTTAATTCAGATTTTTCAATTGGAGTGCTATCCTCTAGTGTTGTTATTATTTTATTTTTAGTTACATATTACACAATAGATGAAGTCACCAAGAAAAAAGAGAAGAATAAGAAGCTGATAGCAGAAACATTATTACAGGAGTCTTATAGGCAAATTCTATTTAATATTGATAGAATACTGACAGATAAAATTGTAAGAGAAAATATTGTTCCTAAAGTTGATTTTACTGCTTATGGTGAGGCTGAAGTTATTACGAATCTAAAAGAAGATCCATTCTCAAATGAATCACATTTATATTCTCTAGTGATAGATGGTCAACTGTCCCAACGAGATTTTGAAAATTATATTAAAATAAAGGAGCGCTACATGACATACGTTTCAATGAGAGTGATTGCATTCGATGGTCCAGAAATATACCGACCTCTAGAAAGCGTATTGAGACAGGAAATAGATAAAGTAATGAAAAAATAATATTGATGTAGATTAAAGGCGTCGCGATATTTCTGAGGCGTTTTTTCTTGGCTCTTTGTCAACTGTAGTGGATTGATGAAAAGCTAACATCTGAGGCTGGGCAAAAACTAGCTTCAAAATAAAACCACACAGTGATTTCCGTCTCGAAAACAATCAAGATGAAAGAATCACTGTGTGGTTTTTGAG
>NZ_AQYA01000003.1 GCF_000376985.1 Streptococcus henryi DSM 19005
CTGCTCCAGCAAATGCTGGGCGTAATCAGCTCGAAAGATGTGCTTGGGTATCTTGTGGCTGTTCGCTCCGTACAGGTTGAGCCGTTGGCTCTGATCCTGTATGTCGCTTGCCAGTTGCTCCGCCGTTAGGGCTGTCAGCCTTGACGTATCAACCTCAATGATGTGGCTACCGTGTAGAGCTTCCATGCGTTCCCGCAAGTCCTCTCTGCACTCTGCCAGTCTGAACTTACCGCCCTTACCAATCGTTTGGGCGTACAGCTTCCCCGTGACTTCATCACGGACAAAGCTGTGCTGGGTCAGCTCGTTCAGCTCACGGTCACGCAACCCGAATGCCCTCATGGTGTCGAACGTGTCACGGTATCGGTCATAAGTCGCTGGGTTGCGCTCCACCCACTCGCTAGCCGTCAAGGGCTTGTAACCATCTTGAGCGCCTCGCTTACCTTCTATAGGTAGCTTCCTCATCTCCATCTGCTTCCAATCGTGCCCAGCTTCACCCATCACACGATTGATTGAGGTAAGGTAGCCCTTGAGTGTCTTGTGGGTTGCTCCACCTCCATCACGTCCGCCATGGGTCGCTTTGAACTGCAGAAACTCTGTGACTGTCTCGGGCTGAACCTGCTTCAAGTTCTTCACCCCCTGGGCATGTGCCCACTCGGCAAATTGCCCCCAAGCTCGCTCGTGAGCAATCAAGCTCCTATCGGCGTAAATCTTCCCAGCGGTCTCTCCGTTGAGTTTGTCTTGATGACGTGATGACCCACGTCCTCGGTCTCTCATCTCCTTGAGCATTCTCTGCCCACTCGCCAGCAGTCTGTTCTTCGCCATGATGTCCTCCGTATCTTGTTAAACCTGTTGCGACTTAGGTCGGGGCACCCCCCTAGACAATTTGGTTTCAGCTTCCGCTGTGGCACTTAGCTTGTGCCGAGTTGTCGCTATTGGAGTAGTTCATGAGCCTATCGGCTCATCTCTGACCGCCGAAGCGGTCAGTGGCGTTTCGAACCGCAAAACGCCAGATGGTGCACGGTTGAGCCCGCGCACTGTCTGTTCCCCCTTTCGGGTCGAACATACAGATGCGCCGAAGCGCTTGATTTCCTGTCCTCCTTCTTGATGTCAGCACGTGCTGATGTTTGATGATGTGTGTAGTCGTCTCCTTCTTTGGTAATGCCTCTAGGCTGTTTGATATTTCCCCCCAATCATACAGAAAGGGGCTACCCCGCAAGGTAGCCCCACTTTGTCCGCTGTCGCTTTTATCCCTCCCTTGGTGCTTGAACCGCAAGTAACCTGTGACGTTAGTTCTTGGTCTGTCGCTTGGTCGAACTTCGTTCTGACCAACCGCCCTCCTCAAGTCTAACCTGTCACAGCTTACGGTCAAGCAGTCGTGAGCATAACCGCTCACAGCTCGGCAATCCTATCCCGCACCCAGCGCAAGGTCTCCAAGCCTCGGAGCTTGGCTTTCAGCTTGCTTCTCTTGTTGCTGTTTCTCCTCCTCTTGGTCTTGTCGGTCAATCGCCCGAACTCATTCAAGAGGTAGGCAATCTTCCGCTCGGTCGCTCTCATATCGTCCTCGAGTTTTGACGGGTCACGCAACTTGAAGCGCTTGGCTAGCAACTCCCGCTCTTGAGCGGTCAGCTCGTGAAACTCCAACTGGTATGCGCTCTTGTTCCAATCAAGCAGAGCCTTGTCCGTGTAGTCCTCTGCATTTAGAGACGACCTGTTGTCGCCCCACAGCATGTCAAAAATGCCGTAGCGGTCAACCCTGTGGGCGTTTCGGAACATCTCGGCAGTTGATGAGTATCTCAACACCTTGCGACCATGTAGCCCTTTGACGAACCCAGCGAACACTTCCCCTGTTGCGTTGTATTCCGAAGCCTTGGCAACATACTTCCCGACCTCAAGCGCTGCTGCTTCGTTGCTGTCAGCAATCCCCTTGCGTCGGTTTGCACGTGTTCTCCTTATATCGACCTGTGTTATCCGTGGGTCACCTGTGACCTCACGCCAAGCCGTCAGCAAGTCCTCCCGCTCAATGAACCCCTTGCGCTTCTTGTAGTAGTTCTTACCTACGAACATCAGCACGTGTAAGTGTGGGTGGTAACCATGCTCCTCGTTGTAAGTGACCTCTAGCTTAGTGATTGCGCCCTTAGATACATCTGTGAACATCTCCCGCCTCATCAGCCTGTCATAGGCGTTGTTCAGTTCGTCAATCTTGCGACCTAGGTCATGACCACTTACAATCGTTAGCGTGATGAAAACCGTGTCCACGTTGTTCAATCGAGCCATTGCCTTGGCTACGTCCAACAGCTCCCGAGTGTCTCGGCGTGCCTTGTTACGGGCACAGATTAAGCAGAACTTGTCCTTACACGTCTCCGTGTACAGCAGTGCTTTCTTGTCACGTTCGCCATTCACGGCGTACTTGACCAAGTTCGCACACTTCCGAATACGTGCCAGCTTCTTCTCGCTTACGTCCAGCAACTCCATATCTTTCGCCTCCCTGTACCTCTTTGCGGTCTCAAGGTTCGCACGCTTGCCCTCGTTGTCGTCCTCGAAAAGCCTGCGAATATGTGCCTCTCGGTCATGTTGCAGTAAGTCCGCAAGAACTTCGGCAGCGGTCTTGGCTTGCTCGTTTGTCTCAGGCATATCAAAAGCCCTCCTCTTCTGTTGTCGCTTGCATACTCACGACCAGAAGCTGGGGGCTTGACTTGTTATCAATCTCATGCTACAATTGGTTCGTAAGTATGCAACAGACCGTTGAGCGCTCCACGACCAAATGAGGCGCTCGGCGGTCTTTCCGTTTCATGAACCAATTGTAGCACACAATCTGCGCCCCCGCAAGTCAAACTTGCGCCCCCGAGAACAACCTCCAGTCTTGCTGAGAGCAACCTCCGGTGTGGTCTAAAGGCGCATGGTTGAGCGGTTTCGCCTCCTGTTGGAATAGTTTCGCCTCCTGTTAGTTTGGCGTAAGGTTGCCGAGAGCAACCTTACTTAGTATCAAGATAGAAGCAAGGGGGTCTCCGACCCCCTTTTTTGCGACCCGCTGGGTCGCTCGCTTCCATCTTGGTTAGGTGGTTGATGTTCGGGCTTGCGCCCGTTGGGCTGTGCTTCCAACCTCAATCCATTCAAAAGAGCCTTGGCTTGCGCCTCGGCTCTTTTGTCATCTACCCCTACTCTCCGTACTTCTCGTAGTAGTAGGACTTGATAGCGTCGTAGGCTTCCCCATAAACCCAGTCATGGTCGAACCCTAGAGCGTACAGCGTGGCACGGATTGCCTTGAGCCAGTCCGTGTTCACTCCATCACGTTTAGACCACGCTTCGCTCCTGTCCGTCTTTGCCACGAACTCCCGCAACGCTTCGTCTGTCATCTTCATTGGTCTCCCTCTTTCTAGCCCGTAGGCGCTTGGTTTCCATCTCATCATACCACGTCACAGGTACTTCAGCAACACGTCAAGACGATTGTGCCCGAGCGCTCGGCTAACCTCAAGGAACGCTTGGGCGTTCCCCTCGTATCGCCCGATTCTCGTTGAACAGTTTCCCCATTCGCTCTTGGGTATCTTGTCCAGCGCTGAATAGTTGACCCTTGTTGTGGTCGCTGGTCTCGTCTGCCTAGCTTCCGCCAGCTTCTGCTCCAGCAAATGCTGGGCGTAATCAGCTCGAAAGATGTGCTTGGGTATCTTGTGGCTGTTCGCTCCGTACAGGTTGAGCCGTTGGCTCTGAT
>NZ_AQYA01000004.1 GCF_000376985.1 Streptococcus henryi DSM 19005
CCTAGTGATTGGTTGATGTCTACTGCTAGGATTCCTATTTCTAGGATGTTTATAGTATAAGGCCTTTAGCTTAACTAACTCTTAAACTTTTCTTTAGCTTTTCTTAATTTAAAGTTATAGAAGTTTCTTGTTTTATAGGTTCAGTATAGCGTAAAAAAGAGAAAACCAGCAAAACTTTCCATTTTAGGGAAATATCATCTGATAATATTAATATAGTTATATTTTCTTGAACAATAATATAAATAGTGATAAAATGCTTTTGCATAGGTATATTTTTAGAGGTGAAATTATGACATTATTGGCAACCCGTTTAAGAGGTAGGCGGCTGGAATTAAAATTATCACAAGCAGAACTTGCTGATGGAATCTGTGAACAAGGACAAATCAGTCGTATTGAAAAAGGAAAATATAATCCTGGTTCAGATCTGCTATATAAATTATCACTTAAACTTAATGTTTCAATGAACTATTTCTTTGATGAAAGTATTTCTAAAGAAAGTAGCACGCTTAATAATTTTAAGGTTTTATCAAATAAGCTATTAACAGAAAGAGAATATGAATCGTTAAAGTACTTATACGAATTAGAAGTAGAAAAAAAGAAAAAGCTCACACTATCAGATCAGCTTTATCTGACATGGATTGAATCAATTATCCTATTTCACTGTGATGATAAAAAAGAAGAAGCAATCAAAAAATTGGAAGCATCAGTTATCAAGATGACTAAAAAGGATAGAGATTATTTTAAGTATTTTAATAGTTTGATGAATTTTTATTCTCTGACAAAAAACAAAGAAATTAGCGAAGAAATGTATCTTACAGTTATCACTCGATTAAGTGACTCGAAAATAACATATATTGAAGATTTAGAGTTATTGATTAAAGTACGGTATAACTACTGTCGATATTTATGGATGGAAAATAAGATAGATAATGCCATTTCCGAAATTTTAGAAACAATAGATATCTGTAAGAAGTACAACCATAATTATCTCTTACCAGATTTGTACTGCCTGTTGGGTAATATAAGTGAAGGGTTTTCTGAAAAATCAGAGATAAAAAAATATTTTTCTATATCTCAATTTTTATATACTCTAGCAGGCAATGAGAAAATGTCTCTTACCTTGGAGAATTATATAAAAAATAATATTGATACTCCTTTAAAATCAGAATGATACATCGTCAGTTTCGCTTTACCGTACTCTAGTACAGCCTTCGTCTCACTTCCTCGTCTGATCTTGATTTTATTTGAGTATGATTAATCATACTGTAACCATAGAGTTATAAGTATTAATGTTGAACATGTAATATAAACCTCGTTATATGACGAGGTTTTTCTAATAGCCAAATCCAGATTAAATAAAATAACTAAAATATATAAAAAAAGAAAAAAAGCCAATAAACATAAAATCGTTTGACGCATATTTATAAGAGTGATAAAATGATATCAAAAAGAAAGGGGTTACAAAAAAGATGGTTGTAAAATGAAAAAAATTGTAAAAGCTAGTTTAATTATTTTAGGATTATCGATTGTCACAGGAGGTTTGGGAAATACTGCATTAAAGTCTTCAGGTATAGATCCAGGTGTAGTTCATATTAAAAATAAATAGTAAGGAGGTTAGTCTATGAAAAAAATCAAGTATATATTTTTTTTAGCTATTGGAATTATTTTGTATTCTTTGAGTAACCCAATATACTTACAATATGAGGTAAACCATCAATTTTCTGATTATAAAATGTATAAAATTGAAAATTTTAAAGGAAGTGTGGTTGAAGAAAGTTATAATATTTTGAAAGAACACCCCAATGTGTTCTATGTAAATAGACCAGAAAATTTAAATAAGGTTGATCTGTATCAGATTAATTATTGGTTTGTTGATTCTCCGAATAGAACAGTTACTCTAGGAAAAGATCTCTTAATAGAAAATCACTCAGCAAACAGAGAAAGCTTTATTCTTTCAAACGGGTATGTTTTTTTAAAGAATAGTGATAGTATTTAGGATTCACTTCTTTCAGCAGGAATTGTAGCTAATGAGGTTGATAATTTTTACTATAATCAACTATCTAGATTTATCATCTCAAATAGTTTCATACTTTTAATTCTATTTTTCTTTATTGTGCTGTTTAGTATTGCTATAGCTACTACTTACATTAAAGAGTTTGGTTTACGAATATTAAATGGCCAAGACTATTCTGCAATAATTCAAAAATTCTCATTAGACTACTTAAGGAGTTTAGCTATTGTTCAGCTTGCTATTTTTACAATATATACTTTTTATAAAGTAGTCTATTTAAAACATCAAATCACTTTAAATTTTGCTCTTTTTTATTTTATCTTGAGTATTTTAGAGTCACTTGTTTTATACTTTATCATCCGTATAAGTTTTACCTTTTTAAAATCGCTTGATGTAAAAAGTATCTTAAAAAATCGTTTATTTTCCAACGAACTCCTTTATTTATTTGTTTCAGGACAAACATTATTATTAATATTATTTCCTTTCATCATTTTATCCACCCATAACTCTTATACTGAAATGTCTCAAGCGATAAAAAAAGTAGACAATATTGCCTATTTATCCAAATACCAGACATATTATGGTACAAATGCCGCCCTGTATGACAGTCTTGAGATGGAGCAATTAATTGAATATGAAGAACGATTTCATTCCTTATATGAGGAGCTGAATAAAAATGATAGCGTCTTCTATTTTTCTCCAGACTATTTAAATTATGTAGACAGTGGAAATAATCAAAAAGCAAGCTTTAATGTTATATACATGAATTCTTCTTATTATAAATATAAAGCAAAATTTAATACTAAATTACCCCAACTAGACGCCAATTCAGGGAAAATAGTTGCGTTGTTTCCTTTTCAATATCAGAATGAGATAAGTACTGTGTTATCTGATTTAGGTTTTGAGGATAGTGATATTGAAGCGAAGCTTATTGATGATGGGGTTGAACTTATGTTCTCTGACTATAATTTAAGTTCCCCTACACAGAACTATGTAGAAGTTGCTAGAGATAAAATCATTATCATTGGTGAACCAACAAGTAAAAAAAGTACTAGCAATAACCAATTTAATATGATGAATTATTTTACAAATGGTCAAATTTTTGCTGAGGTAAGTCTTCCAAATATGATGGAGAAGACCCAAGAATATGGTTTATCAGATCTTGTCACCCCATCTAGCAAACTCTCCTTATTTCAAGAGGATATAGAAAGAATCAGGTACTATTATATTTTGTCTATAACTTCATTTGTACTATCTCTTATAGGGGGTATTCTGATAACTATTTTAGCAACACATATTATATTGTCAGTTAAAAAGATGAAAATTATAGTGCACTTTTTACAAGGAAGATTAGGCTTATCTACCTTGACCTTACCACTGTGTTGTTATTCTATAGCAACACTTGTGGGAACACTAATTGTGGCTAACTATACTGATAATTTATTACCGATTAGTGTTAGTATATTTATTTTACTATGTATAGGCCTTTATATAGTGATGAGTTACTATATTTTCTTGAACAAACAGATTCAAAATATTTTGAAGGGGGAATAAAATGTCTGTAGCAATTGAATTAAGAAATGTAACAAAGTCTTTTAAAAATAAGAAAATATTAAACGAATTTAATTTAGTCATAAATAAAGGTGAAATGGTGGCTCTAGTTGGTCCAAGTGGTTGTGGTAAGAGCACTCTTTTAAATATAATCGGTGCCCTAGAATTTGACTATGAAGGCAGTGTCTATATAGAAAATAAAAAAATTTCCAAAAATCTATTACAGACGATGTCAATCAGAAAGCATTCACTTTCTTACCTTTTTCAAAATTTTGCCCTACTTGAAAATGAGACTGTGGGTAAAAATCTAAAAATTGTAAGTAGGGATAGTGTTGATATAAAATTTGCTCTCTCTCAAGTTGGCTTGGAAGGCTATTGGAAAGAAAAAATTTATACTTTAAGTGGTGGGGAACAGCAACGAGTTGCAATGGCAAGACTGTTATTAAAGAAAAGCAATATTATTCTAGCAGACGAGCCTACAGGCTCATTAGATAAGCAAAATGCCCAAAAAATTTTTGATATTTTATTAGAACTGAAGAAAAAAGGAAAAACAATTGTAGTTGTCACACATGATCTTACATTCTTATCATATTTTGATAAAGTCATTAATATAAACGAACAAGTTGAATTCCTGCGCTAAAACCCTGATAAATAAGGGCTGTTGGTTTATTCATTGCTTAAGTTGACAAAGGATATGCTCTTTTTGAGTCATTTGATTTAAAACCTCAGTAAAAAGAGAAAGCAAATATCGTAGTGTTTCCTCAAATGGTAAATCTTGTACTCTTGTGACATCAGAAAAAAGAGGTCGTCGTAAGTATGGGCATCAACTACTCCATAATAATAGCGATACTCTCGCATATATAGCTATGGACTTGTGGGCGTTCTCCTTTTGGTGCCCATGCCTTGAAATCTAAAATAGATAGCTTGAATACGTTTATGATAAGATGCTGGGCTTTTAACTTTCTGTACTTCTAAGTGTTAGAAATTTAGAAAAGAAAGAACGCCGATTTCTCGACGTTCTTTCAGGAGATTTATGAAAAAGAAAAGTTTTTACGATAGTCGTTGCGACTTTAGTCGCTTACGAATATCTATGCAAAGACATCCCAAGAGCTAGTCC
>NZ_AQYA01000005.1 GCF_000376985.1 Streptococcus henryi DSM 19005
GCTAAGCGACTACCGTATCTAACAGGGGGCAACCCCCAACTACTTCAGGCGTACTAGGGCTTAACTGCTGTGTTCGGCATGGGAACAGGTGTATCTCCTAGGCTATCGTCACTTAACTATGAGTATTGCTTACTCAAAATTGAATACCTATATTCTAACAAGAAACCGTTACGCTGTCAATATTGACTCTGTGGTTTATTTTTCTTATTCTAGGATAAGTCCTCGAGCTATTAGTATTAGTCCGCTACATGTGTCACCACACTTCCACTTCTAACCTATCTACCTGATCATCTCTCAGGGCTCTTACTGATATAAAATCATGGGAAATCTCATCTTGAGGGGGGCTTCGCACTTAGATGCTTTCAGCGCTTATCCCTTCCCTACATAGCTACCCAGCGATGCCTTTGGCAAGACAACTGGTACACCAGCGGTAAGTCCACTCTGGTCCTCTCGTACTAGGAGCAGATCCTCTCAAATTTCCTACGCCCGCGACGGATAGGGACCGAACTGTCTCACGACGTTCTGAACCCAGCTCGCGTGCCGCTTTAATGGGCGAACAGCCCAACCCTTGGGACCGACTACAGCCCCAGGATGCGACGAGCCGACATCGAGGTGCCAAACCTCCCCGTCGATGTGAACTCTTGGGGGAGATAAGCCTGTTATCCCCAGGGTAGCTTTTATCCGTTGAGCGATGGCCCTTCCATACGGTACCACCGGATCACTAAGCCCGACTTTCGTCCCTGCTCGAGTTGTAGCTCTCGCAGTCAAGCTCCCTTATACCTTTACACTCTGCGAATGATTTCCAACCATTCTGAGGGAACCTTTGGGCGCCTCCGTTACATTTTAGGAGGCGACCGCCCCAGTCAAACTGCCCGTCAGACACTGTCTCCGATAGGGATAACCTATCTAGGTTAGAGTAACCATAACACAAGGGTAGTATCCCAACAACGCCTCCTCCGAAACTAGCGTCCCGGATTCTTAGGCTCCTACCTATCCTGTACATGTGGTACAGGTACTCAATATCAAACTGCAGTAAAGCTCCATGGGGTCTTTCCGTCCTGTCGCGGGTAACCTGCATCTTCACAGGTACTAAAATTTCACCGAGTCTCTCGTTGAGACAGTGCCCAAATCATTACGCCTTTCGTGCGGGTCGGAACTTACCCGACAAGGAATTTCGCTACCTTAGGACCGTTATAGTTACGGCCGCCGTTTACTGGGGCTTCAATTCACACCTTCGCTTACGCTAAGCGCTCCTCTTAACCTTCCAGCACCGGGCAGGCGTCACCCCCTATACATCATCTTACGATTTAGCAGAGAGCTGTGTTTTTGATAAACAGTTGCTTGGGCCTATTCACTGCGGCTGACTTATAGTCAGCGCCCCTTCTCCCGAAGTTACGGGGCCATTTTGCCGAGTTCCTTAACGAGAGTTCTCTCGATCACCTGAGGCTACTCGCCTCGACTACCTGTGTCGGTTTGCGGTACGGGTAGAGTATAATTAAACGCTAGAAGCTTTTCTTGGCAGTGTGACATCACTAACTTCGCTACTAAACTTCGCTCCCCATCACAGCTCAATGTTATAGATGCAAGCATTTGACTCACATCACACCTCACTGCTTAGCCGGACTCTTCCATTCGTCCGGTTTAGTTAGCCTACTGCGTCCCTCCATCACTATATACTCTAGTACAGGAATATCAACCTGTTGTCCATCGGATACACCTTTCGGTCTCTCCTTAGGTCCCGACTAACCCAGGGCGGACGAGCCTTCCCCTGGAAACCTTAGTCTTACGGTGGACAGGATTCTCACCTGTCTTTCGCTACTCATACCGGCATTCTCACTTCTATACGTTCCAGCGCTCCTCACGGTACACCTTCGTCACATATAGAACGCTCTCCTACCATGACACTTACGTGTCATCCACAGCTTCGGTAAACTGTTTTAGCCCCGGTACATTTTCGGCGCAGGGTCACTCGACTAGTGAGCTATTACGCACTCTTTGAATGAATAGCTGCTTCTAAGCTAACATCCTAGTTGTCTGTGCAACCCCACATCCTTTTCCACTTAACAGTTATTTTGGGACCTTAGCTGGTGGTCTGGGCTGTTTCCCTTTCGACTACGGATCTTAGCACTCGCAGTCTGACTGCCGATTATATCTCGTTGGCATTCGGAGTTTATCTGAGATTGGTAATCCGAGATGGACCCCTCACCCAAACAGTGCTCTACCTCCAAGAGACTTAACATCGACGCTAGCCCTAAAGCTATTTCGGAGAGAACCAGCTATCTCCAAGTTCGTTTGGAATTTCTCCGCTACCCACAAGTCATCCAAGCACTTTTCAACGTGCCCTGGTTCGGTCCTCCAGTGCGTCTTACCGCACCTTCAACCTGCTCATGGGTAGGTCACATGGTTTCGGGTCTACAACATGATACTAAGTCGCCCTATTAAGACTCGGTTTCCCTACGGCTCCGTCTCTTCAACTTAACCTCGCATCATATCGTAACTCGCCGGTTCATTCTACAAAAGGCACGCTCTCACCCATTAACGGGCTCGAACTTGTTGTAGGCACACGGTTTCAGGTTCTATTTCACTCCCCTCCCGGGGTGCTTTTCACCTTTCCCTCACGGTACTGGTTCACTATCGGTCACTAGAGAGTATTTAGGGTTGGGAGATGGTCCTCCCGGATTCCGACGAGATTTCGCGTGTCTCGCCGTACTCAGGATACTGCTAGGGTTAAAGACTATTTCGACTACGAGGCTGTTACTCTCTTTGGCCTACCTTCCCAGGTAGTTCGTCTATAATCTTGTCGTCCCACGTCGCAGTCCTACAACCCCGAGAAGTAAACTTCTCGGTTTGCCCTCCTGCCGTTTCGCTCGCCGCTACTAAGGCAATCGCTTTTGCTTTCTCTTCCTGCAGCTACTTAGATGTTTCAGTTCACTGCGTCTTCCTTCTCATAACCTTAACAGTTATGGATGACAGCCATTAGCTGCCGGGTTCCCCCATTCGGACATCTCTGGATCAAAGCTTACTTACAGCTCCCCAAAGCATTTCGTCGTTAGTCACGTCCTTCATCGGCTTCTAGTGCCAAGGCATCCACCGTGCGCCCTTATTAACTTAACCTTATTTCTTTTAAAAAACTCATTAAATATTCACAGCGTTTTCGGTTTATTTTCTTGTTACTATCTACAATTCAATTTCTTGAATCGTGGAATTTGATATAGATATTCAATTTTCAATGGACAATCTTAACATCTCTAGATGTTAATGGAGCCTAGCGGGATCGAACCGCTGACCTCCTGCGTGCAAAGCAGGCGCTCTCCCAGCTGAGCTAAGGCCCCACAAGACCTCTCAAAACTAAACAAGATCAAACCAAACGTGCTTCCGTGTTTCCTTAGAAAGGAGGTGATCCAGCCGCACCTTCCGATACGGCTACCTTGTTACGACTTCACCCCAATCATCTATCCCACCTTAGGCGGCTGGCTCCTAATAGGTTACCTCACCGACTTCGGGTGTTACAAACTCTCGTGGTGTGACGGGCGGTGTGTACAAGGCCCGGGAACGTATTCACCGCGGCGTGCTGATCCGCGATTACTAGCGATTCCGACTTCATGTAGGCGAGTTGCAGCCTACAATCCGAACTGAGATTGGCTTTAAGAGATTAGCTTGCCGTCACCGGCTTGCGACTCGTTGTACCAACCATTGTAGCACGTGTGTAGCCCAGGTCATAAGGGGCATGATGATTTGACGTCATCCCCACCTTCCTCCGGTTTATTACCGGCAGTCTCGCTAGAGTGCCCAACTGAATGATGGCAACTAACAATAGGGGTTGCGCTCGTTGCGGGACTTAACCCAACATCTCACGACACGAGCTGACGACAACCATGCACCACCTGTCACCAGTGCCCCGAAGGGAAATCCTATCTCTAGGACGGTCACTGGGATGTCAAGACCTGGTAAGGTTCTTCGCGTTGCTTCGAATTAAACCACATGCTCCACCGCTTGTGCGGGCCCCCGTCAATTCCTTTGAGTTTCAACCTTGCGGTCGTACTCCCCAGGCGGAGTGCTTAATGCGTTAGCTGCGGCACTAAGCCCCGGAAAGGGCCTAACACCTAGCACTCATCGTTTACGGCGTGGACTACCAGGGTATCTAATCCTGTTTGCTCCCCACGCTTTCGAGCCTCAGCGTCAGTTACAGACCAGAGAGCCGCTTTCGCCACCGGTGTTCCTCCATATATCTACGCATTTCACCGCTACACATGGAATTCCACTCTCCCCTTCTGCACTCAAGCCCTGCAGTTTCCAAAGCGAACATTGGTTGAGCCAATGCCTTTAACTTCAGACTTACAGAGCCGCCTGCGCTCGCTTTACGCCCAATAAATCCGGACAACGCTCGGGACCTACGTATTACCGCGGCTGCTGGCACGTAGTTAGCCGTCCCTTTCTGGTAAGATACCGTCACTTGAGTAACTTTCCACTCTACTCAACGTTCTTCTCTTACAACAGAGCTTTACGATCCGAAAACCTTCTTCACTCACGCGGCGTTGCTCGGTCAGGGTTCCCCCCATTGCCGAAGATTCCCTACTGCTGCCTCCCGTAGGAGTCTGGGCCGTGTCTCAGTCCCAGTGTGGCCGATCACCCTCTCAGGTCGGCTATGTATCGTCGCCTTGGTAAGCCGTTACCTTACCAACTAGCTAATACAACGCAGGTCCATCTACTAGTGAAGCATTTGCTCCTTTTAAATTTCTAACATGTGTTAAAAACTCTTATGCGGTATTAGCTATCGTTTCCAATAGTTATCCCCCGCTAGTAGGCAGGTTACCTACGCGTTACTCACCCGTTCGCGACTCATGATTAATGGTGTAGCAAGCTACGGTATCAATCATGCGTTCCACTTGCATGTATTAGGCACGCCGCCAGCGTTCGTCCTGAGCCAGGATCAAACTCTCATTTAAAAAGTTTGAGCTTTCACTCATGTCGTCATCTACTGACTTATTGTTTCTTTTGACAGGTTACTTAATGTAACCCGCACGTTTGGTTCGTCTTCTTGTTCAGTTCTCAAAGGTCT
>NZ_AQYA01000006.1 GCF_000376985.1 Streptococcus henryi DSM 19005
CAATCTCCCAGCCATCCTTATGGTAGTCTGAAATAAGTTCCTTATCTAAGCGTTCTAAGCAATGAGCCAAACTCTCTGTAAAGACCTTACTCATCAAACTCATTATTTCTGTTTCTAACTCAGATAAATGTTTACTAGTCTTTAAAATTTTTCCAATCTTTGTTACAATAGTCATAGGTTCTATATCCTTTTGGGTTATTTCGTCATTTCCTAGGATATAGGACTTTTTTTATTTTGAAAACATGTAAACGTTTTTCCGAGTATTATTTTACACTAACATTTCTTTTTAGGGGGAGATTTTCAGAGATTTCTATGAAGGTGTTTTCACTGATTAGTCTGATTACAAGCCGATAGGCATAGGATTTTGAAAGCTAATCTAAAATGACCAGCATCAAAATATAGTGTGTGAAAGGGGATATTTTAAAAAAAGAACTAAGAAAATCGAGTTCTCTTAGTTCTTGACTATTTTACTCTCCCTCAGGTGTCACGTCCTCGCGACTTCTTTGTACTTCGTCTTGTACAATTTTTCCTTCGTTCAAAAGAGCTTCAACTATTTTTTGGTCTCTTAGTTTTACTGAGTCGTTGATTGTTGCGGCTGATTTGATGACAGCAGCTTCCAATTGAGCGCGTTGTTTACGTCCGTTATCAATAGCAGCTATAATGCCATTGTTTTGAGCCACAAGGCTTTCTGCAAGAGCTGTCACTGATTTGATTGATACCGTTGGGCTTTGTGCTGTGCGTTCTAGCTGAGGGATAGCTTCTTTACTTGTCTCTGCTAGCATTTGAAGCGCAGCATTATTGGCATTGACAATAGCATCCGCTGTAATACCTGATTTAACAGATTGTTGTAAGATTCCAAGCTGTGCAATTGACAACTTCATTGTTGGGATAGTATTGCGACGCAGCATGCCAAGTTTTTGGCGCATATCTGATGATACTTTAACCATGTTACGCATTTGTGGGGTTGTTGTCCAGGCAACATAGAGACGGCTGAGGTATTCAGTGTGTTGTTGTTCTAAAGTGTTGATAACTTCAGTCATGCGAGCCAATTCAGCTGTTTTGTTGTGATACTCAGGAGTAGCTGAATCAAGTAATGTTACTTCGTTCTGAAGTTTTGCGGCACGATCAGCTCCCTCTTTTTGGGTTGCCTCAATGAAGGCGATAACACCAACTAGGTTTTCAATCGATTTTGTATTATCTTCAATCAGCATTTCAGCTGAAACGATGTTGCGAGCTAAAGTTTCTTCTTGTTTGACAACAGCAGCAGCCATGCCATCCATTTTCTGCTCAATATTTTGAGAATCAAAATAGAATTCTTGTAAAGTGTTCTTGCTTTGCTTGAACATTTTTTGTAACAAGTTAGGTTTCTTTTCTAATTCTGCTGGTTTGGCATCTTTATATTTAGCAATGAAGCCATGCAATTCACGGTTTGTATTTTTGAGAAGTTCATCAACTTGAGGGATTTCAAGTTTTTTCTGCTCAGCTAGGATATGATTTACAGTTGTGTTTACTTCTTCAACAGCAGATGTTCCGAAATCGAGCAAGGCATTTTGATCAGTAACAAAGGTGTCAACAAGTGCTGGAGCTTTTGCAGCGATGGCAGTTTGTTGTTCAGGCGTTAGTTTTTCTAAAAATGAAACTTGACCTGTGGAAGAAGTGTCAGTTGCTGCGATAATCTCAGTTGTCTTGTCGGTTTTTACGAGTGCATTGTTTGCAATTTTGTCAATGTCAAAGTTAAATGTGTCAGCCATAGTTTAGCTACCAGGAGCTGTGTACCTAGTGTGGTCGAGGTCTCGCAGTTCCAATCCTTTCTCCAGTGTTTAGTAAATATCAGAAGTTTTAGCTTCTTGAGCATAATCTTTATGTTCAGCATTCATCATACGAAGGCTGACATCGAAGTCCTTCATGTCGCTCTCGTTGAGCTGACGAAGTGTTTCATCAAGGTCAAGGTCGAATTTTTCCAATGCAGCTTTGGCTTGTGCGAGGCGTTCTTCTGCGTTGTAGTAGTTTTTTGGTTCTTCCTTAATTTTTAGATAACCAGTCAGGATGTCTTCAAAGCGTTGCATGTTTGCTTCATGTAGAGCAGTAAGTTCTTCCTTATTATCAGCCTGCGAAATCTTTTCTAATATTGATGCGTGGTCTCGTTGGATATTGTTGTAAACTGTGCTCAATTCAGGTGCAATTTCTAGGGCATCTAAGTTAGCATGACCTTTAGAAAAAGCACTTGGCGTAATGTCAATTTTAAGCAATTGTGTTTGAAGTTCAGTTTCAACTTCCCCAGCTTTTTTAATCACACGGTGGTAGATTGTCGAATCCATTTTTTCTTTGAGTTCATTTGCCTCAGATTGTATTTTTTGGACTTTTGGCAATAGCTGGCGCGCTTCAAGTGCATATTGTTTGTATTCTTTATTGGCCAGGTAATCCTTCAAGACTTTCAATTTTCGGTCGGCAAT
Organism: Streptococcus henryi DSM 19005; assembly: GCF_000376985.1. GTDB lineage: Bacteria > Bacillota > Bacilli > Lactobacillales > Streptococcaceae > Streptococcus > Streptococcus henryi. Next base: position 2,454 of record NZ_AQYA01000006.1, read on the forward strand.
TTGAATGTCAGATTTTAAATTTTGAAGACGTTGAGCAGTAGTGGCCTTATCAAGTCTTGCCTGGCGACTTATCAGACGATAGGCACCATACCCAACTCCTCCAATAATTAAGAGAGGTAGCAGGGTTTCAAAAATCCAGCCAAAGAGTGCGAGAAGGATAATCCCACTAACAATTAAGCCAAACAAAGAATTACTTCTAGGTGGACGACTATAGTAAGCCATAATATTTTATTCTCAAACTTTCTTTACGTGTATAGCTATTATTTTATCGCAAATGATGGCCTTGTGACAAGAAATAACCTTAGTTTTGCAAAAAAACTAGACTAAATCTAGCCTAGTTAAAAGAGTATTATACAATTTCAGGGAAAAGTTTCTCTAATACCTTGATAGTCAAGGCCTGTCCCTCACCTTCTTGGCAATAAGTGTGCATATACATACATGGATTGAAATTAAGTTCGATACAGGTAGCACCAGGATTTTCCTTGCTTGAAATGTGATTCTTGTCAGGAATAATTAAGTCTACACCGCAGGCCCACGCTCCCATTGTTTTTGCCATATCAGCAGCTAATTGCTTAAATGACGCATCCATGCTGCTTGTAACATCGATAGAATCGCCGCCTGTAGAAATATTTGAGTTCTCACGTAAATTAACTTTAATTCCATCTGGGAGAATGTCATCCGGACTGTAACCTTGCTGTTGCAGCATGAGCAATTCAATATCACCTAAGTCAATGATTTCAAGAGGTGACCTATGGTCTCGTCCTCGGAGAGGATTGCTATTTTTGATAGCCACCAGTTGGCGGATACTATGCTTACCATCACCGACAACATTAGCAGCAACACGAAGAAGCACCGCCTCACAGACACCATCAAGGACAAAGAATCGATATTCAGTACCAGCAATAAAGACTTCAACTAAAACAGAATTATCCTCAGAAAAGGCGATATCTAGTGCTTTTTCATAATCTTCAAGACTAACACTATCTTTGAAAATTGAAATTCCTAGACCGAAATTTGTTGATTTTGGTTTAACCACGATAGGTTTATCTTTAATTTGCGAAAAATAGCGGAGCGCAGCATCTTTATTGTCAAATTCACTTCCAGCTGGAACAGGGAAGCCAGCTTCAGAGAGGATTTTCTTAGTGACAATTTTATTTTCCATGGCCAAGGGAATAACATAGTTATCTCTAGCTGTCATATTAGCATTTTTGACATACTCAATATGATTGCCATGCCAAATTTTGAGGAATTGATCACTCTCATCCATTATTTCAAAATTTAGCCCCTTTTGAATAACATCAAAGAGCAACATCTGAGTTGATAGCTCCATTGTCTCATAACCCTTTAGGGCATAGTGAGCTTGCCAAGCATAGTCTTGATAACCTTGGCCTTTTTCCTGACCAAAGTTCTCCAGAGATAAGTCTTCAAGATAATCTACCAATTGACCTGACAAGGTTAAGTTTGGCTGAGCAATCTGCTCCACAATTCTGTCCACCAAATTTTGATAGTAGTTAGGCAAGTCAAAATGCTTAATAACCGCCTGCATGGCATCAAGAATGTCCTTAACAGGCGCCTCATCCGGCAATTTGTCTAGTGGATGAGCAAGAGCAATAGCGTCATTAAGTTTTTGAGCCTTTGCAATCTCTTGGTCAATAGCAGAGCTAGAATCTAACCAAAGAAGGGAAAGGGCGAAGAGGTGAACCGTATCGACAGTTTCCTGTGTAATCCCCTTATTATCAAAAGGATTGAGGTCAAAACAACGGAATTCCAAATAAGTGACACCGTTTGTCAGGTAATCACGATTACGTTTGCTTCCACGCAGGCGGACAGGCGAATAGAATTCCTTCTCCGCAATCAGACGACCATCAGAAACACAGGCTTCAATGTCAGAAATGTAGTGCTCAAGACTATCGTATGAAATCCTAACCTCATCATGGTTAACATAGCCGTAGGAACTATTACGAAGTGAACGAACAGGCTTAGTAAGTGGAGTTTCAAGAAATCCCTGCTCTGCTATTGGCGAAGCCCCGTATAAAAAAGTTAGGAGCCAGCGGAAGCGCAAGAAGTTTTGGGCTAGTTTGAGATGGAGGTCGTTACGGAAGTCCACCATGGATCTGTAGCCGCTTTGCTGGTAGAGGCTTTGAACCAAATCCTTACCCAACTCCATATTGTAATGAATCCCCGACATTGATTGGAGAAGCTTGCCATAAGTTTCAGCCAGATGCTTACGGTAGTTGCGTTCGTACTGGCTATCTAATTTTGCAATGCTAATCTCGTCCTCGGTGATTCTAGGGGGCATAGAAAGAGGCCAGAGGTACTCATCTTTTGAGATAGAACGTCCAGCTACATCAGTAATAGCTCCTAGAAATCGCAGAGCTTCACTAGTTGATGAGGCTACTGGAGTGATAAGCTCTAGCTGAGGCTCGCTGTAGTCGGTTTGGATATAGGGATGAAAAGAGCGATTTCCCAACACTTTCGGATGGGGCGTTTGTGCAACTTTGTGAGTAGATTTATTAATCCGCAAACTCTCCCTCTCTAAGCCAAATGTTGCTTGGAGGATAGGGAGGTTCTTGGGAGCGTTTTGTAAGAGTTGTTTTAGTGTCATCATAAACTCCTTGAAGTCATAGTATTCATATTTTACCGTAAATCGTTTTCTAAAATCAAGAATCGGCTACATATTAATGGCATAAATAGGAAATTTCTAAGACTTGATAGTTTTTCTTTATCTCCCTAATCAAGCTAAATATTATAAAAACTAAAACTCAAATAAAATCAAAATCTGACGAGGAAGTGAGACAAAGGCAGTACTAGAGTAGGGCAAGTCGAAACTGACAGCTATCAGTTTGATTTTAATAGACTATAAAAAGGCCTGAAACCTTTTGTGATAAGGTTCCAGGCTTAGAAATAGAAGAATCACAAATCCAATCTTAAGTCTTGGTATGTAAGTGTGAAAGTGGACTCGACCTAACACCAAAAGTTTTGAGGATGTTGGGAGTATCTGACTAGCTAACCGTCCAGATATAATAGGGGTACTCATCTGGATTTTCTTTTGCAAAACTGTAAGTATCCACTATTGTTTGGGATTCTATATCGAAGGACACTAATTTATTTTGCACAGTAAAAAGAAGATGCCCGGTCTTATCAAAAGTAAAGAAGTCAATAGAAGGAGATGCGCTGCCATTAGTTAAGCCAAGATCGGTTAAGTTAATAAGTTTCATTTCCTTGTTTTTAGGATTGAAAATGGTAAAACAAGAATATCCAAGCATATCATAACTGTGTTCGATGAAAATGAGGTCATTACAATATGTCATTCGCATCGGAAATTGTTCTGGTAAAGGTAAAAACTCATTTTCTCCAGTCTTGGTATTTTTAACAAATAGCTGTCCAGTAGGAGTGGACTCTTTGGTAGTATTGTCTCGAATATCGACGTTAGCAGTGTATAATATCCCCTCAAGTGTTACTGATTCAACGAAGCGATATTGCTCACCATCAGATGTATGAAGAGGTTCTTCTGATATTATGGATAAGTCAGACTCATCAATGGTTACATAGTTATCAATGTATGTTTCGTTTCCGGCGTCTCTAGTTACTGTTAACTGTAAAATACCATCTGAATCTGAAAAACCTGAAGATAACATAAATAATCCCTTGTATGTTTTACTCTGAATCTCATTCCCTTGTTTATCAAACTGAGTTAATACAGCACTATCTGTGAAGGTAGTCCAAGTATAAAAATATTTTTTTGTTGCAGCACTTCCACCATCTGCGTAATTATCAGTGTCTGTTGTTGTCACTTTACCTGTTTTAAAGTCGATAGTTACAATTCCTGTAGGAAAAGATTGGGGTCCAACCCAACCTTTAGACATGAGAAGGTAACGGTTATCAAATTTCGCACTTGGATAATAACTATTAACATACTCAGCAATCTGATACTTGTTTTTTTCAAGTAAGTTAAAATTTCCATTTGTGGTGTCGAAACTATAAGTTCCCTCTGAAGTTACAAGGTAAGTGCTAGCTTTTTCATTTAGTTTAATCTGGCTAGTTAGGGGGGAAGAGAAAAAGAAATACCAAATTCCAATGCCAATGCTAGCAACTATTATAATAGCAGCTAGCGACAGAACTTTTTTTTCATAAAGTTACCTCGCGTCTTTGTAAATGAGTGTTACTTTTGAATTATTAACCAACTCACCTGGATGAATTGCCATCTTGCCTGCGATATCATTGTCAGATTTATTCAAATCAACACTAGCGGTATAGTAATAGGCAGCCCAGACAAGTTGAGAACAGTAAAACTTATCTGTTCTTTTGGCATCCCAAAAATTGATATTATAAGGTTTTCCAACCTGTTGCCCAGCCCATTTACCTGCGTTATAATCTTGTTGAATAGTAGTTGATGTGACTCCCACTTGATAGACTGTATATCCTTTGCTAGGGACCCATTTGTTTTGTCTGAGTCTAACTGCTTCTTTTAGTCCAGGAGCTTCTGCCACTACGTAATTCTTTTGAGGTGCTACGATACCTGCATGCCAAGAATTTATCAGTTCATTACCAAAACCTTGCGTAGTAACACAGATTACTCCATCACGCCAACTCCATGTCCCAGTTACAGAATCAGTGAAAACTTTAGGGTCTCGACGGACACGCATAGAATCAGCAGTTTTTTTATAATTGCTATTAATTTGTGCTACATTATCTTCTAGCCTCTCCATTTCGATTTGTTCTGCGACAGAGAAATGGCTTGTTTCTATCTCAGGTGAATTTGCATGAGCAGAAGTCAGCGGTGCAGTGAAAGACATCAATAAGATAGAGCTTGCTAGAGTAGTTTTAATTAACTTTTTCATGATAATGTTTAAACCCTTCTATTTTAAAAATACTAAGTTTGAGATAAGAAAAAGATAGTTGAATAATCCCTTTCATGATAATCACGTGACCTCTTCCTTGTTAATGAAGAAACCATTTCCACCAATCAGGTTCGGATTTAAACAATAATAGAGCTACGAGTAAGATTCTATAGAAATTTCTTTGTTAGTGTAAAATAATACTCGGAAAAACGTTTACATGTTTTCAAAATAAAAAAAGTCCTATATCCTAGGAAATGACGAAATAACCCAAAAGGAT
>NZ_AQYA01000007.1 GCF_000376985.1 Streptococcus henryi DSM 19005
AGCGTTCGTCCTGAGCCAGGATCAAACTCTCATTTAAAAAGTTTGAGCTTTCACTCATGTCGTCATCTACTGACTTATTGTTTCTTTTGACAGGTTACTTAATGTAACCCGCACGTTTGGTTCGTCTTCTTGTTCAGTTCTCAAAGGTCTTTGTCTTCTTTAAGACAACTTCTATAGTCTATCAAACTCTAGCAAGTTTGTCAACTCTTTTTTTAAAAAAAGTTTTGACAAATGCTTTACCGCTCTCGTTTGACAGCTTTATTATTCTATCAAAGAACGAATTTCATGTCAATCATTTTTTTAAAATTATTTTCAAGTTTTTTAAAAAGCTGCTGGCAAATCTTGTTCATTTTTGACAACTTGATTAGTATACTAGACTTCTGTTTTACTGTCAACTTATTTTCTGAAAAAATGCTGAATTTTTTTAGTTAAAATAAAAGGAAATACTCAATTGGTATTTCCTTTTATCAATATGGTAGCTAACTATTTTGCTTCAATGAGCCCAAGGTTACCATCTTCACGGCGATAAATAACATTTGTTTCGCCATCTTCTGCATCAGTGTAAATGAAGAAATCATGACCTAGAAGTTCCATTTGAAGAATTGCTTCTTCAACATCCATAGGTTTCAAATCGATATGTTTTGTTCTAACAACTTTTCTAGCTACAGATTCTTCAGCTGGTTCAGCTTCAAATTCAGTTGTAAAGACTTGTCCTGTAGGAAGTTTTTCACGGTTCTTTTTAGCAATTTTTGTTTTGTTTTTACGAATTTGACGTCCGATTTTATCAACAACCAAATCAATTGAACCATACATGTCTTGAGACACATCTTCTGCACGTAATGTTACTGCACCAATTGGTATTGTTACTTCAACTTTTGCTGTCTTTTCTTTGTATACTTTAAGATTAACTCGTGCTTTCAATTCTTGATCAGCATGGAAGTATTTTTGAATTTTTCCAAGTTTTGCTTCGACATAGCTACGAATTGCTTCTGTAACTTCGATGTTTTCACCACGGATACTATATTTAATCATAAAATACCTCTTTCTCGCATCTAAGCGCTTTCTTATTACACTCTTATTATACCGCTTTCATGAAAATTTGCAAGTCTTTACCGTGCAATTGATAAAGTTTTTACATTTTGGACTCCTTTTGCTCTAAATAGACTAGTTATTTCATGCAATGTTGCACCTGTTGTATAGATATCATCTACTACAATTATTTTTTCTGGAACCAATTCTTCCGTCAATAAAAACGACGTCGAATTAGAGAGCCTTTCTTGCCTATTTCTACTTGATTGTTTTTCACTATCAGAACGTATTAACAATTCTGAGTAGGATATCTTCTCATAATCTAGCATAGAAGTAACTTGATTAAACTGTCTTTCTTTCATTCTTTCATCGGAAATTGGTACTGGCACTATAGTATAGTCATGGTATTCTGAAAGAATTTTCTTTAATTCTTTTGCAAAAACTTTTCCTAAGACAACGTCTCCCTCGAATTTATATTTGGAAAAATAGTCTTTCATGGCTGGGTTGTACCGATAGAGGGCTCTATGATTAACTTTATGGCCTTTCTTTTCCCAAAGTTCACAATCTGCACATCTCATGTCAGTACCCTGTCGGTAACAATTCGGGCAATGCGTTTGACCAATTCTCTCAAACTGATTCGAGCAAGAACTGCAAATCGCTCTGCTATTATTCCTAAAGAATAGGATGTCACAAAAGCGAATTTTTTCTTGAAATTCCTGGTTACATAGGAGACATGTCATGCAAAACCTCCTCTTTGATTCATAGTTTTTATCTCTTGAATAGCTCTTTTCATGGCTTTTGTTTTACCATCGTGTAAGAATAGCAGTTCTCCTGTGGGACGTTCGAAAGCTCTTCCGACTCTTCCTGAAATCTGCACCAATGCGCTCTTTGTGTATAATCTGTGATTAGCTAAAACGACAAAAACATCTACACAAGGGAAGGTCACCCCTCTTTCAAGAATTGTGGTTGACACTAGGATACTTATTTCGCGATTTCTAAATTTATCTACTATTTCTAGCCGATTTTCTGTTTGACTTGAGACAAAGTCAATTTTTTCTTCTGGAAAATAGCGGAGCAAAATTTGTGTGAAGACTTGCCCCTGCTCAATATTGGGAAAGAAAATTAAAAGTGGAAAACCAGTTTCTCTTTGCTTTGCAATAAGATATCGTAGTTTGGATGGGATTTTTTGCTTCTGGAGGTTTTTTTGAACAGACCCTAACCACATTTCTTTTGGTACTACTAATGGATTGGCATGGAAACGCCTGACCAAATCAAGTTTTCTAAGATCCCCTCTCTTTACTTTTTTATCTAATTCGTCTGTTGATGTAGCTGTAAGAAAAATCCTGACCCCATCTTTCTTAACCGAGCTTTCCACTGCGTGGTAAAGCGCAGCATTGTCAACAAAAGGAAAAGCATCCACTTCATCAATGATAAGTAAGTCAAAAGCCTGATAAAATTTTAGTAGTTGGTGAGTGGTAGCGATGATAAGACGAGCACGAAAATAGGGGTCAGAATCTCCATGCAGTAGGGCAATGGGACAAGAAAAATCTTTACTAAGACGCTTATAGAGTTCCAAGCAGACATCTATTCTTGGGCTAGCAAGACAGACACAACCTCCTTTATCAAGAATCTTTGCTACCGATTCGTAAATCATTTCTGTTTTTCCCGCACCAGTGACGGCATGAACCAACAAGTTTTCCTTCATATCTATTCCCTGCAAAAGTCCTTCTGAAACTTGAGCTTGATAAGAGGTCAGTTGGCCCGACCAGCTAAGTGACTGTGCCTTTTCAAAAGGAATTTGAGGGAAATAATAGAGTTGAGCCAGGCTGGTATTTCTTCCAAAAATGATGCATTCCCTACAATAGTATTGACCGCTGGGTAAGATATTTTCTCTTGGTACTAGACTGCCGCAGCGATTGCAGATTAATTTTCCATTGTTTTCCTCCATGGCTGGCAGGACTTGGGCATATTCTTTTAGTTCTGTCGGAATCTGATTTTCTGTAAAAATCCGTCCATAGTATAATTCAAGTTCTTTCATCACTATATTCATTCGGAATTCTTTGCTAATTTTGCAAAATTTTTGTAAAATTTTCTTATGAACTATAAGACTATCAAAGAAGACGGTATCGTCGAAGAAGAAATCAAAAAATCCCGCTTCATCTGTCATCTCAAACGGGTAGAATCAGAGGATGTGGCTCGTGACTATATTGCTCAAATCAAGAAAAAACATCACAAAGCTAACCACTCCTGCTCTGCTATGATCATTGGGGAAAACTCTGAAATCAAAAGGTCTAGTGATGATGGTGAGCCGAGCGGTACAGCTGGAGTTCCAATGTTGACCGTCCTTGAGAAGCAAGAATTGACAAACGTTGTCGCTGTCGTTACTCGTTATTTTGGAGGAATCAAGCTAGGTGCTGGCGGCCTCATCCGCGCCTACTCTGGAAGCGTTGCAAATGCCACCAAAGAAATCGGAATCGTTGAGGTAAAGGAACAGGAAGGCATCAAAATAACCCTAACTTACCCTCAATACCAAACTTTTGCAAACTTTTTAGCTAGTGAGGGACTGGTTGAGTCCGAAACAGAATTCTTAGAAAATGTGACGACCTCAATTTACCTAGATTCTGAAAATGTCAGTGGAACATTGGAAAGGCTGGTTGAATTCTATCAAGGAAAAGCTATTTTTGAAAAAGCAGGAAGTAAAATCGTTGAGGTTTCCTTGTGATAGCCTTTTCTTATCACAACGATAAGAAAAATGTATTTTACAAGTTTCTTTATTAATTCTATACTGTAAGCATATAAGAAAATTTGAGGTAATAAATATGACGAAAATCTACCAATCAATTGCTGAACTTGTTGGAAATACTCCAATTGTAAAACTAAATAATATCGTTCCAGAAGGGGCAGCCGATGTCTATGTTAAACTCGAAGCCTTTAACCCTGGGTCATCTGTTAAAGACCGTATTGCTCTTCGAATGATTGAAGATGCTGAAAAAGATGGGATTATTAAACCTAGCGATACTATTGTTGAGCCAACTTCTGGTAACACAGGTATTGGTTTATCTTGGGTTGGTGCAGCAAAAGGTTATAATGTCGTCATCGTGATGCCTGATACTATGAGTATCGAACGTCGTAAACTTATTCAAGCATATGGTGCTGAACTAGTACTTACTCCTGGTAGTGAAGGTATGAAAGGTGCAATCGCCAAAGCACAGGAAATTGCTAAAGAACGTAATGGCTGGGTACCTTTACAATTTGCAAATCCATCTAACCCTAAAGTTCATGAAGATACAACTGGTCAAGAAATTATTGATGCATTTGGTCCTACAGGACTTGATGCCTTTGTTTCAGGTGTAGGAACTGGTGGTACAATTTCAGGCGTTTCTCACGCTCTCAAAAAAGCCAATCCTGATATTCAAATTTTTGCTGTTGAAGCCAATGAATCAGCAGTTTTATCAGGCGAAAAACCTGGACCTCATAAAATTCAGGGTATCTCAGCTGGTTTCATTCCCGATACTCTAGACACTAAAGCCTATGATGGTATTATTCGTGTAACTTCTGAAAATGCTATTTTAACAGGACGGGCTCTTGGTGGACAAGAAGGTTTCTTGGTAGGAATTTCTGCTGGAGCAGCTATTCATGCTGCAATCGAGAAAGCTAAAGAATTAGGTGTTGGTAAAAATGTACTAGCAATCCTACCTGATAATGGGGAACGCTACCTATCAACGGCACTTTATGATTTTGAAGACTAATACATATTTTAAAAAATCCGCTAGAAGTTTAGCGGATTTTTAGTTTCTTTTCAAATAAAGAAATTATTGGTTCGTTCTCACAAACTTTAATTAGCTTAATTGTCAGGACATTTCCTTCAATCGGTTTACAGTGGCTCATACAATACTCAAAAGTATAGGGAAACTTTTCCTTATCAATTCTATTAGCTATGGTAACATGTGGAACCCAATTTAAAGGATGGTAAAGTGAATCTTTTGTACTGTAATTTCCTAAAATCTGATGCAGTTTCTGATGAAAATGGGCTAGATGCGGTGTCTTAACAGGTAGCAAGGTAACCATTGATGAATTAAGAAACGCAGATACCCCATTAAATTGTAGTTCTATTGACTTATTTACTTCAAATTTTTCTAACATATCAATGACACAAGAAATATCACCTTTTTCAAAAGATGCCAGAGTTAGATGTGGTTCCCTCCCTTCTACTTCATATGCGTAAGAAGAAAGTTTTTTATCAAATAAATCCTTCCATATCGTTCTAATATAGTCATTAAATTCTTCATCAAAGAGGGCTATAAGTGCGTACATAAACCTACCTCAGCTTTAAATTTTATATAGAAAATAATACGATATATTTTGCCAATATTCAATGATTAATTGACGTACAAACATCAAAGATTTGAATTTTAGTAACTTTTTACATTATTGCATACAAACGCTTACTTTTGTTTCCCCTTTTCCATCCTTCACCTTCTGTCACGTAGTAGCTAAATGGTAGTTCACTTCGTAGAAGCTCTAGGCAGTGTACAGAAAAAGACGTTTCAACAACGTCTTTTTCTAGCCTTTACCTTTGTGCGCAGTAGCTGAATGGCAGCTCACTTCGTTACACTTGTGATCGACCTATTCAGCCTTGCGGGGGTTCGTCTACGGAATCGTAGATTCCTGACTTACCGCCTATTTTTCAGTAAGTGCAGCAAGTCCTGGAAGTACTTTTCCTTCCAAGAGTTCCATTGATGCGCCTCCGCCCGTACTAATCCATGAGAATTTGTCTGCACGGCCAAGGTTGATAGCTGCGGCAGCTGAGTCACCACCACCGATGATTGATTTAACGCCTGGTTGTTTAACGATAGCGTCCATTACACCGATTGTACCAGCTTGGAAGTCAGGGTTTTCAAATACACCCATTGGTCCGTTCCAAACAACAGTTTTAGCACCAGTCAAAGCTTCGTCAAATTTAGCGATTGATTTAGGACCGATGTCAAGACCAAGGAAGCCTTCTGAAACTGCTTCACCTTCTGTATCACGAACGACATCGTAACCAGCAAATGCGTTAGCTTCTTTTGAGTCAACTGGCAAGATGAGTTTGCCGTTTGATTTTTCAAGAAGAGCTTTAGCAACATCAAGTTTGTCTTCTTCAACAAGTGAGTTACCGATTTCGATACCTTGTGCTTTGAAGAATGTGTAAGTCATACCACCACCGATAAGAACTTTATCAGCTTTTTCAAGAAGGTTTTCAATAACACCAATCTTATCTGAAACTTTTGAACCACCAAGGATCGCTACGAATGGACGCTCTGGAGTTTCAACTGCTTCTTGGATGTATGCAATTTCGTTTTCAAGAAGGAAACCAGCAACTGCTTTTTCAACGTTTGCTGAAATACCAACGTTAGATGCGTGTGCACGGTGAGCAGTACCGAATGCATCATTTACGAAGATTCCATCTCCAAGTGAAGCCCAGTATTTACCAAGTTCTGGATCATTTTTAGATTCTTTTTTGCCGTCAACATCTTCGAAACGAGTGTTTTCAACCAAAAGAACTTGTCCATCTTCAAGAGCGTCGATAGCTGCTTCCAATTCAGCACCACGAGTAGCACCTGGGAAAGCAACATCTTGACCAAGTTTAGCAGCCAAATCAGCCGCAACTGGAGCAAGTGATTTACCAGCTTTATCAGCTTCTTCTTTCACACGTCCAAGGTGAGAGAAGAGGATTGCACGACCACCTTGTTCGATGATGTACTTGATAGTTGGAAGAGCTGCTGAAATACGGTTGTCATTTGTGATAACGCCATCTTTCAAAGGAACATTAAAGTCAACACGAACGAGAACTTTTTTACCTTTCAACTCAACGTCTTTAACAGTCAATTTTGCCATTAGTTAGACTCCTTAAAATTTTTAATACACGTTAATTATATCACAATTCCCTTAAATGTAACAGAAAAATCAAATGCTTTTATACTTCTTCTTGTTAGGAATTTAAAAAAGGACAGATGAGGTTATGTAATAAAAAATAGAATTAACTCATTCAAAAAGAGAGGCTAATTAAGATTTAACAATAATACTACTTTCAACATCAATTCCCCTCTTGATTTACCCTATTTTTAACACACAAATAATGATAACGGAGCAAGACCATAACATTCTTCTCTTTACCATAGCACTCTGTCAGTTTTGTTTAGCAGACCTAGGGACATCAGCAGTTATGATTTATCGAAAATAAGACTTCCAACTTTACAGCCTAAAGATAAAATTTCGTCGACTCTCCTTTTAACGTCGCTCATCTCCCTTCCAACTTCGCTCGATTTGGCTTTTATGGACAATAGCAGAGCTAGCTACCATTTAAAGGAGAGCTTTTGACCCAAGAAGTAGTGAGCATCTCTTTGCTCACGAATATCATAATCTATCTTTTCATAGTTCTAATTTGCGGATTTTTGAAAGCTTTCAACTATTCCCTAATAGCTCAGAAAATATGCACAAACGATCCTTCTAAACGGTTTTGTCACTGTTACGGACCTATCAGCTGTACACTTGTTTGCATCCTCATTTTAATACTTACCGAGACAAATCAATTTTATAAAAAACAGCAAAAAAAAAGAGGCTGGGCAAAAACTAGCTTCAAAATAAAACCACACAGTGATTTCCGTCTCGAAAACAATCAAGATGAAAGAATCACTGTGTGGTTTTTGAGTATGTGATGTTTTTGAGCCTAGATTCTTGGCCAATTTTGTGAGATTCATACTCATGAAGAGGAAGCCGACTTCCGTTTGGACGGCTTGATTACCTCTAACGTGAACTCTGCGAACGCCAAAAACACTCTTCAATCGGCCAAAAACGGGTTCGACATCGATTTTCCGTTTGGCGTAGATACGAGAGCCTTCTT
>NZ_AQYA01000008.1 GCF_000376985.1 Streptococcus henryi DSM 19005
TGCTAATAGACTAACCTTCTCCATAAAGGAAGGACTGTAACGTTGTCTGGCTTCTAAACCTAAAGCCTTATCCAGTGGGAGAAAACTCTTCTCACCTTCTTTTCTCAGACGGTGACGCTTAAAACTAACTTCTCCAAAAAGAAAAGTCACTTGACGGCTTTCAATTCTATCAATCTCCCAGCCATCCTTATGGTAGTCTGAAATAAGTTCCTTATCTAAGCGTTCTAAGCAATGAGCCAAACTCTCTGTAAAGACCTTACTCATCAAACTCATTATTTCTGTTTCTAACTCAGATAAATGTCACGCCAAACGCATGAAGAAAATATAGTTTTCAGAAAGCGATAATCATAATGACAAAATCAATCAAAGTAGTACACTAGAGATAGAGGTAACTATTATGATTGATTTTATTGTTTCTATTGATGCGCACAGTGATGAATTAGACGGACGTCAGCCTTGGAAAATTCGCTATCCCCTATCTACCATTCTCTTTCTGGTCTTCGTTTGCCAGTTGGCAGGTATTGAAACCTGGAAGGAAATGGAAGATTTTATTGAAATGAATGAAGATCTTTTAGGAGAATATGTAGATTTAAGTGTAGGCTGTCCTTCTCATGATACTCTAGAACGTGTTGTTAGTATGGTCAATCCTCAATTTTTGAGCGACCTAAAAGTTGAGTTTGAACAATCTCCAGATTGTGTATCTGTTGAGCGCCTATTTGCTATTGATGGCAAGACTATGCGGGGCAACGGCAATAAAGACCAGCGACCTAATCATATCGTTACGGCTTATGATGGGGCAAATCACCTGAGTATAGGTCAAGTTGTTGTTGACGAAAAGAGTAATGAAATTACAGCTATTCCACGTCTTCTAAGATTGATTGACCTTCGAAAAGGGATTGTCACGATTGATGCCATGGGAACACAGACGGATATTGTGGATGAGATTATCAAAGGCAAGGGCGATTACTGCCTAGCAGTCAAAGGGAACCAAACCACACTATTTGAGGATATTTCCTTTTATTTTAGTGATGCCAAATTACTTGAAAAACTGGTTAAGAAGGGGCAACATTACCAAACGGTGGAAAAAGCCCGTAGCCAGATTGAAATACGAGATTATTGGGTTTCGTACGATGTCAACTGGTTATCAGAAAGGCATACTAAATGGCAGAAACTACGTGGCATTGGAATGACTAAGAATACTATTGATAAGGATGGTGTCCTGACAGAGGAAATCCGCTACTTCATCATTAGCTTTAAAAAAGATGTAGAGATATTTGCCCGCTGTGTCAGAGGACATTGGTCGGTAGAAAGTATGCACTGGTTACTAGATGTTGTTTACCGAGAAGACCACAACCAGACCTTGGATAAACGGGCTGCCTTCAATCTGAATGCCATCCGTAAACTATGTCTTTATTTCTTAAAAGTCATTCAATTTCCTAAAAAGGATCTCAGTTATCGTAGAAAACAACGCTATATTTCTGTCCATTCGGACAATTATTTACCACAGTTATTTGGAAAGTAGAGGTCGACTAATGGATATAAGTAGTTATCCACCTTTCAAAAATTGCTCCAAAGTACAAAAAGACTAGAAGAAGTTTTTCATGCGTTTGGCGTGGATAAATGTTTACTAGTCTTTAAAATTTTTCCAATCTCTGTTACAATAGTCATAGGTTCTATATCCTTTTAGGTGATTTCGCAATTCCTAGGATATAGGACTTTTTTTATTTTGAAAACATGTAAACGTTTTTCCGAGTATTATTTTACACTAACAGTTTTTCGTTTGTGTCTGAATTTTCGTGAAAGCTCAATCATCCCTTATAATCTAAGAAAAAACTAGGTTCTTAAACCGAAAAAAGACTGAGGCAAAGAAAAGGTCGGGTTTGTCTTACCAGTGGTGTATTAGTGTCAGTTTCCGCACCTTTTTTCTTTTTCTTTTTTTATTGTTATAATTGTTGGTTAGACCAAACCTGATAAAGCTTTTTTATTATCTAAAAAGGTGCCTAAAATCTGCAGACACCTTTGGTTTAGTTATCATAACAAGTAAAAAGTAATGTTAAAATTGTTGTGAACTGATAGCACATCATTAGGATAAGATGTATACGTTTTAACACCATCAGTTCAGAATGCCATCTTTTGGGTGACATGCTTTTTCTTAGATTAAATGCTTCAGAAAAGTTATAGTTGGGCTCCCCATGTCATAATTAACAGACTATCTAATTAAACTTTCCTTGATAAATCAGATTAAACAACCACTGAAGATTATGCTTGGGTTTAGGTTGTACGTCAAGAAATGGTCTAATGGCAGGTTCAACATGAGCCACGGCTTCTTCTTAACTTTCAGATGATTCACTGTGTTGAGATTTACTGGTAGTTCGATTAATGATTCTTTTGGTTATAAACTGTCCCTTATTATCAAATTGGTAAGAAGTAGAAGTAGAGTTAGAATTAGCTCTTGATAAAAGAATTTTAGGATCTTGAGGGTTAAAAATAAAATATTCTTCATTTACCATAATTGAGTTACTACCATCATAGTCATACCTTAAGGATGAATTATCAGGCTTCTCAAGATATTAAAGATGTTTAAGGGTAAAAACCAATTCTGGATTTGTTCCTTCCTTGTGCGGAAGGTGTTGTGCATAATATCCTGAATGTCTAACAAGGTTAAAACTGACAGTGTAGCAGCCCATAGAGCTAGTAAGATTACTGGAAGGGCTAACCATTTCTTTGACATCATTACGATAACTTTCTAATTAAATCGATCTTGGTATTTTTTATTGAACAACCATTGCAGGTTAACTTTTGGTTCTATTTCCATCTCTTCAACAATGGGAGTAATGACTTCATCTACATAGGCCTGTGCTTCTTGCTTTCGAGTTTCAGTCTTCTCGTAAAAAGATTTTCCCCCGTCTAGTTTTACATAATGATAAGTAACAAATCTGCCACTTCCGTCAAAATAATACATACGGGATCTTTCATTGCTCTTTCCATGAAAAAAAGAAAAGACAAATTTGACGGAATTCTCTCTGTTACCTTGCCCTAGTGCAAATTCATTGTGTTTTACAATTGCATTACTACCATCCGTATCAAACCTTATCCCATTAACTTTGGATTCTCCTAAATAAACTAAATTGTCTAGGATAACTACCATCTCAGGATTGGTATCCTTATCATGAGTTTGAGGCATATGTTTAACATAGTATATGCAATAAGTTGACATATTTTTGTTAATATAAATAAATCCAGATATTGCTAGAACAAACAATATTGATAGCGCAAGCAGTATTTGTTTTAGTCTTTTTTGGGGCATTCGTCTTATCTCCTACGTTTTTTAACTGTTTTCTTTTTAGGCGTAACCTTTTTCTGCGATACTTTTCTTGAGACACTTTTTGTCCTACTCTTGTTTCAGTTGACTATATCTTCAGTGACAGCATCATTAGCCATCCTATTTTTACCTTATCCAAATCTATCACTTCAAATATCTCTAGTATCTCAATATCCATGATAATTTCAATATCATCTGACATTTGTTTGATATCCTTTCGTTAGTTACAGACAACGAAGAAAAAGAACGACTTTCTCGTTCTCTTAAGCTATAAGGTATTCAATTTTAAGTTTCCCGAAATTCTAGACACTTACAGTTTTTCTTTACAGAAACTTGTTGACTAGTTTCCTAGTCACTAAGCTCTCCTTCTGCTTGCAATTTAGCCAGACGCTTAGCTTCTTTTTTTCGTTCGCGGCCTTGACGGAAAAAGTCTTGCATGATAGCAGCGCATTCCTCTGCCAGTACACCGGTCTCCAGCTCAACGCGGTGGTTGAGGCGCTCATCTGTCAAAATGTCGTAGAGGCTGCCAGCTCCGCCAAACTTCTGGTTGGGAGCGCCATAGATGACATTGGGGATGCGGGCCAGGCCAATGGCTCCGCTGCACATGACACAAGGCTCAATGGTCACAAAAAGGGTGCTGTCCAGCAGGCGCCAGTTACCTTCTTGGCTATTTGCTTCATTGATGGCCATGATTTCGGCATGCATGATAGCTTGATTGAGCTCCTCACGGGCGTTGTGGCCGCGACCGATGATTTGCCCGTCCTTAACAATGACGCAGCCGATTGGAATTTCTTCCTTTTGGAGAGATTGCTGAGCTTCTTTCAGCGCCTCACGCATGAAGAACTCTTTTTCTTCTTGGGTAAAGACTGCCATCAGCTTGCCCCGATTTCCCATGATTTATGAGGCGCAGCCAATTCTACCGGAATGCCATTTGAGTAGTTCTCAGTCTGCTGTCTGAGGATTTCAAGATGGTTGTCTGGGTCAATGCCTGCTGGCGCTACTGGCGGCATGTGGGTCAAGACCAGTTTTTTCACCTTAGCCGCGCTAGCGATTTGTCCAGCTTCCTTAGTGGTCAAATGAGCGATGTGGTTTTCGTTGCCTTCATAAAGGTAAACATCGGCCAGGAAGAGGTCAGCGTCAGCCGAGAAGTTATCCAGGCCGTCAAAGAAGCCAGTGTCGCCCGTGAAGACAAAGACCTGACCTGTCGCACGCTCGACGATACGAAAGGCGTAGCAAACCACGGGGTGAACGGTTTTGATGAAGCTGATGTCGAAAGGACCAATTTGCTCTGTGCCAGCCGTGTTGTAGGCAATGCCTTGAGAGACACCAGGTAAGCTCAGCTTAGCAAACTCTTCCTTGTCCTCATCGTGTGCATAGATAGGAAGCACCTTTGGTTCCCAGAGATGTTTGGGATAGAGCTGGAAATAGTGACGAAGGACGCCTAAATCAGCCACATGGTCTGGATGGTAATGACTGATAATCACCGCGTTCAAGTCAAGGGGGCTGATTTCCTTTTCTAGTTCATTGAGGGCACGGCTTCCGCAGTCAATCAGGAGCTGAAAACCGTCCTGTCCAGTCAGTAGATAGGAGGTAGTGCCTCCGTCCTTATAGGGATAGGCTCCCCAGCAGCCAAGAGTTGTGAGTTTCATAGATGGCCTCCTCAAGAATAGTTACCCTAATTATATCAAAATATTGGTCTAATAGTCTTCGAAAATCAAAATGGCACTTTGTTGACTTCAGCTTGCCCTACTTTAGTACTGCCTGTGTCTTGTCGCCTCATCTGATTTTCATTAAGTATAAAATCTGATAAAGAAAGACCAAGACCATAAGGGACTTGGCTTCGTTTTTATAGGTTAGTCTTAGAAATTACGTCCGTTTTTACCATAGCCGTAGCGTTCCATAAAGTCTTGGCGGAATTCAAGCAAGTTATCATCCATGATAGCTTGGCGGACTTTCTTCATAAGATTTACTAGGAAGTAAAGGTTATGGTAGCTTGTCAAGCGAAGACCAAAGGTTTCATCTGCCTTAAGTAAGTGACGAAGATAAGCACGAGTATAGTTTTTACATGTGTAGCAATCACAGTCATGGTCAAGCGGTGTAAAGTCTTCAGCATATTGTGCATTTTTGACAACCAAGCGTCCTTGAGAAGTCATGCAGGTACCATTACGGGCAATACGTGTAGGGAGAACACAGTCAAACATGTCCACACCACGGATAACGCCATCAATCAAGCTGTCTGGAGCTCCTACTCCCATGAGGTAACGCGGTTTGTTTTCTGGAAGAAGTGGCGTTGTGAAATCAAGTACAGCATTCATTTCTTCATGAGTTTCACCTACAGCCAATCCACCGATAGAGTAACCTGGGAAATCCATGCCAACAAGATCCGCAGCTGACTGACGACGTAAATCCTCAAAACCAGCACCTTGTACAATACCAAAGAGACCTTGGTCATGCGGACGGCTGTGTGCCTTTAGTCCACGTTCTGCCCAGCGGCTAGTACGTTCAATAGACTTTTTGACATAATCATAAGGCTGATAGAACTGAGGACATTCATCAAAGGACATCATGATATCTGAACCCAGATTGTTTTGAATAGAGATGGCTTTTTCTGGTGACAGGAACATTTTTGAACCGTTGAGGTGGTTTTTAAAGGTTACCCCTTCCTCAGTAATGTTACGGCTATCAGCCAAAGAATAAACCTGGAAACCACCTGAATCTGTCAAAATCGGTTGATCCCAGTTCATGAATTTGTGTAGGCCACCCGCACGCGCGATTAGCTCATCACCAGGGCGCAACCAAAGATGATAAGTATTAGCTAAGATAATACCAGAACCCATTTCCTTGAGTTCTTCTGGTGACTGTGTTTTGACCGTTGCCTGTGTCCCAACAGGCATAAACATAGGTGTGGGGAAAGTTCCATGAGGTGTAATAATCTCACCCAAACGAGCTCCCGTGTGTTTTTCTTTCTTAATTAAACGATATTTAATCGGATAATCTGTTGTCATTTTTTTCTCCTTAGACTTCAGGAAAAACAGTCCTGAGTTTTTGATCCGCCTTGCTAGAAAATCAGTCTAGCAGGTAGTTAACCTTTTAAATTCTATCAAAAAAACAGCCTTATGTCATCAGATTTGAGGGAATATGTTATAATGTTTCTATTAATAATATTAGAAAAGTTCTACTTGATTTTGAGAGTTCATACTGCTCATAGGCAGTTTTCTTTGGTGACAAGGAGCAAGGCCGACCGTCATCATTCATCAGGTAAACGGCCTTTGTATCTTAGTTTAATTGAACACGGCCTGCGAGTTGTGCAAAAAAGATAGATTTCCTTGTGTGCAAGCACACAGCGTCAATCTTGTGTCGTAAACGTCTGAACTTTCTACGCCTATCGGCTATGAAAGTTCTAGTCGTTCTGACAAGGGTGCGTCAACGAAATCATAGATTTCTGACTTACCGCTTATTTTTGCTTTCCTCGCTTGACGTGAGATTTTCAAAACGACA
The DNA here is from genome assembly GCF_000376985.1 of Streptococcus henryi DSM 19005. Lineage (GTDB taxonomy): Bacteria > Bacillota > Bacilli > Lactobacillales > Streptococcaceae > Streptococcus > Streptococcus henryi. The sequence continues at coordinate 6,821 of NZ_AQYA01000008.1, forward strand.
TTTTTTGAAAATCGTGCTAAAGCATGATGTAGAAACTGCTTATAAGCAGTTTCGTTTGGTGACGAGGAGCAAGGCCGACCGTCACCATTCATCAGGTAAACGCTCTTTGTATCTTAGTTTAATTGAACACGGCCTGCGAGTTGTACAAAAAAGATAGATTTCCTTGTGTGCAAGCACACAGCGTCAATCTCCTATTTTTGCTTTACTCGCTTAACGGCCTTTGTATCTTAGTTTAAGGAGATTTTTTATGCGTGCTTATCAGTTTCGCCAAGAGGCGAGGTCTATTTTGAAGAATTTGCCTGGAAGAATTCCTCTTTTTCTTTCAGCTATCATTTTATCTATTTTTTCTATCTCTATTACTGTGCGAGAGACTTTGTTAGAATTGGATGGGATTGAGATTTCTATTTCAGCTAGTTTTTTCCCTCTCATTATTAGTCTCCTAATAACTTTCTTCACACTATCTGCTAGCTTCACTATACTAGATGTCATTCGTCACAAACGTCAAGAGGTCGGTTTCTCTGACAGTACTTCTGCTTTCTCAAGAGATCTTTTCGGTAAACTTCTGTGGACTATTGTTCTTAAAGGTATCTACCTCTTTCTTTGGTCGCTGATTTCAATTGTCGGTGTAGTCATGGCCATATTTGGACTCTTCTTATCTATCGATCTCGGTCAACCGACTGCTACTTTTGATATGAACCTCAGTACTACTTCTATCTGGCTAATTATAGTTGGAATTCTCATTTATTTTCTTGGTCTTGCTATTGTCGCAATTAAACAATATAGCTACTCCTTTGCTGAATATTTGGTTTATGATCGTGTTAGCACTGACTCATACAATGGCGCTTCGGCGGCTATTTCTGAGAGTAAAAAACTCCTGAAGGGTTATAAGTGGAAACTATTCTGTCTAGATTTTAGTTTTATCGGCTGGTATCTCTTGACTGGTCTAACTATGGGACTCCTCTACTTCTACACTCTCCCTTATGCCACTACGGCCCGTCTTCTTTTTTATGAAAATAGGCTTGCGCTTGAAAAGGGATAAATCAACCCACTTGAGCAATAAGTATCAGATACACCTGTCAAAACGAAAGAAAAGGCAGGTGTTTTTCAATGCAAAACTTCTACTATCGAATCAGATCCTTTACTTTCATTAAGGCTTGTTTTGTGATATGATAAATAAGATTGGTACTCGTTCGAATCCTATTCAACAAGGATTTCTAAGAGCGGGCATGAATAGATTGAAAAGAGGATAACCATGTCTGTACAAAGTAAATTAATTAAAGCAGGTCATCTTATTGACATGGATGACATTATTCGTGAAGGGAATCCGACTCTACGCGCTGTAGCAGCGGATGTTAGCTTCCCACTCTCTGATGAAGACATCCTTCTGGGTGAAAAAATGATGCAATTCTTGAAACATTCTCAAGATCCTGTTATGGCAGAAAAACTTGGTCTTCGTGGAGGTGTCGGCTTAGCAGCTCCGCAATTGGACATCTCAAAACGTATCATTGCTGTCTTGGTGCCAAATCCAGAGGACGAGGAAGGCAATCCACCTAAGGAAGCCTACAGTCTCCAAGAAGTTATGTATAACCCAAAAATTGTGTCACACTCTGTGCAAGATGCTGCGCTTGCTGATGGTGAGGGCTGCTTGTCTGTTGACCGTCTTGTCGAAGGTTATGTTGTCCGCCACTCACGTGTTACTGTTGAATATTTCGACAAGAACGGTGAGAAACACAAAATCAAACTTAAAGGTTATAATTCAATCGTTGTCCAACACGAAATTGACCATACAAACGGTGTTATGTTCTATGACCGTATCAATGAAAAGAATCCTTTTGCCATTAAAGAAGGTATGTTAATCATTGAATAATATTTTAAGTTTCGTGAAAGAAAAGTTTAAGAGTTAGTTAAGCTAAAGGCCTTATACTATAAACATCCTAGAAATAGGAATCCTAGCAGTAGACATCAACCAATCACTAGGTCCTAAAGGACTAGCTCTTGGGATGTCTTTGCATAGATATTCGTAAGCGACTAAAGTCGCAACGACTATCGTAAAAACTTTTCTTTTTCATAAATCTCCTGAAAGAACGTCGAGAAATCGGCGTTCTTTCTTTTCTAAATTTCTAACACTTAGAAGTACAGAAAGTTAAAAGCCCAGCATCTTATCATAAACGTATTCAAGCTA
>NZ_AQYA01000009.1 GCF_000376985.1 Streptococcus henryi DSM 19005
AAGAAGGCTCTCGTATCTACGCCAAACGGAAAATCGATGTCGAACCCGTTTTTGGCCGATTGAAGAGTGTTTTTGGCGTTCGCAGAGTTCACGTTAGAGGTAATCAAGCCGTCCAAACGGAAGTCGGCTTCCTCTTCATGAGTATGAATCTCACAAAATTGGCCAAGAATCTAGGCTCAAAAACATCACATACTCAAAAACCACACAGTGATTCTTTCATCTTGATTGTTTTCGAGACGGAAATCACTGTGTGGTTTTATTTTGAAGCTAGTTTTTGCCCAGCCTCTATTGTTTTGATAAGGGAATCACATAAAGGAGGAAATGATGTCATCCGAACAACAGGAACGCCAAGCGATTCAATATGCGGAACGTAGTGCTATGTTTACGGTAAAGGTTCTTCTTAAACTCTTAGAGTGGTCAGCTAGACACGCCCTAGCACAAGACTCGGCTTATAAAGTTGGGGTTCAAAAGTTAGAAGAACTCCTTCAAAGTCCATATGCCATTGTGAAAAGGCAACAGTTTTCTGTAAAAAATTTATAAAGTGTGTTTATTAAGCAATGATTCTCCTAGTCATGGGTGTTTGGTAAGTGAGACTACCATGAAGGCGATGATGATTCCACCAGTGGACATAATCCTTAGTTTTAAGAGTTAATTCTTCTAGCGAATGGAAGGTTTCTTGGTTGATAAACTCAAGCTTAAAGGAACGATAGGTACTCTCAGCCACGGCATTGTCGTAAGGACATCCAGCTTGACTCAGTGAGCAGGTGATGTCAAATGCTTCTAATATCTCATCAATCAAAGTATTGTCAAATTCCTTGCCTCTATCTGAGTGAAAGAGCTTGACTTTGGTCAGAGCATAAGGAATACTTTGAATAGCTTCTTTGACCAAGTTAGCGGTATTGTGCCAACCAACAGATAGGCCGATGATTTCACAGTTGAAGAGATCGATAATAAAGCAAACATAAGCCCATCGATTACCAACACGGACATAGTTTAAGTCCGTCACAAGAGCTTCAAGTGGCTTCTGGTGGTCAAACTGTCTCTCTAAGAGATTTGGAGTAGGGGCTTCATTTTTCCCTTTAGTATGTGGTTTGAAGGCAGCTTTCTGATAAACAGAAACCAAATTCAATCGCTTCATGAGGCGACGAATCCGACGGCGAGATAGTGCCATCCCTTGGTTTTTCAAGCATTTCTTGATTTTTCTAGCCCCGTATCTGGATTTACTTTCGAGGAAAATAGCTTTGATGTTTTCTTCAAGTTCTGCTTCAGATACTGGTTTAACAGCCTTGTAGTAGTAGCTAGAACGTGGAAGGTTCAACCAGTGACACATGGCTGAGATGCTGTATTTGTCCTTGTTAGCGGTGATTACTTCTCTTTTCGTGCCATAATCACCGCCGCTTGCTTTAGGATATCTAGTTGCATTTCCAGTTCTTTATTGTGTTTTCTGAGTTCTATCAGCTCACGTTGCTCATCTGTCAGATTATCGACAGTTTTAAATGAGCCAGTCGTTCTTGCCTGTCTGACCCACTTATCAAAGGCTGACGGCGTTAAATCGTATTCTTTGATCAGTTCACTGCGTTTTCTACCTGCATTGTGCAAGTCAACGATTTGTTGCTTAAAGTCATCTGTGAATTGGCGACGTATTTTTCTAGACATATCTTTTCTCCTGTTTTTCTTTAGTGTAGAATACTTTATAAATACTGTCCAATTTAGTATAACCTATTCATATCTTAGATTGGAGTCTTATGAATACACGTGTTTTTAAGGACATCACAAAAGTCCAACATAGGGCTTGGCTAGGCTTTACCACACGACAAGTTATCTTTGTCTTGCCAGCCATTGCCATTACCATCCTGATTTTAGAGTTAAACCTCTTTTATTGGCAATTTGGGGATTGGTTTGTCTATGGACTTACCTTTACCATTCCTCTTATGCTTTTTGGGGTCTATCGCCCTAATGACTTACCTTTTGAAACGTATCTTAATTATAGATGGCATTATGAAATGACCATACCAGACCGTACAATAACTGGACAGAGAGGAATACAACGTGAAAAAAAACAAATCGCTCAATGAAACCAAAGACCTCTTCTAAGCACAAGAAGACACGTAAACCAAAAGAAGAAGTGCTACCAACAACTGTTAATACGCTTCTTTACCAAGGCCTTTTTCCTAATGGTCTCATGCAGGTTACCCCAGATTATTTTTCTCAGTCCTATCTTTTAGGGGATGTCAATTACCAAACGGTGGGACTTGAAGATAAGGGAGCGATTATGGAAACCTATTCAGACTTGATTAACAGTTTGGATGACAAGACCAATTTCCAACTCACTATTTTTAACCAAAGGGTCAACTTGGATAAATTTAGAAAGGGTGTCTTGTATCCTTTTCATGAGGATGGGTATGATACCTATCGGGAAGAACTCAATCGTATCATGGAGAATAACTTAGAAGCTGGAGAAAATAACTTTTCAGCTGTTAAATTCATCTCTTTTGGGAAATCAGACCAAAATCCGAAACTCGCCTATCGCTCCCTGTCTCAAATTGGGGAATATTTCAAGAGTGGTTTTTCTGAAATAGATGCGAATTTTACTCACCTCAGTGGAGAAGGCCGTGTGAACCACTTGGCTGATATGTTGCGAGGGGAAAATCATTTGCCCTTTACCTATCAAGACCTGGTACGTTCAGGACAAACAACTAAGCACTTTATTGCCCCAACCAGTCTGTCCTTTAAGCACAAAAATCATATTGAAATGGATGATAAACTGCTTCAGATTGTCTATGTTCGTGACTATGGGATGGAGTTGGGGGATAAGTTCTTACGAGAACTCATGCAGTCGGATTTAGAAGTGATGATTAGTCTTCATGCTAAAGGGTCAGCCAAGTCAGAAGCCATGACAAAGCTCCGCACCAAGAAGACTTTGATGGAATCGCAAAAAATTGGGGAACAACAAAAGATGGCACAATCTGGCGTTTATCTTGAAAAGGTTAGTCAAGTCCTAGAAAGTAACATCGATGAAGAAGATGAGCTGATTAAAACCATGACGCAAACAGGCGACAAGCTCTTTGACACCCTTTTTCTGATTGGAGTCTTTGCGGATAACGAAGACCAATTGAAGCACTCCCTTGATATTATCAAACAAGTGGCAGGTTCTAATGATCTTGTGATTGATAATCTGACCTTTATGCAAGAAGCTGCTTTTAATAGCCTGTTGCCTTTTGGGAAGAACTACCTTGATGGTGTGTCTCGGTCTCTTTTGACCTCAAACATTGCCGTGAATTCCCCCTGGACATCTGTAGACCTTCAAGATAAGGGAGGGAAATTCTATGGGATAAACCAGATTTCAAGTAACATTATTACTATTGACCGAGGGAAACTCAATACCCCATCAGGTTTGATTCTAGGGACATCAGGTGCTGGTAAGGGGATGGCGACCAAGCATGAAATCATCTCAACCAAGTTAAAAGAAGCAGAGAGTGATACCGATCTATAAGGGGAGATATTAGTTCCTGGTATTCTGAAGGAGCTTTTTTGGTCTTGTGTCAATGTTATAAAAAATCCTTGACTTGTAGTCGACTACAAGTACTAGAATTAGTTTAAAAGCAAAGCCGAAGTAAGAAGTTTGGCTGTCATAAAATGGGAGGGATTAGATGAAGACATTAGTGATTTATTTTTCTGAGACTGGGGCAACGAAAAGACGTGCTCAGACTATTGCGACTGACCTTGAGGCAGATGCCTATGAAATCAAAGCCAAGATTCCTTATACAAGTCAAGATAGAAATTGGCAGGATGATGCGAGTCGTTGTAATCGTGAACAATCTGATGAGAATTGTCGACCAGAGCTTTTAGGTGAATTGCCGGATATCTCTGACTATGACTGTATACTTGTTGGTCATCCAACTTGGTGGGGGATTCCACCTCGGATTGTTCAAACGGTGTTGGATCAATTAGACTTTTCGGATAAGATTTTGGGTAGTTTTTCAACATCTGGAGGTTCGTCTTATGTACAAGCGCAGCCCATTTTTAACAGTTATGCGGCTAAAAATCATATTAGGGGTGATGTCTTGAATAGTGATAGTGATATGAAGAGATGGATACTAAATGTTCAAGAGTAAATATAAAATGAAAAAAACACTTGACTTGTAGTCGACTACAAGTGGTAAACTACCATCATAAACACAAAGGAGTAATAAAATGACAAAAAATACTGCATCGATTGTACTTGGAACATGGTCTTGGGGAACTGGAGGTTTTGCTGGTGGGAATGTGGTTTTTGGTAATCAGCTTGATACAGCAGACTTGAAAGAAGTCTTTTCGGTTGCTATGGAAAGTGGTCTCAACACATTTGACACTGCTTTTGCCTATGCCAATGGGGAATCTGAGAGTATTTTGGGTGAGTTATCTAGCCAATATGACCGTTCAAAAGTCATCTTATCTGACAAATTTACACCAGGAATGCAGGATGATACCAAAGAAAATCCAGTCAAAGCTATGTTGGAAGGCAGTCTGAAGCGCTTGGGAACAGATTATATTGATATTTATTGGATCCATAACGCAGCTGACGTAGAGCGTTGGACACCATTTTTAGCAGACTTAGTCAAATCAAGAAGAGTGAAACGGATTGGTGTATCCAACCACAGTCTTGAACAAGTGAAACGTGTTCAGGAAATATTGAAACCTGATGGGGTACAAATCTCAGCTGTTCAAAACCATTTTAGTTTGCTTTACCGTCATTCGATTGAGGATGGATTGCTTGACTATTGCAAGGAAAATGATATCCAATTCTTCTCTTACATGGTACTAGAACAAGGTGCTTTGTCTGGTAAATATGATAGCCAACATCCCATGCCAGCTGATTCCAATCGTGGCAAAACCTATAATCCTATGTTTCCAGCCTTAGGTGACTTACTTTCTGAATTGAAAGTTTTGGCAGACAAGTATCAGGTTAGCCCAGCACAGATTGCGACAGCTTGGGCAATTGGACGCGGGACAACACCGATTTTAGGTGTTACAAAAGTCGAACAAGTCCTAGATGCGGCTAAAGCTAGCGACCTAGTTCTTAGTGCTGATGAAATGGCAGCATTAGAAAAATTAGCTTCAGAAGCTGGTGTCAATACACGCGGTGGCTGGGAAGGCCAAGCCTAAGGAGGTTTTATGTTTTTAATTACAATTACTATTGAATCTGAACAAGTACCTGAAGAGCAAGCTGAGGAACTGCTGGCCAATCATAGAGCTTGGTTTACTTCTCAATTTGAAGCAGGACATTTTAAAATTGTTGGTCCTTTGAAAGACAGAGGTATGGCAGGGATTGTCATTGCTAAAGTAACGTCACGAGAAGTCTTAGATGATATCATTGCACAAGATGTTTATTATCCAGACCTAGCTAGCTACGATGTCGCTGAATTCAAGGCGAGTTTAGTAGCAGATGAGATAACAGGAGACTAAAATGAAAACAACTATTTTACTGTTTCACCCAGATTTACATGCTTCTCAAGTCAATAAAGACTTAGCCAAAGCAGCTCAAGCAGCAGGAATTGAAGTACGCGATATTTATAGCCAATATACAGATGGACAGATTGATGTGAAGAAAGAGCAAGCCGTTCTTGAAACAACAGATCGAATTGTTTTTCAATTTCCAATGTACTGGTATGCGATGCCTTCTTTGATGAAAGAATAGCTAGACCAAGTTCTTGAATATGGTTGGGCCTATATGGCTCTACTGGGAATGCTCTTCGTAATCCTTGCAGTGACGCAAGGAGCTGGTGCGGAAGACTATACAGCTGATGGTCGCTTTCATGTGACGACTCAAGAATTACTTAAACCGCTTGAAACTATAAAATACCATACAGGATTAGTCTTTGAGGAACCATTTGTTTTGTCAGGAGTGCTGAATCTATCTGAGGAAGCTTTAAGTGATGCTGCTAACTCTTATGTTGAACGTTTGAGTCAAGCCTGCAATTCTAGTATACTAGAGTTGCAAGATACGTTTAGATAGAAGGTAATGAGATGATAGAAACGAAAAAATACACTATTACGGAAGTGTCACAAAAATATGATATTAATCCCAATACTCTGCGTTATTATGAACGGATAGGGCTTTTACCTGAGATTCCTCGTCGGTCTAATGGTAATCGTTATTTTACGGATGATCTCAATAAGTGGATTGAAATGATTATTTGCTTGCGACACTCTGGCATACCGATAGAAGCCTTGATTGATTACTGTCAGTTACTCATGCAAGGTGATCAAACGGTGGAAGCGCGTGAAGCCTTGCTACGTGAGCAACTAGCAGTTTTAGAAAACAAGCAAAAAAATCTTCAACGCTCCATTGATCGCTTGACACGCAAAATTAGTCTTTATGAATCTGGAGAGATTTTAAACAAGGACACCTATTATGAAGAGTATGGCATTATTTTTGATAAAGACGGTAGCTGGAAGGAGCGATTAGATGACTTTGAAAATTGATGCCTTTGCCCATGTTTTACTTCCTGAATTTTTTGGAAAAATGCTGGCGCTGGATAAGAATTTAGTCTCAAAAATGCCCTTTATCCAAAACCCTGTCTTGATGGATATGAAAAAACGACGTGAGACGATGCCAGCTAACATTAAACAAATTATTTCTTATGTCAATGCTAATCCAGAAGATTATCTGGACAGTGCTGAAGCTGCTCAATTGGTAGAACTGGCGAATGAGGAATTGCTAGCGACGGTCAAAGAAAATGCGGATATTTTTGCGGGTGGTGTAGCCATGGTGCCGATGAACAATATTCCAGAAGCAGTGCGCGTGATAGAGAGCTTTGTTGTCAGTCATCCTGAGATACTTGGGATTCAGTTATTCACGCGCCACCTAGGAAAATCCCTAGCAGATGAGAGTTTCAAGCCAGTCTTTGCAGCAGCATCTAAGGCAAATATTCCAATTTTGTTGCACCCAGTTTTTGATGAGCGGAAACCAGACAATAATATTATCTTTAGCTGGGAGTACGAATTAACCCAAGCTATGTTAGATATCGTGCAGGCTGGTTATTTTCAAGAATTTCCAAATCTCAACATCTTAGTTCATCATGGTGGGGCTATGGTTCCTTACTTTGCAGGGCGGATTGAGCATATTTTGCCAGAGGAGCAGGCGGCTGATTTTAAGAAATTTTATGTGGATACAGCCCTTTTAGGCAATAGCAAAGCTTTGGAACTTTGTGTGGACTATTATGGTGCTGACCATGTTCTCTTTGGGACAGATGCGCCGCTTGGGATTCTTCCAGCTGGAGCAACAGACGTTATCCGTCACGCCATCGAAGAACTGCCTTTGAAAGATAGTGATAAGGAAAAGATTTTTCGTGGCAATGCTGAACGGTTATTTGAATGAGGAGGTAGAAAATGACAGAAAATTTTAGACTTTTTCGTCTTGGATTGAACTTAGATTATGAAGAGGAGTATAAGCAAATTGGCTATACAAATTTTACCCAGTCAATGGCATTAGAACCAGGAACATTGGCCATGTATGGTAGTCACCTTCCAAAAGATTTTAGTCAGCAGATTGTTGTGGAACGCTATGCGAGTGTTGAAGCTTACCAAGAACATGTTCAATCGCCTCATTTTAAAGCTTTTGTAGATTTGGCTCAACATGCACTGAATAGCCGTGAAGTGGTGACATTGACACCCAAACTGCTTCATCAAAAACCAACAGCCTTGCGGATTTTTGATGATGAGCAATTAGCTGTGAGATTAGCTACAGTGACGGTTAGTGACAGCAAAGCTTTTTCAGAAATCGTCTCACCTGAAATGCAGACCAGTATGGCAAAAGAAGATGGCGTCTTGGTCATGTATGCTGGTACAGATGTGGACAATCCGGATACTTGGTATTTCTTTGAGGTCTATCAAAATGAAGCTGCTTATGAACAACACAGAGCAACACCGCATTTTAAAGACTATATTGATCAAAGTGCTAAATTGATCCTAGATAAACAACTTCAAACGTTGCATGGGGATATGCTGGTGAATCGAGGATAGATTTAGTAGCTTGATGATAAATTAAAATACTTTTGAAGCATCTATTAACTTTCATTATAGGTATTTGTCACTGTTAGTAGTTAGAGATATACTAAAATCGAGATTAACATTATTGTAGAAAGAAGTGATGACCCATGTTTAAACATGAAGATGTAAAAAATGATCCTATATTTGCCTTTGGAGAAGAAAATCCTTACGGTGCTAGTTTTACTGGGCAATCCTATCTAGCAATGTTGGCACAAGCGCCAGATGGTTATACCAGTGTTGGAAATGTGACCTTCGAACCAGGATGCCGTAACAACTGGCATGTGCATTTGGATGGCTACCAAATTCTTCTTGTCACAGGAGGTGAGGGTCTTTATCAGGAAGCTGGGAAACCCGCTCGACATCTAAAAGTAGGTGATGTCGTTGTGACCGACAAAGGAGTGAAGCACTGGCATGGTGCCACCAAAGATTCTTGGTTCAGTCATGTGGCGATCACAGCTGGTAGCGGTGAATTTTATGACCCTGTAACAGACGAAGAATACCAAGCAGCTCATAAGGAGGGAGAATAATATGGCTATTAAACAAACAGCAGGGCGTGATCAACTAGGCGAATTTGCGCCTGAATTTGCTCATTTTAATGACGATGTTTTGTTTGGTGAAAACTGGAATAATGAGGCCATTGATTTGAAGACACGCTGTATCATTACTGTGACGGCTTTGATGAGTTCAGGTATCACCGATTCTTCTTTAAACTATCACTTGGAAAATGCCAAGAAAAATGGCGTCACCAAGGAAGAAATCTCAGCGATTATTACTCATCTAGCCTTCTATGTCGGCTGGCCAAAAGCCTGGGCGGTATTTAGACTAGCTAAAGAGATTTGGTGAGAATAAGATTCAAAAGGTGCTCGTGGATATTAACAATAATAGGTCGTTCACCCAACAGGGTATCAGCCACGTGGGAGAACGATCTATTTTGCCCAAACTAGAATGTTAATTTGTACTCATTCAAAATCAAAATTAGAATTTTAGAACCTCTAATATCGTTGAGATAGTGACGAGCGTAGCGAGAAAAAATGTTTCTTTCGCGATAGTGGTATTCTTAGCAAGTGAAATTGTCTCAGTCACAATGAATTCCTGATATACTCCCCTTATAGTTTCCAGTGAAATAACAAAAACATTTCACTGGAAACTATGAGGGGTTTTCGTATGTCCAAAAGAAGTCCAAAAAGTGTAGAAGAAAAATTAGAGGTTGTCTTAAGATATCAAAGAGAAGGGAAATCTGCAGACCAGTTAGCCAGAGAATATGGTATCTCAAAATATTCTGTTAGAGATTGGATAAGGAAATACCAAACCAATGGCATTGAAGGTCTTAAGGGAAGTCATACTTGGAAGAAGTACTCATCAGAGTTAAAGAA
>NZ_AQYA01000010.1 GCF_000376985.1 Streptococcus henryi DSM 19005
AAGAGCATAGCCGGATGGAAGGCTGGTCGGCCAGTATGAGACTTTTCTTCCAGTAAAACATGATTAGGGATACTGTCCACGAAAAGACTGATGAGTCTAACTTCATGGTTCATGGGAATATCGTAAGCAAGATTTAGTTCCAAACTTAACTGATTTGTGTTATACTCTTTATACATAGTCATGGCTTTCTAATTGTTTTGTCGTTATTATAATTATAAACCATGACATAGGAAAACGAGCATCTCCAACTGCGGAAATGCCCGTTTTTTTTGTGTTCTGAAGCTAGTTTTTGCCCAGCCTCATCTTGCCAAACGTATATGAGGCTGACTACTTGTCGTTTAGGAAGGACAAATAAATATCGAAAGTGACTATACTTAGAGAATATTTCACCTCTAAAAATTAAGTTATGGTGGATTAGAAGTTACAGAAGAGATAAAGAAGGAATGAAGTTATTTCTTAATCCGATTGAAGTTTTTTCTATATCTGATATTTTGAAATTCACCAAGTACGGAAATACACTAAAGAAACGTAATAAACAATAAATATGTAAAAATTAAATAACCTTACAAATATAAAAAGACCGCTGTAACTTCACATATTGTCACAGCGGTCTTTTTATATTTAAAAGTTTATGTGAGCCTACTCTCTTGAAAATGTCATACTGTCAAGCAGAGCAGCTCCGTCAGTCCCTTCAGCAATGTCTACACGTGAAATTTTCACGGAAATCGCAAAACCTTCATCGAATTGACCAAGGTATTCAGTCCATTCCATTCCCACATTTTTGTAGGTCCGCCCTGTCATTTCGATTCCTCCGATAGTTCGTCCTTCAATATTTTGGAGATTCTCAAATTTATCAATATAGAAATCAAACTTTTCAAGTGTCTGCTTGACCTCTACCTGGATACGTGGGGCAGCAGAATGGGATTCACTTTTATCAGCAACATTATAGAAATATGCTGTGGAGCCAGATTCGCAGTACCAAGTTCCGGTCGAAGTATCTGCAGAGACATTTAGTTTTTCACCACTACTAAATTCTTTTGCTGTAATGGTTACAATTGGGCCTTCTGTATCATCAGTTTCTTCACTTTCTTTAGTTTCGCTTGTTTCCTCATTGCTTTCCGTAACCTCATTTTCCTGAGTCTCCTTGCTTTCTTCAACAGTTGCAGGTTCTTCTGTTTTAGCATCTTTAGTATTATTGGAGCAAGCACCAAGTGAGATGACTAGAAACAGTGCTAAGATGGTAGACATCCATTTCATTCCAGTTTTTTTCATAATAAATCTCCTTACCTTTCATTGTTTGGATTGTCGAAAAAAGTATACATAATCTAAAAAAATTTTTATATCCTTAATTCAGCAATATCAAGCAGGTTAAGACAACTCAATAACTTAGGACCTATTCATACGCATTCCCTCCATTAATTTTTGATTAGTTTATACATCTATTAAATGTCATAGGTTAGTTATCTAGTTTCTGTTAGTTTTACCGATAGATATTTCATTATGTTTAATCTTGCTAGGGGAGATAGATTTCTTATTTGTTAGAAAATTTTAATTATTTATAATGATTATAACATTATTTTAATTTAAAATCCTGTATTTAGATGTGTTTGAATAATAATTACGTATAACTTGATTTAATTTTGAATTAATATCGAAAAAGTCATATAATGAAGTCGAAAAAGAGTGTGAAAAAATCAAATGAAATAGGGAGTCCATTTTAAGTATCGATTATTATTAATGAACAAAAGAGGTTTACCATGAAAAAGTATCTTGCCTTCTTAAGAGGAATAAATATCAGTGGTAAAAACAAAATAAGCATGGCAGAACTAAAGACAGAACTTGAAGCCGCTGGCTTTCAGGAAGTTTCCACCTATCTTAACAGCGGAAACATTGTCCTTACTTCAAATCTTGATAATCCTAGACCAATGCTTGAGAAACTGATAGCTGAGTCATTTTGCTTGCAAGTTCCTGTATACGTCATTTTAATGGATGATTTAAAGTCTATCCTTTCAAATGCACCAGAATGGTGGGATTCCGGTGACAAAGATAAGTATGATAACCTCATATTTATTTTATCTGGAGACAGTCCTCAAGAGATCTGTGATTTGGTCGGTCAACCATCTCAAAATCTCGAGAAGATTGAGGTTTTTGAAAATGTGATTTTCTGGACTTTTGATAGAAAAGCCTATCGGAAATGTCATTGGTGGAAAAAGACAGCAAGTCCAGGAATTGCCGAAAAATTAACCATTCGAACAGCCAATACTGTCAAAAGAGTTTTAGGATGAGGTTTCTCTATGAGCAAATAAATTCATTATGGAAATGGATTAGTGAAAATAGGCCTGATAATTTTAAACTGACCTTTGACCAAATCAAAAAGATAGCTGGATTGCTAATCGACCATTCTTTCATAACCTACAGAAAGGAACTTTTGGACTATGGTTTCAAAGTCGGAAAAATATCAATGAAAGAGAAGAGCTTAGCTTTCGAGCGAATTTAAGATAAAAATGATTTTTCAATATAAGTTCTGGATAGGAGAAACTGATGATTCTTTCTAAATTTGATAATCAGTGTATTCGGCTTGTGGATACATTGGGAAATATTTTTGAAGGCATTTGCACTTATCAAGACAAGTACTTTAATCAACAGGAGTATGGTCGAAAAGAGGAGGCCCTGAAAATTAGCACTTTCCTCTTTTACAAGTCAGATATCAAGGAGCTTGAAAGCCTAAAAAACAACTGGGGGCCTTGTGGCAACTTCTCAGCCCCCTATGGCCTGCTGGAAAAAGTGACAGTTGAAGATGGCATTGACGCCATAAAAGATGTTTTTTTCTCGGAAGAAAATGCCCATATTTATCGACTTCTCCTCTGTTTGAATGATTTTCTTTTTGAAAATAGCAGAGCTTCATTAGATGTTTCCCAAGTCATACAGGCTCTTGACGAATTACTTGAATTTGAGCTTGATGAGACGAGCAGAATACAAGCGCAGCATTTACTCGAAAGACTTAGGAAATCACAACAACAATAACTAACTTCATCGAGAGTCACTCCACTCTCGATTTTTTATAGTCTCTATTAATTACTAATAAGACTGAAAGTGATATAATTGAAAGGTATTCTTTTTTTAATAAAATCAATTATTTGAAAGAATTGATATTGTATGGAACACAGGAGAAAAATATGAAAGTTGCAGTAGCAATCAATAAATCTGACGACACTATCTATGAACATTTTGGCCATTGCCAATGGTTTAAAATCTATAATATTGATAATGACAGAAATATAAGCAGTGAATACATTGAAGCAATTGAAGATCACGGCTCACAAAAATTCAAAGTCATGCTGGATGAAGCAGTTGACGTTGTCATTGCTAATGGCATTGGACCAGGTGTCATGAGAATGTTTGATATGACTGAAATGCAGGTATTTGCTGGAGTAACAGGAAAAGCAGACCAAGCATTTGAAAACTTTTTCTCTGGAAATCTTGTCCATGACCCCTCAGCAATCAAATGTTGTGGCAGAGACTAATTAGAAAGTGTTTGAAAAATAATGGAAGATAAGTTGCATGAAATTCGTGTTTTTGAAAATTTTGAATTAGTTTCCTCAGAGGAAGGCCACGTTGTGGTTAAGACAGAAGTAGTTGACAAATCTTTGAATTATTATGGTTTCGCTCATGGTGGCTACATCTTCACACTTTGTGACCAAATCAGCGGACTAGTTTCGATTTCAACAGGCTATGATGCTGTTACTTTGCAGTCCAATATCAATTATTTAAAGTCTGGAAAACTTGGTGACACACTCTTTATTGATGGAAAATGTGTTCATAATGGCAGAACCACAAAAGTAGTGGATGTAGATGTGACAAATCAAAAGAGAGAAGCAGTTGCTAAGGCAACCTTCACCATGTTTGTTACAGGAAAACATCAAAAATAGGAAATCTTGTTAATTATTCTGAGGAAAGGAGCCTGAGATGTCTGAAACTAAGGACGAATTAAAAAAACGCATTGGTGATTTAGCTTATGAAGTCACACAAAATGCTGCGACAGAAAGAGCCTTTACTGGTCAGTACGACGATTTTTATGAAAAAGGTATCTATGTCGACATTGTCAGTGGAGAGCCACTCTTTTCTTCTCAAGACAAGTACGATGCCGGATGTGGTTGGCCAGCATTTACCAAGCCTATTGATAATCGCATGGTAACTAATCATGAGGACAATTCTTACTTTATGCGTCGCATAGAGGTTAGAAGTCGAAATGCGGATTCTCACCTTGGCCATGTCTTTAATGATGGACCACTTGAAGCTGGAGGACTCAGATATTGCATTAACTCAGCAGCTCTGCGATTTATCCCATATGATAAGTTGGATCAGGAAGGTTATAGCAACTATAAAAGTTTATTCTAGCCTAATATAAAAATACTCCTGCAGATTTGTGTTTGCAGGAGTATTTCTTTAATCATCTGACAATTTTATAGAAAGTGGAATTGCTTACTTGAGTTATATACCCTATGGGGTATATAATGAATTCAAACAAGCTTAGGAGAAAATTATGTCACAAAAAATTGTCATTATCGGTGGTGTTGCTGGTGGGGCGACTGCTGCAACCCGTCTGCGTCGTTTGAGCGAAGAGGACCAAATCATCCTCTTTGAAAAAGGGGAATACATTTCCTTTGCTAACTGCGGTCTGCCTTACCATGTCGGTGGGGTTATCAAGGACCGTCAGGACCTTTTACTTCAAACGGTAGAAGGCATGAACAGCCAATACGGTCTTGATGTCCGCAACTTTTCAGAAGTTACCAGCATCAATCCTGACCAAAAATCTGTCACTGTTCTCAATCACCAAACTGGGGAATCATATGATGAGAGCTATGATAAACTTATCATCTCAACAGGGGCCAAGGCTATTGTGCCAAACATCGCAGGTTTGGACAAGGCCAAGAATGTCTTTAGCCTCCGAAATATTCCAGACATGGACCTGATTAAGGCCTACATTGCTGAGCATGAAGTCCAAGTAGCAACCGTTATCGGTGGTGGCTTCATCGGTCTTGAAATGATGGAAAACCTGGTTGAGCTTGGGATTCAAGTCAACTTGGTTGAAATGGCGCCCCAAGTCATGCCCAATATTGACTTTGAAATGGCTCAGATGCTTCATGCTCAAATCAACATGCACGGGGTCAACCTGATCTTGGAAGATGGCCTCAAGGAATTCCGTCAGGAAGGGCAGGAGTTTGTCCTCAACTCAGGTCGTATCCTCCAGTCTGATATGACCATTCTATCTATCGGGGTTCTGCCTGAAAGCAACCTGGCCAAGGAAGCTGGTTTGGAGCTTGGTTTCAAGGGTGGCATCAAGGTGGATGCTCAGATGCGGACCAGTCAGAAAGACATCTTTGCCATCGGTGATGTTATCGAAGTGGTGGATAGCGTGACTGGTAACCCAACAAACATTCCCCTTGCCTGGCCAGCTAATCGCCAGGGTCGACTGGTGGCTGATGTCATTAATGGTCTGGATGCTGCTTACAATGGCACCCAGGGAACAGCCGTTGCCAAGATTTTTGAATTGACGGCAGCCAGCACGGGTAACAACGAGCGTCAACTGCAAAACCTTGGGCTAGATTATCAAGCCATCCACATCCATCCCAATTCCCACGCTGGATACTACCCGGGGGCATCCCCAATCGCCCTCAAACTCCTTTTTGCTCCAGATGGAAAAATCTACGGGGCCCAAGCCATCGGTACTGAAGGCGTGGAAAAACGCATTGATGTCATTGCCACTGCCATGCGTTTTGGGGCAAAAGCAGAGCAGTTAGCCAGCATCGAATTGGCCTATGCTCCGCCTTATTCATCAGCCAAGGACCCAGTCAACATGCTGGGCTACACAGCAGACAATCTTTTGACTGGCAAAGTGGCCTCCTTCCAATGGTCTGAGGTTGCTGATTTGCAGAGCCAGGGAGCTTATTTCCTAGATGTTCGTGAGAACTTTGAATTGGCAACTGGTCAAATCTCTGGTAGCCATACCATTCCCCTCAACCAGCTCCGCCATCGCCTCCAAGAACTACCAAAAGACCAGACCATCTACGTTTACTGCCAAGTTGGACACCGTGGTTACAATGCGGCCCGCATCCTTAAACAGGCAGGTTTTGAGGTCAAAAACCTGGACGGTGGTTACAAGACCTACAAGAATGCAAGCTACCAATTGAGGGAGATTGAAGTGAAAAAAGTTGAGGTCAAACCAATGACAGAAGCAGTTGCCACTGATTTAGAAACCATCCAATTAGATGCCTGCGGACTCCAATGTCCTGGGCCTATCCTCAAGGTCAAGGAAAACCTAGACTTGATGCAGGATGGGCAAAAATTGACTGTGGCTGCCAGTGATTTTGGCTTCTCAGCTGACATTGAAGCCTGGTGTAAGAACACAGGGAACACCCTTATTGATAATAAAATCGAAGGCAACAAGGTCATCGCCACCTTGGCTAAGGGTTCTGGCCCAGTCCAGGAGACTCAGGCAGTCCTTCCAAGTCAATTACCGGCAGAAGGCGTTCTAACTGAGACAAAGGATGGGGCAACCATGGTCGTCTTCTCAGGTGATTTAGACAAGGCCTTGGCCTCAATGATTATCGCCTCAGGAGCAGCAGCCTATGGCAAGCAAGTGACCCTCTTCTTTACCTTCTGGGGACTGTCAGTCCTTAAAAAACAAAAAGTTAAAAAATCTGGCCTTGCCAAGATGTTTGACATCATGTTGCCAAACTCGGCCAATAAATTACCGCTCTCAAATATGAACATGGGCGGTATGGGTTCAGCCATGATTAAACACATCATGAAGAAAAAGAATGTGGATTCCCTTCCTGACATGATTGAACAAGCTCATAAGTTGGGCGTGAAGTTCGTGGCTTGCACCATGAGTATGGACCTGATGGGAATCGAGAAAGAAGAACTCTTTGACTTCGTTGAATATGGTGGTGTGGCTACCTTCATCGGTGACAGCGAAAAAGCCAACATGCAACTTTTTATCTAACTTCTTCTCAAAATCAAGACACACAAAAAAGCGCAGATCTGCGCTTTTTTATGTTTGAAATTATTTATCAAAGAATTGTTTTAAGCGAATGACTTCAATTTTGTACCCGTCTGGGTCAGTAATGAAGTAGAACATCTTTTCTTTGTCTGGGAGACCTGACAAGTTTGTGACAGTATAACCAGCTTCTTCATGTGCTTGGTGCATAGCATCCAAGTCTTCGACACCAACAGCGATATGACCGTAGCCATTACCCAAGTCATAGCCCTCATGACCATAGTTATAAGTCAACTCCAATTCATAGTTTGGATCGTCTTCAAGTGCCATATAAACAAGAGTGAATTTATGTTCAGGGAAATCCATACGTCGCACTTCCTTGAAATTAAGGGCATCTTGATAGAATTTAATAGAAGCGTCAAGATCTTTAACGCGGACGCAAGTGTGTAAGAATGGCATATTCTTTCCTTTCAGTTTTTAGATATTTTTTGAAAATAGCAGAGCTATTAGTCCAACCAAGTAATGACTTCTTGGCGAGGTTTACGAGCACGTGGATGTTTAGGATCCTTGCGACGATAGCCGAATGAAACCATAGTTGCCACAGCCTCTTTTTCCAAGTCAATCCAACCTAGCTCAGCCAAACGTTGATTAAGAACTTCATGATTGAAACCTTCAATTGGACAAGAATCAATTCCAATCATGCTAGCAGCTGTCATCATATTCCCCATAGCAATATAAGTCTGCTTAGCAGTCCAATCCCAGAGAGCACGTGGATTGTCAGCCATCTGCATGTCTCTTTCTTGGAAGGCTTGATAAAGTTTGATACGACTTTCTAAACCTTCGGCATCAGTAATGCCTCTGCGGACAAGACTCTGACGCATGGATTCGCCATCAAAACGGGCATTTTTTTCAGCCACCAAAAGAACAAAGTGGCTGGCAGTATCTAGCTGAGGTTGGGCCCCCCAAGCCAAATCCTTGATAGCAGCACTGAGCTCTGGAATGTGATGCTTATCGACAACGATGAAGCGCCAGCCTTCCAAACCAACAGAAGAAGGGCTAAGCCAAGCCGTATCCAAGATAAATTCCATATCTTCTTTGGGTATGACTTGTTCATTATAGACACGAACAGCAACACGATGGTCAAAGGCTGCTCGAATCTGATTTTTTACATCTTCTTGAGTCATATACTTCCTCCTTGTAATTATGCCTCTATCATAACATAAGAAATTGTCAGAAACAATTGAAAACCCTTTATTAGAGCGGGTCTAAGTGATATTGTCTAATCAAAAATACTATTTTGCATATGAAATTAATCCATCCAACCATGCTTGATGACCAAGCAACATAGTGTTTGGAACAGATTTTGCAAGTTCCTTAGCTGGTGCTCCAATTTGAGATTCTTGTGTCAGAATACGAACACGATTATTGTCTAGCTTTTGAACTAACCACGCATGGTAAACATCAAGAAAGTCATCGCCCTCGGCTTCATTCCAACCATGCCAAGCTAGTCGAAGTGTGTTATCGTCTAGATTATACTCTTCAACTTCAGCTTCTACATCAAATCCGAAAGTTTTAAAACGGAATCGAGTTGCAGTAGTTAATACTGTATTGTCTTGGTTGTACATGTAGACATCAGAACTATTCTCATAGTAAGTTTCCCATTTAGCTGCATCTAGCAAACCATCTAGGACCTTATTAAAGCTGATGTCTTTTACAATGACTTCATTAGAAACGAAGTTGTCTGTAAGACCAGGTGTAAATTTTTCGGGAAATTGAATGAATAACATAATTAATACCTCTTTCTTATTTTGATAAAAAGAGTATAGCATAAGTTAGTTGTACATACAACTGTTTTGTTTAAAAAATTTTTTATTAACAATATAAAAGGCTTAAATTTATATGCAAAATTAAGCCTAATAATTATGAAAAAACTCTGAAGCATCGTTAATTTCAGTTGCTAATTCTTCAGCGTAATCATCTCCGATTACATTACCATACATATGATGTAAGTCATCCCATGCTAACTGAATAGATGGAACAGCTTTTCTCCCTATTTCGGTGAGATAGACACGACTGGTTCGACCTTCTACAATTGTTGTCACATATCTTTTTTGAATGAGCTTTTCTAAAAAACGAGTGAGTGTGGATGGAGCGATAAATAACATTCTAGCTATATCTTTCTGTAATTTTCCATCTTCTTCAGCCAAAATTAGGATGATAAAGGCATAAGTTGGTGTTAACCCAACTTTACTAAAGGCTTCATCAGCCATCTTATTGAGAATTCGATCTAATTTTTTTACAGTAAAAAAAAGACAGGTATCTAAGGATTCTTGAACAGTTTTAGACATAAGGACTCCTTTCCCTAATTAATACTATCATAGAAGGAGAGCATTAGCAAATTTGGATACTTAGACGTTTGTGTCAAGTTATTCTCGGAAAGTTTTTCAAAAGTCCTAAATCCATTTCTTCATTTGTCCAATTGGACTACTTGTTGCACCGTTTAGTGGGATAGTCGCACTTGGGATAATATGCTGGTCGTGCTGGCCTTTCTGCAGGAGTTTTC
>NZ_AQYA01000011.1 GCF_000376985.1 Streptococcus henryi DSM 19005
GAAAACTCCTGCAGAAAGGCCAGCACGACCAGCATATTATCCCAAGTGCGACTATCCCACTAAACGGTGCAACAAGTAGTCCAATTGGACAAATGAAGAAATGGATTTAGGACTTTTGAAAAACTTTCCGAGAATAACTTGACACAAACCTATCTATTTGTTAGTCTTGCTTTGTTTTTTAGAGAAAAGTCCTGTCAATCCAATGACGACAAATCCAAGAAGGCTAAGAATCCTATTATCCTTTGAACCTGTTTTTGGAAGACCAGTGGTCTTATTTTGTGCAGGAGTCATAGTTTTTGCTTTTGCTTGTGTTTCAGCATAGGCAGTAGCAACCAATTCATGAATTTCTTGACGTTCTTGAGGTGTCAGCATTTCAGGATTATCGGTTTCTGCAGGTGTCTCAGTAGCGGGTTCAATATAAATGAAGCGGTAGTCACCAAAGCCTTCAGCACTTTCAGAAGCTGCGATGTATTCAACATCATCTCCAGAGACTAAATCTTTTGCCTTATCAGCAGTTTGGAAACGGATGTCTAATCCGGCAATGGTATTCGCAAATCCCCAGTTGTTATCAGCTGATGGATTGATAACTTTTTCAGTAACGATGTAATCAATAATAACTTGGCGGTTTTCAAGGTTTAGAATGCGGTTGATGCTTGCATTGCGTACACCAGGGAATGTGCCGCTAGCACGGTAGTTGTTAGTAGCAACCATAAATTCTTGGTCATCTGTAACTTCGACACCATTGTATTTCAGATCGCGTACACGGCTAGCATCAGGGTTAACTGTCTTACCATCTTTATCGTATTTATTAGGTTGAGTGACATCAAAGGTGTAGGTAACACCATCAATAACGTCAAAGTTATAAGTACGGTAATCAGTATTAATTAGATTTTGTGGGTCAGTACTATTTGGATCAATTTGATTGAATTGACCGGCAGACATTTCTAGCCATTCACGCAAGTCTGCACCAGTGATTTTCAAAACAGCTGTGACATTGTCATAAAGATAGAGGTCGGCAACGTTCTTAATAGCAATTGGACCTTCTGGAATATCTGTGTAAGCAGTGGCATCACCACGTGTACCAGCTTTAAAAGGTGCTGCTGCAGAAAGAAGCGGAAGTTCTCCTTCAGGCGTACCTGCCAATTCTTTTTGGACATACCATAGTTGAGCGTTGTTAACGATTTGAATAGAAGGATCATCTTTGACAAGGGAAAAGTAGCTTGTGATTGGAGCAGTAGTTGTTCCGACTTGCTGACGGACGTATGTAATAGTGCCGTCGTGGGATTCTTTAGCTAATGTGATAATTTCAGCATTTGCTTCATCAGACTTAGTATCAATCTTACGAATTTCACCGTGGCTCTTGGTTACTTGCCATTTACCATCAGTGTAAGTCAAGCCAAGGTCGATAATTCCAAGATGGTCACCGTATTTACCAGCCATAGTGACAGGTGTTCCGTTGATTTTACCATTAATCCCATCAACCCCATCATATTTTTCATAGAAGCCAGTGCCATCACCTGAAGGGAATTCAGCGTGAGAATGTCCTGTTACAACAGCATCAACCCCATCAATTCCAGCGATTTGGTAGCCGACATTTTCTTCACTTTCCTCATACTGGTCATCACCGATACCAGAGTGGGAAAGAACAATTACCAAATCAGCGCCAGCTTCTCGGATGACGGGAACAATAGCCTGGACAGCCTTAACAGCATCTTCAACGACAACTTTACCTTCAAGATTTGCCTTATCCCAATTTAAAATTTGTGGTGGGACAATGCCTGTGATTCCGATTTTCAAAGAGACTTGACGCCCTTCAGTATCTGTGAAGGTTTTTGTCACCATTTCATAAGTTTTAAAAACAGGTTGTTTTGTTTCAGCATCTAGAACATTGGCATTAACGACTGGAAGACTTGTCGATGAAAGGACAGTATTCAAGTAGTCTAGTCCATAGTTAAATTCATGATTTCCAAGAGTTGAGGCATCAAATCCAAGTGCGTTAAGAGCAGTGTACATTGGGTGCTCTTCGCCAGCTTCAACTGGATCTACGATGGCTTTATAGGTACCAAGTGGTGTACCTTGAATAAGGTCACCATTGTCAACAAGAACAACATTACTATTTTCAGCTTTAGCTTGGTCGATAAGGACAGCTGTTTTAGCAAGACCAATTGTTTGCGATGGCTTGTCTTGGTAATAGTCATAGTTGACGAGGTTGGTGTGGAGGTCTGTTGTTGAAAGGATACGAACATCAACATTAGCACCCTCTACAGGAGCAACCTCTTGAGTTTCAGCTTCAGTTACTTCTTGGCTAGCTGCTGGTTGCTCAATATTTGCAAGTACTTGTGGCTCTTCGGCAGGAGTTTCTGTCGTTTCAGTAAGGGTAGAGGCAGTAGCTTCTACATTTTCTTCAGTTTGTGCTGCTTCAACAGTGCTTTGAGTTTCTGCTGTAGTGAGACTTTCTTGTGTGGTCGATGCTGGTACGGGATTATTTTCTTCAGCTTCGACCTGTGTAGCTAGGCTGGCGGTTGCTAGTAATGATAATAGCAGAGCGCTTTTTGTGACATATTTCTTTGACATCTTTTTCTCCTTTTAAAATTTAGCCTGGAATTCTATTATATCTAAAGAAACCCTTTTCAACAAGCTAAAAACGAACATTTTTAGACATGGTAAAATTAAATGTACAAGTTTTTGTAAATAGAAACATGATTATTTACATCTTATCTTTCAGAATGTTTGTAGATTTTCATATGATACTTTCTGAAAATAAAGGAATTCATTTTGCTAGTCTTTTAGAGTAAAGATGTCAATGGATGACAAAGGTGCTCTTTTCAGCTATGTAAAGCGATTTCTTGGCATCATTCTTTTATTTTTAGCTTAAAAAGTGATAAAATAGGTACAACATAAGAGATAAGAGCAAGTAAGGGGTCAATATGGCAAAAGAAATCAATTTAACAGGAGAGGAAGTCGTTGCCTTAACAGCCGAGTACATGACCGAGGCTGATGTAGCCTTTGTTCAAAAGGCCTTGGATTATGCGACAGCAGCTCATTTTTATCAGGCAAGAAAATCAGGTGAACCCTACATTATCCACCCAATTCAGGTCGCTGGTATTTTAGCGGATTTACACCTTGATGCGGTCACTGTTGCCTGCGGTTTCCTCCATGATGTCGTAGAAGATACGGATATTACATTGGATGATATTGAACTTGATTTTGGCAAGGATGTTCGCGATATCGTTGATGGGGTAACCAAACTTGGTAAGGTAGAATACAAGTCACACGAAGAGCAGTTGGCTGAAAATCACCGTAAGATGCTTATGGCTATGTCTAAAGACATTCGTGTTATCTTGGTTAAATTAGCTGACCGCCTACACAATATGCGCACCCTTAAACATTTACGTAAGGATAAGCAAGAACGTATTTCCCGCGAAACAATGGAAATTTACGCACCACTTGCCCATCGTTTGGGGATTAGCCGTATCAAATGGGAATTAGAAGACCTGTCATTCCGTTACCTCAACGAAACTGAGTTTTATAAAATTTCCCACATGATGAGTGAAAAGCGTCGTGAACGTGAAGCTTTGGTAGATGAAATTGTCAAAAAGATTAAAGATTACACACAAGAGCAGGGACTCTACGGAGAAATCTATGGTCGACCAAAGCACATTTATTCAATTTATCGCAAAATGCGTGATAAGAAGAAACGTTTCGATCAGATTTTTGACTTGATTGCCATCCGCTGTATCATGGAAACACCAATTGATGTTTATGCCATGGTGGGCTATATTCATGAACTCTGGCATCCAATGCCAGGTCGTTTCAAAGATTATATTGCTGCGCCTAAAGCCAACGGTTACCAATCTATCCATACGACAGTTTTCGGTCCAAAAGGTCCTATCGAAATTCAAATTCGAACTAAGGAAATGCATGCTGTCGCTGAATATGGGGTTGCTGCTCACTGGGCTTACAAGAAAGGGATTAAGGGCAAGGTTAATCAGTCTGAACAAAGCCTTGGTATGAACTGGATTAAAGAGCTTGTCGAATTGCAGGATGCTTCAGAAGGGGATGCTCAGGACTTTGTGGATTCTGTTAAAGAAGACATCTTCTCAGAACGTATTTATGTCTTTACACCAACGGGCGCGGTTAAAGAATTACCTAAGGATTCTGGACCTATTGATTTCGCTTATGCTATTCACACCAAGGTTGGGGAAAAAGCAACAGGCGCCAAGGTTAACGGCCGTATGGTTCCTCTAACCGCTAAATTGAAGACGGGTGATACCTGTGAAATTGTGACTAATCCAAATTCTTTCGGACCTAGTCGCGACTGGATTAAGATTGTCAAAACCAATAAGGCAAGAAATAAAATTCGCCAATTTTTCAAAAATCAGGATAAGGAAATGTCTGTCAATAAAGGCCGTGAAATGCTGATTGATTATTTCCAAGAACAGGGCTATGTGGCTAATAAATACCTTGATAAGAAACATATTGATGCCATTTTGCCACGCTTGAGTGTTCGCAGTGAAGAAGCTCTCTATGCAGCAGTTGGTTTCGGTGAATTAAGTCCAGTCTCTGTTTTTAATCGTCTGACGGAAAAAGAACGTCGTGAGGAAGAGCGTGCTAAAGCTAAAGCTGAGGCAGAAGAACTTATGAAGGGCGGAGAAGTTAAGACTGAGAAGAAAGACGTCCTCAAGGTACACAGCGAAAATGGTGTTATCATCCAAGGTGCCTCAGGTCTTCTTATGCGTATTGCTAAATGCTGTAACCCAGTGCCTGGCGATCCGATTGAGGGATACATTACCAAAGGGCGTGGAATTGCCATTCACCGTGCGGACTGTAACAATATCAAGAGTCAGGACGGCTATGAACAACGCTTGATTGAGGTTGAGTGGGACGAGGAAAATACTCATAAGGATTATATGGCTGAGATTGATATCTATGGTCTCAACCGTTCAGGTCTCCTTAATGATGTTCTTCAAGTCTTGTCAAATGCGACCAAGAACATTGCTTCGGTCAATGCCCAACCGACTAAAGATATGAAGTTTGCCAATATTCACGTCAGCTTTGCTATTCCCAACCTGGCTAGTCTAACTACCATAGTTGATAAAATTAAGATTATTCCAGACGTTTATAGCGTTAAGCGTACTAATGGCTAATAATATAGTCATTTGAATTAACTTTGATACATCGTCACTTTCGTCTTGCCGTACGGCAGTTGAGAGAAACATAGTTTCTTCAAGACCAACCTCCAAGAGTCTATTCTCAGACTCTTGGAGCTGCCTACGCCTTACGTTCCTTGTCTGAAAGCTAATTCATTCGACTATAAAACCAGACAAGAAAAAGTCTGGTTTTGTTTTTATAGAAAGGTTTAAGATGAAAATTGTAATTCAGCGCGTGTCCCAGGCCTCTGTTTCTATTGATGGGGAAATAGCTGGCGCTATCAAGCAGGGTCTTTTGCTGCTAGTTGGCGTAGGACCTGACGATAGAGCAGAGGATAGGGCTTACGCGGTTAGAAAGATTGCCAACATGCGCATTTTTTCAGATGAAGCTGGTAAAATGAACTTGTCTGTCCAAGACATCAAGGGCAGCATTTTATCTATCTCACAGTTCACACTTTTTGCAGACACCAAAAAAGGCAACCGACCTGCCTTTACAGGAGCTGCCCAACCAGATATGGCCAGTCAATTTTATGATGACTTTAATCAAGAACTTGCCCAATATGTCCCCGTAGAAAAAGGAGTCTTTGGTGCAGATATGCAGGTCCAACTCATTAACGACGGACCAGTCACTATTATCTTGGATACTAAGAATAGGTAGTAATACTCTTTTAAAATCAAAAAGATACATCGTCAGTTTCGACTTGCCCTACTGCAGATGAGAGAAAGAAGTTTCTTTAAATTCCAATGCTCCAAGAGTCTATCCCCAGACTCTTGGAGCTGCCTTCGTCTCACTTCCTCGTCTGATTTTATTTGAGTATAAGAATCAAAAATCATTTTTTAAGCTCCAAGGTTTCTAGAAAAATCTTGGAGCTATTTTCTTGCTTGACTCACTTAAAGAAGCCTAGTTTTTAAAAAGCGACCTCAATACTGCACTTCTCCCTCATTTTTGATAAAATAGAAACGATTACATTTAGAGGAGAATAAAATGACACGTTATCAAGACGATTTCTATGATGCTGTTAATGGCGAGTGGGCCAAGACAGCAGTCATTCCTGATGACAAACCCCGTACAGGCGGTTTTACAGATTTGGCAGATGAGATTGAAAAACTCATGCTAGACACAACGGATGGCTGGTTGGCAGGTAAAAACCTTCCTGAAGACAGCATCTTGGCCAACTTTGTTAAACTTCACAAGATGACAGCCGACTACGACAAGCGTGAAGAAGTTGGTGTTGCCCCAGTTCTTCCTTTGATTGAAGAATATAAGGCTTTAGGGTCTTTTGCGGAATATGCTGCGCGCATTGCTGACTATGAAATGGCTGGAAAACCAAGTGTCTTCCCATTTGGTGTAGCCCCAGACTTCATGAATGCCCAGCTTAATGTGCTTTGGGCTGAGGCACCAGGCATCATCTTGCCTGATACAACCTACTACGCTGAAGACAATGAAAAAGGCAAGGAACTTCTTGCAACTTGGCGTAAAGCAAAAGAAGATATTCTGCCCAAATTTGGCTTTTCAAGTGAAGAAATCAAAGACTTACTAGATAAAATCATTGAATTGGATGCAAAATTAGCTCAATATGTCCTCTCTCGTGAAGAAGGTTCTGAATATGCTAAACTTTACCATCCCTATGATTGGTCTGATTTTGTTGCCTTGGCTCCGGAATTGCCATTGAATGATATTTTCACAGCTATCTTGGGTCAATTACCAGACAAGGTTATCGTTCCTGAGGAACGTTTCTGGACAGAATTTGCAGCAGAATACTACTCTGAAAAGAACTGGGACTTGCTTAAAGCAGCCTTGGTTATGGGAGCAGCAAACTCCTTTAATGGCTATCTAACAGATGAGATTCGTATCCTGTCAGGTGCCTATAGCCGTGCTCTTTCAGGTACCCCAGAGGCAATGGACAAGAAGAAAGCTGCTTATTACTTGGCAGAGGGACCATACAGCCAGGCCCTAGGACTATGGTATGCTGGTCAAAAATTCTCACCTGAAGCCAAGGCAGATGTCGAGCACAAGGTAGCGACAATGATTGATGTCTATAAATCACGCCTAGAAACTGCTGATTGGTTAGCGCCAGCGACACGTGAAAAAGCCATTGTCAAACTCAATGTCATCACACCACATATCGGTTATCCTGAGAAATTGCCAGAAACCTACGAGAAAAAAATCATTGATGAGAACTTATCTTTGGTGGAAAATGCTCAGAATTTAGCTAAAATTTCTATCGCTTATGGATGGAGCAAGTGGAACAAGCCGGTTGACCGTGACGAATGGCACATGCCAGCTCACATGGTAAATGCCTACTATGATCCGCAACAAAACCAGATTGTTTTCCCAGCCGCTATCTTGCAGGCACCATTCTATTCATTAGAACAAAGCTCATCAGCTAACTATGGTGGTATTGGTGCGGTTATCGCCCATGAAATTTCTCACGCCTTTGATACAAATGGTGCTTCTTTTGATGAACATGGCAGTCTCAATAACTGGTGGACTGATGAAGACTACGCAGCCTTCCAAACACGCACGGATAAGGTGGTTGCTCAATTTGACGGTCAGGAATCCTATGGTGCCAAAGTAAATGGTAAACTAACAGTTTCTGAGAACGTTGCCGACCTGGGTGGTGTTGCCTGTGCCTTGGAAGCTGCACAAAAAGAAGCAGACTTCTCAGCCCGTGACTTCTTTGTTAACTTCGCAACGATCTGGCGTATGAAGGCGCGTGAGGAGTTCATGCAAATGATGGCAGCAGTTGATGTCCACGCGCCAGGCAAACTTCGTACAAACATTACCTTGACTAACTTCCCAGAATTCCATGATGAATTTAAGGTTACAGAGGCAGATCCAATGTGGCGTGCCCCAGAAGATCGCGTGATTATCTGGTAATCAAAAGATATTCATATCAATATAAAAAAGTTCCAATTTGGAACTTTTTTATATTTGAAAATGAGAACGGTTGTCTGCTAAAACTCAAATAAAACCAAAATCAGACGAGGAAGTGAGGCGAAGGCGGTGCTTGACTAGGGTAAGTCAAAGCCGACACCTGTCATTTTGATTTCAAAAGATTGGCATTTTATTTTCGATGATTAAAACGATAACGAAGGTAAAGATAATAGATAATAATATAAATAATCCCGAGGATGAAGACCCAAAAAGATAGAGCATTAATTAGTAGGAAAGTTTTTGGGAAGTAGGATTTTAGGAGATAAAGAGCTCCCATCCACGTAAATAAAAGTACAAAGGGGAATAG
Source organism: Streptococcus henryi DSM 19005 (assembly GCF_000376985.1). Lineage (GTDB taxonomy): Bacteria > Bacillota > Bacilli > Lactobacillales > Streptococcaceae > Streptococcus > Streptococcus henryi. Next base: position 8,396 of record NZ_AQYA01000011.1, read on the forward strand.
CTTTTTCATTGAGACTGCCTCCAAGGTACTGATTAAACCTGAACAGTCTAAAGGGTTTAATCAGAAAATACATATGCATCTTTACTTAAATAATAGTAAAGTGATTATTGTTAAAAATGCCTTGAGAATAGACAAGGTCAAGTTAAATTGGTTTCTTGTGACTTGTTTATTGCTATTGTAAGATAAATTTTGAAAAAAAGTAAAACGTTTACATTGTTTTAGATACTGAGCTTCTTCTTAAAAATATGCTATACTATGTTCGATTTAGAGGAGGAGTTATAAAAAATACTAGTATCAATCTAACTGAGGATTCTGTTCTAAAAGCGATTAGTCTTTTTGCTCTGCCAATTCTTATTTCAAATGTCTTCCAGCAACTTTATAATACAGCTGACACCATGATTGTTGGGAATTATTTTCGAGTGTCATTGAATTACTAGGAAAAATTATTTTTGTAAGATTCCTAATTCCACACATGGGCTACTTTGGTGTTATCATTTGTGAGCCTCTTATTTGGCTTTTTATGACAAGCCAGCTATATTACGCCTACCGTAAACAGCCTATTATCAAACAAGAAATTGTCTATGAACGTAGGAAAGTCAAGTAAAAAATTTCATTTATCATTAGAGATAGAGTAAAGAGCCGGAAAACCAATTTCCAGCTCTCTTTTTTAATCATTTTCAAACGTAATAATCTCTTTATCCGCATCAACACGCGCGTGCACACCAAAAGGTACAATAGCCCTAGGTGTTGCATGACCAATGTTGAGATTGAAGAGGACCGGAAGGTCACCACCAACAATATTCAACAGTTCCTTCTTGTAATCGTCAGCATAAGTCTCATCCATAGGTTTGCCTACCAAAATACCGTTTAAAACCTCAAAAATACCGGTTTCCTTCAAGGTTTGTAACATTTTGCGGAACAAAGCTGGCGCTGGCTTTTCTTCACTGGTTTCAAGCAGTAAAATTTTTCCTTCCCAGTCTGAGAGAGCAGGGAAGAGTTGATACTTCTCACATAGTTCCTTACTGTCTTGGTATCTTGAATTATCAAAAATATCATAAAGAGATTCCAGACAGCCACCTAAAATCTCACCTTCAAATTGACTAGGGCCTTGTAATAGTTCAAAACCAGAATTAGGGTGACTGATACGAGCTGTACCTAGTGCATTCTCACTAAAGTCAGTTCTTTCTTCATACCAGATATCACTAGGTCTGATTTCTGAAATTTTCCCATTCACAATCAATTCCTTGAAATAGTGCAGGCTGTAAGGCAGCATATCATTGTCCAATTCACAAGTATCAGCTAAAAAGGACTGCCCATAAAAGGTCTTGATACCTAGCTTGTGGAGCATAAGGTGGTTCATAGTGGTGTCTGAGAAACCAAGAAAGACTTTCTGATTGATGACTTGTTTCAGCTGGTCATTTTCAAAAAGGTAGGGCAGCAGGCGATAGGTGTCATCACCGCCAATAGCACATAAAATCATATCAATACTGTCATCAGCAAAAGCATCTATCAAATCTTGAGCCCGTGCCTGAGGATTTTCCTTAATAAAATCTAATCCCTTTTGAGCGTGAGGCAAAAACTTAACTTCCAGACCTAAATCTCTGAGACGTTGGAGACCCAAATCCACCTCATGCTTAACAAAGTCCTCTCCAATAATACCACTAGACAAACTGACGATACCAAGAGTTTTAATCATACCTGTACCTCCTAAACATAATCCAGCTATGCATGGAATCATATGACCGAATAAAAGATTCTTTTAGTAAGAAAAGTATTTTATAACACAATCTCTTTTCCATATCAATAGAATGATTGCCATATTCTATCATAAAGCCAGTTAAAAGTCACCTCTTCTTAGAAAAAGAAAGAACGCCGATTTCTCGACGTTCCCTCAGGAGATTTATGAAAAAGAAAAGTTTTTACGATAGTCGTTGCGACTTTAGTCGCTTACGAATATCTATGCAAAGACATCCCAAGAGCTAGTCCTTTAGGACCTAGTGATTGGTTGATGTCTACTGCTAGGATTCCTATTTCTAGGATGTTTATAGTATAAGGCCTTTAGCTTAACTAACTCTTAAACTTTTCTTTAGCTTTTCTTAATTTAAAGTTATAGAAGTTTCTTGTTTTATAGGTTCAGTATAGCGTAAAAAAGAGAAAACCAGCAAAACTTTCCATTTTAGGGAAA
>NZ_AQYA01000012.1 GCF_000376985.1 Streptococcus henryi DSM 19005
AAGCGAAAGCAGCAATTGAAGCTGCCAAAGCAGCGGTTCAAGCCGCCGAAGCCGCTAAGACCGCCGCCGGAGACGTCGTTACTCCAGCAGAGAAAGCTGAAGTCGATACTAAGATTGCGGAAGCTAACCAAGCGATTCAAGCCGCTGAAGCAGCTATTGCGGATTACGCAGCAGCCGAACCAGAAGATGCTCAAACGTTGACCGACGAGTTGTCAAGCGTCAAAGCGCCTGATACCGTTACCGTCACCGATAAAGACAGCGATGGTAAGTTAGACAGCGTTGAGAAATCCGAAGCGCTAAGTACCTCATCAAGTAATAGTGCAAGTGTTTCAGTATCTGGTAATCTTTCTGACAGTGATAGCGTCTCAGTGTCTAACAGCGACTCAGTAAGTGATGCTGCAAGTACTTCAACGTCAGCTAGTGATGTTGTAAGCGCAACTGAATCACTCAGTAGATCAATTAGCACTAGTATCTCAGCCTCAATCTCACTCTCAAGTTCAGAGTCAGAAAGCACAAGTTCTAGTTTGAGTACGTCAACCAATGCATTATTATCAGCATCGACAAGCACAAGTACTTCAGCTTCAGCATCTGTTTCAACGTCTGAGTCAGTAAGCACAAGCTTGAGTGAGTCTTTAAGTACTTCATCAAGCGACAGTGCAAGCGATTCAGTCTCAGAAAATCTTAGCGATTCAGATTCTAAGAGCGACTCAGTGAGTGAAATCTCAAGTAGTTCAATGTCAACCAGTGGTACTGAAAGTCTAACAGAATCACTCAGTGGTTCACTCAGCGTCATTCCAAGTGAATCAGAAACGTCGAGTGCTTCATCAAGTAATAGCGCAAGTACTTCAGCTTCAGAATCTGTATCAAGTTCTGAGTCGGTAAGTACAAGCTTGAGCACGTCAACCAGTGCATCATTGTCAGCATCGACAAGTACAAGTACTTCAGCTTCAGAATCTATTTCAAGTTCAGAATCAGTAAGTACAAGCTCTAGCTTGAGTATGTCATCCAGTGACACTACAAGTGCTTCAGTTTCTGAGAACCTTTCTGATACTGTTAGCGACTCAGACTCAGAGAGTGTTACAACAAGCACTTCAATGTCAACCAGTGATACTGAAAGCAACTCAGTTTCTACAAGTGAATCTTTGAGTGACACATCAAGTGTCTCTAATTCTCTGAATGTACCGACCTCTACGAGCTCATCAGAATTTGATAGCACCTCAGTCAGCGATTCTGTTTCAGAGAGTGATAACTTATCTGTAGTTATCAGTGATTCATTATCAACGACAACAAGCACTTCTACATCTGAGAGCGATAGTGTTAGTGAGGACAATTCAATTAGCGTCAGCGAATCTGTAAGTGTCAACACTTCGACTAGTGAGTTTCTTTCATTAGAAGGAAGCTTGTCAACATCAATTAGCCTTGCAATGAGTCAACTTATCAACGATTTATCATTGAGTGAAAGTTCAATTGTTCAAAGTGCAAGCTTAGCTGAGTTAGAACAGCTTCAAAGTGAACTTAAAGCTTTTGTAAGCAATCATGATGAGTCAATCAGTATTAGTGAATCAATTAGTCAAATGACTTCAGAATCTGAATATGTTTCATTAGATCCGAGTTTGTCAATAGCTATGAGTGAGTCCTTGAATCAAGTTCTTAATAGTCTATCTTTGACAGCTGATGGCATGATGGGCTTATCTGGAATCGGTCGTGATCTGTAATTAATACTCAAATAAAATCCAAATCAGACGAGGAAGTGAGACGAAGACAGTACTAGAGTACGACAAGTCGAAACTGACATCTACCATTTTGATTTTAAAAGAGTATAAATATTGTACTCATGGATAGTCATCATTAGCTTACGTAAAAACTTACATCTTTAATCAATCTGATAAAGTGATATCGGATACATTAGTATAGTATTGTGTTATAATAATGTTAGTAGAGTTATTGAACTGATCATGCCCAAAGACTTGAAAGGTATCTTTCTACTCAATGTTAGTAGAGAGATACCTTTTATTATTTGTAGGGAAATAAAGTGGGGAAACGTATAAGTATGATGAAAAAATCAAAAAGATGTCGGCAAAATATGTTTTTTGCGAAAAAGTTGGGGATGACTGTTTTTGTGATTTTCCTTTTACTTTTAGGACAACATATAACATTGCCTTTTGTTAAGAGCTCAGATTATTTTTCAACAAGTCAACGTCTATTTTCTTTAACCAGTAGTTTGACCGGGGGTAATTTAACCAAAGTTAGTCTCTTTTCAATAGGGTTGAGTCCATATATGACAGCTGTTTTGGTTTGGCGATTGACACATGTCAATAGTTCAGACGATAAGAGCTCAATTCACTTGACGGAAAGACGAATTAAGTTACTTGCCCTAGCTATGGCAGCTTGGCAATCTTTTGCTGTTGCAATCAATTTAGATTTCACGGTTAAATTCAGTCAACCAATTTTGCAAGTGCTTTTTGTTCTTCTTCCTGTTTGTCTTATTCTGGTTACGGGTTCTTTTGTAACCTTATGGATTGGTAATTTAAACACCAAATATGGGATTGGCGGTATTACTTTAATTATCTTATTAAATATGGTCCATCAATTAATTAACCAATTCACATCGTTCTTAGAAAAATACCATTTTCAATATTTTGTTGCTTTACTTCTCTTGTCTGGGCTTATTGTTGCCCTTGCAACTTTGTCAGAGAAGGCTGAATACCGTATAGGAATCAATCACCCAAGTATATATAGTAGTGTGGCAGACGAGTCCTATCTTCCTATAAAGGTAAATCCAGCAGGGGGCTTACCAATTATGTATGCCATGACACTCTTGATGCTTCCCCAATACATCATCTTAGGATTGAATTTTTTTACAAAGTCTGATTTAACGCATTCAGGATGGTTAATTCACTTCACAACGACACGACTTTCAGGAATCTCTATTTATCTGACCCTTGTTTTTCTATTAGCGATTATCTTTTCAATTTTCAATATCGATCCTCGTCGTCTTGCTGAACAGATGCGCAAAGAAAATGATTATATTGAACATGTCAATCCAGGAAAACCGACGCAGATATATATTAGAAAATTAGCAACTTTTTTTGGTGTTTTTTCGGGAATCTTTATGGTACTTATTGTGGGAACACCTTTGATAATCGCTTATCACTCCCCTGAATACCAAACTTATGCTGTTCTTCCTGGATTGTTTGTGATGTTGACAAGTATAACCTTGAATATTATCGAGGAAATAAGAGGAATTCGGATTAGTCGCAATTATAAATCCATTTTTGCAAGTACACAGAAAGAGTAATACTAAATATGATTTATTTTATTCCTGCTTGGTATAATCAAAGGCGAACATGGTACTTTAACTCACGTCCATGGTCTCAAGAGCAGAAGTTAGTGCGCTTTGATGATATTTCCAGTCATTTTGAGCGATTTTCAAGTGCAGGAGAAAAGTGCCAGCTTATTGTTAATAATTATGAGCCGCAGTTACGCTATTTCATGCACCGTTTAGAAATTCTTGAGCGAAATTTTATCAATGTATTTGATATTATCCAAGATTTAAATACTATAAAAAAAGAGCAAGGTCAGGTTGATTTTTATACACAATTTCCTTGGCCAGAGGGTATTGAGTTTATTAACACACCTTTCTCAGTGCTTGGCTATCTTAATGGAAAATTGTATGCTCAAATCGAGTTTGGGGATAGTGGTCAGCTATTTTGGATTACCATTTTTGAAAATAATTTACCAAGTCTTCGTTATATTTTTGATGATCGAGGCTTTATTTCCAGTAAGCTGGTGTATGATCAATCCGGTAAATATCATTATCAAGATTATTACAATGGTGAGGAAGAATGGCAAATCCGTGAATTCTTCCCTCCATATGGTAATCATGTTGAGGTTGCTGAAGAAGCTAGAGAACGTTTTTTGAAAAGTCGTTACGAAACAATGACTGATCTTGTTTTTGAAGTTGAACGCTTAATTCTTGACCAAAATGATGAACCAGACGATATCATCTTCTTGGCTGAAGATGATCGACATACAGGTCCTATTTTGGAAATGAAATCCCGAAAAAAAGTAATCTATTCTTTTTTCCAGGGGAGAAATTCGCATGATATTAGCCAAGAAGTGCAACACCATTTACAGAATGTTGACTCTGTTATTGCTAATTCAGAATCGCTTAGAAAGTCCTTACAAGAGTATACGAATGTTCCAGTTAAAAAAATTCCTCTATTTGATGCCCGCCTTGATTTAGGTAAGAGTCGTCAAATGAAAGAATTAATTGTCTATTTTAGGCTAGATGGTTTAAGGAAATCCTCTTATCAGGCAGTATTTAATGCCATCTTACGTTACATGAAGGAAAATAAATTGGTTTATTTACGAATCATTTCCTTTGAATCAAATGTACAGGAACAACAGAGTATTCGAAAACAACTCACAGAGATTTTTGAAGCTAGCGATGATAAGTGTTTGGTATTGACAGAGGAAGATACTCATAACTCGGAAAATTCTCTTCAGGCTACTGAGGGTAAAAGTCGCGTTCAGTTGATTTTTATGACTGCTGCGGATGATATTATTAAGTTGTTAAATGATTGTCGTGTGATTATTGATGGAGCAGATGATGCTGATTTGTACACCCATATCGCGGCTATCAGCGCGGGCATTCCACAAATTAATCGATTTCCATCGGAGTTTGTAACCCATGAACAAAATGGTTATATTGCAGAAACTCCTGAGGGAATCTATGATGGATTAGATTATTTTCTATCAGAGATGACAAACTGGAACCGTGCCCTGACAGACTCTATTCAGAAAACACTTCAGTATTCTAATAGTAATTTACTCGCAGATTTGATGGAAGGCTTGTAGGTTTAAGTATGGCAAAAGAAATCATAACAGTTTTGCAGATTGGAGAGGCCAATTGGGAAGGGAACTACCCTTTCCCAGATAATATTGAATGGCTCTATATTCCCAAAAACAGTATTACTGATTTTTTAGAAAAATACCAATCCGAAAACGACAAGTTCAAACGTAATATCAACGTTGTCCTATTAACAGATGCCAGTTACGACAACTCTGTCATAGGATTAAAAGATTACATTGAACCTTATTCTTTACTTTATACAACTAAGATTACACCAGATTCAGTCAGTGATGAAGTTCGTACATTCTTTATTCAGCAGATGGCTTATCCTGTCAATACAGATCAGCCAGCAGAGCTAGTTGACCTCATTTCACATACCTTTTTCAGTAAGCAATACGGAGATAAATTTCAGACAGAGCACTTGCTCGTTTCTCGTTCTTTCCAAGGAAGTATCCGCTATGATGGAAATGCCTATGTTCAATTAGAAGGCAGCTTTGGGGAGCGTTTTACACAGATTGCAAACTATGTTTATAATATCCCTAAAGATGAGAAACCACTTGAATTTTGGCCAGAGTATATTAAAACAGACAATTGTTTTGTTCAATATCGTATTCAGATGATTCGACTAGGTTCTAACGATATTCTATCTGAAATTATTATCAACGAAGAAGAACTAGATAAGCCATTTTATTTGAAAAACAAACTTGAAGGTTATTTGCACATTAGTATCTTGGCAAAAGGAAAAGGAACTCTCAAACTGGGACCAACGCACTATCGCTTCAGTCGTTATCATTTTGGGAAGCTTCTTCCCGGCGGAGAGATAACTGCAGATAGCAATAGACAAGAAATTTTTCACTACTTCCACCCAGGAAACTTTACACCGCCTTTAAATGTCTACTTCTCTGGTTATCGTACCGCTGAAGGATTTGAAGGTTATTGGATGATGAAGAGTCTCAACAAGCCATTTTTATTACTTGCTGACCCTAGGTTAGAAGGTGGATCTTTTTATATAGGATCAGAGGAATACGAAGAAACTATCAGACGTGTCATTCAAGACAGTCTGGATTTCTTGGGATTTGAACGTTCTCAAATGATTATGTCAGGCTTGTCAATGGGAACTTATGGTGCTCTTTACTATGGAATTGACTTTGCACCTCATGCCATAGTAGTTGGTAAACCATTAGTTAATTTAGGAACAATGGCCTATAATGAGCGTATTATAAGACCAAGTATTTTCCCAACATCTTTGGATTTGTTAAAACAATACACTTCGGAGCATTCTGACAATTATCAAAAGGAACTCGATAATCGTTTTTGGAATAAATTTGAGAAAGCTGATTGGTCGCAAACTCAGCTGAGAATTGCATATATGAAAAATGATGATTATGATCGAACAGCCTTCTATGATTTATTAAAGGAAACACGAAAAAATGGTGTTAAATTGATTGGGAAAGGCTGGGTAGGACGTCATAACGATAATTCAGGGGCTATAACACAATGGTTTATTAATCAATATCGGCATATTATAGCAACAGATTTTAGTGGAGATAAGGATGAAAGCTAAAATATATTGGAGACAGACAGATTTATCAACCTTTCGCTATGGATCAGATGTCCAATTTCGTAAAGGTGTTGTCTATTTTAAAAATCTACTTATTCCGGCAGGCGAAGCTATTCATCGTTGGGATTCAAAGACACACTATCAGAGGGATCGTAAACAGCCAATGTTACCTCTACTTTTCCGTAATCGACATTATCAAATCCACTTAGAGGCAGAGATAGTTCCTGAAGATACCGTTTATGTTAAATTGGAATATTATGATCGTTCAGATAAAATGATAAAATCTGAAATTTTACGTGGGAAAACAGCTCAGTTTACTTATCCGAACGAAGCTTACTCTTATTCTATACAGCTATTTAATGCAAGTGTGACGGAGTTAGCTTTCCGATATATTGAGATATCTAGTATTTATGCTACCCCATTAGTAACAAAGGAGTGAATTTGAAATGGGATTTAAGCTTATTTCTTTTGACTATTTTAGGTTGAATAAAATTAAATTAATACTCAATAAAGTAAATGCCCAAGCTTCTTCAATGGCTAGATTAACAGATGAAGAACTTAAACAAAAAACAGCCGAATTTCGAGAAAGATACCTAAGCGGTGAAAGTCTAGATTCCTTATTACCAGAAGCATTCGCAGTTGCTCGAGAAGCTGATAAGCGTGTTTTAGGTATGTACCCTTATGATGAACAGGTTATGGGAGCCATTGTATTGCATCAGGGTAATGTTGCCGAAATGAAAACCGGAGAAGGGAAAACTCTTGTGGCTACTATGGCTCTTTACCTGAATGCCATTTCAGGTAAAGGAGCTATTTTGGTGACAAATAATAGTTACCTTGCACGTCGAGACGGTGAAGAAATGTGCCCACTCTATCAATTTTTGGGACTTTCAACTGCGATTGGTCTATCAGAGGATCCAAGCCAGACCCTTACCGTCGATGAGAAGAAACAAATTTATAATAGTGATGTTATCTATACAACAAACAGTGCCTTAGGTTTCGATTATTTGATAGATAACTTGGCAGACGCACCAGAAAAGAAGTTTTTACGAGACTTTAATTATTGTATTATCGATGAAGCAGATGCGGTGCTTTTGGATGCTGCTCAGATGCCTCTGGTTATTTCAGGTGCTCCACGTGTTCAATCAAATCTTTATAAAATTTGTGACAATTTTGTTTATACTCTTGTTGATGAGACTTATTATCACTTGGATATTGAAAAGCAAGAGGTTTGGTTGACGCAAAAAGGAATTGATGAAGCCAGAAAGTTCTTCGCAATGGAGCATCTGTATGTTAGTGATGATAATCACCGAGAACTAATTCGTCATATTACCCTAGCTTTACGAGCGCATAAACTTTACACAAAAAATAAAGATTACGTCATTGAATCAGGTGAAGTCAAGCTGATCGATAAACGAGAAGGCCGTATTTTAGAAATGACCAAGATGCAGGCAGGGCAACATCAGGCTTTAGAAGCAAAAGAAGGTCTAGAAACCTCACAAGAAATGCGTGCCATTGCTTCAATCACCTATCAAAATCTATTCTTCTTATTTGATAATTATGGTGGAATGACTGGTACCGGAAAATCTGATGAGGATGAGTTTATCGAGATATATGATAAAGAGGTAATTCAAATTCCAACTCATAATAAATTACGCCGTAAAGATTTGCCTGATCGTATTTTTACAACTTTACCTGAAAAAATCTATGCCTCAATTGAATTGGTCAAAGAATTACATGGTAAGGGGCAGCCAGTGTTATTAGTAACTGGCTCCGTAAAAATGTCTGAAGTGTATTCAGAAATTCTATTATTCGAGGGGATTCCTCATAACATTTTAAATGCACAAAGTGAATCAAAAGAAGCACGTATTATTGCTGAAGCAGGTCGCGAAGGCAGTGTTACCGTAGCGACAATGATGGCAGGTCGTGGAACTGATATTAAGTTAACAGCTGAATCGAAAAAATTAGGCGGACTTGCTGTAGTTATCACAGAACGTATGGAAAGTAAACGAATGGACCTTCAAATTCGCGGTCGTTCTGGTCGCCAAGGAGATCCAGGATTTAGTCAATTCTTTGTTTCTCTTGAAGATGACTTGTTGACGGAGTGGGGACGTGCCAGTCTTCAGGATTATTACAAAAAACAAGTAACTCATAGAAATGTGACCAACCCTGAAGAGCTACTCTCGACTTACTTCCAAAATAGTGTTGAACAAGCCCAGCATGCTAGTGATGCTTATGGACGAAATTCTAGAAAAGATACCTTACAGTTCGATGATAGTCTCAAATTGCAACGTCAAATCGTCTATTCAGAACGCAACCGTATTCTCAGTAATGAATCCGCGCAATATGATTTGCGAGAAATTATCGTTAGTTTTGTCGATGAGACCCTTCAAAAATACGGAAAACAAATTAGCCAGAAAGATTTATTAGATATCATTTTAACCAACATCAGCTATGATTTTGATAATAGTTTCTTTAAACAAGAAGACTATACGATTTCTGAAGCGAGACAACTTATCCTAGAGTTAGTTGATAAACAACTTGATGAAAAAGACAGTTTGTTAACGACGGATAAACAGAAAGAATCTTTTAAACGTATTGTCTTATTGAAAGCTATTGATGAATGTTGGATTGAAGAAGTAGATTATCTTCAGCAATTGCGCGTGCTAGTGTCAAGTCGACGAGCTGCGCAGAGAAATCCGGTTTTTGAATATCACAAAGAGGCATTAAAGGCATTTGATAATATGTTAAGTGATATCAAACTATTCGTTGTCAGAAACAGCTTGCTGAGTGACGTGACGATTGAAAAAGGTGAAAAAATGAACATTTACTTTGCTTAAAGGAATCTTTATGACCGTTTATAATATTAATTTAGGAATTGGCTGGGCAAGCAGCGGCGTTGAGTACGCTCAAGCCTATAGAGCAAATGTTTTTAGAAAAATAAAACAAGCAGCTAAATTTGTCTTTACAGATATGATTCAGCAAGAAAACATTGCACATTTAACTAGAAACATTGGTTTTCAAGATGATGAAATTATCTGGCTGTATACATACTTTACAGACATTAAAATTGCCCCGACCTCAGTCAATCTATCAGAAATTAAGGCAAAAATTCCTGGTAAGATGACTCGCATGGAGCAAAATGGCAAAATTGTGAGATGTTTTTATGATGATAACCAATTTTTCTTTACAGCTTATTTAACATATGATGATCAAGAATTGGTTGATCGCGTTGAATATGTTTCACGTGGCAATCTTATTCGTAAAGATTATTTTTCTTACACAAAAGTCTACTCAGAATACTACAGCCCAAAAGATAATAAGGCACATCTTGAAAAAAGACATTTTTTTAATGAAGATGGATCAATTGCCTATGAAGAAATTATTGATGGAGATAAGAGCGTTTTTCGTTTTCCAGATAAGATTTTGTATTCAAAAGAAGAATTGATTGCATATTTTATGGACAGTCTTGAACTAACTTCCCAAGATACAGTTATACTAGACCGTTCAACGGGAGTTGGCCAGCAAGTTTTTCGACACCATGGTCAAGCTAAATTGGGTGTTGTTGTACATGCTGAGCATTTTAGTGAAAATGTCACAACAGACCGTAATATCCTTTGGAACAATTATTACGACTACCAATTTACAAACGCTGATGTTGTAGATTTCTTTATTACAGCCACAGATGACCAGAACACCCTATTAGCGGAACAATTTAATAAGTATCTCAAGAAGCAACCGCGAATTGTTACTATACCTGTTGGTAGCATTGATCACTTGTGTTATCCAGAAAGTCGCAGAAAAGATTTTAGTTTGATTACAGCCTCTCGTTTAGCATCAGAAAAACATATCGATTGGTTAGTAAAAGCTGTTATTGAAGCTCACAAAGTCTTACCAGACTTAACTTTTGATATCTATGGTAAAGGTGGAGAGGAAAAATTGCTACGCGAAATTATCAGTAATGCTTCTGCGGAGTCATATATTTCTCTGAAAGGACACCAAGACTTATCTAAAGTATATGCTGACTATGAGCTATACTTAACAGCTTCAACTAGTGAAGGATTTGGCTTAACATTGATGGAAGCAGTGGGTTCAGGATTACCTTTGATAGGATTTGACGTCAGATATGGAAATACAACTTTCGTGAAAGACGGGAAAAATGGTTTTTTGACGCCCAAAGAGAAGGACCCTGTAGAATCTAGAATTGTAGAATCCTTTGCCTCAAAAATAATTGAGTATTTCAGTTTAGAAGACAGAGAGCCTATGCACCAACATTCTTACGAAATTGCAAGGGCATATTTGACGCCAGTCATTGAGGAAAAATGGGCAGAGCTGCTAAGGAGTCTCGGACAATGATAAATCTATTTGATTACTACTCACAAGAAAGTTGGGATTTACACTATTCCCTGCTCTCTTCAGGTTACAAACATCCAACTGTGGTTATCCATGATGATGGATTTCTACCAGATGATGTTACTTCACCTTATCAGTTCATCACTGGATTTGATAAGGTTGAAGGACATCCGCTCTATTTTAATGAAATAAAAGTACCAGATTTGTGGGAAATAACTTCAACAAGTCAATCTGGACAAATCTATGAGTACAATAAATTAAGAGCCAATATCACTTATTCTAAGCCTTCCTATCGACGCTTTGTCAAAGAAGTTCAATGGTTAGATGAAAATGGAAAAATTTTTACTGTAGATAAGTATAATAAGCAGGGCTATTGCTTTGCAAAAACTGCATATGATTCACAAGGGAAACCAACTTCAACAACCTATCTTACAGAAGATAATAAAGAAGTTTTAGTTGAAAACCACAAAACTGGAGATTTGATCTTAAATCAAGATAATAATATCCTAGTTTTTAAAAACCAGATAGAATTTGTATCCTATTATCTAAGAATTTCAGGTTTTGATACTAGTCGTATCTTGTACAATTCGTTGGCGACACCATTCTTTGTGGCGCACCAAATGGGACACACTAAAGGTGATATCCTTTTCTGGCAAGAGAATGTCAGACCAGATATTCCTTATAACATGGAATTACTTTTAGAGAGCAGTCAAACTAAAATTGTAGTTCAAAATTGGGCTTCTTATGAAAAAATCAAGGAAATACTGCCTAATGAAGAGCGTTTATCATATTTGGGCTATCTTTATCCTAAGAGACGCCAAAACTTATTACGACCAAATATCCTTATTTTGACGAACTCTGATAATATAGAACAGTTAACAAGATTAGTAGAACAGCTTCCACGATTCAACTTCCATATTGGTGCAATTACTGAAATGTCTAGTAAGTTACTCGCTTATTCAAAATATGATAATGTCAAGTTATACCCAAATATTAGTGATGAAAAGTTAGAACTACTAAAACAAAAATGTGATATTTATTTAGATATCAACCATGGGAATGAAATTTTCACAGCAACTCGTTCTGCATTTGAGCAAGCAATGCTAATCTTATGCTTCAAAGAAACACAACATCAAAGCAAGTACATAGCAGAGCAAAACAGTTACTGGATTAATGAAGTGGATCAAATGATTCAACACTTAGAAAAAATCTATGAAAACCCGACAGCTTTCAAAGAGTCCCTAGATGAGCAGTATAAGGCGCTTAAACTAGGAAATGAAAACTCTTATAAACAAATCATCGAATAATGACAATGAGAGAGAATTCCCAAACTCTCTCTTTTTGTTATAAAATGATTTTACGTCTATAGCGTATTTATAGAAAGAAAATATTTGAAATCGATTCCAAAAATAGTTAAAATATTATATACGGAGGAGAATTATGGAAAAAGTAGTAATTTTTGATATGGACGGTGTTATAGTAGACTCCGAATACACATTTCTAGGAACAAAAACAGAAATGTTAAGAGACGAAGGAGTTGAAACAGATATCTCCTATCAATACCAATATATGGGAACAACCTTTGAGTTCATGTGGCAAAAAATGAAAGAGGAATTCAATCTACCAAAATCAGTAGAGGAATATATCTCAGACATGAATGCTCGTAGAGAAAGAATAATCAAAAAAGATGGCATCAGAGCCATAAAAGGTGCTCGAAAGTTTATTCATTGGCTACATGACAATAACTACAGACTTGCAGTTGCTTCATCATCCCCGATGAAGGATATCAAACGTGTTCTGAAAGACTTAGAAATCGAAGAGTGTTTCGAATATAAAGTTACTGGTGACGATGTTGCCCACTCAAAACCAGCTCCTGATGTATTCCTAAAAGCTGCTGAACTTCTTAAAGTTGAGCCATCTATCTGTACAGTAATTGAAGATACGAAAAATGGAAGCAGAGCAGCAAAAGCAGCGGGAATGTATTGCTACGGATTTGCTAATCCAGACTATCCAGTACAAGACCTAAGCGCGGCAGATAAAATTTTCACAAATTACGAAGACCTTTACCAAGAATTTCCCAAATAAATAATGAATATTTTTCAAGAAAAAACGCTGAAAAGAAAACGATTTTCAATTTTTTTCAAAAAAATTGAAAATCTTATTGACAGTCATAATTAAGTTTAGTATACTAATCTAGTTCCAAAAATTGAGTGAACTTAACAGCTTCTTTTGAAAAAAATTTCAAAAAAGTTGTTGACATGAAACTCTGACTTTGGTATACTAAGTAAGTTGTCAAAAGCCAGACGGTTAAGAGAGTTGAGCAAAAAAAATCTCACAAAGTTCTTGACAGAGCGTTTAGGATTTGATAGAATAATAAAGCTGTCAAACGAGAGCGGTAAAGCATTTGTCAAAACTTTTTTTAAAAAAAGAGTTGACAAACTTGCTAGAGTTTGATAGACTATAGAAGTTGTCTTAAAGAAGACAAAGACCTTTGAGAACTGAACAAGAAGACGAACCAAAC
>NZ_AQYA01000013.1 GCF_000376985.1 Streptococcus henryi DSM 19005
TCACATACTCAAAAACCACACAGTGATTCTTTCATCTTGATTGTTTTCGAGACGGAAATCACTGTGTGGTTTTATTTTGAAGCTAGTTTTTGCCCAGACTCTTTCTTTGACTTTTCTAGTTCTCAGCCAATAGTCCCTCAATATCAGCAATCATTTTTTCAGGCTCAGTTTTAGATGAAAAACGTTCTACCACATGACCGTCACGATCGATGAGGAACTTTGCAAAGTTCCATTCGATTTTCTTACCAAGTGGTCCTTTTTTCTCCTCTTTTAGCCAAGTGTAGAGTGGCTCAGCGTCTTTACCATTGACCTTGATTTTGGCAAAACGTGGGAAAGTTGTCTGGTAGTTGAGAGTGCAAAAGGAGTTGATTTCTTCTGCTGTTCCCGGAGCTTGACCCATGAACTGATTACAAGGTAGATCTAGTATCTCTAAGCCTTTGTCCTTGTAAGTATCATAGATTTTTTGTAGCCCATCGTATTGAGGCGTCAGACCACAGCCGGTTGCTGTATTGACAACTAGTACAACCTTTCCCTTTAAATCAGATAGGGAATAGTCACTGCCATCCTGTTTTTTAATGGTAAAATCATAGAGATTAGGCATGGTCAAGCTCCTCCGTATAGGCAATAATTTGGTCGACCGTGTCACTCAAGAATTGGATAGTGTCACGGAGTGGTTTATCAGTTGAAATATTAGCCCCAATCAATTTGGCTGTTTCAAGAGGCGTACGGCTGCCACCTGATTTCAGGAACTCAAGCCATTCTTGGGCACCATTAGGATTGTTTTTGAGGTTAAGGTAACCAGCAGTCGAAATCACAAGGCCAGCTGAATAAGTGTAGCTATAAAGCCCCATGTAATAGTGGGCTTGGCGCATCCAAGTCAGAGCGGCATCATCGTCAATGTCAACAGCATCTCCCCAGAAGTCACTAAGAACGTCTTTCATGATTTGGTTCAATTGCTCAGCACCGAAAGTCTTACCTTCTTCAATCAGTGTGTAAACTTTTCTTTGGAAGGCTGCTTCAAGCAAGTGGGTGATAAAGTTGTGGAAGTAGGTGTCAGTCAAGCGGTGGGCAAGAGCAAAACGCTTCTGACGAGGATCATCTAGCTGACGCTCCAAATAATCGCTGAGCAGTAATTCATTGAAAGTTGACGGAGCTTCAACATAGTAAGTTGACATGTGAGCATTAAAATAACTTTGATGGTTATCTGAGAAGATGAATTGACCAGAATGTCCAATTTCATGAATGAGAGTATAAACGTCAGACATACGACCTGTCCAGCTCATAAGGACGTAAGGATGGACACGGTAAGGGTCAGCAGCATAGCCACCAGAATCCTTATTTTCATTAGCCGCAAAGTCAACCCAGCGCTCGCTTTGATAGCGAGCAACTTCTTGACTGTATTCCTGACCAAGTGGCTCAACAGACTTCATAACCAAATCATAGGCGTCATCAATTGAGACATCAGGATTGAGTTCCCCGTCCAAATCTAGTTTCCAGTCAGCAAAGGTCATCTTTTCAAGACCATTTACCTTGGCTACATGTTTGAGGTAGCGTTGGGCAACTGGAGCAAACTCAGTCATGATGAGGTCAATTTGGCGGTCAAACATTGAGCGATTCACTTCTTGTTCAGCCAAAAGGTAGTCAAAGACGTTGTCATAACCACGCATGTCAGCTAGGATTTTCTCAGATTTGACTTTTGCTAGATAGCTAGCTGCGGCAGCTGTTTGGTGTTTTCTCAAACCAGCAGAGAAGGAGCGGAAAGATTTTTCACGAATCTCAGCATCCTCATGATTCTGGTAAAAATTCTCATAGGTGACAAAAGAGTTCTTATAAGCTTTGCCATTGACCTCAAAATCGTCCATAGCATAGTCACCGGCACGCATCTTAGTGTAGATGTCATAAGGTGCCCCGAAGACCTCACCGAGGTTTGTAAGAGCTTTTTCGACCTCAGGAGCCAGGAAGTGCTCTTTCTGGATTTTTGCCTGGCGAATAGCAGAGCTGAAATGAGGATTTTGTTCCAGTTGATTGAGAACAGCCATGTCAGCAGTTACTAAAGCAGTATCAAAAAAGCTGAGCGCTACAGACGCTTTTGTGAAGAAATCACTGCCTGCCTGAGCAATTTGAGCAAATTCTTCGCTGCTGAAATCTGTCGTTTGTGGCATAAAGGCATAATTGTTGAGATGACTCATAGAAATGTAGATTTGCTCAATTTCCATAAGGGCAGTTGTAAAATCATCAACCGTTGAAAGATTGCCATCGTAATTCTTTTGAAAATTAGCAATATCTTCCAGAGTTTTCTCCATACTAAGCAGGAAATCCTCACGGTCTTTGTAGAGGGCAGTCAAGTCCCAAAGTTCATTTTCTGGGAATTCTGAACGTTTTTTGAGTTCCATTTTTTCTCCTTATTATGGCAATTCATACTCAAAGTAAATCAAAAACAGACTAGGCTAGAAGTCTTAACGACGAATCTTTCTGATTTTTACAGAGTATAAGCCAATTGATATATGAATACTATCAGTATATCAAAAAAAGAATAAGAGGTAAAAATATTATCAATGTAGTTTTTTTCAGAAAATTTATAAAATACTAGACAATATTACTAAATTTGGGTTACTTTTTCGGAAAAAAATGGTATGATTAGTTGGTATACTTATAATGATACGGATTTTAGAGAGAATATCTATTCAGATTTGAAAAAAGTTGACGAATGGAATTGTCCTCTCAAAATCTTTGTTTTATGACAAAGGAGTGATTTTGTGACCGTCAAAAAATTAGAAAGTAGCAATAATCAAGCTATCATTACAGAGGAAGTCAATATCTTAAAAGACTTGTTGGAAGAAACAACACGTCAGATGATTGGCGATGCCTCTTTTGCAAAAATCGAAGAAATTGTTGCGCTATCAGCAAAACAAGACTACACTCAGTTGGATAATCTGGTTGCAGATTTGTCTAATGAGGAGATGGTAGTGGTATCTCGCTATTTCTCTATCTTACCGCTTTTGATTAATATTTCTGAAGATGTTGACTTGGCCTATGAGATCAATTACCAAAATAATACGAATACAGATTATCTTGGTAAATTGTCTATGACCATCGATATGGTTGCTGGGCAGGAGAATGCTAAAGAGATTTTGGAAAATGTTAACGTTGTTCCCGTTCTAACAGCTCACCCAACTCAAGTTCAACGTAAGACAGTCCTTGAATTAACCAATAAAATTCATGACCTCCTCCGCAAATACCGAGACGTGCGTGCGGGTGTTGTTAATAAAGAAAAATGGTTCTCAGACTTGCGCCGTTACATTGAGATTATCATGCAAACGGACATTATTCGTGAGAAAAAACTGAAGGTTAAAAATGAAATCACAAATGTGATGGAATATTATAACTCTTCATTGATTCAAGCCATTACTAAATTAACAAACGAATATAAAAAGATTGCTTTGGAGAAGGGGATTGAGCTGGATAATCCAACACCAATTACTATGGGGATGTGGATTGGGGGAGACCGTGATGGTAACCCTTATGTAACAGCTGAAACACTTCGTTTATCAGCGACAGTCCAAAGCGAAGTCATTATCAACTATTATATTGAAAAAATTTCAGGTTTGTACCGTACCTTCTCACTTTCTACAAGTCTGACAAAAATCAGCCCAGAAGTTGAAAAATTAGCAGAGCTATCTAGTGATAAATCCATTTATCGTGAAAATGAACCTTACCGAAAAGCTTTCCATTATATCCAATCTAAACTGATTCAAACTTTGATCGGTTTACAAAGCAATGGTAATACTCCAACTTCACGTTTGGATAGTACAGCTGTTTATTCAAATATTAACACAGGTTCAAGCAATGCCGGTGTTGTTGCTCGTTATGTGCAAGATAAAGTATCAGAGGTTGCGACTGAATTTACAGAAGAAGACTACCCACGCTATGCAACTGCTAAAGAATTCAAAGATGATCTTTTGATTATCAAAAAATCTTTGCTTGATAATGGAGATGATGCCCTTTTAACTGGAGATTTGAATGAACTTATCCAAGCAGTAGATGTCTTTGGTTTCTATTTAGCAAGTATTGACATGCGTCAAGATTCAAGTGTCCAAGAGGCATGTGTCGCAGAATTGCTTAAGTCAGCCAATATTGTTGATGACTACAGCTCTCTATCTGAAGAAGAAAAATGTGAAGTGCTTCTTAAAGAATTAGAAGAAGACCCACGTACGCTTTCTTCAACAAATGTTGAAAAATCTGAGCTTCTTCAAAAAGAATTGGCAATTTATAAAGTTGCGCGTGAGTTGAAAGATAAACTCGGTGAAGAAGTTATTAAGCAACACATCATCTCACATACTGAAAGTGTATCAGATATGTTTGAGCTTGCTATTATGCTTAAAGAAGTCGGCTTGATTGATAAAGATAAAGCGCGTATTCAGATTGTTCCTCTCTTCGAAACAATTGAAGACTTAGACAACTCACGTGAAATCATGACACAATATCTTGAATATGATATTGTCAAAAAATGGGTTGCAACTAATAAAAACTACCAAGAAATCATGTTGGGTTACTCTGATTCCAACAAAGATGGTGGCTATCTCGCTTCAGGTTGGACACTATACAAAGCTCAAAATGAATTGACTCAGATTGGTGAAGACCACGGCGTTAAAATCACTTTCTTCCATGGTCGTGGAGGTACTGTTGGTCGCGGTGGTGGCCCATCTTATGAAGCCATTACCTCACAGCCTTTTGGTTCAATTAAAGACCGTATCCGTTTGACTGAACAAGGTGAAATCATTGAAAACAAATATGGTAACAAAGATGTTGCATATTACAATTTAGAGATGCTTATCTCAGCGTCACTTGATCGTATGGTGACACGTATGATTACCGATCCAAATGAAATTGATGACTTTAGAGCAACAATGGATGATATCGTTGCTGACTCAAATGTTATCTATCGTGATCTTGTTTTCGGTAACCCACACTTCTACGATTATTTCTTTGAAGCAAGTCCAATTAAAGAAGTTTCAAGTTTGAATATCGGTTCTCGTCCAGCTGCTCGTAAGACAATTACTGAAATTTCAGGCTTGCGTGCCATTCCATGGGTCTTCTCTTGGTCTCAAAATCGTATCATGTTCCCAGGTTGGTATGGTGTTGGTTCTGCCTTTAAACACTACATCGATGCTGAGGAAGGAAACTTGGCCAAATTACAATATATGTATGAAAAATGGCCATTCTTTAACTCACTTCTTTCAAATGTTGACATGGTACTTTCAAAATCTAATATGAATATTGCATTCCAATACGCTCAACTTGCTGAAAGCCAAGAAGTTCGTGATGTTTTCAATATTATTTTAGATGAGTGGCAGTTGACCAAGAATGTGATTTTAGCCATTGAAAATCATGATGATTTGCTTGAAGAGAATCCATCACTTCGTGCTAGTCTTGATTTCCGTCTTCCATACTTCAATGTTCTTAACTATATCCAAATCGAATTGATTAAACGTCTAAGACATGAGCAATTAGATGAAGACTACGAGAAACTTATTCACACCACTATCAACGGAATTGCTACTGGACTTCGTAATTCTGGCTGATGCCTCAAATATGAAAATAAAAGCTGTTCGCCTATTCAATCCTTTTCGGATGAAAGCGACAGCTTTTTTCTTTTGACTCAAATGAAAAAACTCTCAAAACATGATTAATTAGTGCTTTAAGAGTCGTATTAGTTTAAGCTTTTAGGGTTTATTTTTAATAAATTTATCACAAGTGTCGTAACTAAAGTCCTTGTGTATATTCTTAGCGATTATCAACTTTTTCTGGGTAAAGATCATGCTGGCAAAGACGATCCCATGCAAATTTTTCCCATTTAGTATCCGGTCGGCCATAGTTACAATAAGGGTCGATTGAAATACCACCACGTGGTGTGAATTTACCCCAAACTTCGATGTAGCGAGGGTTCATCAATTTGATGAGGTCTTTCATGATAATGTTCATACAGTCTTCATGGAAATCACCATGATTGCGGAAACTAAAGAGATAGAGTTTGAGTGATTTACTTTCCACCATTAGTTCATCTGGAATGTATGAAATATAAATTGTTGCAAAATCTGGCTGTCCAGTCATTGGGCACAAAGATGTGAATTCAGGACAGTTAAATTTAACAAAATAGTCATTTTCTGGATGCTTATTAGGGAAAATCTCTAAGACTTCAGGTGCATAATCTGTAGGGTATTTTGTTCCTTGATTTCCTAAAGCAGAGATTGTTCCCATTTCATTTGCTTGACGCATTAAATTTCCTCCTTATAACCGCGTTTTGCCAGTTCTTTTACCAAAATCGCTCCGATAAGACCTGGAACAAATTGTCCGACAAGAAGATTAATAACCAAAGCAAAATATGGAACACCAAGGAGGCCACTCAGCCAAATAGGTGCTACAAAAGCTGGAATTAAGAAAATCGGAAGGACAATCCAACAAGCATTAAGGTTAAGACGACGGATGGCATATACTGCACTTGTAGTCAATAGTCCAGCGCATATGCCACCTAGGACATCGATAAGTCCCAAACCGCCAAATGTATTAGCTAATCCATTTGCAAAACTAATTGGAAGAACTAAGAAAGGGTAAAGGTAGGCTAGACCATAGAGTGACGTTGCAAGTCGCATTTGGTATGCTCCAAAGGAAATACCTTGTGAAATAAAGAGGACGGCAATGTAAAGTGCCATCATAATAGCAGAAAAGACCATTTTCTGCCTTGCCTTGAGATTATTTTTAGTCATTCATACCTCCTTGAGGCCAAAACACAAAAAGAGATGTTTAAAACATCCCTAGAATGACAGCTATGTCTTGGTCCTAGTTTTGTTTAGAGACAGGATGGTTACGAACTGTCTGACAGAGAAATATTATACGTTAGTTTATATGAAAATGCAAGTAGGTTAAAAGTCTGTGACGAAAGCTATCACAGACTTGTTTTTTTCCTATTATCTAAATTAGTGTGCAAAGGCATCGAGTCCGAAGACAATTGATAAGGTCCCCATAATAGTTCCAGCTAAAATAACACCGAGAACGACAGCAATAACGCTAGGCTTAAATTTCCAGTCCAGGATTGAAGCGGCTAAAGTTCCTGTCCAAGCACCCGTTCCTGGGAGTGGGATACCCACAAAGAGTAACAGAGCTAGGAAAACACCTTTTTCTCCAGCAGTTTTTTCCAATTTTTCTCCACCAGAATGTCCTTTTTTCAAGCACCAAGTAAAGAAACCACCGATGACAGGCTTATCAGCACCCCACTCAAGCACGTGGCGAGCAAAGAAAAAGATGATTGGCACCGGAATCATATTGCCAATAACTCCAATAAGAAGAGCTTGCCACATTGGAATACCAGTTGCAATGGCGTAAGGAACAGCACCTCGTAATTCGACAAGTGGTACCATAGAAATTAGAAATGTAATCAGGTAATTCATTAAGTTTGTTAGACCTTTCTCTTAGTTACAATTTCCATTGTAACCTAACTTACTGACAAACTCAACTAATAATCTATATTGGACAAGGAAGCAAGTATTTTCGTTCCTAAAAGCCATAATTTTTGATATAATAAGGTCAGTTATAGTCAAAAATAATGAGAAAGGAGTAAGCTAATGGCAATCAAAAATACCTCTGATAGTATTGAAGAATATATTAAGCAGTTGCTAGCTCAATCAGGGATTGCAGAAATTAAACGTTCACATTTGGCGGATACCTTTCAAGTTGTTCCCAGTCAGATTAATTATGTGATTAAGACTCGCTTCACGGAAAGTCGTGGATATGTCGTGGAAAGCAAGCGTGGTGGTGGAGGCTACATTCGTATCGCGAAAATTAGTTTCTCAGATCAACACCATATGTTAGGAAATCTGATGGAAAATATAGGTGAAAGTATTTCTGAACAGGTTTTTACAGACATTATTCAATTGCTTTTTGATGAAAATGTTCTAAGTGAATGCGAAGGAAATTTGATTTTAGCGACGGCATCGGATGAAGTTCTGGGACAAGAGTCTGCAGTAATCAGAGCCCGTATGCTAAGGAGAATTTTACAAAGATTAGATAGAAAAGGATTTCGTTAATGACAGAGTATTCGTTTAAAATGCAAGAGGTTTTCAAGTTAGCTCAATTTGAAGCGGCGCGATTTGAAAGTCTTTATCTTGAAAGCTGGCATATCTTGTTAGCAATGATTGCGCTTCATGATTCTGTGGCAGGCTTAACCTTTACAGAATATGACTCACGTGTACCAATGGAAGAATATGAAGCAGCTGCCATCTTGGCACTGGGTAAAGTTCCAAGGGAAAATGTGGATCAAATTAATTTTTTGGAGCAGTCCAAAGCGCTTCAAGGAATTCTTCAATTTGCTGAATCTATCAGTCAAGTAACTGGTTCCAGTGATGTGGGAACTGAGCATGTTCTCTTTGCTATTTTGCTTAATCTTGACTTGCTTGCAACTAGAATTCTGGAATTAGCAGGATTTAAGTCAAAAGATGATGGGGATTCCCTTCGTTTGCTTGACTTGAGAAAATCCTTGGAACGACATGCAGGTTTCAGTAAGGAAAATATCAAGGCAATCCATGATTTACGCAAGCCTAAAAAAGCTAAATCTGGTGGTAACTTCTCTGATATGATGAAACCGCCAACGACAGTAGGTGAATTGTCTGATTTCACACGTGACTTAACTGAAATGGCACGTCAAGGTAAATTGGAGCCAGTTATTGGTCGTGATAAAGAAGTCACTCGTATGGTTCAAGTGCTCAGCCGTAAAACCAAGAACAATCCTGTATTGGTTGGGGATGCCGGTGTTGGTAAAACAGCCCTTGCTTATGGATTAGCTCAGCGTATTGTTAATGGTGAGATTCCTTATGAACTGCAAGACATGCGTGTGCTTGAGCTGGACATGATGAGCGTCGTTGCTGGAACGCGTTTCCGTGGGGATTTTGAAGAGCGCATGAACCAGTTGATTGAAGATATCGAGACTGATGGTCACATCATCCTTTTCATTGACGAACTCCACACCATCATGGGTTCAGGGTCAGGTATTGACAGCACCCTTGATGCAGCAAACATTCTCAAACCTGCCCTCTCGCGCGGAACTCTCCACATGGTTGGGGCGACAACTCAAGAGGAGTATCAGAAGCATATTGAAAAAGATGCTGCGCTATCTCGCCGATTTGCAAAAATCTTGGTTGAAGAGCCATCAGTTGACGAGGCTTACCAAATCTTACTTGGACTTAAAAAATCTTATGAGGACTATCACAACGTTCTTATTTCAGATGCTGCTGTTCATACGGCAGTCAAGGCTGCGCATCGCTATCTAACTAGCAAGAATTTGCCTGACTCTGCTATTGATTTGCTAGATGAAGCCAGTGCGACAGTCCAGAGTTTGGTGAAAAAATCAGCGCCAGCTTATTTAACACCAGCTGATCAAGCCATTTTAGATGGAGACTTTGCAGCTGCAACAAAAGCACTTAAAAAAGCCAGAGGCAATCAAAAACCTAAACCAATCCCAGTTACCGAAGATGATATCATGGCCACTTTGAGCCGTCTTTCAGGCATTCCAGTTGAGAAGATGACCCAAGCCGATAATAAGCGATACTTGACACTGGAAGCAGAGCTTCATAAGCGTGTGATTGGTCAAGATGATGCCGTCTCAGCTATCAGTCGAGCTATTCGTCGTAACCAGTCAGGTATTCGTACAGGTAAACGCCCAATTGGTTCTTTCATGTTCTTGGGACCAACTGGGGTTGGTAAGACAGAGCTTGCAAAGGCCTTAGCAGAAATTCTTTTTGACGATGAGTCAGCGCTAATCCGCTTTGACATGTCAGAGTATATGGAAAAATTTGCGGCAAGTCGTCTTAATGGTGCTCCTCCAGGATATGTGGGTTATGAAGAAGGCGGTGAATTGACCGAGAAGGTTCGAAACAAGCCATATTCAGTATTGCTCTTTGATGAGGTTGAAAAAGCCCATCCAGATATCTTCAATGTTCTTTTGCAAGTTCTTGATGATGGTGTTCTTACTGACAGTCGCGGTCGTAAGGTTGACTTCTCAAATACTATTATTATCATGACTTCAAACTTAGGAGCGACTGCCCTTCGTGATGATAAAACTGTTGGGTTTGGAGCACGAGACATTGCTCATGATTATGAGGCTATGCAAAAACGTATCTTGGAAGAGCTTAAGAAGGCTTACCGTCCAGAATTTATTAACCGTATTGATGAAAAAGTGGTCTTCCATAGCTTGACTGAAGATAACATGCGAGAAGTAGTTAAGATTATGGTTAAACCATTGATTGCTAATCTTGCAGAGCGAGGCATTACACTCAAATTCCAGCCGGCTGCACTCAAACATTTGGCAACAGACGGCTATGATGTTGAAATGGGTGCCCGCCCACTTCGTCGTACCCTACAAACTCAAGTCGAAGATAAGTTATCAGAATTAGTTCTCTCAGGTGACTTATCAAGTGGAAATACACTTAAAATTGGTGTAACTAAAGGTAAACTTAAATTTGATATTGAATAATAGCCTTTGAAAATCAAAATGATAGATCGTTAAGCCTCCACGCTTACCTTGTCTGATTTTGATTAAGCCGTCTAAATCTAAAAATCCCTCCTGTCGTAAAAAACAGGAGGGATTTTTAGAATGTTTGTGAAAATTATAGTATAGTCGAATGAAGAGCTTTCAGACAAGGAACAGAGGCGCAGGCAGTACTGGAGTACGGCAAGCCGATAGTGACGATGTATCAAAGCTCTTCAAATGACTATAGTAGTTCTAGTTTTTGCAACTCCGCATCCACCATATCAAAGATTGTTTGAAGGTCTTCAACGCGATTAACAAAGTCTAATTGGTTACCATCAATTTTAATCTTTGGTGAAATATCATAGTTTTCATACCAGTCTGGATACTCGCCATGAACTTGTTGGTAGTAAGTATACAAATCAGGGTTATCTTTGATTTGTTCATAGCTGCGCCCGCGTTTGCCAATACGTTCTAACATTTTGTCAAAGCTGACGTCGATATAAATCAACAAATCAGGTCTTTTCTTTGGCATTCCATCTAATTCTTCCAGCATGTTAGCCAATAGTTCTTTATAGATATCTAATTCAGTCTTTGTGACGTTACCATTCTTGTAATTAAGGGTCAAGAACAATTCATCTTCAAAGATAGAACGATCTAGGATATTGTTGTCAGACTTATAGGCTTCTTTGATAGACTGGAAACGTTTGTTTAAGAAGAAAATTTGCAACAAAAAGGCATACTTTTTAGGGTCTTGGTAATATAAATCCAATACAGGGTTGTTATCTACGGCCTCATAGAAAACCTCTGTTCCCAAATGTTCTCCAAGAGCAGCAGCTAATGAGCTCTTTCCTGCACCGATAGTTCCTGCTAATACAATCAACATAATTCTCCTTCAAATAAGATACAATAGCCTAGCGACACAGAGCAATAAAGTAAAGCTGCCTAGCAAGCTAGAAAGCTTTTAAATCGACAATTTACTTCAACTTCTAAAGACTTAGTTCCAGCTCTTTATGATGCTTAGTATCGAAGCTATGTTCAGTTCTTCATAGCTTAACCATTTTACACAAATTTTAGAGATTGTTCAAGGGAAATGGCAGAGCTAAAATGCTTACATTATCACTTTCTGATATAGATTAAAAGCTAAAATAAAAAGGGAGTGGAACCCCAAAAGGGAGAGTGACTTCCTGTCTAACTTTTGAGCTTGGGGATTTCCAAATCAAGCGATTTCTAGTTTCAACTCGAACGGCTCAAGCAGTCATTACCCTTACCCCCATGCTTTTTCTCCTGTCTCAGAAAGCCTAACAGTTCTAAGAGTCAGGGAGACTATTAGAGCTTTGTGATAGAGCAGGCTAATACTCTTTTTTAATCAAAATGATAGATGTCAGTTTTGACGATACTGTTTTGGTGTTTCTTCTTCGTCTGATTTTAATTTTTTCTGAATATCAATTTTCTAGCTGCGAAAAAGCAAAGAAAAATCCACTAGACTGTGGCATCTAATGGATTTTCCAAACAAGATTTAAGAAGCTGTAACTTGAGTTCAGTCTCTTTTAACTTACAATCTTATCTAATTGTGCTAAAGATTTCAGCAACTTCTTGAACTGACTCTGCGCGTGATACGGCACCACGGATTTTTGCAGCACCTGAAGTTCCGCGAAGGTAGTGCGGAGCCAAGCCACGGAATTCACGTACGGCGATTGATTCACCTTTAAGATTAACCAAACGTTTAAGGTGGTCTTCAGCGATATCTAACTTTTTAACAAATGGAAGTTCTGGTAATTCTTCACCTGTTTCAAAGTAGTGATTAATTTGCGTAAAGATGTAAGGGTTGTTCATAGCTGCGCGTCCAACCATGACAGCATCAACACCGATTTCTTCAATCATGTATTTAGCATCATGAACGCTGCGGACATCACCGTTTCCGATAAATGGAATCTTGGTGATGGCTTTTGAAACCTTAGCCAGTGTTTCGTGGTCGCAAGTGCCTGTGTACATTTGTTCACGAGTACGTCCATGCATGGCAAGAGCAGATACACCAGCGGCTTCAGCAGCCAGTGCATTTTCCACAGCAAGTGAATTATCTGACCAGCCTGTACGCATTTTTACCGTCAGTGGGATATCAAGAACAGAAGTTACTTCTTTAACGATATGATAAATTTTATCTGGGTCTTTTAGCCATTTTGCGCCAGCTTCATTTTTCACAACCTTATTAACAGGGCAACCCATGTTGATATCTACGATGTTGGCCTTAGTATTGCTTTGAATAAAGTCAGCAGCGCGTTTGAGTCCTTCTGCATCGCCACCAAAAAGCTGGATAGACATTGGAAACTCATTTTCGTCGATGTGGAGCATGTGCAGGGTCTTCTCATTATTGTAGAGAAGGCCTTTTTCGGAAATCATCTCCATAACCACTAGTCCAGCGCCAAATTCTTTAGCGATAGTACGGAAGGCTGAGTTGGTCACTCCAGCCATGGGAGCTAAAACAGTACGGTGGGGAATTTCAACATTCCCAATCATAAAGGAGCTGTTAAGCTTTGTCATTGATCATCTCCTCGAGGTCAGTTTCGTTAAATTGATATTTTTTACCACAGAATTGGCAGACGATTTCTGCGCCGTGGTCTTGGTCTTTCATTTCTTGGAGGTCTGCCTTACCAAGAGTTGTTAGGGCACCTTCAAATCGCTCACGTGTGCAATCACAGTAGAAGTTAATTTCATCTTCAGAGAGTACTTTATAGTCGTCTTCACCATAGATAGCTTTAAGGAGGGCTTCAATATGATCATCTGATTCAAGAAGGCTAGAAATTGATGGCATGTTTTGGATACGTTTTTCATAGCGCGTGATTTCTTCTTCGGTAGCGCCAGGAAGAACTTGTAACATGAAGCCACCAGCAGTTTTGACTTTGTCATTTTCATCAAGAAGAACATTAAGCCCTACTGCAGAAGGTGTTTGTTCAGATTCTGTTAGGTAGAAGGCCAAGTCTTCTCCGATTTCACCAGATACTAGTGGTGTAGTAGAAGTATAAGGTCTGCCAGTACCATAATCTGTGATGACTACGAAGTGTCCATTACCCATGAATGGACCAACTAGAACTTCACCTGTAGCGGTTTTCTTGATGTCAACGCCTGCATTTTGAATGTAACCTTTAACATGACCGTTAGTATCAGCTACAGAAATGACATGTCCAAATGAGCTGTCGCCAATAACTTTGACAGTAACCTTGCTGTCACCTTTTTGATTGGCAGCTAAGATTTGGTTAGCAATAAGAGTGCGGCCGAGGGCAACTGTTGAACTTGATAGAGTATTGTGTTTTTCTTGAGCCGTTCTAACCGTCTCAGTGCTGTCAAGCACATAAGCTCGGAAGGCTCCTGATGTCGAAATTGATTTAATTAATTTATCCATAGCTAATATTATAGCACAAAGCCTTATTTTGCTGGTGAAATTTATTTCTTTTGTTTGTGTCAAGTTATTCTCGGAAAGTTTTTCAAAAGTCCTAAATCCATTTCTTCATTTGTCCAATTGGACTACTTGTTGCACCGTTTAGTGGGATAGTCGCACTTGGGATAATATGCTGGTCGTGCTGGCCTTTCTGCAGGAGTTTTCTCATATTGATTTTTATCTCTGGGCTGAAAGTTTTAAATGGGTATGAGTTGCGGTAATAGACCTCAAAAAGCCCATTACGCTGTGCCGTCATTAAGATAACCATGCTTTCTGCGCCTGATTTTGTCCAATTGCG
>NZ_AQYA01000014.1 GCF_000376985.1 Streptococcus henryi DSM 19005
AAAAAGGAGTTTACATTATGGCTTTTCCAGATAATTTTCTATGGGGTGGCGCATTAGCTGCGCACCAATTCGAAGGTGGTGTTCTTG
This sequence comes from Streptococcus henryi DSM 19005, assembly GCF_000376985.1. Classification (GTDB taxonomy): domain Bacteria; phylum Bacillota; class Bacilli; order Lactobacillales; family Streptococcaceae; genus Streptococcus; species Streptococcus henryi. The sequence goes on from NZ_AQYA01000014.1 coordinate 88, forward strand.
AAACATCAAAAGGACTTTCTGTAGCAGACGTCATGACAGCTGGCGCCCACGGTGTGCCTCGCGTCATTACTGATGGCGTGGTAGAGGGTAATTATTATCCAAACCATGTCGGCATTGATTTCTATCATCGTTATAAAGAAGATATTGCTATGTTTGCTGACCTTGGTTTCAAGTGTTTCCGTACTTCAATTGCCTGGTCACGCATTTTCCCAAATGGTGACGAAGACCAGCCGAATGAAGAAGGATTGCAATTCTATGATGATGTTTTTGATGAATTGCTCAAATATGGCATCGAGCCAGTCATCACTTTGTCTCACTTCGAAATGCCTTACCATATCGCCAAAGAATACGGCGGTTTCATGAATCGTAAGACCATTGATTTCTTCGTCAAATTTGCAGAGGTTGTCTTCAAACGTTATAAAGACAAGGTCAAGTATTGGATGACCTTCAATGAAATCAACAACCAAATGAACTATCACAATGATATTTTCGGTTGGACCAACTCAGGTGCTCACTTTGGTGATTATGACAATCCTGAAGAAGCGATGTATATCTGTGGTCACCATACCTTGCTTGCTTCAGCTAAAGCAGTTAAAATTGGTAAAGAAATCAATCCTGAATTCCAAATCGGTAACATGATTGCCATGGTGCCAATCTACCCATTCTCAGCTCGTCCTGCTGACCAAGTGTTAGCGCAGCAAATGATGCATGACCGTTGGTCCTTCTGTGATGTGCAAGTTCGCGGTCACTATCCGCGCTATACCCTTAAGATGTTTGAACGCAAAGGTTACGACATTAACATCACTGAAGAAGATAAAGCAGTATTGGCTCAAGGGAAAGTGGATTATATCGGCTTCTCTTACTACATGTCTAACACAGTTGACTCGACAGCTCACAAAGATGTGTCTGAAGATACCAGCGGTGGAAATGAGCACTCAGTGACCAATCCATTCATCAAGGAATCTGATTGGGGTTGGGCTATCGACCCAGAAGGCCTCCGTTACTCACTCAATGCCTTTTATGAACGCTACGAATTGCCCCTCTTCATCGTGGAAAATGGTTTTGGTGCCATTGATGTCAAAGAAGAAGATGGTTCTGTCCATGACCCATACCGCATTGACTACTTGCGCAGCCATATTCAAGAAATGGAAAAAGCCATCGAAGAAGACGGCGTTGAGCTTTGGGGTTACACACCTTGGGGCTGTATCGACTGTGTATCCTTCACAACTGGTGAAATGAAGAAACGCTATGGCTTCATCTATGTTGACCGCAACAATGACGGCTCAGGTACTCTTGAACGCAGCAAGAAGGACTCTTACGATTGGTACCAGCAAGTTATAAGACATAATGGTTTATTATAGTGCTCTTAAAAAAACATACATAGAAACAAATAAAAGAATCTAGGATCTGAAATCGTTGACCACAGCAATCCTGAATTTATTAAAATGCTGCATAGTGTGACATTCTAAAATATCTGAAGATAGAAAAAGCCCATTAAAATTGGGCTTTTTCAAATCTATTTAATTTCTTTATACTCAACTTCCAAGCCTCTCTTAACGGCCGGGCGCTCTGCGATTTGAGCAGTCCAACGTTGGAGGTTTTTGTATTCTTTAACGTTTAGGAAAATGCCTGCGCGGTCCCAGATTTTATCTTGTGCCAAGCGGCCGTACCAAGACCAGATGGCAATATCTGCGATGGTGTAGTCTTCACCAGTGATGTAGGTTTTTGTTGCTAGTTCCTTGTCCAAAAGATCAAGTTGGCGTTTGGCTTCCATTGCAAAGCGGTTAATGGCGTACTCAATCTTCTCAGGAGCATAGTGGAAGAAGTGCCCAAAACCACCACCCAAGAAAGGAGCTGCGCCTGTTTGCCAGAAGAGCCAGTTCATGACTTCGGTGCGTTTGGCAAAATCTTTGGGGATGAGTTTACCGTATTTGTCCGCCAAATAGAGAAGGATAGAAGGCGATTCGAAGACACGCACGCGCTCCTCACCTGTTTGGTCAAACATGGCAGGAATTTTTGAATTTGGGTTAATAGCTACAAAATCAGAACCAAATTGGTCCCCATCGCCAATAGCGATCTTATAAAGGTCATAGCTGACATCAACACCAAGCTCTTTTAATTCTTCAAACATAATAGTAGCCTTGATACCGTTTGGAGTTCCTAGAGAGTAAAGTTGAAAATCAGCCTCCCCCACTGGTAGCGATTGTTCAAAGCGACTTCCAGCTGTCGGCTGGTTAAGCCCACCCCAAGCTCCGCCCATGCTGGCAGGATTTTCCCAAACTTCAGGTAAAATGTATTCTGACATAATAATGATACCAAGAGCTTCGCGATAGCGACAAGTATTAGTCGCATATAAAAGCTCTTTCCTTTACTTTTTTCTTGACCTTATCCTAGCAAAAATTGAAAAAAATTTCAAAAATCTAAGTCTAAAAAAAGATATGAATAGCTGATTCTTTCATTTTATTTTTGAAAACAATGACTAAATTACTGACTTGTTAATGAAATGTTTGCTTATTAAAAGAGATTCAAGAAAGTATTTGATGAATAACTCAAAAAAATCTAGAAAAACGGAACTTTAGTCTTGAAATCTATTTGAGATATGGTAAGATAGTAAAAATAAATTCGAGGAGGTCTAAGGTGGACAAAACAAAATTAAAAGATTTAGCAAAGGCAGAACTCCACTGTCACTTAGATGGTTCTATTTCTATGGCGACTATCCGTACTCTGGCAGACATGGCTCAAATTGAGATTCCAGCATCAGATACTAATCTTAAGAAGCTCATCACTGCGCCTGAAAATGCGGAGAACCTCATGGACTATCTCAAAACTTTTGATTTTGTTCGCCCGCTTCTCCAAACCAAAGAAGCCCTGACTTTAGCTGCCTATGATGTGGCCAAACAAGCAGCACAAGAAAATGTCATCTACACCGAAATCCGCTTTGCTCCCGAGCTTTCAATGGATCAAGGCTTGACTGCCACCGAAACCCTCCAAGCAGTTCTTGAAGGACTAAAACAAGCTCAGGAGGAATTTGGTATTGTAGCTAAGGCCCTTGTCTGTGGCATGCGCCAGTCAGATCCAGCCCTGACCCGTGAACTCCTAGCTCAAATTGCTGATTTTGCTCCTAAAGGCTTGGTTGGTTTTGACTTTGCTGGGGATGAGCACGGTTTTCCACCTGCAAAAATAGCAGAGCTCATTAAGGATGTTCAGGCCATGGGCTATCCCATGACCTTCCATGCAGGCGAGTGTGGCTGTCCCAACCATATCGCAGATAGCATGGCATTAGGCATTAAGCGTATGGGCCATGTGACAGCCATCCATAATCAGCCACAAATCCTAGCTGATTTTGTTAAGAATGGTGTCACAGCAGAGCTTTGTCTCATTAGTAACCTGCAAACAAAGGCGGCTCCGACTATTGAGGATTTCCCCTACTTAGAATTGAAGGCTGCCGGTGCTAAAATCACTATCAATACAGATAATCGGACTGTTTCCGACACTAATTTGACCAAGGAATATGCGACCTTTGTTGATTATTTTGGAACAAGCGCAGCTGAATTCCTTGAATATAATAGTAATGCTATCCAGGCTTCCTTTACGAGTGAGGCTGAAAAAGCGGAGCTATTGTCAAAAATCGAAGAATTATATGTCCCATTTATTTAAAAATGTGCTAAAATAGTAGTAATTTAGGTTTGGAGGATATTATGGCTTTAGCTAAGATTGTCTATGCAAGCATGACTGGAAATACAGAAGAAATTGCTGATATTGTTGCGAAAAAATTGGAAGAACTTGGTCACACGGTAGATGTTGATGAGTGTACAACTGTTGATGCTGCAGATTTTGAAGATGCAGATATTGCAATTGTTGCGACTTATACTTATGGTGACGGTGATCTTCCTGATGAAATCGTTGATTTCTACGAAGATTTAGGTGATTTGGACTTGTCAGGAAAAGTGTACGGGGTTGTTGGCTCTGGTGATACTTTCTATGATTATTTCTGTAAGTCTGTTGATGAATTTGATGAGCAGTTTGCCCGTACAGGCGCTAGCAAAGGTGCTGAGTCTGTTAAGGTTGACTTGTCTGCAGAAGACGAAGATATTGAAAACTTGGAAGCTTTTGCTGAAGCAGTTTCTGCGCAAGTTGGATAATAAATTACGGGAAGCGTTAGCTTCCTTTTTCTACATTTATTGTAGGTGTTGAGGAGAAGGGGAATGAATTTAGAGGAAATTCGTAAAGACATTGATGCTTTGGATGCTGAATTAGTTGCTTTATTGGAGAAACGCATGCAGCTAGTGACACAAGTAACTGCTTATAAAAAAACAACAGGTAAAGCTATCTTTGATGCGGCAAGAGAAGATATTGTTTTAGAAAAAGTTGCCAGTCGTGTGGAGAATAAGGATTTTGAAGGAACCATTGTCAATACCTTTGCTGACATCATGAAAAATTCACGAGACTATCAGCAGTCAAAATTAGGTTAGGAGCTAGTCATGCTGAAATCTCTCAAAGATTCTTCTGGTTTGACTTACCTTAATCTCCTGAAGCTTTCTATGGCGAGTCTTGTATTGGGGCTGTTGGTAGGACTAGTTGATACGATTTTTGGTCGCGTCTTACTGGCAATTGGAGATTTTAGGGGGCATCATTTTAGTTATCTGATTCCTTTCCTAGGTCTTGTTGGTCTCCTTATCGTCTACCTATATCAGACTTTTGGTGGAGAGTCAAGAAAAGGCATGGGATTGATTTTTGAGGTTGGACATGCTGAGAGCGAAGACATTCCACTGCGTTTGATTCCGCTAGTAATCGTCACAACTTGGTTGACCCACCTGTTTGGTGGTTCGGCGGGTCGTGAGGGTGTAGCTGTACAGCTCGGAGCGACTATTTCCCATTATTTTTCGCGTTTTTTTACTTTTGAAAATAGCTCGCGCATTTTTTTGGTGACTGGGATGGCAGCTGGGTTTGCAGGACTGTTTCAGACCCCCATTGCAGCTGTTTTTTTTGCCATGGAAGTGCTGGTTTTAGGGCAACTAAACCTTGTGGCTCTCTTGCCTGCCACTATCGCAGCCTTTACTGCTAGTATCACCACACATACACTTGGCTTGGAAAAGTTTGGCCACCTAATTGAAGTTGATATATCATTGACACCATTTACTTTTGCCAAACTGGCTATCATCGGTTTACTTTTTGGTCTTGCAGGGAATCTTTTTGCTATCAGCCTTGCCTACACTAAACAGAAAGCAGTGCAACTCTTGCCGAATGGCTATCGTCGAATCTTGTTAGGAGGCGTTGTGCTGAGTCTGATTTTATTCTTGCTCTACCATGGTCGCTATTCTGGTCTAGGAACTAATCTCATAGATGCTAGTTTTAATAGCCAGACAATTTACAGTTACGATTGGCTTCTCAAGTTGGCCTTGACTGTATTGACCTTAGCGATTGGTTTTCAAGGAGGCGAAGTGACACCGCTATTTTCTATAGGTGCTTCATTGGGCATTGTCCTAGCTCCACTCTTTGGTTTGCCACCAGAGCTAGCAGCAGCAGCGGGCTACCTCTCTGTTTTTGGATCGGCGACCAATACCCTTGTCGCTCCCATTTTTATCGGCGGTGAAGTTTTTGGTTTTGCTAATACCCCATATTTTTTCATTGTCATGACTTTTGCTTTTATTGTCAATAGCAGAGTCTCTATCTATGCTGGACAAAAATCACTTTCTTTGTAAAAAAAGTAGAGTTTTCACTTTACAGTATTAGTGCATTTTGCTAAAATAATAAGAGTGTGTAATGGACACGCAAAAAAACAGTTTATCCGCTGGGCTTAAAAGCGCCTAAGATTGACAAAGATAGGAGAAAAAAATGAATCCATTAATCCAAAGCTTGACTGAAGGTCAACTTCGTACTGATATCCCATCATTCCGTCCTGGTGACACTGTTCGCGTTCACGCAAAAGTTGTCGAAGGAACTCGCGAACGTATCCAGATCTTTGAAGGTGTTGTTATTTCACGTAAAGGTCAAGGAATCTCAGAAATGTACACTGTTCGTAAAATCTCAAGCGGTATCGGTGTAGAACGTACATTCCCAATCCACACTCCACGTGTTGACAAGATTGAAGTTGTTCGTTACGGTAAAGTACGTCGTGCTAAATTGTACTACTTGCGTGCTCTTCAAGGTAAAGCTGCACGTATCAAAGAAATCCGTCGTTAATCTGCGAATTCAATCGTATAATGACGTACAAAAATCTGTCTTTTATGGCAGATTTTTTGTTAAGTCCCCTTAGTTCAATGGATATAACAACTCCCTCCTAAGGAGTAGTTGCTGGTTCGATTCCGGCAGGGGACAAAAATCAAAAACCTCATTTCAGGAATTTGCTTGTAAACGCAGAATCACCTGAATGAGGTCTTTTTTTATTGCCTATTTTTTGCTATAATGGCACTTAAAATAAGTGTTTAGTGACACTAAACGCAAATGTAAGTTGAAACTTTTTTTGAATTATTAGGATGGTAATCAACTAGTAAGGCTATTTCAAATATTCTTGAAAGTGTAGTTGTGTCCTATATATTCAATTTTTTCAGCTCAGCATATTACAGATTTTATTTAGGAGATCATATGATTCAATTATTTATGATATTGGACTCCTGTGTCATCTTAGCATTTATTTTTGATCTTCTTTTGCGGAAGAAAATTCCGAATGCTCAAACGAGGCACTATAGAAGTCTTGTCGTTTTTCAGATTTTGACTATGGTAACTAACACTATAAGTCTTGTGTTAAATGAAAATTTTCAAAGCGTTTCGAGGGAAATATTATACTTTGTCAATATTTCGTATGGTGTTACTTACATCATTCGTGCTTTTTGCTTTTTCAGCTATTGGTTAACCCTATTTGATTTACCAACTAAAGTAAGACGTCGCTTTGAATTATTTGCAGTTTTGCCGATGTTATTTGAAATTGGCTTTTTTATTGCTAGTTTGGACGGACCTTTGACAACATTTATCATTGATAGTGAGGGTTACCGACCTGGGCCAGGTATAATTTTCTATTTTGTACAAAGTTATTTGTATAAAATCGTAGCAATTTTTCTTTTATTTTTTCAGCGTAAGAAATTTTCTAACTTCCAGATTGGCTTCTTCAGTTTGCATCTAGGGCTTTTAATAGTTGGGACTTTTCTAAGGTTAAGCGAACCTAGAAATATTGGAATGGGTATGATTGGTGTTATTGTCATTTTACTTTCAAACCTAGTTTTTGAAAATCCCGACCGTACACTTTATGAGGGTACAAAAATGTTCAAAGTATCAACCCTTGATAAAGTATTGAATCAATTCACGGAAAACAAAGGAGTTAGCAAGCAAATTTTTGGATTTTCACTTCATAAGTTTGATGATTATCAAGAAATTTACGGTCGTGACCAGATTATGAATGGTATAAAGGAAATTGGTGAATACTTAAATAAGGCTTTTCCTAAGTATCAAGTTTATTATAATGAAGGCCGATTTATGTTGCTTCATAAAAAGCCCATGGATTTTTATAGCATGCGTTTTCGAATAACCAATCGTTTTAATCAAGGTTGGGAAAGTGATGGTGCTAGAATTTATTTCACACCAGTTTTTGTAGCAATTGATGATATCTCTTTTTTTGAGTCTGGACATCAAGTTTTGACTGCTGCTAAATCCGTTTTAACACAACGTGAAAAAGAGTTTGGAAATTATGCTTTGGAAATACTAGATAGTGAACTTGAAACTGTCATGGAAAACTGGGAGATTGAGGCTCTGCTTGAAAATATACTGAGAGAGAATCGCCTAGAGATGTTCTTGCAGCCTATTATTAATCATGATGAAATTTTGGTTGGTGCAGAAGCATTAATTCGTATGCGTGATGGTGAGGGCGGCTACATTTCTCCAGATCGTTTCATCAATTTGTCGGAGAAAAATGGTACTATTAACATCATTGGTGAATGGATTTTTAGAGAGGCTTGTCTATTTTTCAAAGAAAATCACAAGAAGCTTAATCTGAAATGGATAAATGTTAATTTGTCACCGGTACAATGCCTTGACCCAGAGTTACCCAAGAAATTTATAAGTATTGTTAATGAAATTGGTGTTAATCCTAATCATATTCATTTAGAAATAACCGAAAGCGAACTAGTCGATCGTAATAAATTAAGTCGACTAATGAATAAGATGCACAAACAAGGTTTTATTTTTGCATTAGATGACTTTGGAAGTGGTTATAATAGTTTGCTTCGCATTGAGGAATTACCATTTAGCATTATTAAAATTGATAAAGAAGTTATCTGGAATTATTTTAAATGTAAATCATCTGTACTGGAAGAAGTATTGTCTGGTTTTAGAAGACTGGGTTATCGTATCACGGCTGAGGGTGTTGAGACTCGGGAAATGGTTGAGGGACTAAAAAAACTTAATGTTACATGGTTCCAAGGATTCTATTATTCAGCACCGATACCGACAGAAGCATTTGTTAAGAAATATAGCAAAAATAAATAGTGCTTACATTGAGTGAGTAACTATGGGTCTTAATACTATAAATAATGGATTCATATGTTGATTACATCAAGTTTTAAGTAGCAGAAGTCTCCTTGAGAATGACAGATCTCTCGGAGGCTTTTTCTTATTATCTAAATATCAATTCTATTATTGCTGAAATTGCTTAAATTTTCTGTTAATTTATGGTAGAATGATAGGAAAACATGTAAATAGGGGAAATAGCATGCAGTTATTAACAAATGTACAGCAATTAAATGGGGAACTCCGTGTTCCTGGAGATAAATCAATCAGCCACCGTTCTATCATGTTTGGATCTTTGGCTAAGGGAGTGACAAAAGTTCATGATATCTTGCGTGGTGAAGATGTTTTGTCTACAATGCAGGTCTTCCGTGATATGGGTGTCCAAATTGAGGACAATGGAGACCTAGTTACCATTCATGGTGTTGGTTTTGATGGCTTGAAAGCCCCTGAAAATAAATTAGATATGGGAAATTCTGGAACATCTATCCGCCTGATTTCTGGCGTTTTAGCTGGTCAGGATTTTGATGTTGAGATGTTTGGGGACGACAGTCTTTCAAAACGTCCTATGGACCGTGTGACTATCCCACTTCGTCAGATGGGTGTAGAAGTGTCTGGACAAACTGACCGTGACCTTCCACCATTGAAGATGCATGGTAGCAAAGAACTAAAACCCATTCATTATCAATTGCCAGTGGCTTCTGCCCAAGTTAAGTCAGCCTTGATTTTTGCTGCCCTACAAGCAGAAGGGGAGTCTGTCATTATTGAAAAAGAAAAAACGCGCAACCATACAGAAGACATGATTGTTCAATTTGGTGGCCAAATTGCTGTTGATGGTAAAGAAATTCGTATTTCAGGCGGTCAAGAGTTCACTGCTCAAGAAGTTGTAGTTCCTGGTGATATTTCTAGTGCAGCCTTCTGGTTGGTAGCAGGGCTTATTGTCCCAAATTCAAAAATTACCCTTAAAAATGTTGGAATCAATGAGACTCGTACGGGTATTTTAGATGTTATCCAGGCAATGGGTGGTAAAATTGCCCTATCAGAAGTTGATGACATTGCAAAATCAGCGACTATTACTGTTGAAACATCAGAATTGAAAGGAACTGAAATTGCTGGCGATATTATCCCACGTCTCATTGACGAGCTTCCTATTATTGCCCTGTTGGCGACTCAGGCAAATGGTGAAACTATTATCCGCGATGCTGAGGAACTCAAGGTTAAGGAGACCGACCGCATTCAAGTGGTTGCAGATGCCCTAAATAGCATGGGGGCTGATATTACACCAACTGAGGATGGTATGATTATCAAAGGAAAAACAGCCCTACACGGTGCGACAGTAAATACCTTTGGAGACCATCGAATCGGTATGATGACAGCCATTGCGGCCCTTCTGGTTTCAGAAGGAGAGGTTGAACTTGAACGTGCTGAGGCTATCAATACTAGCTATCCAAGCTTCTTTACAGATTTGGAGGAGCTCAGTCATGGCTAAAATCCTTATTGGTTTTATGGGCTCAGGTAAGTCAACCATTGCCCGAATTCTTGATCCGGACTTCATTGATATGGATGCTCGTATTGTTGAAAAACTTGGTATGTCAATTGCAGATTTTTTTGAGCAACATGGCGAAGCTGCCTTTCGAGAAATCGAAGCTCAAACCTTGCAAGAACTACTTGCTGAGGACCATGTTATCTCGGCTGGCGGCGGTGTCGTTGTCACTGAGACAAATCGTAAAATACTAAGCAACAACCCAGAGACCATTTATTTGAAAGCAGATTTTGAAACACTTTACCAGCGTATCGCAGAAGATAAAGTCAATGTCCGTCCGCTTTTTGTTAATAATAGCAAAGCAGACTTCAAAGCCATCTTTGATAAACGTCAGGACTGGTATGAAGAAGCTGCTAGCCAGATTATTGATGTCGCTGGAAAGACACCAGAACAAATTGTTGAGGAAATCAGATGAAAGTTGCCTATCTTGGTCCCAGTGGATCTTTTACGCATACTATTGCTTTAGAAGCTTTTCCAAATGAGGAACTTGTCTCTAAGGCAACTATTTCAGAAGTTATCAAGTCTTATGAATGCCAGGAAGCTGACTTTGCAATAGTTCCTGTTGAAAATTCCATTGAAGGTTCCGTTCATGAGACGTCTGATTATCTTTTTCACACAGCCAATATCAGTGCTGTTGCTGAAATCATCCAGCCAATCAAGCAGCAATTGATGGCAACTGCCAAGGATAAAAAGATTGAGAAGATTATCTCGCATCCACAGGCTTTGGCACAAGGCAAAAAATATGTGACAGAAAACTATCCAGGTGTTATAATTGAAGCAACGTCGAGCACAGCTTATGCTGCAAGGTTGGTTGCAGAACATCCTGATAAACCCTATGCTGCTATTGCTCCCCATGCTGCGGCAGAGGAGTATGGATTGGAAATTGTGGCTCAGGATATTCATGAAATTGAAGATAATTATACCCGTTTCTGGGTACTTGGCCATGAAAAAGTTAGTTTTGCCTTGCCAAAAATTGCCAAGACTATTTCCTTAGCCTTTACCTTGCCAGATAATTTACCTGGTGCCCTTTACAAGGCATTGTCGGTATTTGCTTGGCGTGGGATTGACCTTACTAAGATTGAAAGTCGTCCCTTGAAGACAGTATTAGGAGAGTATTTCTTCATTATTGATTTTGACAATAGTAATGAGGAGCTTGTGAATTTTGCACTCGAAGAGTTAGCATCTCTAGGAATTAACTATAAAATTCTCGGACAGTATGAGGTTTACAAACTTTAATGCTCTGCTATTGTCCCAAAAAAGAATAGTACGTATGGAAAAATAATGAAATGATTTGGAATGACAATGACAAGAAATAACAGAAGCCCGCTTAGTCATCATGAGCAACTACGCTATCGCTATCTATTATCGAATATACGCTTTTTAAATGAAAAAGAGCAGCAAGAGTTTGATTACCTAAGGTTAAAGTCTGAAGCTGAGAGTCATGCTAGCTATTCAGTTGATGAAGAAGTTTATTCTTATTCATCTTCACTGTTTGATGAATCATATGCATATGCAGATGCCTATGCCTATGCCTATGACCTTGAAGAGAAAACTCTTGAACCGCAGTTTACTGCTCAAGGATTACCGATTTTTGAAGAAGAGCCCCCTTTGCCAAAACGTTCGACACGAAACAAGAAAGCAAAAGCCCCTCTTCCGCCAGTTGAAGACTATCAGACTAGTTTTGAAGACCAAAGTGCTGTGCCTGTCTCTATGCCACAAGCGCAGTTTGTAAAGCCTATGAAGGCAAAAAAAGTTAAAAAACAGCCTAAAAAAGGGCGTATTAAACGTTTCCTCCAAGCGCTTGCTATTTTACTTTTATTGGTATTTTCGGGCATGGTCTACATGTTTTTCAAGGGAATGAACGATGTTTCAAGTGGTAAAACAAATTACACTCCTGCGGTTATTGAAACCTTTAATGGAGTAGATAGTCCTGATGGGACTAATATTCTCCTACTTGGAAGTGATCAACGTATCACACAGGGATCTTCAGATGCTCGTACTGATACTATTATGGTTATGAACATTGGTAACAGTGATAATAAGGTGAAGTTAGTGAGCTTTATGCGTGATACCTTGGTTAATATTCCAGGTGTCAGCTACAGTGACTATACTTATGACCAAAAGCTTAATGTTGCTTTTAATCTTGGTGAGCAGGATAACAATCAAGGTGCTGAACTAATGCGAGAAACCTTGAAAAATAATTTTGATATTGATATCAAATACTATGTTATGCTTGATTTCGAGACTTTTGGTGTCGCTATTGACACACTCTTCCCAAATGGTGTCAAAATTGATGCCAAGTTTAATACTGTTAATGGTGAGGAAGTAACTTCCGTAGAAGCACCAAATGATATTGGTTTTGGTGACCAATCGACACCGTATCAGACGATTAATGTTGGTGAGCAGCGAATGAACGGACAGACACTCTTGAATTATGCTCGCTTTAGAAGTGATGATGCTGGAGATTTCGGTCGAACAGAGCGCCAGCAACAGGTCATTGCTGCCATTATTAGCCAAATCAAGGATCCGACAAAACTCTTTACAGGTTCTGCAGCAATCGGAAAAATCTATGCCTTAACTTCAACCAATGTCCCGTTCTCTTATATGTTGACTAATGGCATTTCAACCATGTCGGACGCATCTAAGGGTATCGAACACATCACCATTCCAGCAGAAGGGGACTGGGTCGACGACTACGACATGTATGGCGGCATGGGTCTCTGGATTGACTTTGAAAAATATCAAGGCCAGTTGGCTGACCTGGGTATGCGTTAATATGGTATAATGGAGAGACGAGAGTCTCTCTTTTTCTATGGTTTTGGAAAATAGCAGAGCAGAACAGACCAGAAAGGTAAGAAAATGTTTAAGAAAAATGATGTCATTGAAGTTGAAGTGGTTGACTTAACACACCAAGGACAGGGAGTCGCAAAGGTAGATAGCTTTGTCTTCTTTGTTGAAAATGCCCTACCAGGTGAAAAGATAAGCATGCGCGTGCTAAAACTTAAGAAGAATATCGGTTATGGGAAAGTTGAAGAGTACTTGACTAAGTCACCTTACCGCAATGAAGATGTGGACGCTGCTTACTTGCGTAGCGGGATTGCAGACTTTGGTCACTTGGCCTACAGTGAGCAACTCAAATTCAAGCGCAAGCAAGTTGCGGATAACCTCTACAAAACTGCTGGCATTTCTCATGTAGAAGTAGCAGAGACGCTTGGTATGGAGGAGCCTTATGCCTATCGTAACAAGGCTCAGGTACCTGTCCGTCGTGTCAATGGTCAATTGGAAACAGGATTCTTCCGTAAAAATTCACATGATCTCATGCCAATTGAAGATTTTTATATCCAAGATAAGGAAATTGATAAGCTCATTCTTTTCGTGCGTGATTTGCTTCGCCGATTTGATATCAAACCATACGATGAGAAGGAGCAGACAGGTCTCATTCGTAACTTGGTGGTTCGTCGAGGGCATTATTCTGGACAAATCATGCTTGTTTTTGTGACAACACGTCCAAAAGTCTTTCGCATTGAGCAGATGATTGAGAAGATTGTTGCTGAGTTTCCAGCTGTCAAATCCATCATCCAAAACATCAACGACAAGAACACCAATGCCATCTTCGGTTCAGAATTTCGTACCCTTTACGGTTCAGACACTATCGAAGATACTATGCTAGGTAATCACTATGCCATTTCCGCCCAATCCTTCTATCAAGTCAATACAGTAATGGCTGAGAAGCTCTACCAAACAGCCATCGATTTCTCTGACTTGACTGAGAATGATATCGTGGTTGACGCTTACTCGGGGATTGGAACGATTGGACTGTCCTTTGCCAAATCGGTCAAGGCAGTTTACGGAGTGGAAGTCATCGAGCAGGCGGTTGAAGATGCCAAGAAAAATGCAGAGCTAAACGGTATAACAAATGCCCACTATGTGGTAGATTCTGCCGAGAATACCATGGCAAACTGGACCAAGCAGGGCATCCAACCAGACGTCATCATCGTTGACCCACCACGCAAAGGCTTGACAGAAAGCTTCATCAAAGCAAGCGCAGCCATGCAACCAAGAAAAATCACCTACGTCTCATGTAACCCAGCCACCATGGCGCGTGATATCAAACTCTATGAAGAGTTGGGCTATAAGCTGGAGAAGGTGCAGCCGGTAGATTTATTTCCGCAGACGCATCATATTGAGTGTGTGAGTTTGTTAGTTAAAGCCACAGATTGATTGTCCGACTTGCTTTCTTATTTCAAGGCAAGTCGCTCAAATGGTCCACTGGACTATTTGAATCCCACAGCCCCATCACGTTGAGGTAGTATCGCTGTTTGTACGAGCTGAAAATTCAGTGAATTAGAAGCAGCTGATCTGCCCATGTGGTAGCTGTCCACGATTGACGAGTGCTAGTGCGAAGTCAGAGTGGATAACAGCGAACCGCTGAGTGTGTTAGTTTGCTCGTAAAAGCCTAGAAACCCTTGAACGAGAGGGATTTTGAAAAGAGGCTGGGCAAAAACTAGCTTCAAAATAAAACCACACAGTGATTTCCGTCTCGAAAACAATCAAGATGAAAGAATCACTGTGTGGTTTTTGAGTATGTGATGTTTTTGAGCCTAGATTCTTGGCCAATTTTGTGAGATTCATACTCATGAAGAGGAAGCCGACTTCCGTTTGGACGGCTTGATTACCTCTAACGTGAACTCTGCGAACGCCAAAAACACTCTTCAATCGGCCAAAAACGGGTTCGACATCGATTTTCCGTTTGGCGTAGATACGAGAGCCTTCTT
>NZ_AQYA01000015.1 GCF_000376985.1 Streptococcus henryi DSM 19005
AGCATAGCCGGATGGAAGGCTGGTCGGCCAGTATGAGACTTTTCTTCCAGTAAAACATGATTAGGGATACTGTCCACGAAAAGACTGATGAGTCTAACTTCATGGTTCATGGGAATATCGTAAGCAAGATTTAGTTCCAAACTTAACTGATTTGTGTTATACTCTTTATACATAGTCATGGCTTTCTAATTGTTTTGTCGTTATTATAATTATAAACCATGACATAGGAAAACGAGCATCTCCAACTGCGGAAATGCCCGTTTTTTTTGTGTTCTGAAGCTAGTTTTTGCCCAGCCTCAAGGGTACCCTTACCCCATATTTTGTTTCTATCATTATATCATGATTTAACCATATGTAATAACCGCTTTTCACGGTGAAATAAAAATAATTGTCTCGTCCGTCTTTGGCGTTTTTTTGTTGAGCTATATTTTTGATATTTCCATCTAAAATTATTGGGCAAAAAATTGGGCAAACTACGCTTAATTTTGCTAATTATTGCTTATCTAAGTTGATTTGTATCATAAATGTTCAAAAAAGAAAAAGCCTTATAAAATAAGACTTTTGATGGTATTAGTAACATTATTTTATCATTTTTTGGTGCAGAAAGTTATGGCTCGTCACATTCAACCATTGAATTGTAGCCATTATATTATTTCCTTCTTACTTGTTTTCATCAAAAAAGCCGTCAAAACGGCTTTGGTTTGTCATTATTATAGCAAAAAAATGTCTTCTTGTCGCGGGTGTGATGTCAGTTTAGTCTCTGTTTTCATACTTACCTTTGCCTAAGAAACTTAAGTGTACCACTTACTAATATAAGTAACCAAGTCAGTACCGTAATGACTATCATTCCTTGTTCAACACTGTCCATCTTATAGGAAAGGACCAAGCTGTTTTTAGCCTTTGGTATCTGTTTGACAGTCGGCGTACCGATGGCGCTTAATTGTAACGAGCCATGATTCAATTTCTCACCATTAAGCTCAAGGAGGGTATTCTTGTAGACGATTACTGGCACTTCTATCTCTTTATTTGAATCACCTTGCCATTCTAATATTAAACCTTCCTTGCTGACGGTCTTTGTAAAATCCTTGTTTTGGATGACTTTAGCAATATAGTCGTCATAGTAATCTGTTGCTGGCTTAGGAGAGCCATATTGTGGCAAATAGTCAGGTGTCCCTTTGGCAACTAGCTCCAAAGCTCTGCTTTTATCCGAATCATAAAAGGACTTCTTAATAGTTTCACTATCACCAGTAAAGACAACCTTGTAGCGATTAAGAATAAAATGCTCTGCAGAATTCCAATCAAGAACAGCTGTCGCAGATAAAATGGTTGGCTGTATTACGCTTACAGCAAGAATAATCATCAATACATTTCTTAACTGCTTCTTCTGCAAATGACTTGAACTAATAATCTTTAAGCTCAAATAAATGGCAATTATGGATACCGGCACGAAAAACCTAAAGGGGAACTGAATTAACTGCGCCACAGGATTTTCATTTGCAATCAGATAATCCCAAGGAATGATACTAGTGGTCAGCAGCAAGAAGACAGTCATGACCCAAAACCAAGTCTTCGTGGCTGAATCCGTCTGATTCCACTTTCTCGCAAAGTAGGTATAGATAAGCAGAAAGATGGGAATCAATGTTATAGGATTGAGCAGCCAGTAGTAACTATTGTGATTAATGGTATTGAGGCTCATGAGCTGATTGACCCGAGGACTGATAAGGACATTATCCTTTAGCACAAAGAGATAAGACCCCCATATATTTAGAGTCAGACCAAAGAAGTGCACAATCTCACGACAAAGTTTTTTCAAGAAGTCTAGCTTTTGTTTATTTTGGAAAAATGCTTGCGCAAAGAAGGGAAGATAAATCAACACCAAAATGAGTGAAGACAGCATGTGAGTCTGGACCATCATGGCCGTATAAATGCCCAAGAGGTATTTGGGAACTTGTTTAGTCTCATTAAGTTCAAAAAGGAGGGACAGAGCTAAGGGCAAAAGAGCTGCGCCCCAGCTAGTAAAGCCCTGCCTGATGGTCCAATACTGGATAGCATAACTGGAGATGTACAGAATAGCTCCTATGAAAGCATACTTCTTACTTAACTTACTCTTCAATATAAAGATGTACATAGAAAGCCCAGCTAGGTTATACAAAACCAAGTTGGACAGGACTTGATAAGAAAACCAATTCTTACTCAGCAGCACCAAAAATCCATGAAAATAGGCTAGAAAGGGACCATAGAGAGCATTGACTATCCGACCCGACTGCTGAAAACCATAAATGGAGATATGATAATTAAAATTGAAATGCTTGATTTGCTGGGCAGTATCATAAAAACGATTGAAATGAAAGATAGAATCGGACCCCAGAATCATATTACCAGAAAAGACCTGAGGCAAAATGAAGATAAGGGAGACGAGAAAAATCAGCAACAAATAAGTCCTATGATACTTTAACAACTTCCTCACATTTACTCACCCCCGTCCTTGGCAATTCTAACTATTTTTCTTAGCAAAAAAGCCGTCAAACGGCTTTGGTTTGCCTATATTATAACAAAATCAGGCTTGAAAGTCTTGGGATTTTTCAAGAAGGAATAATCAACTTTTATTTTTAAAAATCGTAGTCTTCCTCTAACATTTCTTCTGCTTCACCCATAAGATAACCAGCTCCTACTTGTGAGAAAAAGTCATGATTAGCCGTTTCGATGGAGATTCCATTCATCACAATAGGATTTACGTCACTTGCAAAAGCATCATCAAAGTAAATACCAAATCCCATATTTTGAAGAGATTTATTAGCATTATATTTTACAAATGTTTTGATATCCTCAATAAGACCAATTTCTTTATACACTTCCTCAGTATAGGCAAACTCATTCTCTAGAAGTTCTTCTAAAAATTCATACATCCATTTTGTGAAATCTTCTTGTTCTTCTGGATCTAATTCTTCAAAATCTTGTCGAAATTTATAACCAAGATATGTACCATGGACCGATTCATCTCGAATAACTAACTTAATAAGTTCGGCTAAGTTAGCTAACTTATTTTGCCCCCGATACCAAAGCGGAATGAAGAAATTACTATAATACAAAATACCTTCAAAGAAGACACTCGCCACTTTGATTTGCATGGGAGTTCCATTTTGATAGACTTCATTGATTTTTTGAACCTTTAACTGCATCTTTTTATCATTGTTCATCCAGTCATAGATTTCCTCAATCTCTTTAAACGTATTAAGAGAGATTAGGATTGTTCCATAAGTCTTAGCGTGAATAGACTCCATAAAAGTAAAATCACTTAAAACCGCCTTCTCTTTTTGCGTCCTTGCATTTTTCTTTAATGCGTACAATCCTTCTTCAGATTGTAGTGTATCTAGTAAGGCAAGTCCACCTACGGCCTTCTTTACAACCCCTTTTTCCAAATCAGTTAGCTGTTTCCAATCCAAAAGATCATTTGAAACAGGTACCCTTGTATCTAGCCAAAATTGTGCAGTTGCTTTATCCCAGACATATTCATCTAGTTCTTCCTCAACGAGCTGCCAATTCATTGTTTTGTGTATCATATTCTTTCCTTTCAAATTTTTGATAGATTTTAATGTATAAACTGGTTTATCAATCATTATCAACGAATTCCTAAAGCGATACGTGCGTAGCGACTCATTTTTTTCACTGACCAGACTGGTTCCCATACCAATCTCACATCAATCTTAGTTATCTCAGGAATAGTTTTCAGTGCATCATGAATCTGATCTGTAATAAGATCTGCCAAAGGACATCCCATTGTTGTTAGTGTCATGTCAATCTCCGTTGCTCCATCTTCTTGAAATCTAATATCATAAACAAGACCCAAATTTATAATATCAATTCCAAGTTCTGGATCAATCACAGAATGTAAGGACTCAAAAATAGCTTCTTTAATCGTAGATGTCTTAATTTCTGTGTAACTCATCTATTCCCCCCTAAAAGTCATAATCAGATTCTTCCATAAATTCTTCGCTATTAGATGTTGATTTATTACTATGAGTAGTTAAATCATGTCGACGTAAATCATCCAAACGATGATTGATTTCAACCAATGACTTCTTATCAAACTGAAAGATTTCTTCAAGTCCAACACTAGTAAGAATATGGTTAGCCTCTTGTTTTATTAAGTTTGTGGCTAACATTTCACTATCTTCTAAATGATAGAAGTCATTAATTAATCGAATGGCCGACCTTACAAAATAGTCAACAATATACTGACACCACCCTTTAAATTGCTCAACTTCTTCTGAGCTTACTTCAGTTAAGAGAAGTTTTACTTTATGACTAAGGTAATAACAATGCAAGGACTCATTGCGTATAATCATTTCCAACATACTGCCAAGATTGTTAAATCCTTTTTTAAGCCACAATTCAAGGAGGTAGGAAAGATAGGCATAGTTTAGAAGACCTTCAACACACATAGCCATAAAACGTTTTTCTATTGGATTTATCCCTTGATAAGTAGCGTCAATAACATGTAAATATTCTTTTACTCGAGATTCATTATCAACCCATTCAAACTCTTCTTTGAGATTGATTCCCGTATTAAAAGCAAGCAATATTCGGTTAAAAGCTTTGGTGTTAACCATTTCCATAAATTGTATATTGTTTAAAATAGCAATCTCTTGTTGAGAACGCTCACTGTTTCGAATAATTTCACCAGCCTCTATTGATTGATAGGTGGAAAGATTCGTTAAAAGAATTAATAACAAATTAAGTTGCTCCTGTTCTTGCAAACTTAACTTTTCCCACTGTTTGAGATCATTCTCAATTGGAATTCGAGTATCTAACCAGAAAAGTGAAGTTGCCCTCTCCCATACCGCATTATCTAGTTCATCTTCAATAACATTCCAGTTAATTGCTTTATAATATAAATAGTTGTTTGACATATTACCTCCTTTAAATCATACAAGACTCGCAATTATTAACACTGTTAAATTCATCATCTTCAGTGTAAGTACGTACATAGTAAAGTGACTTAATTCCTTTTGTCCAAGCATAGTTACGAAGACGATTAAGATCACGAGTCGTTAACTTTGGATTCTCCGGATCTTTCCATTCATAAATCCAGTCTGGTAAAACCGAACGCATGAAGAGCGTTAGGCTCATTCCTTGGTCAATGTGTTGTTGTGCCTTAGCATAGATATCAATAATTTTTCGTTGATCCATATTGTAAGCTGTTTTATAGTATCCCAGAGTTTCGTTTGATAAGTATGGAGCAGGATAGAAGATCGAACCAACCTTTTTTTCTTGACGGTTTTCAATTAATTGAGTAATTGGATGAAGGGATGCACTGGTCTCATTGATATATGAAATGGAACCGTTAGGAGCAATCGCTAATCTGTTTCGATGATACAAACCATCTCGTATGATATCCTCTTTTAATACCTCCCAGTCTCCAACAGTTGGCAATAAAATATTTTTAAAGGCTTCTGCTACTTTTTCAGATTTGAAGCAAAATTCCTCTTCTAAATAGTTGTCAAAATAGCTACCATCAGCATAACGAGAAAATTCAAAATCATGGAAAGTTTCATTCTTTTCTACTGCAATTTGATGACTTGCTTTTAAAGAATAGAAGTTCATTGCCAGGAAGAAAGCATCTACGAATTCTAATGCTTCATCAGATTCATAATCAATACCATTAAGAGCTAGAACCGTGTGAAGTCCCATTGCACCTAAGCCAATCGTATGATATAGAGCATTTCCTTTTGATACAGTTGGCACTTCTTCGATTGCACCTTTATTAGTAACAGTCGTAAGGGCACGCACTGCATATTCGATGGACTTCCCAAAATCGTGGGACTTCATGAGATTTACCATATTCATAGAGCCAAGATTACAAGAAATATCTGTACCTACTTGATTATAGGTCAAATCTACATTTAATACAGATGGTTCCTGAGGTTGAAGAATTTCTGAACAAAGGTTGCTCATGATAATTTTCCCTTTTACAGGGTTTGTCCGATTAGCTGTGTCAATATTTAGGATATATGGGTAACCAGATTCTTGCTGCAAACGTGAAATTTCCTGTTCTAATTCACGAGCATTAATCACAGTTTTTTCTATCTCATCATTTCCCACCATATTGTCATACTCTTTTGTCAGGTCAACATACGAAAATGGGACACCGTAAACTCGCTCAACGTGATAAGGATTAAAAAGATACATGGGTTCGTTTGTTTTTAGTAGCTCATAGTATTTGTCTGGTACAACTAATCCTAGTGATAATGTCTTAACGCGAATCTTCTCATCAGCATTTTCCTTTTTAGTAGATAGAAAGCCTAAAATATCTTGGTGGAAGACGTTAAGATAAACTACTCCCGCACCATTCCGTTGACCAAGTTGATTACTGTAGGAGAAAGAATCCTCTAACAATTTTCATAACTGGCAACACACCTGAAGAAGCATTCGCAATTTCTTTAATCGGTGATCCTGTTGCACGTAGATTTGATAAATTTACTCCTACGCCTCCGCCAATTCTTGAAAGCTGCAAAGCAGAGTTGATGTTTCGTCCAATAGATAGCATAGAATCATCAACATCAATAAGGAAACAGGAAACCATTTCGCCACGTCTTTTCTTTCCTGCATTCAAAAATGTTGGAGTTGCTGGTTGGTACCTTTGAGAAATCAGTTCCTCTAACAACTTAAAAGCTAATTCTCTATCTCCGTTAGCAAGATAAAGAGCATTAAATACTACACGATCCTCAAAGTTTTCCAAATAATATTTCAAATCGTTTGTCTTCATTGCATATTGATTATAGAATTTATAAGCTGCCATGAAACTTTTAAACTTGAATCCGTAGTTATAGGCAAAATCAAAGAGTTCCTTAACAAATGCTCTGCTATTTTCACCATAAGAATCAATGATACTTTCTTCAATATAATCATGTGCGATAAGATAATTTAGTTTTGCATCAATGTTATCGAAGGACTTCAAATTATTTTTAATTTCGGTATTTAAATATTCGTATAGCGCTTCTTTGTCGTAGTGCAAGGGAATCTGCCCTTCCACTGGCACATTTAACATATTGTTAAGAATAAAGTAATCTTGTGTCATTTAATTTTTCCTTTTCTTATTTATATTCTTGCTCCACCAAGTGGGGAATATTCTGACTGTTTAGCTAATAAATCCTCTTTTTGACAATAAAACTCAATATAGAATTCAAGATCTTCAGTAAGAGGAGCTATCTTATGCCAGGCTTGTGGTTCAACAAATGGAGGTTGATTTTCACAATTAAAAACATGTTCTGCAATAACTTGTCCGTCTTCTTTTAGCTCATAAAACTTCAATTCTCCCGAAAGAATTGTCATCTTTTCCCAAGTCCCGCTCTTGGTATTATGTCTATGACGTAAAGCATGCAGAATTGTAGTGGCTGTCATGTTTGGCAACCGTCTATATGAAACAAGTTCTGAACTATATCTCCACTCTATCATTCTCGTATTTAATCTATGAGCAATTCGTTTTATGTCTTCCTCAGTACCTCTCAACTCAAATTCATCTAGCACAGGAAAACCAAATTCTTCAGAATATTGATGAGCTGTAAGACAGAATTGTTTATTAAAATTTCGATTCCCACTCCCAATAATTCCAAGACAGCATTTGCTATTATCTTTATGAGCGATAAGATTACGCAATGGAGTCGTTAAAATTTCAACATCCCCCGTATCAAGACCATTCCCCCCCTCAAGATAGGCAGGCAGAAATGCAAAATAGGGTTCATCAATTATGAATGTCGAAGGTACACCACTTTTGACCAAGTCTTTTACATTTATATAATTCAGGCTTTCTTGAAATTCTTCTTGTAGGTACCTATCCAGCCTTTCGAGAAAACTAGTTGTATTTCCACTTAGACTGATGTAGTATACTTGGATAGTTTGCATTTTGTTCTCCTATTGTGTATAATATCTATATATAGTGTTTTAATATTGTTCCAAACACTATATATGGTATTTATATTATATATAATCCCTAACTAAAAAAAATTGACAATAGTCAAGTTTTTTTGAAATTATTTATTATTTTTAGAGAGATAAAATATATGGCTAATATAGGATGTGTTCATAGAGTTCCACTTTTCAGTAACCTTGCCAAGGATGAACAAAGCGGTGTTCAAAATCTATTACATCACAAAACATTTCAAAAAGGGGAGATAGTATTTTCTCCTGACAGTCAAGAACAATTATCTATTGTTTCCGTTGGGGCTATGCGAATTTATAAATTAAGCAGAACAGGTAAAGAACAGCTCATACGTATTGTAAGAGAAGGTGAGTACGATGGAGAGAATTATCTCTTTGGTCTTACAAATGAAACTCTTTATGCCGAAGCTATAAAAGAAACAAAAATCTGTATCCTTTTTAAATCTGACTTCAATAAGCTAATTGAGCTATACCCTCAACTTGGATGTAAATTACTTCAATTAAATGCACTAAAGTCCTTAGAAGTCGAAAAGCAGCTTCAGCTTTTAGCAATTGATCATATCGAGGATCGCTTAGCCTCTTATCTAAGTCAATTGTCTTCTTTGCCAACTATTATTGACAATGAGACGGTGACTGTACCAATCTCAATGAAGGAATTAGCAAGTTATTTAGCTACTAGCCCAGAGTCTATCTCCCGGAAACTAAAAGGATTTCAAGAAAAAGGATTAATAAATAGAAAAGGTAAAAAAATCCAGCTATTAAAATCATTTTGGGAAGAGTTCGATTTCTTATAATTAACTTACCAATCACATTAACTTTTATACTTTAGAAAGGTTTCTTATGCGCGAAGATATAAGATTAAATGAGAGAGCAAAAGAATTGGCTCCTCAAATCAAAGCAAAATTACTAACCGTCATTGATCCAGAATTAGAACTAGATATTTATAATTTGGGCTTAGTCTATGAAATTGATGTCAATGAAACAGGACATTGTAGGCTTGTTATGACTTTTACAGAAACCAACTGTGGCTGTGCTGACACGTTGCCAATTGAGGTTGCTGATAAAATCAAAGAAATTCCTGAAGTTGCTTCAGCTGAAGTTATTGTCACCTATAATCCCGCTTGGAAAATGACTCGTATCAGCCGATTCGGACGAATCGCACTGCGTATCAGTCCTTGGTAATCTCGAAAATAATAAAAAAGGTAGATATGCTAATTAACATGCATATCTGCCTTTTTTATTTTTTTGTTACCTCATAATAAGGTAAAAGTTCATTGAAAGCTTTATACAATTCATCAAGAAATTGTTCCATTGTTTGTGTATCATCATAAATTACATCTTTTTTCACTAGAACCTTTCTAACCTGGGCATTGTTAACACTCTGGATTAACATTTGACGATTCTCTTCAGTTCCTTCAATCTTAGAACTAGTACCATCTTTCTGTACAATGTAGTACAAGGGTGAAGAAATTGGAATACTAAGTACCTTATTTTGCTTCCTTAAACTTTCTTCAGACCTTTTCCTTTCAATAAAACTTACTTCTACAGAAATTCCAAAATTATTATAGTTGCCAAAGAGACGTATTGCCATTGCAACATCATCAGGATGATCAGATGGTAGACGATAATAACACCAAAAATGCGGTCGACAATACTGAGCTTGATTCATCCACTGACTAACCCGCTCTGCTCTAAAAGGACCTACCCGTTCAGCCAAAGATTGACTTAAAAGGGTAAACTCATTCCTTGAAGACTGTGCTAATTGTCGTAGATTACTCATTGTTTCTGTAAGGTTCCCTGCTTTTTCTGGCTTGACATATTTCATCCCCTGGTAAGGAAGATATTTCTTTAAACTTTCGAGCATGCATCTCTCCATTACAATGAATCATTAATGACTATAAAAATATTAATAGCATTATAAGTCTTATTGTTTACTGAGGGTATTAATTAAGAGACAAAATACTGACTATTTATGATTTACCACTACGATCCATATTCCAAAAATCTGTCACAGCACCCTTAGAGGCAGAAGATACAGTATGAGCATATTTACCCAGAACTCCACGACTGAATAGCGGAGGAATGACAGTTGTTTCCTTGCGGGCTGCTATTTCTTCATCAGAAACATGCATGGTGATTTCTTTGGTATCTTGGTCAACTGTTACCATATCACCAGTTTGGAGATAGGCGATAGGACCGCCATCCTGAGCTTCAGGAGCAATGTGTCCAACGACCAAGCCATAGGTACCACCTGAGAAGCGCCCGTCAGTCAAAAGGGCAACCTTGTCACCTTGACTCTTACCAACAATCATAGAAGAAAGGGAAAGCATTTCTGGCATACCTGGTCCACCTTTAGGACCTACATAACGGACAACAACAACGTCGCCGTCCACGATGTCATCTGAAAGTACCGCATCGATAGCAGCTTCTTCTGAGTCAAAGACCTTAGCAGGACCCGTATGGTTACGAACCTTAACACCTGAAACCTTAGCTACGGCACCTTCAGGAGCCAAGTTACCTTTAAGGATAATCAGCGGACCATCCGCACGTTTTGGATTTTCCAAAGGCATGATAACCTTTTGACCTGGTGTCAAATCAGCAAAGTTTTCTAAATTTTCAGCTACTGTTTTACCTGTACATGTGATACGGTCTCCGTGGAGGAATCCGTTAGCCAAGAGGTAGCGCATAACCGCTGGCACGCCACCAACATTGTAAAGGTCTTGAAAAACATATTGTCCAGATGGTTTGAGGTCTGCCAAGTGGGGGACACGCTCTTGGAAGTCATTAAAATCTTCCAAAGTCAAATCAACATTAGCAGCATGGGCAATAGCCAAGAGGTGAAGAGTTGCATTGGTTGAGCCACCTAGGGCCATAGTAACGGTGATAGCATCTTCAAAGGCTTTGCGTGTCAAGATATCAGATGGTTTGAGACCCATCTTGAGCATGTTGACGACAGCGCGGCCAGCTTCTTCGATGTCTGCTTTTTTCTCAGCTGATTCCGCAGGGTGGGAAGATGAACCAGGTAAACTCATACCTAAGACTTCAATTGCTGTTGCCATGGTGTTAGCCGTGTACATACCTCCACATCCATCAGGGCCAGGACAGGCATTGCACTCGATAGCGCGAACCTCTTCAGCGGTCATATCGCCATGGTTCCATTTACCGATTCCTTCAAAGACAGAAACCAAGTCGATGTCTTTCCCGTTGAGATTATCAGGTGCTATCGTTCCGCCGTAGGCAAAGATGGCGGGGATATCCATATTAGCAATGGCAATCATGGAACCAGGCATGTTCTTATCGCAACCACCAATAGCAACAAATGCATCCACATTGTGACCACCCATGGCAGCTTCGATAGAGTCAGCGATGATATCACGAGAAGTCAAAGAGAAACGCATGCCTTGGGTACCCATAGCAATACCGTCAGCAACAGTGATGGTTCCATATTGGACTGGCCAGGCTCCCGCATCTTTTACACCTTCCTTAGCCAATTTACCGAAGTCATGCAAGTGCATATTACACGGTGTATTTTCAGCCCAAGTTGAAATTACACCAACAATAGGTTGCTCAAAACTTTTATCTGTCATGCCAGTAGCTCTTAGCATAGCACGGTTAGGCGATTTTACCATACTATCATAGATACTTGAGCGATGACGAAGATTTCTATCTATTTGAGACATACTTTATCCTCCACTATTTTTATTCCACCTCACAAAATTTAGATAAATAACTATGAATGATCTAAAACTTGGTAAGAGTTAATTTATTTTATCACAATTAATATATTGTTTGTAAGAGAATCTATTATGTATACTAAGATTTCCTATCATTATACTTCATAAATCAAGTAGTTCATCCCCATCGAGGATACTAATTTTTCTTCCTGACCGTTCAATATAACCATTATTCTCAAGGTACTTAAACTTTCTAGAAAGAGTTTCTGGAGTCGTTCCTAAATATTGAGCAATGTCCTTCATTTTCATAGGGAGGCTGATTTGATGACAACCATTCACCTTTGATAAATCTAAAAGATAAGTTGCTAAGCGTTCCTCAACACGCTCCATAGATAGAAACTGAGCTTGTTTCTCCACTTGAACCATTTTTTGAGCACTCAACTCAAATAGTTTAAGAGCAATCTGTGGGTTCCTAAGCATCACGTGATTGAAAGCTTGTTTGCTCAAGCTACAAATTTCAGTTGCTTCGAGAGCTTCACCAAAAAGTATCTCGTTTTTTATACCAAACAACTGATTTTCACCCTCATAGCTACCCGGTTCAACAACTCGTAAAAGTTGTTCCTTACCATTCGGAGACAGTTGATAGACTTTCATACTTCCGCGAGCTACAATATCTAGTTTTTCATCTCCTGGTTTGAAAATAATCTCATTTTTTTTAAATTGTCGATGTCTCGCCAATTGATTGATTTCAATCTGCTCATCTTCTGACAGATAATTAAATAATGGTACAAGTGTTACGCAAAGATGTTGAACCATGGATAACCTCTTTCTAATTGACGAAACCTACTCTTGAGATAATTAGACAAATTGTTTTAAGAGCTGATAGGTTTTAGTAAATGTCTCACAAACATCATCTGGAATCGCAAAATCTTTTGTAACACCCCTCAGTTCCGAAAATTCATTTGATAGATCCATATTATTACCCTGAATTTTATGCTGAATTGTTTCATAAAGTTTGCGAACTTCAAAAACTTCTGGATGATTTTTACCATGAGCTTTTGTGATAGCATTAGTATATAAATCAAGCATCTCATCATTTGCTTCAAAAAATTGTTTTAACATTACAACTTCCCCCTATTATTTTTCTGATGCTTTTAGAACATCATAGCCAATTGCTCGTACTGCATTCGCAATTTCTTCAATATTTGTCAGACTTGTATCAAAATTTGCTTTTGCCTTGCTAGCGTTGAAGAGAACCTTAACACTGTCCCTATCAACACCTGCCACACTTTTAATGGCTCCCTCAATTTTTTGCATACATGTAGGACAAGCCAGTGTTTCAAGCTGTAGTATAGCTTTTTTCATCATCTTTACTTCCTTTCCTTATTATATCTTTAGTATAGTACGATATTTAGAATAAAAAATTGATTTCTATCAAGAATCTCTATTTTCTTTTATATTTTAAAAGCCTCATAGCATTCAAAATAACTACGAGAATGCTACCTTCATGAACAAACATGCCAATAGTCATATTCATCCACGAACTTGAGAGAACGCTGATAAGAAGAACTACTACGACTAGCAATGCAATGAAGATATTTTCAATCATATTACGTCGTGTAGCTTTAGCCAATCCAATCGCATGAGGGATTCTGTGAAAATCCGAATTCATCAAAACAACATTTGAAGTTTCAATGGCAACATCTGTACCGTTTCCCATGGCAATTCCAATATCTGCCAAGGCCAATGATGGGCTATCATTAATACCATCTCCGACAAATGCTACTATTTCTCCACTTGCCTGACGTTTTCTTACAAATTCTGCCTTGTCTTCTGGTAGTAGATGACCATAAGCCTCGGTTAAGCCTAACTGATTAGTAACTAAATCAACTGTGCCTTGATTATCTCCAGACAATAGAATGAGATTTTTTACTCCCATATTCTTAAGCGTCTCTAAATCCTCCTTGACTCCTTGTCTAATCTGATCGCGAATCCCTACAACAAGAGCTATTTGTCCATCAATAGCAGTTAGGACAATTGAATTCCCTTCTGCTTCCATCCCTGCTATGTCGCTCTTCATCTGGTTAGTGAAAGGAATATTATATTGATTCATCAAATAAGAATTCCCTACGAGAACTTGGTGATTTTGAATACGAGCAACAACTCCCCCACCTTGAACGACTTCTGTTGAGTCAATTACCTCTACTACAGAACCTGAGTAATGGTTCACAATTGCTTTTGCGAGCGGATGATCTGATTCTCTCTCAACACTAGCCAGTAAGCTCTCAGCAAGACTCCTATCACTGCTATCGTAGATTGTCTGTGCAACCTGAGGGTTACCATAAGTTAATGTTCCTGTTTTATCAAATAGCATTGTATCAACTTTACTAAAGTTTGTAATGACATCACTACCCTTAAATAAAATACCATGTCGTGCGCCATTTCCAATCCCTGACACATTTGAAACTGGTACCCCAATAACCAGTGCACCAGGACATCCAAGAACCAAAATAGTAACGGCTAACTCAATATTGCGACTAATAAGCC
This sequence comes from Streptococcus henryi DSM 19005, assembly GCF_000376985.1. GTDB lineage: Bacteria > Bacillota > Bacilli > Lactobacillales > Streptococcaceae > Streptococcus > Streptococcus henryi. Next base: position 14,160 of record NZ_AQYA01000015.1, read on the forward strand.
AAACGAGAATAGCAAGCACCAAAACTGCAGGTGTATAGTATTTTGAAAATTGATCAATAAATCTTTCAGCTTTTGATTTGGAGTCTTGTGCTTCTTCGACTAATTCAATAATTTTCCCAAAAGTTGTATCTTCTCCAATTTTATCAGTACGAAGTTGTATGGTACCATTTTCGAGAATAGTACCAGCAAAAACTTTATCTCCTAGACCTTTAGAGACTGGAATAGGCTCACCTGTTATGCTAGATTCATTTGTGGTACCAGCGCCAAATATAACTTCACCATCAACTGGGATTTTACCACCTGTTTTTACTATAAGAATGTCACCTTCTTCAACTTCTTCAACCGACACCTCTTCAAAGTCACCATTGTGTGCTTTCCGAAAGGCAGTCTCTGGCACCAACTCGACAAGATTCTTAATTGCAGAACGTGTCTTGGCTAATGTTCTTTGTTCTAAGTATGCACCAAACAAGAAGAGAAAAGCTACAATAGCTGATTCTTCAAACTCTTTAATAACAAATGCCCCTAAAATAGCAAGAGTTACTAAGAGATCGATGCTAATTACCTTAACTCTAAGAGCTTGATAGGCTTGAACAAAAATTGGTAAACCGCCAACTAATGAAGCTACAAACAGTAGATAAGCTGATCCCTGCTCACTACTAAAAAACCATTTGGATGAAAAAGCAAGTATAATAAGAACACCAGTTATTGCTGTCAACCAATTCCGATAACGTGATAACCATTTTTGCATGATTTCTACCTCCTTTATTATCTCCAGTATAACCGAGCATAGAAATATAATAATTGATTTATATCAAGTTATATCAAGATTCAAGAAAACAAGAATACTTAGATATGTTTAATTGATTTTAGTGGAATTAAACATAAGATTATATTTTTACAATCTTATTAAGTTAAGATAGTCAATTCTAAAAGCGTCGAATATAAAAAGTAGCTTACCATTTTATGGTAAGCTGTTTAAAAATAATCCTCTGGATATTCCATTATATAATCCGAATCTCTACTCGAGAATTTCCTTAACATGCTCCTGCAAATCTGGAATAACCTGCTCTAGAAACCAAGGATTCTTGGACTGCCATATATTATTACGTGGTGAAGGATGTACTAGAGGGAAATACTCAGGTAAATATCTTTCATAATTCCTTACGGTATCAGTCAATTTTTCCGTTGATCTCTGTTTCAAATAGTATTGTTGTGCATAGGAACCAATCAAAAGAGTTAATTGTTTATTTGGCATGAGGTCTAATGTTTTCTTATGCCATTTCTTTGCAAATCCCTTTCTTGGAGGCAAATCCCCTGTTTTCCCTTTCCCGGGGAAATAATAATCCATTGGTACTACCGCAAAATATCCGGAATCATAAAAGTATTCTCTATCAACGCCTAACCACTCACGAAGTTTATCTCCACTTAAATCATTGAAAAATATACCTGATTCTTGGGCACGAATTCCCGGTGCTTGTCCTATGATTATAATTCGAGCAGTTTCTGGAGCAGAAAAAAGTGGTTTTATCCCTTTTTCTGTATATGAAATATTATCTTCATCGTACATTATTTCTTTTAAAAGTTTAGAATAGTTCATTCAAATCGTCCCTTCGCTTTATTATTATATTGTAGCATCTTTGTATGAAGGAAAAATTGATTCTTCTCAATTTTGTAAGCAAATTTCAATTTAAATTTAAAAAAGCACTTGACAAGTGAGTGATTACTCACTACAATAAAAGACAGTAAGTGAGTGGTCACTCACTTACTTAGAAAGAGGCTCTTATGGAAAAATTATTAGATTTACAAGCAATCTCTAAAAACTTTGGGCAGCAGCTTGTTCTCGACAAGATCAATTTTGACTTGATAGCTGGTCAAATTATCGGTTTAATCGGCCCATCTGGTGCTGGAAAATCAACCATGATTAAAACCATGCTTGGGATGGAAAAGGCGGACCAGGGAGAGGCACTTGTGCTAGGGCATCATATGCCCAACCGCTATGTCCTGGGAGAAATTGGTTATATGGCACAATCGGATGCCCTCTATGAAACATTGACGGGTTTTGAGAATCTGCAATTTTTTGCTCGGATGAAGGGACTGTCCCGCGCTGAGATTCCTGAAGCTATTAAACATGTCTCACAAGTTGTCGAACTAACGGAGCATCTCAATAAGTCCGTTTCAGGCTACTCTGGCGGTATGAAACGTCGATTGTCTTTAGCCATTGCACTTTTAGGGAATCCTAGACTCCTCATTCTTGATGAGCCAACTGTTGGTATTGATCCCGCTCTGCGCCGTAAGGTTGTTTGGAAGGAACTGCATCAATTAAGGGCTGAGGGGGTTGGCATATTGATTACCACCCATGTCATGGATGAGGCGGAGCTGACAGATAAGGTTGGACTGTTGCTTGATGGCAAAATGATTGCTTTTAACAGCCCCATTGCCCTTAAGTCATCATATGGTGTCAATACAGTTGAGGAAGTTTTCTTAAAAGCAGAGGGAGAATTAGAATGAAGATTTTGGCCATTTCAAAAAAAGTATTTCTGGAACTATTACGTGATAAACGAACCCTGGTCCTATTATTTATGGCGCCTGTTTTTATCGTGTGGCTCATGAATGCTGCTTTTTCCGCTAATACTGAAACAAATGTCAGCATCGCTGCCGTCGATGTTTCCGATAGTATTGTCAAATCCCTAGATGATGTGGAACATATCAAGGCCAAGGATTATAAAACAGAAAGTCAGGCAAATCAGGCTTTAGAAGATCAGACAGTCGATGCCGTTCTTATCTTCAAGGACGAAAACAACTACCAGGTAACTTATGCCAATACCGATCCTGGCAAAACAAACTTGACCCGTCGGGTCATAACGAGCACCCTCAAGCAAGCGCAAATTCAGGACCTAATCGAAAATCTCAAGAAGACACAAGAAGCCAGTGCTCAAGCTATTAAAAAGGCACAAAGCCAGGCTGGCAATTTACAAGCCGGCGATTCTAATGAAGCAAATATCGACCAAACTCAAACAGAAGAAATTGATAGTTCTCAAGCTGATGATATTCACCTCTCAGAACAATATATCTATGGAGATGAGGACACCACTTTCTTTACCAAAATGACTCCTATTCTGATGGGCTTCTTTGTCTTCTTCTTTGTTTTTCTCATCTCAGGGATGGCTCTTTTGAAAGAACGTACCACTGGAACACTGGATCGCCTCCTAGCCACACCAGTCAAGCGATCTGATATCGTCTATGGCTACATGCTGGCTTATAGTCTTATTGCAGCACTTCAGACAGTTGTTATTGTCTTATCAACCATCTGGCTCTTAGATTTGGAAGTTCTTGGCAATATAGGAGATGTCATCATTGTCAATATTCTTTTTGCGCTCGTCGCTCTGGCATTTGGTCTCCTGCTGTCCACTTTGGCCAAGTCCGAATTCCAAATGATGCAATTTATCCCGCTCATTATTACTCCGCAACTTTTCTTTTCAGGTATTATTCCTTTAGATTCTATGGCAGGCTGGGTGCAATCTATTGGGAAAGTACTCCCACTTTATTATGCTGGGCACGCCTTATCAAAAATTGTTCTGAACGGTACCAGCATTGTCCATCTTGGAAATGACCTACTTGTCCTTTCCTTGTTCCTAGTCATTTTAACAATTTTGAATATCGTTGGACTAAAACGCTATCGCAAGGTATAATAGAAAAGAAAAGAATGAGGTAATGATGGATAACAACACGATTTTGCATAGCTATCAGGATTGGCTGGAAGTACAAAAAATGCCGGCAGGAAAAAAGAAAACCTTAGCAGCCACGGTTGAGCTGTTTTCGCAGCAAGGTTATAATGGGACCTCTACTACCCAAATTGCAGAAAAAGCTGGCATCAGCCAGGCCACCATTTTTAAATATTTCAAAACAAAAGAGGAGCTTTTATCAGAAATTATTGAACCCCTCATCCCTGAGCTGAAAAAAGAATTTCTGCCAAAATTGCAGACCTATAGCAAGATTGAAGATGTTATTCACTTTATTGTTCAGAATCGCTTTCGTTTCTTAGCTCAAAATGCAGATATAATAAAAATAATACTTCAGGAAATCTTAGTTAATTCAGAACTACGTCAGAGTCTAATGGCTGCTATTCAAGATACTATTATTGATGATTTAAAAATGCAGCTAAGCCGGTTACAAAATGACAACCCCAATATTGTTACTTATCAGGAAGATTGTGAGGTTATCCGAACAGGCTTAGGACTCCTATTTGCATACTTTTTTCAACGATTTGTTCTTGAAATCTCAACACAGTCGGAGGAGGAAGATTTGAAGTGCATTGAAGAACAGCTTATTAAACTGATAACAACAAAAGTTTAATGAGATTATGTCTACTATTTTTCAAAAACACCAAAGGTTAGTATACTCGTGCGTAATAACGATGTATGTGATCCTCTGGTGTTTTTCTCATTATAATGGAGGCTGGGCAAAAACTAGCTTCAGAACACAAAAAAAACGGGCATTTCCGCAGTTGGAGATGCTCGTTTTCCTATGTCATGGTTTATAATTATAA
>NZ_AQYA01000016.1 GCF_000376985.1 Streptococcus henryi DSM 19005
CGTCAGTATCATAAGATGGCATATGATGAAATCAGTGAAGTGGGCCATTTAGTAAGCAGTCAGGAGATGGTTTTGGATGACTATGTGGCTTATTACGATGTTTTGGATCGCGTTAGGGAAGGTTTAGGAGATAAGGAGAAGAGGAGCTTAGATCGCTTATTGGCTGGAGAACGTTTTGAAGGTAGGAAGGCTCTCTTAAGAAAGATGGCGCCATGGTTTATTGATTTTAGGGAGGGATAGTTTTTGTATTACCTTTTCCATTGTGTTTATGAATTATAAGTCTAAGATTTTAGATGTTTTCAAAAATATGTAACTGGATAAAACTTAAATCTTTCTTTTAAAAAATGGGTACTCTAAAAAGGCATAGAATGAACGTTTTTTTGATAACGTCATTCTATGCCTTTTACTTTATTCTAAAGTTTTTTATTCTGCTTTTTTTGTCAATCTGATGATTCAGTGAAAAATTCTTTGTAGAGGGCTCGAACAGCTTTCTTTTCTTGTTCGGTTTCAATAACGAACATAACAGATACTTCACTTGATCCTTGAGAAATCATTACAAGGTTGATATCTCGTTCTGATAAGGCTTTTGTAGCTGCTGCTGTAACCCCGATATGACTCTTCATATTTTCACCAACAAGCATAATGATTGATAGGCCACGCTGGATGGATACTTCATCAACTTCTAATTTGCGTGTAAGTTGGGAGATGATTTCTTGTTCTTTGATTGGTGTTAACTCGCGTTCACGGATAACAATTGACATATCATCAATACCTGTCGGCATGTGTTCCCAACGAATATGAAGATCTTCGAGAATTTGTAGGACCTTTCGACCGAAACCGACTTCTCTATTCATAAGGTATTTTGAAATGTTAATACTTACAAATTTATCATCTCCGGCGATACCCACAACTGGTAATTGTGGACCTTCATGTGATAAAACGATTTTTGTTCCTGGGTGTTCAGGGTTGTTAGTGTTTTTGATGACTAAAGGAATTCTTCCACGGTAAGCTGGGATTAGTGCTTCATCGTGAAGTACTGAGAAACCAGCATATGCCAATTCACGCATTTCTTTATAAGTTAGCTCTGAAATTGAGTGTGGTTTATGGACTACTCCAGGATGTGCTGCGAAAATACCATCGACATCTGTAAAGTTTTCATATAAATCAGCCTTAACCCCAGCAGCAACAATGGATCCAGTGATATCTGAACCGCCGCGTGAGAAAGTACAAATTTGATTGTCAACAGTAACACCAAAGAAACCTGGAATAACAAGTACTTCTTCGTATTCTCGTAAGGCTTCTAATTTATCGTAGCTTGATGGGATGATACGAGCATTTCCAGGCTCACTTGTTACAAACATTCCTGCTTTTTTAGGATGGATGTAGCGTGCCGGAACACCACTTTTAGTGAAGTATTCAGCAATTAGTTTGGCATTGTTGTCCTCACCAGCTGCTAAGAATGTGTCATACAAAAAATCGTTATCTTCAATTGGTTCTGTCGCCAATTTTTTGATTGAATCAGAAATTTTCGAAAGGATTTTTGAACCAAGATTTAGCTCATCAATAATTGATTGATAACGGCGTATAATCCAATCTTGGATTTCTGAAACATCTTGATCTGAAGTATAAGCTTTGTAATATTTTATCAGGGCATCAGTAACTTTTATATCATCATTATCACGTTTTCCTGGTGCAGAAACTACAACGAAGCGACGTGTAGGATCTGATTTGACGATATCTTTAACTTTTATTAATTGCTGCGCGGAAGCGAGTGAACTACCGCCAAATTTAATGACTTTCATATAGACTCCCTAGGATAGATTTTACATAAAATTATAGCAAAATTCAGACAATTTGTCAGTATTTTTTCCATTTTTATCATTGAATTTCCATAATTGCCATAATTTATAGCTGAAATTTAGTTCTGAATCCCTAGGAATAGCTTTATAATGGTGAAAATAGGGCTAAAAATGATTTGATTTTCAAATTATTTAATTTTTTTCTTGCATTATGACAGTAAACTATGTTAATATAGTCTAGAAATTATTTGACTATCAAATTATTATATTTTCAAATTAATTTCAAGGAGGCTTATGATGTTTAAAGGGATCCTTTTTAGCAAAGAAAATGATGTCGCAACTTTGACTTTTAATAGACCTGAAGTTTCTAATGGATTTAATATCCCAATGTGTGAAGAAATTCTCGAGGCTATTTCAAATGTTGCAGAAGATGTTAGTGTTAAGATGCTTATCATTAAAGCAAATGGACCGGTATTTTCAGTAGGTGGTGATTTAGCTGAAATGCAAAGAGCTGTTGAGGCAGATGACGTTCAATCACTTGTTAAAATAGCAGAGCTTGTTAATAAGATTTCTTTTGCTATAAAGAAATTACCTAAACCTGTCATTATGAGTGTTGATGGTGCCGTAGCAGGTGCCGCAGCTAATATGGCAGTGGCAGCAGATTTTGTTATTGCTAGCACTAAGGCAAAATTCATTCAAGCTTTTGTTGGTGTTGGATTAGCCCCAGATGCAGGTGGAATGTTATTACTAACGCGTGCAATTGGTGCTACTAGAGCAACTCAATTAGCTATGACAGGAGAAAGTCTTTCTGCAGATAAAGCTTTATCTTACGGGATTGTTTATCGGGTTTGTGAACCTGACAAGTTGGAAAAAACGACTTTACAATTGGTGAAACGTTTAGCTCGAGGATCAATTAACACATATCGAGCTATAAAAGAAATGGTCTGGGCTTCTTCTTTTGAAGATTGGGATGACTATACCGATGTTGAACTTAAACTGCAAGAAGAGCTTGCCTTTAAAGAAGATTTTAAAGAAGGCGTTCGTGCCTATGGGGAACGTCGTCGACCTAATTTTACAGGGAAATAATCATTTTTAAAGTCATAAGCGTCATATTTGATTCTAGTCATAATTGATGGAATTCACTTAAAATTCTTGCAAAAAGATTTGATGTTTGATACAATTTGATTATCAAAGTTTATTTGTAGGAGGTGAAACCATGGATTACAACAAAATCAATGAGTATCTTGTTGATATTTTCAATCGTGTAGTTGTTATTGAAGAAATGAGTTTGAAATCGAGCCAGTTCAATGATGTCTCAATTAAGGAGATGCATACGATTGAAATTATTGGCCGTGGGACAAATGTGACACCGTCAGATATTGCTCGCGAATTAATGTTAACCCTTGGTACAGTAACTACAAGTCTTAATAAACTTGAGGCAAAAGGGTACATTGAACGAACGAGATCAAAACATGATAGACGAGTTGTTCATCTGACCTTAACTAAAAAAGGAAGATTACTTAATCGTCTGCACAGTAAATTTCACAAATCTATGGTCAATCATATTGTTGAAGGCATGCCAGAAGAGGACGTTGAGGTACTTAAGCGCGGTTTAAGCAATCTTCATAAGTTTCTCGAGGAGTTGGTCTGATGGTATTTTCTAAAATAAGTCAAGTTGCTCATTATGCACCAAATCAGGTAGTATCTAATGATGACTTGGCTAAGATAATGGACACTAGTGATGATTGGATTGTATCCCGTACAGGGATAAAGCAGCGTCACATTAGTAAGACAGAGTCAACAAGTGACCTAGCAGGTCATGTTGCCTTAAAGCTTTTGGAAAAAGCTAAACTTGATGCTAGTGAGATTGATTTCATCATTGTTGCTACGGTTACACCTGATTCAATGATGCCATCAACAGCAGCACTTGTTCAAGCAAAGATTGGTGCACATAATGCTTTTGTTTTTGATTTAACAGCAGCATGCAGCGGATTTATTTTTGCTTTAGCAACAGCTGATAAACTAATTGCATCTGGCTTATATCGAAAAGGTCTAATTATTGGTGCTGAAACATTCTCTAAGACGGTTGATTGGTCTGACCGTTCGACTGCGGTTCTTTTTGGAGATGGTGCAGGTGGTGTTCTTTTAGAAGCAAGTGATAAAAAGCATTTTCTTGCTGAGTCGCTTAATTCAGATGGTAGTCGTGGTGAAGGCTTGACTTCTGGTAAGATTGGCTTGTCATCACCATTCTCAGAAATGACTGAAAGCGATCCTTTTGTTAAGATGGATGGCAGAGCTATTTTTGATTTCGCTATTAGAGATGTTTCTAAGAGTATCAAAAAATTGATTGCTGATTTAGGAATAGATGCTGAAGAGTTAGATTATCTATTTTTACATCAGGCAAATATCCGCATCTTGGATAAGATGGCGAAGAAAATTGGGGTTTCACGTGAGAAATTCCCTGCGAATATGATGCACTATGGTAACACAAGTGCCGCAAGTATCCCTATTCTTTTATCAGAATCTCTTGATAATGGAATGATAAAATTGGACGGATCTCAGACAATTCTTCTATCAGGTTTCGGTGGAGGTTTGACTTGGGGCAGTCTTATTGTTAAAATCTAGTTATACACTGTGCGATAGCACTTTTATAAAATAATATTTATATCTAAAGGAGAAATGAATCATGGCAGTATTTGAAAAAGTACAAGAAATTATTGTTGAAGAACTTGGTAAAGAGGCAGAAGAAGTACAATTGGAAACAACTTTTGATGATCTTGATGCAGACTCACTTGATGTTTTCCAAGTAATTTCAGAAATTGAAGATGCTTTCGATATTCAAATTGAAACTGAAGATGGCCTTAACACTGTAGGTGACTTGGTTACTTACGTTGAAGAAAAAACAAAATAATTAGGCTCTAAAAGATTAGGAGTGGGGATGGATTGTTATGAACAATTTTGAACCACTCTATCTTCTTAATATAATAGTTTGATTGTCAAATTATTATCGGAACTTGGGCTTAGAAAGTTTTATCAAAATGAAAACACGTATTACAGAATTATTGAACATTAAATATCCGATTTTCCAAGGTGGTATGGCTTGGGTTGCTGATGGTGACCTTGCTGGTGCTGTTTCGAATGCAGGTGGTCTTGGGATTATTGGTGGTGGAAATGCACCTAAAGAGGTAGTTAAAGCAAATATTGATAAGGTTAAATCAATTACTGATAAACCTTTTGGTGTTAATATCATGCTATTATCTCCATTTGCAGATGATATTGTTGACCTTGTTATTGAAGAAGGTGTTAAGGTTGTTACCACAGGTGCAGGAAATCCAGGAAAATACATGGAGCGTTTCCATGAAGCAGGTATTACAGTTATCCCTGTAGTTCCAAGTGTAGCTTTGGCTAAACGTATGGAAAAATTGGGTGCGGATGCTGTTATTGCTGAAGGTATGGAAGCTGGTGGTCATATTGGTAAATTGACAACTATGACGCTTGTCCGCCAAGTTGTTGAAGCTGTTTCAATTCCAGTTATTGGAGCTGGTGGTGTTGCTGATGGTCATGGTGCTGCTGCAGTCTTCATGCTAGGTGCAGAAGCTATCCAAGTAGGAACACGCTTTGTGGTTGCTAAGGAATCAAATGCCCATCAAAATTTCAAAGATAAGATTTTGAAGGCTAAGGATATTGATACAGTTGTTTCTGCATCAGTAGTAGGACATCCAGTTCGTGCTTTGAAAAACAAGTTATCATCTGCCTATGCTAACGCTGAAAAAGAATTTTTGGCTGGCAAAAAATCAGCAGATGAAATTGAGGAACTTGGTGCAGGAGCTCTTCGCAATGCTGTTGTGGATGGGGATGTTCAAAATGGCTCAGTCATGGCAGGTCAAATTGCAGGCCTTGTTCGTCAGGAAGAGACCTGTGAAGAAATTTTGAAAGATTTGTATTATGGTGCTGCTAAAGTGATTCGTGAAGAAGCAGCACGTTGGGCAGATGTTGACATTTAACAAGTAACATCAATGTAGATGTAATTATCATCAGTTGGAGGATTATATTTAGATGACAAAAACAGCATTTCTCTTTGCTGGCCAAGGAGCTCAGAAACTTGGTATGGCGAGTGATTTATATGAGGCTTACCCTATTGTAAGGGAAACTTTTGATACTGCGAGTTCTATTCTAGGATATGATATTCGTGACTTGATTGATAATGATGAGGAAAAACTAAATCAAACACGCTACACGCAGCCGGCAATTTTAACGACTTCAGTAGCTATTTATCGTCTTTTGGTGGAAAAAGGTTTCAAAGCAGACATGGTAGCTGGTCTTTCTTTAGGTGAATATTCGGCCTTGGTTGCTGCAGGTGCTCTTTCTTTTGAAGATGCTGTTGCATTGGTAGCTAAGCGTGGTGAATTCATGGAAACAGCAGCTCCTGCAGGAACTGGTAAGATGGTTGCGGTTATGAATACTGAGGCTAGCCTTATTGAAGAAGCTTGCCAAAAAGCATCTGCTAAAGGCGTTGTGACACCAGCTAATTACAATACTCCAGGTCAAATTGTTATTGGTGGTGAGGTTGCTGCTGTCAATGAGGCTGTGGAACTTTTAAAAGAGGCAGGCTGTAAGCGTCTGATTCCTTTAAAAGTATCAGGTCCTTTCCACACAGCTCTTCTCAAACCAGCCAGTGAAAAATTGGCTGCTGAACTTGAAAAGGTTAACTTCCACGAATTTGCTCTCCCTTTGGTTGGCAATACGGAAGCTAAAGTGATGGAAAAATCAGCTATTCGAGGGCTTTTAGCTAGACAGGTTATGGAACCAGTTCGTTTCTATGATTCGATTGAAACTATGAAAGAGTTGGGGATGACTCAAGTTATTGAAATAGGTCCAGGTAAGGTTCTTAGTGGCTTTATGAAGAAGATTGACAAAACGATTCCTACCTTTACAGTGGAAGATACGGATAGCTTGACTCAATTGTTGGAGAATTAGGAGGATAATCTTGGAAATTACAGGAAAAAATGTTTTTGTTACGGGATCAACTAGGGGGATTGGCTTGGCTATTGCACATCAATTTGCCAGTCTTGGTGCCAATGTCGTTCTCAATGGACGCTCTGCTATTTCTCAAGAGCTCCTAGATGAATTTGCCAACTATGATGTTAAAGTAATTGCCATTTCAGGAGACGTATCTGATAATGCTGATGCAAAGCGTATGGTTGATGAAGCTATTGCTAAGCTTGGCAGTGTCGATATTCTGATTAATAACGCTGGAATCACAAATGATAAACTCATGCTAAAGATGACTGAAGAAGATTTTGAGCGTGTCTTAAAAATCAATCTGACTGGCGCATTTAATATGACACAATCAGTCTTAAAACCGATGACAAAAGCAAGACAAGGTGCTATCATTAATCTATCTAGTGTTGTCGGTTTGACGGGAAATATTGGTCAGGCTAATTATGCGGCCTCTAAGGCTGGTCTAATTGGATTAACTAAGTCAGTTGCACGTGAAGTTGCTGCTCGTGGTATTCGAGTGAATGCTATTGCACCAGGTTTTATCGAATCAGATATGACCGATGCCATTCCAGAAAAAATGCGCGATGCTATGGTTGGTCAAATTCCAATGAAGCGTATTGGTAAAGCAGAAGAAGTTGCACAGGTTGCAAGCTTCTTGGCTCAACAAGAATACATTACTGGTCAGGTAATTGCCATTGATGGCGGTATGACCATGCAGTAAAGAAGTTGAAGTAGTAAATTTTGGAGATTCCTAAACGTTCTGTCATTTTATTTGATGTCTTGCAGAAATTAGGACTTCTAAGACAAATTATAAAATTAAGGTCTTATCTAAAAGCTCAACTTCATGAAAGCTACTGATAAATTAAAGTCTATCAGAGTATTATTCCCATAAAGGAGAACATTAAATGTCTAATAATCGAGTTGTCGTTACAGGTTATGGTATCACTTCACCAATCGGAAATACACCAGAAGAGTTTTGGAAAAACTTACAAAATGGTAAAATTGGTATTGGACCTATTACAAAATTTGATACCAGTGACTATGCAGTTAAAAACGCAGCTGAAATTCAAGATTTTCCATTTGATAAATATTTTATCAAGAAAGATACTAATCGCTATGATATGTATTCACTTTATGCCCTCTATGCGGCAACAGAAGCTGTAGAACATGCTAAATTGAATGTTGAGGCCATTGATACAGATCGCTTCGGAGTTATTGTAGCTTCAGGTATTGGCGGTATTCAAGAAATCGAAGATCAAGTGATTCGTTTGCATGAAAAAGGACCAAAGCGCGTTAAACCAATGACATTGCCAAAAGCATTACCTAACATGGCTGCTGGTAATGTTGCTATGAAATTTGGCGCTCATGGTGTATGTAAGTCAATCAATACAGCCTGTGCCTCTTCAAATGATGCTATTGGTGATGCTTTCCGTACGATTAAATTCGGTTTGCAAGATGTTATGTTGGTTGGGGGATCTGAAGCTGCAATCACAAAATTTGCTATTGCAGGATTCCAAAGTTTGACTGCCTTGTCAACGACAGAAGACCCTGCTCGTGCTTCAATTCCATTTGATAAAGACCGTAATGGTTTTGTTATGGGTGAAGGTGCAGGAATGTTGATTCTTGAAAGCTTGGAACATGCCCAAAAACGTGGTGCTACAATTCTTGCTGAAGTTGTTGGTTACGGTAACACTTGTGATGCATACCATATGACTTCTCCACATCCAGAAGGTCTTGGAGCCCGCAAAGCTATTAAATTGGCTCTTCAAGAAGCAGGCATTGCGCCTTCAGATGTTAACTATGTTAATGCTCACGGGACTTCTACACCAGCTAATGAAAAAGGTGAAAGTCAAGCCATTGTTGCTGAATTAGGTAAAGATGTTGCGGTATCTTCAACTAAATCATTTACTGGCCACTTACTAGGGGCTGCGGGTGCGGTTGAAGCGATTGCTACCATTGAAGCTATACGTCATAGCTACATTCCAATGACTGCAGGTACTCAAGAAGTATCAGATTATATTGAAGCAAATGTTATTTTTGGTCAAGGTCAAGAAGCAGATATTAAATATGCGATTTCAAATACGTTTGGATTTGGTGGCCACAATGCGGTCTTAACGTTCAAACGTTGGGAGGATAAATAGTGAACATTGCTGATGTTAAAGACTTGATGGCACAGTTTGATGCTTCAAGTCTACGTGAATTTTCATTCAAAACACCAGAGGGTGAATTAAGTTTTTCAAAAAATGAACAGGCAGCGGTGCCTTCAGCACCTGTGCAAGTCCCTGCTATTAGCGCTGCTGCTCAGGCTCCTGTTTCAGAAACTATTCCAGTCAATACTTCAGAAGAAGTATCAAATGCTACTAGTGCGATTGAGGGAGAAGAGGTCGCAAGCCCTCTTGTTGGGGTAGCTTATTTAGCACCTTCTCCAGATAAACCTGCTTTTGTTTCAGTTGGTGATGCAGTTAAAAAAGGACAAACATTGTTGATTATTGAGGCAATGAAGGTCATGAATGAAGTTCCTGCACCACATGATGGTATTGTGACTGAGATTCTAGTTGATAACGAAGAGATTGTAGAATTTGGACAAGGATTGGTACGCATTAAATGATTGATATTAAAGACATTCGCGAAGCTCTTCCACACCGTTATCCCATGCTTTTGGTTGACCGTGTCTTAGAAGTTTCAGATGATGAAATCACTGCTATTAAAAATGTAACCATCAACGAACCTTTCTTCAATGGTCATTTTCCTGAATATCCTGTCATGCCAGGAGTTTTAATTATGGAAGCCTTGGCTCAGACTGCCGGTGTTCTTGAGTTGTCAAAACCTGAGAATAAAGGGAAATTAGTTTTTTATGCCGGTATGGACAAGGTTAAGTTTAAGAAGCAAGTTGTACCCGGTGATCAATTGGTTATGACGGCTAAATTTGTTAAGCGTCGCGGAAGCATAGCAGTTGTGGAAGCTAAGGCAGAGGTTGATGGGAAATTAGCGGCTTCTGGAACGCTTACTTTTGCTATTGGAAACTAGTTGAAAACTCGAATAGAGGGAGAAATGCATCCAGATGTTTAAAAAATTATTAATTGCCAATCGTGGCGAAATAGCGGTGCGTATTATTCGTGCGGCGCGTGAGTTGGGTATCTCAACAGTTGCCGTCTATTCGGAGGCTGATAAGGAATCCCTCCACGTTGCTCTAGCTGATGAGGCTATCTGTATCGGCCCAGCTCGTTCAGTGGATTCTTACTTGAATATGAATTCAGTCTTATCAGCTGCTATCGTAACAGGAGCGCAAGCTATTCACCCGGGCTTTGGATTTTTAAGTGAAAATTCTAAGTTCGCAACTATGTGTGAAGAGATGCGGATTAAATTTATCGGTCCAAGTGCATCTGTCATGGATAAAATGGGCGATAAAATTAATGCTCGCGCAGAGATGATTAAGGCCAATGTACCGGTTATTCCAGGTTCCGATGGTGAGGTTTACACAGCTGAAGAAGCTTTGGCAATAGCTGATAAATTAGGCTATCCTGTCATGCTTAAAGCTTCTGCAGGAGGTGGAGGAAAAGGTATTCGTAAGGTGGATTCATCTAGAGAATTGACCGCTGCCTTTGAATCAGCTTCACAAGAAGCCCAAGCTGCTTTTGGCAATGGTGCCATGTATATTGAGAAGGTTATTTATCCTGCTCGTCATATTGAAGTGCAAATCTTGGGTGATTCTTTTGGTAATGTTGTGCATTTAGGAGAGCGTGACTGTTCACTTCAACGCAATAATCAAAAGGTTCTTGAAGAAAGTCCATCAATTGCCATTGGAAAAACACTGCGTGAGAAAATTGGTGCAGCAGCTGTTCGTGCAGCTAAGGCCGTTAAATATGAAAATGCCGGCACTATTGAATTTCTTTTAGATGAGAAGACCAGCAAGTTCTATTTCATGGAAATGAATACACGTGTCCAGGTAGAGCATCCTGTCACGGAATTTGTTACGGGGATTGATATTGTTAAGGAACAAATCCGTATTGCTGCAGGTGAAGCTTTGTCAGTAACTCAAGATGAGATTGAAATCAAGGGTCATGCTATTGAATGCCGAATTAATGCGGAAAATCCTGCTTTCAATTTTGCTCCAAGTCCAGGTAAGATTACAGATCTACATTTGCCAAGTGGTGGTGTAGGTTTGCGTGTTGACTCTGCTGTTTACAACGGATACACGATTCCACCTTACTATGATAGTATGATTGCCAAGATTATTGTACATGGAGAGAACCGTTTTGAAGCACTTATGAAGATGCAGAGAGCTCTCTATGAATTGGAAATTGAAGGTGTTGTTACCAATACAGAATTCCAATTGGACCTAATTGCCGATCCTCATGTCATTGCCGGAGACTATGATACCTCATTTTTGATGGAAACGTTCTTACCAAATTATAATAAAGAAGATTAGGAGGAAGAACAATGGCTTTATTTGGAAAAAAAGATAAGTATGTTCGTATAAATCCTAATCGTTCTTTAAAACGAGAGGTTGAACGAGATGTTCCTGAAGTTCCAGACGAATTATTTGCTAAATGTCCTGCATGTAAGCATATGATTTATCAAAAGGACTTAGGTGTTGCTAAAATATGCCCATCTTGTTCTTATAATTTTCGTATTTCTGCACAAGAGCGTCTTGCTTTAACGGTTGATGAAGCTAGTTTTGAAGAACTATTTACTGGTATTGAAACAAAAGATCCTTTAAATTTTCCTAAGTACAGTGAAAAATTATCTCAGGCGCGTGCTGCAACGGGCTTGGACGAGGCTGTCCTTACAGGAAAAGCAAATATTAGAGGTCAAAAAGTTGCTCTAGCCATTATGGATTCTAACTTTATTATGGCCTCTATGGGGACGGTTGTTGGAGAAAAGCTGACGCGTCTCTTTGAACTTGCTATTGACGAAAAACTTCCGGTGGTTATCTTTACAGCCTCAGGCGGTGCTCGTATGCAAGAAGGGATTATGAGTTTGATGCAGATGGCAAAAGTCTCTGCTGCTGTTAAACGCCACTCTAATGCAGGTCTTTTCTACCTAACCATTTTGACGGACCCGACAACAGGCGGGGTAACAGCTAGCTTTGCCATGGAAGGTGATATTATTTTAGCTGAGCCACAGGCTTTAGTCGGTTTTGCAGGTCGTCGTGTTATCGAAACAACGGTTCGTGAGAATCTACCTGATGATTTTCAGAAGGCTGAATTTTTGCTTGAACATGGTTTTGTTGATGCTATCGTTAAGAGAACAGACATGCCCGATGTAATCGCCAATTTAGTTGCCTTTCACGGAGGTGCCAAATGACTAGTAATGTTTCGAGAATTTTAAAAGAAGCTAGAGAACAAAGTCGTTTGACTGCTTTGGACTATGCTCAAGTGATTTTTGATGATTTTATGGAGCTACACGGGGACCGTCAATTTGCTGATGATGGTGCTATTGTAGGTGGTCTGGCGCGTTTAGCTGGACGCCCTGTGACAGTAATAGGAATTCAAAAAGGTAAAAATCTTCAAGATAATCTGCACCGCAATTTTGGCCAACCCAATCCAGAAGGTTACCGTAAGGCTCTTCGTTTGATGAAACAGGCAGAAAAATTTGGACGTCCAGTCATTACCTTTATCAATACAGCTGGTGCTTATCCAGGTGTTGGTGCTGAGGAACGTGGACAGGGTGAGGCCATTGCTCGTAACCTTATGGAAATGAGTGACCTCAAAGTTCCAATTATTGCTGTTATTATCGGTGAAGGTGGTTCAGGTGGAGCTTTGGCTTTAGCTGTAGCTGATAGGGTTTGGATGCTGGAACATACCATGTATGCTGTTCTTAGTCCAGAAGGTTTTGCTTCTATTCTTTGGAAGGATGGCTCGCGCGCAACAGAAGCAGCGGAATTGATGAAGATTACAGCTGGTGAACTCTACAAAATGGACGTAGTTGACAAGGTTATTCCTGAACATGGCTATTTTTCAAGCGAAACAGTAGCTATGTTGAAAGAAGAATTGATAGCTGAAATCGAAGTTCTCAACCAACTGCCTTTGGAAGAATTGTTAGAAGCACGATACCAACGCTTTAGAAAATATTAATGATAAAAAAACGGGATTGAGCCAAGCTCAATCCTGTTTTTCGTAAAGTTTTAGTTTGGTTTGATAACTTCAACACCACCCATGTATGGACGTAGTGCTTTTGGAATGGTTACAGAACCATCTTCGTTTTGGTAGTTTTCAAGAATGGCAGCAACAGTACGTCCAACAGCAAGCCCTGATCCGTTGAGGGTGTGAAGAAGTTTGACTTTACCATCTGCTTCATCACGGTAGCGGATTTGTGCGCGACGTGCTTGGAAATCTTCTGTATTTGAACATGAAGAGATTTCACGGTAAGTGTTTTGAGCTGGAATCCAAACTTCTAGGTCATAAGTTTTAGCAGCTGAGAAGCCCATGTCTCCAGTACACAAGGTAATAACACGGTATGGAAGTTCGAGTTTTTGTAGGATGTTTTCTGCATTAGCAGTCATTTTCTCTAATTCTTCATAAGATTGTTCTGGTTTAGCAAATTTAACCATTTCAACCTTGTGGAATTGGTGAAGACGGATAAGACCACGTGTGTCACGACCAGCAGAACCTGCTTCAGAACGGAATGATGGGCTCATAGCTGTGAAATAGATTGGCAGGTCTTTACCATCAATGATTTCATTACGGTAGTAGTTTGTCAATGGAACTTCTGCTGTAGGAATAAGGACGAAGTCAGAATCAGCTAATTCAAAGGTATCTTCTTTGAATTTTGGATATTGACCAGTACCAAACATTGAATCATGATTAACCATGTAAGGTGTAATCATTTCGGTATAGCCTTCTGCTGCGTGTTCATCAAGCATGAAGTTGTAGATGGCACGTTCCAAACGAGCACCCAAACCTTTATAGAAAAGGAAACGAGAACCTGTTACTTTAGCACCGCGTTCCCAATCAAGGATATCAAGGTCTTCTCCAAGATCCCAGTGTGCTTTCACTTCAAAGTCAAATTGGCGAGGAGTTCCCCAACGGCGAACTTCAACGTTCTCATCTTCGTCAGCACCAACTGGCACAGAATCATGAGGAGTATTTGGGAGTACAGTTACAATGGTATTGAGTTTTTCATCAATTTCAGCTAGTTTAGCATCACTTGCCTTGATATCTGCTGACAGGGTCTGCATAGCAGCGATTTGCTCACTAGCGTCTTCTTTGTTACGTTTTGCTTGAGCAATAGCTGCAGATGCAATGTTACGCTCAGCTTTAGCTTCTTCTGATTTGATGAGTAGTTGACGACGCTCAGCATCAAGTTCTTTCAACTCAGCCAAAGTTTCTTGGCAGACACCGCGATTAGCTAATTTTGCAGCAACAGCATCAAAGTCATTACGAATGCGTTTAATATCTAACATAATATCCTCCAAATGGTTAAGATAGGTGAGTGATTGGAGTCGTTTTAGCTTATAAAAAACACAGCATGTTATTTGCTGGAGCGCTTCTTAGCGCGGTTCCATCCAGCTTCACATCCTGTGCACTTATTTATTATTCGATTAGAAAAATTGAACATTTTTTGTCTAAGCAAACGATCAATCACGGTAGAATTTCATATCTCCTCTTATCTGCTCACAGCTACCGCAGACTTTCTGAAAAGGGCTCAATACTACTTGTCCGTTGCTTCTATTATACAAAAAAAACATAGAATTGTAAAACGACATTCTAAAAAATGACATCTACAGCGACAAATTCTTGTTATAATATCATTATGAGAAAAAATGAAGAAAAATCCTACCATTATGGTTTAGAACTATTGCGTATTGTGTCCATGTTCATGATTGTTCTTACTCATATTCTGGGCAAGGGCGGTCTGAGAGAGGCGGTTTCAGAGAAGCATGACTGGTATTATGCTGTTGTTTGGATTATTCAGATTGCCTCCTATGTAGCAGTTAATTGTTATGCTCTCCTGAGTGGCTATGTTGGAGTATCCTCATCTAGTAAAATCTCTAAAATCGCTCAGTTGTGGTTACAGGTCGTGTTTTATACTGTTTTAGTTACTTGTGGCTTTGCCCTAGCAGGTTATCCTCTGGGGTTATCAGATTGGGTAGGGGCTTTCTTCCCTGTTGTTACCAGCCAGTATTGGTACATCACGGCTTACTTTGGTCTTTTGCTTGTGAAACCTCTACTGAATAAGGGCCTGAATGTTATTTCAGATAAGGAATTAAGACAGGTTGTTCTTCTTTCTTATGTCTTTTTTTGCCTCCAGCCGGCTCTTTTTAATAATAAGGTCTTGGAGTACTCCTTGTCAAAAGGTTTTGGCATGACTTGGTTGGTTCTTCTTTACATTTTTGGAGCATATTTGAAGCGCATAGATATTACAAGGATAAAGACTTTCCACCTTTTCTTGGTTTATCTTTTATCATCTATCCTTACTTTTCTAGGGATGACTCAGGTTGGTCGCATTTGGTATTGGTATCCTTCACCAAGTCTAGTTCTTGGGTCGATAGCATTATTTCTAATTTTTGCCAAACACCCTCTTTCTCATAAGAGTCCTTATCTCTCTTTGATTAAGTTTCTAGCCCCAGCTAGTTTAGGCGTCTATCTTCTTCATCTCCATCCCCTTATTGAAAAACATTTTCTTTTAGATGAATTTATTATCCTACTAAAGGCTCCAGAGTGGCTTTTCCCTATAACGATCATTCTTTTAGCCTTAGTCATTTACCTTATTTCGACTCTGATAGAGTGGTTGCGCTTAGAATTATATGCTAGGCTTAAAGTTAGTGATAAACTTAAGATTTTGGATACTTGGTTTTCTTAAAAATAGCAAAGCAGTCCTTGTTGCACGGCTCTTCTCACCTGAGAGTGTAAAGAGTTACTTATCTGCAACAAAGACTGCTTTTTTTATTTTCCAATAGATTTAATTTTAGCGATAATCATCTGAATAAGGGTTGGAAGTTTGACAACTTTCTCGTCACCAAGATAAGAGCGAGCAATTTTTAAAATTTTACCAGAATCTTTTGAGGCAAAAAGAAATTTACCTTGATCTGTAAAGACTTCAAAATGGCGGCTTACTTTTTGGCGACTAACATTTGCACCGATTGTGTTGACAGCTGTCCAAGGAATTTGAATAAATTGTTCAACATTAACATCAGGGTAGAATTCTAGCGCAGTTTCACCGATAAGAAATTTACCAACTTTACCACCAATACCAAGATAAGAAACGCCAGTCGTTTGGAATTCGACTGATTTATTAAGAGATTGAGCCATTATATTTTCTCACTTTATTGTTTTTTATCAATTATAACAAAAGAGTTTCCAAACGGAAACTCTTTTTCAGTCATTACATGATACCGAAGAAACGAGCAGCGATACCAACGATGAACAATGCGATAATGATTGTAATTGGTGAAACTTTTTTCTTAAGCAACCACATGCAAAGGAAAGTCAAGAGAAGTCCCATCAATCCTGGAATCAATGAGTTCAATTGTCCTTGAAGTGTTTGTGCTTGAATTTGATCCAAACTCATACCACCAAGGGCATCACCGAGGATACCTTTCAATTCTGGTCCAGTTACTTGTCCTTCTGGGAAGACAATGTAAGCTCCTTCTGACAATTGTTTACCAGGAAGGTCGATTGTGAAGTTGATTGATACCCAACGTTCAACAAGAACGGCAAGAATGAACATACCAAGGATTGAAGCTCCTTTAGTAATGTCTTTCAAGATACCACCTGACATGTCTTTTGTGATTTCAGAACCAGCACGGTAACCAAATTCTTGTGTGTACCACAAGAAGGCCATACGGATGATGTTCCAACCAAAGAAGAAGAGAAGTGGACCAACGATGTTACCAGTTGATGCAAGTGAAGCACCAAGGGCACCAAGGATAGGGCGAACTGTAAACCAGAATACTGGGTCACCGATACCAGCAAGAGGTCCCATCATACCGATTTTAACCCCTTGGATAGCAGCATCTTCAATTTCAGTACCATTTGCTTTTTCTTCTTCAAGGGCAAGAGTTACACCGATGATTGGAGCAGCAACGTATGGGTGAGTATTGAAGAATTCCAAGTGACGTTCAAGAGCAGCAGCTTGATCTTCTTTTTTAGTGTAAAGTTTTTTAATTGCAGGAATGAGTGCGTAAGCCCAACCTAAGTTTTGCATACGTTCATAGTTCCATGAACCTTGCAAGAATTGTGAACGCCACCAAACTTTTTGGCGATCCGCTTTTGAAAGTGTAATTTTTTCAGTCATGAGTGGGCTCCTTTCTAGTAGTCTTCTAAGATGTCGCCGATTGGGTCGCCAGAACCTGAAGCAGTTCCTCCACCATTTCCACCTTGTTTAGAAAGATTAAGGTAGATAAATGCAATAGCAACACCAATTGTACCAAGACCGATAAGAGTAAAGTCAGTTACGGCAGCGAATACAAAACCAAGAGCGAAGAATGGCCATACTTCACGAGTAGCCATCATGTTGATAACCATAGCGTAACCTACGGCTACAACCATACCACCACCAACGGCCATACCACCTGACAACCAGTCTGGCATTTTTTCAAGTACGCCTTGAACAGCTGAAGCTGGAATAGCCAAAAGCATTGCAGCTGGGACAGCGATACGAAGACCTTGAAGAACAAGAGCAAAGAGGTGAGCGCGTTCTACAGCAGCGATGTTACCTTCTTTAGCAGCGTTGTCAGCTGTGTGGACAAGGGCAACAGATACTGTACGAACGATCATTGTAAGGAAGAGACCTGCAACAGCAAGTGGGATAGCAGCGGCAGTCGCTACGTTGATACCTACGTTTGAGAAGTCGCCACCTTTAATAAAGATGATAGCAGCAGCAACAGAAGCAAGCGCAGCATCTGGCGCTACGGCTGCACCAATGTTTGCCCAACCAAGAGCGATCATTTGAAGGGCACCACCAAGCATTACGCCGGCAGCCAAGTTACCAGTTACAAGACCGATAAGAGTACATGCAACGATTGGTTGATGGAATTGGAATTGGTCAAGGATACCTTCAAGACCAGCAAAGAAGGCAACGACTACAACCAATACCGCAGAAATAATTGAAATATCTGACATGGTTTTATTCCTTTTCTAGTTAGTTTTATTGAGTACCTCTAAAAAATAGGGTACTACACCATGAACCTAGGAAAACATCTATGTTTCCTTTGTAAACAAATTATTGAACGTTTGCTTTGTTGATAAGGTCAAACAAGTCTTTCTTAGAATCGTTTGGAACTTTACGAACATCAAAGGCAACACCAAGGTCACGAAGTTTTTCAAAGGCTGCAACGTCTTCTTTGTCCATAGACAATACATTGTTAACCATTGTTTTACCAGTTGAGTGAGCCATTGAACCTACGTTCAATTCTTTGATTTCAACTCCGCCTTCAACAGCGCGGAGGGCATCTTGTACAGTTTCGAACAAGATTAGGGCATGAGTGTTACCAAAACGTGGATCTTTCGCAGCATCAATCAATTTCTTGATTGGAACAACGTTAGCATTTACACCGTTTGGCGCAGCTTGTTTAATCAAACCTTTACGCAACTCGTCTTGAGCAACAGCATCTGATGCAACAATAATACGATCTGCTTTTGAAGCAGGTGTCCAAGCTGTTGCAACTTGACCGTGAAGAAGACGTGTATCGATACGAGCAAGGTTGATTTTAAGTTTACCGTCACCGATAACTGTACCTTCTGGAATAGCGCCTTGAGGAGCTGCAGCAGCAACTGGAGCGGCAACTTCTTCCGCAGGGTTGAGTTCTTCAGGAAGTGCTTTAACACCGTCCTTAGACTCTTTGATGATGTTGGCAACGACTTGATCAACCCCAGCGTTAGCATCCATTAGACGCTCTGTGTAGGCTTGAATAAGCATTGGCAAGTTAAGACCTGTGATGATAGCCATTTTACGATCAGGATTTTCACCCATTACGCGACTTGCTTGGTTAAATGGTGAACCAGACCAAAGGTCAGCAAGTACAAGGACTTCATCATCAGCATCAAATTGTGCGATAGCATTGTTGAAGTGTGCATACAAATCGTCTGGACCTTCGTTAGGCATGAAAGTTACAACTTGAACTTTCTCTTGCTCTCCGAAAATCATAGAACCAGATTGATGGATACCTTCAGCAAATTTACCGTGACTGGCAATAATAATACCGATAGCCATTCTTGTTCTTCCTCCTTGTTTATATTTTTCATTAAAACAAAAAAGAATAATCTCCTTCCGATTGCTCGGCCATTCTTTTCCGTTTTAAAGAAATTAAAGAACGTTATTATTGTAAAACGTTTTCAGTAAAAATGCAAGCCCCTTTTTTACAAAAATATGACAAAAAAGAAAAAAATTGCATTTTCTGGCATAAATTGGCGATGGAAAATGATTGAAAATGTGTCAAATTCACAGAAAACATGTCATAATATTTTAAAAAAACAAAATGGTAGATGTTAGCTTCGATTTGTCCTACTCAAGTACTGTCTTCGTCTCATGTCCTTGTTTGATTTTGATTTTATTTAAGTATAATTTAGCCAATATCAACCCAAAAACAAAAAGAGGCTGGGCAAAAACTAGCTTCAGAACACAAAAAAACGGGCATTTCCGCAGTTGGAGATGCTCGTTTTCCTATGTCATGGTTTATAATTATAATAACGACAAAACAATTAGAAAGCCATGACTATGTATAAAGAGTATAACACAAATCAGTTAAGTTTGGAACTAAATCTTGCTTACGATATTCCCATGAACCATGAAGTTAGACTCATCAGTCTTTTCGTGGACAGTATCCCTAATCATGTTTTACTGGAAGAAAAGTCTC
>NZ_AQYA01000017.1 GCF_000376985.1 Streptococcus henryi DSM 19005
AATTGGACAAAATCAGGCGCAGAAAGCATGGTTATCTTAATGACGGCACAGCGTAATGGGCTTTTTGAGGTCTATTACCGCAACTCATACCCATTTAAAACTTTCAGCCCAGAGATAAAAATCAATATGCGAAAACTCCTGCAGAAAGGCCAGCACGACCAGCATATTATCCCAAGTGCGACTATCCCACTAAACGGTGCAACAAGTAGTCCAATTGGACAAATGAAGAAATGGATTTAGGACTTTTGAAAAACTTTCCGAGAATAACTTGACACAAACCATAGTCAGTCCTTGTCTCAATTCTAAACAAGCTTATGGTAAAATAGCTATAAGATATCCTGTTTTCATGGGAGGGAAAAATATGAAGGGGTTTAAAATTTGGTTGCTCGGCAACCTCATACTTCAAGGTGTGCTTTGGGCCTATATGCTTATCATGAGTACGGTAGAACCGGCAGCTGGATGGCTTGTTTTTATCTCTATTTTCTTCTTTATCATCTCTTTAATCCAACTCCCTTTGACCTTATTTGGCCATCAAGTCCTAAAAGATGGTCTTAAAGTCTGGTTGTGGTGGCACTCACTCCTTCTTTGGTTGGGGAGTTTTTTCCTACCTATTATTTTGTATTTCCTGTTCATGATAGGACGATTTTAGACGCTGATCTGTTGTTAATGCACCAGAATAAGCCTCCAAGCACGGATGACACCCCAACTGACAGTCGGGGTTCTTCCTTTTCAAAATCCTGCTAGAATCACTAAGGAATCAGGCATCCTTGCTACTGCTCGATTGTGTCCTCTTCCTTAATCTGAGAGTTACTGAGTCGATAGCTGGATGGGTCGTCGGTATTACTTGAAAAAGATAGACGGATGATAGAACCATCTTCCAAAGGGTAGTCCATGCTAAGGGTGTAAAAATCACTGATTGATATTGAGGAAGTAACTGATGATTTATAACTTGCCGGAGCACCAAAGGTGGAAATAATCTGCTCTAAGGTATCCCCTTCTTCTGCACCAGTACTGAGGGAATTGTAGTCAGCGATACTCCAACTTTTTCCTTCCTTATCCTTCCAGTAGTCACTGAGTAGAGAATTTTCATATCCCTCATAGTCTTTAAAAAAAATAAGATAACGAGAATCGCGATACATGAAACTAAATCTAAGAGATTCTATCTCCGATAAGCTATAGGTTAATGAAACCATATCGTAGGTTTGAGAACTGCTAGTATACTCTGCCTTGCTAGCCAGTCCATACTTTTCAACAAACTGGTCTAGTGTAAAATTCGAGTTTCCCATCAATAGCATATTAGGAATAGAGATGGTCTCAAATTCCTCAAAGGTCCAAGGATAGACTGATTCATCCTCTCCCAAGGTATAATCTGATTCATCTATAGGAGAACGGTAGATTTCAATATTGCGATTCAGCTGATTATGACTATAGCTGGAACCACTCTTTGAAGTTGAGCTATCACCCCCTGAAAAAATACCTACAAAGACAATCACTAGCAGAAATAGAGAAAAGACCGTCACTAATGCTGGATTAGATTCGTCTTGATCAGCCAGCTCTTTAGCTTCTCTACGTTGTCTTTCTTCTCTCTCCTTGAGAGCTTGTTCTCTCAAGCGCTGTTCTCTTTCCTTTATTACAAGCTGAGCTTCTTTCTCATCTTGCCGGCGCTCTTGTTCAGTTAAAACTTTAGCTCTTTCTTGATGATTAAAACGACGAGCCTCTTGCTCTTCCTCTTTTTTATCTAACCGCTCATGTTCAGAAATACTGATAGCCAAATCAGTCGCAATTTCTTCAAAGCTTTCATCTGATTTGCCCTGTTCTACTGAGTTATTTGCTAAAGAATTTTTCCTCTTCTCACCTAGAGTAGGTTCTGAGCGATTGATAATTTCTTCTAAATCATCCACTATGTCTTCAAAGAAGCCGTCCTGATTTTCTTTTTTATAGTCTTTTGTCATTCTCTTTTCCTAATATTTTTTACACTCTTTCTGTAGATAAATACCCTCTTATTTTACCACATTTCCTATTTCACTTTCAGTCAAGACAATCCGCCCTGACCTCAATAAGCCAAAACACCCCAAGCAATCAGTTGGGGTGCTTCTCTATTTTCCAAAAAATCAATGTCTGAAATGTCTCACTCCCGTAAATACCATTGCAATGCCGTGCTTGTTGGCAGCGTCGATAGATTCTTGGTCGCGGACTGAGCCACCTGGTTGGATGATGGCCTTGATGCCTGCGGCTGCGATTTCTTCAATGTTGTCTGCAAATGGGAAGAAGGCGTCTGATGCCAGAACGGCACCATCGAGACGGTCTTTGGCTTGGTCGATGGCGATACGGACTGAGGCCACACGGTTAGTTTGACCAGGTCCGACACCAAGGGTCATGTGGTCATTGGTAACGATAATGCCGTTTGACTTAACGTATTTGATAGCCTTCCAAGCAAATTCCAAAGCGGTAGCCTCTTGCTCATTTGGCTGGCGCTCAGTCACGACTTGCCAGTCAGCTGGGCTCTCCTTGACCACGTCTTGGTTTTGCACCAAAAGTCCGCCGACAACGCCAGTGTATTCAGCTTCCACTTCGCTTGCGTCCTGCGCGTCAAATGGCAATTCCAAGATGCGCAAGTTTTTCTTTTTATTGGTCAAAATGGCTAGCGCTTCTTCCGTATAAGACGGTGCGATGATGATTTCTAGGAAGATAGGGTGCATCTTCTCAGCTGTCGCTGCATCAACTTGGCGGTTGAGGACAACAATACCACCGAAGATAGAAACAGGGTCTGCTTCATAAGCGTAATCCCAAGCTGTCTCAATGTCATCAGCCTGTCCGATACCGCATGGATTCATGTGTTTGAGTGCCACAACTGTTGGACGGTCTTTGAAATCACGGAT
This sequence comes from Streptococcus henryi DSM 19005, assembly GCF_000376985.1. Lineage (GTDB taxonomy): Bacteria > Bacillota > Bacilli > Lactobacillales > Streptococcaceae > Streptococcus > Streptococcus henryi. Next base: position 2,880 of record NZ_AQYA01000017.1, read on the forward strand.
GATACGGATAGCCGCATCAGCATCGCGAATATTATTGAAGGACAATTCTTTACCATTGAGCTGTTTAGCTGCTGCGATAGAGTAGTCTGTTGGCAGTGCTTTTTGGTAGAAATCCGCATCCTGTTGCGGGTTCTCACCGTAGCGCATTGGCTGTTTAAGATCGTAAGTAATAGTTAATTTTTCAGGTTTTGCTTCACCAACTTGAGCTGTGAAATACTCGGCAATGAGAGCATCGTAGGCTGCAGTGTGACGGAAGACTTTGGCTGCTAGACGTTGGCGTGTTTGGAATGTTGTCTGACCTGCGTCAGCTATTTCTTCCAAAACAAGAGCATAGTCAGCTGGGTCAACCACGACTGTCACGCTGGCATGGTTTTTAGCCGCAGAACGCAGCATAGAAGGGCCACCGATATCGATGTTTTCCACTGCCAAATCGTAGGTCACGTCTGGGCGAAGGATAGTTTCCTTGAATGGGTAGAGGTTAACCACGACAAGGTCGATGAGCTCGATATTGTTGTCAGTGGCAGCCTGAAGGTGGCTATCCAAATCTCTGCGAGCCAAAAGTCCTCCGTGGATATTTGGGTGGAGGGTCTTAACGCGGCCGTCCATCATTTCAGGGAAGCCAGTCACATCGTCAATAGCGATGGTGTCAACCCCAGCATTATCGAGGGCAACCTTGGTTCCGCCAGTTGAGATGATATCCCAACCGAGATTTTTGAGTTCTTGGGCAAATTCAACGATGCCCGCTTTGTCTGATACGCTGATTAATGCGCGTTTTGTCATTTTTAATTTCCTTTCTTTTGAAAGCTTTTTCTTGTGTTCGTCTAAAGTAGTGGGGTCGCCAGCAACCCTCCGGTTTCATGGCTAAATCTTGAGCCTTGGTCTCAAGATTTCCCTCGACCATCAGAAATTATTCTGATGGTCCTGTCACTACGGCGACGAACACATTTGGGCGACCTGCGGTCGCTAAGCAGAGCAGTCAATTTAGTCTCTATCTTACTAATTATCTGCAAATCTTTGTTCTAGTTTTGCTTGATAGGATAGCATAATATCTTCAAGCTCAATCTGATATTTATCAGCCAGTTCTTCTTTGATACCTGCTAAATTTTCTTCTGTTTGCGTCTCTTCATATGGCCTATCTCGACCTATCTCTAGTCAACAAATAGCTTGTGCCAACTCACCGTTTTTGATAAGATATTAATCTTTTAAGCTTGTTTTAAATACCAAGAATAAATAATAAAATCAAAACAATGAATGAGAGACCTATGACAGCCAATCCTACAACATTGACCCATTGTCTTGTCTTCGACTTGAAGATTTTTGTGAATATGAGATAGACTAATAGGCCTACTCCTACTCCCAAGGTATTGAATATGAGGTCTGTCACATCTGCCATACCAATAGTTAGTATATATTGGAGACTCTCATAGAGAAAACTCAGTAAGAAACCACATCCAATAATCTTCCAAAATGACCAATTCTGCTTTATCAAGGGTAAACAAACACCAAAAGGGACAAAGACAAGCAGATTAAAGCCCATCTCCGCAAAGACGATGTCTCCGTTGACAACCAGAGGCTCAGAAAATGGAATCAAGTTGAGAATTCTGGGACCATAGAAAAATGGAATGTAGCTTAATTGGGTTTCAAATTTAAATAGAATCCCCCAGGTCAATAAAATTAAATAGGCATAAAATAAATAGTTGGTAGTTTTTTTAGATGATAACATGAGAAAACCTCCTGTTTAGCTTGTAGGATTTTAATGATATTATCATCTCTAGTCTACAGCTACAAAACCAAGAAATCAAGGATTTTTTGGCTCCACTCCCAGCTCCACCAAAACTTGAGGATACAGCTGGTATTCGTGTTCATGAATTCTGGTTTCAAAGCTTTCGATGGTATCACTAGCTAGGCGCGGCACGCGCACTTGTTTGATAATCTGGCCAGTATCCACACCTGAGTCCACCCAGTGGATAGTCACTCCAGACTGATCCACACCTGCATCCCAAGCATCTTGGATACCGTGGGCACCTGGAAATTCAGGAAGGTAGGCTGGGTGGATATTGATAATGCGCCCCTCATAGGCAGAAAGTAGAGTTGGTCCAACAATTTTCATGTAGCCTGCTAGGCAAACCAGGTCAATTTGATGTTGGTCCAGCAAGTCAACGATGGCTTGTTCATAGGCTGCTTTGTTGTCAAACTCTTTGAGCTCAAAAGCGTAGGCAGGCACTCCCAGATTATCAGCTCTTTCCAAAACAAAGGCATCACGGTGGTCTGAGAAGATAAATTTGACATCAAACTGCTCTGCTATGACCTGAAAATTTGACCCGCTGCCGGAGGCAAATACGGCAATTTTTTTCATATTCGATACAAAGGGATGGTTCGGCTTGCCGAAAATTTTCGTAGAAAAATAGGAAAACTGACGAAGGCAACTTGCGCCAAGGAAGTTTTATCTTTTTTCCTAGAAAATTAGTCCCGTGTTCAGTTAGGCATACTAACTAAACATTCCTTTCTTATAAAATCAAGTGGCTTATTTCATCACCACACTAGCGTCAGCCTTTTTCACAATACGGCCGAGTTCATAAACGGGCTCATCCAAGAGCTCTTTAACACGGTCCACGTTTTCAGGCTTAACGGCCAACATAAGACCGATACCCATGTTGAAGATTTCAAACATTTCTTCATGTTTAATTTCCCCATATTTTTCAAGAGCTTTGAAAATAGGTAGAACTGGCACTTTGTCTTCCTCGATTTCAGCAGCTAGGTCATCCCCAAACATACGAGGAACATTTTCAACAAAACCACCACCTGTGATATGAGCAATACCATTAACCAAGCCTTCCTTAACCAAAGGAAGCACCGCTTTGACATAAATACGAGTTGGCTCAAGGAGAACGTCCTTGAGTTTTTTGCCTTCAAGTTCAGGCAAGACCTCTTCGCCTGTGTAATCGGCAAAGACGCGACGAACGAGAGAGTAACCATTTGAGTGGATACCGCTTGAAGCAAGACCAAGAAGAACATCGCCTTCAGCTACTTTTGAGCCGTCGATAATCTGAGATTTTTCAGCAATACCAACAGCAAAGCCAGCCAAGTCATAGTCGTCCTCGCCGTACATGCCAGGCATTTCAGCTGTTTCACCACCGATGAGGGCAGCACCTGCTTGGACACAACCTTCAGCCACACCAGCTACCACCTGCTCCAATTTAGCAGGTTCATTTTTACCCGTAGCTACATAGTCAAGGAAGTAAAGGGGCTCAGCACCAGCTGCGATGATGTCGTTGACACACATGGCAACGCAGTCTTGACCGATGGTATCGTGCTTGTCATACTTGATAGCCAGCATGAGTTTTGTTCCCACGCCATCAGTCCCTGAAATGAGGACCGGTTCCTTAACACCAGTTTGAGTCAGGTCAAACATACCACCGAAACCACCAAGAGCCCCCATAACACCAGCACGTTCCGTACGCGCTACGTGTTTTTTGATACGTTCAACAACCTCATAACCCGCTTCAACGTCAACACCAGACTGAGCGTATGCATTTTTTTCTGTCATAATAATTTCCTTCTCTTTTTTCTTTTGGAAATAGCAGAGCTGATTCTATTTACCGTCTCTGTAAAAACTAACTTTCTTATCCAAACTAGCTAGATAGTCTTCTTCATAATCATAGAGTGGAGTTGGATACTCTCCATCAAAGTATGCCACGCAAAGACCACCATTTGGAGCATCTGTTTCAATACCAATAGAATCAATGAGTCCATCGATTGACAAATAAGTCAAACTGTCAGCACCAATGATTTGACGCGTTTCTTCCACCGAGTGATTAGCCGCAATCAATTCCTTGCGGGTTTGGATGTCAATACCATAGAAACATGGATAAGCAAGGGCAGGACTGCCGATAGCCACATGCACTTCAGATGCGCCAGCTTCTTTCAAAAGCTGAACAATGCGACGCGAAGTTGTCCCACGTACAATCGAATCGTCAATCATAACCACGCGCTTGCCTTTTACAACCCCAGATACAGCCGACAGCTTCATGCGAACACCCTGCTCACGCAATTCCTGAGTTGGCTGGATGAAGGTACGCTGCGTGTATTGGTTTTTGATGAGACCCATCTCATTTGGCAAGCCTGATTCTTCGGCAAAGCCCATGGCTGCGCTGAGAGATGAATTTGGAACACCGACCACGATGTCAGCCTCATGCTTAAATTCACGCGCCAGCTGTGCTCCCATACGTTTACGAGCCGTGTGGACATTGACACCATGAATGTTGGAATCAGGGCGAGCAAAATAAATGTATTCCATAGAACAGATAGCCAACTGAGTATCTGTTGTGTAGTTATCGTATTGGATGCCAGAATCATCAATGATGACAATTTCACCAGGCTCCACATCACGAATCCACTCCGCCCCAATCACTTCAAAGGCACAGGTTTCAGATGAGACCACAACAGCTCCATTACTCATTTTCCCAATTGAAAGGGGACGGAAACCATTTGGATCAAGCGCAGCAATCATTTTGTCCTCAAACATGAGAATATAAGCAAAACCGCCTTTAACATGGCTAAGGGCTTCTTTAACCTTGCCCATAAGGCTTGGATTGTGACTGCGACGAATGAGATGAGCCAAAATTTCAGAATCAGAAGTTGAACTGAAAATGGCACCATTGCGCTCCAATTCCTGCTTCAAAGATTGGGCATTGGTCAAGTTCCCATTGTGGGCAAGTCCGAACTGCATGTCATGGAAACGGAAAAGGAAAGGCTGAATGTTATCAGCAGAGGCTTCTCCAGCCGTTGCATAGCGAACATGGCCAATAGCACCATTACCTGCCAACTTGTCCAAGTCAGCAGGATTTCTAAAAACTTCTGACAAGAGCCCCATATTACGATGGCGCTTCAATTGACCGTTGTCATTGGAAAGGATACCTGCACCTTCTTGACCACGGTGTTGCAAACTATGAAGACCAAAGTAGGTGAGTTTAGCAGCATCTGGATGGCCCCAAACACCAAAAACACCACATTCTTCATTTAATGATTTCACTTCGTATGTCATAATACCTCGATACCAAGGCCGCTAAAAGGCAAAGGCAAAATAGGAATTCTTCAGAAAATCTTGATTTTCTAAATGATTTATCTTTTTGCCCCAGCCTTTCGACCACGTTCAGTTGCGCTCTTTTAAATTGAGTGCAAAGTTATCTTGTGTTAACACTTTTTAAAGACCAAAACTTAAGCAATGTTCTACTAAGTTTTGGTTATGCTTTTATTTTCCTGTAAAATACTTAACCGCCGATTCAAAGAGTTTTTGGTCTTTATTTCCTGGAATATTTTGGAAAAGCCCATCTTCCCAGCGCTCTGAATGACCCATCTTACCAATGATTTGACCATTTTCGCTGGTGATACCTTCGATGGCATGGCTAGAACCATTTGGATTGTATTTAGAATCCATGCTTGGCTGACCGTCAAAGTCAACGTATTGGCTCCAGATTTGACCCTTATCGCGCAGTTGAGCGAATTCTTCATCAGTGACGACAAACTTACCTTCCCCGTGCGATACTGGGATAGCGTGAATGTCACCGACCTCTACACCTGCCAACCAAGGCGAATTGGTGTTAGCGATGCGGGTTTCTACCATCTTAGCCACGTGCTGGTTAGCATCATTGTAGAAGAGGGTTGGGCTGCTTGCCGATGCATCCTCAAAGTTACCGTATGGCAGAAGTCCAGATTTGACAAGAGCCTGGAATCCATTACAGATACCGATGATGAGACCGCCTTTGGCGATAAAGCTGTCAATAGCAGAGCGAACTTTTTGGTTGAGCAAGATATTGACGATGAATTTAGCAGAGCCATCTGGTTCATCCGCTGCTGAGAAGCCTCCCGCAAAGAAGATGATGTTGGCTTTCTCAATATTTGCAACCATAGTATCAACTGACTGAGCAATAGCTGCTTCATTGAGGGTCACAAATGGTACCAAGTTGACAGCTGCCCCAGCCTGTTCAAAGGCCTTAGCAGAATCGTATTCTGAGTTGGTACCAGGGAAGACTGGAATGTAAACCAGTGGTTTTTCAACTGTTTCCTTGGCCTTTATGACAGCATCTGAAGCTACAGCTGGAACGTCTTTCAGCTCCGTTGCTTGCTGGAATTCTGTTGGGTAAACCTCATCCAACTTGCCTTCAAAGGCTGCAAGTAGCTTGCTTCCTACAAGGGCATTTCCATTGACAGTGACTGTAAAGTCAGCCACCGTTTGACCAATTTTAACCGCGTCAGCAATTTCTTCAGCTGATGTAAAGATGAATCCACCCAGCTGACCTGTCAAGCTGCTGTCAAGCTCTGCCAATTCCACAGTAGCACCGATACGGTTACCAAAGGCCATGAGGGCAAGTGATTCCATGACACCGCCATACTTAACTGCTGAAGCTGCCGTGATAGCGTGTTTAGCTTGAATGTCTTCGAATGTAGCAAAGTTAGACTTGATCAGGTCGAAGTCGATATCTTCTGAGATAACTTGACCTGGAAGATAGTAGATGTTTTGACCAGCAGCCTTGAATTCTGGAGAGAGAACCTTGGCACTGTCGGCTGTTGTTACCCCGAAGGCAACCAAGGTTGGCGGTACGGTCAACTCTTCAAAGGTACCAGACATGGAGTCCTTACCACCGATTGATGGGAGACCCAGCTGAATCTGAGCTTCGATAGAACCGAGCAGGGCTGAAACAGGTTGACCAAAACGGTCAGCTTGCTTATCCATACGTTGGAAGTATTCTTGGTAAGAGAAACGAGCCTTAGACCAATTTGCACCAGTTGCCACCAAACGAGCTGTCGCTTCGATGACAGCATAAGCTGCACCGTGGTATGGTGACCACTCAGCGATATAAGGGTTGAAACCTTGGGCCATAACAGAGGCTGTCTTGGTTACCCCATTTTGAACTGGCAATTTTTGAACTGAGCTTTCTGTCGGTGTGATTTGGTGACGACCACCGATTGGATGGTTGACGGTTGAGCGACCAACTGAACTGTCAAAGATGGTTTGAAGACCCTTTTGACTGGCATGGTTGAGGTCTGAAAGGACCGCAAGAGTATCAGCTTCCAAAGTATCTGCTGATGTTGTGCGCACTTCTGGTACTTGAACTTGGCTGTCAATTACGTTGGCATCGACAACCACGCGCACGCCATTAGTATCAAGGAAAGAACGCTCAATATCCACGATCGTCTGACCATTCCAAGTCATGACAAGATTGGCTTTTTCAGTCACAGTGGCAACCACAACGGCATCGATATTTTCTTTGGCACACTCAGCGATGAAAGTATCCACATCCTCAGGACGAACCACAACTGACATACGCTCTTGTGATTCAGAGATGGCAATTTCAGTACCGTTGAGGCCTTGGTATTTAAGCGGCACTTTATCCAGGTTAATTTCCAGACCGTCTGCCAATTCACCGATGGCTACACAGACACCACCCGCACCAAAGTCATTTGATTTCTTGATGAGACGAGTCACATGGCCATTACGGAAGAGGCGCTGAATCTTACGCTCTTCGATGGCATTCCCTTTTTGAACTTCTGCGCCAGCTGTTTCCACCGATTCAACCGTTTGAACCTTAGAAGAACCAGTTGCACCACCGACACCGTCACGTCCTGTCTTACCACCAAGCAGGATGACCACATCGCCAGCTTCAGGCTTTTCACGAACCACATTGCCCTTAGGCGCTGCCCCGACGACTGCCCCCAGCTCCATGCGTTTAGCAACAAAACCTGGGTGGAAGTACTCTTTGACATAGGTTGTGGCAAGACCGATTTGGTTTCCGTAGGAAGAATAGCCGTGCGCCGCAGTTTTAGAGATAACCTGTTGCGGTAATTTACCAGCGCGAGTTTCATTGATTGGCGTGGTGATATCGCCTGCGCCAGAAATACGCATAGCTTGGTAAACATAAGAACGACCTGACAATGGGTCACGAATAGCACCACCGATACAAGTTGCTGCGCCCCCAAATGGTTCAATCTCAGTTGGGTGATTATGAGTTTCGTTCTTGAACATGAGGAGCCAAGGCTCTTTAACACCGTTGACATCTACTTCAATTTCAACGGAACAAGCATTGATTTCATCAGATACTTCCATATCATCCAAACGACCATTGGCACGTTCATAGCGTCCAAAGATAGTTGCCATGTCCATGAGGGTTTGCGGTTTTTCAGAACGCCCAAGTTCTTCACGCATAGCCAAATATTTGTCATAAGTTGCCTGCAACTGTTTTTGGAATTTTGAAGCTGAGAAATCAATCTTCTTCAATTCTGTCTCAAAAGTTGTGTGACGACAGTGGTCAGACCAGTAAGTATCCAAAACCTTGAGCTCAGTCTCAGTCGGCACGCGCCCGATAGACTTGAAGTAATCTTGGATAAAGAGCAAATCATCCACTTCCATAGCCAAACCTTGCTCTGCCTTATAAGCCGTAAAGTCTTCCGCACCAAAAGTTTCAAAGAAATCCAAGTTTGGAATAGTCTTATCTGACTCAGAAAAATCATGCTGGGCAATGGCTAATGTGATGTCTTTAAAACGTGAATCAACTGGGTTGAGAAGATAGTTTTTAACAGCATCCAATTCAGCCCCATCAATATCCTTATTAACCAAGTAAAGTTGCGCCGTATTAACGGTCACATCGTTTGAGCTTCCAAGCAATAGCAGAGCTTCTTGTGATGATGCCGCACGTTGGTCAAATTGACCTGGCAAAGATTCAATAGCAAAGAAAGCATAGTTAGCCAAATCTGCCTGCACATCTTCTTCAGCCAAGATATTGTCCGTTACCTGCTCAGAAAAAATATGTTTCTCAGCACGGTCAAACAAGTCTTCAGCCAAGTTGAAAACATCATAAACCTGGACCAAACGAAGGTCCGTCAAAGAAGACAATTGCAGGTTGTGCGTCAATTCCTTCAAAAGAGCCTGCGATTTAATACCAAAATTGGCCTTTTTCTCAACAAAAATACGTTTGTTCATTTTAAGATACCTCTCCGATAAGAAAGCGACCCAAAAATAGGAAATTACCAAAAATCCTAATTTTTGAAATGATTTTTCCTGACAGTTTTCTATGCCTAGCTGTCAGCTGAAACAGTCTGGGAGACAGTTTTACTTTTTCGCTTTCAGTACGAGTTCAATTCCTCTCTCTAATCCTCTTACTCAAGTCAATTTTTTTCTGCTCGGCTAATACGAGCGAAGCGAGTTTCACGATATTTTTCGCCGTGGTGAAAGAACGATAGCTAGTGTAGCTATCGTTCACGGAAATTTTGAGACCTTAGACTCAAAATTTAGCAATGGAATACCGAAGGTAGTCGCTTGCGTCCGCACCACTTAAGAAAAATATCAAAAAATAAAATTATAATTCTTTCAATTTTTCAAGTACAACTTTGTAGACATCTGTCAGGGAACCGAGGTTACGTCTGAAGACATCTTTATCCATGTGGTTGCCTTGCGCATCCCAGAGGCGAGAATTATCTGGCGAAAATTCATCTGCCAGAATAATCTTGCCATCCTTGTCTCTACCGAATTCTAGTTTGTAGTCAATCAACTGCAGACCAACTTGGGCAAACCACTCTTTCAAAAGTTCATTGATACGGCGTGTCTCAGCCTTGATATAGGCGATTTCCTCATCGGTGGCAATTCCTAAGAAAGCCACATGTTCATCATTGATGAAAGGATCATCTAGCTCATCTTTTTTATAGTAGAATTCCACAATAGGTTTTTCGATAGGAAGACCTTCTTCAATGCCGAAACGTTTGGCAAACGATCCCGCTACAACATTGCGGAGCACCACTTCCAGTGGAATGATATCCACTTTTTTATTAAGCTGCTCTGTATCTGACAATTGCCTAACAAAATGCGTTGCCACACCAGCTGCATTCAGTTTTTCAAAAATAAGAGATGAGATTTGATTATTGAGCACACCTTTTCCCTCTATGGTCTCCTTACGAGCACCATTAAGCATAGTTGCTTGATCCTTATAAACGGAAACAATCAAATTCTCATCTTCTTCGCTACTATAAATATCTTTGGCTTTACCTGAATAAATCAGTTCTCTAGACATGTTTTTGTTCGCCTTTCACCTTTGTTCAAGTAAATTTTAACACAAGAAAATATATAATTCAACATTTTACAGACTTTGTTATAAAATAAAAATAAAAACGTCCGTATTTAACGAACATTTCCTGCTATTTTAATCTCTTATCCAAATAATTCAACATGTCTCCCATACAAGTCATGTCCTCAACATCTTCATCTGGAATTTCAAGACCAAACTCATCTTCCAAGCTAATGATGAATTCCATAAGAGCGATTGAATCCACCCCTAAGTCTTCTTGAAGAGTCGTTTCAGTAGTCACAGTAAGCTCTGGCTTATGTAACTGATCCTTGATGAGAGTAGAAATTCTTTCAAAAATAGCCTCTTTTGTCATAATGATCTCCTATTCTGAATCCTTAGGTGTGAATTCTTCCACTAATTGACCAACCACATTTGTCTCAAGCATGGTACGGACTTGTTTAATCGTATGGAAAACAGCCTTGGCATCGCTGGAACCGTGACATTTGACCACAGGTGCCTTAAGCCCAAAGAGAACTGCACCGCCTGCACTTGAGTAGTCCATGCTATCTCGCAAGCTGTAAAGACTATCTTTCAAGAGAAGGGCTCCCAATTTTGCCTTCAAACCACCCTTTTTAATAGAAGATTTGAGGGTTCCCATGATGGTTAGAGCCGTACCTTCCATGGTTTTAAGCACCGCATTGCCCGTAAAACCATCAGCAACGATAACATCAGCCACATTGTTCATGAGTTCACGCGCTTCCACATTTCCCACAAAGTTGAGCGAACTGTCCGCAGCAAGCAGAGCATAAGTCTCTTTGCGAAGGGGATCACCCTTAGTGTCCTCTGTCCCATTATTAAGCAGGCCGACACGAGGATTGGCAAGACCACGCACATTTTTGGCGTAGAAAGAACCAAGGATAGCATACTGGTGGAGGTGGGCAGCTGTATTTTCAGCATTGGCACCCAAATCCAGCATATCAAAGCCCTTACCATCAGCAGTTGGCATGGTTGACATAAGACCTGGACGATCCACACCCTTGATACGACCGACCACAAAGAGACCAGCCGCAAGCAGAGCACCTGTATTCCCAGCCGAAATTACAGCATCAGCACTGCCTTCCTTAACGGCCTGAGCTCCAAGGACCATACTAGCCTTCTTCTTACGACGGATAGCCTTGGCTGGCTCATCGTCCGAATTTATTTTTTCATCTGTATGTATAATGCTCACGCGCTCAGTCGCCGTCAAATAGTCCTTAATCTTAGCTTCATCACCGTAGAGCTGAATTTCAATATCCTTAAATGCCGCTAGAGCCTGATTAACCCCCTCAACAATAGCCTGAGGCGCATTATCCCCACCCATAGCATCAACAGCAATTTTCTTCATGAATGACTCCTTCACAAACAATAGTTGCTTTATTATAGCACGTTTTAAGATTTTTTTCATTTTTTTGAAAAATAGCAGAGCCGATTTTCAAACATCAAAAGAAAAAAAGAATAGAGAAAATAACTTATTTAACTTGCCTTGGCTGAGCTTCTATCTTATAATACAAGACATGATTTCAGAAATAATGAAGATAACTGAAAGGAAACTGCCATGATACGAATCGCTACCGAACAAGACGCCCAAGCCCTGCTTGATATCTATAGCTACTACGTTGACCAGACAGCCATCACCTTTGAATATGAAGCGCCTAGTCTGGAAGAATTCACAGATCGCATCCTCAAGACCCTGGCCAAATATCCCTACTTAGTCGCTGAAGAAGATGGCAAAATCCTAGGCTATGCCTATGCCGGAGCCTTTAATCCAAGAGCAGCCTACGACTGGGCAGTTGAAGTGACTATCTACTTAGACAAGTCAGCCCAAGGAAAGGGCCTAGGCAAAGCCTTGTACACCGCTCTGGAAAATGCCCTAAAACTCCAAAACATCATCAATCTCAATGCCTGCATCGCCTACCCTGAAGTTGAAGACCAGTACCTAAGCCAGAATAGTGTCCAATACCACCAACACCTAGGCTACAGCCTAGTCGGCCAATTCCACAAATGCGGCTACAAATTCAATACCTGGTATGACATGGTCTGGATGGAAAAGCACCTCAGCCAACACCTAGAAAACCCTCAGCCTATCAGAACCTTCCCAAACATTCGCCAAGAATTGGGGGAGAAATATGGGATCAAGTGAGTTGACTTATTTCTTATACTCTTTTAAAATCCAAATGATACATCGTCAGTTTCGACTTGCCATACCCTAGTACTGCCTTTGTCTCATTTCCTCATCTGATTTTGATTTTATTTGAGTATTATATAGCAAAAACTCCCTGTTCATTCAAGGGAGTTTTACTATTTCAATTATTTATCATCCGCAGGCTTCATGACATCTCCCCACTTGCTCAAATCATCGATAAACTTTTTGCTCTTGAGCCTGATTCCCACATAGTCATCATAGACTTCATCTAAGAAATGGCGGAGCTTCTGCTTCATCTCAGGTTTAACTGAGATGCTCTGCAAGTCTTCAAAGGAAACATTCTGAAATCGATCTAAAAGATAAGGGACGTTGGGGTCTAGGTGATTGCGACGGTCGTCCTCCTGATAATGCTCAGGGCAGAGCAGGCCAGAATACTGATGGGAAAAATCAAAGGGGAGGCCCACACGATGGCAAAAGACACACTCATGAAAATTCAAACGGACACCGAAACGGTCTAAAATCTGAACCTCAAAAATATTGGTCAAAACCTCATAATCCAATCCCTGATCCATGAGTTCCAGAGTCTTTTTTAGAAAGACAAAGAGCTGGGGATCCGCCACATTATCAGCAATAGCCGCATCAGCCAAAGCGACCACGTAGGAAGCATAGGACAGCTTAAAAAGATCAGCATTAATCTCTTTATAAAGCTCTACATCCTTATAATCCTCAATGTAAGACAGCCCATTGTCGTTGAGTTTTAGGATAAAATCAGCAACTGTCAAGGGTTGGATAACCGAATTCAGTTTGGATTTACTGGCATGTTTCACGAAAAACATGCGCTTGCCGTCTGTCTCTGTAAAAATCTTGACCAGCTTATCATCTTCTCTATAGTTTCGGTTATATAGAACTAATCCCTGAGTTTCTCTAGTTTGCATGCTCTTCCATAAACTCTTTCAAGCGTTCCATGGCTGTGCGGATAGTTTCCATGCTAGCTGCATAAGACAGACGTACGTAACCCTCACCAAATTGGCCAAAAGCAACCCCAGGAATAATAGCAACAGCTTTTTCACGGGCAAAATCCTGACAGAACTTGAAAGAATCCTGATTATAGCCTGCTGGAATTTTAGCAAAGATGTAAAATGCACCATCTGGTTTGATAATCTTAAATCCCAGTGCAGACATCTTATCAATAATATAATCACGTCGCACCATATACTCTTTTTTCATAGGAAGGGCATCATTCTTACCAACAGATAAAGCCTCAAGAGCACCAAATTGAGAAATAGTCGAAGCTGCAGTCACCAGATATTGATGACTCTTAATTAATTGAGCTGTTAAAATAGCTGGCGCAAAAAGCAAACCAATACGCCAACCCGTCATGGCATGAGATTTAGACAAACCATTGATAAGAATAGTCTGCTCAGGCAGATACTCAGCAATAGACACATGAGGTTCTTCTGAATAAGTCAATTCTGAATAAACCTCATCGCTGACTACAAAAATCTCATACTTTTTGAGAACATCAGCTAGAGCCTTAATTTGTTCACGCGAATAAGTCACACCAGTTGGATTAGTTGGATAGTTTAGAAGAACAGCCTTAAGCTTATCACCCTGCTCTAAAATAGCTTTTTCAAGCATATCAGGAGTCAGAACAAAATCATTTGCTGTTGTATCAATTTCTACAATCTCAGCTCCTACCAGATTAGCAATAGGCTCATAACCAGGATAAGCTGGTGCAGGCAGCAAAATGGTATCGCCTGGTTCCAAAATAGCAGTCAAAGTAGCAGATAAAGCCTCCGTTGCACCAATAGTCACCAAAATTTCATTATCAGGATTGTAAGATAAATTGTACTTTTCTTTGACAAAACCACTAGCAGCTTGACGCAAAGCAAGTAAACCACTCATACCTGTATAATAAGATTGGTTATCATCAATTGCAGCCTTTGCAGCTTCCTTAACATGATCTGGTGTGGTAAAGTCTGGTTCACCTAGGGTTAACTTCATAATTCCAGGAACGTCAGAAATAGACTGATCAAACTGACGAATTAAGGAAACTTCAATTTTATCTAAATTTTTATTAAAACGTTTTGTTAAATCCATTTGCTCACCTCTAAAATAAGTAACTCTATTATACACAAAATTCTGACAATTAACACCCCCTTTTCTAGCTTATCCACAGTGAAATAAAATTATAAAAAGTTATCCACATGTGAATAACCCAAAATAAATATAAAATCACTCATAAGTACCACTAATTTGGTCCAAAAAATAAAAAAGTAATTAACCGTTGAACTTCTAACTCAATTTTTAAAACAAAAGATAATGTGAAATGACAAAATAAAAGAGCAACCCTTAGGCTGCCCCAAAATTATTATCCAATTTTACCCATTTCAAACAATGGAGATAATGGACGTTTTTCGTGAATACGGATAATAGCTTCAGAAATAAGCTCCGCAATAGAAATCTGTTCAATTTTGTCAATCAATCGTTCCTCAGGTAAGTAAATAGTATCCAAGACAATTAATTTTTCAATTGCTGATTTTTGAATATTCTCAAGTGCAGGACCTGAAAGAACTGGATGAGTACACGATGCATAGACAGCAGTGGCACCTGCTTCAGCCAAGGCATCAGCAGCATGGCAAATTGTTCCAGCAGTATCAATCATGTCATCAATTAAGATACATTTTTTCCCTTTAACATTACCAATGATATTCATAACTTCCGACGTATTCATCTTAGTGACACTACGACGCTTGTCAATAATTGCGATTGGCGTTTGGAGGAATTGTGCCAATTTACGAGCACGTGTCACACCACCATGGTCAGGACTAACAACAACTACATCTTCACCGACCAAACCGTGACGGTCAAAATAATCTGCGATCAAAGGAGCACCCATCAAATGATCTACAGGAATATCAAAGAAACCTTGTATCTGCGCTGCATGAAGATCAACTGTCAAAAGACGATCAACTCCAGCAACTTCTAACATATTAGCAACCAATTTTGAAGTAATTGGTTCGCGTGAACGAGCTTTACGGTCTTGACGAGCATAACCATAATATGGCATTACCACACTGATAGTTTCTGCACTAGCACGTTTTAAAGCATCTACCATAATTAAAATTTCCATCAAGTTATCATTAACTGGTGAGCTAGTTGATTGTAAGATAAAGACATGATGTCCTCGAATCGACTCTTCAATATTAACTTGAATTTCACCATCAGAAAACTGACGAACTGTTGATTTTCCAAGTTGAATGCCCATTGTATCAGCCACTTTTTGCGCCAATTCTTGGTTTGAAGACAAGGCAAACAATTTTAAATCAGAATAAGACATGATTTCCTCCAAAATTTTTATCCATTACCATTTTAACCCTTTTTACCTATTTTTTCAATGAAAATAAAGGTTTTTAGAGCTCAAGGCCTTTAATAAATCAGTGACCTAAACATTTAATAAATCTTGCGAAAAGATTATCAATAGACGAAAATTAGTCATGAAAAACAATCTATTGCAAATATAATAAACAAAAAATACTATAATGCTCAAAAGGCGAGATCTTTAAGTCTCGCCTAAGAATTTTATTGATAGATGAAATAGTGTGATCCAGATGAATTAACATCAAAAGAACCACGATAGTTGCCAATAGACATATTTCCTGCGTAATTAGATTCCATAACAGTAATCGTAGAACCTGAAACTGAAGTTACATAAGCAACGTGTCCATAGCCACCGCCATCATATGGCCAAACAATGACAGATCCTACAACAGGTGTAGATCCAGTAGAATGCCCAGCAGCAGTTGCGCTTGCACCCCATTGATTTGCATTACCCCAGTTGTTTCCAACCCAAGCAGCCATTGATTTAACACCCCAAGTACATTGACCTACAGGATAAGTATTACCAGAAGTTGAGTAAGATACTGTAGTCGTTGTTGTTGTTGCAGGTGCAGTTGTTGTAGTAGTTGCTTGAACTGCTGGAGTAGTAACTTGTGCAGCTGGTGCTGCAGTCGTTGTAGTTGTAGCTGCTGGAGTTGCTGCTTCAGTAGCTTGAGTTGTAACAGATTGAGCAGGAGCGGTAGCTGCCGCTTGTGCTGCTGCTACTGATTGTGCCTGAGCTGCTGCTTGTGCTGCTGCTGCTTGTCGAGCAGCCTCTTCTGCCGCTGCTGCCTGACGAGCAGCTTCTTCTGCTGCTGCTTTTTGTGAAACAAGACTAGCTTTTTCATCTTCAGCAGTAGACAATTGGGCTGCTAACTCTAATTGAGCAACTTGTAATTGTGCTTGTTGAGTTGTTAAAGCAACTTTATTATCTTCTAAAATAGCTTTATTTGTAGCAACAGTATTAATAGCTTCTTGGTTTTCAGCTTGTTTCTCTTCAATAGAGACTTTATCAGCTTCTTGTTGAGCTAACATCTTTTCATTAGCAGAAACCACTTCACGAATAGCTACAACACGGTTAATAGCATCAGAAACAGATTTAGAGTTTAAAATTGTATTGATATAGCTTGTTGCAGTATTACTCTTTTGAGCACTACGAGCTTGTTTCTTCAAAGAATCGTTACGTGCAACAATCTTGCTTGATAGTGATTGAATTTCTTCACTTAGCTTTTTAGATTCTGCTTCAAGTTTTACGTTCTCTGCTTCTAACTCTGCTTGTTCTGCTTCAAGTGAAGAAACTTTAGATTGAATTGAGTTCACTTGACTTTGTGCAGCAGCTTGTTCTGCTGTAAGATTCGATATTAGGGCATCTTTGGCAGAGATCTTACTATCATAATCATCTGCACTTACCTGAGATGCAACAGTTCCGAGTGTTACACCACTCACTAAAACTGCTGATAAAATTCTTTTTTTCATATAAATTAAACGACTCCTTTTCGATAAGACATCTATTATTTTACCAAAAAAAACAAGCATTAACATTACGCAAATGTTACAATTCCATTTTGAAAGCGTAAACTATGTGAGAAAAAAGAGTTTCTTAAATGTTTTTTGAAATAATGAGAAAAAAACTAGATTCAAAATTAATGTTGGGGCAACAGAATACATAATATAAATTCCCAAACTAAAATTTGTCATTCCATAGAAAACAGCAAAAAAATAACCTAACATATCTAATGAAAAAACGGAAATGATAAAAATAAATAAACTCGGGAAAAGATGCACAACATATGGTTTAGTTATTTTTGAAAATAGCAGAGCAAACATTGGCAATAAAATTACCATAATCCCCAGTTGACCAAGATAATAAGAGTCAAAAAGAAAACCAAATACAGCAAAAATCAAGAATGAAAATAAACTACTGGTATTAATAGCAAATAAAATTGAAGCCAGTAGAAACAAATGACTTGTAAAATGCCAATGGTAACCCAAAATACTGTTTAAAAAATAAGAGATTTGACCATCAAGAATCAAAAGGATAAAAAGAATGAAAGTAAGAAAATACTTATTTTTAAAAAAAGCCATCTAATCACCTACAATTGTTACAAAAGAAATAGCTTCAAAACTAGCAGCTGGAGTAATAAATAACTTCCTGTCTTCCCCATCTTCTATTCTACTTACCTTACCAACTAATACATTACTTGCACTTATACCATCAAGACCACTTGTAGAAACTACCGAATCAACAACAATATCTTTAGATACATTCAAATCAGTAACTATAAATTCTTTGGAATCACTATCATAAGCAGAAAGCAATCCATAAACCACAGAGTTTTCTAAAGAAATCTTCACAGGAATATCAAAATTATTTCCGTCAGTTAGAAGTTCAACGTGTGATGAAGACTTTGATGAAGAAGAGACCTTACCAATCAGCCCTCCTCCATTTAAAACAAGCATCCCATCTTTAACACCATGATCTGTCCCTAATCCAACAACTAAACTATCATACCAAGAAAACGGGCTCCTAACAATAACTTCACCAATAAGCGAAACTGAATCTTTAAAAGTTGAAGATGTAGCAATTTCTGCCTTAAGAGCATCATTTTCCTCCTCAAGCATATTCAGTTTTTCCTCTTGATTTTCTAAGTCATAAATTTTCGACTTTAAAACCTCATTCTCACTATAGGTAGTAAATAAGTCCTTTAAATCGCTACTCAAAGAAGAAACATATGAAAATGGAACATTAATTACCTTATCAACTTTACTAACAACAGAGTTTATCGGTGTAATAATAAAACTCCCAAGCGATAAAAAATGAGAAGCAAAATAAAAAAATATACTAAAAATAAGTAAAAAAGCAATACTGTAAAAAAGAGAACGATAAAATTTAAACTGCTTCATGATAAACCCCATACAAATAAAAAACAATAGAGAAATAAAAAGGGTAAAAATAAAACGAGTTATCATAAGATAATCTCGCTTCTAGCATAGACGGAGAATAAGGGATTCGAACCCTTGCGCCAGTTACCCGACCTAACGATTTAGCAAACCGTCCTCTTCAGCCTCTTGAGTAATTCTCCATACTATATATGGGCACAAGTGGACTCGAACCACCGACCTCACGCTTATCAGGCGTGCGCTCTAACCAGCTGAGCTATGCGCCCAAGAAATGTCTTGGTTTATACCTTTGTGGTATAAAGCGGGTGACGAGAATCGAACTCGCGACAACAGCTTGGAAGGCTGTAGTTTTACCACTAAACTACACCCGCTAAAATGGCGCGAGACGGAATCGAACCGCCGACACATGGAGCTTCAATCCATTGCTCTACCAACTGAGCTACCGAGCCAACACTTTAAATAAATTGCGGGAGCAGGATTTGAACCTACGACCTTCGGGTTATGAGCCCGACGAGCTACCTAGCTGCTCCATCCCGCGATAACAATATATATAAAATAAAGGAGGATGTGGGATTCGAACCCACGCACGCTTTTACACGCCTGACGGTTTTCAAGACCGTTCCCTTCAGCCGGACTTGGGTAATCCTCCAAAAAATGGACCTTGTAGGACTCGAACCTACGACCGCTCGGTTATGAGCCGAGTGCTCTAACCAGTTGAGCTAAAGGTCCAAAAACCAAAGTTCATATAAAAAAATAGCGGCGAAGGGGATCGAACCCCCGACCTCCCGGGTATGAACCGGACGCTCTAGCCAGCTGAGCTACACCGCCATGACATCGGGAAGACAGGATTCGAACCTGCGACCCCTTGGTCCCAAACCAAGTACTCTACCAAGCTGAGCTACTTCCCGAAGATGCACCCTAG
>NZ_AQYA01000018.1 GCF_000376985.1 Streptococcus henryi DSM 19005
GGATGGAAGGCTGGTCGGCCAGTATGAGACTTTTCTTCCAGTAAAACATGATTAGGGATACTGTCCACGAAAAGACTGATGAGTCTAACTTCATGGTTCATGGGAATATCGTAAGCAAGATTTAGTTCCAAACTTAACTGATTTGTGTTATACTCTTTATACATAGTCATGGCTTTCTAATTGTTTTGTCGTTATTATAATTATAAACCATGACATAGGAAAACGAGCATCTCCAACTGCGGAAATGCCCGTTTTTTTTGTGTTCTGAAGCTAGTTTTTGCCCAGCCTCTTAATTTCTGGGATTGACTAAAGTACGACTATCTTTTCGATTGCTGAATTGTTTACGGTATTTGCTCGGTGTTGTTTGATAATATCGTTTGAATTGGCGATTGAAATTTGATAGATTATTGAAACCAATTCGATTAGCAATTTCTAAAACGGAATAACTAGTGTTGATTAGTAAGTCGCTGGCCTTATTTAAGCGAACTTGAATGACAAATTCAGTACAAGAGGTACCTGTATGTTGTTTAAAAACAGTCATAAAATGTGTTTTACTGTAACCAATAAAGTCTGCTAAATAGTCTATTGTCAAGTTCTTCTCGTAGTTTCTATTAATATAGTCAATCAACTCACGGATTTTTTCATTTTTACGGTAGGAATCATCAGTGTTTTTCTTAATGACGTAACGGTAGTAGTAGAGAAGATAAATTAGTTCATTCAGTTTTGCTTTTAGCAGAATTTCAAAGTGGCGGCCTTCATCTCGAGATAAGTCAAAAATCTCAAAAAGACAAGACTTTATCTCATCATAACCATCCATATTTGGTTTAATGCATGGAATAAATTTAAATGAGCTTGTTTGTAGAGGATGAAGGTAGCGTAAGCTAACTTGGTCAATTATAGAGTAACCAATCATATCTAGGTGGAACTGGAAGGTATCTGTGACATGATTTTTATTTTCAAGTGGATGAATAGAATGCATCCCATTAGGACGGATAAGAACAATATCACCAGGTTCACTATTGAAAAAATCATAATCAATATGGTAACGAGCGGATCCCTCGTAGACATAATTAATTTCTAACTCTGGGTGCCAATGAAAGAGGACATCTGGGCGCCCATTTTCAACAATCGTATTATAGAACAAGTAGGGGAGTAGGTGATCGTTCTCCTCAAACTCTTGTTTAAAGTCATTTGTTATCAATTTCATTACTAAAACCTCAACATGTTAAAATCATAGTTTAGTATTATTATAGCAAAAATCTTGAAAGTTTGTCAGTTTAAAATCAAAGTGATATTATATTAAATCCCAATGATTATTCTGTAGGACTTTATCCTTGATTATTGCAACTTGATTTTCAGAAGTAAGACTTTAGTATCAAGAGATGAGGTTAGTGTACGCAAACGATTGCATATTTTTTGAAAAGTGATATAATAAGAAACAGATTTATAAAAATGAGGTGACAATATGGCAAACGATACCTTGATGCAGGGATTTGAGTGGTATTTACCTGATGATGGTAACCACTGGAATAAGATATCTGAAATGGCACAGGAATTAGCAGAACTTGGTATCACAAAGATGTGGTTGCCACCAGCATTTAAGGGAACAAAAAGCAGTGATGTTGGATATGGCGTCTATGATATGTTTGATCTTGGTGAATTTAATCAAAAAGGTACTGTTCGAACTAAATATGGCTTCAAGGAAGACTATTTGAACTTGATAAATGTTTTGAAAAATAATGGTATCTCACCTATCGCTGATGTTGTTCTTAACCATAAGGCTAGCGCTGACGCAACTGAGGCTGTAGAGGTTGTTGAAGTTGATCCAACCGATCGTACGAAAGTCCTGTCCGAGCCTTTTGAAATTGAAGGGTGGACATATTTCAACTTCCCGGGCCGAAATAAAATTTACAACGACTTTGAGTGGCATTGGTATCATTTTACAGGTACAGACTTTGATGCACGAACTGGAAAGTCTGGTATCTATCAAATTCAAGGAGAGAATAAAGGGTGGGCTCAAGGTGATCTTGTCGATAAAGAAAATGGTAACTTTGACTACCTCATGTATGCAGATATTGATTTCAAACATCCCGAGGTCATTAAAAATATCTACGAGTGGGCACACTGGTTTGTGGATACTACAGGAATAGAAGGTTTTCGTCTGGATGCTGTTAAACATATTGATGCTTTCTTTATGAATAATTTTATTCGCGATATTAAAGATCGATACAGTCAGGATTTTTATGTATTTGGTGAATACTGGAATACTGAGCTAGATGATAATGTTCACTACCTAGATAATATTCATTATCGTTTTGATTTGATTGACACGCGCCTTCACATGAACCTTTATGAAGCTAGCCAACAAGGTGAATCATACGATTTAAGGAGAATTTTTGATGATACATTGGTCAAAAATTTCCCAGATTCTGCTGTTACATTTGTTGAAAATCATGATACTCAACGTGGTCAGGCCTTGCAATCAACAATCGAAGAATGGTTTAAACCAGCAGCTTATGCATCTATTCTTTTAAGAGAAAGTGGTCTGCCTTGTGTTTTTTATGGTGACTATGTCGGAATCGAAGGTGAATTTTCACAAATGAGTTTCAAGGAGGATTTAGATAAGTTGCTTGTTTTACGCAAAGAATGTGCCTATGGCGAGCAGGTTGACTATTTTGATCAAGCTAATTGTATTGGTTGGACACGATTGAATGAAGAAGGCTCACCACTCGCTGTTCTTATTAGTAATGCTGGCGATGCAACCAAGCGAATGTTTGTAGGAGAAAAATGGTCACACCAAACCTTTTATGATGCTATGGGGCGCTATGAAGATCGAATAATCATTGATGACGAAGGATGGGCAGACTTCCCAGTTGCTGCAGGCAGTCTCAGTGTTTGGATTGCTGAAGAGTAGTGGTGAAATAAAAAATATTTCTTATAAAGAGAGTGTTGAGTGTATAAAAAATAGGACCTGAGTCCTATTTTTTTATTATTCCCACTCTACAGTTGCAGGTGGTTTGCTTGTGATGTCGTAGACGATGCGGTTGACGTGGTCAACTTCGTTTACAATGCGGACTGAGATTTTTTGTAGGACATCCCATGGGAGTCTTGCAAAGTCAGCTGTCATGCCATCGATAGAAGTAATAGCACGGATAGCGATGGTGTAGTCATAAGTACGTCCATCACCCATAACACCGACTGAACGAACGCCTGTATTTACAGTGAAGTATTGCCATACATCGCGGTCAAGACCAGCTTTGGCGATTTCTTCGCGAAGAATAGCATCTGATTCACGGACGGTTTCTAGTTTCTCTTCAGTGATTTCACCCATAACACGGATAGCGAGTCCTGGTCCTGGGAATGGCTGACGCCAAACCACTTCATCAGGCATGCCAAGAGCAGTACCGAGGGCACGAACTTCATCTTTGAAGAGGGTATTAAGCGGTTCAATCAATTCAAATTGCATGTCTTCTGGAAGACCACCAACGTTGTGGTGTGATTTGATTGTTTGCGCTGTTTCAGTACCAGATTCGATAACGTCTGTGTAAAGTGTACCCTGGGCAAGGAAGTCTACACCTTTGAGTTTACTTGCTTCGTCATCGAAGACATAGACAAATTCGTTACCGATGATTTTACGTTTTTTCTCAGGGTCATCTACACCAGCGAGTAAGTCCAAGAAACGTTTTGAAGCATCAACTCGGATAATATTAAGTCCGAATTTTCCGCCAAGCATTTCCATAACTTGATCACCTTCATTTTTACGAAGAAGACCGTGGTCAACGAAGATACATGTCAACTGATCGCCGATGGCTTTTTGCAAAAGAACACCAACGACTGAAGAGTCAACACCCCCTGAGAGTCCAAGAAGAACTTTACGGTCGCCAACTTTTTCGCGGATTTTTTTAATTTCCATCTCAATGAAGTTATCCATTGACCAGTCACCAGCAGCGCCACAGATACCAAAAGCGAAGTTGCGCAAGATATCATTTCCGTATACAGAATGACGAACCTCTGGGTGGAATTGGATACCAAAGATTTTTTTGTCGGTGTTCTCGATAGCAGCATAAGGGCAATCTGCTGAATCCCCAACAAGATGGAATCCTTGAGGAATTTCAGTGACAGCATCACCATGGCTCATAAGAACTACTTGCTCTTGAGGTGTGTTTGCGAATAAAGCTGACTCAGAACGCAAGTTAAGAGTTGATTGGCCATATTCACTGTTACCGGTTTGACCTGCTGGTACAACTTTACCACCAAGTTTTTCAGTAAGCAACTGCATACCGTAACAAATTCCAAGAATTGGGATACCAAGCTCAAAAATCTCTTCATCGATACCGAAGGCATCTTCAGCATAAACTGAATTTGGACCGCCTGAAAGTACGATACCAATAGGATTGATGGCGCGAACTTCATCAGCAGTAATTCTGTGACTCTTGAGTTCAGAGAAAACACCAAACTCACGGATACGGCGAGCAATCAATTGGTTGTATTGGCTTCCATAATCCAAAACGATGATTTTTTGAACATCATTCAATGTAGCATTATCAGTCATTGTTGTCCTTTCTTTATATGAGTTAGACTAAAGCTAACAAGGTTTATTCTATTCTAGCATAAAATAAAACATTGTACAGTATAATATTATCATATTGAAGGAAATTTTGTTTCCAGCTGATTTTTGGTTTAGATTCATTTTTATGGTAAAATAAGTTATTAAACAATGTGACAAGGAGAAGGTTATGGTTCCAGCTTATATCAGAATTCATGACGCAATTAAACGACAGATTGATCAAGGTGTTTGGGAAATTGGTCAAAGACTGCCAAGCGAGCGGGATCTAGCTGATGATTATGAAGTTAGTAGGATGACTCTCCGTCAGGCAATTACCTTACTTGTTGAAGAAGGTATTTTAGAAAGACGTGTGGGTAGTGGTACCTATGTAGCTGGACATCGAGTTCAGGAAAAAATGCGTGGGACAACAAGTTTTACTGAAATCGTCAAATCACAAGGGAAAAAACCTTCGTCTAGTGTCATTTCCTATCAAAGAAAACTAGCAAATGATTCTGAAATGAAGCGATTAGGTTTAAAAGCTAGCGATTATGTTATTCGTATGGAACGTGTGAGATTCGCTGATGATATTCCCTTAGTTTTTGAGGTGGCAGCTATTCCAGAAAAACTCATTCGACATTTTAAACGTGAGGACATTACTAAACACTTCTTTAAAACTTTGACGGATAATGGTTATGAAATTGGAAAAAGTCAGCAGACAATCTATGCCAAAAATGCAAATGATCGAGTTGCTAAATATCTTTCTATTCCTAAAGGCCAAGCTGTTCTAGCCTTAACTCAAGTTTCCTACTTCGCAGATGGTATACCTTTTGAATACGTGCACAGCCAATATGTGGGAGACAGATTTGAGTTTTATCTAGAAAATAATTAATAGCGTTAAAACCAAAAGAAGCTCAGCTTTTTCTAGTAATAGAATAGTTGAACTTCTTTTTAGTTATCATTGCATCCAGAGGAAATCCATAAAGAGTGGCACCTGTTTTTCCCAATCAGCTTCCCTGTGCTGTCCGCCTTCTTGACAATAGACATGGCTAGTAGCTCCGCTATTTTCAAAGTAAGAGGCTATGCGCAAGTTAGCTTGTGCGGCAGTACCATCCCAACCTCCGCCTTCTTCAGTTCCCCAGGAGAGATAAATGCGGGTGTCACTGTCGATAGGAGTAGCAGCCAGGTCAGTGTCTAATTCATTTAGGATGGCTGAGGATAGGCAGGCTGCTTTTGAAAAAATATGGTTGTAGAGACCAGCAGCGTAGATAGACATGAGACCTCCCATGGACGAGCCTGCGATGCCAGTTGCTTGGCGAAATGGATAAGTGCGGTAAGTTTTATCTATATAAGGTTTTACCTCGTTTACAATCCAGTCCATGGTTTCTTGACCTCTCCCTTTGACAAAACCGCCAAAGAAATCTGAATTGATGTCATAGGGACTATATTCTGACAAGCGTTCATTTCCTTCATGACCGCATTCTAACCCAACAATAATCATTTGTTTGTTCCATGACTGCATAAAGTCATAGAGGCCCCAAGATTTGCCATAGGTCGCGTCTTGATTGAAGAAGAGGTTGTGCCCATCGAAGAAGTACATGACGGGATAGCGCTCCTCGGATTCGTAGTAATTATCTGGCAGATAGATGTGGAGTTGTCGCGTTTTGTCGAGAGCTGTAAAATTCATATCGTGTTTAATAAGCATGGCATTTTCCCTTTCATAATCTTATGTTCATTATATACGATATCGGACCAAAAGACGACTGTTTGTGACTTTTTCTTAACCTGAATGATAGTCAATTTCTCTAGACTTTATGTGCTCTGCTTTGATTCAAGATTATTGATACAATCCTTTTTTGATACTATTAATTAATGAGAAAATATGGTAAAATGTAGGTTATGGAGATTGAAAAAACCAATCGTATGAATGCTCTTTTCGAGTTCTACGCAGCGCTATTGACCGACAAACAAATGAACTACATCGAGCTATACTATGCTGATGATTACAGCTTGGCTGAGATTGCAGAGGAGTTTGGTGTCAGTCGCCAAGCAGTTTATGATAATATTAAGCGAACTGAAAAAATTCTTGAAGCGTACGAGATGAAATTGCATATGTACTCAGATTATATCGTTCGTAGTGAGATTTTCGATGAATTGATTGAAAAATATTCAGATGATACATTTTTGCAAGAAAAATTATCTATTTTAATGAGTATTGATAATCGAGATTAAAATGATTTATAAGAAATACAGGGAGTAAAAATGGCTTTTGAAAGTTTAACTGAACGTCTACAGGGCGTCTTTAAAAATCTACGTGGTAAGAAAAAACTGTCTGAAAAAGATGTTCAAGAAGTAACGAAAGAGATTCGTCTTGCCCTTCTTGAAGCTGACGTTGCCTTGCCTGTTGTTAAAACATTTATCAAGCGTGTGCGTGAACGCGCCATTGGGCATGAAATCATTGATACACTTGACCCGACACAACAAATTGTTAAAATCGTCAATGAAGAACTGACAGAGATTCTTGGATCTGAAACTGCTGAGATTGAAAAATCGCCTAAGATTCCAACAATCATTATGATGGCTGGTCTTCAAGGTGCTGGTAAGACAACCTTTGCAGGTAAGTTGGCTAATAAACTTATCAAGGAAGAAAATGCACGTCCTATGATGATTGCGGCCGATATTTATCGTCCTGCAGCCATTGACCAATTGAAAACCTTGGGTCAACAAATCAACGTGCCAGTCTTTGATATGGGAACAGACCATTCAGCAGTTGAAATCGTTGCAAACGGGCTAGCGCAGGCGCGTGAGAATCGCAATGACTATGTCTTGATTGATACTGCCGGTCGTCTGCAAATCGATGAAAAACTCATGGAAGAGCTCCGCGATGTCAAAGCATTGGCTCAGCCAAATGAAATCTTGCTTGTCATCGATAGTATGATTGGTCAAGAAGCGGCTAATGTCGCAGATGAATTTAACAAACAACTTGATATCACCGGGGTCGTCCTTACTAAAATTGATGGGGACACGCGTGGTGGTGCGGCTCTATCTGTTCGTGAAATCACTGGCAAACCAATCAAATTCACTGGTACAGGTGAAAAGATTACTGACATTGAGACCTTCCACCCAGACCGTATGTCTAGCCGTATCTTGGGCATGGGTGACCTCTTAACACTTATCGAGAAAGCCTCTCAAGAATACGATGCGCAAAAATCAGCAGAGCTTGCTGAAAAAATGCGCGAGAACACCTTTGACTTCAATGACTTCATTGACCAGTTAGACCAGGTTCAAAATATGGGGCCAATGGAAGATCTGCTCAAGATGATTCCAGGTATGGCGAACAACCCAGCCCTTAAAAACTTTAAGGTTGATGAACGTGAAATTGCCCGTAAGCGTGCTATTGTATCTTCTATGACTCCTCAAGAACGTGAAAATCCAGATTTGCTAAATCCAAGCCGTCGCCGTCGTATTGCTGCCGGTTCTGGAAATAGCTTTGTTGATGTTAATAAATTCATCAAAGATTTTAACCAAGCTAAGAGCATGATGCAGGGTGTTATGTCTGGTGATATGGACAAGATGATGCGTCAAATGGGTGTTAATCCAAATGCTATGCCTAAAAATATGCCAAACCTAGATGGTATGGATATGTCCGCTCTTGAAGGGATGATGGGACAAGGTGGCATGCCTGACATGTCAGCCCTTGGAGGAGCAGGAATGCCAGATATGAGCCAAATGTTTGGTGGAGGCCTCAAAGGTAAAGTTGGTGAATTTGCTATGAAACAATCTATGAAACGCATGGCCAATAAAATGAAAAAAGCTAAGAAGAAGAGAAAATAAGAAGTTCTCTTAATAAATCTAAGCTTAGAGAAGAATCTTTAAAAAGTTTACGTAATGAAAATTATGTAAACTTTTTTGTCTTTCCAAAATATTTTCAGTTATTTACTAATTCTTTATATAAACAGACTATCAAGCCTCCTAATTAGTATACATAAATAAATTTATGTATTTGTGTAGTTTCTTAATTATAATCATTATAAACACTTTCTTATTTAGAATGATTATAATATAATAGAAGTATGAAAGAGGTGAAGTAGGATGTCAAACTTCAAAAAATTACTTACAACTCTAACTATTGCACTATGTGCATTGGTTATTAATTTTATTCTTCATAAACCAGATTTGGCCTACATTCTAGTGGCTATTGCCGGCGGTATTATGTCTTTATCAATGCTTATCGATATGATTAAGACTTTAAAATCTGGTCAGTACGGTGTTGATATTCTAGCTATTTCAGCTATTATTGCTACCTTACTTGTTGGTGATTATTGGGCTAGTCTTATGATTCTCATCATGCTTACAGGTGGGGAAAGTCTTGAAGATTATGCCAGTAAACAGGCCAGTCGTGAATTACGAAGTCTTCTTGATAATAGTCCCAAAATTGCACATCGCTTGATTGGACACGAGTTGGAAGATGTTCCTGTTGAAGCTTTAAAAATTGGTGATGTAGTCGTCGTTAGACCTGATGAGATGGTGCCAGTAGATGGACGTATTTTACGTGGAGAATCTGATTTTAATGAAGCCTCACTGACTGGTGAATCTAAACCAATTGAAAAGAAGGTTGGAGATAATATTTTATCTGGTTCTATGAATGGTTCAAATTCTATCCAATTTGAAGTTACTTCACTGGCTGAAGATAGTCAATACCAACAATTGGTGAGATTGGTAAAAGAGTCAACTTCAAATCCTGCACCATTTGTTAGACTTGCTGATCGCTATTCAATTCCTTTTACAGTCATTGCTTATGTAATCGGTGGATTTGCTTGGTTTATCTCAAAAGATCCAGTGCGTTTTGCTCAAGTCCTTGTTGTAGCTTCGCCATGTCCCCTAATATTAGCAGCCCCTGTAGCACTGGTTGCTGGCATGAGTCAAGCATCAAAGAACGGGATTATTATTAGAACAGGGACAACTCTAGAAAAGTTGTCTGGTGTAAAATCTGTAGCTTTTGATAAGACGGGTACTATCACACAAGGAAACCTTGCTGTCAATCAAATCATCGCAGTTGAAGGGACCACTGAAGAAGAACTCATTCAGCTTGCAGCAAGTCTTGAACAAAATTCATCGCATATCTTAGCGCGTTCACTTGTACAATACGCTAAAAGTAAAGGTATTACATTTTTACCTGTCACATCAGCAACTGAAGTAACTGCTCAAGGAATCATAGGAAAGATTTCTGGTAATGAAGTCTCAGCGGGCAAACCGAGCCTTATCAAAAATTTTAGTTCTGAAAATCTATCAAAAGAAACTAGCATTTATGTTGGTAAAAACGATCATCTACTTGGATATATTACTTTTAAGGACTCCGTTCGACCTGAAGCCAAGGAAACAATGCAAAAACTCCAACAAATGGATGTTAAAAACCTAGTTATGCTCACTGGAGATAAAGATTCAGTCGCTAAGGAAATAGCAGAGCAGGTTGGTATTAATAAAGTCTTCGCAGATTGCTTACCGCAGGATAAAATTAAGCACTTAAAGGATATTGAAATCCAAGATGGACCAGTTTTAATGGTGGGAGATGGTGTAAATGATGCCCCAGCCCTTGTAACCGCAGATGTCGGAATTGCTATGGGCGCTCATGGATCAACAGCAGCAAGTGAGAACGCAGATGTTGTCATCATGAAAGATGATTTGAGTAAGGTTGCGCAAGTTATTGCTATTGCAAAACACACCATGAAAATCGCTAAACAATCTGTTTTAATTGGTTTATTTGTTTGTTTAGTGCTGATGGTCATTGCAGCAACAGGTGTCATCCCAACTTTATTAGGAGCTATGCTTCAAGAAGTTGTTGATACTGTTTCAATTCTCTCAGCATTACGAGCACGTAAGAATGTGTAAAATGTTGCTTGAGATTCAATTTTGAATTTTAAAAGGATATGGAATTTTGGTTTTAACTGTGTTATTCTAAAATAGTCGAAAATACTGGTATAACGCGTTCAACGTTTGGGTGAATTCATTACGTAAAACCAGTAACTGTCAAAATATTTTTAGAAAGCAATTGAAAAAGTAAGAAATCTTATGTACAAAAAACTAACTTTCCCAATCTTTTTAGAATTCATTGAAATAAAAACTAAAATTACTTGGTTTTTTCCTATGATTACAGCTTTGTTGTGGGCTCTTTATAGTAATCATCCCATTAATGGAATAAATACGTTACTATTTATCATTGCCAGTTTTCTAGTTGATATGTCAACGACGGCTGTCAACAATGTTGTTGATTACAAAACAGCTCTGGATGAAGAATATAAATTTTCCCATAATCTGATTGGCAAATACCAGCTAGATGCAAACCTGCTCACTAAAATTATTTATCTTATTTTGAGTCTAGCTAGTCTTTTATCACTCATTTTGTTGTTTCGCACGGACTGGTTACTTTTCCCATTCGGTGCAGCATGTTTTATCATTGCCATTTTTTATACTTATGGTCCAATACCAATTTCTCGTTTTCCTCTTGGTGAGGTTTTCTCAGGACTAACAGAAGGATTTGGGATTTTCTTCTTAACTCTTTACATCCAGGACCCAAGTCTCTATGCACAATCATTCTGGAATCCCAATCAAATTGCTATCTTAATTCAACCACAAGGAGTTATCACAGCGATTCTTCTCAGCATACCTTTTGTAGCTCTAACAGCAAATATCATGCTAGCTAACAATATCTGTGACTTAGAACAAGATATCAATAACCGCCGTTTTACCTTGGTCTACTATTTAGGAAGAGACTTATCATTAAAATTGTTCCAAGTTATAGCAGTAGTACCTTGGCTAATGCTGATTCTTTATCCTTTGTTTGGTTATCTGCATTATATCACTCTAATTGGACTATTGGGCTTTCCGATATCACTCAAAAGCATGACAACATTTGTTTCAAAACCAGAAAAGCGGACAACCTTCATTGAATCCATCAAGTCATACGTTTTATTTGCTCTTGTTTATTTGCTAATTTTAGTGATTAATATCTCGATAAAATAATTAAAGATGATTTACACAGATAAGTTTACATAAATTTATTTATGTAAACTTATCTGTTTTTCGAAATATGATAGCATAAAGAAAGTTTACCGAAAAAATATCAGGAAAATAGATTAGTACATGGAATAAGAAAGTAAAGATGATAAGATACATAGAAAAGCTAAAGTTAGTTAAGAATCCAAAGAATTCATAAAATAATTTGTAAGGACAAAGAAAACAAGAATTTGCAGATGAAACTGCATAAAGAATTAAAGAAAGAAAAAAATAACTAATGAATTATTTTTGATTCAGATGAGTTAGCATGTATGAAAATAAAAATATTAATATTTTTATTAATATTGGAGAAGGATTTGCAGTCTGAGATGCTGAAGATTTTATTTTCAAGTTAGTTTAGTTACGGCTCATTTAGTTTTTCATTTTAAACTTAAAACTTAAAACAAGTTATCAATGCTATATGGAAATGGGGATAAAGTTTCCATGAACATCTTTCCGAAAAACTATAATTTTCTTGAAATATATATAAGGGTGTGATATACTTCTATTATAGAATATTATGGAGAAAACGACTGATGAGACGTGAATTACTGTTAGAAAAAATTGATGAATTAAAAGAAATCATGCCGTGGTATGTCATCGACTACTATCAATCTAAACTTTCTGTCCCCTATAGTTTTACAACTTTATACGAATACTTCAAGGAATATAGACGATTTTTTGAATGGCTGATTGATGCTGATATCGCAAATGTTTCAAAAATTGCTGATATAGATCTTGCTGTGTTGGAAAATTTATCTAAAAAAGATATGGAATCCTTTATACTTTATCTACGTGAGCGTCCCTTACTAAATGCCAATTCGACTCAAAATGGGGTCTCTCAAACGACCATAAATCGGACATTATCAGCGCTGTCAAGTCTTTTTAAGTATTTGACCGAGGAAGTTGAAGACAAAGATGGTGAACCCTACTTCTATCGAAATGTTATGAAGAAAGTTTCAACTAAGAAGAAAAAGGAAACTTTAGCAGCTAGGGCAGAAAACATTAAGAAAAAGCTCTTCTTAGGTGATGAAAGCATGGAGTTTTTAGAATATGTAGATTGTGAATATGAGAACAAACTTTCTAATCGTGCTAAATCATCATTTTATAAGAATAAAGAGCGTGATTTAGCTATTTTAGCTTTGCTACTAGCTTCTGGCGTTCGTTTATCTGAAGCTGTTAATCTTGATCTGAGAGACGTAAATTTAAATATGATGGTTATTGACGTTATCCGAAAAGGTGGCAAACGAGATTCAGTTAATATTGCTGGATTTGCTAAGCCTTATCTTGAAAACTACCTGTCTATACGCCAAGCTAGATATAAGGCAGAAAAGCAGGATGTAGCCTTCTTCTTATCTGAATATCGCGGTGTTCCCAATCGTATGGATGCTTCCAGCATTGAAAAAATGGTTGGAAAATACTCTGCTGATTTTAAAATCCGTGTAACACCCCACAAACTTCGTCATACACTTGCTACTAGGCTCTATGATGCCACTAAATCGCAAGTTCTAGTTAGCCACCAATTGGGCCATGCCAACACCCAAGTAACTGACTTATATACCCATATCGTTAACGATGAACAAAGAAATGCGTTAGATAAACTATAA
This sequence comes from Streptococcus henryi DSM 19005, assembly GCF_000376985.1. GTDB lineage: Bacteria > Bacillota > Bacilli > Lactobacillales > Streptococcaceae > Streptococcus > Streptococcus henryi. Next base: position 13,204 of record NZ_AQYA01000018.1, read on the forward strand.
AGAACCTTAGGTAGATAACATAAATTTAATTATGCAAACTACTAAAGGTTCTTTTCCTATATTAGTGTTAATCTTTAAAAATCGTAACACAGGTTCCCTGGTCAATTTGACTATCAACCTTTATAGATAGGTTTAGTTGATCGAGTATTTGTTTAGTCATGTAAAGACCTAATCCAGTGGCTTTTTGGTGCTCATGCCCATTAAAACCAGTAAACCCCTCATCAAAAAGTCGCGGCAAATCTTCAGGTAGTATTCCAATACCGTTATCTAGTATTTTAATACTAGAGGTATCCATAATAACTTTGATCTCACTTCCGTCTCTTGAATACTTAACTGCATTATCAAGGATTTGGGAAATAGCAAAGCTAAGCCATTTTTTATCGCTTTTAAGCTGCCAGTTACCTTCGATGTTGACAGAGAGTTCTTTAGCTAGAAAAGCTACGCGATATTTCTTAACCAAGTCAGTTACTATTGATTTAACATCACAGATTTCAAAGCGATAATCATCTTTATTTTGACTGAATTTCATATAAGTTAGGAGAATATCTAAATAGTTTTGCAATCGGCTGAGCTGTTGCTGAACTTCTTTTTTATCCAAATTATCTGTTTGAACCATAAGAGATAATGCAGAAAGTGGTACCTTCATTTGATGAGACCACATCTTAATAAGTGATTGCAGGTTTTCTAACTGACTTTTAGACACTAATGCTTGCGCTGCTTCTTCTTTGACTAGATTTTCGATAACTCCTTGATAGGCTTCCTCAGTGGGTGACTTTAAACTATCAATCTCCTCTAAATATTTGAAATAATTTAGTAAAGTCATTTTTCTCTTGAACTGAGTAAATTTCCAAATGCTGATGAGAAGTAAAATTGTGACATTTAAGGAACTAGTTATAAAAAAATAGTTGAGTGGCAGTTTGTAAAGACAAAAATTGACTAAAAACATAACCCACATGAAAAAATAGAGATAATACCAAAAGCGATATTCTTTTAAAAACTTCCAAATCATTTGAGTAAATAGCCAACTCCTCTCACGGTATGAATACGGTCAAAGCCCAGGGGCTGAACTTTTTTACGAAGTCTTGTCATATTGACACTAAGCGTATTTTGATCAATAAAACTTTCATTTTCCCAAAGTTTTTCAAGTAATTCTTCTTTGGTGACAACTTGATTTTGATGTGTAAAAAGAATGGTTAGAATCTTATTCTCAGTGGGTGATAAGGCTATCTGTTCTTTTCCGTTTGATAGCACGCCTTCACGAGATAGTGTGAATTGATCAATTTGATAAGTATCATTGGTAAATTGGTGTACACGTCTCAAAAAGGCTGATATTTTTGCGTCTAAGATGGTTAGTGAAAAAGGTTTGGAAATGAAATCATCTCCTCCCATATCTAGAGCCATGACCATATCCATTTCATCATCGCTAGAGGAAATAAAAATAATGGGCATAGTCTGAGACTTACGAATCTCAGTTGTCCAATAGAAACCATTGAAATAGGGTAAGGTGATGTCCATGAGAACTAAATCTGGATTAACTTCTTCTACTTCTTGTTTAATGGCACGAAAATTGCTGACGCTAAAAACATCGTAAGTTTGGGATAAATGATTTTTTAAAAGAGTGACGATGGTTTGATCGTCTTCTACAATGAAAATTTTACCGTGTTTATTCATGGTTTTATTGTATCAAAAAAGTGGCGATTTTTCGCCACACAATTTACCTTTCAATAATCTTGTAGTAAGTTTTGCTTGTTATTTTATAAATAAGGAAATAAATCATCATTATCACAATGATAGAAATTGCACTGACGCTATAAATAAGCGAGTTATCCATTACTCCAAATAATAATAGCATTTGTTTGAGCATTGTTAATGCTGCAAGGAAATGAATTATAGCCATAACAATTGGCATGAAGAAGACTAAAATCACCTGTGAATTGATTGTCTTTTTAACCTGTGACTTATCCATTCCCACCTCTTGGAGGATAGTGTATGATTTTTTATCTTCGTGTCCTTCAGAATACTGTTTGTAATAAATGATGAGGGCTGCACCTAGCAGAAAGCTAATTCCTAGCAAGAAGCCTGTGAAGAGGAAACCACCATACATTGTGACAACTTCTTCCTTAGTGTCCTTCTCGTTACTCAATCTACCAATTATTTCTCCATTGCTATCACGCAAATAATTTCCAGAAGCTATATCAAGTGAATGATTAAGTTTTTTAAATTCTCCAGTAGAGAGTTCTATAAAGTTTGTAATATTTACAGGGTCATAGTTCTCTGAATAGGTATAAGCTAGATGAGTTATTATTTCGTTAAAAACTGTATCGTTACTAACAACCAGCGCGGCTGAATTGTAGGTTTGTAAAGCTTCAGGGAAATTGTCAATATTTCCGTTCTTGATGTTATCCAATTTCAGACCTTGAATATCTAAACTTTCAAGTTTAGCATCGTTATCCATGTAAAGGGCTGTTTGTTTTTGAGCTAGTTGCGGTACGTCATTTCCCAATTTTCGATAGTCTTCTTGGGTAATAATGTAGACGTTAACCAAAGTTTTAAGCTGATCTGCTGTAAAAAGTTCCTGATTTTCTTTGATTATCGCTTGAGTGACACTAGCAAGTGGCAAGTTAGCAAAAAGTGCTGTTTTGTAGGATGTAACATCTTTATTGGGAAGTCTAGCTTCTTTTAAAATTGTTTCTTCTAAAGCTGTTTCAGTATCTTTGTCAGAAGCATCGAAAAGTGTGATGTTAGTATTTTTAGGAAACAGTGCTGAAACTAACTGGGAACTTCCTGTATAGAGGGAACTTGTTGTTGCTATGGTAACAAAGGCCATAACGGCTAAAAGTGTGATATTTGCCAGACCTACAGCATTTTGCTTCATTCTAAAAATCATTTGTGATACGGTAATGAAATGCTCAGGTTGATAAAAATATTTTTTGTTTTTACGTCGACGTTTGAGATACCAAGTAATAAAGCTAATATAAAAAAGATAGGTCCCAGCAATGACAAATAGAACAGCGATAAAGAATCGAAATAGTACAAGAACGGCATCAATTTTTGATGAGGATAGCGATAAATAGTAGCCAAAACCGATCGAAGCTATTCCGAGTAAGGCAAAAATAATGTTTCCTCTAGGCTCCTTCTCTCCAGCTTTGCTATCTGCAAAAAGAGCTAAGGGTGATAATTTCCCAATTTTTCTGAGACCAGCTATTTCTAAAAATAGAAAAATGAAGGCATAGATAACAATATTACTAGCAAATGCCAATGGAGTTAGTGTTAGAACTAGCTTATCGGAATGAATTAGTCGTGCGAATATGAGATAGAAGAAATTTGAAAAAACAGCGCATAGGATACTTCCAACAAATGCTGTGACAAGGAATATGAGGAAAAGTTCAATTGTAGCAACAAGACCAACTTTCCTTTTATTCATTCCAAGTATATTGTAGAGTCCAAACTCTTTACTACGCTGTTTGAGCAGAAAATTATAGCTATAGAGTGACATAATAACTGCAAAAATAACAAGAACGATAATTGCAAGATTAAGTGTCATTATGCCATATTGCATGTTCTCACTAGACATTGGACTATTTAAGATAACCAAGGTAGATCCTGTCAGGATAAAAAGTACCAAATTTGCTAGTAGAAAAGGTGCAAAAACATTAAAAGATTGCTTGATGTTATTGATGGCTAGTTTAAGATAAAACATCCTAGTCACCTCCCAACAAGCTTGTCATAGCAAGGGAGATATCTTTATTAAACTCTTGGTTGTCTTTATTTCCTCTGTAAAGTTGGTGAAAAATTCGCCCATCTTTGATAAAGAGCACGCGCTTAGCATGACTGGCAGCGTTGGCTGAGTGGGTTACCATGAGAATGGTCTGCCCTTCTTTGTTGATTTCTTCAAAGAGAGTTAGTAAATCTTCTGAATTTCGGTAATCCAGCGCAGCTGTGGGCTCATCGGCTAAAAGTATCTGTGGTTTAGTGATGAGACTACGTGCAATGGCAACGCGCTGCTTTTGGCCCCCGGAAAGCTCAAAAGGTCTTTTGTTGAGCAAGTCACCGATACCCAGTTTAGGTGCAAGTTCTTGAAGGCGGCTATCCATCTCGGCATAGTTCTTTCGGTCTAGGACCAGGGGTAGAAAGATATTGTCGCGGATATTCAGGGTGTCCAAGAGATTAAAGTCTTGAAAGACAAATCCTAAATTTTTAAGGCGAAATTCTGCCAAACTGCTTTCTTTGATTTTGGTGATGTCCTGACCGTTTAAGATAACAGTCCCTTTGGTTGGCTTGTCCAAGGTTGCTAAGATATTGAGGAGGGTGGTTTTACCTGAACCAGATTCTCCCATGATTGCAATAAACTCGCCCTGATCAACTTTAAAGTCAACATCTTGCAGAGCGTGTGTCACTTCTTTTGAAAAGCGCGTGCGATAGTCTTTTTCTAAGTGATTGATTTCTAGTAACATAGTGTCTTCTCCTGCTTCTATTATATCCTATTTCTCTGAATAGGGATGGATGGGATTGGCTTTGTAGACAAATATCATGGCATGATAAAGGTCTTTGGGAATTTGTTTGATGCGATGGCTATTTGGTAATAGGTGCATCAAGAAACTGTAACCCTCTCCAAGACTTCCCATAGACATGGGTTCAGAGATAAGGTCAGATGTCTGACCTTCCTTATCTACAGAAGCAAAATCAAGATAGTAAAATCCGCCATAATTCTTGGCCTGAGCCGCTAGAGGATCCGCAGAATTAAAACTGTGGTTACCACGACCAATATCCTGACCAATAGTATTGATATTGACTTTTGTATGGAAGTAATCCGTTCCGATAACAAAGTATTGGTCACTAAATTTTTCCTCGAGGTGCTGTCCCATAGTCTTATAGTTAATGTCCTTAAGTGCCACATGCCCATTATGCCCTGCAATCATGATAGCTTCATGGCCTCTAGACTTTTCTAGCTCCTGAATCCAGGCCACATTCTCCGCCATGCACCTATCACGGAAATTATTCATGCTAACATAGTCAGTCATGTAATCCTGATAATAGTCTAAACCTTTGAAGATGCAATTGATTTCTTGGGAAATAAGCTGCGCCTGTCTCGTCATTTGGTCCGAAAGAATCTTTGTTTGAATATCATGTAGGACTTGGATAAGGGCTGTGCGATCAGAATCAGAGAGTTGATTGAGTGCTTGTTTGAGAAGATTAAGTGTATTCTTATCGTCATCACTTAAATCAATTTTCTGATTTTTGCAGTAAGTTAGAATAGGCTGTATGCCATTACTAGGATTCTGCATATCAAAGCCATAAAAACTAAGTTGTTGGGACTCATCCTTATCGCTATTATAGTCTTTCATCCATTCAATCAATTTTTTTATTTGATCTGTACGGTATATTGTAAAGTCTAGTGATTCAACGATGTCATCAAGATTCCCTTGTCTCTTACGGATATAGTCATCAATAAGCAGGCCTTCTCCAAAATCCATTTCTAGAGCAAAGGATTTAACACCTTCATTCTCTACTAAGGTCTGTAAGACTGCTAGTTTAAGCTCTTGAAATTCAACATTCCCATGACTGGCTTCCCCGAGAGCAATAATCTTAGTCTTGTCAGGAATATTAAGTTTAGAGACGCCTTGTGCATAGTTATTTAGATCTGAAATTTTTCGCTCTGCCATTAACTGTGGGCCAAAGACCCACAGGGCATCCGCTAAAGCCAGTAATGTTAGGATTGATAAAAGGATTAGCCCAAACCATTTTAGGATTTTCTTTAGGATTACCATTTTCTCTCCTTAATAGTTGTCTTTGCTAGGTCGTCTGCCTGACCAATACCAGATAGACAAGCTTGTTACTGCTAAAGTCACGATAGTGACGATTGTGATAAAGCTATAAAGATCAATTCTTGTCATCATGTCTTCCTCCCAGATTAATACATTTTGATAGTCCATAGATGATTGGACAGATTAGTGCTATAACACTCCAAGACAAAAGGATAATTATAATTTTCAATATTTTCATAGTCATGTCCTCTCTTGATAAGTCTATTATAGTCCATTCCTTGTCTCTTAAACTTACACTCTATCCGTCAAATCTTACAGTTTTGTAAGTTTTATTCAAATGATTTTTGCTAGAATTTGCTATAATGAGATAAAGATTCTGGTAAGGAGAATGCAATATGGTAAAAAATTCTAAATGGACAAAGGCCTTAGGTTCTGTCAGCAAGGTTATTGCTGTATTGCCTGATACCACACAAATCATCGGTAAGGCGATTGACAATACGCGTCCCATTATTGAAAAGGAATTAGATCGTCATAACGACCGTAAAACGGCTTATATTGAATTAGACAACGTTATCCATCTTGATTTTGAAGATGCTAAAGAAATTTTAGAAAAGCAAGGTTTTCTTGTTCGTGGGATTACCGTTAATCCTAATGTCAAGTATGCCAATGCTCCTCTTAACCAAGTTGTCAGAATGTACCCTCGCACCAAGAAAGCTAAGGTCGGCTCTCTGGTCAAGCTCTATTACACAGACCAAGAAGTCGTCAATGCCTCTTATATACTTGCGGAAGAACAGCGTGAGAAAAATGAGCAACTGGGTCAAAAAGTTGTTGATACAGTAACTGGTGTAAAGTCAGTCTTTAAGCAGAAAAAAACACCAAAAGACGTTACGCCTCCTGGTGGAAAATAAATATCGTCATTTGAAGAACTTTGGTCGGTCGTCACAATCGACTTGACCTAATCCAATTGAGAGAATAATGTTTTTTAAGACTAACTTCCAAGAGCCTTTCCCCCAGACTGATTGGTGAAAGTTCTTCATTCGTTTATAGTTTATTGCAGCACTCAGTCGAGTGCTTTTTTACTGACTTTCGTCAGATAGTCATGGCTATCAAGTTGTTCTTGTGGATTTTCTTGATCTTTGAGTACAATCTCATAAATACTGCTTGCTTTTTCGTTGAGCAATGGCAGAGCTGCTTTCCAGTCAATCTTCCCTTGACCAAGCGTCAAACTGTCATGAGTTTTTCCCATAGAATCAACCAAATGATAATGTACCGTTTGATTTTTTAAGAGAGCAAGCGACTTTTGCAGCGCAGCATTGTCCCCAGAAAGTGAAATAAAAGCATGGGAAACATCATAGGCTAAGGGGTAGCCTCGTCTCACTAACTCCTGGTCAAAATCAGGATCACCGAAAGAAAAGAGCGGAGTGATACCATTTTCAAACATGATTCGGTCTTTACCCAATTCCCAAAAAGCATCCATACGAGAAAAAAGATAGGCCTGTGCTTCTTCTAGAGAGTTAAAAGGCGCCATCAAGTCGTCTTCCCGCATTTCATAAGACCCATGAACCAATACCTTACAATCCTTTTCCTCGGCTATGTCAAGTAAGCTTTTAGTTGAATCATTAATGAAGTCAACCAGTTCAGCATTATTTGAAGGATGAGCCACCAATTCCATAAATTTTCCTTTATACTTCATTGGGTGATGGATAATAATGTCTGAAACTCCGGCAGACTTGACTTTATCAATGGCTTTAGCTAGATGGTCAAGTCCCTCTTGACTGAAGTCTGCTTCAGATGTATAAAATTCAAAAATTTCAGGCTTATGAATGAGGCGACTTTCAATCTGTGCCTCACTTGAACTGCCTTTTAAACCCAAACGTATTTGAAAAGTCATAACTCTTACTCCTTTCTAGCAACTGCTTATTCAAACTGACCGAGGTCTTGCTTTAATAGATAGAAGAAGATATCTCCGTAGTTGCCAGAATATGCCAAATCATGGCCATTATATGATAATTTCACCACTTTATAATGGTCTGCCAGATTAATAGAACAGCTTTGCTGAGATTGTTCAAAAGCAGCGTAAGAATCAAAAGTGATGGTTTGTTCTTGTTTTGCAGCATTAAGATAAGTGATTTCAAGCATGATTTTTTCCTCTTTTGTAAAATAGCTAGCGCTTTATAGTAAAAGTCTACTCCTTCATTGACACATCGTCAAAGATTTAGCTTATTTTCCCGTATTTTTTAGTAATGGTTCAAATAAGATTTAAAATGTCTTAGGACTATTAAAAATATAGCTAATATTTGGTATAATTAAGAAAAACACTAACTAGGAGGTCAAATGAAACAGAAACAAATTGAAAGAAATTCATTAATTATTTCATCAGTTGTCAACTTTCTAACAGGTGTTGCCGGTATTATTGTTTTTATCTATACTGGGATGAACTCACTCTTCCTTGATAGTGTCTTCTCCATTATTGCTTTTTTCTCTTCGGTTATTGCCTTTTTCATTTCAAAAAATAGCCATAAGAGGACTAAAAAATTTCCTCAGGGTCTTTATTTTTTAGAGCCATTGTATGCGGTTTTTAAATCGATTGCCATTCTTTTTTTGCTTATGGTTACCTTTATCGAAACCAGCCAAACAGCCTACAGCTACTTCTTCAACCAAATAGGGCAACCGATTACTACAGGTCCTGTTCTCAACTACACCTTTACGGTAGCTATTATGTGTCTTCTACTAGGTTACTACAACCGTCATCAAAATAAAAAAATGAACAATATCAGTACCATTTTGGCCGCTGAGTCAAAAGGTAATATCATTGATGGTTTGATTTCATTGGGAATCGGTTTGGCTGTGTTGCCCCTCTACTTCTTCGATATCAACAGTCAATTGGGTTTCTTGCACTATACAGGTGACTTCTTCATCTGTTTGGTTCTCATTATTATCTCAATCAAGGATCCTATTATGATTTTGATAGAAGCTTTTGGGGAATTGACACATGCCTCAATCAACGACCATGACATTATTGCAACAGTTGAAGAAATTATCGCTCCTTACATTCTTGAAAATGAAGGTGATCTCGATATCCACATTCACAAGCAAGGCATGCGTATCACCGTCAGCATTTATATTCTAAGCGTCGAAGATACAGATTTCATTCAACGTTTGGCAGAAAACAAGGCTAGCTTACTAAACCAATTACGCAAGAAATACCATCATATCACAGTTGAATATACATTCTAAAAGACTTTCTACGTGAAGGTCTTTTTTGACCATAAGAAAACAGAGCAGGTTACATTGCTCTGTTCATATATTCTTTAGACAGTAAGATAAGATTCCAAATCATTAAGGGCACGCTCTGCGATTTTCTCGTAGCGTTCTTTCTTGTCACGAATGCGTGGGCCTTCCAGTTCTTTGATGATACCGAAGTTGACATTCATTGGTTGGAAATGTTTGCTTTCGGTATGGGTGATGTAGTAAGGAAGGCTTCCGATTGCTGTTGTTTGTGGGAAGACCACTGCTTCTTCACCCTTGAAAAGGCGGGCTGCGTTGATTCCAGCAACCATACCTGCTGCTGCTGATTCTACATAGCCTTCTACTCCTGTCATTTGTCCAGCAAAGAAAAGGTTGGGATTGCTGCGAGATTGGAAGGTTTGCTCCAGCAAGTTTGGTGAGTCCATGTAGGAATTACGGTGCATGACACCGTAACGGACGAATTCCGCATTTTCAAGGCCTGGAATCATTTGGAAGACCCGCTTCTGCTCGCCCCACTTGAGGTGGGTTTGGAAACCAACGATGTTATAAAGGCTTCCCGCAGCATTGTCTTGGCGCAATTGAACAACGGCGTAAGGCGTTTTGAAGTCACCGTCACGTGGTCCCTTGTAGTCTTCTGGGTATTCCAAACCAACGGGTTTCATTGGTCCGTAAAGCATGGTCTTGATGCCACGTTTAGCCATAACTTCGATTGGCATACAACCTTCGAAGTATTTTTCTTTTTCGAAGGAATTAAGCGGTGCTTCTTCTGCTGTTGTCAAGGCTTCGTGGAAGGTCATGAATTCTTCCTTGGTCATTGGACAGTTGAGATAGGCAGCTTCGCCCTTGTCATAACGAGACTTAAGGTAAACCTTAGTCATGTCAATGGTTGACTTGTCGATGATTGGTGCTGCCGCGTCATAGAAATAGAATCCGTCACCGCCATTGAGCGTGTGAATTTTTTCAGCAAGGGCATCCGATGTCAATGGCCCAGTAGCAATGACTGTGATGGCATCATCAGGAATCTCGGAAATTTCACCACGAATGACTTCGATAAGGGGATGATTGTGGAGCTCAGCGGTTACAGCCTCCGCATAACCTTCTCTGTCCACGGCCATGGCACCACCCGCTGGCACGCGGTTAGCTTCGCCATTTCGCAAAATAATAGAATCCAGACGACGCATCTCTTCTTTGAGGAGACCAACCGCATTGGTTAGGCTGTCGCCACGGAAAGAGTTTGAGCAAACAAGCTCCGCAAAGTTGTCAGTCTTGTGCTGGGGCGTTGCTTTGACCCCACGCATTTCGTAGAGCTTGACAGGGATACCACGCTTGGCAATTTGGTAAGCCGCTTCAGAACCAGCCAAGCCAGCCCCGATAACGTTGATATAATCAGCTTTTTTTATGGATTGAGACAAAATACTAATACCTCTAGTCAGTTGCCTGACTACTGCCTGGGAGCTACCCAGAACAGAACCTTTCTATTTTTGATACTGACTTATTATAACAGAAAATGCCCACTCTGACGAGTGGGGAAGTTCTTGGTATCATTAGAAAAAACAAATCCAAGCTGCTAGCAAAGTACTTAGGATACTAAAGAGTGAACCAATCAGATAGTATTCCGCGAAGGCTGGGCTCTCAGAAATTTTATTGTATCTAGCAATTGATTTAGCAGTGAAAACCAAGCCAATTGAAGCAAATTGACTAAAGATGATGCAAATCCCCATAACAATGCGTTCCAAAAGTCCAATCGTTGCTCCTGCACCTGGAATGGTATCCATTTTTTCCACTTCATCTGGCTGGAAGCGCTGGAAAAAGATGCGAAAGGCAATGTTTGTTGGCTTGGTGATGAGAGTCAGGAATAGGCATAGATTCAGGATAGTTGGACTTATCCATGACGGAAGTGTCATCTCTCTAGTTAAAAAGCTGAGCAGAACGATGATTAGCAAATGTAAGAGCTGATCCAAAACAAAGCTGCCAGTCTTTTTTAATCTTAGAAGTTTTGCTATGTCCAATTTAAAATAATCAAGAAGCGCGTGACTAAAAAAGATGGCCAGAGCTACAAACCAAAGTTTAGGAATCCCTACCACTGCAATAATGAGGGGAACGGCTACCCAAATCAGATGAATGCCGAGGTATTTGATTTCTCTGCTTTTTCGATCAGCAACCACTTGACTCTGGAGATGAAAATCCGCTAGAAAATGCGCGATTAAAAGTATAGTAAGTGCTGGATTTGACTTGAGTATTGTTGAAAGTCCACTAATCATTCGATTCCTCCTTAAGGCTTTCTTGGAGCATAGCTAGCGCTGTTTTTCGAGTTCTGAAATAAACCTTGAGGCTAGAACTCTTTAAACGCTTTGAGAGAGCACTGGCGTTTAAACCTAACCGCTGACCCAACTCTTGTTGATCAAAGTGCTCATCATAAATATCCATATCTAGAGCAGTCTCAAAAACCAGCTCTTGACTAGCACGCCAATCAGCCTTAATAGCTTCTCCAGCCGCTAAAATAGCATTGATTTGCTCAGCTTTCAATACATCTTCAAGAGCAACTGCCATCTGAGTGTTCCCATAATCATTGTTTTGATGGATATTGTTAATAGCCTTTCTAGCAAGCCAATAAGCGGGGCCGTCAGCTCCAATGCTCAATTCAGGATTGATATCCGTAACAATCTCACCCAAACCGATGCCGAAACGAATCTGAATAGGCTTGAGGGCTAATATAATATCATCAATAAGGTGGAATAGCGGAGCTTCTGTACTCAACAGAGCCTGAAACTCATCTCCCAGCGTGATGGAAAATTGGGAAACAATGAAAGTACCATATTTCTGGTTGATGGTTTTAAGACACTCTTCTAGTTTCTTTTGAACGTGATAACGATTATCTAACTTCTTAGAATCAATCAGGTCACCAATTAATGCAAAATAAATCATCTTTAGCTCCTTTCTTAAGTCTATTATAACGGACTTTTTGTAAAAAGTCTATTATAACGGACTTTTTTAGAAACTTCCTTTGTAACGGACTCAAAAATAGATTCTAGATTTTTGACAAAAGAAAAAAGTTTACATAAATAATATTATGTAAACTAAAGCAATTTTTATTTAATTTTAGCTTCTTGGTAATCACACTCTTCATTACTGCAGACAACTTGTTTGCCTCCACCACGAATTTTCTTTTCAACTAGGAAATCACCTGATTTTGGACATGAGCGACCAACTGGTAAATCCCATGATGTGAACTCACACTCAGGGTAACGGTCACATCCATAGAAGAGACGGTTACGTTTTGTTTTACGTTCAATAACCTGACCTTGACCACAAGTTGGACAAGTGACACCAATCTCCTTGGTGATGGCTTTGGTGTTGTGACAGTCTGGGAAATTGCTACAAGCATAGAATTTTCCGTAGCGACCAAGTTTGATTACCATAGGGTGACCACAGAGATCACAATCAAAACCAGCAGGCTCATCCTTGATTTGAATCTTCTCGATTTCTGTCTCTGCTTTTTCCAACTCTTTTTGGAAAGGTTTGTAGAAGGCATCGATAACTTTCTGCCACTGCTCTTTACCAAGCTCGACCTCATCCAATTTTCCTTCCATCTCAGCCGTAAATTTGACATCTACGATATCAGGGAAGAATTCAACAATCAAGCCATTGACAATTTCACCTAGTTCTGTTGGTTCAAAACGTTTTGCGGCAAGGTGCACATAATAACGTTTTTGAATGGTCTCAAGTGTTGGTGCATAGGTAGATGGACGACCAACTCCATTTTCTTCTAGGGTTTTAATCAAAGTTGCTTCAGAATAGCGAGCAGGCGGCTGTGTGAAGTGTTGCTCAGGCTGTGTATTAACTTTCTTAACGATGTCACCCTCATCCATTTCTGGCAACATCTTATTCTTATCAGAATCGTTGTATACTGCCAAATAACCATCAAATTTAATTTGGCTACCATTAGCAACAAAGATGACACCATTCTGTGAAATATTGACCTTCATGGTATCAAAGACTGCTGCTGTCATTTGACTGGCAACAAAACGATTCCAAATAAGTGTATAAAGTTTAAGTTGGTCCTTGTCTAGGTACTTAGCAATACTTTCAGGCGTATGGAAGACGCTAGATGGACGGATAGCCTCATGGGCATCTTGAGCACCAGATGCGTTTTTAGTACGACTGCCATGCTTAGAATACTTTTCACCAAAACGATCAGCAATAAAGTTAGCAGCGTCATTTTGCGCCACAGGACTGATACGTGTCGAATCGGTACGCATGTAAGTAATAAGACCTTGATGGCCTGCAGGTCCAAGATTGATCCCTTCGTACAATTGCTGCGCTACCATCATGGTTTTACGGGTACGGAAATTAATCTTATTAGCAGCGTCTTGTTGCAATGATGAAGTTGTGTAAGGAAGAGGTGCATTTCTGCGACGCTCCTTCTTCTCAACCTTATCGACATTGAAGTCATCGCCTTTAATGCGAGCAAGAACTTCCTTGACATCGTCATTATTGTGCAATTTCAGTTTTTTACCATCTAAACCATAGAAAGAGGCTTGGAATTTACGAGTGCCTTTTTTGAAGGCACCATCGATTGTCCAGTACTCTTCGGGCTTAAAGGCTTTGATCTCATTTTCACGATCAATGATAAGTTTGAGAGCTACAGACTGTACACGACCTGCAGAAAGACCTTTTTTGACCTTCTTCCATAAGATAGGTGAGATAGAGTAACCAACAATACGGTCTAAGACACGGCGCGCTTGCTGTGCATCAACCAAGTCCATGTTGATTCGACGTGGTTCAACAAAGGCATTCTTCACGGCATCTTTTGTGATTTCATTGAAGACAACACGGTTATCATCGTTCTCATCCAAATCAAGAATATGAGCTAAGTGCCATGAAATAGCTTCTCCTTCACGGTCCGGGTCACTTGCCAGATAAACTTTTTTAGCTTTTTTAGCCTCTTTTTTAAGGTCATTAATTAAAGGACCTTTACCACGAATATTGATGTATTGAGGTTCATAATTATTGTCAAAATCGATAGACATTGTTGATTTTTTCAAATCACGAATATGTCCAACAGAAGCGACAACTTTGTAGTTTCTACCTAAGTACTTTTCAATTGTTTTAGCTTTGGCAGGTGATTCCACAATAACTAGATTTTTTTGTGGTGCCTTTTTCTTACTAGTTGTTTTTTTAGAAGCAGTTTTAGTTTTTGTAGCTGTCGCCATATATACTTTCTTTACCAATATTGTATGAATTTGGGGTAATGTCATTTTCAAAATGGAAAATGACGAACAAGAACTCATACAATAATTATCCTTTTTGCATTTTTTCTTTATAAACCTCTAACATAATAACTTGCTTTTTGGAAACTGTCAACAAAAAAACTTTCTCCTATAGGAGAAAGCTGATTAGTGAGTGATTTCAGAAAGTATATCAAATCCCGAGGTGACGCACTTTGCGCCCTCTTGAATAAGATGGTGACAGCCATCAGATTTTCCGTCTAAAATATTCCCAGGAATGGCAAAAACTTCTCGTCCTTCTTCTAAGGCACGTTCACAAGTAATAAGACTGCCTGAGCGCATTTTTGCTTCTGCAACGATGACACCTTGAGAGAGTCCGGCGATGATGCGATTACGATCAGGAAAGTGAAATTTCAAGGGCTGCTCACCAACGGCATACTCTGTCAGCAAGAGATGATTCTTCCCGATGTATTCCTGAAGCCTACGATTTTCTTTAGGATAGAAAACATCCAGTCCAGTTCCAATAACTGCAATAGTAGCTCCGCTATTTTTCAAAGTAGCCACATGAGCGCTAGTATCGATGCCACGCGCCAAACCAGAAACAAGAACGAAGTGATTGCCCAGCTCCTTGATAATCTTCTGAACGGACTTGGTTCCTGTTTCCGATGCGGAACGCGCACCAACTACCGCGAGTTTAGGTTTCTGTAAGAGTTCAAGGTTTCCTTGGTAAAATAGCAGAGCTGGCGGATTGTAGATATTCTTGAGTTCCAGCGGGTATTCCTTGTCTAGTATCGAAATACTAGGATATAGATTAAAGTCCTGTCGCAATTCTTTGATGTTTAGATTCTTATATGCTTCAATAAATAAAACAGGATTTTTACACTTAGAAACAACAGCCATATCGCGCAAAGACAAGGATTTCCCCACCCGCTTTTGATAATCTAAAATATTAAGGATATTGAGGTTGGACAAACCAGCCTTCTTGAGTTTAAATAATTCAAAATTGTTCATATAGTCCTCCTATATAAACTATTCGAAAAAAGCTCCGCAAAATAGCAGAGCATGAAAATTATTATAGTTCTTTAATGACGCGAGCTGGATTTCCAGCCACAACCACATTATCACCGAAGGATTTGGTTACTACAGCTCCGGCACCGACGACCACATTGTCACCAAGTGTCACACCTGGTAAGATAGTTGCCCCGCCGCCAATCCAAACATTGTGTCCGATGGTAATTGGGGCTCCATATTCAAGCCCAGCAATGCGTTCTTTGGCATCGAGTGGGTGTAAAGGCGTTAAAAGCTGAACATTTGGCCCCAGCATGGCATTATCACCGATTCGGATTTCACAGACATCCAAAAAAGTTGAATTGAAATTGGCATAGAAGTTTTCGCCAACATGGATATTAGAACCATAATCACATACGAAGCGTGGTTCAATCATGATATTATCACCAGTTGTACCAAACCAGTTCTTAACCAGTTCTTTGCGCTTGTCACGGTCAAGTTCATTGTTAAAGGCAGCCATCTTCTCACGCGCTGCCAAGCGTTCTGACTTCAAATCAGGATCAGCTGCATCGTAAAGCTGTCCTGCTAACATTTTTTGGCGTTCAGTCATCATAAATCCACCTCTTTTAGTTCTAGTATTGCAATACTAAGTCACATTAACATGCTTTTGATTGGTTCAAATGTCTTTCTATGAATGGGTGTTGGACCAAATTTATCCAAACCTTGCAAATGCGCCTTGGTTCCGTATCCTGCATTATGGGCAAAGTCATAACCTGGGTATTTCAAATCAAAATCAGCCATGATGCGGTCACGTGTCACCTTGGCAACAATAGATGCTGCGGCGATTGACAGCGAATTGGCATCGCCTTTAACGATGGACTCCTGAGCAATATCAACTTCTAGTTGCATAGCATCTATGAGCAAGTAGTCAGGCTTGGTCACTTGCCCTTCCAAGTTATCAATAGCTTGGAGCATAGCCATCTTGGTTGCTTGGTAAATGTTAACTTGGTCGATAGCAGTATTGTCTTGCATACCAATACCAACAGCTAGGGCTGCTTCCATGACTTGATTATATATCTCTTCGTGTTTTGATTTAGGAATCTTCTTAGAGTCATTGAGACCTTTGATTTTACAGCCATTTGGCAGAATGACACAGGCTGTCACAACAGGACCTGCTAAGGGGCCTCTGCCGACCTCATCAATACCAGCGATGACTTGATAGCCTTTTTGGTAGGCAGCTTTTTCGTAGCGCAGCATTTCTTCCAAACGCAAGTCTTCATCGATGTCAGCCTGAATGGCCTTTTTACGCTGTCTAATGGCTGTTTGGACACCAGCTCTGCTATCTGCTTCAAAGTCAGCCCAAGCGGGGTCTGACAGCTGAGTGATAGTCGCTAATGCTTCTTTGACTTCCTTAATTGTCGCCATTTTCTTCTCCAACAATATCGAGAGTATAACGCCCTAGTTTTCCGTCACGCACTTCTTTGACAAAGAGATTGTAGAAACGGTCATAATCGTCGCGGAAACCGAGTTTACGAGTCATTTCCATGATGATTTCAGGTGCTTCATCGTCCAAGTTGATGCCTTTAAAGCGCTCAAGCAGACGATCTGGATAATGAGCCTTGAAGTAATTAAGTCCAAAGATTGTCACCTCATCCATAGGAAGAAGCTGATCCTTGATAGCACCAGTCAAAGCCAGTTTAAGCCCAACCACTTGGTCCTCAAATTTAGGCCAGAGAATCCCTGGTGTGTCCAGGATTTCAAGGTCCTTGTTAGACTTAAGCCATTGTTGCCCTTTAGTTACCCCAGGTTTGTTTCCGACAACGGCAATTTTCTTACCAGCCAGGCGGTTCATGAGGGTTGATTTTCCAGCGTTAGGGATGCCGATAATCATGGTACGCAAGGTCTCTTTTTGGATACCACGCTCGCGGAGCTTGGCAATCTTGTCCGCCATTAAGTCCTTAGCTGCGTCCGTCACTTTCTTAACTGTTGACTGCTCCTTAGAGTTAATCGCCAAGGTCTTAATCCCTTGGCTCTCAAAGAAGATGCGCCATTCAGCCGTACGAGCACTATCAGCAAGGTCAGCCTTGTTTAAAATCATGAGTTTTGGCTTGTCGCCCACAATCTTAGTCAGCATAGGGTTCTGACTAGACAAGGGCAAACGAGCATCAACTAGAATCGTCACAAAATCGACGTGTTTAATGTTTTCCTGCACCTGACGGCGCGCCTTGGACATGTGCCCAGGGAACCATTGAATTGTTGCCATGAGTTTATAAATCCTTTCGTAGCAAGGTTTTTCGTTTGAAAAACCTGCCTGTTTTTTATTAGGCACCAAACAGGCACCAAGATTTTGTATTCACCAAGTTAACCTATAACCAACAACCTTTTGTTTTCCTTCTCTTAAATAAGAAATATCAAATGACTTGTAATATTTTGATAAATCTTTCTTAAGCTTAGGAATTATATTTGCAGTTATATGCCTAGGTGTATAAGTTGATTTTAGACCAAGTTTGTCTCTAAAATCATCTAAAGAAAATTCAATTATTTTTGAATCAAGATTATTTTCTATTTCATCATTTAATATTTTGGAATATTTGCTAGACCAAGATTTTAATGCTTCAAATCTAAAATTATTTCTATCAATAAATTTATCTAAGGCTTTAACAGTTTGATTTTGAGATATTCCTTGACTATGAGTATACAACATAGTTGTTTCATAATTAGCATGTCCAACACGTTCCATAATTTCTTTTATAGCAACTTTCATACCCTCACTTTGTAAATAGGTAATATGCATATGTCTAAAGGAATAAGGGGTTACATGCTTTGTCCATTTGAAACCGTATCTCTCTTCGCAGTTTTTAATAAGATCAGTTTCAACACGAGCAAGTACTTCCCGGAAAGAATGCGAAGTTATTGGTGAACCGTATTCTGTTCTAAAAACACTCTCAGAGAATGTAAATGCTTCGCAAGGATTTTCAATCGCATAGCGGTCAAACTCTTCACTTCGATGTATAGCCCTTAATATAGCATCACAAGCCACTTTAGGTAAAGCAACATCTCGATCAGCATTTATTGTTTTAGTTTCATCAAAGTAGAATTCTGAAACTTTCAAATCATGATATTGCAAAGCCTTATCAATATGTAGTATACCTCTCTCAGCATCAAAATCTTCCTTTGTAAAAGCAGCTTCCCCGATTCGCAGTCCTGAAAATAGTAAAACTATAGCCAAGTCATAATAATTCGGGTTTCTTCTTCGACTTAGTGTTTCAAAGAAAGCTCTAATTTCATGAATTTCTAAAAACTTTGCTTCTCGTTTTTTCTTTGTTTCACGCTTTTTCTCAAGGGACGTTTCTAGCTTTATTACAGACATTGGTGAAAACTGAATAACATTATAAAGAACACCGTGGTTAAAAATTTTGTTACAAGTGCTTTTTATATGTATCATAGTAGATTGTGACGCATTATATTTCTCCATATAGGTAGTCAAACACTTTTTCATCAATAACGGTGTTAGACGTTCGAGTAAATAATCATCACCAATAATTTCACCAAGACGTTCTATCACAAAAGCCTCTCTTTTTAATGTCTGAGGTTTTACTGATACTGACCAGGTTTCTAGCCAACTCATCTTTAACTCTCCGAATGTTCTTATCAACTGGGGATTAAATTGAGCTTCACTGCCATTAACTAATCTCTCAATTTTACCTTCGAGCTCGCGTTCTGCTTGTTTTCGAGCGCGACTTGTGTTTTTATGATAACTTACAACAGCTGTCTTCCACTTGCCAGTTAGAGGATCCTTATATTTATCTACAACTTCGTATCGAGTAACTCCTTTTGAATTAGTTTTTGTTCTATAGTACATTTTCGTTTCCTTAAACTTGAAAAGAAAAATCAATCATAGAAATATAACCATTTTATATTATATCATGATTCTCTTTATTTTACCGCCCTCTGCTTCCATCGTTTGTGTCAAGTTATTCTCGGAAAGTTTTTCAAAAGTCCTAAATCCATTTCTTCATTTGTCCAATTGGACTACTTGTTGCACCGTTTAGTGGGATAGTCGCACTTGGGATAATATGCTGGTCGTGCTGGCCTTTCTGCAGGAGTTTTC
>NZ_AQYA01000019.1 GCF_000376985.1 Streptococcus henryi DSM 19005
CCGTCATTGTTGCGGTCAACATAGATGAAGCCATAGCGTTTCTTCATTTCACCAGTTGTGAAGGATACACAGTCGATACAGCCCCAAGGTGTGTAACCCCAAAGCTCAACGCCGTCTTCTTCGATGGCTTTTTCCATTTCTTGAATATGGCTGCGCAAGTAGTCAATGCGGTATGGGTCATGGACAGAACCATCTTCTTCTTTGACATCAATGGCACCAAAACCATTTTCCACGATGAAGAGGGGCAATTCGTAGCGTTCATAAAAGGCATTGAGTGAGTAACGGAGGCCTTCTGGGTCGATAGCCCAACCCCAATCAGATTCCTTGATGAATGGATTGGTCACTGAGTGCTCATTTCCACCGCTGGTATCTTCAGACACATCTTTGTGAGCTGTCGAGTCAACTGTGTTAGACATGTAGTAAGAGAAGCCGATATAATCCACTTTCCCTTGAGCCAATACTGCTTTATCTTCTTCAGTGATGTTAATGTCGTAACCTTTGCGTTCAAACATCTTAAGGGTATAGCGCGGATAGTGACCGCGAACTTGCACATCACAGAAGGACCAACGGTCATGCATCATTTGCTGCGCTAACACTTGGTCAGCAGGACGAGCTGAGAATGGGTAGATTGGCACCATGGCAATCATGTTACCGATTTGGAATTCAGGATTGATTTCTTTACCAATTTTAACTGCTTTAGCTGAAGCAAGCAAGGTATGGTGACCACAGATATACATCGCTTCTTCAGGATTGTCATAATCACCAAAGTGAGCACCTGAGTTGGTCCAACCGAAAATATCATTGTGATAGTTCATTTGGTTGTTGATTTCATTGAAGGTCATCCAATACTTGACCTTGTCTTTATAACGTTTGAAGACAACCTCTGCAAATTTGACGAAGAAATCAATGGTCTTACGATTCATGAAACCGCCGTATTCTTTGGCGATATGGTAAGGCATTTCGAAGTGAGACAAAGTGATGACTGGCTCGATGCCATATTTGAGCAATTCATCAAAAACATCATCATAGAATTGCAATCCTTCTTCATTCGGCTGGTCTTCGTCACCATTTGGGAAAATGCGTGACCAGGCAATTGAAGTACGGAAACACTTGAAACCAAGGTCAGCAAACATAGCAATATCTTCTTTATAACGATGATAGAAATCAATGCCGACATGGTTTGGATAATAATTACCCTCTACCACGCCATCAGTAATGACGCGAGGCACACCGTGGGCGCCAGCTGTCATGACGTCTGCTACAGAAAGTCCTTTTGATGTTTCAAGAACACCACCTTCGAATTGGTGCGCAGCTAATGCGCCACCCCATAGAAAATTATCTGGAAAAGCCATAATGTAAACTCCTTTTTTACTTAAAAACAAAAAATCATATTAACAGCATCCACTAATCCTGTTATAAATCGTTATCGAGGGCTTTTATCATTTTTGCTGGGACCCCACCAACAACACAATTATCAGGGACATCTTTATTCACGACAGCACCTGCTGCAACGACAACATTATTACCAATAGTAACACCAGGTAAGATTGTAACATTACCTCCAATCCATACATCGCTTCCGATTCTAACCGGTTTTGCTATTCCTAAATTTTGCCGTCGTCCCCTTGGGCTTAGTGGGTGATTTACAGTAGTAATCAAGGTATTAGGACCAATCATCACATAGTCACCAATTTCAACTTTTTCTACATCAAGGATAGTACCATTGTAGTTCATCAAGAACTGGTTACCAACATGAATATTCTTCCCATTATCACAATTAAAGACTGGTAGAATATTGGGATTGTCACCAACTGAACCAAACAATTCACTAATAGCCTCTTGTCTTTTGTAAACATCGAGCACATCTATACTATTCAGTTTTTGACAACCAATAATTGCATTTATTTTTAAAGCATTTACCTCACTATCCGTAAAATCATAAGGTAAACCCGCTTTTAATTTTTCGAGTTCTTTCATCTTTTCACCTCTTTTCTTACTTTTAGTTTATCATTTGCTATAATAATTACTAGCAGTTCTACAAGATTTGGTTCCTAGTTTACAAATTTCCTAATTTTTCTTGTCTATTTTTGGAACAGAGTTTCATTATAGAATATTTTTCAAAACAAATATGACCTGAAAGTATACCAAACTTTTAAACTGTCATTGTATATCAAAACTTCACTAATGCACATTACCATGAAGCAAAACAGAATGAGGATTCTTAATTGTCATCCAATTAAAGGGGGGAGTGGGTATGTTTTTACTAGAAAAACTTGAGTACAGTAATTTTTCCAATAGCGAACAAATTGTTGTAGATTATCTATTAACACAAAGAGAGGCGATTGAGGAATTGACAATCAGTCAAATTGCTGCCAATACCTTTTCATCTAAGTCGAGTTTGGTTCGAATCAGTAAAAAACTTGGTTTTAAGGGCTGGACTGATTTCAAAAAGGCATTTTTAGAAGAAATTAACTACTTCAATAAACAGAATTCAGGGATTGATGCCAATACTCCTTTCGATAAATCAGATAATTATCTACAAATTGCATCAAAAATTGCCAACCTAGAAAAAGAAGCGATTGAGGATACCCTTTCATTATTAAAAGCAAAAACAATCAATGAAGCAATTCATCTAATGAAGGAAGCAAATACTATCCATATTTTTGCAGCTAGCAATAACCTACTCAATGCCCAAGAATTCGCTCACAATATGTCCCGAATTCAAAAAGATGTTCGAATCCATCAACTTCAAGGAGAAGTACTTTTTAATGCTTATTTAGCTCAGGAAAACTCACTTGCCCTGATTATCTCTTATTCTGGGGGCACAGAAAGTCTGATTCGAATTGCTAAAATTCTTAAAGAAAAGACCATTCCAATTATATCCATCACTTCACTTGGGGATAACCCTATCAGTTTACTCGCTGATATTAACTTTAGACTGGCAACCAAGGAAAAACTTTATTCCAAAATCGGGACCTATTCAACAGACACTTCCATTATATATTTACTAGACACCATTTATTCCTGTATTTTTGCTCAAGAATATGAAAAAAATTTGAAACTTCGCCGTCTAGCATCACAAATAATTGAATCTGAAAGACATGCAGATTCAACTATTTTAAGAGAGTTGGATACTAGTAGCAAGTCTGACAATATATCCTAAGTCTCATTAACATAATCAAGAGTTGGTTTCTCTGAGCAAAAACCTCCCTCAGATAAACATTTGAAACTTTCTACAAATCGAAAAAATTATTTAGGCAAATCAGAAATAAATGGGACGGATTACGTAGAGTAAAGAATGTAAGCTCCTAGAAAAATCATCGCTTTCAAGATGGAAGATAAGAAGGGCGAAGGGAATTATTTTATATAGAAAAAACTGCTAATCAGAAACAAACTTCTGACTAGCAGTTTTCTTATATGCAGACCATCCCTATTTCACTGGCATATACCTGTCAAAATACTCATTTAGCTTTTCTTTCAACAACTTTTGCATATCCTTGTCACGGTGCAGTCCATGGCCAGAATGCTCAAATACCAGGACATCATTTGCAACATTGTTCTCTTCAAAAGCCTGTATCAGGTATGGAGTTGTGGTAAAAGGTACAACCTTATCATGTTTACCAAAGGCGATAAGACTTGGGGGACTGTCTTCATCCACCCACTGAAAGGCCTCGACGGCTTTAGCAATTTCCTGATATTCCCCATTTTCCATCATTTCTTTTGTTAACGCTACTCCTGTAATCGGAGTGAAGAAGGCAGCTGCCTGCTCCAGGTCCTTGTCAAGGCCATACCAGCCATCGGGTTGGAAACTGGTTGGGGGAACCAGGGCATAGACAAAACGGATTGGGACAGGGGCGTCCTTGCCATCGCGATAGGCATATAGAGTAGCTAGACCACCACCTGCCGAGCCACCGGCAAGGACCATTTCCTCAACAGGGTAGCCCAGCTTTTTAGCCTCAGCTATCACATGAGGAATAGCCTCCTTGATTTCTTGAGACATGGTCGCCACCGAGGCATTATTACTGTCCGTTCTCAGGGTATAGTTAATACCTGCGGCTACATAGCCCCGATTGACAAAGCCCTTGAGGATATCAGCGTCATCACTTTTATCGCCTGTTGTAAAGCCGCCAGCATGGAGATAGATGACCAAACCATAACTCTTTCGGTCCTGATTGGCAGGGAGATAGAGGTCAAACTTATTGGACTCCTTTTCTCCATAAGCAATATCCAGGTGTTCTGTCCCGACTGTCTCATTCCAGACAACCTTATCCGCAGCCAGGCTGGTCACCCAAAGATTTAGCCCCAATCCCAGGGCAAAGGCAGCAATAAAGGCCCCTAAGTAAACTAAGATTTTCTTCACAAGTTTCATTAGAACAAACTCCCTCCCAGTAACATATCCAAGGCCAGATCTTTAAACAAATAGCCAAGGGTAAAACCTAGAATGATGACCAACACTAAGCCCATACTCATTTTTCTCTTTGCTCCATTTTTCATGGCATTTCTCCCATCTTTATTCTCACATCCTGATACATGTCATTGATCAAGATTTCAGCATTTTCACCCACAAAAGCCTGACCAGCCTCGGTATCCCCCTGCAGTTGCCACATAAACCAGGCTGTGACATAGCCACTGGCGGAGTACATCATCTTGTCATGATCCATGCCAGATCTTCTGGCAACCAATTTTTGCTCAGGGATTTTGTCAAAAATCACGTTCAGCTCCGAAAGCGGAATAACTGTTTCAACCTCAAATTTTCCTTCCGTACCAGCCAAAACCATGATTGGCACCTGGACCTTTGAGCTATCATAATTGTAATCCGTCATTTCCCTCGTAGTCTTCTCACTGACTGGCGACAGGGGCACCGCCGTCTTGAAATAGCCCTTATAGGCATCGTTGGTGATAACATTCATGACCGCCGCTCCGCCCTGAGAAAAGCCCGTGATTCCGATATTTTCCTTGTCGATTTTTTGGAAAAAGATGCTCTCCACAGCCTCATTCTCAGCTAGAAGAAAGTCCAGGGCCTGCATGGTGGTGTGACCTGTCCCAGTCCCCCTATCCTGTGTCCCCACAACGATAAAGCCCCAAGAGGCATAATGTTCAAACAAGGCCTCGTATTTTGTCGCCTTGCCACCTGTACCATTGACCATAAATATCACAGGGTAGGTTTTTTGGCTCTTCGCTAAATCATTGGGATAGAAAATAGAATACTTCTCAATCGGTTTTTCAGCATCGAAAACAACTTTTTCGACATCAAACCGACCTTTTTTCAAATAGTGAGCTTCCAGCACCGAACCCGTTGCAATCTGCGACCGGAAATCCGCACCGATATCTTTTTTATTATCTGCATAGAAATAGAGGGCAGTTAGGACAAGGCCTAGGACAAGGAAACCAATGACACTAAATTTCAAAATTTTTATCAGCCTTTTCATCTGTTCACCTACTTATTCATAAACCTTATCAAGCAATTCCGTCCCATAATCTTTGAGATTCCCATTAATGGCATCTTCTAACCAGACACTGATAGACTGCTGGTTACTTTCCAGAGGAAACCAGACTGCTGGCGTTGAAATGATGGTATGGGCTGTTAGATTTCTAGGGTCGTCATACCATTTGACACCGTCCCAGATAAAGGTTGAAACCTTTTGTTTGTGAAATTCAGCTACTGTATCTTTTAATATTTTTTGATAAATATCCGCTTCCTTTTCCGAAACATCCATAACACCTGTGTCAAAATAATTTTGGACCTTGGCCAAATCGCCATCGCGAGTTGATGAATCGAAAAGAAGTTTAATATCCTCTCCGTATTTTTCACGCAGGGCCGTTAACATATCTAGGGTCAAGTTATCCGTCTTTATCTTCTCCGTAATGGTTTCCGGTGCTTCCCATACGGTGGTTGCGATAGTCTTCCAATCCTTATGAAGCAGTAACGAGGAGTCAATCAAGACATTCTTATTAGGAGCAGTTGGAAAGTAATTGGTGAAAATATCATCCGCAAGCAGGGCAGCACCAAAACCGCCAGCACTATAACCTGTTACCAGGACTGTGTCAGGATTTTCTATCCCGGATAAGTCCATGATTTTGTCCATGGCTTCCTGATAATTGACATAGCCATTATGATAAAGAACCTTTTCTTTCCCATCTGTATCAGTATACTTGAATTCCCCTCTGCCTGCATGGAAGTCCCCAGTTGCGTAAGGGAACATAATGACACTCCAGTCCTTATAAGGAGAATTTTCAGTCGGAGAAGCTAAGCCACCCATATTCATGGTAATATTAGCCAGATAGTCCACAGGTACAGATTTGGTATTATAAGTATCATTCTTTGCCATTTCTTCATTAATACTTACACCACCACCTGCAAAGTAGACCAACACCTTATTTTCCTTACCCTTTTTGAAGAATGCTCTATAACTTCCCCCTTCTGAATCCTTCATTTTTGAGGTCGTCACCTGATACATCTTATCGAGCTTAGGATTGGCTGATAAATTGGGATATTCCAAAACAAAGAAATACACCCCCGCAGCAACAACCAAGAGCACTGCAAATATTCCCAGTAAGATTTTTCCTAATTTTTTTAACATAATATTCCTTCTTTCAAGGGTAGGTTCTCTACGGTTTCACCACACCCAAACCTGCCTCTTCCGCATAGTAGTTCAGTAGACTGACAAAGGCTTGAAAGTTGATACCGTGGTTTTCAAAAGGCAGACTGACCAGTTTTCCAGTTCCACCTGCCTGATTGAGTTGCTCAACAAACTGCTCTGAACCTTTGATATTGACCATGGTATCCTTTTTCCCATGAAAAAGATAAACTGGCGGAAAATTAGCATTGACATAAGCCAGAGGGTCGATGGCTGCCACCCGCTCTGGGTAATCTGTCAAACTTCCTCCGATATAGGTCTCCACAAATCCTGGAATAGGGTCAACTGTCAGATAACGGGCATTATCAGAAATCCACTGCAAATCTACTGCCGGATACATGGCGATAACCGCACTTGGTAGGGGAGCATCTAACTGTCCACTAGATACCAGCCCTGTATAAAGCAAGTCCAGGTGACCTCCGGCAGATTCACCGGACAGAATAAGCTTATCACTATCCCCACCATAGTCCTGTGCATGAGCCTTGATCCAGTTCATGGCGTCAGCAATATCTTCAGTCGCCTTTTCCCAAGTAGGATTATCACTTGTTGCTAAGCGATAATTGATACTAAAGACGACATAGCCCTGCTTGGCCACCTCCCAATGCAATCCTGACAGGGATTCAGAATCCCCATGACTCCAGCCTCCCCCGTGGATATACACATAAACGGGGTGTTTTTCCTTGGAAAATGGTTCTGTATTCCTGTAAACCGAAAGTGTCAGGTCTTGTCCCTTCTTGGTTGCATAGGTTACCACCTCATCAGGTTGGGCTGTCAAGGGAATAGACATTTCCCCTAGCAAAGTCAGGGTTCCACCATTTTCCTCAACCACTTTCTTGGTCATGGACCACTCGACAGCTCCCAGAATTAGAGCCGTCAGAGAAAGGACCGTTAAAAACAGTGTAGACTTGGCCAACTTTTGGCCCCGTCCGCGAGTAAGATAGAGCCCAACCAGGCCCGATAAACCGATAACAACCAGTAAAGTAAGAAAGCGTCCCGAAATGGGAAAGGCAATACTCCCAAATTGGGTCAGCCAGTTCTTATTTTTCCCAAGAACACCGATAAAGACCAATAAACTGAGAAAAGTTACAAGAAAGCCAAGGCCTTAAGTAATTTCCGAGCAATGCTACCTACTTTTGGTTTCATATTCCTCCTCTATTCATAAACCTTATCAAGCAGGTCTAGTCCATAACTGGTATCCTGACCTGCCATATTTTCTTGTAGCCAGGCTGCAATGGATTGGCCCTGTTCCTCAAATTCCTGCCAGACATAAGGTGCAGCAATAATAGTATGCATGGTCATATTGAGGGTATCATCATAATATTGGAGGCCATCCCAGAAGAAGAGTTGGACATTGGCCTTTTGAAATTCTGGCACCAATTCCTTCAACCGGGCCTGGTACTTGTCGGCCTCCTTCTCATTAACATCAAAACTGCCTGTTTCGATATAGTTTTGGTACTTGGCAAGGTCCCCGTCCCGGGTTGAGCTATCAAACATCAGATTTATTCCTTCGCCATACTTGGTGTTTAGGTCATTTAGCATGTCCAAGGTCAGATTATCACTCACCATTTTCGAGGAAATATAGTTCGGAGTCTGCCATACGTTTTCCGCTGTGCTTTGCCAGTCTTGATAGATTAAGAGGGAAGAGTCCACCAGAAGGTTTTTGCTCTTGGCATTAGGGTAGTAATTGGTAAAAATATCATCGGCCAAGATAGCTGCTCCAAATCCACCTGCACTGTAACCTGTCACCAAAACAGTGTCTGGATTGTCAATACCAGCCACTTCCACCACCTGTTTCATGGTCTCAGTATAGTTGGTGTAGCCATTGTGGTAGAGAATTTTGTCCTCCCCCTTATCATTGGTGTAGTGAAATTCCCCCGTGCCAGAGTGGAAGTCAGCCGTCGCATAAGGTACTAGGACGATGGTCCAATCCTTGAAGGGAGACTCCTCACTATCAGTTGCCAAGCCCCCCATATTCATTGTTAGGTTGGCCAAGTAATCCGTTGGTACTGCCCCGTGGAAGTAAAAGTTTTCCGGGTCCTTGGCTGTTTCTTCATTAAAACTCGCACCGCCACCCGCAAAGTAAATCATGACCTTGTTTTCAGAGCCTTTCTTGATAAAGGTCCGAAAGGCACCACCTGTCGAATCCTTCATCTCAGGACTAGTCATCTTATACCATTTCCCAAGCTTGGGCTCTGCCTTCAAGGTCGGGTATTGGAGGACAAAGGTATAAATTAAGCCAGCTGTTAGGGCCAGCAGCAAGAGGATGACTCCTATTATCTTTGCAATCCTTTTAAAAATTTTCATTTCTATCTCTCCTATTGTCGGACTTGACAAATTGTCTCGTCTCAGTTACTATCGATGTAACAATTGTACCATCGCTACCAAGCCAACTCAAGAAATTAGAGTGTCTGAACTGCAAATGGTACAGAGGGAAGGAAAGTGTACCAGCATGAATAATGAAAATCGGAAAAACGCTGTTATCCAGGATATTAACAAAGCCTTACTGGGACTCCTGCAAGCAAAACCCCTGGCTGATATTTCGATTAGCGAGATTACCTCAACAGCCCAGGTTAGTCGAAATTCCTTTTACCGAAACTTTTCCTCCAAGGAGGACATTATCGAAAAATATCTCCACAGGCTGCTCAAGACCTGGAAAGAAGACTATGACCAATCCCAGAAAGACTCCAACCCAGAATTGTTTGGCAGTCTCTTTCAACACCTAAAGGAAAATCAAGACCTCTACCTCTTGCTGAAAGAAAGAGATCTCTTTTATCTTTTTTCTAAGGCTTACCTCTCCCTCTACGGCCCTACAAAAGAGGACACCAATTTTGAAGCTTACGTCAAAGGCTTCATGGCAGGTGGAGTTTTGGGCTGGATAGAGGAATGGTTTAATCGTGGCCTCCAAGAATCTGCCGAAACCATGACCACCCTCTTGGTCAATAATGGGATGACATAAAAAGCTTATCCTTGAATCATGGCGAGAATACTTGCCTGTCCAAGAGCTTTCCGTTAAAATGGTTAATAACATTATTAGACAAGGTTCCACATGAATAAACTCAAAAATAATAACCTCCTTATCGGCAGTCTTTGTGCTATTGGCTGTGAAATTCTCTACGGTCTCAGCTACATCTTTACCAAGCAGGCTACTGCTTCTGCTTCTGAATTTGCCTTACTTGGCTGGCGTTTTCTCATCGCTATTCTGGTCATGAGCCTATGCGTCCTCGCAGGACTCATCAAGATTAATCTCAAAGGAAAAGCGCTCAAGCCGCTCTTGCTCATTGCCCTCTTCAGCCCCACCATTTATTTCACTGGTGAGACCTTGGGCATCAGCCAGACCACCGCTTCGGAGTCGGGAGCCTTTTTGGCCTGTATCCCCGTCGCCTCGCTCCTAGCGTCAGCCCTTATTCTCAAAAAGAAACCGACCAAGCTCCAGACCACAGGCATCCTCATCACCCTTATGGGTGTCCTGGTCACCGTCTTTGCCGTCGGCGCCAGCTCCAGCCTCTCCATCCCCGGCTATAGCTTTCTGCTCCTGGCCGTCCT
The DNA here is from genome assembly GCF_000376985.1 of Streptococcus henryi DSM 19005. Classification (GTDB taxonomy): domain Bacteria; phylum Bacillota; class Bacilli; order Lactobacillales; family Streptococcaceae; genus Streptococcus; species Streptococcus henryi. The sequence goes on from NZ_AQYA01000019.1 coordinate 10,182, forward strand.
GGCCTACGCCCTCTACAGCGTCTTTGTCGAGAAGGCTTTTGACTATAGCGGAGCTGAGATTACCTATATCATGCTGGCTGCAGGTGCCATCATCTTTGTCAGCCTAGCCCTGCTTGAAGCCTCTCTAAAGGGAACTACAGCAGACTTACTGACCCTTCCTCTGACTAATAAGCACTTCCTGCAAGCCATTCTCTACCAAGGAATCGGCTGTTCAATCATTGCCTTCTTCCTGGCCAATGTGGCTATCGCTAAAATCGGCGTCAACCGCACTTCATCCTACATCGGTGTAGCAACTGTTGTCTCCATTCTAGCAGGTTCACTCCTCCTAGGAGAAAGCTTCACCCTATACCAAATCGTAGGTGTGCTGCTCATCATTGCAGGAGTTTATACTGCAAATGCAAAAAACTCTTCTGAGTAACTCTATAGTAAAAGCCACAGTCCGTGGCTTATTTTTATCGTCTGTTCACAAGATTACCTGTCTTTGACAAGCTGGTTTAGTCGCTCCAATTCTTCTACATTGCAAAGATTTTCATGACCTATTTCTTTGAAATAACTGGTTCCCCACTCATAAATAGCTAAGATAAGAGGTGCAAGACTTTTTCCTCTTTCTGTTTAAGAATACTCTGTTTTGGGTGGAATTACAGGATAGATTTTCTTGTCAATAAAGCCATCTTCTTCCAATTCTTTGAGTTTGGAACTAAGTACTTTTGCAGTTGCTTTGGGCAAATATTTTTGAAGCTCGTTAAAGCGTTTTGTTCCACGAGTTAAATAATAGAGGATTTCAATCTTATATTTTCCACCTATCAAATTCAAGGTGGTAGTCAAGGCACAATTTGTTATTTTTGTCATATACTCACTATCCTTTTGGAAACTATCTATCAAAAAAGTACATACTTGTTTACTAATATCTACTATGTTAGCATAAGATAAGAAGAAAGGATAGCAAATCATGGATTTTAAAAATATTATTGCCAACCGTTACTCTAGCCGTTCATTTTCTGACAAGCAAGTATCACTTGATGTCCTCAAACAAATCATCTCAGATGCACAAACAACAGCTTCTTGGGTTAATTCTCAGCCTTGGAAGGTTTATATTGCAACTGGAGAAAAGTTGACAGCAATCAAGAAAAAGCATTTAGAGCTTATCGCAGCTGGAAGGTCTAGTTCACCAGTCTTTCCAGTACTAGGACGCCACCTCTGGCATCAAGACCAGCAAGAAAATATGGCTGCTTGGTCTCAGGAAAAAGAAGACTTTCAACATCTGCCAGACAAGATTTTCAGACAACTCAATGAAACACTTTTCAGCGCACCTTCTGTCATCTACTTTGCTATTCCAAAGAATTCACCTGACTGGTCAAAATTTGACATCGGTGCCTTCGTTCAAACTGCCACCCTTTCAGCTATCAATCAAGGTCTGAATACCATGATTGCCTATGAATTTGTTAAATTTCCAGAAGTATTAGCTGAAGATTTAACTGTTGATGAAAACTACCAGATTGTCATCGGAATCGCTGTTGGCTATGAAGATGACCACATCGCTAATAACTTTAGATCCAGTCGCCGTCCGCTGGATGATATCCTAACTATTTTTGAATAAACTTATTCCCCTCACCTAAAAAAGGTAGGGGATTTTTCGAATTTTGACAGACAAAGAAAGCTCCAGTTTGCTTAAAAGATGACAGATTATCTTCTCCCGAGATAACGCATGACAGTTTTCTGATAGTTCAGAAAGTCTTGTCCAAATGCTTCTCTCAAAAAAGGTTCTTCAACATAGACAATCTGCAAGTGAAAGAGGATAAAGACTATGAAGGTTGCAAGGCAAAGATAGCAGTTGAAAAAGGACAATAAAATTCCCAAGTACATGAGATTGAATCCCAGAAATGCTGGGTTGCGACTGATTGAATAGATACCATCTATTACAAGGACAGTTTGAGCATCTTCTTGGACACCAGCCCGCCAATTGTCCTTCATTTGCAAGACTGATAGGATGAAAACCAAGACACCAAGCCCAGCTATTATTATCCCTAAAGACTGTAAAACCATATGAGGATTTCCATTATAAAAGCAGATAGAAAAAACTTGAAGAGTTGGAAGCAAAGAAGTCATCAGTTTCAGGGTCACTTCTATAAAGAGAGGCGCCCCCTCTTTTCCTTTTCCGAGCTGGTCAGTGCTAATCCCTTGTTTTCTTTGTTCTATCATTTTGCCAAAATAGCAAATGTAAAAACTTGCCATGATTGTTAACATTATTATCTTTGCTAGCAATATCTACCTCCAAATTGTTTATTGTTTCATTATAGCATTTTTTCCAAAAGGCAAAAAAAGAGATTGTAAACTCTCCTAAAGCTCTATTCTTCCTTCATATTATATCTTCTGTTTTATAAAGTCGAAATTCAAAAAAGAAGTAGATTTAAGGTCTCTACTTCTCTTAATAGTTATGATTTACTACATTGATAAACTAGGATTTAAATTTCAACGGAATAGGTGAAGCGGAAGCTACCAATTTCAAATTTTTTCCCAGTAGCCATGTTTTCAATTGGTCTGGCCAGCTGTCGAATTTCCATAAATTCATCTGTCATCAGAACAAGAAATTGCTTTTCACCCTCTGTTACAAGATAAAAATGTTTGTCAGAATTCTGAAAGGACTGCAAGACCTCAACCGTATTCGCAAATGGGGTGGTAAGCCAGAGGGCAGTCTCAACACCTTTTTCTTTCTTTGTCATGATTTGCTTGTGAAGCAGATAATGGATTTCTGCTTGAGGGAATCTTGCACGCACCGCTTCATCAAAATACTTATCTTTCTCCCTAGCAAACCTTCTATGTGTAGCATCGAGATTTGCATAATCTTCAAGATTGATAGGTTCTCTTACCACCGAAATGTCAAGACTTCCATTTTCATCTAAGAGATAATCAATACTTACACCCAGGGTCTTAGACAGTATTTTCAGATTCTCCACATCAGGAATACCTTTGTCTGATTCCCATTTTGTAATAGCTTGTCTAGATACAGATAGCATGTTTGCCAATTGTTCTTGTGTCATCCCTGCAGTCTTCCGAGCCTCTCTTAATTTTTCACCAAATGTCATTTTGTCTTCCTCCTTATATAATATTTAGGTTTCCCTCTACTATTACTATAGCCGTAAAGTCTTTGACATTCAAGAAACGCTCCGTAGCAATGGCGCAACGTTCCGTAGCATAGCAAATTTCCTATTACAAACACGAATTATTTGGTAATATGTGCAGTAATAATGGTAAAGGAATGAGCATTAACAGTTATCTTTACATTTTCAACTTGGCAATAATAATTTTTCCCTTGGCCATAAATGATACAGTCCTCGCTTGCTATTTTTTCCTTGCAATAGTCGACAACATCATCCACATCAATTTTCAAGTTCTACCGAATTCTATCCACTCCCAACTCTGTCGTATGAAGTTTGTGGATATTATCAAGCAAAATTTCTCTTTCTGTCATTTCAAGTTACCTTATTTCAAACATATCACTATATCACTTAACCTTCACTCTTTCCATTCCCAGCGTAGCATTTCCCAAAACCAAAACCTTGATTCTCGCCCTCCTCACAGTTTTTATGCTATAATAGGGACCATGTGGACTTTAAAAACCTTCGAGGAGCTAACCACGCGCCAGCTCCATCAAATCTATAAAGCGCGCACCGAGGTCTTCGTGGTGGAACAGAATTGCGCCTACCCTGAAGTGGATGACTTAGACCTTGAAGCCCTTCATCTCTTTTTGGAAAATAGCGGAGCAGTTTTAGCTTACTGCAGGCTTATTGATTGTCCAAATCAGGTAAAACTAGGACGTGTATTAGTCATTCAGGCTGCGCGGAAAGATGGTCTGGGAAGAAGTTTGGTAACCAAGGCTCTTGAAATCTATCAAGAAAACTTCCCGGAAAAACCAATCTATGCCCAAGCACAGGCCTATCTGCAAGACTTTTATGTTTCCTTTGGTTTCAAGCCAATTTCTGAAAGCTACTTAGAAGATGGCATCCCACATATTGACATGTTATTGGAGAGATAAATGAAGACTTTTGAAACAATTCTAGAAAAAATCAAATCATACGACACTATTATTATTCACCGTCACCAAAGACCTGACCCTGATGCTATTGGCAGTCAAGCAGGTTTACGCCAACTTTTGCGTCACAATTTCCCTGAAAAACGCATCTTAGCCACTGGTATTAATGAACCAACCCTAGCTTGGATGACTAGCATGGACGAGGTTACTGACAGTGACTATCAAGGTGCTCTTGTCATCGTAACAGATACAGCAAACACTCCGCGCATCGACGATGACCGCTACCAAAATGGTGATTTCCTCATCAAGATTGACCACCATCCAAATGAGGACCCTTATGGCGACATCCTCTATGTGGATACCACAGCATCAAGCGCCAGTGAAATCATTACAGATTTTGCCCTAGCCACTAACTTAGAATTGACTGCTGACGCTGCCCGCCTCCTTTACACTGGAATCGTCGGTGATACTGGTCGCTTCCTTTACCCTACTACAACTAGCAAAACCCTGAATATTGCTGCTATTCTTCGTGGCTACAACTTTGATTTCTCAGCTATTTCCCGTCAAATGGACAGCTTCCCATATAAAATTGCCAAACTTCAAGGCTATGTCTTCGATCATCTTGAAGTAGATGAAAATGGAGCTGCGCGTGTCCTCCTGACACAGGAAGTCATGAAACAATATGACGTTACCGAAGCTGAAACTTCTGCTATCGTTGGCACACCAGGAAAAATTGACAGCGTGCTTGCATGGGCGATTTTCGTTGAACAGGCCGATGGCAAATCATATCGTGTACGCTTGCGCAGCAAAACCGCCGTTATCAATGAGATTGCTAAAAATCACGATGGTGGCGGACATCCCCTAGCCAGCGGAGCCAATTCTTACAGCCTAGAAGAAAACCAAGCCATCTATCAAGAAATTAAAGACCTTCTAAAGTAAGGAAAATGGTCAAATTATACAAGAAAAAGACGCAAAACCCTTGTCAAACTACCCTAGTTTTGATAAACTAGAATAGTTAAAAATAACTATGGTGCGGAAAGTACTATGGCAGAAAGGAAAATTTTAACAATGAAAAAAGATATCCATCCAGAATACCGTCCAGTTGTATTTCTTGACACAACTACTGGTTACCAATTCCTTAGCGGCTCAACAAAAGCTTCTAAAGAAACTGTAGAATTCGAAGGTGAAACTTACCCACTTATCCGTGTGGAAATTTCATCAGATTCACACCCATTCTACACTGGTCGTCAAAAATTCACTCAAGCAGACGGACGTGTGGACCGCTTCAACAAAAAATACGGTCTCAAATAATCAACATGCTTGTTGGCAAACACTTTCGATTCGTCGAGAGTGTTTTTTTGTTTATCTATAACAAAAAAACATCTTGGCATTTCCAAGATGTTCAGAGGTTTCAATGCTTTAATTCTTATTAATTAAGGGAAAGCCCAATATGAGCTAGCCATGCCTCGTCTTCAGCTAATGTCGCTGAATCAGTATAAGCACCGCGATGTGAATTCCACACATAATCGCCTGTAGTTGTAGCTTCTTGTCCAGCCCCATAAGTTTGAACTTCATAAGCTGGTGAATCGTAGGCCGTCAGACCATACATGTCAATAATACTATTGAGTTTATAGGCATAAGCAGTGTCTGTTGCGTACAAACCTGTTAATGCTGCTGTTGCATCAGTATAGGAAGTCGTATTTGATTTCCATGTACCTGAATAAGTTGATGTTCTCAATAAGTTAGCATAATCATAAAGTGAACCAGAGATGTAACCGTATGAACGGAAAGGCTCATCAATCTCATAGGCATTTCCAAATCCATCATCTTCCCAGGTCAACATGGTCACTGAATTCCCATTGTAACTTCCCTTAATTCCAAAGTAATTATAGTGTGGAGCTTGACTTAGAGCAGACTGACCATTACTTGATTCTAGAATTGCTTGTGCAATCATAACTGAAGCATAGAGGTCATTTTCCTGAGCAATTTGTCGTGCACTCTCACCAATTGAAGCAATAAATTCTGAAGTGGTTTGTCCGGCATATCCAGACTCCGCAGTTACTGTTTTACTCGCTTCGCTACTCATTGTTCCCATGACGAAACCGGCTAGTGCGATAATAGCTGAAAAACTCAAAACCACTTTAATGATAGTCTTCTTAGTCACAGAATCTCCTTGTAAAAATGTATTTGTCTTTATTATATCAAAGTTTTCCACAGGATATGTAACAATAAGATGACAATTTTCGAATTTTCCACAGTTTTTTGGATTCCTATGTTATTTTCTTCAATTTTAGGCGACTTATCCACAATTCGCTTCCCAAAGTATCCTTATAAACTGCTAGGATGTTTTATCTAAGAGTAGCAAATCAGTTTGCTCTCTTTTTTCATTAACATAATTAGCTAGTTCTATGGTTAAATCATATCTCAAAAATGGTGTGATGAGATAAATGCCATTGTAATATTCAAGAGCTTTATCAATCAATCGTTTACTTTCTTCTAAACCTAATTTCTCGCAGGCTTTTTTATCTTCCTTCACTTCTTCTAATCGAGCCAAGAAATCTTCAGAAAGTTGGATACCGGGAACTTCATTATGTAAAAATACGGCGTTATTATAACTTGTTATCGGCATAATTCCAATAAAGAATGGTGTTTCATAAGGAACTGTTAGTTGTGATAGAGTATCTATTGTCTCGATATTAAAAATTGGTTGTGTGATAAAATAATCAGCTCCAGAAGATATTTTCTTATCGAGTAATCTCCCACATCGGGATAAATTTTTTACATTTGGATTAAAAGCTGCTGCTACTGTAAAGTCAGTAGCTTTTTTTATACTGCCACCACTATAGCCTTTTCCACTATTAAGCTGTTTAATCAGACTGAGCAGCTTTAAACTTGTGACATCATAGACACTTGTAGCGCCTGGGAAATCTCCCATCTTGGATGGATCACCTGTCACTGCTAAAATATGATCAAATCCTAGGACATCCATTCCAAGTAATCTTGATTGTAGACCAATGAGATTATAATCCCTACAAGCTAAATGTAGTACAAGGGGTGTTGTAAGATCATTTTTTAAATAGGCTGCTAAGCTGACATTACAGATACGTGTTCTGGCTAAGGAGTTATCTGCTAAGGTGATGGCTGCTAAACCCGCTTGATCTAAAGCCTTAATGCCTTCAACAAATTTTGTAATATCAAGTGTCTTCGGTGGATCAAGCTCCGCAATCACTGTAATGTCACGTTTTACTTTATCTACCAAAGTCTCATTTTGTTTACTGGCTGCGATGAGTTCTTCTTCTGCTACTAATGGCGTAACTAATTTTCTCTCGATAGGTTTGAGTCCACGAACAACTCGTTTGACAGATCTGATATGCTCTGGTGTGGTTCCACAGCAGCCACCAATAATTCTAGCTCCCTCAGCCACTAGAAGCTCTGCACTTTTCCCAAAATATTCAGCATTTTGGCTAAAACCAAATCGGTTTGAATTGCCATCAACAGAATACTCCAACAAACTGGCATTTGGGTAAACGGCTAAAAATGATTGAGCAAATAAGGGGACTTGCTTGAGCGATTTAATCATATGGTAGGGACCAAGGTGACAATTCAGACCAACAACATCTGCCCCCAACATGACCAGATTGCTCAAGACTTCCACTAGAGGTTGGCCATTTTGAGTAATCCCAGGTTCAAGTAAGGTTAGATTTGTGATGATAGGGATATCTGTGATTGGACGAACAGCTTCAAGAACAGCTAGCAATTCTTCAACATCATAATAGGTTTCAAAGAGAAGACCATCTATCAATTTCCCATCAAGTAAATACGTGACTTGTTCAATTGTCTGGTCAATTATTTCTTCTAAAGTTAGGTCACATTGCTTTAGCCCACGCGAGCCTCCAACAGTTCCCAAAACAAAAATCTCATCCCCAGCTGCTTCACGCGCTATCTTAACCCCAGCTTGATTTATTTCCTTGATATCATTTTCATAACCATATGCCTTAAGTCGATGCCGTTTTGCTGAGTAAGTATTTGTCTGTATAATGTCAGCACCGGCATTAATATAGGCTTGATGAATTCGAGAAACTTCTTGAGGGTTGGATAAATTATAAGATTCATAACAATTATCAAGTCCATTGGCGTACAAAAGTGTTCCCATGGCACCGTCCGCCACCAGTATTTCTGTTTTTAAACGTTCCAATAAATCTGACATAAGCCCTCCTTTCTATTTAATTATTGGCAAAACAGGTTCAGAAACCGAACCTGCTTGAGTTTTTCTTATTGCTAATGAATCAAGCCTTACCAAACTTAGCACGAACTTCCTGAGTAGCTTCAACCAGAATTTTCAGTGCAGCAAGAGTTTCAGGTTCACGTCTTGTTTTTAAACCGCAATCAGGGTTAACCCAGAATTGTCCCAAAGATAGTTGAACAAGTGGGCGTTCAATATTGGCAATAACTTCTTCCTTTGTTGGGACACGTGGAGAATGAATATCATAGACTCCGAGACCAATTCCTAATGGATATGTAGCAGTTTCAAATGATTCAATGATGTCTCCATGACTGCGACTTGTTTCGATTGAAATCACATCTGCATCTAATTCACGAATAGAGTCAATAATTTCATCAAATTTTGAATAGCACATATGGGTATGAATCTGAGTTTCATCTTTCACTGATGAAGTCGCAATGCGGAAAGCATGAATAGCATCATCTAAATAGGCTTGTTGTTTGCTCTTTCTCAAAGGTAATCCTTCACGAAGCGCAGCCTCATCCACTTGAATAATGGCAATACCAGCATTTTCCAACAACTGAATTTCATCTTTAATTGCTAGTCCAATTTGATTAAACAATTGAGCTCGAGAAATATCTGTACGCTCAAATGACCAGTTGGTAATTGTAATTGGTCCAGTTAGCATTCCCTTAACAGGTCGGCTAGTCAGACTCTGTGCATAGACTGTTTCTTCAACAGTTAAGGGTTGAATATGTTTAACATCTCCATAGATAATTGGTGGCTTGACAGCGCGTGATCCGTAAGACTGAACCCAGCCAAATTTTGTAGTTGTAAAGCCTGCCAATTTTTGACCAAAAAACTCTACCATGTCTACTCGTTCAAACTCTCCGTGAACTAAGACATCTAAGCCCAAGTCCTCTTGAATTTTAATCCAACGTGAGATTTCTGATTTTATGTATTCTTTATATTCCTCTTCAGAGATTTCCCCACATTTCCAAGACAATCGTTTACGACGAATCTCAGGTGATTGCGGGAATGAACCGATAGTTGTCGTTGGCAAAATTGGTAAGCCCAGACGCTCTTGTTGTAATAGCTGACGCTGACTGTAATCAAGATGCCTTTGTGTTGGAACATTGTCCAAATTTTCAAGAACAACATTACGAAAATCTGCTTCTTGAAGTTTATCGAAGTTTTGAATATGCTGTGTGTAAGCAGGATTATCAATTCCCTTAAGTTTTTCAGCTAGTAGTTTTATTTCGACTAGTTTCTCATCTGCGAATGATAAACCATTTTTTAGAACTGGATCTAAATCCGTTTCATTTTTAGTTGTTACTGGAACATGCAACAGAGAGCAAGAAGGCTGGACTACCACTTCAGCTACATTTTCTTGAATAGCCTTAAGCAATTCAGTCGTTTTAATGAAATCTGAAGACCAAACATTTCGACCATCCACAACTCCAGCAAAAATAACCTTATCTGCAAAGAGTCCTGATAAAATTGCTTCTAAGTTTTCTTCCAAGCCATGCACAAAATCCAGTCCAAATGCGGCTACAGGCAGTTGAGATAGTTCTTTAGCATCAATTAATGCCTCAAAATATGTCTGAAAAATCAATTTTGCTTCCGGTACTTCTTTGGCAAAATAAGAATAGACACATTTAGCAGCTTCAACAAGATCAGCCCCTTCATCAGTTACAAATATGGGCTCATCGACCTGAATATAAGAAGCGCCAACATTTACCAAATCTTTAAAAATGTGTTTATAAAGTGGTAGAAGATTTTTTACTGCAGCTGTAAAATCTTGAACTCCTGATGAGAGGGCTACAAATGTCACTGGACCAACTATAACTGGTTTAGCTTTTTCTCCCACAACTTCACGTGCTTCACGATAGAGTTCAAGGAGATGATTACTTGTTAAATGAGGTTTGGTTTTTGACCATTCAGGAACGATATAGTGGTAATTGGTATTAAACCACTTCTTCATTGATGAAGCTACATGATCTTTATCGCCTCGAGCGATAGCAAAATACAAATCTAAATCCTTCTCTTCCTTAGCAAATCGTTTTGGAATAATACCAAACTGAAAAGATAAATCTAGAATATGATCATATAAAGAGAAATCGCCAACTGGAATATAATCAACACCTGCATCAACTTGCTTCTTCAAGTTTGCTAAGCGCAAGACTTTAGACTCTTGATTTAATTCTTCTTGGGAAATATCTCCTGACCAATAAGATTCAATTAATTTTTTCCACTCACGATTTTCACCCAAACGTGGGTATCCTAAATTTGAAACCACTACCATAGCTACCTCCTATAACGTTATAAAATATTGACTATAACATTTAAAAATTTTATGATTTAAATTTTATCTCATAACATCAGTAATTTCAATGCTTTTAGCTATTTTATCTTTTTAAGTCTTGATATAGTTTCAAACTATACAATTAGAGTTTGTTATAGTTATTAACTATATCAAGTGGGCTAATAATCAAAAAATCCCCAACATATTGTTGGAGACTTTTGTCATCAAATGCTTTCTTTTTCAGTTAATCTATCACGTTTGACTATCAGTTTTTCTCGCTCTGCTATGGCTTCTTCCAATTTCTTACTTAACTCAGTAATATCATCATCTAGGTCCTGAATCTCTGCAATCAAATCAGTCAAATTGTTATCAAGGCCTACAACTTCCTCATCAAATTCTACCTCTGAATCAACAGTGAAAACGAAGCCTCTCTTACCAAGGTATTTGCTTACTATCTTTTTCATCAAACCTTCAAAGCCTGTATCACTTAATCTTTCATCAATATCTTCGAGAACACTTGCTTGAACTATTTCTATTTCTTCCTGGCTTAATTTTCGACCAGTTTCATCGTACCAGTTACCCCTGTTTGATTTTATTTTCATCGTGTCTCCTTTTTTCTTACAGGTCAAAGTCTTCTTTGAGTTTATCTATAACCGCCTGAATGAGTTCACGGTTTGGGTCATATTTGACATCTTTTTCATCACTATTAAAAAGTAAGAGCTGAGCATTTTGCAACTTTTGTCGATGGAAGGAAACAGCTGCGCTGGTAATCCCCAGACTTTCTGCAATATCCTTACTCTTGGCATATGGTTGGGTAAGAGCAACCAAAACCTTATAGCGTGAAAGATCACTTAGAATTTTAAGGACAGCTGAAAAATTATCTTCATCCAGCTCATTATGACTTAGTAAAACTTCATCAATTTTACAAGACAAGATGAGAAAATTTCGATATTTCCCAAATTTCTTTACGTAGGAAATTAAGGACAATCGAATCATCCAAGGACTTATAATATAGAGTTCAAAATCCTCACTTGGGATTGAAAAATTCTCCAATTGTAAAAATTTTGCTTCTTCTAGTAACTGCTCAGGTTTAATAGTTTGAGCAAAAGACTCCCTCTCAGCTCTGGCATTCTCAAAATAAGGCTGATAAAGGTCAATTAGAACTCTGGATATTTCAACAGTTTTTTTGATATTCTCCTTGAGGTTGTGACTAAAGGAGAATATCTGCCATTTATCTTCAGGTTTGAGACTCAACTCATTGAGAATTTTCCAGAAGTCCATCCCTGAGGTATCACCTAGGTTATCTTCTTCTACAAAATGATGAAGACACACTTCTAGCTCTTTTTCAGTCATGGCCAGCACCAGCTCATGTAATTCTTCAATATCAGAAGGCTCCTTATCCTGGTTAATCAGATAAAAATAACAAACGGTCAAAAAACTTGCACCCGCCCCCATCAAATGATACTCACGAATTTTAGCCTGAAAGGGGAGAAATAGCTGATAAATTTCTTCCAGAGTATCAAGATCCTTAGCTAAAAGACTAAGTTCCTTTTGGGTAAAATCCCATTCCCACTCTTTCATAGAATAGGACAGGACAGGTAACATGGTTAATTCAAAAATTTCAGAACGTTTTTGATTGTAAATAAAAGGCATGGTGACCTCTTTCTAAGCCAGTTTAGTGACTACTTGATTTTTCTTAACTCTACTCTTAATAGTATAAACCATAAGTCCAAGCGCAAGCAAGAGGTAAAGGGCAGAAATGACCTGAGCTGGCAGGATAACCACCAAACCAGACAAAGCAAAACGACTCACAATCATGCCTAAGGTCAGTAAGGTGTCAATTCCTGAACCGATGGTGGCCAATTTTTCCTCTGGAATTTCATGGTAGATCATCGCTGAAAACTTTGGATTCACACCTCCAGTCGCAATTGCTGCTACAAGAAGACTTAAAAGTGCAAAATAGATATTATGTAGGACCATTGCTGTAAAAAAAGAAATCAAAAGAATTAAGATTAAAATAACCATAAGACTTAAATCAACCTTTTTAAAAAGCGTAGTACAAAGTATTGATCCTAAAATATTTCCCACAAAGAAAACAATTGAGACTATAGCGAGTGTGGTCGTGGGATTGATGATAATAAAGTCCTTAAAATCCTTGATAGTTGTCAGAACCATAATTTCCAAAGTTGAACCAATAGCGTTGACCCCTATAATGGCGAACAGACTGATTTTCAAAACTGGAATGCCATTAATAGTCTCCAAGGTCCCCTTGAAAGCACCTCCGATTTCTCTCATCAAACCTTTTGAGCTCCCAGTCTCAGTAGAGAGTTTGATAGGATTATCTTTCAGCAGTTTGGTAAAAGCAGGGCGGAGACCTAGCATGATCAGGGCGCTAGCTAGAAAGGTTGCTGCATTAAAGAAGGCTAAATTTTGGTAGGTCATGAGGGCGATGAGAACTGCACCGCTTGCCTGAAATCCAATCTGCAAAATTGAGGAAGCCGCCTGACGAAAGGCCATAGCCCCTTCCCGGTCCTCGTCAGCTACTACTCTGAGTGAAAGGGGAGAGAATAGATAGGACTCGTACTGACCTGAAATATCTGAAAAGAGATTTGCAACAACTGCTAGCAGAACAATCCAGAGGGCAGGCTCAAAGCCCATGGCAAGACCAACTATTACATAGATGACCAAGCGAAAAATTTGTGTCCCCAAGATAGTATCTACCTTGTTCTTGGTCTTATCTGCCCAGATGCCCATAAGAAAGCGAGTCAGAATCGGGAGAGACTCTGAAAGAGTTACTAGACTAATCCCAATCTCCGGTTTTGGCAAGAGGAGAACGTAGTTCATTAAGGCCAAGTAATAGAGACTATCACCAAAGTTAGACAACATGTCAGATAGAAAGGTCGCCATGTAGAGTTTGTTGCTAAAAACTTTTTTCATAAGAAATACCTACTTCTAAAAATCTGATGTTATTTTTCGCTTAATCTGCTTTATGAATTGATTTTGACCATGGTGTTGGATGCTTTTCAATTAACATACTTAACCAATTTTCATCACCGTTTGATTCTTCTTCAACATCACTTAATTGAGTGTCATCATCATTGTAATCCACAACACCAAAAATAGTAGTGTCAGAGTTCTCAAAAGAAGTCACGATAGGATAGGCAACATAAGCTAGAGCTAAGAGTGCTAAGAGTAGATAGAGTAACTTTTTCATTTCAAACCTCATTTATATATTTTTAAGTATTTATTTAACTTCCTCTTAAGTTTAACACTTACTTTTTCTTAAGTCAACATTTAAATAAATGTTTTTTGAATATTTTTTAAACCTCTGTTTAACTATTTTGAAGAATATACTTTTGCAGGCTCTGCTATTTTACAAAAAAAGAACTCCCGAAGGAGTTCAAAGTGTTAGATAATAATAATCTTATTTAGCTTTACGAAGGGCACCGAAGAGTACGCCTGAGATAACCGCACCGATCAATACATAAACAATGTAAAGGAATGGGTTACTTGTAAGGGCGATTACGAAGATACCTCCGTGTGGTGCCATGAGTTTGATTCCTGACAAACCAACAAGGGCACCAGCAACTGCAGAACCTGCGATGAAGCTTGGAATAGCGCGTGCTGGGTCAGCTGCAGCAAATGGAATGGCACCTTCAGTGATGAATGAGAGACCCATGATGATGTTTGTCAAACCAGAATCACGTTCTTCTTGAGTGAATTTATTTTTGTAAAGAAGAGTTGCGATGAATACTGCCAATGGTGGAACCATACCACCAGCCATAACAGCAGCCATAACGATTGAACCACCGCTTGTTACTGATGCTGCAAGAGTACCAGTACCAAATACGTAAGCTGCTTTATTGATTGGACCACCCATGTCCACAGCCATCATACCACCTACAAGGAGACCAAGAAGTACAGCTGAGCTACCTGACAAGCCGTTCAAGAAGTTGTTAAGCGCTGTGTTAATAGCTGACATTGGGATGTTAACAGCCAACATCAAGAGACCAGTGATGATAACACCGAAGAGTGGCAAGATAAGGATTGATTTAGCACCTTCCAATGAACGTGGTACTTTGACATATTTTTTAAGTGCAAGTACAACATAACCTGCAAGGAAACCACCCACAAGTGCTCCAAGGAAACCTGAAGGAACACCAGCAAGACCTGAAGTTGCTTCACCACCTGCAGCGTAAGCAATTTTACCATAAGCAAGACCGCTTGAAGCGATTGAACCTGCTACAAAACCTGAAACCAAACCTGGTTTTTCAGCGATTGAGTAGGCTACATAACCAGCAAATACAGGAATCATGAAGCCAAAGGCTGCTTGACCAATTTGCATAAATGTAGATGACAATTGATGGTAAGAACCCAGGTTACCAAGACTATCTTGAGGAACACCCATGATGTTATCAAACAAGAATGCAAGGGCGATCATGATACCACCGCCGATAACGAATGGGAGCATTTGTGATACACCTGACATAAGGTGTTTGTAGAATGCTTGACCAGCAGAAAGTTTTTCTTCTGTTTGCACGCTTGCTTCTCCTTCTTGTGCGACATAAGTATCAGCTTTGCCATCAAGAACAAGGTTAATCAATTCTTCAGTTTTCTTGATACCATCAGCAACTGGTCGGTTTACAAGTGGTTTACCATTGAAACGAGGCATATCAACTGCTTTATCTGCTGCGATAATAACACCTTTAGCTTTTGCAATATCATCAGCAGTCAATTTGTTTCCGACACCTGAAGCACCATTTGTTTCGACTTTAATAGCAACGCCCATTTCAGCTGCAGTTTTCTTAAGAGCTTCTTCAGCCATATAAGTATGAGCAATACCAGTTGTACATGCTGTAACAGCTACGATGAAATCTTGACCTGCTACTGGAGCAACTGGAGCTTGCTCAGCTTTATTTTCATCTTCAGCCGCGTCAAATGTAGCAATAACATCATCAGCTGATTTCACTTCACGTAGTTTAGCTGCAAAGCCATCTTTAAGCAAGTATTTAGACAAGTCAGCAAGTGCTGCCAAGTGAGTATCATTTGCTCCGTCTGGGGCTGCAATCATGAAGAAAAGATCAACTGGGGCACCATCAAGTGCTTCGTAGTCAACACCAGTGTTTGATTTAGCAAAGAGCACTGTTGCTTCTTTTACAGCAGCATTTTTGCTATGTGGCATAGCAACACCTTCACCCAAACCAGTAGTCATTTGAGCTTCACGGTTCATGATTCCAGCTTTGAAAGTATCAAAGTCAGTAACAACACCTTTGTCAACAAGGTTTGTGATCATTTCATCGATAACAGCTTCTTTTGAAGTTGCTTTCAAATCAAGAATCATCACTTCTTTTTTCAGAAGGTCTTGAATTTTCATAGTTTTTCTACCTCTACTTTTTGATAAGTTTCTTTTATAAATTCAGCTGTCGCTAAGTCATCTGAGAATGTTGTCGCTGTACCGCAAGCAACTCCCCATTTGAGAGCTTCAACTGGATCACCAGATTTAACAAATTCACCTGTGAAGCCTGCAACCATAGAGTCACCAGCACCAACAGAGTTCTTAACATTACCTTTAATTGGTTTTGCAAAGTATGCCGCTTCAGGGGTTACAAGAAGAGCACCATCTCCAGCCATTGAAATAATAACGTTCTTAGCTCCTTTAGCAAGGATTTCACGTGCATATTTTTCAATATCAGCAAGACCGTTTAATTCAACATTGAAAATGTCAGCAAGCTCATGGTTATTTGGTTTAACCAAGAGTGGGCTATAGGCTAATGAATCAAGTAACGTTTGTCCTTCAAAGTCACACACCACCTCAGCTCCAGCTTGTTTCGCAATTGGAATAAGAGTATTATAGACTTGATTTCCTAAACTGCTTGGCGCTGAACCAGCAAAGACAACTGTATCTTCACTTGTAAGGCCCGCTAGAATTGCTTCTAGTTCTTCTAATTTTGCATTAGAAATAGCAGGGCCCGCACCATTAATTTCAGTTTCTTCACCTGCTTTAATTTTGACGTTAATACGCGTATCTTCTTCCACTTGAACAAAATTGGTTGAAATACCTTCAGAAACCAATCCTTCCTCAACAAAGCGTCCTGTGAAACCACCGATAAAACCTGTTGCAGTATTATCGATATCAAGACGTTTCAAGATACGAGAAACGTTAATCCCTTTTCCTCCAGCATACTTATCATCGCTATCCATTCGGTTTACTGAGCCAAGCTCAAAGTTGTCCAAACGAACGATAAAGTCGATGGATGGATTGAGAGTAACTGTGTAAATCATACTTCAATTACCTCCGTTTTTTCCTTAATTTTTTGTAAAAGAGCCCCATCAGATTTTGTTGTAAGAATACTTACATTTTCAATCCGATCTACCTTTGCAAAAGAAATTTGTCCAATTTTGGAAGCATCCATTAGGACATATGACTTTTGCGCATTGTCAATAATCGTTTTTTTGATAACGGCTTCTTCAATATCAGGTGTTGTTAAAAAGCGCTCATCAGCACCATTCATCCCAAGAAAAGCCTTATCAAAGTTCAACTGAGAAATCTGTTCGATTGCTACTTTACCAATACTTGCATCAGTTGAATTTTTAACAAAACCACCAATAATAATGGTCCTAAAATTACGTTCAACTAATTTTGCAGCATGGTGAATCGAATTAGTCACAATCGTCAGGTTATCTTGAAACAGAAGATCAACCAGTAACTCTGTAGTTGTGCCTGCATCAATAAAAACCACATCACCATCATTTATCAAACTGGAAGCATAATTAGCAATCAGAGATTTGTGATGAACGTTTTTGATAGATTTCTGTTTATTGGTCAGTTCTTCTCGAAGCGAATGATGAAGCTCCGCACCTCCATGAACACGATGAAGTTTTCGCTCACTTTCTAGTTCATCTAAGTCACGTCTTACCGTCGATTCAGATGTTTGAAGAAGCTCTACCAAACCTTCAAGAGTCACAAAACTATCCTGGGAAATTTTCTCCATGATAAGTTGTTTGCGTTCCGATTTTAAAATAAGATCGCCTCCTCCTGAAATCGTTTACAGATAACATTATACTCCTATATCTAATATTGTCAAGCACTTTCTGTCATTTTCTGTCAAAATCTCTTGAGAAACTGTCATTTTCTTTTATTTTCAGAAAATTACAATCAATTTTATAGAAATAGCAAGAAAATTTGTAATCACTAAAACTTCTTTTCAGTATCCTTTCACCATTTCATATTTATTTTACGCTTAAATAAAACCAAAATCAGACAAGGTCAATACTTGGGTACATTAAGTCAAAACTGATATCTATCATTTATACTACCTCTCCTCACTGTAAATATAAGTCAAGAATAAAAAGCTAAGAAAATTTCCTAGCTCTTTATTCTTAATCTTGAATTAATGAAGTTGAGTGTACAACACGATTATCGCGTTCTGGATAGATATATTTGATGGCCTGATTTATGGCTGTAGGTGTTTCACCAAAACCAGTTGCAATTAAATCAACCTTACCTTCGTAATCTGCTGCATCACCGATGGCATAGACACCTTCTTGACTTGTTTCAAAGAGTGGGGAAACATTGATACTTGAACGTTTGTAGTCAACATTCCAATTCTTCAAGTTCTTGTTAGATGTAGAGAATCCAAAGCTTACGATGAGAGAATCTAATGGTAAGTCCTCTACCTCATCAGATTTGACTTTTTGAACGCTTAGGCTAGTAGCTCTGCCATTTTCCCCAGAAAGAAAAAGCGGTACATAAGGCGTCATGATTTTGACTCCAGATTCTTTGAGGAGCTCTACACTATGTTCGTGGGCACGAAAGGCATCACGGCGGTGAACAAGCGTCACGCTAGCTGCAATTTCTTCCAAGTGCAAGGCCCAGTCAACCGCAGAATCACCGCCACCGCAGATTACAACATTTTGTCCGGCAAACTGATCCAACTTGTGGACGTTGTAGAAAAGGTTATTATCAGCGTAATCTTCCTCACCTTCAAGGCCTAAAGGTCGTGGTGCAAAGGCACCATTTCCGCAGGCAATGACAATAGCTTTTGAAAAATGCTGCGCTTTATTCGTTTCGATTGTGAAGACACCATCTACTTTTTCAAAAGTTTTTACTTCTTCTTTTAAGCAAATAGTTGTACGATCTTCAAAACGTTTCAATTGCTCGATAAGATTATCAACCAATTGACCAGCAGGAATCGCTGGATAAGCTGGAATATCATAGACCATTTTTTCAGGATACAAAATGGCAGGTTGTCCACCGAGTTCAGATAAAGATTCAATAATCTTAACCTTCATTCCGCGAAGTCCAGCATAAAAGGCAGCCCAAAGTCCAACTGGACCACCACCAACAATGGTAATATCATAAATATTTTCTGACATCTTTTTTTCCTTATTACTTATTTTTTCTTAAAAATTCTTCTATTAAATTAGCAAGAGTTTGAGGGGCGTCATCTGTGAGTAAATGTCCTGCATTTGGTATTTCTCTAAAGCAAGCATTAGGCATCAAAGAGGCAGCCTCTTGGGAAGTTTTTATGTTAAATCTGTCCTTCTGTCCACAAGTTACCAATGCAGGAATTTCTGACTGAATAAGATTATCCGTCAGGTTTAAGTCACTCATACTACTTAAAAACTCTATGAGTTTCTCCTTGTCAACACCTTGTTTGGCAAAAAATGATTTAGGAATCAACTTAAAGACTTGTTTTTGTATGACAAAAGGCAGATTTCTTTTTAAATTGAACTGGCCAGCACAGGCAATAATTCCTTTTAGATTATTCGGTCTATCTTTTAAGCTAGAGAAAGCTAGACAGGCTCCTAAAGAAAGTCCGACAAGTATAAACTCTTCATCAATCGAATTTAATAGTTGCCTTACCTTAGTTTCTAAAAGGTGATAAGTCTCTGGGAATTGACCATTATCAAATAAGTCCAGGGTCTCTACATCTCTTTCTGGAAGTTCCTTAACAACCTTATCCCAAGCACTAGCAGATTGGCCCATGCCATGTAGAAAGATTATTTTCACTCTTTTTCCCTCTTAATCTTTTCAATAATAGTCTTTTCCTCATCGCTAAAATGATAGTTTTCTAGCAAATCAGGACGACGTTCCAAAGTTTTGCGCAAGCTTTGCTCCAAACGCCAGAGGCGAATGTTTTCATGGTGACCAGACATGAGTACATCTGGTACTTTCATGCCACGAAAATCATAAGGACGTGTGTATTGAGGGTACTCCAAGAGTCCTGATGAAAAACTATCATCTTGGTGACTAGCTTCTTTACCAATCACATCAGGGATAAGGCGAACTGTGGCATCAACCATGGTCATAGCCGCCAACTCCCCGCCTGTAAGAACAAAATCACCTAAGGACACTTCGTCTGTTACCAAGGTTTTGATACGCTCATCGTAACCTTCATAATGGCCACAGATGAAAATCAATTCCTCTTCTTGCGCTAATTCCTCAGCAAATTTTTGATCAAATCGACGGCCTGCCGGATCGAGTAAAATTACGCGTGGCTTTTGGGCATCAATTTTTTCAATGGTGTCAAAAATAGGCTGCGCTCTTAAAAGCATTCCTTGACCACCACCGTATGGCTCATCGTCAACATGACGAGCTTTTTCAGCGTTCTCCCGAAAATTGTGATAATTGATTTCTAAGAGACCTTTTTCTTTTGCTTTTCCTACAATAGAATGTTCAAGTGGTGCAAACATTTCTGGAAAGAGGGTCAAGATATCAATCTTCATCGTCAAGACCTTCCATCACATCAACATCTACACGATTATTAGCAACATCAACATTGAGGATAACTGGTGGAATGTATGGTAGGAGTAAATCACGTTTTCCTTTACGTTTCACTACCCAAACATCATTTGCACCAGGTTGAAGAATTTCTTTAATTTGACCAATTAAGACATCATTTTCGTAAACATCTAGTCCAATGATTTCATGATAGTAAAACTCTCCATCTTCAAGTTCGGTAAGGTTCTCTTCTTCTACTTTTAGTGAATAACCTTTGTACTTCTCGATGTCATTAATGTGGTACATCCCTTTGAATTTAATAATATCAAAGTTTTTTTGCTTGCGATGACTGGCAATTTCAACTTCAAGAACAAAATGATCTTTATCATCAAAAAGGGCAAGTTTTGACCCTTTTTTAAAACGCTCTTCCGCGAAATCTGTAACAGATAACACGCGCATCTCCCCTTGTAACCCTTGGGTATTGACGATTTTTCCAACGTTAAAATAATTCATATTGACTCCACTCTGTCTTAATCTTTATCATTTTACCACGATGGCAAAGAAAAAACCAGTCACACTCTGTAACTGGTCAAGATAGTCCGTACGGGATTCGAACCCGTGTTACCGCCGTGAAAAGGCGGTGTCTTAACCCCTTGACCAACGGACCTCTTTGTTTAACAACAGATACTAGTATATCGAAAAACAAGAATCCTGTCAACACGTTTTTAAAACTTTTTTGAAAAAATAGAAAAAATGATAATTGATATGAAATCTTATTGAAAGTAGGTTCCCTATGAGTCCACTCCAAATACTGTACTCAAAGAATAGCAAAATCAGACAAGGTATGCTGATAAATTTACACCTAGATGTAGGTGAGGAGTCTTAATGATGTATCCTTATAATTTTCAAAGAGCACCAATCAGCTTCACTAGGGTTATAAAATGAAAAAGAGACCTTACGGTCTCCTCTTTATTTCTCGTCAATAACAAGACGAACTTTTTTACCTTGCGTCGGTACCGAGTAGACAATCGATCTTATCGCTGTAATCGTACGACCTTTTTTGCCGATAACACGACCGATGTCTTGTGCATCCAAGTCAAGATGGTATTCTAAAAACTCAGGTGTATCTTCAATTTTAATAGTAAGATTATCTGGTTGTGAAATCAAAGGTTTCACAATAGCGATAATAAGATTTTCAATGGTATCCATAGGCTTTTATCTTCTTATTTTGAGAATTTTTGTTCGTGGAATTTAGCCATAACGCCTTCTTTTGAAAGGATGTTACGAACTGTATCTGAAGGTTGTGCACCTTTAGCCAACCAGTCAAGAACGCGGTCTTCTTTGATTGTTACTTGGTTTTCAGCAACAAGTGGGTTGTAAGTTCCAACTGTTTCGATGAAACGTCCATCACGTGGAGCACGTGAATCTGCTACGTTGATACGGTAGAAAGGTTTTTTCTTAGAACCCATACGAGTCAAACGGATTTTTACTGCCATTTTTTAAATATCTCTTTTCTATTTGTTTAAATTTTGATAGAGCAATAGCTGAGCTATCAACTCACTTTAACTATTATATCATAAGATTTTAGAGTGTCAAGAAAAAAACTTGACAGTCTTTAAATTTTTTAAAATTTATTTTTCCTCTTCCAAGTTTATCAGACCATAGTGAAACTTCTGATTAGACCGAACTTGTCTCTCAAAACCGAATCGCTCAAATACTGAATCTCGAAAATGAGCTTTGATTATAATCTTCTTTTTAGCGACGCGTTTGGCTTCCGAAACAAATTCGTCAGTAATAGGGCCGTAATTAGCTAGTGGTTTTAGTCCAGAGAGGTTTTCAGACTCAGTAATTGTTTCTGTAAACATAGGATCGCAATAGATTATATCTAAAGACTTGTCTGGCTGTTTTTTGAGATACTCCAAACTGTAACAACAATCCGTTTGAATTGATCTCATAGCTGCATCTAGCGCAGCATTTCCACTAGTATAGGTAGCTAATCCGTGAGAAACGATTAAGTGGATCAAGGGCTGGCTCTCAAGTGCTTTGACTTTATGCCCCGCCGATGCCATTACAAGACTGTCACTAGCCAATCCCATAGTGGTATCTAAAATCTCCAGAGATTCTGTACCTATAAGACTCAGCAAAGCATCGTGAGAGCTTTTTAGGCGTAACATGGCCGTATCTGGATGGAAAGTCAATTCACTACCGTCCTGGTTGACCAGAACCATTTTAGTATTGTAAATCAAAATCACGCCGTCATAGTCTTTCAAAAAGGATTTAACCGACTGCTTTCGGCGTTCAATAAAAGGATAGCCTGTTTTTTGGCTCAATAGCAGAGCCTCTTCTATCAATCTAGGATTTTGACCTAGACTAGTTGTAATCACGATTGTCATAATCCTATTATAACAGACCTTAGATATAAGTTAGCAGTTCAAACTCATACGTTTGTGTCAAGTTATTCTCGGAAAGTTTTTCAAAAGTCCTAAATCCATTTCTTCATTTGTCCAATTGGACTACTTGTTGCACCGTTTAGTGGGATAGTCGCACTTGGGATAATATGCTGGTCGTGCTGGCCTTTCTGCAGGAGTTTTC
>NZ_AQYA01000020.1 GCF_000376985.1 Streptococcus henryi DSM 19005
GAAAACTCCTGCAGAAAGGCCAGCACGACCAGCATATTATCCCAAGTGCGACTATCCCACTAAACGGTGCAACAAGTAGTCCAATTGGACAAATGAAGAAATGGATTTAGGACTTTTGAAAAACTTTCCGAGAATAACTTGACACAAACAATAAGCATTCTAATGCTTACAAAAGATTAAAAATAGTGTATAATAAAAAGGTTATGAAGGAAAATGTCTTATTGCCAATTAACATGTTACTTTCTACTGCTGAGTAATCTTTGAGCTGTAGATGAGTTATGAGCTGGAAAGACATACTAATCTAAATAAAGTGAGGAGACAGATGAGAAAAGAAATCTCTCCTGAAATGTATAACTACAATAAATTTCCAGGACCGCAATTTATTACATTCGAAAATCAAGTCAAAAGTGATGACTATTCTTTTGTGATTTTGGAAAATATTAAAGATGCCTTTGATCCGACTGTTTTTAGCCAACGATTCTCAGAAATCCTACTTAAATACGATTATATCGTTGGAGATTGGGGTAATGAACAACTCCGTCTTAAAGGGTTCTACAAAGATAATAAGGATGCAAAGAAATCTAATCGTATTTCTCGATTAGATGACTATATCAAAGAGTATTGTAATTTTGGTTGTGCTTATTTTATTCTTGAAAATCCTGAGCCACAAGAGGTGACATTTGAGGAAGAACGTAGCTCAAAACGTCGTAAATCCTCTCGAAAACGTTCAGGTAATCGCAGTCGTGAAGAAGTGAAATCAGCCAATAATAAGGTAACAAATAAACATTTCAGTACCCAAAAACGTAAAGATAACCGCGTGCGTGATGAGCGCAGCAAAAAACGTCAACAACAAAAGGAAATTCAATCTGCTAAGCAGCATTTTGTAATCCGTAAGAAAGAAAAATAAAGGAAGTCGAAAATGACAGAATTAACAACAGAAGTTAAAAAAGAGCGTCGTCCACGTCGCCAAAAACCAGAAGATATGCCAGGTTACAAGCCATCTATCTATAGCCTAACACGCGATGAATTGATTGAATGGGCAATCGAACATGGTCAGAAAAAATTCCGTGCCACTCAAATCTGGGATTGGCTCTATCGTAAACGTGTCCAATCTTTTGAAGAAATGACTAACATTTCCAAGGATTTTATCGCAGTCTTGAATGAGAATTTTTGTGTCAATCCACTTAAGCAACGTATTGTCCAAGAATCAAAAGATGGCACTGTTAAATACCTCTTTGAACTTCCTGATGGCATGTTGATTGAAACTGTTCTTATGCGTCAGCACTATGGTATGTCAGTTTGTGTGACTACTCAGGTAGGATGTAACATTGGCTGTACTTTCTGTGCTTCAGGTCTTATCCCTAAACAACGTGATCTTAACAGCGGAGAAATCGTTGCTCAAATCATGTTGGTTCAAAAGTATTTTGATGACCAAGGACAGGGAGACCGCGTCAGCCATATCGTGGTTATGGGTATCGGTGAGCCTTTGGACAACTATAAGAATGTTATGACCTTCCTTCGTGTTGTCAATGATGACAATGGTTTGGCAATCGGTGCACGTCATATCACGGTGTCAACATCTGGTTTGGCTCACAAAATCCGTGATTTCGCCAATGAAGGGGTCCAAGTTAACTTGGCTGTTTCCCTTCACGCGCCAAACAATGAGCTGCGCTCAAGCATCATGCGTATCAACCGTTCTTTCCCGTTGGAAAAACTCTTCGCAGCTATCGAGTACTACATTGAAACAACCAACCGTCGTGTGACTTTCGAGTATATCATGCTCAACGGTGTTAATGATAATCCTGAAAATGCTCAAGAATTGGCTGATTTGACTAAGAAAATCCGTAAATTGTCTTATATCAACCTTATTCCTTACAACCCAGTTTCAGAGCATGACCAATACAGCCGTTCAACAAAAGAACGCGTTGCAGCTTTCTATGACGTTCTTAAGAAAAATGGTGTTAACTGTGTAGTTCGTCAAGAACACGGTACAGACATCGATGCTGCTTGTGGTCAATTGCGTTCAAATACCATGAAACGTGACCGTGAAAGAGCAGTGGTAGAGGCCGCTAAATAATGTCGCACTTTCTTGATGACAAGGCAGAGCTCACTAGCTTAGGCCGTAAAGTCACCTGGACTTTGGCTGGTCTTTATGCTTTAGCCATCTGCTATATGTGCTTTGGTCCTCAACACACAGTCGACGGTATCGAAACTCCAAATATTATCTATTGGGGACGCTTGCGGTTACTTCTAGTACCCTTTAACACCCTCCTTAGTTTTGGTCAATTGGAAGGTGGCCTTGAGATTTTTTGGGTCATTGGCCAAAATCTCCTCAATATCTTGCTCCTCTTTCCTCTGCTTTTGGGAATGCTGGCGCTCTATCCAGACTTACGTTCTTGGAAGAAGATTATTTGGACAGCTTTCAGACTTAGTCTCTTTATTGAATGCACCCAGCTTATCCTAGACTTCCTTTTCGATGCCAATCGCGTCTTTGAAGTGGACGACCTCTGGACTAATAGCCTAGGCGGAGCCTTAGCCTTTATCACATATAGGTTTTTACAGGAAAAATTTAAAAAGAAATAAAGATGGAAGTCTATTAATGGATTTCCATCTTTCATTTGATACGACAGCTAATAGATAGTTGTATTGATCTTCTTTTTTGATTGGGCCTAAGCCTATTTGAAGATAGAAGTTTAAAAGAACAAATCACTTGACTTGAAGTACACTCTAAGGTGTATAATGGATTCTGTTTGCATATTGTGCCCTCTCCCAAGTCTAGACTTATACTCTTCGAAAATCAAAATGAGAGATTGTTAAGCCTTCTTGCCTACCTAGAGGTATGCCTGCGTCAGCTTGCCTCCTCTAGTTTTGATTTTCATTGAGTATTAGGAGAGATGGGATTTAAAGAAATAAAATTTTAAAAGATTAAGCAGGGATATTGGCAATCACCAATAAATTGGCCTATAATCCTAGCTCAGAAAGGAAGATTTATGAAGATTTTAAAGAACCTGATGTGGTTCTTCAAATTAGAAAAGCGCCGCTATCTCATCGGAATTCTATCACTTAGTTTGGTAGCGGTTCTTAATCTCATTCCGCCTAAAATGATGGGGACGGTTATTGATGGGATTACTAGTGGACAGTTGACTAGAGCAGAGCTTTTATGGAGTTTACTCTGGTTGGTTTTGTCAGCTTTGGGAATGTACATCCTACGCTATATCTGGCGTATGTATATTTTGGGGACTTCTTACCGTTTGGGTCAGATTATTCGCTATCGACTCTTTGAGAAATTCACCAAAATGTCACCCTCCTTCTATCAAAAGTACCGTACCGGTGACCTCATGGCCCATGCTACAAATGACATCAATGCCCTAACTCGTCTTGCTGGTGGCGGTGTCATGTCGGCTGTTGATGCTTCCATCACAGCCTTGGTGACTTTGGCAACCATGTTCTTCACTATTTCATGGCAGATGACTCTGATTGCCATTATTCCTCTGCCTTTCATGGCCTTTGCCACTAGCAGATTGGGGCGTAAGACCCACAAGGCCTTCGGGGAATCACAGGCTGCCTTTTCAGAACTCAATAACAAGGTTCAGGAATCGGTTTCTGGGATTAAGGTAACTAAGTCCTTTGGTTATCAGGATGATGAGCTCCGCTCTTTTCAAGAAACAAATGACATGACCTTTGCCAAAAACATGGTCACTATGAAATACGATACCCTCTGGGATCCCTTGGTCTTGCTCTTTGTCGGGGCTTCCTACCTTCTAACTCTCTTGACAGGGGCCTTCATGGTTTCTGCAGGTCAGGTGACGGTCGGTAGCCTGGTCACCTTCATTACCTACTTGGATATGTTGGTTTGGCCCCTCATGGCCATCGGCTTTCTCTTCAACATGGTTCAGCGTGGGACGGTTTCTTACGAGCGTATCAATAATCTCTTGGAGCAGGAGTCTGATGTCCAAAATCCAAGCAATCCTATCAAACCAGCCCAGAATGGTCGTTTGGAATACGATATCAATTCCTTCAGTTATGAAGAAGACGAGACCTTATCAGATATTCATTTTGCCCTTGAAAAAGGTCAGACCCTTGGTTTGGTTGGTCAAACGGGTTCTGGAAAAACAACTCTGATTAAACTGCTCCTGCGGGAATACAATGTCTCTTGTGGCATGATTAAGCTCAATGGTCATGATATTTGTGACTATAATTTGGCTGATTTGCGCAGCTTGATTGGTTATGTCCCTCAGGATCAGTTCCTCTTTGCGACATCAATCTTAGACAATGTTCGTTTCGGAAATCCCGCTCTGCCATTGGCCCAAGTGGAAGAAGCAACTAAACTGTCTCAGGTTTATGATGACATTATGGCCATGCCGGAAGGGTTTGATACCCTGATTGGTGAAAAAGGGGTCAGTCTGTCGGGTGGTCAGAAGCAGAGGATTGCCATGAGTCGTGCCATGATTCTTAACCCTGATATTCTCATTTTGGATGATTCTCTGTCAGCCGTGGATGCCAAGACGGAGCATGCCATTATTGAAAATCTCAAGGCGACTCGCCAAGACAAATCGACTATTATTACTGCCCACCGTCTCAGTGCTGTGGTCCATGCCGACCTGATTTTGGTCATGCAGGATGGTCGCATTATCGAGCGTGGTCGACACGACGATTTGATTGCTCAAGGTGGCTGGTACGCTGAAACTTATGAATCACAACAATTAGAAATGGAAGGAGATGCTGATGAAGAATAATGCTAACCAATGGCGCGTCTTTAAGCGTCTCATGTCCTATCTGAAAAATTACAAGTGGTTGACTGCTCTGGCATTGACCTTACTCCTATTAACAACAGTGGTTCGCAGTGCTATTCCCTTGGTGGCTTCCTACTTTATCGATAACTTTTTGACCAATATGGACCAGACAGCTATGATGATTTTGGTAGGTTACTACCTCATGTATGTTCTCCAAACTATCATCCAGTACTTGGGAAATCTCTTCTTTGCGCGTGTGTCTTACAGCATCGTCCGTGATATTCGTCGTGATGCCTTCGCTAATATGGAAAAGCTTGGTATGTCCTACTTTGACAAAACGCCAGCGGGCTCTATCGTCTCTCGCATCACCAATGACACCGAGAGTATCAGCGATATGTTCTCTGGTATTCTCTCTAGTTTCATCTCGGCCATCTTCATCTTTACGGTGACTCTTTTGACCATGCTCAGGCTCAATGCGGTGCTGACAGGCTGGGTAGCCCTTTTCCTACCTTTCATCTTTATTCTGGTCAATATTTACCGCAAGAAATCTGTTGCCGTTATCGCTAAAACACGTTCACTCTTGTCTGACATCAACTCCAAGTTGTCTGAGAGCATCGAAGGTATTCGTATCATTCAGGCCTTCAGTCAGGAGGAACGCCTCAAGGATGAGTTCGAAGCCATTAACAAGGAGCATGTGGAATACGCCAATCGTTCCATGGCCTTGGATAGTCTCTTCCTCCGCCCTGCCCTTTCCCTGCTCAAACTCCTTGCCTACGCTATCCTCATGGCCTACTTTGGCTTCCGTGGTATGGAGCTTGGGATTTCGGCCGGTCTCATGTACGCCTTCATTCAGTATGTCAACCGCCTCTTTGACCCCCTCATTGAAGTGACTCAGAATTTCTCTGTCCTCCAGACTTCCATGGTCTCTGCGGGTCGCGTCTTCGACCTGATTGATGAGACGGCTTATGAGCCTTCCCAGGAAAATAGCGGAGCTGAGATTGAGGAAGGAAATATCGAGTTCAAAAACGTCAGCTTTTCTTATGATGGTAAGAATCAAATTCTTGATAATATTTCCTTCAAGGTCAACAAGGGTGAAACCATCGCCTTCGTTGGTCATACGGGATCAGGGAAATCATCTATCATCAATGTCTTCATGCGTTTCTATGAATTTCAATCTGGTCAAGTCCTGCTTGATGGCGTTGACATTCGCAACTATAGTCAAGAACAATTGCGCAAAAATGTTGGTCTGGTACTGCAAGATCCTTTCCTCTATCATGGGACAGTCAAGTCAAATATCAAGATGTACCAAGACATTTCAGATGAGGACGTTCAAGCAGCAGCAGAGTTTGTCGATGCCGATCAATTTATTCAGAAATTGCCTGACAAATATGATTCTCCTGTAGCTGAACGAGGCTCAAGTTTCTCTACTGGACAGCGTCAGCTCTTGGCTTTCGCCAGAACTGTAGCCAGTCAGCCTAAAGTCCTCATTTTGGACGAAGCGACAGCCAATATTGACTCAGAAACAGAACAAATCGTGCAGAATTCCTTGGCTAAGATGCGCCAGGGCCGCACAACCATCGCCATCGCCCACCGTCTCTCGACTATTCAAGATGCCAACTGCATCTATGTCCTTGACAAGGGCCGTATCATCGAAAGTGGCAGCCACGAGGAGCTCCTAGCTCTTGGCGGCACTTACCACAAGATGTACCAGCTTCAGGCGGGTATGATGGGAAACTAAAAGATTTATCATGAACCAACTTAGAAAACTGGGTTGGTTTTTTGATGTTCGAAATCGTGACATTTGTCATATCATGTCATGACATTGGGGACTGAAATAGTTTTTCCTTTCCTTGTAAAATGAATGTAGAAATAAAGAAAGAGGGTTATCTCAAATGAAAAATAAACCATCCCTTATCATCTATGCTCTTATTGGAAGCACTTTTGCTGGCCTTAGTGTCTTTACAAATCTCTTTGAAATAGTACGCTTTGAATCTATCTTTTCGCATATGGGACAATTCATCGGTGTCTTGATTTCAGCTTCTATTCTGATTAGCATTACTAAATCGATTATTAAAGAATTGTGGAACTAATGTAATAATATGAAATCATTGAAACTAGTACTTATTTTCATCGCTATTACAGTCTTTATTGGTGTATTGAGCCAGACAAGTGATTACATGGCAAGCATTTCACTACACCATTTTTACGCATTAATGGGGATTCGATTGACACTATTTTATGGTCTTTTCCCGTATTTTAAAAAAAGAAAGGAGCAACACAATGTCTAAAGTTATCGAGGTCAAAGGGCTCAATAAAAACTTTAAGGATAAGAAAGCCTTGTCCGACATTTCCTTTGACATCTATCAAGGTGACTGTCTGGCCTTGATTGGTCCAAATGGATCTGGCAAAACAACACTTTTTAACTGCCTATTAGGCGATCTTCGTCCAAGTTCTGGTCAAATTTCGGTCTTAAATAAAGAGCCCAGTTCGCAACAACTCAAAGAAAAGATTGGCATTCTTTTCCAGGAAAATCGAACGGAGCAAAAAATAAAGGTTCAGGAACTTCTTGATTTTCAAAAAGCCATCTACCCAAATCCTTTGTCTAGTCAAGAAATTGACAATCTCCTCCAGTTTACAGATCAGCAGAAAAACCAATTTGCCGAAAAATTGTCCGGTGGGCAACGCAGGCTCCTAGCCTTTGTTCAAGTTTTAGTTGGACAGCCTGATATCCTCTTCCTAGATGAGCCAACCGCTGGTATGGACACTTCTACCCGTATCCGTTTCTGGGAAATCGTGGCAGATTTGAAAAAAGCTGGCACGACCATCATCTACTCTAGCCACTATATCGAAGAAGTGGAGCATACAGCTGATCGTATTTTAGTTCTCCACCAAGGTCAACTGATACGTGATACCACCCCTTACCTCATGCGGGCTGAAGAAAAAGAAAAAATCTTCACACTTCCGGTTGCCTATCTGCCTGTCATCGAAAATCAAGACATTGAAGATTTGGTCATCAAAACAGACACCATCTCCTTTAGCACTAGACAACCACAGGTCATTTGGGACCAGCTATCTCAAGCTAAGTGCCTTATTGAGGATATTGAAATGACCAATCGGACTCTCCTAGATTCTATCTTTGAAAGTGAGGCAAATCATGAAGACCTTTAAAGCTATTCTCAAACAAGAGTACTTGATTAACAAACGCTCCCTGTCCAATCTGGTCATGGCTATTGGTATGCCGATTGCCTTCTTCCTGCTCTTTACCTCCATATGGGCTAGCGACGATACCATGTCTAAAGATGTGCTAGTTCTTTGGACTCGCCAG
Source organism: Streptococcus henryi DSM 19005 (assembly GCF_000376985.1). Classification (GTDB taxonomy): domain Bacteria; phylum Bacillota; class Bacilli; order Lactobacillales; family Streptococcaceae; genus Streptococcus; species Streptococcus henryi. The sequence goes on from NZ_AQYA01000020.1 coordinate 8,059, forward strand.
TATATGATGCAAATGACGGCTTTTTCCAGTCTCAGTTTTGCCTTCTTCTCCCTGCCCTATGCTTTTCAGGAAGATAGACAAGGGAATCGTTTGAGAAACATTCAACATAGCCCCGTTCCTTTATGGCAGTACTACGTGAGTAAAATCATGGGAATTTTGGTTCACTTTATCATAGCTATAATAGCGGTATTTGCTGTTGGGCATTTTTTCAAACATATCAATATGCCTCTCAAAGATTGGCTGACCAGTGCTGGAATTTTATTCGCAGGAGCCATCTGTTTTATGCCTTTCGGAGCTCTCCTATCTAATATTAAGTCATCTCAAACCCTTTCCATCGTGGCCAATATCCTTTATATGGGATTAGCTGTTTTAGGTGGACTTTGGATGCCAATTGAAACTTTCCCAGATTTCATGCAAAAAATGGCTAAAATTACTCCAACATATCATTTTAACAACTTATTGATTTCTTATTTTGACAAGGATTTTTCTAGCCAATCACTGTTAATTTTGTTTGCTTATGCTATCATAGTTTTAGTAGCTGCCTTGGCAGTCGGAAAAAAACTTGAGGTAAAATGATGTTTCGTCCATTTCAGAAAAATTATATTCTCTATTATCTAGCTTTAATTTTTCTTGCCTATCCAATTGGGGGAGTCATTTGGTTTGGGTATCCTTTGTGGACACTTGCTCTAACTAGCCTCTTTACCATTTCTTATTTAGCCCTTATTCATATCAATAACCAATTTCATAAGACGATTTTTTGTTTATGGTTCAATTCACTGGCCTATGTCGTTTATATGTCATGTTTTTACGATGGTGCTTTTATGTGGTTTTTCTTTTTCCACAGTAATTTACTTATTTGGCGATTTCGTGATAAAATCAAGTCTTACAGAGCAATTAGTTTTTTACTGGCATTAGGAAGTGTTGTTATTTATGGACAAATCTTGTCCACTGATATCATCAGTAGGCTTATGGTGACAGTTGTTCCAATCTTTATCCTTTTTATGAGTTACTCACAGTATAGTATCCGTAAAGAGGATGACATGAAATCTGAAATTTACAAACAAAATGAGACAATTAATCTATTGGCAGCGGAAAATGAACGCAATCGGATTGGTCGTGATTTGCATGATACACTAGGCCATACTTTTGCCATGATGACCCTGAAAACCGAGCTGGCTCTCAAACAACTGGACAAGGAAAATCTAGTGGCAGTTCAAAAGGAATTAGAAGAACTCAATCAAATCAGCAGGAAATCCATGAAAGATGTCCGTCAGCTCATCAATAATCTCAAGTACAGAACTGTTGGCGAGGAATTGGACAATATTCGTGATATGTTTTCCCTGTCTGATATTGAATTGCAGGTCCAGAATACAGTCAATACGGACCATCTCTCCCCAGTGATTCAGTCCAGTATAAACATGATTTTGCGGGAATTGACCACCAATATCATTAAACACGCCAAGGCCAAGCATTGTCAAATATGCTTGCAAATGGCTGAAGCTATCACTATCGAAGTTACAGATGATGGGCAAGGATTCTCGAACATGACCGGGGATGAACTGCATTCTATTAAAGAGCGCTTGCAGTTGGTCAAAGGAAAAGTTGAAATCCTTTCTTCAGCCAATCCAACAAAAATACGTGTTACCTTAGAGGAAGGAGAATTGTCATGAAATTACTAGTTGCTGAAGACCAATCCATGCTACGTGATGCTATGTGCCAACTCCTTTTCATGGAGGATGATGTTGATGAAATTTTCCAAGCAAACAACGGCAAAGAAGCTTTGAAAATCCTAGAAAACCAAGATGTGGATGTCGCCATTCTAGATATTGAAATGCCCCAAAAGACGGGTCTGGATGTACTGGAATGGACACGCGCTAAAGACTTGCCGACTAAGGTCGTCATCGTCACCACCTTTAAGCGTGTCGGCTATTTCCAGCGAGCTGTCAAAGCTGGAGTTGATGCCTATGTGCTCAAAGACCGCTCCATCTCAGAGCTCATGAATACCATCCACACCGTCTTAGCTGGCCGTAAGGAATATTCACCAGAACTCATGGATTCTATCATGAGTCATGAAAATCCCTTGAGCAAGCAAGAACAAAAAGTAATGGAATTAATTGCGGCTGGCAAGACCAGCAAGGAGATAGCAACCAGGCTATTCCTTTCGGATGGAACGATTCGCAATTACACAACTTCAATCTTTAATAAGTTAGGTGCAAATAACCGTATAGAGGCTGTTAAAATTGCACAAGAAAAAGACTGGATATAATCGTCAAGTTTGAAAGGTTTGGTTTTGTACCTGTTTTTTCATACAAATTTCTATTACCTTTTTCTTTTTGCAGATATTGTGAAGTAGTTATGAAAAATCCAATTGTAAGGATGGTTTTCAACTGTCAAAGCTCTGCATTTTTGCTATAATAAAAGGATAAGATAAAGGTGGTATTGGTATGGCAAGAATGATTCCGGGTCGCATTCGTAATCAGGGTGTTGCCCTTTATGAACAGGGGCAAGTTCAAATAGAGAGTGATGATAATGGGCTTCTTCAAGCAAAAGTCGGAGAAGCTCAAGTTCAGTATGCTCTGATAGACGATGAAAAAATTGGCTGTACTTGTGACTTTTTTGGGAAAAAGCAGTATTGTGAACATTTGGCAGCATTAGAGTGTTTTTTAAAAAATGATGAGAGAGGACGTGAAATCAGCCAAGAGTTAGAGTCAAACTCTGAAGATCAGAGAGAGACTAAAGTGAAGAACTCTTTTGGCAGTGTCTTTTTAGATGGATTAGCTGTCAATGAGGACGATACGACCAAATATCGTCTGTCAGCATTAGGAAGCCAAAATCCATATGCTTCAGATTATTTATGGACTCTAAAAATGAATCGATTGCCGGATGAGAGGACCTATATTGTTCGAGATATTGGGGCATTTTTGACAGTTGTTAAGAATGAAGGCTACTATCAAATTGGCAAGAATTACTTTGAGCCTATATCCTTACTGCAGTTTGATACTGCCAGTCAAGAATTGATTCAATTCCTTTGGCGTATTATTCCAGAAAACGATCGCTTGGACTTAGACTATATATTGCCAAATCATGGTCGTCACCTTTCATTACCGCTAGGCTTTTTTGAAGAAGGAGTTCGTCTCCTGACTGATTTGCACGATTTTCAGTTTGAGGGCAATCGTCAGGATTACCGTCATCTTTATTTCAAAGAATTAGAAGGAGAAGATGCCTTATTTGACTTTTATGTTGAAGTGCATCGTCAGTATATTGAGCTGGTTATCAGTGAAAAGACTGTTCATTCGCTTTTTAAAAACGATTTTCTCCTTTACCATGATACCTTCTACCACTTGAATGCTAAACAGAAGAAAATTGTTACAGCCATTAAAACCTTACCGATTGAGGCTGATTTGAAGAAACACATTCAATTTGATTTGGATGACCAGGCGAAGTTGGCAGCTAGTCTTCTTGATTTCAAAGAAATTGGTATTGTCACAGCTCCGAAAAGTTTTGATATTCGAGATTTCAAAGCTCGTTTTGATTTAGGTTTAGATGATCATCAAAATATTTTACTGGATGTCAGTTTTAATTACGGTGGTGGTTTGGTTGTTACCAACAAGTCTGAACAAGAGCGACTTCCTTTTGCAAGTAATTTTAGGCATGAGGAGCGCATTTTTAAGGCTATGGAACAAGAAGGATTTGCTCCGCGCTTTTCAAGTAGCAGGCCTCCGTTGAAAGCGCAAGAGCTCTATCATTTCTTTACTGAAACGATTAGTCATTTTGAAAGACTGGGCTCTGTTTTCTTATCTTCAGATTTAGAGAATCTTCGTTTTTCAGAACGTCCGCAAATTAAGATTGGAGCTAATGCCGGTTTACTGGATATTTCCTTTGATTTTTCAACAATTTTTGAAGGTGATATCGATGAAGCATTGACAGCTTTATTTAATAATAATCCTTATTTCGTTAGTCAGTCTGGTCAGTTAGTTCTTTTTGATGATGAAACTTTGAGGGTTAGTTCAGCACTACAGACTCTACGGGCAAAAAGGGCGCGAAATGGTCATTTGCAATTAGATAGTTTAGCAGCTTTCCAACTTTCAGAACTCTTTAAAAATGACGACTCTGTCTCTTTTTCAAAAGAATTTGAACAACTTGCTTATGACTTGCGTCATCCTGAAAGTTTTGAACTTCCAGAAATAAGGGTGAATGCAGAGCTTCGTGACTATCAATACACTGGTATCCGATGGTTGTCTATGCTAGATAGTTATGGTTTTGGTGGGATATTGGCAGATGATATGGGTCTTGGAAAGACGCTACAAACAATTGCCTTTTTAAGGTCAAAATTAACCTCAGAAAGTCGAATCCTTATTCTGGCACCGTCAAGTCTTATTTATAATTGGCAGGATGAGTTTCATAAGTTCACGCCCGAAATTGATGTTGCTGTTTCATATGGTCTAAAACCTGTCAGGGATGAAATCATTGACCAAGGACATCAAGTAACCATTACAAGTTATGCATCTTTCCGACAAGATTTTGAGAAATACCAGCAATTTAGCTTTGATTACTTGATTTTGGATGAAGCACAGGTAATGAAAAATACGCAAACTAAGATTGCTCAATATTTGCGAGCTTTTGAAGTGAAAAATTGCTTTGCTCTTTCTGGAACACCGATTGAAAATAAACTTCTTGAAATTTGGTCTATTTTCCAAATTGTTTTACCTGGTCTATTGCCAGCTAAGAAAGAATTTCTGAAATTAGACGCCAAACAAGTTTCTCGCTACATAAGACCTTTTGTCATGAGACGTAAAAAAGAAGATGTCTTGCCGGAGTTACCTGATTTAATAGAAATGAATTATCCTAACGAATTGGCTGACAGTCAAAAAGCTATTTACTTAGCACAATTGCGTCAAATGCAAGATAGAATCCGTTATTCTTCTGATGAGGATATCAATCGCCATAAAATTGAAATCTTGTCAGGAATTACTCGACTTCGTCAAATTTGTGATACACCAAGTCTTTTCATGGATTATGATGGTGAAAGCGGGAAAATTGACAGTCTGCGTGATCTTCTGGTTCAAATTAAAGAAAATGGACATCGCGCCCTTATCTTTTCACAATTTCGTGGTATGCTAGATATCGCTGAGAAAGAACTGGCTGAGTTAGGTCTGACTTCTTATAAGATTACGGGGTCAACTCCGGCAAATGAACGTCAGGAAATGACACGAGCCTTTAACAATGGTTCAAAGGATACGTTCCTTATTTCACTCAAAGCAGGTGGTGTAGGGCTTAATTTGACAGGAGCAGACACGGTTGTCTTGATTGACCTCTGGTGGAATCCAGCTGTAGAAATGCAGGCGATTAGCCGTGCACATCGCATTGGTCAAAAAGAGAATGTTGAAGTTTATCGATTAATTACCCGTGGAACGATTGAAGAAAAAATTCTCGAGTTGCAGGAGAGTAAGAAAAATCTAGTGACGACTGTCCTAGATGGTGATGAAAGCAGAGCTAGCATGACTATCGAAGATATTAAAGAGATTTTGGGGATTCAATCTTCAGAAGTGGAGTAAGTGAAGAGTTGTTGATATTCTCTTGGATATAATCAATAAATATATAGAAGGGTTTCCTACAAAACGGGAATCCTTTTTTGTTTTGATATTATTTGAGTATTAGAAAGTCAAATAGAAGAACCATGAAAAATGTTTTTCTGTAAATGTGACTGTCTAGTTTTCGGAAACGCTTGCATTTTTCTGGAGAACTGTTATAATATTTTTGTGATACTTTTAACAAACTATAGGAGAATCTGATGAAAACACCAGAGCAAATTTTAGAGACCACTATACATACTGGGGAGCATAAAACTCACAAAACATTCCAAGCAAAGGCGATACTAGGCTTTATAGGTGGTGCCATGATTAGTTTGGGATACCTTTTGTATATTCGTGTGACTGCCAGTGGTATGACGACATTTGGTCCTTTTGCAAGTTTTTTGGGAGCCTGTGTTTTTCCAGTTGGTTTGATTGTTATCTTATTGGCTGGAGGTGAGTTAATTACCGGGAACACGATGGCGGTGTCAGCTGCGTTTTTTGGTAAGAAAATTTCTGTTAAAGCCTTAGTAGAAAATTGGGCTGTCATTACACTTTTTAATTTGCTAGGAGCTATTTTTGTAGCCTTTGTTTTTGGTCATTACCTTGGATTGACAAATTCAGGTATTTATCTCTAAGAAACAATTGAAGTAGCACATGCAAAGTTAGCAGCGTCTCCGATGAAAGCCTTTGTCTCAGGAATTGGTTGTAACTGGTTTGTAGGTTTAGCTTTATGGCTCTGCTATGGTGCAGAAGATGCAACAGGTAAAATATTGGGGACATGGTTTCCTGTAATGACTTTTGTAGCTCTAGGTTTCCAGCACAGTGTAGCAAACGCATTTATCATTCCTGCGGCTATTTTTGAAGGGCAGGCTAGCTGGTTAGAATTTTTAGGAAACTTTTGTTTTGTTTATTTGGGTAATATTGTGGGAGGAGCTGGTTTTGTAAGTCTCTTTTACTATTTAGCCTATGGTCAGCATAAAGGATAAAAATTGAGTAGTCAGAGGTGATAAAAAGATAAAACTTTTATCTGTCTCTGGCTCTCTTTTTTTGAGTCTTTGTGATAAAATAGAAAACATAGCTTTTCAAATGCGGGAGACACCATGGCAAAAAAAAATAAACAAAGAACAGTTAAAGTAAAGAAGAAGGAGGCCAGTATTCCACGACGAATTAACCTTCTCTTTTTTGTGATTGTCTGCCTTTTTACGCTCATTATATTACGATTGGCTCAAATGCAGATTTTAGAACAAGATTTTTATAATCAGAAGTTAACGGCTTCAACGCTTTATACTGTCAAATTATCAAGCCCGCGTGGTGAGATTTATGATGCTGCTGGGAAAGCTCTTGTGTCTAACGATGTTAAACAGGTCTTAGCTTATACACGAAGCAATACTGTTTCAGCTGAAGAAATGAAGGAATTGGCAGCTAGTTTATCTGAGGTTGTGACTTTGACAGAAACTAAGGTAACGACTCGTGCTAAAAAAGATTATTATTTAGCGGATTCAGATGTCTATGCCAAAGTAGTCCAAGAATTACCTAACGATAAAAAGTATGATAAATTCGGAAATCGTCTGACAGAAGCAACAATCTATGCCAACGCAGTTGAAGCTGTGAAGGATGACGAGATTAATTATTCTGATGATGAGTTGAAATTGGTGTATCTCTTTAATCAGATGAATTCAGTTTCAACATTTAATACCATAAAACTTAAAACAGCGGAATTGACACCAGATCAAATTGCTTATATTGTAGCTAACAAATCAAAGTGGAACGGCATTACAGTAACAACGAATTGGACCCGTCAAAAAATAAGCAGCTCTATTGCTTCAATTTTGGGTACTGTTTCTTCAGAAGAGGCTGGTCTACCTGAGGAAGAAGCAGATGACTACCTTAAAAAAGGCTACTCTCTAAATGATCGCGTCGGAACATCTTATCTAGAAAAATCTTACGAAGAATATTTACAAGGTCAGCATACGATTAAGGAAATTGAAACCGATAAAAATGGGAAAGTCATCTCTGAGGAAGTAACAACAGAGGGACAAGCAGGTCAAAATCTCAAATTAACTCTGAATTCTGATTTTCAATCTGGTGTTGAGGATATTTTGAATCGATATTATAGTGCTGATATTGCATCAGGTTATGCGGATTATTCAGAAGGTGCTTATGTTGTAGCTCTGAATCCGCAAACAGGTGGAATCTTGGCTATGGCCGGCCTTTCTCATGAAAAAGGTGAGCAAGAGACAGAACCTAATGCACTCGGGACGATCACAAATGTTTTTGTCCCTGGTTCTGTCGTTAAGGCGGCTACTATAACAGCTGGTTGGGATTCAGGCGTAATCAGTGGCAATCAGGTTTTAATTGACCAACCTATTAATTTAGCAGGTTCTGCTCCGATTACTTCCTGGTTCACAGGGACAAGTTCGACAGCAATTACAGCTGCTCAGGCATTAGAATATTCATCTAATACTTACATGGTTCAAATTGCTCTGAAAATGATGGGGCAAGAGTATTATACAGGAATGGCTCTAGCTACCAAAGGGATGCAAGAAGCTATGGAAAAACTTCGTGCAGTCTATGCAGAGTACGGTCTTGGAACTAGCACTGGAATAGATGTCCCAGGTGAATCTCTCGGGTATCTTACCAAGGAGTTTGATGCTGCAAATGTCCTGACTGAAGCTTTCGGTCAGTATGATTCCTATACTCCAATTCAACTAGCACAATATGCAGCTACAGTTGCGAATGGTGGAAAACGACTTGCACCTCATCTGGTTGAAGGGATTTATGACAATGATGGATCTGATGGTCTTGGAACACTATCAAAAACGATTGAAACTAATGTTTTAAATACTGTTACTATTTCAGAGGAAAACATGGCAGTTATTCAAAATGGATTCTATCAAGTCGTTAATAGTTCAAGTGGTTTGGCTACAGGAACTAAGATGAGAGGTAGTTCAGTAACAATTGCTGGTAAAACTGGTACAGCTGAAACCTATGCTGAAGCGACTGATGGAAGTATTGTAACGACAGTTAACTTGAGTGTTTTGGCCTATGATTACTCTGAGACCAATGATTCAAAAATTGCAGTAGCAGTGATTATTCCTCATTTGACAAGTTCTGATAACTATACAAATCAATTAATCGCGCGTGATGTCATTGAACTTTATATGACTTCATATGCTAATTCATAAAAAAGTAAAGTCTTATTGGAGAAGATTACGCTCAAGTTCCTGTTGACAAAGATAGAGCTGAGATGCGGTGGCTTAGTGGCCAATCTTTAACTATCTCAAAGTTTGAGATTGACTTACTGAGACTTGTATGAGTGACTATTTCAGATTAAGTCACTAAACTGATACGCGAGAGAACTTATCTTTGTTGGTCAGGAGTTCTGCCAATTACTTCGTAAGACTTTTGTATTTAAAATAAGGAGATTATTTTGCTTTATCCAACGCCTATTGCTAAACTTATTGAAAGTTTTTCTAAATTACCAGGCATCGGTATTAAGACGGCTACTCGTCTTGCTTTCTATACTATTGGAATGTCTGATGAAGATGTTAATGAATTTGCCAAGAATCTTTTGGCAGCAAAACGTGAATTGACTTACTGCTCAGTTTGTGGAAATTTGACTGATGACGATCCATGCAATATTTGTACTGATGAGACACGTGATCGTGGTGTCATTTTGGTAGTTGAAGATTCCAAAGATGTTTCTGCTATGGAAAAAATTCAAGAATACCACGGTCTTTACCATGTTCTTCATGGTCTTATTTCACCAATGAACGGTGTCAGCCCAGATGATATCAATCTAAAAACTTTGATTACGCGTCTTATGGATAGTGAAGTTAATGAAGTCATAGTTGCAACAAATGCAACAGCTGATGGTGAAGCAACATCAATGTACATCTCTCGTGTTCTCAAACCAGCAGGTATCAAAGTAACGCGTTTGGCGCGTGGATTGGCTGTTGGATCAGATATAGAATATGCTGATGAAGTCACTCTTCTTCGTGCTATTGAAAACCGAACAGAACTTTAAAACATCAAAAATACACTCCAGATTCTACCCAATAATTATTGGAAGATTTCGGAGTGTATTTTATTGATTTTTGAAGAGTATCAGTCAAACTCATGAGGTAATATAATAGTTTCAATACCTGCATTATCTGTAATATTGACAATTTCTGGGAAGAAAGGGTCAAAAGGAGTATTATAGTCAAAAACAATCAAAATTTGTCTTTTGACATCGTGGTATTCAAAGGAGAGTTTATCACTGTGATTGGCTAATCTGAAAGTTAAAGTCCGATCTAAAGGCACAACATCCTTCAAATAATTATCCAAAATATCCCAAAAGGTATCAATAATGGTGTGGGGAAGACTTGTTGCAATGCCAAAACTGGCATATCTTTCCTTGGTATGTTCAAATGCCATAGCTTTTTCCTTTCATAATAGGATGGGAGTGGGACAGAACTCGAAAGAAAAAAGAGTTCGTCGTTTCAGCCCCATAAGCCTAGTAGCCCTAACAGTCTGGCAGACAACGCTGACTATGTCAACATCAATGTTCAAGCTTTGAAAAAGTGAAGGAATATCCACTAGGCTACTACGTATTGGTTATTTTCCCAATAATGTCAAAGAGGCTTGGACTTGAGCCTAGCCTCTGACAACTTTAACGATTCTTCAGTTCAAGATAACGTTTGTACCAAATATTAATATAGGATTGTGAAAATGGTCCCTTGCCATTATTAATCCAGTCAACTAAGATTTTAACATTTTCCTTCAAAATGAAATCCAAATCAGCTGAATAGGCCATTTTCTTTTTATGTGATTCATACTCATCAACATCTAGGAGTCGTTTTTCTCCATCAGCAAAAACCTTGACATCTAGGTCATAGTCGATGTATTTCAAAGCTTCCTCATCCATTGCATAAGGACTAGCCAAATTACAATAGTAAGAAACCCCGTTATCACGAATCATGGCAATAATGTTAAACCAGTATTTTTTATGAAAATAGACAATAGCTGGTTCACGGGTTACCCATCGTCTGCCATCACTTTCAGTAACGAGAGTGTGGTCATTGACCCCAATCAGGGCATTTTCAGTTGTTTTCAGTACCATAGTATCGCGCCAAGTACGGTGCAAACTACCATCATGCTTATAACTTTGAATTGTAATAAAGTCGCCTTCCTTAGGTAATTTCATGCCTTACCAACTTTCTACAATTAAACTTATCTCAAATAGTTTATCACAATTTTCTGAAAAATGCACTGATTTAGAGTGAAAATCTTAGAAATAGTCACGAAGAGCAGAGTTTATGTCATCAAAACCGAATCCTTTTCGAGCTAAAGCCTGAATCAATCGTTGTTTGAGGTCATAGCCCTCGTATTTCCGGCTATATTTTCGATATTGCTTATCCAATTCCTTGTAAAGCAAATCTAATTCATTTTCCTCGTCATTTTCAATCTCTAAACTTGTAAAAGCAGCTTGAGCTTGGTTGAAAGAGAACCCTTTATTGCTAAGAGCTTGAACGACCTTATCTTTCAAAGCCTTAGCAGGTAATTTAGCTTGGTATTTTTTGACTAATTTTTGCCCCACTTTTTCGGACAGTTCCGAAAAGTCAGTTTTTGTCATTTCCTGGTCAATAAGCTGCGCAGCAATGCCTTTTTGAAGGAGCTTTTGTTTGAGAACGAATGGCCCCTTATCACCATTATTCATGTTCTGTGAGATGAAGTTTTCAATGTATTTGGCATCATCAATCCATCTGTCCTCTTTAAGAGTCTCCAATACCTGTCCAATAATTTCAGAACTTATCTCGTGTTCAGTAAGGTATTTTCTGACTTCGGCCTCCGTTCTTTGTTTGAAAGAAATATGATAAAGGGCAAGATTCTTTCCATGAGAAAACTGAGCAAAAGTCTGGATTTCTTTAAAAGTTTCCTCATCTAAATTCATCCCTTTTGTCAGCATAAAACGAACGATGGTATCTTCAGTGACATAGAGTTTTTCAGATTCATCAACTTCAAGCAAGTAAAGTCTTTTTTTCTTTTCAATTTTTGTGATTTTCATAAATGTTATTATAGCAAAAATGGTAAAATAGTAGTAACTATAACTTAGAATCAGTATAAAGAGGAAATGATAATGACGAAAAATAAGATAGATAAAATTGTAGATTTGAATCAATATAAACATGACAGAGACTTTGATGAGGACTTCTTTGAAGATCTTTTAAACTTGTCCGAAGAGGAATTAGATGATTTATATGACGATATAGCTTTTGGTCCGGGTCTCTTTGATGATGAAAAAGCAGGACAGGAGTTGCTTGCTGACCTAGAAAATTTAGAAGAGCTCGAAGATGAAATCTATCCAAAGTGGCAGGCTTTGCCAGAAAAAGGCTGGGTTAACTTAGAAGCTAGGCCCTACTTGTCTATTAGAATGGACCTTGCTACCCTCTATAAACAAAATGGACTTTATGAAAAAGCACTTGAAATTTTTTCGAGCATCTATCGCGAAGATGCCAATGATGGTCTAGGCTGTCGTTACGAAATCATGTCCCTCTACGCTTTAAAATCAGATTACTTCCGAGCTGAAGCTTTCTTTGAGAGCCGTCCTGAACATCAAGATGATGTCCTCATGTTGGTTCCCCTTTTAGTAGCTGCTATTTTGTATAGGAGTAATAGCAGAGCTGATGAATTGATTAGAATTTTGGACCGCCAAGTACCTGCCTTTCGCGAGTTTTGTCTTTTGCCAAACTTCCCCTTTGCACAGGTTTTAGAGGCTGCCAATCTAGACTATTACCAGGACAATAGTATCGAAAATCTTTATTTAGCCTTTTATCCTTTGCTTCCGCTTTTGTCTACAGCAACAGTATTTGTTCAAGCCTACCTAAATCGCTATTTTTCTGAGAATGAGTCTTCTAAAAAGTACTATATGTTTGAGGATTCTTCTGTGGACCTTTTGGATTTGATTACTCCTGGACAGTTAGTGCCCTTAAGAGAAAATGGGATCCAAAGCATTGAGGATTTGGCCAATTATACGGAAAAAGAGTTACTTGCTATCCCTAGAATTGGCAAAACTACCCTTAAAAAAATAAAAGAAGCTGGAGTTAGACTCAAAAAATAATGAATTTACAAGTAAAACAACGCATTCCCCTCAAAATTAAACGCATGGGTATCAATGGCGAAGGTATTGGTTTTTATAAGAAGACCTTGGTCTTTGTACCAGGTGCGCTCAAGGGAGAAGAAGTCTTCTGTCAAATCACCAGCGTCAAACGCAACTTCGTCACAGCTCGGCTATTGACCATCAATAAAAAATCAAAATTTCGGGTTCATCCAGCCTGCTCCATCTATGAAGAGTGTGGTGGCTGCCAAATCATGCATCTGCGTTACGACAAGCAATTGGACTTTAAGGACGATGTGATTGCCCAGGCTTTGAAAAAGTTTAAGCCTGCAGATTATGAAAATTATGAAATTCGCCATACTCTAGGGATGGAAAATCCCCAGCATTACCGTGCCAAGTTGCAATTTCAGACCCGCTCTTTTGGAGGTTCTGTCAAGGCTGGGCTCTTTGCTGAAGGTAGCCACCGTTTGGTTGCTATTGAAGATTGTCTGGTTCAGGACCAGTTGACTCAGCAAATCATTAATGGTCTGGTCAAGCTCTTGGATAAGCACAAGGTTCCTATTTACAATGAGCGAAAAATTGCAGGTCTCAGAACTGTTATGGTTCGTAAGGCTCAGGCCACTGACCAAGTTCAGCTCATCTTTATCAGCAGCCGTGACCTCCACTTAGCGCCTCTGATTAAGGACTTGACTGCAGATTTCCCGCAAATTAAGACTATTGCTCTTAACCTAAACACATCCAAATCCAGCGACATTTATGGTGAAAAGACCGAAATTCTCTGGGGGACAGACACCATCAAGGAAGAAGTTCTGGACTATCGTTTTTCTCTGTCGCCTAGAGCTTTCTACCAACTCAATCCTCAGCAAACCCAAGTTCTTTATGGACAAGCTGTCGCTGCCCTGCAAGTCTCTCCAGAGGACCATGTTATTGATGCTTATTGCGGAGTAGGAACAATTGGACTAGCCCTTGCAGGCAAGGTCAAGAGCCTGCGCGGTATGGATATTATCCCAGAAGCCATTGCTGACGCCAAACAAAATGCGCAAGACATGGGCTTTGATAATTGCCATTATGAAGCCGGTAAAGCAGAGGATATCATTCCGAAATGGTACCATGAAGGTTACCGAGCTGACGCCATCATCGTTGACCCGCCAAGAACAGGTTTAGATGACAAGCTCCTCGATACCATTCTCAAATACCAGCCAGCCAAGATGGTCTATGTCTCATGTAACACCTCAACCCTAGCACGCGACTTAGATAAACTTGCTAAAGTTTATGATGTGAAATATATACAAAGCGTGGACATGTTCCCGCATACCGCAAGGACCGAGGCGGTTGTGAAGTTAGTGAAAAAATAGTGCTTTGTGAATAATGATATAGTTATATTTTTAGAAGACTCAGTCTAGCTTATCTGACAAGTGTTGTATAAGTGAGGCTGGTCTTTTTTACTATTTGCAACACCTATTGTAAAAGTAATATAAGGATTTAGCTTGAATCAATTATCTATTAATCAGCGGGTATTATTTCTAGGATTGATATCTTTACTCGGTTATTCAAACTGAGTCAAGCATTGAAAGGAATGTTTCTAACCATACTATTTCACTAGTAAGTAATGAAAGATTATAGAGGTGTATGTAGGGAATGAAGTGGAGTTAAGACAATAAAAACACACCCAAGGATGATAAGACCCTGCGCGTGATATGCTTTTAAATGAAAGGTTAGATTTTTTAATAAGTGTGTAAAAAATTCCGCTGAGTTCTCAACGGAATTTTTTGATTTCTTCTTCTATAGTCTTTAAGAGAGCAGTTTCCTCTGTCAGCCTTAAAAGTTCTAGTCCCTTCTTAATCAAATCATCATCCTTACGACAGATGCCAAGACGAACTTGTGAAAGAGCTAAGGAGTCGTATTGTTTAAGTTCAAGAGACAACTGTAACATCATTGATGACATCTTCTCACAATCTTCTAGAAGATTATTGTAGAGGTAAATAGTTGAAAGACAAGTGAGGAATGAGAGTTGACAGGACTTGATATTTTGAAAATCTTTATACTTAGCTAAACTATCTAAGATTTTTTGGGTAATTTCTTTGATAGTTTCTATTGGGAAATAATAGATAATTGTCCTCAAAAGTCGCAAGTCATTTTCATACCAAGTATTTTGTTTTTCTAAATAGGACCAAATTTTTTGAGTATTTTTTTGAAAATCATCATTCTGATTGTGAAGGCCATTTCTTCGAAGCGATATAACAACGTTTAGAATATCTAAGATATGTTCAATTGGAATGTCATGATAGGTTTTTAAATAATCTTGACATTTTTTTTGAAGAATTTCAATTTCTTTTGTTCCTACCAAATCATGCTGACTATAGATAGCGTTGATAATTTCTTGCCTAGGGCTAGGGTGATAGAGGTTGCATATGTATTCAAATTCCTCCAAACTCATATCAATCTGATGTAGTAAGAATACCATGGTATCAAATTTTGGGATTGTATTTCCACTCTCAATGCGGGCCAAAGTTGAGCGTGCTAAAAAGTCTTGACAGACATCTTCCTGAGTTAATCCTTTTGATTTTCTGATTTCTTGATACACTTTACCATAATCCCAACGCATAGAGCCAATCTCCTCAAAAAATGTTACTAAAAGCTACAAAATATTATGTGAGTATGTTTTTATTGTATCATAAAATAAAAAGAAAGGAATTTGAAATGAAAAAAAGAGAAATGGTAACTAATAATATTTCAGGAAAAGTTTACGCTCTATCTTCAAATAATGTAGATGGAAATATCTATTATGGTACTATATACAATCCTAATTCTACCACTGATAGTGCGGCCTTTATTCTAATTCCTGCTGGCGAAGAAAATCCACATATTGGAGGAACAACATCTGTAGACAGAATTGTTACAGGGAAAGATATTAATGCTGATTATCATCCATTTTTTAAAAATTAGTATTTTAAAAGATGGATTTCTCAACATGACATTAATGTCATGTTCATCTATAGAATAATTAGCTAAACTAATGGTGTTAAGATTATTTAAATAAAGGTATATTAAGTTTTTATTACAAATATTACAGTTTTGTTTTGACTTAATTTTTTAAATGGTCTATAATAACGATGAAAACGGTTAGAAAGCAGGAGTTAAAAATGAAAAAGAACCTTTTTAGTCATGAAAAACAACGTTTTTCAATTCGCAAGTATTCTTTTGGTGCTGCATCAGTATTGTTAGGTGTTTCAATGCTCTTGGGAGCACAAGCAGTTTCAGCTGATGAACAAACTGGTTCGGTAACAGTTTCCGATACTACTGAGCTTGTTACTGATCAAGCAGGATCTAGCGTTCTTGAAAATAGCCAAGCTAAAGAAGCTATTCTTCAAGAAACACCAGAAGATAGTTCTGAGGTAGCGACTGACGCTGCTGAATCAGAAGAAGTTACTCTTGATAATCAAACAAATGAAAATCAGTCTCAAGTGTCTACATCTGAGAATCAAGTATCTGAAACATCTCCTTCAGAATCCAAGGATGAAAGTCCTGTAAATGAAGCTTCCGAAGTCAAAGAAGGTGATGAAGCGGACAAGGTGGATCAAGAAGTAATCAAAGAAACAACTTCAACTGAAAATGGTGAGACAGAAGAAAAAAAAGAATCTAAGGAAGCAAATGTTTCGACAGAAGTTGATAAGGAAGATGAAGCAGAAGCTGTATTATCAACAACAACAGAAAAAGTTCAGACTCAAGCCATCTATCGTCTCTATAATCCAAACTCTGGTGAACATCACTACACTGCTAGCCTAGGTGAAAATAATTTCCTTAGCAAAATTGGTTGGAAAGCTGAAGGAATTGGTTGGTATGCACCAACAATTGGAGATAAGGTTTATCGTCTTTATAATCCAAATAATGGGGATCATCATTATACACTTAATAAAGGTGAAAGTGACTATCTCAAGAAAATTGGCTGGAACTATGAGGGTGTTGCTTGGTATTCTGGAGGAGATAAGCCAGTTTACCGTCTCTACAATCCAAATGAAAAAAAAGCTGGTTCTCACCATTACACTCTAAGTAAAGGTGAAAGCAATCATCTTTCTAAAATTGGCTGGAAATATGAAGGTATCGGCTGGTATGCTTCCGAAAAGACTGAGGAAGTGACAAAACTGGAGCCACAAGGTACTTACAAGTTTACTAGTGAGAGGGAAGTTAAGAAGGAACCAAAAATTTCAGCCAAAACAGACTTTACCTTTAAAAATGGAGATTCAGTAAACTATGACAAGGTGCTAGAAGCTGATGGCTACCAATGGATCAGCTACCTTTCATATAGTGGTGCTCGTCGCTATGTTGTTTTAGATAAATTATCAACAACAGCAAAACCAGACACACCAAAACAAGATGTTTTAACAGGAAGCATCAAAGTTGTAAATACAGACAGCAAAGGCTTTGAAGTCAATATCACCAATGTGGCAAACCCTAACGGCATTAAGGCAGTAAAAGTTCCCGTATGGTCAACGCAAAACGGTCAAGATGACATTAAATGGTACGATGCTACGAAACAAAGCAATGGTGATTACAAAGTGACTGTAAGAGTTGCAAATCACAAAAATAATCGTGGTGAATACAATGTGCATCTCTACTATGTTCAAAACGATGGTTCAATGAAAGGTGTGGCAACTGCTCGCACAACAGTTCCACAACCGACTGAAGCGGATAAAAATGATGTCATGTATAATGGTTCATATTACAGCATTCAAGGAAAATATGATGAAATTATTATTGCTAACAAAAAATATCCTTTAGCATCTAACTATAATCCAGGTGAAAATACTGCAGCTAAAGAAGCCTTTGTGAAACTTAGAAATGATATGATTAATAAAGGCTACAATGTTGGCTATGGTTATAGTGGCTTTAGAAGCTACAGTACTCAACAAAGTTTGTATCAAAGCTATGCTAATCGTGATGGACAAGCTGCTGCAGATCGCTATTCTGCAAGAGCGGGTTATAGTGAACACCAAACTGGATTAGCCTATGATTTAACTGATAAAACAGGTAATTTATTGCAAGACAGTGCTGCAACAAAATGGTTGAAAGACAATGCTCATAATTATGGATTTGTCGTGCGTTATTTGCCTGGAAAAGAATCAGTTACAGGTTATATGACTGAAGAATGGCATGTTCGCTATATTGGAAAAGAAGCCAAAGAAGTTCATGATTCCGGTTTAACATTGGAAGAATACTATGGTTTCGAAGGTGGCGATTATGGTAAGACAGCGACTACAAATCAATCAACCAGCCAATTACCAGCTCAAGGTACTTATACATTTGTTAAGGATTCTCCGATTAAGGCAGAACCCAAAAATGCTAGTCCAGTTATCACATATTATCCAAAAGGAGATAAAGTAAACTACACTAGTGTTATCAATTCTGATGGACATCAATGGTTGGTTTACACCTCTTATAGCGGTGCAAAACGTTATGTTGCTATTGACTAGGTTAATACAAAGCAAGTTCATAGGTAAGAAAAAACTCTTGGGGCGCCCCAAGAGTTTTTTGTAACAATGACTGGACTTTATAAACAAGTCAAATGTTGTTTTTAATTAAGCATTTTTCTTTGCAGAAATTTTCATATAAAGGATGTTAAGAGCTAATCCAACAAGAGCGAGTACAATGGCAACATAGAATGCCTGAGAGTAATTCCCGTTATTTGCGCCAGCCATTTGAACCGCAACACGTGGAGCAAAGAAGGCAGCAAGTGAATAACCTGTGAAGACAATACCGTAGTTTACACCTTGGTTAGCTGGACCATAGTTTTCCATGACGATTGATGGGAAAACACCCATGACACCACCGAAACAAATACCAAGTCCGATAATTCCGATAGTAAATCCGATTTGTCCAGGTATCACTGTTAAAACGAATAGAGCAGCTGCTACCACTGAATAGATGATAAGAAGAGTTTTGCTGCGACCGATTTTATCAGATACAGATCCCCAAATCAAGCGACCGCTAGAATTAGCGATTGAGTAAAGTGAAACGTAAAGGGCGGCAGTTCCAGCTGATAAGCCAAACATTGTTTGACCAATTGGTGACGCCTGAGAAGCAATCATAAGACCAGAGAAAGCTCCCACAAAGAACATTGAAATTACAACGTAGAAGACAGGTGTCTTGAGCATATCAGTCCAAGTTTTGTTGACCTTACCAGCTCCTGATTGTGCTGGTGGATTCCAGCCTTCAGGTTTGTAACCAGCTGGAGCAGGTTTGATAAAGAAACTTGCAAGAATGACCACTACAAGATAAACAAGCCCAATCATTTTAAAGGCGTATTTGGCATCGTGGCTTTGAATGAGACTTGAAGCGATAGGTGATGCAATAACGGCAGCGAAGCCCATTCCACCAGTAAGAATACCCGAAGCAAGCCCACGTTTATCTGGGAAAAGGCGGAGCGTATTAGATAATGCACCTGAATAGGCGAAACATTGTCCCAAACCAGCTAACAACCCATAAGTAATGTAGAGCATAGCTGGACTAGTAACGAATCCTGTCAAGAAAAATCCTAGTGCAAATAAGAAAGCACCAATTGCGATTGTCCATTTAACATATCCTTTGTCAACGAGGTAACCTCCAAGAATCATCGGAATTGGGCCAATGGCAGAATTAATTGTGAATGCCATCATGATTTGAGGCATTGTCCAGCCTGTTTGAGCGCTTAATGGTGCTGCAAAAACACTAAAAGCATAGACAGCTCCAGTACAGAGCAAAATAGCGGTAGAAGCGGCTATAACAAGCCAGCGATTGAGTTTGGTTTCCATAGAAAACTCCTCCCTAGAGATAAATTGTTATTTTATTCACAATTGAATCGTAACAAAATTTTAAGTCGATGTCAACATATTTTGTAAACGTTTTTATCTTTTTATTAAATTGTTTATTTTTTACAAAAAACGCTTTCAAAAAATATAAGTTATGTTATAATCGACACAAACAATAAATTGTGAAAGAGGTAACATAATGAAATTAGTTGCTATCGTTGGAACCAATTCTGACCGTTCAACAAATCGTAAATTATTGAAATTCATGCAAAAACATTTTGCGCAGAAGGCTGAAATCGAAGTGCTAGAAATCAAAGATTTGCCAGCATTTAATGAACCAGAAGACAAAACATCACCTCAAGCTGTTGCGACTTTTTCTGAAAAAATCTTGGCAGCAGATGGTGTTATCATTTCTACTCCTGAGTATGATCACACTATTCCAGCCCCATTAGCATCTGCCCTTGAATGGATTGCTTACACAAGCCGTGCCCTCATCAACAAACCAACTATGATTGTTGGCGCTTCGCTTGGTCTTTTGGGAACATCGCGTGCGCAGGCACACTTGCGTCAGATTCTAGACGCACCAGAGTTGAAAGCTCGTGTTATGCCAGGCACAGAATTCTTCCTTGGACATTCAGAACAAGTTTTGGATGATGACTTTAACTTAAATAACCCAGAAAAAGTAGCAGAGCTTGAAGAACATTTCTCAGAGTTTGTAGAATTTGTAACTCTGACAAATCAATTGGTCAAACCAGAAGACACCAATCGTAAGAAATCGTTCATCTGGGAAGAATGGTTGAAAGCTTAATCTGAAATAGGAGGAAATAATCACATGAAATTAGTTGCTATTGTTGGTACTAATGCGAAAAAATCTTATAACCGCATGCTCTTGCAATTTATGCAAAAACATTTTGCTAAAAAAGCCAATATCGAAATTTTGGAAATCACTGACGTTCCAATGTTTAATGAAACAGACGACCAAACTGATACAGCAGTTATACAAAACTTTAACACAAAAATTACGGAAGCTGATGGTGTTATCATCTCTACACCTGAACACAACCACACTATTCCATCAAGTCTCAATAGCTTGCTTGAATGGCTATCTTTCAACGTTCATCCACTTGACGGCAAACCAACTATGATTCTTGGTGCTTCATATGATGTACAAGGGTCATCACGCGCTCAATTGCATCTTCGTCAAATTTTGGATGCACCGGGTGTTAATGCTACCGTTATGCCAGGTAGCGAGTTTTTGCTAAGTCGTGCTCATCGTGCCTTTGATGTAGAGGGAAATCTTGTTAATGAAGGAACAGTTGATTTCTTGGATTCATGTTTCCTCCGTTTCCTTCGTTTTGTGGAAGTAGCTAATCAACTTAATTTGCCTGAAGAAGTGCGTTTTGAACCAGGTACCTATTCTGTAACCACTGAAGGCCACAATGGTAAACTTCCCATGGAAGTCACTTTGTCAGATGAAAGAATTGAAAAAATCGATATTGATTCGTCTGGTGAGTCTTCAGGTATTGCAGATATTGTGTTTACACGTGTTCCTGCTGAAATTATCGAAGGTCAGACCCTCAATGTTGATGCGATTTCAGGTGCTTCAGTCACTTCAAATGGTGTCCTTGATGGGGTTGCGCGTGCTATAAAATTAGCGGGTGGAAATCCTGATGTTCTTCGCAAACGTGATAAAGCTCCTTCTGCCTTGGACAAAGAAGATAAAACCTATGAGGCTGATGTTGTGGTTGTCGGTGGTGGTGGAGCAGGTCTTGCCGCTGCGGCAGCTGTTATCCAAGAAGGCAAAAAAGTCATCGTTGTTGAAAAATTCCCAGCAGTTGGTGGTAACACTGTCCGTGCTGGTGGCCCAATGAATGCCCCAGACCCAGCTTGGCAAAATACCTTTGCTGCAAATCCAGGTGAAGCTCACAACTTGCAAGAGTTGATTAACACAGATGAAGCAAACATTGACCCAGAATACTTAGAAGATTTCCGTGCTTTGAAAGTAGAAGTTGCCAACTATTTAGAAAACCCAACTTACCTCTTTGATTCTACACTTCTTTATCGTATTCAAACTTACATTGGTGGTAAACGTCAAGACCTTCAAGGAAATGAAATTCATGGTAACTACGACCTTGTTAAAGTCTTGACTGAAAAAGCCCTTAGCTCAGTTCGCTGGTTGGAAGAAATTGGTGTGGAATTTGTCCGTGATGAAGTAACCATGCCAGTTGGTGCCCTATGGCGTCGTGGTCACAAACCTGTACAACCAATGGGATTTGCCTTTATCTCTGTCCTTGATAAATATGTTCGTGAAAATGGTGGAACCATTTTAACAGATTCACCAGTTAAAGAACTAATCGTTGAAGATGGAGCGGTTCGAGGTGTCATTGCCCAAGGACGTAACGGTCAAACCATCACTGTAAATGCTAAAGCCGTTGTTATGGCATCAGGTGGTTTTGGTGCCAACACTAAGATGCTTCAACAGTACAATACTTACTGGACAGAAATTGACGATAACATCGCAACATCAAACACACCAGCCGTAACAGGTGATGGTATTATCCTAGGTCAATCAGTTGGTGCAGATCTTGTTGGTATGGGATTCAGTCAAATGATGCCAGTATCAGATCCCGTTACAGGTGCACTCTTCTCTGGTCTTCAAGTACCGCCAGCAAACTTTATCATGGTCAACAAAGAAGGTAAACGTTTCGTTGATGAGTACGGTAGCCGTGATAAATTGTCTCAAGCAGCAATTGATAACGGTGGCCTCTTCTACCTTATTGCTGATGATAAGATCAAAGCGACAGCCTACAACACTAGCCAAGAAAAAATTGATGCACAAGTGGCAGCAGGTACCCTTTACCGTGCCGATACTTTGGAAGAATTGGCTGAACAAATCGGTGTTGACCCAGAAACCTTCGTCACAACCATCAGAAACTACAACTCTTACGTAGATGCAGGATATGATCCTGAATTTGATAAGGGTGGATTTGATCTTAAATGTGAAGTAGCACCGTTCTATGCAACACCACGTAAACCAGCTGTTCACCATACCATGGGTGGTCTCAAAATTGATACAACAACTCATGTCATCAATGAAAATGGAGCTGTTATTTCAGGTCTTTATGCAGCAGGTGAAGTTGCAGGTGGTCTCCATGCAGGTAACCGTTTAGGTGGTAACTCACTGACTGACATCTTCACATTTGGACGCATTGCAGGGATTACTGCAGTCGCTGAGAATTGTAATTAAAACCCTTCTCATTTTCAAGAGAAATAAAAAAGAGTAGGACAGAACTCAGCCAAGCAGATTTTAAGAAGTCATGAAATGACCAACTAAAAATCACTAGGCTACTGCGTTTTGATCTTACTAGGAACTATATTATAGAGGTCAGGCGTTTTTGCCTAGCCTCTTTCTTATGAAGAAAAACAGGTTTAAGAAAGTAATATTAAGATGTAGTGAATTGCCAAAATTAAGGATAGCCAGCAGCCTATGAAAAAAGCCTACATTCTTCCTATATCGGATATCATATCAGATAAAAATGAACTAATAAACGAAGTTTGGGGATAGAGCAAAACTATTGCAATTTATGCTTTATTTTTCATCTGAAGTTACCTAACAATTTTACTTAAATATCAGACGAAACTTATTAATTCTAATACATAATACATCATGTAAACCTTGATTATTATCTATTTCACTGTTATTTTAGCATTCAAAAAAATTTGCATACAAAATGTGTTCCTATTTCTTAAAGTGTTTTGTACGGGGATGTATTTGGATAAAACAAAAAGCTAGCCGTTATCGACTAGCTTTTCTCTTTGCCACCACCGAGAATTGAACTCGGAACTGAGCATTACCATTGCTCTATTATACCATTTAACTATAGCGGCGCTTACCAATCTATATTACTATAAAAATGAAAGCGATGCAAGTTTTTTTGATGAAATAGACTCAAGCTTCTATATGTTTTTATCATTGAAGTAAGATGAAAACACTTGCTTAGTTTTTTGTCAAAGGGGCAATATTAATAGTAAGTTTTTGAATTTTAATCTAAAAAGGTCTAAAATAGTATGCATCAAAATACAGGAGATATTATGCTAGAACTACATCATATATCAAAGGTTTACCATACTGCAGGCGTAGAGTTGCGTGCCTTGGATGATATTAATTTAAATTTCAGAGCAAACGAATTCGTCTCTATTCTTGGACAATCTGGTTCTGGAAAAACGACAATGCTTAATATCATTGGTGGTTTGGACCAATACACTTCCGGTGATTTGTTGATTAATGGTAAATCAACCAAAGATTTCAAAGATAGAGATTGGGATGCTTATCGAAACAACACTATTGGTTTTGTTTTTCAATCTTATAACTTGATTTCCCATCAATCAGCTTTAAGCAACGTTGAAATGGCAATGACCCTATCTGGAGTATCAAAAACAGAGCGCCGTCAGCGTGCTCTGGATGCTTTGGAGAGAGTGGGTCTAGCCCAACACGCCCATAAAAAACCAAATCAAATGTCTGGCGGACAAATGCAGAGGATTGCTATTGCGCGCGCTTTAGTTAACAATCCAGATATTTTGTTGGCTGATGAGCCTACAGGTGCCTTGGATTCAGAAACCTCTGTTCAAATTATGGATTTGCTCAAAGAAATCGCTAGCGAACGGTTGGTTATTATGGTAACGCATAACCCCGAACTTGCTGAACAATACTCTACACGATTGATTAGAGTTTTAGATGGGCATATAGTAGATGATTCCAATCCATACCAAAGTCAGACTTCACAAGCAGATGAAGTGATATTCAAAAAGACGAAAATGAATTTTTTGACTGCACTCAATCTTTCCTTCAATAATCTACTGACTAAAAAAGGGCGCACATTCTTGACTGCTTTTGCTGGGTCTATAGGTATCATAGGAATCGCCTTGATCTTATCCCTCTCAAACGGAGTCCAGCAATACATTGATAAGGTCCAAGAAGATACGCTTGTGGCCTATCCTTTGTCCTTAAAGAAAGATAATGCCAACTCTTTATCCAGCTTACTTGGGGCTCGGATGTCTTCGGATAATAGCAAAGCTCCTAAGGGGACAGTCGGAGTTAATACGACTTTGAAAAACATTTTGACTTCTGAAATCTCAGATAATGATTTAGCTTCATTCAAAAAATATCTTGACGAACACAGATCTGATTATGAAGCAGTCACAAAAGATATCCAATACCACTATGATTTGCAACCACAGATTTATTCATCTGACACAGATAAAGAGATTACTGCTGTCAACCCATCTAACCTATCTTCTAAGTTAAAAACGGAAAACAGAACTGTAAAAGCCATGGCTAGCAATATGCAAGTTTGGTCAGAAATCAGTGACAGTAAGAAAATGCTAGAGTCACAGTACCAAGTTGTGACAGGGCATTTACCAGAAAACTACAATGAAGTAATTCTTATGGTAGATGAAAACCTAAAAGTCAGCGACTTTGTTCTCTATAGCCTTGGCCTCAAAGATGTATCAGAACTAAATAATTTAGACAAAGCTAGTGAGACAAAAAAGGAATCGTTTGATTATAAGGATTTGCTAGATAAAAGCTTTAAACTTGTCATCAATTCTGATGTCTTCAAACAAGAAAATGGTATTTGGGTTAATAAATCCTCAGACAAAACCTTTATGACAAATCTGATCAATGGTTCGGAAGATATTAAGATTGTCGGTATTGTTAAACCAAAAGAAGGAACATCAAATAGTGGCTCTACAGGAGGCATCGGCTATACAAAAGCACTGACAAAATATGTTTCTGAAAAAGTGGAAGCTAGTGAAATCGCAAAAGAACAGAGAGCTAATCCGAATAAAAATGTCTTCACTGGTCAGGATTTTACGACCGATGGGACAGAATTTTCATCTAGTAGTTTATCGCCTCAGCAACAGATGGCCTTAGCTTCTATGTCTGCTGAAGAATTAGCAGAATATGTTAGCCAATATAATGAGAATGCTAATGCCACTTATGAAGATAATCTTGCTAAGATTGGTATGATAGATGAAGAAGAGCCGAGCAGCATCGATTTTTACGCTTCGAGTTTTGAAGGTAAAGATGACTTGAAAGATTTGATAGCAAAATATAATGATAAAGTCAGTGAATCAGGTGAAGAAAATAAGGTAATCACATATACAGACGATATTGCATTGGTACTGTCATCTGTAACAACCATGATTAATATGATTACCTATGTTTTGATTGGATTCGTTGCTATTTCATTAGTTGTATCCTCTATCATGATTTCCATTATTACTTATATTTCAGTTCTTGAACGCACTAAAGAAATTGGTATTCTTAGAGCTATGGGAGCTTCCAAAAAAGACGTCCGTCGTATTTTTACTGCTGAAACAGCCATTGAAGGTGTCATTTCTGGAGCTTTGGGAATTTTAATTACTGTTTTGTTGAATATACCAATCAATATGGTGATTGAAAAGATAACAGATGTTGAAAGTATTTCCGTCTTACCAATTTGGGCTGCAGTTTTCCTAGTTGCTATTTCAATTATTCTAACTGTTCTAGCAGGACTCTTGCCATCACGTCTAGCAGCTAAAAAAGATCCAGTTGAGGCCTTACGTACCGAGTAAGAAACTCTTAATCTTGTTATTTCATAGTAGGAAAACACTTGTCATTCTTATATAGATTGGCAGGTGTTTTTGAATGCAGACATAAAACATCACTTCCAAAAATGCGCTTCACCACCACAAAAAGAAAAATGATAAAGTTTGAAAAAATAATTATTTTAAATCTTTATTTGATTGAACTGCTCCCTGTCAAGTGGACAACGAAATAATAAAAGATTAAGCAACGGCCTTGTTCCTCATTTCAAGAGGAGCGAGGCCGTTGTGCTTCTCTTGAAAACGTTGATTATTGTAAAAATAGATGTAGGCATCAATATCTGCGACTAAATCTTCAAAAGTCTGGTAAGTTTTAAAATCATAGCACTCTGTCTTAAAGTGACCAAAGAAGCTTT
This sequence comes from Streptococcus henryi DSM 19005, assembly GCF_000376985.1. GTDB lineage: Bacteria > Bacillota > Bacilli > Lactobacillales > Streptococcaceae > Streptococcus > Streptococcus henryi. The sequence continues at coordinate 34,517 of NZ_AQYA01000020.1, forward strand.
CTATCGGAGCATTATCAATACACTTGCCAACACGGGACATAGAGCGTGTTATCTGATATTGTGTGGT
>NZ_AQYA01000021.1 GCF_000376985.1 Streptococcus henryi DSM 19005
TCAATCTCCCAGCCATCCTTATGGTAGTCTGAAATAAGTTCCTTATCTAAGCGTTCTAAGCAATGAGCCAAACTCTCTGTAAAGACCTTACTCATCAAACTCATTATTTCTGTTTCTAACTCAGATAAATGTTTACTAGTCTTTAAAATTTTTCCAATCTTTGTTACAATAGTCATAGGTTCTATATCCTTTTGGGTTATTTCGTCATTTCCTAGGATATAGGACTTTTTTTATTTTGAAAACATGTAAACGTTTTTCCGAGTATTATTTTACACTAACGCTTCCATCTTAAAAACTCTTCAAAACCTTCCAAATTAATAAAGACTAGTTTATGAGTTGGGTTAATCACATAATCTTTAAACTGCTTATTATCTCTCATTTCACCTAACCATCTATTCAGTGTATATTGATTCAGACCTTCCCACCTCCTCAATATAGCTTTTTTATCTGCCCACTCAGCTATACTATTATCAACCGATACAAATTTAATTTTCATAATAGTTTCTCTCTATTTCATATTATTAACCTCCGTGGGTATGATTGGTTAAATCACTCATGGGCATCTCACCCGCTGTCCTTTTACGTTGGCAGCCTGAACGTTCAGAAGTATCATTGTCCTTATTTGTGGTCATGGCAGATAGAGAACCACTCTATTTTGTAGCTAATAATTTTCGCTCCTATCACGGCGTATCTCACTAAATTGCTCGACAAATAAGAAAGTCCCACCTCGGTTTATTCAATTGTCAATGAACAAATCAAGGAGAGACTATTTAATATTATTTTTGATTCGGTGAGGGAAATCAGTTTGTCCCAACAAATAATCAGTACTAACGTCATAGAAATTTGAAAGACTAATTAGAACTTCCGCTGATAACTTTCGCTCACCTCTTTCCAATTTTGCATATGCAGAATTAGTAAGAGACAGAAGTTTCGCAATATCAGATTGCGTTAAATCTCTATCTTCCCTCAGATTCCTTATCCGCTGGTACATCTAGCTTTCTCCTAAGAAAAAGTATAGATTATTTATGTCCTATATCTTTGAAATTGTCCAAATTGGACAGAGAATTTTTTTACAAGTAATGAAGAAGCAGACTAGAAACATTAGTCTGCTTTTTAACCTATCATTCCATACCTAATATCATCATCTGCTGAATATTTTACTTAAAGAGTTTCCGTCCAAGAAAATAGTGTCTTGCCTTTATCTAATTTCTTTAGCATATCCATTTCAAAATTTGTTAGACAAAAATCAAAAATATCTATATTTTCAGCTAGCCGTTCTACTCGACTCGTCTTTGGCACGACTGACACTCCCCGTTGCGTCAAGAAACGTAACACAATTTGAGCTGGTGACTTGCCATATTTCTCTGAAAGCTGAACAAGTTCTGGTTGTTGCTCAAATTGAATCTTTCCTTGCGCTAATGGTGACCAAGCCTGCATCACTGTTCCATGTTCTTTCAATGTTTGTTGCAAGTCCCATTTTTGAAAGTGGAGATGACATTCAACTTGATTCACTGTAGGCACTATGTTAGAGGAGTGGATAAATTGCTCAAATCGTCTCTGATTATAATTTGATAAGCCAATCGCTTTGACCTTTCCATCATAATAAGCTTCCTCTAAAACCTTATACATAGCCTTATCATTGGTATAGGGTTCATGAACCAACATTAGTGTCAATATAAGACATGCTTAAACTGTCTAAGGAGCGTTCAATCCCATCTCGAGCTTGCTGGTAGCTATTGCTATGACCATCCAGTTTAGTCGTAACAAATAGTTCGCTTCGCTTAGCAGGACTACTAGCAATAGCTTTTCCAACTTCTCTTTCATTGCCATACATCTGAGCAGTATCTATCAGACGATAGCCAAGCCTAATCGCCTCCGAGACAATACTGACACATGTCTCTCCTCTTAAATCCCATGTTCCTAGACCAAGTAGGGGCATTTCCAAACCTGAATTTAATACAATCTTATCTTTAATTACCATCTATAATTCTCTTACATCGTTTGTAATGTTGGGCGGATAATCATATCATTTACTGACATTCTATCAGGAGTGTCAATAACGTAAGCTACAGCAGTAGCAATGTTTTCAGTTTTCCCCCCGATTCCGATTGATGCTTGGTTTGTACAAAGCTTCACCTGCTTCTTTGTCAGAAATGGTTTTATAAAGTTCTATAACGACTGCTCCAGGGGAAATAATGGTAGATTTAATTCCATCTTCACGATGTTTTTTGACGAAGTCCTTCCATTATAGCTCTAACCGCAAATTTTGTCCTACAATATACAGCAGATTCGGGATAAACAACATGTCCTACAACTGACTCAGTTGAAATGATATGATCAGATTGTTGATTTTCATAATCAGTAAGACTACTGAAATACCATTCAAAATTCCCATAATATTGACATTTGTTTACTCATCACTGTGCTCTTCACTTATCAAATATTGTGGCATAATACCAACATCGTTACATAAAATATCTATGTTCACAAATGTATCTGCTGTATAGTTAACACCCTATTGCAAAGACTAAAAATCAGTAACATCTGCTACTTGATATCGAATATCTACTTCTGTTGAATTGTCTTCAAGCGTTCTTCTCTACATGCACCTAAAACCAATTTAGCAACCTATTGTTATTCTAATAAATGCTGTCGCTTCAGCTATACCAGATGAAGCTCCTATAATTATAACAATCTTATCTTTGATAACCATATACCCCCTCCTCATTACTTTTTCTAGTTTATATTATATAAACAAATTTATAATTCTTTTCCGTTTGAAGCTATGACCTTCTGATACTAATAAAAAGAATCTTTCCTTTCTCAACTCCTGTTTATTTCTATATAATCACTTACCCATATTAATTCAAGATAAAATATATTTTTCTAACCACACTTTAACTAACTCCGTCCAAATTGCAGCTTCTTTATTTTCTAAGTGAGACGGTATTTTTTTCTTGCTAATAAATTTCAGTAATTGTTCTGTTCCTTTTGAAGGTGGTACTAAACCGTTATTTATTGCGTTTAAAACTAAGTATGTTTGTTTCATAGTATACTGACCAGTTTCTAGCATTTCCTCTGTCAATACTTCAGCAGTCGACAATCCGTGCTTCCCCTCAGAAAATATATGATATGAAAAAGGAACATTATTTTGCTTCAATGCTGAAGCTAGTACTATGCTATTTTCGACAGCAACAGTCTCATCCGTTGCTGTATGCCATAAAAACATAGGAGGAGTAGCTGTGGTAATATTTTTTTCTAACGAGAAATATTTTTGTTCTTCATCGGTAGCTGAAATCCCAAGTAACGCTTTAAAAGAACCTTCGTGACAGAATTTTCCTGTTGAAACAACTGGATAACATAGTATGGCAGCATCAGGTCTGTTCGAAAATCGGTTATAGAAATCATTATTATCCATAACATCCTGATAGTGTGTACATAAACTTCCACACAAATGACCACCCGCCGAAAAACCACAGATAATAATTTTTTCAGAATGGATATTTAATTCCTGATGATTTGCACGTAAAAATCGAATGGCTCTCGAAAGATCATTCATAGGTTGATGTTGCACAGGAACGTTGCCTAATACATTGACCGTATAGGTTAAAACAAATGCATTATACCCAAAACTATAAAATTTCCGAGCGACACTATCACCTTCGCTAGGGGAAACAAAACTATATGCTCCTCCAGGAACAATTATAATTGTAGGTCGTCCTCCTGAAACATTTTCTTCGTGCAAATAGCTATATAAATTAGGCATGAATCCGAATGACTGTGAATAATTATATTCATCCTCAGCCCAAATATCAAACACTGTATTATTCATCATTTTATTATTCTCCATTTAGAACAGCAATCATTTTATCAAAAATTGAAAATGCTCTTTCTGGAACTAACGTCTTAGGTAAAGTCTTCTTTATTTCAATAATAGACATTCTACCTGCAAAACCACGAACAAATCCACTTTTTGCTAAATCGGGCGCCTCAGTCATAAAAATATTTTCAGCTTTTGGATATGATCTTAACTCATTTAAAGTAGTATCTTCGCTAAATTTTTTCACTTCATAAGTTTCTGAAATATTATATTCAAAGTGGTATGTTCCAGAGCCGAGATGTATTTCCTTACTTTCAGGCAATGTTAAATCTGCTGAAGTATTAGTAGGTACTGAAATATCCGCAGTTAATCTTCCAGACTTACAAGAAATAGAACATTTGATTTCCCCATAAGGAGTCTCATAGTTTACTTTGTATGAAGAGATTCCATTTACTGGACGAGGTTTCAATGTGAAGGTTTTAAAAGCTGGACTAGTAGCTTTTATGCCACATAATTCACTATACAGCCAATCTCCAACCGTTCCAAATCCGTATTGATTAAAAGAGTTCATATTAAAAAGATTAATACTTCCATCAGGATTTACGCCATCCCAAAGTTCCCAAATCGTAGTTGCACCAAGTTTAACACTATAAAGCCATGATGGACAATCATCTTTTAATAAAATGTCACCAGCCAATTGATGTAAACCATTTTGAGACAAAACTTTCATAATGTACTCAGTACCAGTAAAACCTGTCATCAAATGCTTTTTATTTTTTACTAAGTTTAGAACTAAACGTTCTAAAGTCTCCATTCGTTGCTTCTCATCATCAATTATATTGAAATATAGCGCCATCGTTAGCGAAGTTTGTGTTTCTGATACCAATCTACCATTAGCTGTGACATATTCTTGTCTAATGTTTTTCAAAACATTTTGATATAGCTTCTCAAATAGAATCTTATCTTCATTTTTATTTAAAATAGTAGCAGTTTTTACCATAATATCAATAGAATAAAGATAATAGATATTTGCCAAGAAATAAACATCGGTAGACCCGACTTTTTCGTCTGATGATGGTCGTAAAATTCCCTCTGGAATCTTGCGGTGTGGACCTTTAGGTGCATCTAAAGAAAGCCAATCACCAAATTGAGAGCTATTTGAAGAATTAAGAATGCCATCTTTACTTGCTAAAGAGGTTGTATACTCAACGCTCTTCTTCATACTGTCATATTGCTCAGTAAGAACTCTTTTATCTCCGTAAGATTCCCAAATATGCCAAGGAACAATCGTAGCTGCTTCATGCCAAATTTGGACACTAGTATTTGTTTTTAAAATATCGGGAACTGTCAAATAAACCGCTCCTTCTTTACTCTGTTCAACTCGCAAATCACGAAGCCATTTACGGTAAAATAAAGCAACATTTTTTTGCCAACATGCTGTAGGTAGAAAAATTTCGCAATCTCCTGTATAGCCTAATCTCTCGTCACGTTGTGGGCAATCCATAGGAATATCAAAATAGTTACTTCGCATTGTCCAATCAATATTGTGCCATAACTGATTGATAGCTTCGTTAGAAGATTCAAATCTACCTGTTTGTTTCAAATTAGAATGCATTACACAAGCAGTGAAATCATTTAAATCAATGTTTTCTATGCCTTCAATACTTATATATCTAAAACCGTGGAAAGTAAAACTAGGCAAAAATGTATCGTCGCCCCCACTTGTAATGAATACATCTGTCGCACGAGCCGTTCTTAAATTTGTGGTAAAAAGATTCCCTTTTTCATCTAGCATCTCTCCATGCTTGATGGTGATTACAGTACCTCTAGGTCTTTTAATTTTAAGTTCTACAATACCAGTCATATTTTGACCAAAGTCAATGATTTTCTCACCATTCGGAGCGGTATGAAGTTTTTTAGCGGAAATTTTTTCAGTAATTTTAATGGGTTCATTTTCTTGTCCAACTAAGATATCTTTTCGATGTTCAAATAGTCTAACATTTTCTACTGGATTTGTAGTAGTTGTAAAATCAATAACTTGGCCATTGTATATATCGTTATAGCCATTTTCACCGATTGTACACTGCCACTCCTCATCTGTTACAATTCTTTTCTTACTACCATCTTCAAAAAACAAATCAACCATTGCAATCACAGCAGTACGTTTTCCATAATGATTCCCTTGACCATAAAACCCAAGAATTCCTTTGAACCATCCATTACCAACAGTTATTTTTATATCATTCTCTTCGAGAAGGAATTCTGTAATATCATACGTTTGATATTGCAATCTTTCCTGATAAGATGTCCATCCCGGTGTAAAATAAGCGTCCCCTAGACGATGCCCATTAACATGAGCCTCGTAAATTCCTAATGAACTAATATAGGCTCGTGCTCTAATAACCTTTTTCTCTGTTTGAAAACGATGCAAAAATATAGCACACGACTCTAAATCATCCTCGAAAGCATGCGTAATCCACTCCGCCTCAAAGTTTTTATATGTTAAAAATCCCATTTCAAAATGGGTATCTGCCACTGCACATTCTCCGTCAGAACTTTCAACCCACAAACTTACTTCATAACAACACTGTGCTAATAACTCCGGACCTTCATATTCAATATATAATGACTGCTCACTTTCGATAATTCCGCTGCTCCAGATTTTTTCTTTTTGAGCATAAACATCCAGCCGATAACTTTTTTGAACAATATTTTGATTACTAGAATCTAATTTCCATGAAAAAGTTGGCTTCCTTACATCTAGTCCCAGCGGCTCTTTCTGATATTCTACCTCAAAATCATAAATATTCAGCATCATTATACCCCCATTTTCCTAGCATACATTGCTGCACCAACCACGCCTTTTGTGGAATCATCAGATACGAAAACTAAGTTTAAATTATCATTTGGAAACGGTTTTCTAGTATGCTGATAAATTTTTTCTTTTAACAGTTCATATGGAAAACCCTCCATGTTAAGCACTCCCCCTCCCAATAGAACAGAATCCGGATCTAAAATATTTATTTCTGTAGCTATAGCTATGGCAATATAATTAATATAATTGTCAATATCTTCTTTTGGCATACTAGAAAAAACGGTTTCTATATCTATTTTGGAATGTTGGCAATATTTCGCTAAATATTTACCACCTGCATAATTCTCAATACAACCAATGTTCCCACAACCACATGCTAATTTGCTTTCAGGAATTGGAATGTGCCCTAGTTCTCCGGAAACTCCATTTTTTCCTTTATATATTTCCCCATTATAAAGAAAGACATTTCCAATGCCTGTACCAACATAACATGCTGCTATGAGTCCTCCCGTATTGAGATGATACTTATGAATATCATATAAAGCGGCAGTCCACACATCTTTCAGCAAGAATACCTTTATACCAAAATATTCTTCTAATGGTGCTAAGAGATTTAAGTTATCAAAGCCAGGGAGACTCGGTGCTTGCAATACAGTTGTGCAATCTTTTGAAATTGTTGCAGGAACTGCGATGGCAATTGCTACAACTTGTCCAGTAAGTTGATATTTCGAAATATAATTTGAAATAAATTCAATCAAATTATCTACACTCTTTGAGTTCGTAAAAACTGTTTTTTGATAAACTTTTTCAAAATAATGCACTTCAGACTCTTTATCCACAGCACCAATTCTGATATTAGTTCCTCCAATATCTAGACCTAAGATATATTCTCCCATCTACTGCACCTCTTTATTCTTTTATTTATAATGTTCTTAATCGTTGAGTAATTGTTTCATACTCTTCTTCCTTACCAAACAATGCTGAAGTTCCTAAAACAAAGCCATCTACCCCTTTAGGAGACAGTTCTTTGATTTTCTCTGGTGAGCATGCGCCGTCTAGCATAATTTTAAATCCAAACTCTGCCTTTAAATCATTAAGTTTTTCTATTTTTGCATTAACACTATCAATGTATGTTTGTCCTGCAAATCCGGGATTAACACTCATTACCATCAGATAGTCAACATGTGGTAGCAACTCATAAATCGTTTCAATTGAAGTTCCAGGATTAATCGCAATACCTGGTTTAATCCCTCTTTTGATAATCTTTTGAAGAGTTCGCATTGGGTGACGATCACTCTCAGGGTGAATATAAATAATATTTACGCCTAAATCAGCAAAAGTATCAATATAATTTCCAGGATTTTCAATCATTAAATGAACATCTTTTTCGATTTTAGCTTTGCTACAAATATATTCTATATCTTGCAATCCCATTCCAAAATTTGGGACAAATTGCCCATCCATAACATCTAGATGAAAAATATCTACACCTGCCTTTTCAAGCATTTCAATTTCCTTACCAAGATTTTCAAAATTTGCACACATCATGGATGGACATAGTAGTCGTTCTTTTTCCATCTACTTACCTTCCTTTTCAATTTCCGAAATCATGTCTATACGATTTTGGTGGCGTCCACCTTCAAATTCAGCATTGAGCCATTCATCAACAATCATTTTTGCTGTTTCAATTCCAATGACTCTCGATCCAAAAGCGATAATATTTGTATTGTTATGCTCTTTTGATAATTTAGCACTATATGGCTCACTACATACACAGGCACGAATACCTTCGACTTTATTAGCAGCTAATGAAATCCCTACTCCTGTCCCACAAATTAAAATACCATAGTCAACAGCTTTAGAAACGACAGCATCTGCAACTTGTCGACCATAAGTAGGATAATCACACCTTTCATTAGAATCCGTCCCAAAATTTATGATCTCGTAACCTTTACTTTCTAAATGTGCTTTGATTTCATTTTTCATATCCACAGCAACATGATCATTCCCAATTGCAATTTTCATTTTAAATATCCTTTCTCAATTTCTAAAACCCACTAACTTTAATTGTGGGTTTTAGTATTAAATCAATGTAAAATCAGCTTCTAAATATTCTTGACTAGAGTGACCTACAAACACTCTAAAGTCTCCTTTTTCAGATTGATAACAGAGATTTTTATCATAAAACCTCAGCATCTCTTCGTTAACTTCAAATATAACTTTCTTTATTTCACCCGGCTGTAAAAAAACTCGTTTGAATCCTTTTAATTCCTTAACAGGTCGTACGACACTTCCAATCTTATCTTGTATATACAGTTGCACTGTCTCAATTCCTGCTTTAGAACCACTATTTTGGATATCTACAGATATTGTTATGGTAGTTTCATCATTCAAAATTTCCGAACTTAATGATAAATTAGCATATTCATATTTTGTATACGATAATCCATATCCAAATGGATATAGTGGCCCATTAGGAGCATCCAAATATCTTGATAAGAAGCGATCACTATGTTGCGAAGTCGAAATAGGACGGCCAGTATTAAATGAATTGTAATAAAGTGGTACTTGTCCAACTGAATAGGGAAAACTCATTGTTAAACGACCACTAGGATTAAATTTTCCTGTTAAAACATCTACAATCGCCTGCCCTCCCTCACTTCCAGGAAACCATACTTGAAGAATTGCATCAACCTGTTTTTCGATATTAGTAAGGACAAGTGGTCTACCGCTAAACAAAACCAGCACAATTGGTTTTCCGGTTTTTGCAACTGTGTCAAGTAACTTTTTCTGTACTCTAGGTAACTCTAATTCAGTCCTACTTCCAGCTTCTCCACTTTGCAACATATGTTCACCCAGTGCCAGTACAACAAGATCGGATTGCTCTACAAGTTTCACAGCTTGTAAAGTCTGTTGCTCCATGTCTAATGTACTTTCATTACTAGGATTCAGCATCTTGCCAAAACTTCCCAGAATAGAGTAATCTTCTAAATAATCACATCCCTTAGCAAACTTTATGTTATGCGTATCTAATTTTTCAAAAGCATCTTGAATACTTGTAAACTCATCCTGCTTGCCATGAAAAGACCACATACCGACAATTGATTTACTATTTGTATATGGACCAATGACTGCAATCTTTGATTTCTTCACATCTAACGGTAAAATATTGTTTTCGTTTTTCAAAAGAACTATTGATTCACGAGAAGCTTGTAATGCCTTGGTTCGAGATTCATCTGTATGCATAAATTTTTCTTCATTTATGCTTGCTCCTCTATAAGGATTTTCAAATAGTCCCAACTCATTTTTCAGGCACAAAATTCTCCATGCTGCTTGATTGATAAGCTCATTATCTATTTTTCCTTCTCTAACCAGAGGTTCCAATTGATTAGCATAGCAGGATGTCTTCATATCGATATCAACTGTCGCATTAATTGCTAATTGAGCCGCCTCTTTCTCATCTTGAGCTACGCCATGGGCAATCAATTCGTGAATTGCAGCATAATCTGTAATAATAACGCCATCAAATCCCCATTCCTTTCGAAGAATCTCATCCAGTAGCCATTTATTGGCTGTTGCGGGAATACCATCTAAAGTATTAAATGAAGTCATTACTAACTTACTTCCTGCCTCAACTGCTGCTTTATAAGAAGGAAGATAATCTTGTCGTAATCTCCGCTCTGACATATCAACAGTGTTATATTCTCTACCGCCTTCAGTAGCGCCATAAGCTGCAAAATGCTTTACACATGTCGCTACATTGTTTACTGTTAAGTTCCCTTGAAAACCTTTTATAACTGCTGCAGCAAACTGACTATTTAGAAACGGATCCTCTCCAGTAGATTCTAAACAGCGCCCCCACCTAGGATCTCTTACCAAATCAACCATTGGAGAAAATGTTACATCTATGCCTGCCTTACTCGCTTCCATTCCAATATTGTTATAATTTTCTTGAATTAGCTCTGGATTCCAAGTAGCTCCTTGGCCAAGTGGAATTGGCAAAATTGTCCGATAACCATAAACAATATCGCCCATAAATAAGAGAGGGATTTTATGTTGTGAGCGTTCTAAATAGGATTTTTGAATAGAAATGACTGATTTAGCCCCCGCTACATTTAACACTGACCCTGCTAAAGAAACCATCTCTGGGTGGATGCCCATTTTTTTTGCTGGGCCTGTACTAACCTCATCTACTGAACCAAAAAACTCACCTGATAATTGAACTAATTGTCCGATTTTTTCCTTCAAAGTCAAGCTTTGAAATAATTTCTGTAACTCTTTTTCTTTCATTGTTAGCTCGCTTATTTATTTTTTAGTTAGTGTTCCATTTCTTGGTCAAGAGCTTGTTTATCTGCAATTTTAAAGAATGGATACCACAGAACCACCCAAAAAGCGATTAGGACAACTTGAAAAATTGCAATTTTCCAACCGCCAGCCATCAATCCTTGTACAATAATAGGTGTCCCTTGAGGGGTAGAAATCCCTGATAACCGTGGTAAAATACCAACCAATGTAGCCAAATAACTAACAACAAGTGATAATGCACTTCCTCCAATAAATGGGATTGCGAAAATAGGGTTAAATACCAGAGGACCACCAAAAATCAGAGGTTCTGTAATTCCAAAAAAAGCGGGTACAATAGAGAGCTTTCCTAATGTCTTATAACGAGTACTTTTTGCAAATAGCATAAGAAGTGCCAATCCTAAAGCAGTACCGCCATGTGTATATACTGAATAAAACATAAAGCCAACAATGTTAGGTAGAGCTTCTCCTGCTGAATAAGCATTTAACTGTGTCGCATCCATTGCCATCCAAATTGGCATCATCACACTCAAAACCACCATAGTACCATGAATCCCAAAGAACCAAAAGACTTGGCTAATTAAGGAAACAAATAATAATGCCCAGATGTTACCTCCCAAACCTTGTAAAGGAATTTGAAGCAATGTGTAAATCATTTGGTGGAAACTACCAAACGGCGTGCTAGCAAAAATTCCAGCAATCACAGTAAAAATTCCAATAATGATAAAACCTGGAACTAAAGCAGCAAAAGACTCTTTAATAAATGGTGGTACAGAATCAGGCATTTTGATTGTCCACCCTTTATCTGTAATCCAGATAAAAAGTCTTCCTACAATAAATGCAACTATGATTGCTGCAAACATTCCGGCAGCCCCCAACCAAGTCATCGGTATATTAAACGCCAAACCAAAAGCTGATTCAGCTGGTTCAACTGGAGTGATAATCATAAAGGAAACAACTGATAGTATTGCTGCTGTAAGCCCTTTCTTATCAAATGATTCTACTAAACTATAAGTAATTGAAAAAACAAATAAAATAGCTAAAAAATTAGTTGTAAAAGTGATGGGAAGTTGAATAATATCTGCTAATCCTGACTTATTCAAAAATTCTTGGTAAACAGGAATCGGTAATTGTTTAATAAGTGCTGTAAGAGAACCTGCAATAGTAGCGGGTAGGGCAGCCATCATGCCATTCATAATAGCTTTAAGGTATCTATTTGAAGAAATCTTAGTAACAATAGGTTGATATTTTGCTTGTACTGCCTGTAAATTCATCATTTTCTCCTTATAATTTTAAAGCATCGTCTAATACTTTAGACCCATTCATCATTCCATAGTCCATCATATCTATGACAGCAATTTTCATCCCTGTTGGCTCATATTTTGTTTTAAAAGTATCATAGACATATCCCATTTGTGGACCGATTAATAAAATATCTGTTTTTCCCTCAAATTTTTCAAATGCTGCTTCTGCCATTGCACGAATCTCTATATCAATATTTTTTTGAGTTGCTGATTCTTTCATTTTTTGCATAAGCATAGAAGTTGACATTCCTCCAGCACATACTAACGTAATATTAATCATGATTATTCTCCTTATTTTTATATAAATCGACAATTTCAATAGCTAAATCCTTAACAGTTATAGCATTCATCAGATGGTCTTGTGCATGAATCATCAATAAAGTAATTTCTGTTTTTTCACCAGATGCTTCTTTAGTTAATAATTCCGTTTGACCATGGTGCGCCTTAAGTAAAAAGTCATTACACTCTAACAATTTTTGACTAGCCTCATCAAAATTACCTTTCTTAGCCGCATAAATAGCTTGCATTGCTAAACTTCTGGCATTTCCACCATTAACAATCAAGCTCATAATCATCTCGGTTTGTTTATCCATTTTTTCCTCCTACTGTGTTTTCTGTTTACACTTATATCATAACTTTTGTTTCATAATAACTCCATAACAAAAAATACCGTTTTTATTACGGTAATTATTGATGAACTTTTTATAGTGAATTGAAAAAGAAAAAGATTGAAATTGATTCAACCTTTTTTGTTTGGTACTTTTTAATCTAATTTAAAGTATTTTACTCCCTGAAAGTATATTAGATATATATTATTACCTATCACTCTCTTCCAAAACATTTAATCCATTGGTAGCCAAAACTTCCTTATACCAGTAGAAGGAATCTTTTGGCGTGCGATTGAGGGTCCCGTTTCCTGCATCGTCCATATCCACATAGATGAAACCATATCGTTTCCTCATTTCTCCAGTCCCTGCTGAAACAATGTCGATACAACCCCAAGTCGTGTAGGCAATCAGATTCACACCATTGTCAATAGCGTCAGCCATGGCCTTGATATGAGCACGATGGTAGTCTATACGGTAATCGTCATGGATAGAGCCATCTTCTTCCACCGTATCAAAGGCACCCAGACCATTTTCCACCACCATAAGAGGGATTTCGTAGCGGTCGTAGATTTTTTCCAGGTAATATTGAAGGCCAACTGGGTCATGGGCCCACCCCCAGTCAGAATAAGTCAGATAAGGATTTTTGGCTCCTGCTGAGAAATTCCCAGACACCTTATCCTCTACCTCGTGGGTGGTCACGTTGTTAGACATGTAGTAAGAGAAGGTATACATGTCAACTTTACCTTTTTCGAGGATTTCAAGGTCTCCGTCCTCCATGACAAGCTCTACGTTGTGCTCCTTCCAGAGGCGTTTGGCATAGGTGCCGTATTTTCCTTTTGCTTGGACATCACCGCAGTAGTAAATTCCTTGTTCCCACTTGTGTTGGTTGGCAAGGATATCCTTAGGATCACAAGTCCCTGGGTAGAAGGTAATACCACAAATCATGTTACCGATGACATAGTTAGGGTCAATGGCATGACCGATTTGTACTGTTTTAGCTGAAGCCACAAACTGGTGATGGAGATGCTGGTAGGCATCTTGGTATTCCTTATCCGTAGCCTCTTTTCCTGAAATATCACTCATCATATCTAAGAACATGATAGTATTGTTGATTTCATTGAAAGTCAGCCAATATTTTACCAGACCCTTGTATTCTCTGAAAATAGTCTCTGCATATTTTACGTAAAAGTCAACCAATTTTCGGTTGGTCCAGCCACCGAAACGCTCTTCTAGCGACAAAGGCGTGTCAAAGTGCCAGATAGAGACTAAGGGCTCTATATTGTACTTACGGCATTCTTCAAAGACCGAGCGATAAAAATCAAGACCAGCTTGGTTTGGCCTAATATCATCTCCATTTGGGAAAATCCGCGCCCAAGAAATAGACAGACGGAAAATGCTGTAACCCATCTCCGCAAAGAGTTTGATGTCCTCTTTGTAACGATGGTAGAAATCTACCGCCTGATGATTCGGGTAATACTCGGTATCCAGTACCGCATATTTTGCCCCTTCAGGAATAACCCCGTTATGCCCCATAGAGGCAACTTTGCCTGGCTTACCGTCCTTGTCAATATAGGTTGTGTAACGTGGCATTTTGACAGAACCACCCGTCGTCACGTCTGTTGCCGTCAGGCCACGGCCGTCCAGATTATAGGCACCTTCTGCCTGATTAGCAGCGATAGCGCCACCCCACATAAAGTTCTTTGGGAATTGCTTGGTCATAAATCGATATATATAAAAGTACACACTAGCAGCAGACATTTTATTCATAAAAACTACTGAGCACTTTTTTATCCTTTCTATATTTTTTAATTATTGAGACTTATAAGCATAGTTTACTTTTGTTTTCACTCCCCAATGTCATATATATAACGCAGAAAATGAAATTTCTTAATTGATTTTTATTACTAAAGTAAGACTACTGCGTGAATAATGTTTTTAATCCAAGATACTTAATAAAGTTTCAAAATTTGGATGCTTAATCAATGTTTGTATTGCTTTTTGATTAAAAAAGAGACTACTGGTTTTTTCATAAAATTTTTCAAGATGAGAATCTTCTTGAGAGCCTATCGCCAATAAAAATACAACTTGTACATGGTGATTTTTCCACATTATTGGTTTTTCCAGAACTGCTACTGTAACAAAACTAGTTTTAGTCAAAATCTTATAAGGATGAGGAAGTGCAACTAAATTACCAAAATCAGTTTGACCTAATTCCTCTCTTTTCATAACTGCTTCATAAAATCCATATGGTAATAGGTCATAACGATCTATATGGTCACACATTTTTTTTATTGCTTCCTCACGTGTCTCTGCTTTTAGATTTGGAATAAAAAGGTTTGTTGAATAGTAGTTCAGTAATTTGCTACTACTACTTTCAAACAACTCCTGATAAGTTAAAATATCCTTTGTATCAATAATTAAATTGATTTCGTATATTGGAACAGCATACTTGTGTTTCAACGGCACTGTTGTAAAGATATAATCAATTTTCTTACCTTTGAAATCAAATAAATCTAACTCCGCAACGCTACAGTCATAGATATCATTCAGATAGGCTCCAAAGGCTTGTTTATATTTAAACTTAAACAATTGAGAGCTACTTGTTCCAGATACACATACTAATACAATATTTTTCTTCTCAATCTGTCTAGCTCTTTTTTCTGTCGCTAATGCAAAAATTAAAGCAATATAAGCTACTTCATCCTCAGGAATTTCTTTGCGATAATATTCACTTAAACTTGTACAAGCTGACATAGCCAAAGTGAACGGGTAGGTATACTCTTTTTTTATAACTTCAAGTAACGGATTAGTAATAGGAATATTATATCGTAGACGAATATCCATCGGTACTAAATGCTGATTGAGGGACATTCTTAACTCTAAGTTATTTCGAAAATTTATTGAAAAAGTATCATATACTCGTGTTAGCATTTTAAAAACCAACTCATCAATTTTGCCAGTAATCACAAAATTTGGGCCATATTGACTATAAGAGTCCGAAGAGAGTTGAGAACTAAAATGTATTGCCAAAAAAAGTCTCTCAGTATCACTTAAAATGATATTGAATTCTGTTTCAATATTTTCACAATAGTTGTTAACAATAAATTGAGTTGCCTCACTTATATCTTTACTCTGGATGTCAGAACTATCCAAAGGGTGGCCTCTCTTAATTCGTTCAAGACTTACTATTACGTACTTAATAAAATTGTCTAAAGAAATTTCAGACATGTTCACTTTATGTTTTTGATTTCCTAAAATAATCATATTTGCAAGCCACTGCTCTTTTTCAGTACTATTTCTCCTAACATAGAGATTGTTAACAATACAAGTTCTCTTATCAAATTCATTACCAATTACTTTTATCCCATAATTAGGCTTTCTATCTATAGATAAGTCATAGGAACTTAAAATTTCTTCAACTCGTTTTACATTTGTGAATAAAGTTTGCCTTGATACAAATAATTCTTCAGCAATATCATCTAATTTTAGATATTTATCTGATGCTAGTAGCTTTTCAAGTAAAAAATTTTGTCTCTCTTCAATGCCATCAGGTACTTCTTGAACAGTTATTTGCTCTGTTAAATTCAAAAACGCCTGCTCATTTATGATATTCAATTGGTATCCTAAATGGCGTTTTGAAATAACCTCAGCACCATTTGTTTCCAAAATACTGTTTAACTCTTTCATACGAGTTCGTATAGTTTTCTCACTAACTCCTAATTTATTAGCCAACTCTTGTGAGGTATAAAAAGAATCTGTTGGAAGTATACTTAATAATTCAAATAATTTATGAGTCATTTTTTAGCCTTTCTAGCAATTAGATAAACTAATCTCAACTTTATTATAACAATAAAAAATACGATTATCTAGAAAGTTTTTTTCCGTTATATTAACGGTAAAAACTATAATTCCAATCTTCCCTTACTCTCTGTTACTCTATTTTGTGACTTTTTAAAGTTAAGCAAAGCCTCAAATGTTTCCAACTTTCTAGCTAATCCTTCATACTCATCAAGATAATAACCTAGCTCCTCTTGCAGCACTCTTATTTCTTCGGTCACTTGTTCTACTGTAATTGATTCTGTCAGGTTCATTTTGGAAAAATCATACCTTGCTAATTTTCGACTATTCGGATCTTCACTCTTTAAGTTGACAAGCACTTCCGCCATCTTGTTTAAGGTGGTGATTTTTTCTTGTGCTTCTTCCAGTTTCATATCAAGTTCTGCAATTTCTAGTAAAAACTCATCTTTGATCTCTTGGTATTGTTTGTTCGTCTTAGACAATTCAATCATAAGATTAATTTCAGAAATCTTCTCTTGAAGACTTTTTAAAGTTGCTCTTCTGTATGGTATCATCCGACTATCGTTGGTTAGCTGTCTAATCAAGGTTCGCCCTTTAATATACTGATTCTTATCCGAATATTCCTTGTTATAGACAAAATATGAGGTTGTCTCACGGATATAGACTTTATATTTTGTCCGATTCTCTTCTTCAAGAATATCTAATTGATAGTTGGGAATGAATATAAGACCGCTCTGTTTGACACCGAAAGACACCTTGATATAGACGCCCTTATCAACTAGCTTCTCTATTTGGTGCTCTGCAAGTTCCACTTCAAATTCGTGAACGGCATCTCGCTTCTTCTTAAATTCCTCAAAGGCTTCCTCAATTTCTTCAGTGGCTACCTTGTCCTTATCTCGTTCTTCTTGAAAAGCATGGTACTGCTCCTGCAAATTCTCTAATCCTTCTGAATCACCGACTTCCCTATTTTGAAAGTAATCTTGAAAAAAATTGACATCATATAATTTCTTCTCACTTATTTTTTTATGACTCAGACTGAATTGCTTTCCATTTTCTTCAAGTATAAAGATTACATTTTTTTGTTTTAAGTCAATGGTTAGATTCAATTCTTTTGCTTTTGTTAGTAACTCTTCTAAAGAATTGACACGGTCCAACAAAAATTCTAAACTACTTTCAATCTCTTGCTTGGCAAAATGTGTACGAAAAAATTCTTCATCATATAAATCTCTTTTACTGAGTTGGCGTCCTCGAATTGGTTTTGTCATTGCTCTATCTGTCATCATGAATCGACTATGTTTCTGACTAAAATCAATATGAACATGTAACTGCACCGCTTTTTCTAAAAAATCATCAAAGGACTTTGACTGCTGCATCAAAAAATAAAGACGTTGCTTTAATTCAAATTTATGACTAGACTGCCTATATTTTTGATAGTCACGGTAGGAGTACCGCTTCTCGATAATTTTTGCCCCCGCCATTTTAGAAATACGGTCTGAAATCATACGAAGGTTTCGTTCCAAGGCATAATTCCATATCAACTTTTTATCTGAATTACTGTCTATGGCATTGATTAAGATATGGTTGTGGACATGATCTTTGTCTGTATGGGTTGCCACGATAAATTTAAAGCGACCTCCAGTCAATTCCATCATAGTCTCATAACCAATGCGGTTAATTTCTTCAGGTGTCAGATTATCTTCAGGAGAAAATGATTGAATGAGGTGATGGGCATGAATATTTTATTGGTGTTTTTCCTGTCGGTCATTTCTGGATTCATACAACTTGTCGTTATTGGTAAAGTTGACATTGTACATTTCTACCATTTCTTCATAGCTAGGAAAGTCTAAGTAATTGCTCATGCCAAAATCAGATACCAATTTCAAATTGTCCGTTTTATCGGGATTGAGGATATACTTAATCAAACGCCTACGATATTTTTTTCCGTGCGTCGCAAAGTGTTTAGTGACTACCATGAAACTCCCTCAGTCTTTTCACTTCCACTTGAAATTCTTTCTCCACTCCAGTAATCAACTCACTAACTCCTTTACTTAATTCTTGTAACTGTTCCTGAGAAATCAGATGGCTTTGATTGATGGCACGCGCAATTTGATTAATGTTATTTCCAATCCGTCTCAATTCAAATACTAACTGGTCATAGGTATCCGTGTTAATGGTGACAAATGACATATTGGGATTCAGCAACACTTTTCTGGCATAGACTGAAAAATTTTGACAATGACTCTTAGCAATTCGTTCATTCAATTGATGTAACTCTGAATCTGTTAAAAATACTTTTTTGAGATTAGTGCGATATCGATAAACCATAGTAGCCTCCTATCTCATGTATTTTTCACGAAACTCATGACTGAGTGGTTGTACTTGATTGACTTCCGCAATCAATTCTTGAACGCAAGTCAATAAGATTGAGACGTGTTCTTGAGTCACTTGGTGATTTTCTCTTGCGACAACTAGAACTTCATACACATCTCGACTAATTTGTTCAAACTTTTGAGACTTCCAAAAGGAGAACCAACTTTCAAAAATTCTATCCTGATAATTCTTTTTCAATAAATTTTGACGAAGAAATTCTGAGAAACTATCCACTTTTTGTTCCCTCATCATTTCTTTTATTTGTTTTTCTTCTTGTCTCGTGATTCTAAATTGCTTACGGATTAACTTAATTTCTTGTCCCATCCTACTATCCTTTCAACATGATACTTGTCTGACAATGTCAGGCTGCCTCACATTGTCAGTACAATTCCTAAAGAACTCACTCGTTCCTTGTTCGGTCTTTGCGAGCTCAGGCATTGTGGTCACAATACCCAAAAAATCATATCGCCAGCCGACTAAAACTTTCCAGTTTTGACAGCCAACGATAAGATAACTTGGTGGCTTCGCCCCCAAACCCCCAGTATAAAATCAAGACTTGATTTTCTTAGGAATGATATTAGGATAACAAGGATGATTTGGAAAAGTTATCACATCCTAGAAATGAAGGTAAGAAAAAAAGAGAGCTAGATGCTCTCAAAAAACTCTATACAAATTTGATTTTCTCTGGAGAACCAAGAGATGTAAATATTATACTCTCTGGAAAGACATAGTTATGTTTAAAAATATAATCAATTAACATTCTAGTCGATTCTGGATAGTTTTTAAAATATTCTTTATAAGCTTTATCTCTATATATGACACTTTGTTCCATCACAGAAATATATGAGGTATTAGCATTACAGCTTGATTCTATACAATATTTCATAACATATTGTGACAAACTTTCTGAGTCCACTCTAGTTTTATCTCCCTTTTTATCTAAATATTCAATAATTGTATTAACTGGTTCAATGATATAATGAGTTCGTCGAGCTTGTAAAATAATATCAGACCAGTTCTTTATATACTCTGGCGCTTGATTGCTTAAAAAATTTTTTAGATGTCTAAAAATAGACTCTATTAAACTAAATGTATAGAAACCATCAACTGGGAAATATGTTGCCAATACTGATTGACTTCCTAACCCGAGGAACATATTTCCAATATTTAAATAATGAGCATCCAATACCTGAGTCTGACATGCTCCCAATATCGTGACAACAGGTACAACTTTTATATTATTTTCTAACTCAATCATATCAATTTCATCATCGCCAATATGAAGTTTACCGATCTGATCTGATTGATTTCTACTCACTTCAGGCATACTACCATGCCCATAATAAATGAAAAAGGTTGTAGGATATTCATTCATAATACGAATGAAGTCAGTTTTATTTGTAACTTCATAGTAATTAACACAATGTTTAGGAAAATACTCTTTTAATAACTCTCCCAATTTTTTTCCATTTTTATATAATGTATCATTAGGGTTAAGTGCATTGATAATTAAAAAGGATACAGTAGCTTTTGAAATTTCTCTTTTAAAGTTAAGTTTTGCTGAATTTACTAATATATTACCAGGGATAATTGGCAATCTGCTGATTGATTTTATTAAACCTAGAGGAACATCCTCATGTTTAATCCATTCAATAGGTGCATCTGTAATAAATTTGATATGGTTCCCTTTATTTACTATTAGTTCAATAAAATCATCATCCAATGATAGTTTAAGTTTCTCAGAAATATTGTGAAAATTATTATTAAACTTTTCTATCTCTTTAAAATCTGAATTTCTGATAACATTTTTTAGCATGTGTAAATACCACAAAGTAATATCTTTAGAGGGTAAGTTAGGTAAACGCACATACGGAGATTTTGTATCTAGTGTAAAATTAAGGGATAAAGAATCTAAAATTGAGTTTTCTGATACTCTATCAGAAATTATTCCCAGCATCGTTTCGAAATCTTTGCCGCTCCCTATTCCATAATATCCTGAAAAATCATATATCTGCCGAAGAACAGGTTTAGATAGTCGTAACTGAAACTCTCTATTTAGTAAATCAACACTTGTTTTATTTACCATTGGCAGCACAAATACCATATCTGTACGATAAACTATTTCGTCAAATTTTTCAAAAAAATAATCCGATAAATTCAAAAAGTATTCTTCTAAAATATCTAAGTCTAAGTCGTCTGTGTTAATTGAATTATCCCATTGTTTTATTATATCAATAAGAGAATCTATTCCTTTGTCATGTGTTGCAAGATATAGAATATATTTTTCTGTAATTAGAATCTTTAAATAAAATTTTATATCCTTTATAGCAACTTCTTCAACTTCTTCTTTACTTTCATTATTGATGTTCCAAGGTTGTGGTTTCTGACGATTTTCAAATATAGATAAGTACAGACCTCTGTTACGATTTATTGCAATCTCTAAAGGTCTCAAAAAGTTCTTGTGAGGTACGCTAATCGGCTCAATTTTTGTTTTATCAGAGATTGTAATTTCATTAGCTATTATCTTACTAGCATTAATACTATTTTTTTCTACAATCAATTGTAGTTGTCTGGTAGGGATATATTCTCCATCTTTTAAAAAAATTACAGGTAGTGTTATTTCTTGTATTTGTTTAATAATAGGATAGTCTCTCAATTCTTCAGGAATGAAAATACAGCCTAAAGGAGTTTGTTTGATTAAATCAATAATACCATCTATATTTTTATTTAAAAGCTCTATGTTTATGTATTCCGTAATATAATTTGGAACATCAATAAATGAAGACAGTGGCCAGGGAATAACTAATTCTTTAAGACTTTTAGGAAGATGAGTAGCTATATATCTTGATTGGGTATGAGTGACAATATTTCTATTAAAACGATAGGAAAATGTATCTCTTTCAATAAAATTTGGGTTACCATGATTATTTGTAGTTATAAAATAACTTACAAATGGTATGTCAAAAAACTGTTCAGTCATATTTACTCCTTTACTTTATCTTCTTATATTTTGATATATCTAATTGCTTGACAAAATATAGATTCCCTCTCGTACGTGTACATGCAACATAAAATTTACTTTTAGTTTGTGAAGAAAGTTCATTTAAGCGATCAGCTGCGAATAATTTATATGTTGTTGGATTTAATACTACACAAACATTGTCATATTCAGAACCTTTGCTATCCCCTCAATTCTGACTTTTGCAATCATAATCATAAGATTTTTGATAAAAAAGTTTCATAACATTGTCATCTGTCATTATTGATTCTATTTTATCCTGTGAATCTATGAGAGTAATTTGGGCAGAATACTTCTCTTCTAGCTGCGATGAAATTTCAATAGATAATTTTTCAACAATAAAGTCACAAACTATTTTTGGGCAACGATAACTTTTCCCGCGTTGTAAAATGAAGTGCAACAGAAAAGACATGTTCGTCTGATATACTAGAATTCCCCAACTCAGTATAGAAAGCAGATGAACATGCCCCAAACTCATTCTACCAAAAAGTCTCGTTATTCTCACTTATCAGCCTCTGAGCGAGGGGAAATTAGCGCTTATTTGAAGATGGGTAAAAAACCATCTGAGATTGCCCGTCTATTAGGACGACATCGTTCCACAATTACTCGTGAGATAAAACGTGGTACAGTAACGCAAGTTCAAGATAAGAATGGTAAACGAACTCATTATCAAACCTACTTCGCTGATAGCGGTCAACGTGTCTACGAAGAAAACCGTAAAAACAGTGTTTACCTGAAATTAAATCAGTGCTCTCCGACTTTCTTTGAGCAACTAGAGAAAGCCATTAAAGCCAAAGTCCGTCATCACAGTGTGGATACGTTCGTTCACGAGTACAAAGAGAAACATCCAGCAGAAACCATCCCATCAACGAAGACCTTATATCGTTATATCGCAGCTGGCCTTGTTTCTATCAAGCCAATTGATTTGCCAAAGATGGTGAGTATCAGAAAACGCTCCAAATCCAAAACTACGGTCAATAAGAAGACCCTTGGAAAATCGATTGAAGAGCGTCCAGAAACGATTAACAACCGTTCTGAGTTTGGGCACCGGGAGATTGATTTGGTTCTCGGTAAAAAGACCAAGGGGGAGGCTGTTGTCATGACCTTGGTCGAACGCCAAACACGTTTTGCCTTAGCTTGTAAGTTGCCCGATAAGCGAGCGGAAACTATCAATGAGGCTGTTAAAGAACTCTTGTCTGATCACCCGATTGCTTCTATCACATCAGATAACGGCTCTGAATTCAGTCTCTTATCGGATTTAGAAAACGTTGATATTTACTTTGCCCATCCGTATTCATCTCACGAAAGGGGAACAAATGAGAACTTCAATGGTCTCCTCAGAGAGTTTCTTCCTAAGGGGAAATCTCTCAATCCATTGACTGATGAAGAGCTCGCTCAATATATAGCAGCTATCAATGAGAGGCCAAGACGACTTCACCGTTACAAAACGGCAAAATTTCTGTTTGGGCTAGCCCAAACAGCCTAAACAATGGAATACTAGTCTATCCACGAACTTGTTGCACTTGACTTGACAATGTGCCGATTAAGTTTTTTTAGATTCCATCTTAACATAGAGATAACTACTGTTTATACCTTACTCTCCCATCAAGAAGTCATTAAGTTTTGATGCAAAATCTTCCGCATACTGAAAAATTGACCCATGGCCTGCATGAGAATAGATAATCAGTTGGCTATTTGCAATCTTATCATGCATGATGTAGGAATTTTCTGTTGGTACCATCATGTCCTTGTCACCATTGACAATTAGGGTAGGTGGTGTCATAAACTGCAAGTCATCTTCTGGGGCTTTTCCCCAGGTTTTAATGGCTTTTAACTGGCGTAAAAAACTTGGCACAGCCATCTCTTTGTCCGCATAAGCTTTCTTGCGACTGGCTAGGCGACTGAGCACCTTATCTGCTTCTGCTCTGCCATTGTCATCATGACCATAAAAAATATAACGTTTAGGATCCACACGATGCCAAGCAGCTCGAGTCATATAACGGAAGGTCTTTGCTGTTACCTTATCAATACCAAGTCCGCCACGATGACCAGTCCCTACTAAAATCAAGCGATTCACCAAAGTTGGAGCCAAACGCACCACTTCTTGAGCAATCATGCCACCCATAGACAGACCAAGAAGGTTGATTTTGCTGTAGCCAAGAGCTTTGATAATGTCTATCATCTGCTCTGCCATTCCTGGAATGGTACCTGCTACCTTACCGTCGCTGGCCCCAACACCAGGCAAATCAAGCAAAATCACATGCTGTGTTTGGATCAAAAGGTCAATGAGTTTAGGGTCCCAATGATCCATGGTTGCTGCAAGATGGACTAACATAACCAAAGGATAGTCTGACTTTCCCTTACCGATTTCACGGTAGGCAATGTTTTTCTCTTGAACAGTAAGGTATTGGTTTTTGGTTTCTAAATAAGCCATGTGCTATCCTTTCATACTAAGAACAGTTTTACCGCTTGAGCGTCCATTTGCCACCTTATCCAGCGCAGCATTGACCTCATTAAAGGGATAAACCGTATCAATAGATGGCTTGATCTCTAGTTTGATAAAAATATCTGCTACTTCTTGGAGTTGTTGACCATTGCTTTCGACAAAGATAAAGTGATAGTGAACGCCATATTCGTCAGCCATTTTGTCGAATTTGCGACCAACCAGTGTAAAGAGGATTTGTTTCCACTTAGGAAGTTTCATGCGCTTAGCAAAGGCACCATTTGGCATGGCACGCAGAGATACCATCTGACCGCCTTTTTTTATGATAGCCATTTGTTTCTCGGTCTCAGTGCCACCTAGGGTGTCCAAGACATAATCAACATTGCTGAGGATTTTGGTGTAGTCCTGAGTCTTGTAATCTAGGAACTGATCGACCCCGAGCGCCAAGACTCGGTCACGATTGCTGATGTCCCCATTAGTGATAACGGTTAATCCTTTAGCTTTAGCTAGGGGAATAGCCATAGCACCGACACCACCAGTCCCACCAGAAATAAAGAGGGTCTTGCCAGCTTTGGCACCCATAAGGTCGAACGCCTGCATGATGGTCAGAGCCGTCAGAGGGACACCTGCTGCCTCCTCATCGGTTAAATAGTCGGGAACCTTGGCTAGAGCAGCCACATCCACAGCTACATACTCGGCAAAAGCACCAATACGATCTAACGGCAAGCGACCAAAAACACGATCCCCTACGACAAACTGGCTCACACCAGTACCTATCTTTTCAACCAGTCCCACCACTTCATTTCCAGCGATAAGGGGCGTTTTATAAGGAACAATCATCTTGACCTCACCACGGGTAATCATATTGTCCAGCGGATTGACCCCGGCTGTCAGCACCTTGATTAAGACCTGATTGTCCTTTGGCTCAGGCCTTGGGACATCAACGATGCTAAGGTTAAGGTTGTTTTTGTTGTAGGCATTTAATTGTGCTGCTTTCATTAGTTTTCTTCTTTCTTTTTTGGAAATAGCAGAGCTGGTCTGCAAGGTTGGAACTTCAAACAACGTTTAGAGAATGTCGTGATAATCTTTTTGTATTTGTCGTAGATACAGATACAAGTTTAATAATAGAAATCACCAAGCGCTTACTTGGTAACTCCTGCTTGACGGTACAAATTTGTAATGACGTCAGCAAGGCTTTGATTGGCAAGCTCCTTTGCTAGCTGACTCTCTGCCTTTTGAAAGACTGGATTGATTGC
This sequence comes from Streptococcus henryi DSM 19005, assembly GCF_000376985.1. Classification (GTDB taxonomy): domain Bacteria; phylum Bacillota; class Bacilli; order Lactobacillales; family Streptococcaceae; genus Streptococcus; species Streptococcus henryi. The sequence goes on from NZ_AQYA01000021.1 coordinate 25,736, forward strand.
CCCTTCAATATGTTTACCGACAGGACATTCCAGATTGGCATGCTGATGTACTTGAAAGAGTTTGACTTGAGTCACTTCTTGAGCCGCATAGTAAATGTCTAAAAGACTGATTTCTGCTGGTGCTTTCGTTAACGCATACCCACTCTTACCTTGATGTGACATCAATAAATCGGCATTTTTCAAAAGAGCAATGACCTTACGAATATAACTGGCATTGGTGCCCACACTGGTTGCCAATGCCTGAGAAGATAGGGTCTCCTTACTCTCAGAAATCATGGTTAAAATGTGGATGGCTACTGAAAATTTCGTATCCATAAGACTCCTTCTTAAACAATTTTCGATAAAATTCTCTTTCGCTTGTTCTTGTTTATGATACAAGTATAAGTACATTAACTAAAAAAGTCAAGAAAAATACTTTTTTATTAACTATGTCTTAACAGCACAGAAAATAACCCTCGGATATTTATCCAAGGGACTATTTCTAATCTGCCGGTACAAAATTTTTGAAATTACGCTCCCGTTCTTCCAAGGTCATATTGAAATAGCGGAAGTTTTTCTCTAGAGCATTGATGGCTGCCATTTCGTCTTCAGTCAAAGTAAAGTCAAAGATGGCGATATTTTCTTTTAGATGGTCAGGATTGGTTGTCTTTGGAAAGACAGCATGTCCTGACTGAATGTGCCAGCGTAAAATAATTTGTGCATTGGTCTTATTATATTTTTGGGCCAAATGCGTAAAGACTGGCTCATTGATGAGGGTGGCGTCACCGTGTCCCAGCGGATACCAACTTTCGATGATGGCACCAATACCTGCAATCCGTTCTTTTAGCTCACTTTGCTGGAAATACGGATGGCATTCTACCTGTAAAGCTGCCGGTTGTACCGTTGCGATCTCAAGAATCTCTTCCAAGCGACTAGATTCAAAATTGCTGAGCCCGATAGAGCGCACCTTACCAGCTTGAACGGCTGCTTCCAGGTTTCTCCATCCTGTCTTGTAATCGCCGATTTCCTGGTGCAAGAGCACAAGGTCAATGTAGTCCATCTCTAGACGTGCCAGCATTTTGTCAATGGCTTCAGGATCTGCATAATCGCTCGGCCAGAATTTTGAGGTGATAAAAAGTTCGCTGCGTTCCAAGCCAGAAGCCTTGACCGCCTGGCCCACCTCACGCTCATTTTGATAGGCATGCGCCGTGTCCACATGGCGATAGCCCAGTTCAAAAGCATCCAGCACATTCTGTTTGGTATCAGTTGGGGCAACGAGGTACACGCCAATCCCAAACTGTGGCATCTTGTAGCCTGAGTTGAGTGTTAAAAATGTTTGTTCCATAATCGTTCTCCTTTTCTATTAAACTGCTTTCACATCTGTGTACACAAAATAAGACGTTCTCTTAGCAATCTTCCATTGACCATCGACTTTCACGTACTCATCTTCATAGCGAACACCTTGCGTGGTCTGGATACGATTTCCCTCTTCGTTAGCACCAATCAAGACTACATGGCAGTATGCTGTACCACTGGCCTTATCCCCATCAATTTTGACAACCTGTTGTCCATTGAGATGGTAAACGGTATCGAATAATGCCAAGAAATTTGCACAGGCTTCTTCGATAGCTCCTCGCCCTTCCTGCTTGAAAACCTGGTCCCCATTGTGCGAGGTCAAGGTGGCATCTTCCACAAACAACTGGGCCTGTGTCTTAGTATCCTTAATGTCTGCCAAATTTGAAAATGTATCTACCAGCTCTTTTAATTCCAACTTTGCAATCAGTGTTTCTGTATTCATATTTTTACATCTCTTATCCTTATCTGCTTTATTCAACAATTTGCCATTGGTCATCTATTTTTTTAAAGTAGCGATCTCCTGGTACAGACCAAGTCCCTTTACTGCCATATATCTTGGCATGGATCCGCTGTCTAACCTGCATTAGGACCCGATCACCTTCTTGCGAAAAGGTATATTCTGTGTCTAAGAAGTCATAGTAGTTCATCTCACCATTTTCAATATCAGCCAGCCATTCCTCTTTAGTCTGGGTCTGTCCTGTGATATGAACTGCCACATAGTCATCTGGCAAAATGGCATCTAAAGTAGCCATATCCTTATCTATCATGGCCTGACGCATCTGCTCAAAAATCGTAATCATGCTATCTTTATCTGCTTGTGTCAGCATGGTTTCCTCCTGCTTATCTGATTGACTATGCTCTGTCCTTGTTTGCTCTGCTTGTTCAATTTGCTCAGTTTGTTTTTGCTGGCTATTGCACCCCATTAGCAACAGGGCAAGCAAAAATGTCATCATTCCAAGCTTAGTTTTCATTTGCTGGTCGCCACCTCCCTTCTATTTTTTCAAAGGGCAACTCAAAGTCCATGGTCCAAACCTTCCGAAATCCATAAATACGAGCATCCGTTTTCGCCTTAGAATGAAGAATGGCTCGCTCATCACTGAGTAGGCGCACCGTCTCAGAAATAGGCTTATAGGTGTAATATCGGAAAGTCCCTCCTCGAATATAGTCAAAGTATTCCTCCCGGGTCTGGTAGTAACCACCAACATGGCGGAAGAGATGATCCTCTGGATAGAGTTGATTGAGTTTATCAAAATCCTGTGCAATAATCGCTTCCCAAATCTCGTGTTGAAGTGCGATAATCTCTCTTTCTGCAGTTTGTGTCATTTAGTCTCCTTTCATCCGAATCAACTTAGCTGGATTAACACCTACAATGGCATTAGCCGGAACATCCTTTGTCACGACCGCACCACTGGCAAGAAGGGCGTTGTCTCCAACCGTAACACCTGGCATAATTTTGACACCTTCTCCAACCCAAACCTTTCTTCCAATCACGACAGGCTGGCAACGTAGGACCAGAATATCTTCCATATCATGATTGTCGGTCACAATGCTGACGTTGGGCCCAATGAAGCTACCATCGCCAATCGTCACACCACCGATTGACATAAGGGTCAGGCTGTGATTGATAAATACACCTTCTCCTAGGTGGACATTTTTTCCAAAATCAATTTGTGATGGACTCATGATATTGGTCGATGCAGGTAATTTCCTTCCGAGCAAGTCACTATAGAGTCCATGAAGCTCAGAGGAGGTTGGCTGGGTTTGATTGATCTGAAATTGAAGGTCTCGACAGCGATTAAACTCTGCTAACACAAGCGCTTGATAAGCCTCTTCCATCATATTGACGGCATCTCCATCAGCCAAACGCTTCCAAATACCCTTCATCTTCGTGCCTCCTTTTGTTTTATTCTAAGTTCATTATAAAAGCCCATTGTGACAAACACAATGGGCAGTTTTCTAAAAAGGTGGCTTATGCCACACTTGAACCAAAACCGTGGCAGAATATTACTTTAAAAGGGAATTAACACCTGCAAGTGTCAGGAGGTTAGCCGTTTCAATCACATCTTCAAGAGGTGTTTTTCTCCCTTCTTCAACCCATTGGCGATAAATAGACAGACCTGTATTTTGGACAAAGTTCAGCAGGCTAATCTTCTGAAAATCGCTGAGTTGATTAACTTTTTCCGACTTAGACCAAGTGGACGCCATGACCATATCGACCATGTCCTGCCGAATATCCTTGTAAGAGGATTGGCCGATGGTGATCTTATCGTAGGCCTCTCCCTGCTGGGCTGAAAACTCAAAAAAGGCGCGCTGCATTTTTTCCAAATCTTCTGGCAGAGAAAAATCCTTAATCACATCAATATAGGCCTGAGAATATTGTTCCTGCATTTCAGCTAACAGGTCATCCAAGGTCGGGTAATAGCGATAAAAGGTCTTTTTGTTAATAAGCGCACGCTTAGCCAACTCTGTCACTGTGATTTTATCATAATCCAACTCACAGATTAACTCCTCAAAGGCCTGATAGATGGCTGTAACGGTGCGCTTAACACGTAAATCTTCAAAACCTGTTAATTTCATGATGGCTCCTCCGCTTGTGTTTTATCAAGAAACTAAACGAAGTACAAGTCAGATTATCATGCCTTCCTTTTTATCCTTTCACTACTTCAAATTCTCAGTAAAGAAAGCAACTAATTGCTCAAACGGAATCTTATCTTTTTGATCGTATAGGTCAACATGGTCAGCGTTAGGAACGATCAGCAATTCTTTTGGCTCACTCGCTGCTGCGTAGGCTTCTTCTGAGTGGTAACGAGAATGGGCATTTTCACCAGCAACCAGAAGGATTGGACGTGGTGAGATGTCTTTGATGTTATGATAAAGAGGAAATTCATAGAAAGCCATTGGTGTTGTTGCTGTCCAGGCTGCTGTTGAATTGATAGAACGTTCATGATACCCACGCGGTGTGCAATAGTAGTCAAAGAAAGCTTTTGAAACAGGGTCTGCATCTTCTGGGAGTTTTTCTGGGAATAGGCTCTCACCCGTCACCACATGACCATTTTCATCAAATCCTAGCTCATGATAACCTAAACGGTATTTCCCAGTTTCTGAGGCACCATTGTCCACATCTACCCAGCGTTGTTGGCTGACATGTTTGCGCAGTTTTGCCTTCTGTTCATCGGTATAGCTATTCATGTAGCCAAGATACATAGACTTGGACATGTCGTACATAGAAGCTGTTGCAACGGCTTTAATACGCGTATCAGCCCCTGCTGCTGTCAAAGCCATGCCAGACAAGCCACAAATGGCTTGGGCACCAATACGTTCACGATCAACGTAAGGTAAGGTTCCAAGATAATCAACGGCTGCGCTGTAGTCTTCAGTAAACATCACTGGCTCAGCAACGTTACGCACTGCTCCACCTGATTCCCCTGTAAAAGATGGGTCAAAAGCTAGCGCTACAAAGCCATATTTAGCAAATTCTTGCGCGTAAAGACCTGAAGCTTGCTCTTTGACCGCACCAAAAGGTCCAGACACTACAATGGCAGGATTTTTCTGATGGTCATAGCCTTCTGGCAAGTACAAATCCCCTGCAATTTCGATACCGAAACGGTTTTTAAAACGAACGTTTTGTGAGGCGATGTTTTCATAAATATCAAATGTTTTTGTCATAATACTTCTTCTTTCTATAAGTTATTCTTCAATGATGTTGATGACTTTTGCTGGAACACCAGCGACGACGGTATTGGCTGGGACATCCTTGGAAACAATGGCACCTGCAGCCACAACGGCATTTTCACCGACAGTTACCCCAGGTAAAATGGTAGCATCCGCCCCAATCCAAGCATTTTTCTTAATGGTCACCGACTTGAGTTCCAATTTATGACGGTCTGCTAGTTTCAAAGGGTGATTCACGGAAATCAGCTTGGCACTTGGGCCTATGAGAACCTCATCTTCAATGAAAATACCACCTAAATCCACCATAAAGACATCCTTGTTCACATAGATATGTTTACCAAAGTGAATGTGCCGTCCAAAATCTGTTTGAAAAGGAACGTTGATAGCCACTGTTTCATCTATTTTTTCCTTCGTCAACTGTTCAACCAGTCGCCTAGCACTCGTCATGGTTTGGACTTGAGTATTGAGTTCCTGTACAAGAGGCTGATTTTCAGTTTGAATGGCTGAAATGAGCTGACGCAGGCCATCTTGTTCTGGAACTAATTTTCCAGTATTTAGATAGGGTTCAAAAGCTGTATCAATCATTGTTCTCCTCCAGAGTAAGAGTCACTGTTACCTTGTCCTTAGCTAGCTGGGATTTGGCATCCGTAGCCATGTGACCCAGCTTCGTGTATGACCAACGATTCTGACCATAAAAGAGCACTAACTGGCTACTATTGTAAAGCATGATATCCCCTGGTTGAGCGGTTTGCTGGGTATTTTGACTTGGTAATGTCATACCAAGCTCTCCAACCTGTTCAAAACCGCCATAAGCTGATAAGGTGATGGTCAAGGGCTGTTTTTCTAACGCTTTTTTCAAGGCAAAAACAGCTTCATTTTCTTCCCAAGTTACTGGCATGTTTTGTCCATCTATGGATAAGGTGATTGTCATCAGTTCGTCTCCTTTTTCTTTGTGTTGCTCCCTTGTAGTGTTCTTTTCACTGGCAGGAATGGATGATTTATGTAAGGAACAGCTAGCTATACTCAAACAACCAAGCAATAACCCAATCAGCAGGATATTTCTGCTATATTTTAATACCACTTGCTTTATTTCCCTCTCTTTCACCTTTTTTGAGCGATAGGGTTAAAGGGATTTCATCACCATTTAGCTGACTGTTTACAAGCTTGATATCATTAGCGTTAGCAAGCTGCCCTAAGAAAATTTCCCTAAGATGGGGTTTGGCATTTTCGCCACCTGTATAGATTGAAAACCAATCTCCACTTGGATCATAGCAGATATCTCCATTAAACCAACCACCTTGGACGTCTGAAGCTTGGTAGGGAAGTGGCATGATTTGCCCACAAGCATCATTTATTCCTGTACAAGCCATGGTTGTGAGAGGTAAATTCGCTATCAGTGTTTTTGCGACCTGTGTATCAGTTAGATAAGCTGTTACCACCACCTCGCCCAATTGAATCGCAATCTCAATAGGAGATGTTACCATTGTGTGACGGGTGTCACTTGGTCCTAGTCGTTGATGAATCCTCACTACCCTTTCACCTCCTTTTGATACTTCTATGATAATCCTCAGCTCATCAAATAGCAAATACTCATTTTAAATAATATAAAATACTTAAAAAGCATGTTATAATAAAATGAAAGGAGGAAATGATGGAAATTCGAGTGCTCCGCTATTTTCTAGCGATTATCAAAGAAGGAGGCATCACGCAGGCTGCAAATAGCCTCCACCTAACACAACCCACTATTTCACGTCAAATTAAAGAATTAGAAGAGGAGCTGGGAAAACAACTATTCATCCGCCATAAAAAGGGGCAAATTGAGCTGACTCAGGAAGGTATGCTTCTTCAAAATCGTGCAGAAGAAATCATTGCTATGGTCGATAAAACTGAAAATGATTTTCGCTATCTGACAGATATTATCGAGGGAGATGTCTATATTGGTGGTGCAGAATCCCATATTTTTAGGCATATTGCAATCATTGCCAAGCAACTTCAAGAACAATATCCAAACGTTCGCTACCACCTGTCTTCAGGAAATGCAGAAGATATCACATCTCTACTAGACAAGGGGTTATTAGACTTTGCCTTGATTGTCCATCCTCGTCAATTACCGCATTATCATTATCAAAAATTGCCTTCTCAGGATATTTGGGGAGTCATTTTACCGACGACTGATCCATTGGCTCAAAAAGACAGTGTTGCTCTAGAAGATATTCAGCACCTCCCCCTCATTCTTTCCCGCCAAGCGTTGATCAAAACCCAGTCAGATAATCAGTTAGTTAATTGGCTCGGTAACCTAAATCAACTGAATATTGTCGCCACCTTTAATCTTAGTTACAATGCTCTCTTCATGGTTGAAGAAGGTCTGGGTTATCTGATTGGATTTGACCAGTTAACTTACAACCCTAACTTGACCTTTAGGCCACTTGAACCACTACTGACTTCGGAACACTACCTCGTCTGGAAAAAAGATAAGGTCTTCTCAGCAGCAGCACAGTTGTTTTTGGAGAAATTGCAAGGTTAAGCTATCAAAAAGACTCTCCTATTTTGGGAGAGTCTTTACATTAATTTTTGGGTATGTTTTTCAGGTTAAATCGGACTGCAAGAACGGCAATAAGAACTGTAACCATTGCAGCAATACCTATCAACAGCGCAGCATTTGTTAAGAAAAAGCAACTTAACAATAAACCACTTAACCAAATGACTACACAACTCGTCACTAGATGTTTTGTAAACTGATGGGATGGTTTATTCATTGATTTGAATTGGTAAATTCCTGTTAGCATCAAGAAAATACCTAGGTAAAATAGAGCGACAGCAAAACCATTATGCGCTTCTGCATTCCCTAAGAATCCAATTGCAACGGTCACAAAGCTCAATCCAAAAATGATGGGATAGTGCCAGTAGATAAACTGATTTTCCTGTGGTTTAGGTGTGTTTGGATCAATCAAATGGTCTATTTCAACAATGTAGGTCATAAAGAGACTAGCTACAATCAAAAATATGAAAAAGGATAGCAAAGTAAGTCGATGGGGACTAAAGTAATCCTCAATACCAATCAGCATTTCTCCAAAGGTAATAATGACCAAAAGAGACAGTCGCTCCACCAAATGCGGAAAATTCATGGGTTTTAAATCTGGTGACATGTATTTTCTCTTTACCAAGAACCCAGGCAACAACCAAGTAATGAGAACACTTGCCGCAGCAACAACTAGTCCGATTTGATAGGGAAGAAAGAGAGACAATAACAACCCTGCGGTTCTAGCCCCTAAAATAGAAAAGAAACGCCTTATAAATAGTTTATCTGCCGGGTTTTCTGTTCGACGATATTCCAAGACGTACTGTACTAAAAGGAGAAAAGATATCGCAGCAAAAGGTCCATAAAAGTACAAAAAACGTTCAGCGTCAACATCACCAGTAATAGACGTCAAGGCAGTCAGCAAGAAAACCATTTGACCGAACATCATGGCAATATTGGTCAGAGAATTTAGTCCAAACCGATTGGTAAACACTGTCTGAACCATCCATGAATTAAGCATAATCAGCATGCCAATCGCAAAAGAAAAGAATGACATCGTGGGAATCACCCCTGATGCACATGGTGAATGAGCGAGGTTGTCTGACTAAAGCCATAGACGTAGACCAAATCGTAAAAGAGCTCTGTTAATTCGACTTTCTTATGTTTTATCATTGCCAAAAATGTGATTTTTCCTTTCAATAAGATATTATAAAACAACCATATGTTGAAGGGGATGAACTGCTCCCTGTCAAGTGGACAACGAAATAATAAAAGATTAAGCAACGGCCTTGTTCCTCATTTCAAGAGGAGCGAGGCCGTTGTGCTTCTCTTGAAAACGTTGATTATTGTAAAAATAGATGTAGGCATCAATATCTGCGACTAAATCTTCAAAAGTCTGGTAAGTTTTAAAATCATAGCACTCTGTCTTAAAGTGACCAAAGAAGCTTTCTA
>NZ_AQYA01000022.1 GCF_000376985.1 Streptococcus henryi DSM 19005
CTCTCGTATCTACGCCAAACGGAAAATCGATGTCGAACCCGTTTTTGGCCGATTGAAGAGTGTTTTTGGCGTTCGCAGAGTTCACGTTAGAGGTAATCAAGCCGTCCAAACGGAAGTCGGCTTCCTCTTCATGAGTATGAATCTCACAAAATTGGCCAAGAATCTAGGCTCAAAAACATCACATACTCAAAAACCACACAGTGATTCTTTCATCTTGATTGTTTTCGAGACGGAAATCACTGTGTGGTTTTATTTTGAAGCTAGTTTTTGCCCAGCCTCTGCTTGTTATAAAAAGAGTTCTTCAAGTTTTTTTGCGACACCATCTTCTTCATTCGTGTGGTTCAACTGTTGGTCAGCATAGGGTAGAAGTACTGAGCTAGCATTTTTCATAGCATAGCCTGTTTTAGCTAACGATAGCATTTCGGTGTCATTATGTTCATCACCAAAAGCGATGAGATCTTCAGGCGTTTTATTGAGGGCTTTAAGGAGATAATTAAGCGCGAATGCCTTATTGACCCCCTTAGGTGAAAACTCCAAGATGTTCATAGGACCACCCCATGAATCAATTTCCATTTCATTATTGAAATGCTGGCGCATCTCTTTAGCCAATGCATACTTATCCTCGTGACGTGTTTGCATAAGAAGAGCATTTGGGTTTTTAGTGATTTTATTGGTATCTAGATGCATGTTATCCGTAATTTTTTGAACACCAAAAAGTTCTGGATTGATACGCTCAGGATTATCCATTGTGATAAAGAATTTTTTTCGATACTCACTGGCGATGAAATCAGCTTCGAAGCTGTCTTTTAATTTCAAAACATCCATTAAGTAACTTTTATCAATGGTAACGCTGCGCTCAAAGTCCCATTTTTTTCCTGGTACATGCGTCAAAGCACCATTGAAACTGATCATAGGCGTTGTCAGACCAAGACGTTCATAATGATCAGCTGCCATTGTATAGGGTCTGCCAGTTGCGATAACAACAGAGTGTCCCTTATCTTTTACTTGGTTGATAACATGAACGGTATAGTCTGAAATAGTGTTATTACTGTGTAGCAAAGTTCCATCTAAGTCAATGGCAATTAATTTTTTTCTCATACAAGGATTATACAAAATTTCTTCTTAAAAGCAAAGAATCACCTTTGGAAAAATGAAAAAATTACCTAAAAATTCTTTTTCTTATGAATAATTTGAAGATAATGCAAGTCATAGTATGGTATAATGAAACAGAGAATGAGAGGTTTCAATCACGTATGCATAAAATTATTTTTAGTCATATTTTTGTCTTGATTATTTTATTTGGTATTTGGCAATATAACCCTTCAGTTGAGGGAATAATGAGAACGACTATTTTTTCTCTAGTAGCAATTGAAATGGGATTTTTGGCTTATTATTCAAAAAATAAACTGTTCAGAGTACTGGCCATACCAGTCTGGTGTTTTTTCTACCCTTATACTTTTTCTGCACTACTTGGGGTAGCAAATGTGTCTTGGGGTGGAGATGCCATCTGGTCGGTTGATGGAATGAAACCTTTCACGGTCTATCTTGGTAGTCTTGTTTTCGCTTTGGTTGCGGGAACATTGAGCGTACAATTGATATTAAAAAGTTTCAAATTAAATCTTTATGTTCAACTTGTTCTGATGCCTATAATAGCATTGCTAGCAACTTTTTCATTGCATGTAGCGCGTGTTACAAGCATTGGTTGGGGTGACTTGCTAGCAAGTCCCATTAATTTTATTAATGAATTAATTTCTAGTATTACATTGGCAAATGTTCCTTTTGTAGTAGGACTTACTGCTATACAAATGATGATGTTAATCTTACTTGGAGATGAATAGGAATCTTTAGCTGGTTTTCTGGAATAGAAAATCAGTTTTTTGATGCTCAAATCTTTGGCAAGCACAGACAAAGATTTGAGCAAATTTAAATTTGACCTTATTTTACTATTTAAATAGTAGAAAAATTCTCTTTTATGAAACAAATATATACTTTTGTGATAGAAAAATTTTGAAATCCTTTAATAGTTTGTAGGGCTTGTGATTGTTTTTGAAAGTTGTATTAAGGAATTTTAAGGGAAATTTGCTACAATATGGAATAAAATGATTAAATAGAATATAAATTTATTATTGTCATTTTTCAATATTATTTTGTTTGTATGGATGATCGATTAAGAAGGGAGATTTCATGTTAAAAAAAATTGGATTTGTTCATCTTTTTTTCCTTATCATTGCTCTGGGGATTCGTTATTATAACTTATCTGGACCAGATTTAATTTGGAATATGATTTTGGCACTTATTGCTTTAGACTTTGCGGTTGCAGCTATCTATGTAAAGAGGAGAAGTTTCAAAATAGTTTTGGGACTGTTCTGGCTTTTTTTCTATCCTAATACCTTTTATATGCTAACAGATATTGTTCATATGAGTTTTACAGACTCTGTTTTATGGGATAAGTGGAGTTTAATTCGGTACTTACTCTATGTTTCAAGTATCTTATTTGGTGTACTTTGTGGGATTGAAAGTGTTAATCTTATGACATCCTTATTGAAGTTGAAAAATTATTTTTTGAGACTTGTTTTTATAGGTGGTCTATCTTTTGTATCCAGCTTTGCTATTCATATTGGACGATATGCCAGATTAAATTCTTGGGATATTTTTACCAGACCTAAGCTGGTTGTAGATGAATTATTAAGTGTCGTTAGCTGGGATGCTCTGCACTTTGTTTTAGGATTTACCTTTATGCAGGTTCTTTGTTTAGTATTTTTAGATAATAAATTTAAAGTTAAAGGCATTGAAAAGTGAACAAACTTTTGGTAAAATAATATTGTCGTTCGGGAAAACCCGAACAAAATAAATTTTACCTCACAAGGAGAACTAAACTTTCATGGAAAAGTTTTTTAAATTGAAGGAACATGGTACCACTGTCCAAACAGAGGTGACAGCAGGTTTGACAACCTTCTTTGCAATGTCGTACATCCTGTTTGTTAACCCATCTATGCTCGCACAAACGGGAATGCCAGCACAAGGTGTCTTCTTAGCAACAATTATCGGTGCTGTAGCGGGTACTTTGATGATGGCACTTTATGCTAATCTTCCTTATGCTCAGGCACCAGGTATGGGACTTAACGCTTTCTTTACCTATACAGTTGTCTTTGCCCTTGGTTACACTTGGCAAGAAGCACTTGCTATGGTATTTATCTGTGGTGTTATTTCTTTGATTATCACAGTTACAAAAGTCCGTAAGATGATTATTGAGTCTATTCCAACAAGTTTGAAGTCAGCTATCTCAGCTGGTATTGGTATTTTCCTAGCTTATGTTGGGATTAAGAATGCAGGTTTTTTACATTTCTCAATTGATCCTGGTACATATACAGTGACTGGGGATGGTGCTGCTGAGGGGCTTGCTTCAATCAACGCAAGTGCTGCGGCAACTCCAGGTTTAGTTTCTTTTAATAATCCTGGCGTCATCCTAGCTCTTATTGGTCTTGTCATCACAATTATTTTCATTGTTAAAAATATTCGTGGTGGTGTTATTCTTTCAATCATTGCAACTACGATTATTGGAATTTTCATGGGAGTTGTTGATCTCGGAAGTATTAACTGGGCTGCTACTAACTTGTCAGCTTCATTTAAAGATTTGCAAAGTGTCTTTGGTGTAGCTCTTGGTAGCCAGGGTCTTGGTTCTCTTTTCTCAGATGTATCTCGTTTACCAGGCGTTTTTATGGCTATCTTAGCATTCTCTCTAACAGATATTTTTGATACTATTGGTACACTTATTGGTACTGGTGAAAAAGTTGGTATCGTAGCTACATCAGGCGATAATCACGAGTCTCAAGCTCTTGATAAGGCACTTTATTCGGATCTTATTGGTACAACACTTGGTGCGATTGCCGGTACTTCAAACGTAACAACTTATGTTGAATCTGCTGCTGGTATTGGTGCTGGTGGTCGTACAGGTTTGACTGCTTTGGTTGTTGCAGGTCTATTTGCTATTTCAAGCTTCTTTAGTCCACTTGTTTCAATCGTTCCAACACAAGCGACTGCCCCAATTCTTATCATTGTTGGTGTTATGATGTTGTCAAATCTTAAAAACATCAAATGGGATGATATGGCTGAAGCAGTTCCAGCTTTCTTTACATCAATCTTCATGGGCTTCTCTTACAGTATTACTTACGGTATTGCTGCTGGTTTCTTGACTTATACTTTGGTAAAAGTTGTTAAGGGAGAAGTGAAAGATGTTCATGGAATTGTATGGGTATTGGATATCCTCTTTATCTTGAATTTCATTAGCTTAGCTATCCTCTAAAAAATCATATAAACTTTTTTTAAGGATAAAATAATAATATTAGGGTTGTTCTTGTGGCAATCCTTTTATTATTGTGAGGTTTATAATAGGAAATGATTATAAAGTAGGGCATAGTCATGATAAGGCTTGGAACAACGTTTTATTTTTGATATAATAATGGCATGTTTTATAGCCAAAATGAAGATGAGCTGATAGCAATTGGTTTTCGGATTGGTCAAAAGCTGCAGGCAGGTCATGTCCTGGTTTTGACAGGAGATCTTGGTGCAGGAAAGACGACCATTACTAAAGGAATTGCAAGAGCTCTTGAAATTAAACAGATGATTAAAAGTCCGACATATACCATCGTTCGGGAGTATGAAGGACGTCTACCGCTTTATCATTTAGATGTTTATCGGATTGGGGATGATCCCGACTCGATTGACTTGGATGACTTTCTTTATGGGGATGGTGTGACTGTCATTGAGTGGGGTGAGTTACTTAGCTCGGATAGCCTTGATGATTATTTAGAAGTTTTTATCGATAAGCAAGACGATGGGCGAAAAGTATCATTTGAAGCACACGGGGTAAAAAGTCAGCTACTTCTGGAGGACTTGCAAAATGGCTGAGCAGGAAGTAGTTATTTGTGAAGCTCAACTTGAAGATGCTTCTGGATTAGCTAAATTACTTGCTCAAGTTACCGCGGAAACAGATTTTATAACGAGTGATGATGAGGAAAGTCAAATGACGGTAGAAGAAGCCATGAGTTTTATTCAGAGTCGTCAGTTGTCTGATAATCAGATTTGTTTGGTAGCTCACGTAGGTAATGAACTTGTTGGTGTTTTGAATATTGCTGCTGCTTCTTCTGGTAGTGTTAGTCATATAGGTGATATTTTTGTCGCAGTGGCTAAAAAGTATTGGGGATATGGCCTTGGTCAGTTTTTAATGGAAGCTGCGATTGATTGGGCTGAGCATAGTGGCATAATTCGTCGATTAGAGTTGACAGTTCAAAAACGGAATGAAAAAGCCGTTCACATTTATGAAAAGTTTGGTTTTAGGGTAGAAGGCATCAAAGAACGCGGTGCTAGAACAAAGGATGGAGAATTTCTTGATGTTTACTTGATGAGTAAGCTGATAGATTAGATGAATAAATGACTATTGGAAAAAAAATATGGCTAATGTTAGGTGCGATTTTCCTAACAACTATTGTAGCATTGGGAACTTACGTGACCACTGCCTACAACTTTTCAACAAGTGAATTAGCAAAGACTTTTAAAGATTTTCAGACCTCTGATACAAAAAGCACTGCTATCGAACAAACTAAGCCCTTCTCAATTCTTTTAATGGGAGTTGATACTGGAACAGGTTCACGTACTGATACTTGGACAGGGAATAGTGATTCTATGATTTTGGTGACAGTAAATCCAAAAACAAAGAAGACAACCATGACCAGTTTGGAGCGTGATATCTTAATCGGATTAACTGGACCAGATGATAATGATATGAACGGTGTTGAGGCAAAACTTAATGCTGCATATGCATCAGGCGGAGCTCAGATGGCAATCATGACTGTACAAGATTTATTGGATATTACGATTGACCAATATGTTCAAATCAATATGCAAGGACTAGTTGACTTAGTTGATGCGGTTGGTGGCATCACGGTTACAAATGATTTTGATTTTCCAATTTCAATTGAAGCAAATGAGCCTGAGTACACATCGACTGTTGAACCTGGGACTCACCATATTAATGGAGATCAAGCCTTGGTTTATGCTCGTATGCGTTATGATGATCCTGAAGGAGACTATGGGCGTCAAAGACGTCAACGTGAAGTTATTCAGAAGGTCTTGGCAAAAATCTTAGCTTTAGATAGTGTCAGTTCTTATCGTAAAATCTTATCAGCTGTAAGTAAGAATATGCAGACTAACATTGAAATTTCATCGAAAACTATCCCTCAGCTATTAGGCTATACAGACGCCCTTAAAACAATCGAGACTTATCAGCTCAAGGGTGAGGATGCAATGATTAATGAAACCTCATACCAGATAGTAACTTCGGAACACTTGCTTGAAGTACAAAATACGATTAAAAGTGAGCTTGGTTTGGATGAAAGCGAGGAATTAACAACATCTGCCGTTCTTTATGAGAATCTTTATGGTTACTCTTATTATGGTTCAAATGAAGCCAGTGTTAGTTATGATGACTCCGTGGGTTCTGGCTATTATGGTGATGCCAGTCAGTCTTATGTGGATCCGGCTTACGGTTATTAATATTTAAGAATGGGGCTGGGCAAAAACTCAATTTTTAGCTTTTCTCTTAAAAATTGAACAATAGAAAATGGCTTAGAAACAACGTTTGTTGAAGACGTTATTCTAAGCCATTTATGATTTTCAAGACTGTTTGCTAAGCCCCTTTTTGGGTAAAAAGAGGCTGGTAAAAAAACACAGCTTTAAGAGTCTGGAGATACTTTGTCTTGAAGAAATTTCTTACTCTCAACCGAGAGACGGCAAGCCGATAGTGACAATGTATCAAAGCTAATTCATTCGACTATATTTAGAATATAATCGATATGCATTAGCTTAGCGGGAATTCCTTTGCTTTTTTCAAAGTTCGAACGGCCCTACTAAACCTTTCGGGGATAGGAGTGAAATAGCCAGCGTGAGACTCTTTCAGCCCCAACCTGAAGATTGAGGTATGAGGGAACTCTTTGTTAAGATACAAAGCCGTTAACCGACACAAGGCAAAGTAGGAAACGCAATGACGGCGCTTGCGTCTAGGCGTCGTTTATACCTAGAGGTGCGTATTTTTTTGAACAGTGTCGTAGGTGAGTTCAATTTTTCTTTGTGATGAGTTCTGTCCCACTCCTAGAATATGTTATTTACCAGACAATCAATTTTTGCGTAATTATCACAATAAAGGGTTTTATTTACTTTCCTGATATTTAGCAGTTATGGACTTAATCTCATTAAGATGAGCCTGAGCCTCTTTTTCAAAAACACGGAATTTGTAAGTTAAGTCCTGATTGATTTGATTAACTTTATAACTTTCTTCTTGGATAGTACTAAGGCTATCCTTGATTTTGTCAAGGTCTAAACTCATAGCTTCTCTTGTTTCAATGGCTACAAGGACAGTGTTTTTTATCCGTTCGCGATTTTTATAGGCTTGATATCCAGCGTAGCTAGCTAGTCCGACAGCTAGAAAATGTTTCAATTTCATGCGTCTACCTCTTTTGAAATCTGCTCTGCTAATTTCCCAAGAGCATCAAAATCAGGTTCATGTGTCGTGTATTCAATTTTGATGCCATCATTTTCCTGATAGCGCGGAACAAGGTGCACGTGGGCATGAAAGACAGTTTGTCCTGCAATCTCTTCGTTATTGTTAATGATGTTCATGGCTGGCGCTCCAGTAGCAGTTTTAAGAGCACGCGCTAGTTTAGGAAGACGGGCAAAAAGTGTACTAGCAGTAGCTTCTGACATTTCAAGGACATTACGCACATGTTCTTTTGGTACAAGCAGAGTGTGTCCTTTGGTAGTTTGAGAAATGTCTAAAAATGCCATGACTTGGTCGTCTTCGTAGACTTTAGAAGATGGGATTTCTCCAGCAATTATTTTACAAAAAATACAATTTTCCATTTGTGTCCCCTATAATTTCTTGATTTTGTTATAATGATTATATCAAAAAAATGCGAGAAAATTATGTTAAAACTTGAAAATGTAACTGGCGGATATGTTAATATCCCTGTTTTAAAAAATATATCTTTTGAAGTAGCAGATGGTGAGTTGGTTGGCTTAATCGGCCTAAACGGTGCTGGTAAATCAACAACAATTAATGAAATCATTGGTCTGCTGACACCCTACCAAGGTACCATTACTATTGATGACTTGAGTTTGTCTCAAGGACAGGCGCAATACCGTAAGAAAATTGGCTTCATTCCTGAAACGCCGAGTCTTTATGAGGAATTGACGCTTCGTGAACATATTGAAACAGTTGCTATGGCTTATGATATTCCTATTGAAGAAGCGATGGCGCGTGCGGAAGAGTTGTTGGCTATTTTTCGTTTGTCTGATAAGTTGGACTGGTTTCCAATCAATTTTTCTAAAGGGATGAAGCAGAAAGTTATGATTATCTGTGCCTTTATTGTTGATCCGAGTTTGTTTATCGTTGACGAACCTTTCCTTGGATTGGACCCCTTAGCGATCTCAGATTTGACAACCTTATTAGCTCAGGAAAAAGCTAAAGGTAAGTCTATCCTCATGTCTACACACGTTTTGGATTCTGCTGAAAAGATGTGTGACCGTTTTGTTATTCTCCACCAAGGAGAGGTGAGAGCTAGCGGGACTTTGGCAGATTTACAGCAAGCCTTTGGCGATAGCACAGCTAGTCTAAGTGACATCTACATGGCTCTAACGAAAGAGGCATAATATGACAGAACTTTTTCAAAAGCGTCGCGCAGCTTTTATAGCGCAATGCCTAAAATATCTCCGTTTTGTTCTCAATGACCACTTTGTCTTGGTATTGCTTTTTCTCATGGGATTTCTCATGGTGCAGTATAGCAATCTCTTGAGAAATTTTCCAAATCAGCACTTACCAATCTTTCTTATCTTATTTTTTATTATAGTAGGTCTTCTTGGACTTGGACGTATAGCGACCTACCTAGAACCGGCTGATAAACTTTTTCTCTTAACAAAAGAAGAAGAATTAGTTCCATTAATCCACAAGGCACGACTGCGTTCATTTCTAGTTTGGGTCAGCATACAGACACTTGTTTTGTTGCTTTTGCTTCCTATTTTTCTAAAATTAGGCTTGTCTCTTGGACTTGCTTTTGTATTGATTGATGTATTAGGAGTCATTAAATGGTTTGTCATGCTTCATAAAAGCAAGATCTTATTTGATGAGGGTAAGCTTTCATGGGATAGGGCACTTACTTATGAAAATAATCGTAAGCAATCCATTTTGAAATTCTTTTCATTATTCACTAATGTTAAAGGAATTTCAACTAGTGTAAGACGTCGTAAGTATTTGGATGGCTTACTAAACTTAGTTAAGAAAAAACATGCTAAAACATGGGAAAATCTCTATTTACGTGCTTTTTTGAGAAGCTCAGATTATTTAGGGTTGACGATTCGTTTACTTCTACTGAGTCTGCTTGCTTTAATTTTTGTTCCGAATCGTTTGATGGCAGCGGCACTAGCTATTGTTTTTAATTATCTTTTGGTATTTCAGTTGCTAGCTCTCTATCATCATTTTGATTATCACTATTTGACTGGGCTTTACCCTGTATCCCAGGAGGATAAGGCTGGTAATTTGCAGAGCTTTTTAGAAAGGATATCTTACTTTCTAATTTTACCTGAACTTGCACTGACTTTCTCTGTGAGATCAGCCCTAGCTTTGCTATTGGCCACAATAATTATTACAAAATTGTATCTTCCTTACAAAATTAAAAGTTTGATTGACTAAGCCTTGTAAAACAAGTAAAATAGATTAAACGATTCATTGAGAAAAGGAGGGTGGCAAGGTGACGACATCCGATCAAGATTTTACATTGACCCCCTTAAGAGGGAAGAGTGGTAAGGCATATATCGGTACCTATGCAAATGGGGATCGCATTTTTGTCAAAGTAAACACAACCCCAATATTACCAGCCTTAGCAAAGGAACAGATTGCGCCACAATTATTATGGTCAAAACGATTGGGGAATGGCGACACAATGAGCGCCCAAGAATGGTTGGACGGTAGAATTTTGACGCGTGAAGATATGGGAAGTAAACAGATTGCCCATATTTTGCAGCGTCTTCATACCTCGAAACCATTGGTTAACCAGCTTTTGCAGTTGAATTATAAGATTGAAAATCCATATGATTTGTTGCTAGACTGGGAAAATAATGCACCATTGCAGATTGTTGAAAATACTTATCTGCAATCAATCGTAAAAGAACTTAAGCGCAGTTTACCTGCCTTTCGGTCTGAAGTAGCTACGATTGTGCACGGTGACATTAAGCATAGTAATTGGGTCATTACGACATCAGGAATGATTTATTTGGTTGATTGGGATTCTGTGAGACTTACTGATCGTATGTACGATGTGGCTTACTTACTTAGTCACTATATCCCATATTCTCGTTGGCATGAATGGCTAACTTACTATGGTTACAAAGATAATGAAAAAGTTAGAGAAAAAATTGTCTGGTATGGTCAATTTTCATACTTAGCTCAGATTTTAAATTGTTTTGATAAACGTGATATGGAGCATGTGAATCAAGAAATATACGGTTTACGTAAATTTAGAGAATTAGTTAGAAAGAAATAATGCGAGTTAGAAAACGTAAAGGTGCTGAAGAGCACTTAGAAAACAACCCACAATATGTCATATTAAATCCTGAAGATGCCAAAGGTCGTTGGCACGAGATTTTTGGAAACAGTAACCCAATCCATATCGAAGTTGGTTCTGGTAAAGGAGCTTTTATCACAGGAATGGCTTTACAAAATCCTGAGATAAACTATATTGGCATCGATATCCAATTGTCTGTATTGAGTTATGCTTTGGATAAAGTTTTAGCTAGTGGAGCTCAAAACGTCAAATTGCTTCGTGTTGATGGATCAGCTTTAACCAACTATTTTGAAGATGGTGAAATTGATTTAATGTATCTTAATTTCTCAGATCCATGGCCTAAAACAAAGCATGAAAAACGTCGTTTGACATACAAAACGTTCTTGGATACTTACAAACAAATCTTACCAGAACAAGGTGAAATTCATTTCAAAACTGACAACAGGGGCTTGTTTGAATACAGTTTGGCTAGCTTTTCACAATATGGCATGACTCTAAAACAAGTTTGGCTTGATTTGCATGATAGTGCTTATGAAGGTAATATTATGACTGAATACGAAGAAAAATTTTCGCGTAAAGGTCAAGTTATCTATCGTGTAGAGGCTAAATTCTAGTAGTCAGAGCTATGAAAGCGTGATATAATGGTATGGAGTTGATTTATTCAGCTCCATTTTGGAGAGGTCGCATAGTGGCCGAGTGCGCACGCTTGGAAAGCGTGTAGTCCTTAACGGGGCTCGGGGGTTCGAATCCCCTCCTCTCCTTACTGACAATCTATCATAGTTTTTAGAATTATTCGATAGCATTGGAAGAGATGTATTTGTAGATCCTAGTAAGCTTGAATTAGTTTGGGGATATATTCAAGTTTCCTTTGATACTACATAGTGATTATATTCAAGTTCCCCCTATTCTATGTTGAGAGAAGGGATATTTTGGTTTTTCCGAAGTTAGAAAGTGTTTTACGAAGGAATACGTTTAGAATCGTTTTGTGGAAAATGGCTTTGCTGATTGTTTTGCTAGGGATTCTAATATTTGAAGAATGGAGACTAAATAGCAGTCATCTAATTTTAAGTATTAGTTGGATTCTCTTGATTTGCTTTTCAGTGATTTTTATTTTCTATCTTTTTAGGTCAAGAAATGGTAATTTCTTGATAGCAGACTTTATCTTGGAAAGTTCTGAGATGCTTAGCTTATTTGCTGTTGATTTAAATTATAGATTTATAGCTTTAAATCAGCATGATATTGACGTCATGGAGGAATTCTTTGGCTTTACTCCACGAATAGGTGAGGTTCCTTTTACTTTTCTTGGCGAAGAAGAGGCAGTTAAGTTAAAAGAGAATATTGATAAAGCTCTTGAAGGAGTTACTTTTACAAGTCTCGATATCATTGATAAAAAAGGAGAGACACTCTATTGGCAAAATATTTTTTCACCGATTTATAATAATCGAAGAAAAATTATAGGCGTTTCTTGCATTGTCTTAGACATTACAGAACAGAAGAAAAATGAACTTGCTAATCAAAAATTAATTTATCAAGATTCATTAACTACACTTTTTAACAGAAGATATCTTGAGTTAGCTTTTGAAGAGATCCAAAATAGAAAAGAAGATAACATCACTCTTATTATCGCTGACTTGGATGATTTTAAAGAAATCAACGATAGGTATGGTCATCACGAAGGAGACCAACTGTTAATAGAGTTTGGAAATTGTTTGACCAAATACATGCCTGCCTCCGCCGTAGTTGCCAGATTAGGAGGTGATGAGTTCGCTATCCTTTTATCAGGTGTACCATATTCAACTGCTAAAATGCTAATTACACTCGTTCAAAATGAAATGAAAAAAGGGGCACACAAACTCTCGATTTCTTACGGTGTTTATTCTAATTTTTACAATTCTAATTTGGAATTTTCAGATTTTTATAAAAAAGCCGATCATGAAATGTATCAATACAAGATGAGAGGAAAAACAAAAAAATGACTTTGAGTTCACTAAATGTTTAAATGTTTAACTAGTTTTATCAAATCACGGATTTTCCTATGGTATATTCCAAGTAGAACTTTTTTCTTGTGATTTCAGATTTTTATGTTATAATACTATTAAATAATACAAAAAGGGGCGGAGTTAATTCTTCGCCTCTTGTGTGCATCTTATAGACATTCTATGCTTGTTTTAAGACAAGTTTTGTCCTCTTAGTTGAGGTAGTCTAATGAGAATTGTATGATTTTGGGTAAGCCACTTAGGGGGGAGTACCCTAGGAGAAGGAGGGAAGTACCATCGCAAAAGTAAATATTGTTGACATCGTCACAGAAGTAGTAGCACCAGTGATCAAAGCTCCATTTGAGTTGGTTGATGTTGAGTATGAAAAAATGGGAAGTGATTTTATACTCAGTATCTTAGTTGATAAGCCTGAGGGGATTACGGTTGAAGATACAGCTGAGTTAACAGATATCATTAGTCCTTTATTAGATACCATTAAACCAGATCCGTTTCCAGATCAATATATGCTAGAGGTTTCTAGTCCAGGTTTGGAGCGACCATTAAAGACAAAAGAAGCTTTGGAAAATGCTGTTGGTAGCTATATCAATGTCAGTCTTTATAAGGCAATTGACAAAGTGAAAATCTTTGAAGGGGACCTAATATCCTTTGATGGAGAAAACTTAGTGATTGATTTCATGGATAAAACTCGTCATAAGCAAGTTGAAATCCCTTATGAAATTGTGTCTAAGGCACGTATGGCTGTTAAATTATAAATAGCATTAAGCACATCCAGTCTCTTTGACTGGCTATTGTCGAAAAAAATGAAAGGAATTGAACAGGCACAATGAGTTGTGTCACGTTCATCTTTCAATTGTCCCAGTGGGTTTCATAAGCCACTAATTCCTAGTTTAACTTTATTGAAAGGAACTGAATATGGGCTACGGACTTTACCAAAATGAAAAATGTGACCTAGATGCAAGCATCATCGGTCGGTTTCCCATTTTTGCGGTGTCCGCTTAATGCCCTTAATATCTTAATTATGAGCAAAGAAATGTTAGAAGCCTTCCGTATTTTGGAAGAAGAAAAACACATCAACAAAGATGATATCATTGATGCGGTTAAAGAATCCTTGAAATCTGCTTACAAACGTCGTTATGGACAGTCTGAATCATGTGTCATCGAGTTTAATGAAAAAACTGGTGATTTCCAAGTCTTTACAGTTCGTGAAGTCGTTGAGGAAGTATTTGATTCACGCCTTGAAATCAGTTTGTCAGATGCCCTCAAAATCAGCTCTGCCTATGAGCTTGGCGACCGCATTCGTTTTGAAGAATCTGTTAAGGAATTTGGCCGTGTCGCTGCTCAGTCAGCTAAGCAAACAATCATGGAAAAAATGCGTCGTCAAATGCGTGAAGTAACTTACAATGAGTACAAACAGCATGAAGGCGAAATCATGACAGGTACGGTTGAACGTTTTGACCAACGTTTCATCTATGTTAACCTTGGTTCTTTAGAAGCACAGCTTTCTCACCAAGACCAAATTCCTGGTGAAACTTGGAAATCTCATGATCGCATTGAAGTATACGTCTACAAAGTTGAAAACAATCCAAAAGGTGTTAACGTCTTTGTTAGCCGCAGTCACCCAGAATTCATCAAACGTATTATGGAACAAGAAATTCCTGAAGTATTTGATGGAACTGTAGAAATTATGAGTGTTTCTCGCGAAGCAGGCGATCGTACAAAAGTTGCTGTTCGCAGTCACAATGATAATGTTGATGCTATCGGTACTATTGTTGGACGTGGTGGATCAAACATTAAAAAAGTTATTGGTAAATTCCATCCAAAACGTTACGATGCTAAAACAGGTGTTGAAATTCCAGTCGAAGAAAACATTGATGTTATCCAATGGGTAGAAGATCCAGCTGAATTTATCTATAATGCTATCGCACCTGCTGAAGTTGATATGGTTCTCTTCGATGATGAAGATAGCAAACGCGCAACAGTTGTTGTCCCAGATAGCAAATTGTCATTGGCAATCGGTCGTCGTGGACAAAACGTTCGTTTGGCAGCTCACTTGACTGGTTACCGTATTGACATCAAGTCAGCATCTGAATATGAAGCTCTTGAAGCAGAACGTGAAGTTCAAGGAGTTGTTGATTCATCTTCTGTAGAAGCACCTGTTGTCCAAGAAATTGATGCTGACTTTGCTGCCGCAGCTGAAGCTTTCGGCACTGAAGCTGAATAAGAAAGATAAGAGAAAAGAGGTGTTTCATGGCTAAAACACGTAAAATACCTTTAAGAAAATCAGTTGTCTCAGGTGAAGTGATTGATAAACGTGATCTTCTTCGTATTGTTAAGAATAAAGAAGGTGAGATTTTTATCGATCCTACTGGTAAACAGAACGGTCGTGGCGCCTATATTAAGCTTGACAATAGCGAAGCTTTGGAAGCTAAAAAGAAAAAAGTTTTCAATCGTAGTTTCTCTGTAGAAGTTCCAGAGGAATTTTATGACGAATTGATTGCTTATGTGGATCACAAAGTCAAAAGAAGAGAGTTAGGTCTTGAATAATTTAGATCGTTTGTCCAATATGATTGGTCTAGCGCAGCGAGCTGGGAAGGTCATCTCTGGTGAAGAGTTAGTAGTAAAAGCCATTCAAACTGGCAAAGCTCAGCTTATTTTCCTAGCCAATGACGCCGGACCAAATGTGACAAAAAAAATAACTGATAAAAGTAATTATTACAAAGTAGAAGTCTCCACAGTGTTTAATGCACTGGAATTAAGTGCTGCTCTCGGCAAGCCCCGTAAGGTGGTTGCCGTTGCAGACGCTGGATTTTCAAAGAAAATGAGGACTCTTATGGTATAACAGAATAGGAGGACATCAATTGTCAAAGAAAAGATTACATGAAATTGCTAAAGAACTTGGCAAGAGTAGCAAGGAAGTAGTTGCGCAAGCACAAGCATTAGGCCTTGCTGTGAAAAGCCATTCTTCTAGCGTAGAAGAATCTGATGCTAAACGTATCGTTGAGAGCTTCGGTTCACAAAATAAGGAAGGAAAAGCTGCTGCCCCAGTTAAAGAAGCTAAATCTACTCCAGTCAAAGTTGAAGTAGCTTCTAGTGCTGAGACAAAAGCAACTCCAGCTGCAGCCGCTGCTCCGATCAAAGAAACTGTGGCACCTAAACCAAAACCTCAAAGTCGTAACTTTAAGGCAGAGCGCGAAGCAAAAGCAAAAGCGGAAGCTGAACGACGTGCCAATAGTGGTGGTAATCGTAATAACGATCGTCGTAACGATAACCGACGTAATGATAACCGCAACCAAGGTCAGAATCGTTCAGATAACCGTCAAGGTGGAGGTCGTCAAGACAATCGTCAAGCAGGAAATCGTGATCGTAATTTCCAAGGTCAGAATCGTAACAATGATCGTCGTCAAGACAATCGTCGTAACGATAATCGAAACAATGAACGCCGTCAACAAACTGCTGCGCCAAAAATTGACTTCAAAGCACGTGCTGCAGCATTGAAGGCAGAGCAAAATGCAGAGTATTCACGCACTAGTGAGAGTCGTTTCCGTGAACAAGAAGAGGCAAAACAACGTGCAGCTCGTGAAGCACAGGCTGCTAGAGAGGCTGCACTTCAAGCTCAAGAAGCTGAACGTCAAGCTCAAGTAGAAGCGCAAGCTAAGAAGGAAGCAGCTAAAAAAGCTGCCCTTAAGCAGTCAGCTGCTCCTGTAAAAGCAGCCCCTGCTTCAATTCAAGAAGCACCAAAGGCACAAGATAATCGTCGTAAGAAACAAGGTCGCTCTGAAAAAACACGTGAATTTTCACGTGAATCTGAAGATGGACCTAAGCAAACAAGAAATAATAAGTGGAATAATCAAAACCAAGTGAGAAATCAAAGAAATAGTAACTGGAATAACAGCAAAAAGAACAAAAAAGGCAAGAATAATCGTCATGACACAGTAAAACCTGTCACTGAACGTAAATTCCATGAATTACCTAAAGAATTCGAATACACTGAAGGGATGACAGTTGCAGAAATCGCAAAACGTATTAAACGTGAGCCTGCTGAAATTGTTAAAAAACTCTTCATGATGGGAGTAATGGCAACTCAAAACCAATCATTGGATGGCGAGACAATCGAACTTCTTATGGTTGATTATGGTATTGAAGCTAAGAAGAAAGTCGAAGTGGACACAGCGGATATTGAACGTTTCTTTGGAGATGAAGAATATCTTAATCCTGAAAACATGGTTGAACGTGCGCCAGTTGTTACTATCATGGGACACGTTGACCATGGTAAAACAACCCTTCTTGATACACTTCGTAATTCACGTGTCGCAACAGGTGAAGCAGGTGGTATCACTCAGCATATCGGTGCCTACCAAATCGTTGAAAACGGTAAGAAAATTACTTTCTTGGATACACCTGGTCACGCGGCCTTTACCTCAATGCGTGCGCGTGGTGCCTCAATCACAGATATTACAATCTTGATTGTTGCTGCTGATGATGGTGTTATGCCACAAACAATTGAAGCCATTAACCACTCTAAAGCTGCAGGTGTTCCAATCATCGTTGCTATCAACAAGATTGATAAACCAGGTGCTAACCCAGAGCGTGTTATCGGTGAATTGGCTGAGCATGGTGTTATCTCAACTGCTTGGGGTGGAGACTCTGAGTTTGTAGAAATCTCAGCTAAATTTGGTCAAAACATTGAAGAATTGCTTGAAACAGTCCTCCTTGTAGCTGAAATGGAAGAGCTTAAAGCTGATCCAACAGTTCGTGCCATCGGTACAGTTATCGAGGCTCGTCTTGATAAAGGTAAAGGTGCGGTAGCCACCCTTCTTGTTCAGCAAGGTACCCTTCATGTTCAAGACCCAATCGTTGTTGGTAATACCTTCGGTCGTGTCCGTGCTATGACCAACGACCTCGGTCGTCGTGTTAAATCAGCGGAACCTTCAACGCCAGTATCTATCACTGGTTTGAATGAAGCACCAATGGCTGGTGATCACTTTGCCGTTTATGAAGATGAAAAAGCTGCGCGTGCAGCTGGTGAAGAACGTGCTAAACGAGCTCTTCTTAAACAACGTCAAGCGACACAGCGTGTTTCACTTGAAAACCTCTTTGACACTCTTAAAGCTGGTGAAGTGAAATCAGTTAACGTCATTATCAAAGCTGACGTACAAGGTTCTGTTGAAGCCTTGGCAGCATCACTTCTTAAGATTGATGTCGAAGGTGTTAAAGTAACGGTTGTTCACTCTGCTGTTGGTGCCATCAATGAATCTGATATTACCCTTGCAGAAGCTTCTAATGCCGTTGTAATCGGATTTAACGTCCGCCCTACGCCACAAGCGCGTGCTCAAGCAGATGCTGATGGTGTTGAAATTCGTCTTCACTCAATCATCTATAAGGTTATTGAAGAAGTTGAAGATGCCATGAAAGGTATGCTTGACCCAGAATTTGAAGAAAAAATCATCGGTGAAGCAATTATCCGTGAAACCTTCAAAGTTTCTAAAGTTGGAACAATCGGTGGATTCATGGTTATCAACGGTAAAATTACCCGTGATTCAAGTGCCCGTGTTATCCGTGACGGTGTTGTTATCTTCGACGGTAAATTGGCAAGCTTGAAACACTATAAAGACGACGTTAAAGAAGTCGGAAACGCCCAAGAAGGTGGTCTCATGATCGAAAACTTCAACGATCTTAAGGTTGATGATACTATTGAGGCTTACATCATGGAAGAAATCAAACGTAAGTAAGCATTGCGACTAAAGTCTCTAATGCTTACACACCAGCGGCTATGGCCGTCTGGTTATACGTTACACTAGCTTTTTCCTTTAAGTATTGTCGACTTAAAGGAAAAATCGTCGAAGCGAAAATAATGACTTTATTTCCTCTTACAAGATAAGCATTAATGACTTAAAAGCGAAATCGTTGAAGGGAAAATAGTTGTTCTCAGCTAGCTCTATTTTCCACTTTGAGAAATAAAAGCAAAAGCTAGGTCTTCTGGCCTAGCTTTTATTGAAAGAAAAAAATTAAAGAAAGGAATCTAGCCCGTCTGGGGAACTAGAAAAATGATAGACTCTTCCTCAAATAAGATTTTTGGATTGTCGCTTATTTTTCAGTCACTTTCTAGTCGGGTCTGGTATCATCATTATGGCAAACCATCGTATTGACCGTGTTGGTATGGAAATCAAACGTGAAGTCAACGAGATTTTACAAAAAAAAGTTCGTGATCCACGTGTTCAAGATGTAACTATTACTGATGTTCAAATGTTGGGTGATCTGTCTATGGCTAAGGTTTACTATACCATTCATTCTGAGTTGGCTTCTGACAATCAAAAAGCACAGCTTGGACTTGAAAAAGCTACAGGCACCATCAAACGTGAACTTGGTAAAAATCTGACTATCTACAAAATTCCAGATTTGACCTTCATCAAAGATGAATCCATCGAATACGGTAATAAAATTGACCAAATGCTCCGCGATTTGGAAAATAAGAATTAGTTTAAATGAGATCTGTCAATTTTGATAGGTCTTTTTTATGATACAATAAGATTATTTACAAGTGTTGAAGTTCTAGGAAGAGTAGGGAAAGTATATGGATTTAGAGAAACTATTTTTGTCTGACAACGAACTTATGGGAATTTTTAGGATAATAGCAGAGCTGGATTTGCAAGACTGCTGGTTAGCAGCTGGAACTCTGCGAAACTACATTTGGAATATCTTATCAGACCGTCCAGGACTAGAGGATGCCAGTGATTTGGACGTGGTCTTCTATGATCCCCGCATCTCCTATGAGCAAACTTTAGACATTCAAGAAAACCTTCAGCAAGTCTATCCAAAATATAAATGGGAAGTCAAAAATCAAGTTTACATGCACATCCATAGTCCAAATACTTTACCTTATCAATCAGCTAGGGATGCAATTGCAAAATACCCTGAACGTTGTACGGCTATTGCCGGACGTTTGAATAAAGAGAGATTTAGAACTTTTTCTTCCATATGGTACAGAAGACATAACAAATTTCATCCTAGCCCCAACTCCTCACTTTGCTGAAGATTTAGAACGCATGGAACTATATAAAAGCCGATTGACCAAGAAGAACTGGCTAAACAAGTAGCCTCAGCTAAGAGAAAATGATTTAAGATGAGCTGGTCTCATCTTTTTTTACATATTACTGTTGACAAATGTAAACAGAAACCTTATAATAAATCTACAAATGTAAACAAAAAAACAAAAAATAAAAAGGAGTTCTCATGTCAATTTCAAATGCGGAATGGGAAATCATGCGGGTTGTTTGGGCCAAGGGCAAGACGACCAGCAATGAAATTTTAGATATTCTTTCTCAAAAAACAGAATGGACCAGCTCGACTGTCAAGACTCTCTTACGTCGTCTGGTTGATAAGGGCTACTTAGCAACTGAAAAAGTTGGCAAATCATTTGTCTATTCTGCCCTTTTGACGGAGTCAGATAGCATCAATGTCCAAGCTGATGGGCTCTTTGCCAAATTCTGTCAGCGCAAGCATGTGGCTATTCTGGAACACCTTTTGGACCAGACCCTAATGACAGAAGAAGATATCAATAAGCTGCAGGCTCAGCTATTGTCCAAAAAAGAAAAGGCAGTGGAGCAAGTCCCATGTAACTGTACGCCAGGGCAATGCAACTGTCAAGAGCATGTCCATATTTTAGAGGAGGCGAGTGCCAATGGCAACTAAAGAAACTTTTGTGATTGACGGCATGACCTGTGCAGCCTGTGTGCTCAATGTGGAAAATGCGGTCAAAAAGTTAGATGGCATCGAGAGTGCGGTGGTCAATCTGACAACGGAAAAAATGACAGTAGATTACGACCCAACCTTGGTCGATGACGCCAAGATTGAAAAAGCTGTGGCAGATGCGGGTTATGGGGCTACAGTATTCGACCCTGAGACGGCCAAATCACAAGAGGAACGCGATGATGAGGCAACCAATCGCATGTGGCATAAGTTTCTCATGTCGGCTATTTTTTCGGTGCCCCTACTCTATATCTCTATGGGCTCTATGATGGGTATGTGGGTGCCGAATATGATCAGTCCTCATAGCTATCCCATGACTTTTACCCTTTTGCAGTTAGTTTTGACCCTGCCAGTCATGTATTTTGGGCGTCGTTTTTATGTCAATGGCTTCCGCTCGCTCTTCAAGGGTCATCCTAATATGGATTCCCTAGTGGCTATTGCTACGGCGGCAGCCTTTGTTTACAGCCTCTACAGTCTCTATCATGTCAGTCTGGGTCACGCCCACCATGTCCATGACCTTTATTTTGAGTCTGTGGCTGTTATTCTGACCTTGATTACTCTAGGAAAATACTTCGAGACCTTATCTAAGGGACGGACTTCTGACGCTATTAAGAAATTGATGACCCTATCAGCCAAGGAAGCCACCGTTATCCGTCATGGTCAGGAACTTTCTCTGCCCATTGAAGAAGTGGTGCTGGGGGATGTCATTATCGTTAAACCTGGGGAAAAAATCCCTGTGGATGGTGTGGTATTGTCTGGTCAGTCAGCCATTGATGAATCTATGCTGACAGGTGAGTCCATTCCTGTTGAAAAGCAAGTTGATGACAAGGTTTTTGGAGCCTCTATCAACGGACAGGGCTCCATCACCATGAGGGCCGAAAAAGTTGGCGATGAGACCTTATTAGCTCAAATCATCAAATTGGTTGAAGATGCCCAACAAACCAAGGCGCCTATTGCTAAGATTGCTGACCGAGTCTCAGGTGTCTTTGTGCCTGTGGTGATGGTCATTGCCCTTGTGACAGGTCTCTTCTGGTACTTTGTTATGGGTGAAAGCTTCATCTTTGCCATGCAGACTGCCATCGCCGTTTTGGTCATTGCCTGCCCTTGTGCCCTTGGGCTCGCTACACCGACGGCTATCATGGTCGGTACCGGTCGGGCTGCTGAAAACGGCATCCTCTTCAAACGCGGTGACACTCTTGAAAATGCCCCTCACCTGGACACCATCGTCTTTGATAAGACAGGAACTATCACCCAAGGCAAGCCTCAGGTCATTCATGTTTTTGCTTATGGCCCTGAAAATGAGCAGAGCTTATTAGCCCAAGTGGCTTCCATTGAGAAGTTATCAGAACACCCGCTCAGCCTAGCTATTGTTGAAAAAGCAGCTGCTGACCGACTTGACTTGCTGGCTATTGAGAATTTCACCTCTTTAACAGGTTTTGGACTGCAAGCGGACATTGCAGGGCAGACCATCTCAGTCGGTAATGACAAATTGATGCTGCAAAAAGAAGTCGATTTGACAGCCTCTCGGGAAGCGGTGCAGTCAGCGACAGCACTTGGACAGACTCCAATCTATGTTGCCCGCGGCAATGAGTTAATTGGCCTAATCACCGTAGCTGACCAGGTTAAGGAAGACAGTAAGCAGACTGTGGCTAAGTTACAAGAAAAAGGAATTGACGTGGTCATGTTGACAGGTGACAATGCCAAAACAGCGCAAGCCATTGCCCAACAAGTTGGCATCAAAAATGTCATCAGCCAAGTCCTGCCAGACCAGAAATCGCAAGCCATTCAGGACCTACAAAGTCAAGGTAAGATGGTAGGCATGGTCGGTGATGGTATCAACGATGCTCCTGCCCTGGCAACGGCAGATATCGGTATCGCAGTCGGTTCAGGGACGGATATCGCCATTGAGTCGGCGGACATTATCCTTATGAAGCCGAAGATTTCTGATGTCATCAAGGCCTTGACTATCAGCCGCTTGACCATTAGAATTATTAAGGAGAATCTCTTCTGGGCCTTTATCTACAATGTCCTGGCTATCCCAGTGGCAATGGGTGTCCTCTATCTCTTTGGCGGCCCCCTACTCAACCCTATGATTGCTGGCTTTGCCATGGGCTTCAGTTCAGTCTCAGTTGTGCTCAATGCATTGCGCTTAAAATATATTAAAATCAACTAATACTCTTCGAAAATCAAAATGATAGATCGTTAAGCCTTCTTGCCTACCATTAGGTATGTCTGCGTCGGCTTGCCTCCTCTAATTTTGATTTTCATTGAGTATAATAGTTACAAAAAGGAGTTAAACATGGAAAAAACTTATGAAATTACAGGGATGAAATGTGATGGCTGTGTCAAGACGGTCACTGAAAAATTATCTGCTGTACGCGGTGTGGAAAAGGTTGTTGTTGACTTGGAGAAAAAACAAGCAACGGTAACAGGAAAACCTTTCAAACTCTTCCTCAAACGTGCCCTTAAAGGTACTAAGTTTGAACTGGGCAA
Source organism: Streptococcus henryi DSM 19005 (assembly GCF_000376985.1). Lineage (GTDB taxonomy): Bacteria > Bacillota > Bacilli > Lactobacillales > Streptococcaceae > Streptococcus > Streptococcus henryi. Next base: position 22,847 of record NZ_AQYA01000022.1, read on the forward strand.
AGAAATATAACAGTCATTACTGAATATGAGAAGAAGTTAAGCAGGTCTTGGCTTCTTTTTTTCTAGCAAAAGTGCTACACTAGAGGGGTAACTGAATTTTGACAAAGGAGTAGTCATGATTAAATTAATTGCCATTGATATGGATGGGACCTTGCTTAATTCTGAAAAGAAAATTCCTGCTGAGAATATCAGAGCTATTCAAAAAGCAGCAGCATCAGGTATCAAGGTTGTACTTTGTACTGGCCGTCCAAAGTCTGGGATTCTTCCTTACTTTGAAGAACTTGGTCTATCTGAAGAAGAGTATATTATTATGAATAATGGTTGTACAGTCTATAATACAAAAGACTGGGACCTTATGAATTATGCACAAGTTAGCAATCAAGAGCTAGATAGACTTTACCAGGCTGTTGAAAACCATCCTGAAGTTTGTCTAACTTTAACGGGACAAAAAACCTATTTTGCAATCGCTGATGAAGTCCCTGAATTGGTTCAATATGATGCAGGGCTTGTTTTTGACACAGCCAAGGCCAGCAGTCTAGCAGCTGTTAAGGAAGGTTCAGAAATCATTTTTCAGGCTATGTTCATGGCAGAGCAGTCTAAATTAGATGCCTTCCAATCAGAACAAGAGGAACTTCTCGGACGAGACTTCAGTGTCGTGCGCAGCCAATCCTATATTTTTGAAGCCATGCCAAAAGGACATACCAAGGCAAGTGCCCTAAAAGAACTGACTGAAGAGCTGGGCTATTCACCAGAAAATGTCATGGCAATCGGAGATGCCGCTAATGACCTTGAAATGTTGGAATACTCCTATCACAGTGTTGCTATGGGAAATGCTAGCGCAGCTATCAAGGAGCGTTGCCGCTATGTAACTAGTAGTAATGATCAAGCAGGGGTAGCCAAAGCAATTTTAGATTATGCTTTAGCACATCTATAACAAGCCTTGTAATGCCTAAACTTGCAGACTTTTGTGATATAAAAAGGAACCGATAGAAACGGTTCCTTTTAAAATGGTAAAAGCGGTAAGTTAAGAGCTGCCAAATCTTCTTCTGAAATACGCATGTTATCCGCAACCCAATTGCGAAGAATAGAAATAATACCACTACTCCAAAAAGCATTACTATATGTTATAACATGTTTTTGTTTATAGCGTTGGTAGGCGGTGATACGTTTAGTGACAACACGGTTTAAAAGCTCCTCACAATGATTTTTAAAAATTAATGCAAGGACGTGAGCCTCTTTTCTAGCTTCCTTAAGTAAGTAGAGCCAAGCCTGATAGGTTTGCGTTTTTAGATCAAACTGTTTCAATCCTCGTCCTACTCTGCGTACAGTTTGTTTAAGCATGTCCTCTAGAATATCTTCTTTTGAATGGTAATTTCGATAAAAGGCATTACGTGATACCCCAGCCTTTTTGACTAATTCTGAAATAGTAATTTGAGACAGTTGCTTTGTCTCCATGAAGAATAGCAGAGCTGTTTCAATAGATTCCCGTGTCAGTGAGCGATTCTCCAGATTGAACTGGGTTAAATTTTTTAATGAATTAGCTGACACTTTTCTTTCAGTCATAACAAATCTCCCCCTCTTGTGACAACGGATGCTTTTTTCATATTTTTTAAAGCATTTAATGATATAATTTTAAGTGAAAAGGCTTTATTTGTCAAATAAAGTAAAAGTTAAGAGAAACTAATGAGGCTGTGAAGATACTCTCAGCCTGTTTAACTTGGACAAAAATTAAAAAGTGGATGATTTGAAGAGATTGGAGGCGTTTCATATGAAATGGAAAATTGTTGTAGACTCAGGATGCGATTTTAAAAAAAATGATAGCTTGTCAGAGGGGGTAGGTTTTCAGAGTGTACCATTAACCATTCAAATAGGCTCAGAAATCTTTGTTGATGATGAAGGTATTGATATTGATCAAATGATGGATACTATGTATGCCACAAAAACTTCAGCTGGTTCGAGTTGCCCAAGCCCGGATGCCTTTTTACAAGCTTATAAAGGTGCTGAGAATGTAATTGCGATGACAATCACTAGCGGTTTATCAGGAAGCCACAATAGTGCGCTAATTGCCAAAAATCTACTTTTAGAAGAAAATCCTGATGTTAATATTCATGTCATAGATTCTTTGTCAGCTGGTGGAGAAATGGATTTAATTGTTCTGGAATTGAATAGACTAATGGCTCAGGACATTAGTTTTGAGGAAGTGGTAGAAGCTATTACTGCCTATCAAGAAAGAACGAAGTTACTCTTTGTATTAGCCAAAGTTGATAACTTAGTAAAAAATGGCCGCCTTAATAAGTTAGTTGGTAAAGTTGTAGGTCTTCTGAACATTCGTATGGTTGGTCAAGCCAGTGATGAAGGAAAGCTTGAACTTTTACAAAAAGCTCGCGGTCAGAAAAAGGCCGTCATTGCTAGTTTTGATGAGATGGTGAAAGCTGGATATGCAGGTGGCCGTGTTCTGATTGCTCATGCTAAGAATGAAAAAATTTGTCAGCAGCTTACAGAAAAAATTCATAGTCAATTTCCAGAGGCTGAGGTTATTTATCAAGAAACTTCAGGTTTATGTAGTTTCTACGCAGAAGATGAGGGTATCCTATTGGGATATGAAATTGGAATCTAAAAAATAAGAAATCCCTTTGTTAGGAGTCAGATGATTCTTAACAAAGGGATTTTTTTTAATTGAGTTTATTTGTTTTATATTTTCTAATTGCTATTAATGTTGTCAATGTGATGACGATATCCATTATAAGAGCAGGGTAAGCTTTGATTGTCCAGTCATAAAAAGACCATAGAATCATATTCTCAACAATAATCCAGCGCAGCCATTTTACTTTATCAGTCAAAAAGGTTGCTAAAGTGTAGGAGATAGAAGAAATAATGGGAAGAAAACCTATAAGGCCAAGATTATTGAAATAGCTACCAAAACTAATCTGTAAAAAGACGAGAATTAATGTTGACCAGAGAGAATCCCATTTTTTTATCATCAAGAAATTCCTAATGATAGAGACGCTTATCGTAATCGCTCCTGTATAGCCACCTAATAGGATATTAGCTACTAGAGTAAATAGATAATCAGTGATTTGCCAAGTTAGCATTCGTTTTTTTGTCTTAGCAAAAGATGAAAGAGCTAGGCAGACAGCACCAAAAGCCGAGAAAATAAGTCCAATTGACATTATTGTTCAGGTTGAGAAACGTAATTCTCAGTGTAGCTGTAATCAGAGTATGCTTCAGTTGAATAGTAGCTTGATTGAGCGGCAATAGCGTCTGAAACAGCATCAATTCGACTTTGAAGTTCAGCTTTTTTAGTAGCATTACTTACTTTTTCGATAGCAGCAGTTGCATTAGCAACGTTTTCGCTAGTTTGATCTTCTTCAGCAACTTTAACAGCTTCTTCAGCTTCAGTTTGATTTGTTACTTCACTAGCTAATGAGTCGAGCTTTGCTTGTAATTCATCAACAACAGCCTGGTCTTCAACAAGAGCTAAGGCAGTGGTAGCCATAACGAGATTTTCTTGGTTAGGTGCAGCCTCTAACTTTGCGATAGCAGCTTTTGCTTTAGTGATATGTTCATCTTCACCTTTGGAAGAATCACTTGTAGCATTTTGAACAGTCTTAATATTATTTGTTACTGGTTTTGATGTGTCTCCGAAGAGGAAGTAAATACCTGCTGCAAAAATCAGCGTCAAAATACTCAGGATGAGATAAACAATCTCACTTTTAGATGTTTTCATACAAAATTCCTTTCAGATTGAAAAATTCCAATATCACCATTATAGCTTTGATTCCCTAATATTTCAAGGTTTTTGGGCATTTTTTATAGTGTTTTAATGATTTTTATGGCAAGATTAGTGAGCCTTTGTCTTCTATTAAGTAAAAAAGTTACTTTGAAGTGTAAAATTAATGATCTTAGCTATTTTTAAATCAAATAGGCTGGGAAAAGCTCCCAACCTCGCATAGTTCGTAGTAACATCCAAACGCAGTAGCCTAGTGTGTTTTAGTTCGTCGTTACAGGACTTATAAAATTCTACAAGGCTTTGTAAGGGTGGGAGTGAAAGAGGCTGGGGATAGACTCTTTCAGCCTGAGCCTAGAAATGAGGACGTGAGGGGAACTCTTTTGTTAAGATACAAAGCCGTTAACCGACACAAGGAAAAATAGGAAACGCAACGACGACGCTTGCGTCTAGGCGTCGTTTATACCTAAAGGTATCCACACCTGTAATCAGCTGAAGCTGAAACAGTTGCGTATTTTTTTGCACAGTGTCGTAGGCGAGTTCAATTCTGCTTGTCGAGTTCTATCCCACTCCCTAAATGCTAGTAATCTTTTTTGCTAGTTGTGTTAGAAGATAAAAAAGATTAGCTTCACTTAGTAATAGAAGCTAATCTTATGTCAACGTTTAGGTTTATTCCTGCGGTTCTTCAGCTGTTGCAGTTGAAGTGCCATCATCAATTGGAGTTGAAGTATCACTATTTGATGGCTGAGGTGTTTCAATTGGATCTTGACTAGAAGGTTGTGGAGTTGTGGCAGGCTCATCACTTGGTGTTGGTTTAGTCGGTGTTGGACTTGGAGTCTGACTAGGTGTTGAGTTAGGCGTTTGACTCTGAGTTGGAGCTTGAGTTTCTGTATTTGGAGTAGAATACTCGTACGTTGGTGTATCCTGAACATCTGAAGACGAATCTGAAGATTCTTGCAACATAGCAGCGGCAGCGGCTTGAGCAATTGCTTCTAATTGTTCACGAATGACATCAATTCTAGCTTGTAATTTACTACGCTTATTTTCATTGCCAACTTTATTAACAGCCTCTTGTGCAGCTGAAAGTTTTTCATCATTTTGCTCGTCTTCAAGTGACTTAACAGCTTTCTCGGCATCCTCTTGTGCTTTCTTTTCAGCTTTTTCTTTGGCGAGCTCAATTTTAACAGCATCAAGACGTTTTACTAGATCATCTTTTTTTGTTGAATCTGGAAGTTTTTTTAATAATTCTTCAATGTTAGCAATACTTTCATCATTAGGTGCACTTTCAAGACTAGTTAGGAGACTTTGGATCTTGGCTACATCGTCTTGAGTTTTCTCCTGTTTGTTATCTATTAGGGAAGGACTTACTTTTGTTTTACTTTCGTGGTTGAAGAAGACAATTGCTGCAAATACAATGAGTATAAGACTGGCAAAAAGTGCTACAAGTTCTTTCTTTTCAAGTTTCATAAATTTCTCCTAAAGTTTTTTTCTATTATAACATAATTTTAATTAAGTAATAAAAAGTATGCCTTTTCACCTAAAAAAAATATCTTGTCTGATTAGAAAAAAAGATTACAATGGAAATGTATACATCGTCTTTGTACGACTGGAAAAGGAGAAAATTTGTGTCCGTAAATTGGCAAGAAATTGCATTTGGTTTTTTTGGAGGCCTAGGTCTCTTTCTCTTTAGTATCAAATATATGGGTGATGGTCTCCAACAAGCAGCCGGTGATCGTTTACGATACTATATTGACAAATACACCAGTAATCCGTTTTTAGGAATTCTGGTAGGTTTGGCGATGTCAGCCTTGATACAATCAAGTTCAGGTGTAACTGTCATTACTGTTGGTCTAGTTTCGGCTGGTCTTTTAACCCTGAGGCAGGCTATCGGTATTGTTATGGGAGCAAACATTGGGACTACAGTCACATCATTCCTGATTGGTTTTAATCTAGGCGACTATGCTCTTCCAATGATTTTCTTAGGTGCAGCTTTGCTATTTTTTACTAGCAATCGACAGCTGAACAATATTGGGCGCATTATCTTTGGTGTAGGCGGAATTTTCTTCTCCTTGAGTGTCATGAGTGATGCTATGGAGCCACTTAAATCAGTTCCAGCCTTTCAAGAATATTTAGCAACTCTAGGTGATAAACCAATTATGGGAGTTTTGATTGGTACTGGTTTAACTATGCTCATCCAATCTTCAGCAGCTATTATCGGTATTGTTCAGGGGCTACATGCTAGCGACTTGCTTGACTTGCAAGGTTCAATCCCAATTTTGCTAGGATCTAACATTGGAACTTGTATTACTGCGGTGTTTGCAGCAATCGGTGCAAATGTCTCTGCAAAACGTGTTGCTGGTGCTCATGTACTCTTTAATGTTATTGGAACTGTCATTTTTATGATTTTCCTAGTACCATTTACTGCTCTTATTCATTGGATGCAAGGTGTTTGGAATCTGTCTCCTGCCATGTCAGTTGCATTTGCTCATGGTGCTTTCAACATTACTAATACTATTTTACTTTTCCCATTCATCGGGGCCTTGGCTCTTCTTGTCACTAAGCTTATTCCTGGTGAGGACGAAGTTCTTAAATACGAGCCTCTTTACCTTGATCGCTTGGTCTTGAAACAAGCGCCAGCTATTGCCCTAGGGAATGCAAAGAAAGAGCTTATACATTTGGGAGCTTATGCTACACAGACATTTGAGGCGGCCTTCTCATTTATTGAAACCAGTAATGAAAAGTATGCTGATAAGGCTGAAAAGTATGAACATGCTGTTAACACAATTGATGAAGAGTTAACCAAATACTTAATCGAGTTGTCAGGAGAAACCTTGACTCAACATGAAAGTACAGTACTTTCAAGTATTTTAGATTCATCACGTGATTTGGAACGTATTGGTGACCATGGTGTGAATCTTGTTCGTTTGATGGAGCATAATATTTCAAAAGATATTACCTTCTCTGCGGCAGCTGTCAAGGAATTAGATAAACTCTATCATATGACACATAGCATGATTTTAGATGCATTGAAGGCAGTAGCTTACGATGAAAGAGATTTGGCTGAAGAATTGGTAGATCGTCATAAAGAGATTGCACGCTTTGAACGTCAAATTCGTAAGCGTCACATTGAACGTATGAATAGTGGAGAATGTACACCACTGGCGGGGATTAATTTTATTGATTTAATTACGCCATGTACTCGTATCTCTGATCATGCAATGAACCTAGCTGAAAAAGTTATTGAGAAACAAATCTAATAAAAATACTAAACGGTAGTTTGCATAACTGCCGTTTTTTTTATAATCACAAGAAGGACTTCGCTTATTACTTGACAAATAGTTTACTTAGCAGTAAGATGATGGTATCAAAAATTGTGTTGCTTATATAGAACAATAATTTATATTTATAAAAACTTTTAGATATAACGATTTTTGACTATATAATTAACATAGAAGTTGCAATTTTTATGTGTGATCTAAAATTATATTTGAGATTACAAATAGAAAAAGTCGGTTAAAGGAGAAAGACAATGATTAAATTCGATCATGTTTCGAAAATTTATGGGGAAAAAGAAGCTCTAAGTGATTTGAATTTATCTATCAATGATGGAGAAATTTTCGGACTTATTGGGCATAATGGTGCTGGAAAGACAACAACAATTAGTGTCTTGACTTCTATTATAGAAGCTAGCTATGGAAATGTTTATGTTGATGATTTGTTACTTTCTGAGCATCGCGATGATATCAAGAAAAAAATCGGATATGTTCCAGATTCACCCGATATCTTCCTTAATCTGACAGCAAACGAATACTGGCATTTTTTGGCAAAAATCTATGGTGTTGATTCAGAAATTGCACAGCAAAGAATTACAGAACTAAGTCAGTTATTTGATTTAACTTCGCAAGTGAACGACATGATTGATAGTTTTTCACATGGCATGCGTCAAAAAGTTATTGTCATTGGGGCACTCATTTCCAATCCTGATATTTGGGTTCTGGATGAACCACTCACTGGTCTGGATCCTCAAGCATCATTTGATTTGAAAGAGATGATGAAGGAACATGCGAAATCAGGTAAGACCGTTATCTTTTCTACACATGTACTGCAGGTTGCGGAACAGCTCTGTGATAGAATTGGCATTTTAAAGCAAGGAAAGCTCATTTTTGTTGGAACCTTAGAAGATCTTAAATCAAATCACCCAGATAAAGATTTGGAAACAATCTATTTGGAAATGGCTGGAAGAAATGCACAAGAAGTGGGGTGATTTGAATGAATTGGAAAACAATTTGGGAATTAACGAAAATAAATATTTTATACTCCAATCCACAAACTTTGACAGCGCTCAAGAAGAAGCAAAAACGTAATCCAAAAAAGAAATTTTCAGCTTACAAGAGTATGATTCAGCAACAGCTTTTGTTGATTGTTTTATTTACAGTTATTTATTTATCTATGTTCATTGGAATGGACTTTAGCCATTATCCAGGTTTCTTCTCTTTCTATGTTGCAACTTTCTTCATCATGGCAACTATATCAGCTTTTACGTCTATGTATACAATATTTTATGAGAGTGGCGACGTTAAGCTCTATGTCCATCTTCCTATCAAACCTTCGGAACTCTATGTTGCAAAAATTATCTCATCTTTGGGAATGGGTTCAGTATTTCTCATGCCTCTACTCTCTCTCTTTTTCATTGCATATTGGCAAATAGTTGGGATTGTTTTAGCTATTCCTATAACCCTTGTTCTTTTTTTGGTTCTATTGATGTCTTCGATGGTTATCTCCCTTTATCTGAACAGTCTCATTGGGCGAATTATAGTTAGAAGCCAACGACGCAAATTGATTTCAACTGCCTTAATGTTTGTTTCAACCTTTGGAGCAATAGGACTAATCTTATACTTAAATATGACTAATCAAAGTCGTCTTATGGAAGAGGGGAACCTATTAGATCGAGTAGCAATTCCGTATTTTAGAGGTTACTATGACATCGTTCAAGAGCCTGTTGGTATAAGTTCTTTAGTCAATTTTTGGTTACCTTTACTCTTCATCATTGCTTTAATAATAGGAATTGTTAAGTATGTGATGCCTCATTATTACCACGAAGTGATCTATGTTAATACCAAAACACAGTCAAGTAAGAAGAAGGTTGTCAGAGATTTTAAAGAGACATCCCTGAATAAAATTTTAATCAGACATCATCTCTCCACTTTACAAAATGCAACCTTGCTAACACAAACTTATCTTATGCCCTTGGTTTACGCTGTTATTTTCATAACACCAAGCCTGGCTAATGATTCAGATTTATCAAAAATCATTACCGCTGATTATTTCGGTTCTGCCTTGCTTGTTGGCATAGTACTGGGAAGTATGTGTAGTATGCCTTCTTCTTTTTTGGGAGTTGGACTTTCTTTGGAAAAAGATAACTTTGTCTCCTTTAAAGCTTTGCCATTGAACTTTAAATATTTCTTGAAACAAAAATTTGTAATCTTATTCCTATTACAAGCATGCATACCCGTTCTTGTATATGGATGTTTAGGCTTCTTTATCTTGAAACTATCTCCAATCATAGTAATCGCATTTCTACTTGGTTTGGTCCTAATGACAAGTATTCAAGGCCAATTCATGTACCGTCGTGATTACAAACTATTAGATTTGAAATGGCAAGACATTACCCAACTCTTTTCTCGGGGTGGTGGTCAATGGACTATGTTTGGCTTGATGATGGGAAACTTAATTGGCGGAGTTAGTCTAGTTGTTTTAGCTCTAGTTGCTAGTTTTGCTACTGGAAATCCATTTGCAGTCAGCAGTGCAGTAACAATATTTATTATAGTTTTGGCTTTAATTTCACAACTAGTTCTCAACAAAGTTTTCTGGAAGAAAATTAGCTGACTTTTACCACAGAATGCCGTGCATAAGCATGGCTTTTATAGTATAATCATACTTATGAAAAGAAATTTCGAAAATGTAAAACGTCTAGTAATTAAAATTGGGACGAGCTCACTTGTCCTCCCGAATGGAAAAATTAACTTATCTAAGATTGACCAGCTTGCCTTTGTTATATCAAGTTTGATGAATATAGGAAAAGAAGTGATTCTAGTTTCTTCTGGTGCCATGGGATTTGGCTTAGATTTGTTAGGCTTAAAAAAACGCCCTGCTGAGATTTCACAACAACAGGCAGTATCTAGTGTCGGGCAAGTTGCCATGATGAGTCTCTATTCACAAATTTTTTCCCATTATCAAACAAATGTATCACAAATTCTCCTGACGCGTGATGTAGTTGAATATCCAGAAAGTTTAGCAAATGTTACTAATGCTTTTGAAACACTGCTTTCAATGGGCATTGTGCCAATCGTTAATGAAAATGATGCTGTTAGTGTCGACGAAATGGATCATGCGACAAAATTTGGTGATAATGATAGCCTATCTGCTCTTGTAGCAGGTATTACTAAAGCAGATTTGTTAATTATGCTTTCTGATATCGATGGTCTATTTGATAAAAATCCAACAATTTATGATGACGCTGTCCTTCGACGCTATGTACCAGAAATAACTGAAGAAATAATTCAGTCAGCCGGTGGAGCAGGAAGTCGTTTTGGAACGGGCGGAATGCTCAGTAAAATCAAGAGTGCCCAAATGGTTTTTGATAATAATGGGCAAATGATATTAATGAATGGTGCTAATCCGAGGGATATCTTAAGAGTTCTTGACGGAGCCATGATAGGAACTTGGTTTGCTCAAGAAAAATAATTAATTGATTTTAAAAGACTAGCTAACTAAAAAAGATCTAACATAGTTACGACGCATATCTATAATAATGAGGATGATTGCAAGTATATTTATAGAAGAATTATCAGTATTTCTCAAAATTCCCACCTACGGAGGTTGCTAAAATGACATATATTGAAAACTTAGGAAAAAATGCTCAAAAAGCCAGCAAGAGTTTGGTGAAATTAGGCACAGCAGAAAAAAACAAGGTGCTTTTGCAGGTAACCAAAGATTTAGTAGCAAAGACCCAAGAAATCTTAGAAGAAAATGCTAAGGATGTCAATCTAGCTAAGGAACATGGGATTTCAGATATCATGGTTGACAGATTGCGTCTGGATGCAAATAGAATCGAGGGTATCGCAGAAGGAGTCCGTCAGGTTGCGGATTTGCAGGATCCAATCGGTCAAGTTGTGCGTGGCTATACTAATTTAGACGGCCTTAAAATTGTCCAAAAGCGCGTGCCATTAGGGGTTATTGCTATGATTTTTGAAAGCCGTCCAAACGTTTCAGTGGATGCTTTTAGTCTAGCTTTCAAAACAAGCAACGCCATCATCCTGCGTGGTGGTCGAGATGCAATCAATTCTAACAAGGCCCTTATTGGAATTGTTCGTCAAACCTTGACCAATGCTGGAATAGACCCAAATGTTGTTCAATTGGTAGAAGATACCAGTCATGCTGTCGCCGAAGACTTGATGCAGGCAGTTGACTATGTTGATGTCCTCATTCCTCGTGGAGGCGCACGACTCATCCAGACAGTCAAAGAAAAATCCAAAGTTCCGGTCATTGAGACAGGTGTTGGGAATTGTCATATCTACGTTGACGCCTCAGCGGATTTAGACATGGCTACTAAAATTGTTATTAATGCCAAGACTCAGCGTCCTAGTGTATGTAATGCTGCGGAATCATTAGTGGTACATAAGGACATAGCAGAGCTTTTCTTACCACAATTGGAAGAATCCTTAGATCAAGTACAGCCAGTTGAGTTTCGTGCAGATAAGACTGCGCAAGCCATTTTCAAAAAATCAGTACCAGCAAGCCCAGAAGATTATGCAACAGAATTCCAAGATTATATTCTCTCAGTTAAAGTAGTAGAGAATCTTGAGCAAGCTATCGATTGGATTAACCAATACACAACCCATCACTCAGAAGCTATTGTTACAAAAGATATCAGCAGTGCTGAACGCTTCCAAGATGAAATAGATGCCTCAGCAGTCTATGTCAATGCCTCTACCCGATTTACTGATGGTTTTGTATTTGGACTTGGTGCAGAAATTGGAATTTCAACACAAAAAATGCATGCTCGAGGCCCAATGGGACTAGAAGCACTTACCTCAACAAAATTCTATATAAATGGAACAGGTCAAATAAGAGAATAAAAACTAAAACAATGGAGTACTAAGTCAGTGCTCTATTGTTTTTTTAATAAGATTAACGGGCGGTAATTGAAAACAACTGAAAAAGAAATTGAAAACTTTCAAAAAATATTTCAAATCTGTTGACATGAAACTCTGACTTTGGTATACTAAGTAAGTTGTCAAAAGCCAGACGGTTAAGAGAGTTGAGCAAAAAAAATCTCACAAAGTTCTTGACAGAGCGTTTAGGATTTGATAGAATAATAAAGCTGTCAAACGAGAGCGGTAAAGCATTTGTCAAAACTTTTTTTAAAAAAAGAGTTGACAAACTTGCTAGAGTTTGATAGACTATAGAAGTTGTCTTAAAGAAGA
>NZ_AQYA01000023.1 GCF_000376985.1 Streptococcus henryi DSM 19005
GGAATATCGTAAGCAAGATTTAGTTCCAAACTTAACTGATTTGTGTTATACTCTTTATACATAGTCATGGCTTTCTAATTGTTTTGTCGTTATTATAATTATAAACCATGACATAGGAAAACGAGCATCTCCAACTGCGGAAATGCCCGTTTTTTTGTGTTCTGAAGCTAGTTTTTGCCCAGCCTCGCCTTGTTAAAAAATTATTCTTGTGACTTCCAAGTTTTCAGCAATAGACTTACTTCACCTGCTCTGCCAGCCATTCCCAAGCTGAAGTTCCATCTTCGCTGACAACTTCGTTGTTGAAGAATGGTACCCAAACTGAGTGTCCACCGAAGTCATAAGCTTCACCATTGTCATCAGTTAGTCGTCCGCTGGTGTCTTTGACATGGTCATAAACTGTAACTTGAATTTTGCTTGCTCCTGCTTCTCGCAAACGCTCAATAGTCGGAATTTCATTTTCCTCTGGAATAACTGTTGTGTCGTCTTTAGAGTAAACAAAGTAGAGTGGTAAATCTTTTAGTTTCTCAATATCATCATCGGTGACAAATTGATCTTCCATAGCTTCACAAAGAAGCATGTAAGCATCATATTCTGTGCCGTATTCTCTAGCTAAAATCATCCCCATATAGCCGCCATTAGAGCAGCCTGCGATAATGACTTTTTTAGCCCCGACTTTTTCTTTGTATTCCGCAATCAATTCATGGAGTGATTCAGTGTAGTGAGAAGTTCCGTCTGAGACTATACGACCATCAACTAGCTCATCGCTACCACTTTTATCCATCCAGAAACTTGGAGATTGAGGCACTAGGACATGTGCATCACCAATTGTTTTTTGAAAATCTTCTTTCGCTAGGTTTGCGGCTTCATTTCCCAAAAGACTGATATAAGGATCCGTATTTTCCTTACCACCTTCCAAAAGACCATGGAGCCAAACCACTAAGGTATCGCTGTCCTCATCAGGTTCAGAATAAGCATATTGATACTGAGTTCCATCACTTGCTTGATAAGAATCTAGCTTAAATTCCTCTGCAGAATGTGATAGGTTAGTCATCTTCGGATTAATGTCTAATGACGTCACTTGGCTACCTCCTGCTGTCAAATCGCTATCTTCAGAAAGCTTAACAGTGACATCATAAAGTTTTGGATATTGACTAGTTGGTGAATCCGGAGCTTGTATGAAATAGCGGCCATCATTTGGACCAACTGTCATTTCAATCGTTAGGTAATCGCTATTCTTGTCCTGTTTTTCACCTTTTTCATCACTAGCATAGGCTTCAATAACTGTTCGATCAAAGTCTGTCTCAACAAGACCCTTCTCAGGCTCCATCCAATTGAAAATTTCCTTTTTCTCAGAAATCAGGAAATCATCTCCAGAGATTGTTGAAGTGTCAATTTTCTGATCCAGCTTAAGAGTAATCTTATTAATACTTTCTCCCCAATCGTCTCCTTGGAGATAAGCTGAGTAAGTACCTGTAACATCCACACTTTCTGCTGTTTTATCATTTTGACAAGCAGCGAGTCCTGAGACCAAGCACAAAGTTGTTGCAAAAGTTACATATTTTTTCATGATTCTACCTCAATCCAAATTTTCACCATTAGATGCAATGACATCCTTATACCAATAAAATGAATCCTTACGATAACGTTTGAAGCTGCCTTTGCCCTCACTATCAACATCTACATAGATGAAACCATATCGTTTGTCAATGGTTCCTGTAGACAAGGCCATTAGGTCAATGGCACTCCATGGAAGATAGCCGATAACATCCACTCCTTGAGCAATGACATTTTTAAGTGTCTTAATGTGTTCTTTGAGATAGGCAATACGGTAATCATCATGGATTTTTCCATCAACTAATTCATCTTTAGCACCCAGACCATTTTCTACAATCATGATAGGAAGTTGGTAGCGATCATAGACACGGTGTAAGAAAATCTCCATACCTTTTGGATCAATCTGCCAACCAAATTCACTTTCAACCAGATAAGGGTTTTTAAGGCCAGATAATAGATTACCACTGACTGTTTTGGCATCAGGATCAATACCGATACAAGATGACATATAGTATGAGCAAGAATAGAAATCAACAGTCCCTTTTTTGATGATGTCTAGATCCTCTTCTTCCACATCCAGTTGGATGTGGTTCTCAGCAAAGTATTCCTTAATGTAATAAGGATAGGCTCCTTTAATCATGACATCACTACAGAACATGTTTTTAATCAGATTTTCTTTATCCGCCAAACGAACATCTTCTGGATTTGGTGTCAAAGGATAGTTGAGCATAGAAGCTATCATACAGCCCATTTGGAAATCCGGATTGATGGATTTGGCCAAGACAACAGCTTTTGCACTAGCAACAAACTGATGATGGAGACATTGAAGACGAAGTTGGAGTGTATTTTCTTCCGAACGAATTGGAGAAAAGACACCTCCAGCTGTCATGATTCCAAAGGGAACCAACATACAATTGATTTCATTAAAAGTAATCCAGTATTTCACCTTGTCTTTGTAACGTTCAAAGATGGTCTGACAATATTTCAAGTACAAATCGATCATATCACGTTTTGACCAGCCACCTTGAAGAGCCAATTCAAAAGGTGGTTCATAATGTGAGATAGTAACGATAGGCTCAATACCATATTTTGCCAACAAATTAAAAACCTTATCATAAAAAGCAAGACCAGCTTCATTAGGCTCAGTTTCTAAACCTGTTGGATAGATACGAGTCCAGGCAATGGACATACGATAGGAATTAAGACCCATCTCTGCCATCATAGCAATGTCTTCTTCATAATGGTTGTAAAAA
Source organism: Streptococcus henryi DSM 19005 (assembly GCF_000376985.1). Taxonomy (GTDB): domain Bacteria; phylum Bacillota; class Bacilli; order Lactobacillales; family Streptococcaceae; genus Streptococcus; species Streptococcus henryi. The sequence continues at coordinate 2,808 of NZ_AQYA01000023.1, forward strand.
TCTACTGCTGTATGTGAAGAGTAATAACGCCCTTCTTGTACACCTCTTGTTTCTTCACGATGTCCAGTTGTTTTCGCCAAAACATCAATGACACTAACACCTTTTCCATCTTGATTCCAACCGCCTTCTACTTGATTGGCTGCCGTAGAGGCTCCCCAGAAAAATTTATCTTTCATTATTTCCTCTTTCCATTCTTCTAAACAATTTTAAGGTAAAAAGGGATAGTAATTATCCCTTTTTACAATTTTTTCTAAGTATTTTGTTCTTCATCAAAACCGATAACATAAGTAATAACAAAAGTAATGATGAATGACAAAGCTGATGTCAACAAGGCGATAATCAAGTTGCTGTTTTCACCAATAAAGATTGGCAATGAGAGCAAGCTAGGACTAACAAAGCTATAGGCTGTCAAATGCAGAAGTCCTGCGATACATCCTGAGATGAATGAACCAAGTAACATAGCATAGAAAGGTTTTTTAAAGCGAAGGTTAACACCGTAAAGAGCAGGTTCTGTAATACCAAGGACTGCTGAAATTGCAGCTGAAACAGCGACACTCTTAGTTGCTTTATTTTTAGCACGCGCAGCGACACCTGCTGCTGCACCACCTTCAGCAATATTAGCTACTAAACCTGAAGGAATCAAAACTGCATCGAAACCTTGGCTTGCAAACATAGTGATAATCAAAGGAATAAGAGCATTGTGCATACCAGTCAAAACGAGAAGTGGGAAAAGCGCAGCATTAAGACCAACTGCCAACCAACCCCATTGGTTCATAAGATTAGCAAATACTTGGAAGTAGTCACCTAAAAGACTGCCTAAAGGTGCAATAACAACCAACATAATTGGAGCAGTAATCAAGAGTGTCAACATAGGACGCAAGAAAACTTTAACAACATTTGGTGAAATTTTCGCTGTAAACATATCCACATATTTTGCCAACCAAACTGTCAAAATAACTGGAAGAGCTTGTGCACTGTAGTCTACAATCTTAACAGGAAGACCAGCTAAACTTGTAAAAGCAGCACCTTCTTCACCTGCTAAAGTTAAAAGTGTAGGGTGGATAATAATCGCCCCTAGAACCATACCGATGAAAAGATCGACATTCAATCGCTTAGCAGCTGTATAACCAACCATAACAGGAAGGAAATAGAAGACTGTATCAGCAACCATGAAAAGAATTTGGTAGGTAGAACTATCTGAAGACAATAGATTGAAAGTTGACAATAGATAAAGGACAACCTTAATCATCCCGCTCCCAGCAATAACTGGGATTAATGGTGTGAAACAGCTAATGAAGACATCCAAAGCATTGTTCAAATAACCTTTAAAACCTTTTGGTTTTTCAGGAAGATGATCTGCTTCAACTTCTCCTTGAAGTTTAGAATTTTCAAATAAAGCTGAGAAGGCTTTATAAACATTTGAAACTTCATTACCAATGATAATTTGATACTGACCACTAGCCTTAGCAACACCAATGATGCCTTCAAGATTTTCAAGATAGGCAGTATCCGCCTTAGACTCGTCTCTCAATTTTAGACGTAGACGTGTAACACAGTGTGTCGCTGACTCGATGTTAGATTCTCCACCCACATGCGTAAGAATCTCTTGACTAAGCTTATTGTAATCCATAGCTTATCTCCTCTTTGTTTTTGATAGCTTTATTTTACGGGAAAATAGCAGAGCTTTCCTCATGATTTTTATGAGAAAAAACAAAAATAATTAACCTGATAGTCCGAGAAAAAATATCAGATTAATTATTTGAAATATTTTTTAAGATTTTCCTTAATAAAGATAAATAATGTGACTGTAACAAATCTCATTAGCTTGCAGTTCAACCTGCCAATTCAAATGACCATCAGAAACAGTTACCTGTGACAGGGTCAAACTTGGGACAGCTTGAGACTTGAGATAATCAATTTCAGAATCCCCAAAAGTAGTCACATCATCCAAGAAAACTTTAGACATCAAGTCTTGAAGACTACCAGATTTCGAATTAACGACACGCGTTTTAATCAGATAGGTCCCCTCTTTCATTCCCCCAATATCAAAATTTAAACTTAATTTTTCTAAGTTCTCAAAGTAGTCTTCATAACGATAGTGCTGATTATCATCTGTTTGAGAATAATAGCGATAATTCAAGGGTGAACAATTATGGCTAACAATACTAATATTATGACCAGAAGAGGTTACCAAAGCCTTGTCGTCAAAAGCAAGCAAGTCCCGTCCATGACGACTGAGAAAAGAGTGAGCATAAAAAGACGGCTTTTTAATACCATGTTGGGTAATACAACCTTCACCACCGAATGTTAGATTACCATTTCTATGATCCAGTAGAGAATCTAAGGGCGGATTCCAAGCCAAATCTTCTAACATACCCAAGCAAGCTAGTGTATTTTTAATGATTGAGGCTGCTTTAAAAGTAGAATCATTAATCCAGAGATGGTAAGGCTGATAATCACGCCACTCGACAATGTGATAATAGTGCTGGGATTTATCAAGTTCAGTTTGAACCATCTCTAGCTGATTTTTGATGTAATTAACATCCGTCACAGTCTGAAAGACAAGATTATCCTTACTATCTTTGTTAGCAATATGCGGGAGCACATGGAAGGTTAGGTGGTCAATCTTTGGCATAATACCACTTTTGACTTTAGTCATAAATAAACGAAAACTTGAAATGTCTCCCAAAATAAAACCTGGTCCATATAAACTTTCCTCAATTTTGTAACATTTTAGAAGATCCGAAATCATTTGATAGGCTGAAGCATAATGCTGGCATTTTTGGTCATCAAAAATCGTAACATAATCTAGTTCAAAACGCCATTGTCGTAGACGTTCTATACTGTAACGGTTGGAAAAATGCGAAAGCAACCCCCTTAAATAGGTCATATAGGATTCCTGACGCTCAAATTCCCTAAAATCAAGAACAAATTGAAACTTGAGATTCAATCTGACTAAGAAATCCATGTAGGACTCTTCCTCAAAATAGGAATAGCCATGATTATAATCTTCTGGATAATCCAACTTTAAGCGGACATATTCAAACTTCATTTCAGACTGAAAATCCAAAAACTGCTCTTCTGTTCTTTTTTGATTAAGTTTAGTAACATCCCCAATATTGATAACCTTTTGCCAGTAAGCATCGGTAGCTTTTCGATCACTAACATCAATAAAGAGGTCTTGCTGATTATCTTCTTGCTGCTCTGCTATTTGTCCTTCCAAAAGTTGTGATAAGACTTGAAAATCAGCTTTGACGTCTTGGACTTCTTGCTTTCTTTGAACTTTTTTAAAATCACTAGGTAATTCTTGATATTTCTCTTTATAAGCCCTATTAAAAGCATTTACGTTGGCAAAACCACTGTCTAAAGCCACCTCTAAAATGGTTTTATCGGAGTCCAGCAATTGATTTTTGGCAAAATCTAAACGGACAGCTGTGAGATACTTATAAAAGGTGACTCCCATGATCTCTTTAAATAATTTAGAAAAGTATTGAGGAGTCATAAAGAAATCCCCACTAATCTTTACCAAACTTAAATCTGATTGAAAATGCTCTGCTATATAGTGTTCAAACCTTTCTGACAGAGATAAACTTCCTAAAGAAAGCTTACTGATTCTGAAATGATTCATGAGCAAGAGATAAAGTTTGTAGGTATACTCTTGAAAAGAAACTTTAGCAAAAGGATCTTCTTCAGAATTTGCTAGCAAAAGTTTTGTCAAACACTCTCTCAAAGGCCTAAAATTATCATTTTTTTCCTGGCTACTGTCACAAGCAAATAACAAGTGCTTATCTTGAAAAAGTCTAACTAACTCCATCTCGTCAATATAGAAAATAGCATAAGTCATCTTATCAACTTCATTTTGTCTGATGAGCATTTTGTCTGCTGCATTAACCAATAAAATGTCAAATGTATCAAGTTTTTGCTCATTGACTTCTAGGGGTGATGAAAGGTTGTAGAGGATTTTGATTTTATGATTCTCTACTTGAATTCCCTTATCATAAATGTGTACACTAAGCATTATTTCTCCAATTCAACTTGTAAGCGTTTGTCACTTCTCTCCATTATAGCCTAAAAACTGCTTTCAGAAAACCTGAAGCAGTTTTATTTCTTCAATTAATTTTTTAAACGATGATCATTTTTTCTCTGGTATAAGTTCCACCGTTAAAGCTGTTTTCATCCCCATTTTCATCGAAAATATCAAGGAAAGGCGGCATATAGGAACAAGATGCTGCAAAGCGAACAGAGACATCATGGAAACCTTGGGCTAAACCGCCTTTTTGCATGACCTTTAGAGTTGCAACGTCAGTGATGCACCAAAAGTCATTTGAAGCCTGAGCCAATTCATCAACAGTATAATCTTTGCCATTGATTTCCCAAATAACTTGTTCTTTGGCATAGGTTACGCCATCAACAATGAGTTTTCCGGGACGAAGCTGACTAAGCCAAACGCCACGATAATAATCTGAGCGCACACAAACTTGAAATCCAACAACTTCTCCATCTTCAACAATATTATGAAATCCACGATATTGAATAACTTGTAATTCTAACATGTTCTTACCTCCTTAATGTCCCAAAATACGTTTCATCATGACATGGTGTTTACGAAGTTCCTGAGAAACAAAACCTGGTACATCCTTCTTCTCTCCCTCATATTCACTGAGTAGGTAACCTTCCCAACCATGTTCCTTGAGAATTTTCAAAACTTCTGGGTAAGGAATGGTTAACTCGTTAAAGTCATCATCCATCTTATTAAACTTAGCATGGATACATTTGACATAAGGCAGAAGCGGAATAATTTCTTCTGGCAAAGAATGTTTAGAATCTGGATTAAAGACAACAACTCCCGGTACATCAAAACGGTTTTGGAAAACACTGAGGTCAATATTAAGTCCAAAATTCTTAGTTCCTGTTTCTTCAATGAAGTCCACATAATCCTGAACAAATTGGTCTGCCAAAACTGTTGTTAAATGAATTTCCGGGCACATGATGACATCGTATTTTTCTGCCTCAGGCAAGACACTCTTAATAATTTCACGCCAATTTTCTACTGGAGCTAGTTCACCATTGATAACCCCCATCTTAGTTCTGAGAATCTTGAAACCAAGTTTATTGGCAATCTTAAAGTCATTGATTAATTTTTCACGCGCCTCCTCCAAGCTCATATCTCTATCTTTATAGAGTCGTGTATCAATCCAATGACCGTACTCAGCAGGTTCAATATTGTATTTTTGACAAAGACGATTCCATTCTGCTAGGTAGTCGTCACTCAATTCTGGATAAGAGTCAATGTGTGAATTAGCTAGAATTTCAATACCTGTAGCTCCCATGTCGTACATGTCTTTGAAGCAATCTTCCAAATTCATACTGCGGCCATATTCACCAGAATAGCTATAAATGGCTACACCACGTTTGATTTTATTAGTCATGTTTTTCCTCCTTGATTTATCTAAACTCATTATAGTGTAAACTGTAAAGTAAAACTCACCACATTTTATGATTACTGGTCACCATTTATCTTGAAGATAGGTGAAAAAATTCGTCCCAGTTTAGAAATGTATGATTGATTTTTATCTTCTCACTTAACTTAAACTTAAAGGCAATATAAAAAAGTCACCTCCCGAAGGAGGCGATTGCAGTCAAAATATTAAAGACTTTAAAGGAGTTTATTGTTTATTAAAATGGTAACCTAAGCTTCCTTATTCTTCAAAAGAAGAAGATCATCACCGTTAGCAACTTGAGCAGTATTCAAATCTTTAACTTCAGCGTATTCTGCTGCATTCGTTACAAGAACCATAACTGTATCATCAAGTTTTTCTTCTGCGATAAGTTCACGATCAAAGGCACCTAATTGGTCACCAGCTTTAACCTTGTCACCAACCTTAACCATCTTAGCAAATCCTTTACCGCCTAGATTAACAGTATTGATACCGATGTGAAGCAAGATTTCAGCACCACTGTCAGTTCTTAAAGTATACACATGTCCTGTTGGTGCAATTGTAGTTACTTCACCTGCTGCAGGAGCTACCAAGAGGTTAGCAGATGGTTTAATACCGACACCTAGACCCAAAGCACCACTAGCGAAGACATTGTCTTTGATATCAGCAAGAGCGATAACTTGACCAGCAACTGGTGCATAGAGTTTTTCGTCTTTAACATCACTTGGTACTTCTGCAACTTGGTCAACTTTAGCACGGATAGTACGTTTGTCTTCCAATTCAAAGTGGATTTCTTCCATACGTTTTTCAGAAAGATTCCAGAAGACAAAGGTTACAAGAGCTGCCAAGATAAAGAGAACAGCTGGAGCTAAGTTAACGACTAAGTTAATACCATTAAGAACAGTTTCAGTTTGTTGAGCATTTGGTTGGTAACCCATGGCACCAAGAACAAGAACGCCGACTGAAGCACCTACGGCATTACCAACTTTAGTAGCAAGTCCATATGTGGCATAGGCTGTACCGTCAGTACGAACCCCTGTTTTCCACTCTTGGTAGTCAACAGCATCCGCAACCATGGTAAGGGTAATAGGGAATCCAATACCAGAGAAACCATAGATAACATGTCCGACAATAACCATTGGGAGGTTTGAAAAATCAGTGAAATAGATGAGCAAGAGTCCTAGACCTTGAATGAGCAAGGAAACAGCTAGGACCATACGTTTACCAAAACGTTTAACTAATGGCACTACCAAGAATGAACCAACAGCACCACCGATTGATGGAAGTGTCATCAAGAGAGCGATAAGAGTGAAAGCCCCCAAACAGTAAATAACATAGTAAGTTGTCAATGCAATACGACCCATAAAAGCTGTCATTTGCAAGATCATGATGACCAAAAGGATCATCAAATATTTGTTTCCAAGGACATTTTTAATGGTTGTTCCAAAAGAAACTTTTTCGCTACGAATAGGTTTAACCACTTCTTTTGATGTTTTGAAAACACCATAGAAGATTGGAAGTGAAATGATGGCATAAATAACTGCTGTTGTTAGGTAACCAGATTGAGTAGCAACCTTAGAACCTCCTGAGAAGGCTAACATAATAACTGCTGATAGAGAGTTAACGATAATCATACCAACGTTCATACCAACAGAACGGAAGGCATTGAGACTATTACGCTCATTTTCATCACTAGACATAACTGCTGCCATGGCACCGTATGGAATGTTAACCAGAGTATAAAGCATACCTGCTACAACATAGGTGAAGGCCGCCCACATGACCCCAGCAAAGCCATTTCCAAAAGGACCAGTGAAGGTCAAAACACTAAAAACAGCTAAGAAAGGTGATCCAAAGAGAATATAGGGTCTAAAGCGTCCCCACTTAGATTCGGTTCGCTCAGCAATCATCCCCATAACAGGGTCATTAAAGGCGTCAAAGAGACGCGCTCCCAACATAATGGCTGAAACCGCTGCAGGTGCCAAGCCAACAATATCAGTATAGTAAACGGTTAGGTAAGTACCTACAAAAGTCCAAACGAACTGACTGGCTAAGTCCCCCATCCCGTACATCATAATACTGAATTTACTCAGTTTTTGTTTCTGATTATCCATTAGATCTGCCTCCAGAAATTCTTTTAATGTAAGTGTTGCAACGTTATTTACAATCCTATTAAACCAAAAATGTAAGCGTTTAACTCTTCTGTATTTGCTTTCCTAATAGCACTTTTTTGGCATCTTCGATAATTATTTCTTTAAGAGTTTAAAAAAAGACCATATTTTATTAAAACTTTAAGGTCACAGATCAAATTGAAGACACAAAAACCCTGCCTAAAGCAGAGTTTTTAAAAAAATATTTTCTATTACACTAAGATTGTTATATTTTTAACTAATCTCAATCAAGACCATGTCATGTGGTTTTAATTCTGTCCGAAATTCCAGTAAATTATCACGTGACACAATTAAATCTGTTTTCAAACTTGGTATGCATCTATATTTAAGATAATTGATTTCTTCACGGTTAAAATTAGTGTTCGAACTGACTTTTTCTGCTTCTGTAAGGAATGCTCCCCCACTATTGCCAATTCTACGAGTCTTCATTTTATAAGTTCTTTTATCATCATCAGTCGGTATCTTAAATTGAAATTTTCTATTACCATCATTCTCAAACAGAGAAGCAATATTTTTAGCAGTAAAAGGTTCATTCCCTGAATAATAATAAAGACTATTGAGATGACAATAATGATAAAGTAGAATAACAATTTTACGTCTTGACTTAGTAATAACAACTCCTTCGGAGAAATAAAGTAGCTGATTTCCAAGAGAATTAAGGAAGTCAAAAGCATAAAAACTAGGTTTAGCTATACCACTCTTAGAAATAAGGCCACTTCCTCCAAAACTCTCTTTTTCATTAACATCAAAACTAGTGAAAGAAATATCCGAGAATTGCCAATAGCCTACTAAATCACAAATATCAAGCAGAGCTAAAAGATTCTTGATAATATATGGCCCCTTGAAAGCAGAATCATTAATAATATCCCTTGAGCTATTGGTCAAATTGAATTCCGAAACAATCAATTTTGAACACAGCTGAGCCTGTTCAATAATATGCTTAGCTTCTCTCAAACTAGCTTTCAAAAAATTACTGTCTGATGAAATGAGAGCCTGACTATCTGCATTGTCAAAATTTTGTTTCAAGATATCTAAGGAATAGGCAGTGAAAGTGATAAAATCAGGTTTAACTTTTTGAACAGACCAGGTTTGAATAAAGTCCTTATAGCTATCCTTCTCAAGATTAAGAGTAATACCACTACCACCTACTTCTAAATCTGGAATAATGCCTTGAATTTCTTGTTTGATTAAACTAAAAAATGTCAAATAATCTTCAGTCTTTGTCAAATCTAGTTGGTTGTCATTCAGTTTCAGCAAAGCTAATTCTTCTTGAGCGATAGTTTCTAAGACGTGAGTATTAGGTTTCCAAAGTTCAATTTTCCACTTAGCCACCTCATCATACCCATATCTATCTAGAAAATGTTGAATCAGATTACGGTATCGTTTTAAAATTTCTGCCATGTCATGTGATGGTAATTGAAAGGCTTCTCGACTAATAATGGTCTCAACTGATTGATGAATTTGTTTTCCTTTAAATCCTAAGTCCAAGAAAGGAATTAAATTCATATCTAAAATATTTTGAACGATTTCATCAACCTTAGAAAAATCAAAGTAATCACCTTTTTGTTTTAAAATCGTATCACTCAGCAGTCCCCAAATGCGGCCATACCGGAAAGAAGTATAAGAATTAGTGAAACCAATCTCCTTGACTAAAGAGGTATGTAGTAAATCACCAGCATAGCCTAAATTAATCAATAGTTTATCTTTTTCAAACTCAAGAATCTTCTCAGGGTCAAAGGTAATTGACATATCAGTTGACTGAACAGCATTTTCCTGCAAGTATTCTTGAATATCATCATAATTGATTGTTTCTTTTTCACGACCCGATGACGAAACCAACAGATTATTTTTAATTTCTAAACGATAGTCACTAGGTGTCATCCCTTGATATTTTTTAAAAATACGGTTAAAGGAATTAATATTGGAAAAGCCAGCTGAATAGGCAATATCAGTAATGCTATCTTCACTTTCCAACAGTAGCTGTCTAACCTTGGCAAGACGTCTTCGAATAAGATATTCGGAAACACCCACTCCGTTCTGCTCTTTAAATACACGAGACAAATACTGCTCAGTGACATAAAGTTGATCTGCTAAGTCCGACAGCCTGATATCTTTTTCAAAATTATTATCAATATAAAATTTTAAATCTTCAATCTGCCCACGGATATTTTTCTGATGATTGCTACGCAGCTTAACTTGATAATAATCTTCAAGCAGAGTAATCAATGTAAAATACTGTTTATAAACCTTGGACTGATTACTTTTATCCTTTAATATTTTCATCAAGAGCAGCTGACGTAATTGATAGACCAAGTCATTATCCATGGCCCGTGGCTTGTTAATGCTATCTCCTCGAAAAGCAAGAACATAGTTGTCATTTGAATTTTTAGCAAAGTAATCTAGCGTAAAATAAAAAACTTTTGCATCATTCTTAACTTGGCAATCGTATTTATCTGTTTTGGAAAGAATCAAAAAATCATCTTTTCCAAGTTTAAGCTGACTGGACTGATTTTTGATGACTGCTTCACCAAAGAGAACATAAACGATATGAATTCTTGAATCAAAATACTGAATTTCCTCTGAGTGACTTAATGCCCTAATTTTGATATTATCCCAGGGATTTGAAAAGTCCATTTTTCCACCTCTTTTCTGTATGCGCTTTCTTGCAAAGAACTATTATATCATATTTTGATCAAGTAACAAAATTAATTTTTCGACTTGTTTACTTTATGTTAGAAAGAAACTAAATTCTAATAAGCTCACTATACCATTCTTTTTTGTATAACAATACTCGGACTAACAGTAAAAAAGCCAAGAATGGTGCTCACTCTTGGCTTACTCTATTTAGAGGGTTACAGTTGTATCAAATTGATGCTTAATATTCTCAAAACGTTGATTTCCAATTTCAATATCTGCTGTCACATTTGGTGGCAAGCTAACATCTAGCATTGCCTTATCACCAATTAGTTTCCAGTCAACTGCGATTGGTCCCCAAATGGAATCATAATGGCCTTTGGCGTAATGAAGTCCTGACGCTAAATCTGGTTTAATCAAAACTTTTTGGAAACCTGCCTCTTGTTTATCAATACCTAAAACAGTACGGAAAAGATATTCCCCCACACAACCAAAGGCAAAGTGGTTCATGGAGTCAGCACTAGGCGTTCCATCTTCTGCATAACAGTCCCAAGCTTCCCACATAGTAGTTGCTCCCATTTTGATTTCATATAGCCAAGATGGAGACTGGTCACGGAAAAGAAGTTTATTAGCCAATTTCTCTTCACCTAATTCATGCAAGAGTGGTAGTAAGTAGGCAACTGATAAGAAGCCAGTATCAAGTCGATCTCCATTTTCATGAATCATTTCTTTAAGGCGTGCTAAACTTGCTGCCTTGAGTTCCTCAGGAACAGTATCCGTTGCTAAAGCAAGGACATAGACACCTTGATAATCACTGGTCATTTTTCCATCACTAGTCATATATTCCTTGACATAGGCTGACTTAATATTTTGGTTCAAGTCTCTAAAGTGGGCTGCTGTCTCTTCATGACCCAGTAGGCTGGAAATTTTATCCATCAAGTCTGTTGTCATGACCGTCATCAAGGTTGCCACTTCATTTCCAGTGTATTTCGCACTTTCTTGACCAGCACTAGGCATAAGCCAATCCCCGAATTGGAAATCAGTGTTCCATAGATACTTTTGATAAGCTTGACGGTCAGGTGTCATGTCCTCATAGTCATTTGGTAAGAGAGCCATACGTGCCTCAACTGACTTCATATAGCGATAAATCATTTCATAATTCTCTTCAAGAATTTGCTTATCACCATAGAATTCATAGAGGCGCCAAGGAACAATAACGGCTGCATCTGACCATCCAGCAGTGTTAACAGCATCTTCTCCTTCCGGTTTCATGTAATCATGAGATGGCGGACATGGAATAACCTGAGGAATTTGACCATCTTCATACTGTTCATGTCTCATATCTTCTAACCAATGGCGAAGGAATTGTTCAACATCTTTTTCATAGCAGGCTGTTGGTGCATAAACTTGCATGTCCCCTGTCCAACCTGTACGTTCACGTTGAGGGCAATCGGTAGGAATAGAAATCATATTGCCTTCTTGGGAACGGATAATGTTTTCTTGAAGTTGGTTTAAGCGTTGATCAGATACTGTAAAGGAACCAGCAGCTTTCAGTGGTGTTACAATGACATTAATCTCATAATGACTTGGGTCACAGTCCAATGTCCCTTCAATCTTGACATAGCGGAAACCATGGAAGGTAGTATCTGGTGCCCAAGCATGAAGGCCGTCTTGACCAGCAACATAGTAGTCTTTTTGCTCTTTATTTTGCCCTAGAATATTTTGCAAGAAGTTTCCTTCTTTATCTAAGGTTTCACTGTGTTCAAAAGAAACAACTGTATTTTTAGCTAAAGCGAGATTGTTAAATGAGGTATACCCAACAATAATTTCTCCAGCATCCAAAATCAACTCACCCTTAGGACTGCGAAGGATTGTCGGACGAATAGTTCTTGAGACCGAAATGGATGGAATGGTTTGAAGGGTCAGACCATCATAAGCGTAGTCTTTGACACTAGCAGTTTGCCAATCTTTATCAGAATAATCTTCTATCAACCAACCTGTCAATTCATCAGCTTGGTTATAGTATTCCCCGACATAAAGATCAGCAAAGCGAATTGGTCCATTTTCTGTCCATTTGACAGTCTCATCAGTGATGACAGATTGAACACTATTATCTGCCTGATAGAGTTTCAACTCTGCCAAAAGGCTATTTTCAGTACCATACTGCTGACCAACCCCGATATATTCAATCTTACCAGTATACCAGCCATCAGCTAAGATAAAGGCCAAAACATTTTTACCCGCTTTAAGGTATTTGGCAACATCAGCAACCTGATAGTCAATGTGTTTCTGGTAAGCAGTATAACCTGGAGCAAATAAGTCTGAAACCTTATGACCATTCACATAGGCAACATAGATACCACGCGCTGTCATATAGAGCAGGGCTTCTTGAGGAAGACTTTCCAAATCAAATTCACGACGAAGATAGACTGGAGCATCCAATCGCTCAATCGCTTCCTCCTTAAACTTACGAACTTCCCAAGCAAATTTTTTATCAATGAGCGGTTTTCTAGTACGATCTGGTTCAATCCATTTGGCTGTCCATTCCTTGATACCAGTAAAGAAAGTATTACCTTCTGCTAGTACTTGGCTTCCATCTTCCAAATCAACTTGAACCTGCCAAGTTAGGACACTTTCTTTTGGAAATGCTGGCGCTAGGATACCGCGACGTTTCTCACTATCAACCTTGCCACTATCCCACACTAGGTTATCATTTTTATCCTTAACGGTAATTTGGTAGGCAATCTGATCTAGGAGACCTTCCAATTTCCAAGAAAATCGCGCTTGTTCTTCAGGAACAACTTCCAAATCATAAATACGAGTCATATCTTTACCTCTCTTATTCTGCAGCTTCTTTTCGAGCATCTAAGTCTTTAGCAATTTGGTCCAACATTTTACCATCAATTTTATAGAACAAAACAATGATGGCAGAAAGGGCAGCCAAGATAGCTGGCGCTAGGTTGACCAACATATTAATTCCAGAGACTGCTTCTGGGGTTTGTGTAGCACCAGCCACATAACCAGTTGTAGCAAGCAAGAGAACCCCGATTGAACCTGTAATCGCTGTAGAAACGTTTACTGACAACATAAGAGTTGAAACAGACAAACCAACATTACGTACTCCATACTTCCAATCACCATACTCAATACTGTCAGACATCATACCAAAAGTGATACTAGCTGCCGCATTGGTAAATCCAATAACAGCACTAAGAATCAAGAAAATAACTGTGTTTGAAGCTGGGAGAATGAAAATCAAGAGCATGCAGACAACTTGTGCAATATTGTTGTAAAGCATGTACATCTTCTTACCAAAAATCTTAGTTCCCCAAGGAAGTGCCATGGAACCCAAAAGTTGCATGACGGTCATTGTTGTCATAACTGGTGCTACCATGGTAAAAGATCCAACAACATAGATGATGTAGTAGGCCAGCATAGACATACGAAGCATTTGTCCCATTGCTCCAAAGAAGGTCAAGAGAACAACAATTAAGAGCATTTTATTTTGAGCTAAAAGTTTGAAAGATTGAGCAATAGAAGTCTTTTGCGCTGCACCTTGAGGTTTTTCAACTTGAACAACTTCCTTACACTTGAGACCACAAATAATAATTGAAGGAATCATAACCAAGGTACAAATAACTGTTGTCCAAAAATAACCAGAAGCATTGGCTGTATCACTCTTGCTGAAGAATAGAATCATTGGCATAGCTACTGCTGACAAAACAATACCAATAACAGATGAGGCCACCGAACGTGCTGATGAATAGTTCATACGAACCTGAGAATCGCGAGCAATGACATTTACCAAGGCAGCATAGGCATTACTAATCCCAGTATAGAAGGTTCCTGCTAAAATATAACAAACTAGGCAGAGAATAACTTTTGCTACACCGGTAACTGGTAGGACTGTAAATGTTAAGACATTAAAAATACCAAGAAAAACGGGTAGGAATAGCAAATATGGTCTGAATTTACCCCATTTGGTGTCAACCCTATCTTGGATAATTCCCCAAGCAGGTCCAGCTAGACATTGCCAAATACGAGCAATCAGCATAATGATAGAAATTGCTCCTGCAGCTAAGCCGACAACATCCGTATAAAAAATCATGAGATAGGTATTGATCATATACCAAGAGAGCTGTGTCCCAACTTCTCCAAGACCATAAGATATGGCTGTTGCCTTACTTGTTTTTTCAACAGCCTGTGTTTGATTGTTTTCCATGAGAAAACTCCTTTCTTGTACGTCTGGCGTATTCTTTAACTATATGATATCGCTTACACTTGTTTTGAGATTGTATTTTTTTATCTCTTACTTAGTAAAAAAACGACATTTGGCAAGCTGTCAAATGAGGAATTGAAAAAGGAACTAATCGCTCAGCAATTAGTTCCCTGTCTCTTTATTTTCCTGCATGGTTTGTAGCCACTTTTTAGGTGGCAAACCCAAACGCTTAATAAAATCGCGGTTCATATGGCTTGAATCAAAATAGCCTGTCCGTTGGCTAATTTCTGTCAAGGTGTAGTCTGTACTTAGCACCAAAGACTTGGCATCCTCAATCCGAGCTATTTCCACAATTTCTTTAAAGGTCTGACCTGTCTTCTTTTTGATTAACTTGCTCAAATAGGCTTCGCTATAGGAAAAAATAGTGGCTAGTTCTTTTAAGGAGATTGTTTGATAATTCATTTGAATAAAACTAACAATAGGATAGACATAGGCATCTGTCTGCTGCTCTTGTGCATTACCAAGTATTAAATGAGGAAGATGACTGCGTCCCAATTCGATAAAAATCTCATTAATCTTTAAACTAATCATTTCGATATAATGATTCTTTTTATCCACAAATTCCTGATAAGACGCTAAGATAGATTCTTCAATAGCTTTATCATTGCCTGTATGAAAAATCATATATGGAGTGTTATTAGTTGCAAGTGGAATCTGCTTGAAAAATTGAGCTATCTGATCATCACGTTTTAAAAGACTAGGGAAATTATTGGAAAAATTATCTTCCCAGAGCAATATATTGAAAATTACGTCATTATCACTGACAGATAGCAGAGCATGGATAGTTGAGGGGGCCATAAAACAGAGGTCGCCCTTTTTCATGGTGATAGCTTTGCCATTGATATAATTGATACAAGTTCCACTCATTACATAAATCAACTCAACAAATTCATGATTATGAAGAATAGGATAGGAATATCGTGGATGTTGAGACATAAAAATATCTGTTGTCTCATAGAGTTTACTACGGGAAATGGTCAAACCTTTCCCATCACGACTGGTTTCTTGGTAAAAATCTCTATAGTCCAGATGACCTTCTTCTTCCTTGATAACCCTGCTATAATCCTCAAAACTGAGTGGAGCAAAAAGAATTTTATCACGATCAGATAAATAAGCCGCTTTATGACGTTGTTCAAGGTCACTTAGGACTAAAGAATCAGCTGAAAGCATGCCTGCCCTCCTCATATATAATAAGCTCATTGTACCATATTTTGTCTAATCATTATTGGACAATTCAATCAAAACCCCAGCATCCTCTAGAAAATCAGCATAACCTACGATTGCCTTCTTGTCTGGCCATGCAATTTCCAGATATGGAGCTTTTCCTGAAATTTCCATCAATTCTGAATAACCCATTTCTGTCGCAAATTTGACATGATGAATGCCTGGTCCATGCTCTTCTAGCCAGGTCTTAAAAATACTGTCAACAGTTGGTTCGATGAGTTCAATCTCTACATCTTCACCTCGATGGATAGCATTGCGAAAATCAATACCAATCTCACCATTTACTAGTTTATCACTGAAAAAGTCCATTTTGTCAGCCATTTCCCAATCAGTGATACCAAACTTATCACGATAGACTGTTAAAGCTTTTTCTAAAGATGGGACCACAATTCCCAGATGAATAACGGCTCCGATTTTTTTCATGACTTTACCTCCTAGTCAAAGTCAATGACAACTTTAATAGCACCTGTTGACATATCATTGGCCACAAGAAAAGCTTCTACAGCTTGCTCATGTGGAAAATGATGAGTCACAATATTGGCTATAGCACTGCGTTTCCCAACAGCGTGGTTGAAAGCTTCAAGCACATCAATTGTTTCATAACCACAGGCCCCTTTAACCGTCAATTCCTTGGACAAAATCTTGGCAGCATCCATCGGAGCTTCAGTCTTATGAATGGCGACGATAGATAATCTTGCTCCTTTTTTAGCCATATTAATGACATCATTTGGAATAGAATTGGCTCCAGCAGCATCAATAAAGGCGTCTACATCCACACAAGATTGACCGAATTCATTGAGGACTTTACCAAAATGTTTTTCTAAAAATGGCTGTAATTCTTCATCACTACCGAGAAGGAAAGGTTGACCTCCCATTTTCTCAACCATAGCTAGACGTTCTTTATTGACATCAGCGACTACAGGTTTAACACAACCAACAGCTAAACAAGCTGCCAAACTACACAAGCCAATGGTATCAGCACCGTAAATAACCACTTTTTCATGTGGCTTGACATCAATGACATTCTTAGCATGGGTACCTACTGCCAACGGCTCAATGATAACAGTATCGTCAAATGAAGCATAATCTGGGAGTTTAAAGAGATTATAGCCATAAGCCGCCTCCTCAACAGAAACATACTCTGAAAAGGCACCTGCGATACCACAGCCTAGCATCCCTGAACGTTTACAAGTTGTTGGATTAATAAAAACACGGTCGCCTACAGCCACATCTGCAACTGCTTCTCCAACCTTTTCGACAATCCCAACCATTTCATGGCCAAATTGTCCATCATGACCAAACTGCCCTTTAGCAAGAATACCAGTAGTAATCCCGCCATAACGATAGGCAGTCAAGTCAGTACCACATATCCCTGCCCGAACCACTTTAACCAAAACATCCTTGTCAGAGATTGCAGGAATTTCTCTCTCTTCTAATTTAATATCTTTTGGACCGTAGTAAATCAATGCTTTCATGAACGTTTTTCTCCTTTGAAGTCTTTTGTTAAAATTGGTTTGTCTGGCTGTAGGGATTTATAACACTCAACAATCAAGCCAGTCTCATCACGCATGTCAAGATAAGAGTAATCCATTAAACCACCAATGCCTTGACCGCGAACCCATGGTTCCTTACCTGTTAAAGTCTTATGTTCTGCTAGGTTTTCCGAATAGTTCCCTTCCATATCAAAGGCTAAATGGTGAATTCCTGGACCGTGTTCTTCAAGCCAAGTCTTGTAAACTGAATCTGCGATAGGTTCTATGAGTTCAAATTCAGTCCCAAAACCATTAAACATAGCCACCTTAATGATTGGACCATCACCTGCTTTCTCACCGTTGAAGGTAAGGTCATCAAATGGCGGATGGCTGGTATCCATGACACTAATATCCCATGGCCCTACCCCCATAGCCTCATAGTTTTTTACCGCCTGGTCAACATCTTTTACAATAATACCAATTTGCATTAATCCTTTAAGTTGTGATTTCATGATAGATAACTCCTTTTTGACCTCATTCTAGTACAAATTATAAGCGGTTTATTGTATTTTTTTGCCCTCTCATTTGTATTTTGTTACTCAAAATGATTTTCTAAAGACTTCACACTCTTATAAAAGAAGAAGCAGAACAAACTCTGCTTGTCCTGCTTCTTCTTTTACAATTTATTTCTGCATCAACTATTAAAAAAATGACAGTAAGCTAGCACTCCCAAGCTTTTTCACCATCCAAATATGTGGCTACTAGTTCAAAATCTTTATCAAGAACGATAAAGTCTGCTGCGTAACCTTCTTTAATTTGTCCGCAGACGTCATCAATACCAACTGAGATTGCTGGAACTAGGCTTGCCATTTTTATAGCCTCTTCTGGGCTTGCAAGACCCCAAGTGATGACATTTTTTAAGCCGTCTTTAAGTTTCAAAACGGAACCTGCTAAATTACCAGAATCTTTGAGCCTAGCTGTGCCATTTCCCACGGTAACAGGAAATTCACCAAGCCTATAGTCTCCATCTGGGCATCCACCAGCTCGCATACAGTCAGTGATGAGGGCCACATGGTCGTAACCTTTCTGCTTCATTAGGATGTCCCCGGCTTCAGGAAGTGAGTGGTGTCCATCACAAATCCACTCAGCATAAGTATTAGGGATATGAAAAGCAGACCCCACCATGCCCAATTCTCGGTGGCTCAAGCCCCTCATGCCGTTGTAGACGTGAACCCAGACTGAAGCCCCAGCTTCAACAGCTGATTTAGCCTGGGCATAGGTAGCATTGGAGTGACCTAGGGCTACTGTTACTCCTTGCTCCTTCAGGGCTGAAACAAAGTCCGTTACGCCCTCACGCTCTGGTGCCAAAGCAATTTTCTTTATTAGTCCCTTTGCTGCCTTTTGCCAGCCTGCAAACTCCTCTAAACTAGGGTCTGACATGTAAGCCTCATTTTGAGCTCCCTTATACTCTTCAGTGAAATAGGGGCCTTCAAAATAGATTCCTTGAATTTTGGCACCGGTCTCAGTCCCTGCAACCTGAGCAATTGATTCAGCTGCCTTGGTCAAAGCTTCCGAACTAGATGTCAGCGTCGTTGGAAGAAAGCTTGTCACACCCGTTTCAAGCAAGGCTTGACTCATTTTTAAGATGCCTTCTGAACTGCAGTCCATAACATCGCAATCAGCGTAGCCATGGATATGGGTATCCACAAGACCTGGTGCAATCTTGTAACCTGAATAATCTAACACCTCAGCATCGTCAGGAACTTGGCTCTGCCATTGCCCAAAAATACCGTCTGTAACTTCTAAAAATCCTCCAGTTTTGAGTCCATCTGGGAAGAAAAACTGGTCAGCTTTCACAAATCTGGTCATAAAGCGCCTCCATTCTATATGAATCTATTATACGCCTATCAATGACTTTTGTAAATGGTATATACCAAAATAACAACCTGCCGTCTAAAAAAGCCACTCTTGCGAGTGACTTCAGAATTATAAATTTATAGTCCTTTGTAGATAGCGACTGCATTTTCAGTTGTGAAGCCGTATTCTTTGAAGATACGGTCACCTGGTGCAGAAGCTCCCCATGTATCGATTGTAAGCGTTGCGCCATTGAGACCAACATATTTACCCCAACCGAAGCTTGATCCAGCTTCGATAGCCAAACGTTTTGTGACTGCGGCTGGAAGAACTGCTTCCTTGTAGGCTGCATCTTGCTCATCAAAGAGATTTTGTGATGGCATAGACACCACGCGCACATGCACACCTTCTGCTTCAAGGGCTGCTTGCGTATCAAGAGCCAACTTCACTTCAGAACCAGTTGCGATGATGATACCATCCATCTCGCCCTTAGCTTCAGAGATAACATAAGCCCCTTTATTGATACCTTCTTGGGCCAATTGAGCTGTGCCTTCAAGGACAGGAAGGTTCTGGCGCGTCAAGACAAGCATGGTTGGGCGGTCAGTTTCAGCCAAGGCGCGTTGCCAAGCGGCGTTGGTTTCATTTCCATCTGCTGGACGAATGACATTGAGGTTAGGCATTGAACGCACACTTGCCAATTGTTCAACTGGCTCATGTGTTGGCCCATCTTCACCAACGGCAATTGAGTCGTGTGTCATGACGTAGACAGTTGGCAAGCTCTGCAATGCTGCCATACGAACTGCTGGAAGAAGGTAGTTAGAGAAGACAAAGAATGTTCCGCCATAAACACGTGTACCACCGTGAAGCGCAATACCGTTCATAGCAGCTGCCATGGCGAATTCACGCACACCAAACCAGATATTGCGGCCTGCATAATTATCCGCTTGGAAGTCTGTCTCAGCAGCAACCATAGTGTTGTTTGATGCTGAAAGGTCAGCTGATCCACCCCAGAATTTCGCTACTTGCTCAGAAATTTGTTGAATAGCTTGTTGGCTAGATACACGGCTAGCTACTGCTGAACCAAGTTCATGAGCTTTAAGATCAACTTGGATTGGTTTATTTTCGAATGCTTCTCGGTATTCTGCTGCCAATTCTGGATAAGCTTTTTCATATTCAGAGAATTTCGTATTCCAAGCATTTTCAGCAGCTTCTCCGCGGAATTTGATACCGACTTCAAAACGACGTGCAACTTCTTCTGGAACTGTGAATGCTGGATAGTCATAACCATAAACTTCCTTAGCATGGTCAATGCCTTCTTGGCCGATTGGTGCACCATGAACAGCTGATGTGCCTTGTTTTTGGGCACCATAACCGATGATTGTTTTAACTTCAATGATAGATGGTTTGTCAGTTTCAGCTTTAGCGGCTTCAAGAGCGCTAGCAATTGCTTCCAAATCATTACCATCTTCAACAAGAATATGCTGCCAACCGTAGGCTTCGAATTTTCCTTTGATATCTTCTGTAAAGGCCATCGATGTTGGTCCATCAAGTGAGATATCATTTGAATCGTAAAGAAGAACCAATTTTCCAAGTTTAAGGTGACCCGCTAAACTTGCTGCTTCTTGACTGACACCCTCCATAAGACAACCATCACCGTTAAGAGCGTAAGTGTAATGATCAACAATGTCAAATCCAGGTTTATTGAATTTAGCCGCCAAATGAGCTTCTGCCATAGCCATACCAACAGCATTAGCAATCCCTTGTCCAAGAGGACCTGATGTTGCTTCGACACCATCTGTATGGTTAACTTCAGGGTGACCAGGTGTTTTAGAACCCCATTGACGGAAGTTTTTAAGGTCATCCATGCTGACATCATAGCCAGACAAGTGAAGCAAGCTATATAGAAGAGCAGATCCATGCCCTGCTGAAAGCACAAAACGGTCACGATTTGACCAAGAACGACTAGTTTTTGGATTAACGTTCATCACGTGATTCCAAAGCACATAGGCCATTGGTGCAGCACCCATAGGAAGCCCTGGGTGACCTGAATTTGCAGCTTGAATAGCTTCAATCGAAAGTGAACGGACAGTATTAACTGCCAACTGATCTATAGCATCAAATGTCATGAGTGAAACCTTTCTGTTTTTAAGGACTTAAAGTAATATTGTTCGGATTCTATTATACCATAAAATAATAAGCGTTATCAAAAAGAAATAGAATTTGTTTAATTCATTGTTGTCTTAATGTGTCGTATATAATTGACACTCTTCTTAGAATATTTTATAATAAATATGTCAAATATATGCGACATCCTTTGGAAGGAGCCACTATGAATCGCGTCAAAGAATTCCGACAGAAAGTCGGAAAATCTCAATTAGCCTTAGCCAAGGAAATTGGCGTTTCTAGGCAAACTATCAATATGATTGAAAATAACAAGTACAACCCCTCCCTAGACCTTTGCATTAATTTAGCTCGAGCATTAGGAACGGATTTAAATAGCCTTTTTTGGCTGGAAGGAGAATATCATGATTAAAGAAAATATGACAGATAAGATTATCAAGCGATTTTATAGCATCACTGGTCCACTAGATGAATACAAACGTCAAGAAGTGGATAAAATAGGCAATCTTTCCTTTATTGGACTTAGCAGTATTTTATTATTAGCCAATCTTCCTGCTTATTATTTCGGGCTTAAATACCCTGAACTCATGTCTTGGGCATACCCTCTTTTTGTTACAATAACAATATTAGTTGCTTTCTTTTGGGTTATGACAAAAAGCAGAGCGGCCCAAGTGACTAGTATTGATTTGGAAGAATTAGATGAGAAGGATCAGAGACAAGTCCAACATATGGGCCTAAAAACAGGACTCATCTTCACTTGTTTCATGTGGCTCTTCTTACCATATGGTAGCGACCAAGCCTACCTAACTGAATTATTTAGTTTGAAAGTAATCATAGGCGCTATCATTGCTGGCCTCCTATTTGGTATCTCTGTGCACTTTCTCGTCAAATCAAGAGAAAATACGGATTAGAGGAGTGCTTATTACATAAAAGCCCCGGCCAAAATTGGCTGGGGCTTACCTATTTCTATGAATTTGGGTCGTCCAAGCTTCTGCCGTGGAGGCCTTTTTCACGTTGGAGTTGACGGAGTTTTTCTGGTGTCACATCATTTCCTTCCTCATCGACTAGTTTAATACCAGCAATGTGGTGACGAAGGGAACGTTTATAACCTTCAATGTACTCCTGACGTAGTTCAGCTTGTTCTACCTTTTCAGGTCCAGTCAAACCAACTGTTTTTTTCTTTTTAGCAAGCTCATTAATACGAGCAATTTTTTTAGGATCCATAAATATGATACCAAGAGCGAACTGAAAGCGACTGAATTTTAGGGACTTGCTTGAAATCCTGATTTCAGAAGCAAGTCATCTAAATTCCAAGCTTTCCGCTCGGGTTCAATTCCTTTCTAAAGGATTTTACACCGTTTTTAGCCCGTGTTCTAATCCTTTCTTTTTCTATTTTTGATAACCTAGGGGCAAGTCCTAAAATAAAGGACCTGCCCGATTTTCTTATCCGCCTATTTACTGTTTAAGAGATTAAACACTGCGACTGCTTTGGCTTTTGCGACTAGGTTTGCTAGGATGGCCAAGCGGTTGTTCTTAACGGCCTCATCTTCAACCATAACCATAGTGTTGTCAAAGAAGTTGTTGATAACTGGGCTTAGGGCAAATAGCTGAGCAACTTTATCACTTGCTGTTCCTGAGAGGACTAATTCATCAGTTGCTTGTGCGAGGGCCTTCTCTGCATCATTTTCAAAGAGGCTGCTGTCAACTTGGCTTGTAGCATCAGCTTTTTCTGCCAAATTGAAGACACGAGAGAGGCTTTCAACGGCTGCCTTGTAGTTGTCTGCTTTAGAAGCTGCAACTAGGCTTTCTGCCGCTGCCAACATTTCTGGAACCACGAAGGTAGAACCTGCAAGGACTGCTTCTTTGATGTCCTTAGGCGTTTTGCCCATCATCTTATCCACACGGGCGCGGATGAAGCTGAGGACTTCTTCTTTGTTAGCGTAAGTCAGGCTGTCGAATGAGAGGGCATAGAGGTTATCCACCAACTCATCCATTGGGATGTTCCAACCGAAAGCATCAAGGATGCGGACGATACCTTGAGTGGCACGGCGAAGGGCATAAGGGTCGTTTGAGCCTGATGGGATAAGACCAACTGAGAAGAAGGCAAGGAGGGTATCCAATTTGTCCGCAAGGGCTAGGGCTGCACCAACCTTAGTTTCTGGCAGGTCGCCTTCTGCTGAATTTGGCAAGTAGTGCTCACGAATAGCTGCTGCTACGGCTGCATTTTCACCAGCAAGGAGGGCATATTTTTTACCCATGATACCTTGAAGTTCATCAAACTCACCGACCATACCCGTCAAGAGGTCAAATTTGTAGATTTGAGCCGAACGGTCAAGGTCTGCTGTCTCTTCAGCTGTCAAGCCAGCTTTTTCAGCAAGGTAAGCCGCAATCACTTGGGCACGGTCCATGTGCTCAGCAAGTGAACCAATCTTTTCATGGAAGGTTACCTTAGCCAGTTTAGCGACAAGGTCAGCGATTTGAAGTTTTTGGTCCTCTTTCCAGAAGAATTCACCGTCTTCAAGACGGGCAACCAAAACTTTTTCATTCCCTTTGACCACGTTGTCGATATGCTCAGCATTACCATTGCGCACTGAGATGAAGTTTGGCATGAGTTTACCAGCTTGGTCACGAACGACAAAGTAACGTTGGTGAGCTTTCATAGAAGTCACCAGCACTTCTTCTGGGACTTCCAAGTATTTTGTGTCAAATGCTCCCATAAAGGCAGTTGGGTATTCAACCAAGTTGAGGACCTCATTGAGCAAGTCTGCATCAATTTCCACCTGCACATTTTGGGCAGCTTCGATAGCTTTGATTTGCTCAACAATCATGTTTTGGCGCTCTTTGGCGTCTGTGATGACAAATACGCTGCGCAAATCATCCTCGTATGAGTCAGCGCTAGCGATTTCTACCTCTTGACCAAGGAAACGATGTCCACGGCTGACGCGGCCAGAGCTGATATCCAAGAAGTCAAGCTCAAGAGCCTCATCATCCAAGAGTACTGTCAAAGTGTGAACAGGGCGGATGTACTCAAAGTCGTTACCTGCCCAGTGCATGCTGACAGGGAAAGTCAATGAAGCAAGCACTTCTGGAATCCCTGCAAGGACTTCTTTAGCTGGCTTACCAGCTTCATGCTTGGTCACATAAACGTATTCTTCCCCTTTACTCTCACGGAATTCGATGTCATCAACTGTTAAGCCTTTACCGCGTACGAAACCTTGGGCTGCTTTTGAGAAGTTTCCATCGGCATCTAGGGCGATTTTCTTAGAAGGACCTTTAAAGTCTTCTGTCAAGTCTGTTTGGGAATCCGCAAGACCTGTTACACGTACTGCCAAGCGGCGTGGTGTTGAGAAGATTTGGATGTTGTCGTATGAGAGGCGGTTGTCAGCTAGGAAGCTAGCCATTTTCTCGCCAAGTTGTTTCTCACTTGGAGTGACTACGTAGGCAGGTAGTTCTTCAAGTCCAAGTTCTACTAAAAGATTTTTTGTCATAATTAAAATACCAAGGGCCTTAAAATCTGACCGAAAAATAGGTGACCAAGGCAGTGTGCTCGCACACAAGGCGGTCTATCTTTTTTCCGAGGATTTAGCCCGTGTTTAATTCCTTTCTCCGAAATAGTGGCTTTTCTTCTTTTTGCCAGTCAGCTTTAAGTGGTCGGCACGCTAGCAACCAACTATTGTTACTCTTTAATTTCCAAGTAACAACCTCAAATAGTCCACTGGACTATTTGAGTATTCCATTGCTAAAATTGGAGCCTGAGGTCTCCAATTTTGCCCCGTATTGTTAGCGAGCTAACAATACTTTGACCACGGTAGCGACTGGCGTTTATGGCGACCTTCGGTCGCATAAGCTGCGCTTCACTTTATAAGAGAAGCTATTTTCTCCCTATTCTCTTTTTCCTGAGATGGGGCAAACACGATTTCCTTACCGTTTTAGTTACTCTGCATCTTCTGCCAGGAGTTTTGCGCGTGTTGCTTCGTCCAGCAATGGGTAACCCAGTTTTTTGCGTTCTGCGACGAATGTTTTGGCTACGACACGGGCTAGGTTGCGGATGCGTGCGATGTAGCCAGCACGTTCTGTAACCGAAACAGCTCCACGGGCATCAAGCAAATTGAAAGTGTGTGAACATTTTAGGACATAGTCATAGGCTGGGTGAACCAGACCCTCTTCCAAAGCACGCGCAGCTTCTTTTTCAAATTTTTCGAAGTTTTCAAGAAGCATGTCTTGGTTTGAAATTTCGAAGGAATATTTTGAGTGTTCGTATTCCGGTTGTAGGAAGATTTCTCCGTATTTAACGCCTGGTGCCCACTCGATATCGTAGACAGAATCCACTTCTTGGATGTAGGAAGCCAAGCGTTCCAAACCGTAAGTCACTTCAGCCGTTACAGGTCCTGTTGCCAAGCCACCAACCTGTTGGAAGTAAGTAAACTGAGTGATTTCCATACCATCAAGCCAGACTTCCCAACCGAGTCCAGCAGAACCAGTCGATGGGTTTTCCCAGTTGTCTTCAACGAAACGGATATCGTGTTCCAAGGGGTTAATGCCCAATTTTTCAAGGGACTCAAGGTAAAGCTCTTGAATGTTGCTTGGTGATGGTTTCATGACCACTTGGAACTGATGGTGTTGGTAAAGACGGTTAGGATTTTCACCGTAACGCCCATCGGCAGGACGACGTGATGGCTCCACATAAGCCGCATTCCATGGCTCAGGACCAATGGCACGAAGGAAGGTGTAAGGACTCATAGTTCCCGCACCTTTTTCATTGTCATAAGCCTGCATGAGCATACAACCCTGGTCATTCCAGTATTGTTGTAAAGTTAAAATAATTTCTTGAAAAGTCAATTTTTTTGACATAAAAAACTCCGTTCTTATTTTTTTAGTTCTTGCGACGGCGGTAGACTTAAAACGATATTTTTTAAGGCTACCGGCTAGTGCATAGGCTAGGCAAGTCGCAATAGCGATTGCCGTTTGTCAGTTTGACTGACAAGGAGATTACTGACAATGCCTAGGTAGAAGGTTAATTTTTTTGACATTTATCTATTCTCCTTTTTTATTGCTATAATTTAGTGTTAAATCACTGACTATTTAGCCAGTTAAAATGTTGATCTTGGAAAATATGACGTTTTGGAACTTGTGCCATATCTTGTTCACTTGTATCAACCGTTCCCATTTTTAAAGTCAGCAAATCAGGTAATTCTTCTTGTCTATGAAAAATTTGGCTGTGACAGGTTGAACAGTAATAACGGTCTTTTCCAGGCGAAGAGCTGTAAATAACTAATCTGTCTTCACCAGTTAGTAGCTGCAATTTTTCCCGTTTTATTCGAGCATTGACAGAAAAGCCCGATGCAGTAGCCTTACGACAAAAAGAACAGTGACAAAAAACTAATTCTGCAATTTCTTGATCTGTTTGATAGGTTACTGCCTTACAAAGACAAGATCCTCTTAGCATATTTTCTCCTTTCATAATAAAGAAGTCAAACACTTCCGCTATAATGACGGAACAGTTTCAACCAGCACCGCATTTTCAGTCTTATCCAAGTAAGTGCAAGTCATCTGCTCTAGATCAATAACCCAGCCTACAATTCCTGATTTAGCCATATCTTCGCAGAAGGTTGGAAAATCCGTCTCTCCTGCTTGATGCCTTTTAAGGTCTGCTTCAACCTGATCTTTATTAGGATAATCTGCAATGTTGGAAGTAACCTTGTAGCCATCGTTAACTAATACCGTATCGTCCTGAGCAATGTAAGTAACTTGGCCCATTTCAATATCAACCTGATTGCTAACCATTCCCATTTCTTTGAAAACAGCAAGTAATTTCGGAAAATCTGGCCCCGAAAACTGAGCATGCGCTTCTAGGATGCTCTCTAGTGTGAACATGTTTCTCCTTTCATTAGGCAAGGGGTGGGGAGTTTTAGAACCTGCCCCTCCTCTTTTCTGGAGAAATGAAAAGGAACCACATCTTCAACCCACCTATGCCAATTGACATAGGGGCGTATCAAACGCGGTTCCACCCTAATTTATTACTTCATTTTATTGATATTTTGACAGAAAGTTCCAATCCTTACAAGACCTTCACCTGACTTCCACTGTCTCAGGCTCGCTTGAGAATTCTTTGTAGGACCCTCTTCCTTGTTGAGTATTATAGCAGAAGATAGCTGAATTGTCCAATCTTTTTAGGTATATATAACTAATCTTTCTTCCTTTGCACACCTGCGTCACTACGTTTTTTACGCCACTGACCAGATTTGGTACGTGAACGGACTTGACCTGCCGTCGGACCCTTTTCAACAAGTGGTCCGTGGTTGAATTGAGGTGCTTTTGATTTATTCTTGTTTGCTAGTTCTTTCATTTTCAATTTTTCCTCTACTTATTACGCACTGTATTAAAAGCATCGGTTATCACCGAACCTAGCTCTTCAATACCAACACCACTGCCTTTCTCAAATTGACTAACTAGATTATTGCCAATTGCTTCTGTAAATGCGATTGCTACACTAGAACCAATTACTGCTCCTGCGACAGTCCCGGCCCCTGGGATTAGCTTTAATAGGTTGGAGGCTGCAGTACGTCCAAGATTTGTGGCAAAAGTAGACTTAATAACTCCGCTAACTACTCCTTCAGATATATTTTGACCATAAGCTTTATAGATAGCTGTCACCATGGTTGTTTGAATCGGTACTAGTAAAATAGCATCTGAAAAAGGAATTGGACTTAGAGCCACTGTACCAGCAGCAGCTGAGGCAGTATGAACTGCTGCCTGTGCTTTTGTTTTTGCTTCTGTCATAGCAATAATTCTCCTTTGGTATGGAATATATTTTTTAGAAAACCGCTTATATAGATTGTTACTAATAACAAGAGCATTATATATATATATATATATATTTTGTCAAGAAAAAATTGCATATGAAGAGATTGCTCAAGAACTTTTTTAATGGCGACTTTTTTAAATCTCTCCACTAGTTCAGAATTTTTTTGGAATAATGTAATCTTTTTCTACCTGTCTGAGTGTTTTAGCCTGATATTTTTGATATTCTGTAGTAAACTTTTAGGACATCTATCTGGTCGTCCTAAACTGTTTCTTTACTTGTCAGCAGGTCCTCACCTGTGGTAGTCAAACTGTGTTTTCCCAGCCATTGCTCCATGCTGAGTGGTTGTCAACTGATAGTTGACAACCACTTTTTCATCCAATTCTTCATCTTCAAAGATTGCCTTGATATGCTTACTAATATTCTGCTTCGACGTTTGGAAAAGTTCTGCCAATTCCAGTTGTGTCAACCAAACTGTTCCATTGTCCAAGTGTAATTCAATTGATGCCTTACCATCTTCTGTGTTATAAATAATGATATCATTGGTCATAACTAAATTCCTCTACAAGCCTATTTTTAAAAGTCTATGAAGCATAACTAAAATTCAAATACTCTATAGGATCTTCAAAAAAGAGAATAGGATTTCTTCAGATTCACTAAACCCAACAAGACTAGCCATTCCTTACATAAATATTTGCAGGACGAGTATTTTTCCACAGTATATATTCTAATATATCCTCAATTATACCATTTATTAATCTCACTGAGAACCAGTCAAAAAGGGGCAATTCTCTTGTTCATCAAAGAATTACCCCTTTTGGCTAATTATTGTATTGGTCTATAGAGTATTCCTTAGCTTTTCCATCATATACAAAACTAAACAGTTATTAGAGTTATGCTTTATATTTCCCTTCTTGCAGTTCTTTTTCCATTTGCAGGCGTTGGACTTTCATGGTTGCTGTTCTTGGAATCTCATCATAGTCAAGTACGATTGGTGCATTGAGAAATGGGAGCTCTGAGACAGCTTCCCACCAAGCGTCCATGTCTACTTGGCCACCTTTATTTGGCGCAATAAAGGGCTGTGGGCGACCATTTTGGTCACGGACGATGGCAACTTCTGCCAAGAAGTTTAATTGGTCTAGCAACATATCCTCAAGAACAAGGTTACTTTCAATCTTATCAATCAAATCTACCTGTCTGTCCTTCAAGAAAAGATGACCATTTTCATCCATACAGCCGTAGTCACCGCTGTCCCACCATTCCCCATAGACATTATCTTGGAAACGTTGATCTTCCTTATAGTAGGTCAGAGCGCGCCCCTTAGAATTGAACTGGATATGACCGTCTTGACCGGCAGGCAACGGATTACCCTTGCTATCAGTAATTCTAGCCTCAGTAAGCCCTGCCAGGCCAACACCCATATCACGGGCATTTGAAGTCTTGAGACTGTCTCTAGTATGAGCTTTCAAAATCATTGGTCCGTATTCACTTTGGCCGTAGATTTGTAGGAAAATGGCTTGCGCATTATCAGAAGCCTCTAGAAAGGCCAACATTGTAGCGTTGTTAATGGCATCAAAGGTAGAGTGATAGTAGTTTGTCTTGGCAAATACCTGCGGATGCTCACGCGCAATTGTCGCCCACTGAACAAAATGATTGGGATGGGTTTCAACAGCTTGAGGTTGGTATTTCAAGAACATGCGCTCAACAGTTTCTCGGTCAGAATTTGATAAGGGCAGAAGAGGGAAGCCCATAATCATCAAAGAAGACATCCCAATATTAAAACGTGAATGAACTGGTGAAATATGGAAACCAACGATGCGACGTTCTGGAATGTAATTCAATACAGTCTTCTGGTATTTTGTACGCCAGCCCATGGTATTGGCTGAATGACAAATCAATTTGGGTATGCCTGTTGTCCCTGATGTGTGAGTGATATAGGCAATTTGATCCTCAGGAAGTGGATTAAAGTCTGCTTCTACTCCGTCGGTAGCTAGCAAGCTCTGCACCCCAATCTTATGATTATCAGAAATATTATCAACTGCAGCGACCACGTCAGCTGTCACAGCATCAAAAATGATGAAAGGATTTTCCAAACGATCGGCAAAAACAGAGATAACTTGACTCGTAAAATGGTAGGACACCATGACTGGTACAGCGCCCAGATAGGTTGCAGCCACCGCAAGCATGTAAGTATCAAAAGCCTGCCCCTTGAAGATGATAACTTTATCTCCTTGTTTCAAGCCCAAAGCTGCCAATTGCTTAGCTCTTTTGACAATCAGGTCATGACTGGCTTGATAAGTGGTCTCAGTTCCAAGTTCAGGAAAGGCCACCTGCTCCTGGTCAAAAATAATAGGACAATCAGGGAAAGCCTGACTAGCCTCAAGGTAATTTTGATAAAGATTCATGGGACGGTAGGGGAATAATTCTGCCATTTTATAGCTACCTCTTTTTCTAATATTCCTCGCAATTATAGCAGATTATCAAGTTAATTTCAAAGCAAATCTAGAACAGAAAAGTCTGCCCACTTGTAACTAAAAGATAGCAAAAGTGAAGCTTTAACTTTCTAATAAATCTTAAAGTCTTTTATTTGTTAACCTATTCTAAAATAAAGGTTGACAAATTTCGTAAAAACCCTTACACTATGACTATGAAGATTAACGGACTTGATTTAGACAGAGCAGGACGCTGTCGCCACTACCATTCTGAACTCGATATTGTCGCCCTAAAGTGTGAGATTTGCCAAAAATATTATGCTTGTTACCAGTGTCATGATAGCCTTGAAAATCATCATTTTCAAGCAAATGATATAGAAAGCGACAAGCCTGTTCTCTGTGGTAATTGTATGACCTATCTGTCTTTTTCCGAATATCAAGTTGGAACTTGTCCCAATTGTCTTCACCGCTTTAATCCAAATTGCAGAAAGCACCATTCTATCTATTTTAAAGGAGACTGAAATGACGTCAAAAGTTAGAGACCTTACTTATATCGCTATGATGGCAACACTAATTATCGTACTCGGACATATCCCTGGTATTCCCCTTGGCTTTATTCCAGTACCAATCGTCCTCCAAAACTTAGGAATCATGTTAGCTGGGGCTATCCTTGGAGCCAAACGAGGTACTGTTTCTGTACTTCTTTTCCTCCTACTAGGAACATTTATACCTGCATTCACTGGTGGAAATAATACTATCCCAGTTCTCATGGGACCAACTGCTGGCTATGTCGTGTCATGGATTTTTGTACCACTTTTGATAGGTATTGGACTTAAGAAAATTCCTTCCCAAAATTTTCTTCTAACTTTTTTAATTATCTGGCTCGGTGGTGTCCTCTTTGTTGATTTTCTAGGGGCAATTTGGCTGGCGCATTACACCAAGATGCCTTTTATAACAGCACTCTGGTCTAATCTTGCATTCATTCCAGGAGACACTATCAAAGCTTTGCTGACAAGTTTAATTGCTGTGAAATACAGTCGCTATCTAGTGAAAGATTGATATTCATCATTATGATAGCCATTATCTTCCAAATTTGATTATTCTTTCTTAACTAAAATAATATAAATAGCTCTGCTATTTCACAAATTAATAAAACAAAAAGACACCTGGTTCAGTTCATAGACTAAACGGTGTCTTTTTAGATTAATCAAGAATTTTTATATTAGATTGTTCAACATATCATCCAAGTGTTTGATGGCTTTCTCACGGCCAAGCAAGAAGATAGTATCTGGCAATTCTGGTCCGTGCATTTCGCCTGAAACTGCGATACGGATTGGCATGAAGAGGTTTTTACCTTTAATGCCTGTTTCTTTTTGGACTGCCTTGATTTGTGGGAAGATATTTTCTGTCACAAATTCCTCATCAGTCAGAGCTTCCAATTTAGCTTTGAAGGCTTGGAGAACGGTTGGTACTGTTTCACCAGCCATCACTTCTTTCTCAGCATCGCTCAACTCTGGGAAGTCCGCAAAGAAGAGGTCAGTCAATGAAACGATTTCATCAGCTGATTTGAGTTGTGGTTTGTAAAGTTCAACCAGTTTTTCAGCCTTGTCTGTCAGACGCCCTGCTTCTTCAAGGAACGGTTTGCAGAGTTCAAAGACTGTTTCAAAATCAGCATTTTTAAGGTAGTCATTGCTCATCCAGTCCATTTTCTTCTGGTCGAAGGCTGCTGGTGATTTAGAAAGACGGTTCTCATCGAAAAGTTCAATGAGTTGCTCACGGTTGAAAATCTCTTCTTCTCCACCTGGATTCCATCCAAGAAGGGCGATGAAGTTGAAGACAGCTTCTGACATGTAACCTTTTTTACGGTAATCTTCGATAAATTGAAGCGTATTTGTGTCACGTTTTGACAACTTCTTACCAGTTTCAGAGTTGATGATAAGAGTCATATGACCAAACTCTGGTGCTTCCCAACCAAGTGCTTCATAGACCATGAGTTGTTTTGGTGTGTTGGCAATGTGGTCATCTCCACGGATGACGTGTGAGATTTGCATATCGTGGTCATCAACAACTACGGCAAAGTTATAAGTTGGGTAACCATCTTTTTTCTGGATAACCCAGTCACCACCAATGTTGCCACCTTCAAATTCAATATCACCTTTAACCATGTCAGTCCACTTGTAGATACCAGCTTCATTAACAGCCAAACGAACAGTTGGAACGATACCCGCTGCTTCGCGTTCTGCAATGTAGGCAGCTTTTTGATCTTCTGACATACCGATGAATTCGTTGTTGTAACGTGGTGTTTCACCAGCTGCTTCTTGGCGTTCACGCTCTGCAGCCAATTCTTCTTCTGTTACATAAGATTTGTAAGCTTTACCTTCAGCTAAGAGTTGATCAATGTATTTTTGGTAAAGTTCCAAACGCTCTGACTGACGGTAGTTTTCATGTGTTTCTGGACTTTCATCCCAATCCATGCCCAACCAACGCAAGTTTTCAAGTTGTGAACGTTCCCCATCTTCAACGTGACGTTTGCGGTCAGTGTCCTCAATGCGGATGATGAATGTCCCGTTATGGTGACGAGCGTAAAGGTAGTTAAAGAGCGCAGTACGCGCATTTCCGATGTGTAAAAGTCCTGTTGGACTTGGTGCGTAACGCACACGAATGTCTTTAGCCAATGCTATTCTCCTTGAATTAAGATACTAAGGAACATTAAGACTTGTCGAAAATTTCCATAAAGTAAGCGAGTCACGTGAACTCGTTTTATTTTTTCTAGAAGTCTGTCCCTCGTTCAATTTTAGATGCTATCTTTAAGCTATTTATAGCGACCTCAATCGCCAATCTTATTTATTATAGCACATCTTGGGTTCATTCGTACAAAAAAGATTCAGCCGTATTTGACTGAATCCGATATCATTTTCAATTCCCAGTATTAGTCACAATAAAGGGTTGCAAGGCAGCCGCAAAGGTTTGGAGGTTAAGGCTTTGAACATAGATTTCGCCATAGCCAGAAAAGGTATTGACAATACCTTCCCCTGTACCGATGGATTGGAGGAAGCCATTTTCTAAATGGATGTCATAGTTCAAATCACGACTCCAAGCGACAACATGAGCATTATCAATGGTAATACTTTCCCCATTTAGTTCAATCTTCTTGATAGAACCAAAACTATTTGCCAAGAGGGTCCCCTGACCTTCAGTGGTCATGACAAAAAGACCACCTTGGCCACCAAAGAAAGCACGGCCTACAGACTGACGTTCCATCTTATATTGGGCTGAACCATCTAAGGCAAGAAAGGCACCATCATTGAGACGATACTGCTTGGCACCGAGTTCTAGGGCCACCACTTGACCAGGCATAGAAGGCGCCAAAGCCAATTTGCCATCATCAGAGCTTGAAACAGCCTCAGTGATAAACATAGACTCACCTGATGTCATAGCTCGTCCCAAAGCACCGACCAATTTCCCTAGACCCGACCCACGGGCATTTAGACGGGTATTAAGAGCAACGCTAGGTGTATGATAAACCATACTTCCTTGTTGAATATAGGCTGACTCTCCCGCCTCCAAAGCAATTTCAACCAAAGGGAATTGCATATTACTGTCGATAGTGTATTTCATTCGATTATCCATGATAGGCCTCTTTCTTTTGACAATAGCAAAGCTTTTAACTTTGTACTATAACTATAAGACAATTATAGTTTTTCTAAGTCATCTTGTCAAAGAAAAACTGGAATCCTGCTCTGCCATTATCCTAAAAAGAAAAAATGACCGCTGGGCAAAGTTCCCAATGCTCAGCAGTCACTTGATTACTTCACTTCTGTCAGACGGCCAGTGTCCACATCATAAACGGCCCCTGAAATGACCACATCATCTGGAATCAGGGGAGACTGGCGCAAAATGTCCATATCTTGACGGACACTCTCATCAGGGTCTGCAAAAGGCAAAAAGTCTTGACCCTGTACATCAACACCTAAGTCACGCTTCAACTGAGCGGCAAAATCCTCATTCGTAAAGGTCTGTGCCCCGCAATCGGTATGGTGGAGAACAACAATTTCACGTGTGCCCATTTGCTGCTGGGAGATAACCAGAGAACGAATCATATCGTCAGTTATACGACCACCTGCATTACGCAAAATGTGAGCATCCCCCAAGGCCAAACCCAAAGCTGGTGCAACGTGAAGACGGGAATCCATACAAGTCACGATGGCAACGTGGGTTTTAGGTTTTAAGGGCAAGTGTGCAGTACCATGCAAATCAGCATAAGCTTGGTTGGTTTTTAAGAATCGTTCAAAGTACGACATAAGAGGTCCTCCTTAGACTACTTCCTTTGAAAACTATTTGAGTTTCAAAGTTTTTTCTATCTTAGCATTTTTAAAGAGGCTTGTCATTGAAAAAGATTAGGAGGCGGTACATTTTGGAAATCAAAAAACTGAGTCTTCCAAATTATGGAGAACTCAGGCTTGATAAAATCTCTTTGTTGAAAAAAGAGAATTTACTTAAAGGTTTTTTTCAAGACCTCACCGACTGTGGCGACAGCTATGACCTCGATACCACTTGGAATTTGGATGCCTTGGAGTGAGTTTTTAGGGGCATAAATCTTGGTGAAACCTAGTTTAGCAGCCTCATTGATACGCTGCTCAATGCGGGTAACGCGACGAATTTCGCCAGTCAAGCCAATTTCACCGATAAAGGCTTCCTGCGGGTTGGTCGGTTTCTCCTTGTAGCTGGAGGCGATGGCTACCGCGACGGCCAAGTCAATGGCTGGCTCATCCAGTTTAACCCCTCCGGCTGATTTAAGGTAGGCATCCTGATTTTGCAAAAGGAGTCCGCAACGCTTTTCCAGAACAGCCATGATAAGGCTGACGCGGTTAAAGTCCAAACCTGTTGTGGTGCGCTTAGCATTGCCAAAAACGGTCGGTGTCACAAGAGCCTGCACCTCAGCCAGAATTGGACGACTTCCCTCCATAGTCACGACAATAGCAGAGCCCGTCGCCCCATCCAAGCGCTCCTCAAGGAAGACCTGGCTTGGATTGATGACTTCTACCAGCCCACCTGACTGCATTTCAAAAATGCCGATTTCATTGGTAGATCCAAAACGGTTCTTGACCGCCCGTAGAATACGGAAGGTGTGATGGCGTTCACCCTCAAAATAGAGAACGGTATCCACCATGTGTTCTAGCATACGCGGTCCAGCAAGCGTCCCTTCCTTGGTTACATGACCTACGATGAAGGTTGCAATATTGTTGGTCTTAGCCAACTGCATCAGTTCAGCAGTTACTTCTCTGACCTGAGAAACAGAACCTTGCACACTGGAGATTTCAGGGCTCATGATAGTCTGGATAGAGTCAATGATGAGGAAATCGGGCTGAATTTGTTCTATTTGGGCACGGATGGCCTGCATATTGGTCTCAGCGTAGAGGTAAAATTCATTATCAATATCACCCAGACGCTCGCTGCGCAATTTAATCTGCTCTGCTGATTCTTCCCCAGAAACATAGAGGACAGTCCCCTTGTTAGCAAGTTGGGTAGAGACTTGGAGCAACAGGGTTGATTTCCCGATACCTGGATCACCACCGATAAGGATCAGACTGCCTGGCACGACACCACCTCCAAGAACACGGTTGAATTCATCCATGTCGGTCTTGGTTCTGGCATAGTTTATGGAAGAGACATCCTTGAGTTTGGTTGGTTTAGTCTTTTCACCTGTCAGGCTGACGCGGGCATTTTTAACCTCCTGAACCTCCACCTCTTCAACAAAGGAAGTCCAGGCTGAACAGTTGGGACAACGCCCCAAGTATTTGGGTGAATGATAGCCGCACTCCTGACAGATAAAAGTTGTTTTTTTCTTAGCCATAAATCTATAAGAGGCATAAGTTCCTGACAAAAAGAAAATCCTTTATGTCTCTTTCTAGACAAGAGGATTTCTTTTTATACTCTTTGAAAATCAAAATGATAGATTGTTAAGCCTTCTTACCTACCATCAGGTCTGTCTACGTCGGCTTGCCTCCTCTTATTTTGATTTTCATTGAGTATTAGCTGAATTGACTGCCTCTTCAATTCCTTTCAATATTTGATGAGTTGGTTAAATGAAATTACTTTCCAGTCGAGCCAAAGCCCCCTGTGCGTTGACCTGTGGCATCGTCTCCATCAACCACTAAGAAAGGCATAAAAACACCTTGGACGATGCGTTCACCGGCTTCGACCACAACTGTCTCATCGGTAATATTTTTCATTTGAGCAAAGATGTGGCCTTCATTATCTGGATTACCATAATAGTCACCATCGATAACACCAACTGAGTTAATCAAAACCAATCCTTTTTTGCGCGGGTTTGATGAACGGTCAAAGAGGTAGAGAACCTCCTGAGCCTGCATATAAGCCTTTACTCCTGTCGGCACCAATTTGATTTCACCTGGAGCAATTTCAGTTGTCACCGCTGCTTTCAAATCATAACCAGCTGCATGAGCAGTCTCACGTTTTGGCAGTAAATTATTATCTGTAAACTGGCTAACCAGTTCAAAACCTCTGATTTTCATAATTGCGATACAAAAGGACTTTCCAGCTTTTCAAAATTATTTCTAGAAAATTGTCCCTGTTCAGTTAGTTGCACTAACTAAACACTCCTTTCTTTTTTAAATAAAGTAATTAAGTATTTTAACCTTAGAAAATACTTTTTACAGGAAAGATTCTTGTAATATTTTCTGTATTTTCTCTTTTTGTTATACTAGAGAGGCCCTCTTGGGATAGGAAGGGGGGAAATGCTCATGAACACATTTCTAAACGTATTTGTTGTACCATTGCTTGTTGCTATCCTAACAGCTTTGTTTGAGTATTGGCTCAACTCACGCAACAAAAAACCTAGGGCACTGAGCCAAAAGAAAAACCCTCAACGCTGGAGACGTTGGGGGCTTTTTGTATGCTCATGACATACACTTCTAACGTATTGTCATTATAGCATACCTTCCCCCTATATTGTCAAGAATTTCACGCGACTCTAGTTGCTAGATTATCAAACTTAATCGTTCCATCATCCATGGCAAAGCCTTTAATCATGTCGTCACCTAGAACAGTTGTGGCCCACTGTCTAAATTTTGTAGCTTTTTGTGAGTTAATACGATATCCCACCGAGATGATGGCATCAAAGTTGTAATAAGCAACCTCCTTAGTCTGCGTTTTCCCTGCCATAGCACCGTGTTGAGTGGTATTTGCAATTTTTGCAACAACCACTCCCTCATCTAGTTCACCCTCAGCAAAGATATTTTTCAAATGTTTACTGATAGCTGGTACACCGACATCAAAAAGCCTTGCCATTTCTTTTTAGCTAATCCAGATGGTCTCATTACTGACAATGACATTGGCTTTTTCCTGATTATTCTCAGCAGTGTAGATTAAAAATTGTAGTTCGTTCATATTCGTCCTTTCTAATCACATCAGATTTTTCTGATTCATGATTGGAGGATTTCAACACTTTACCCTCTATTATATGTTATTCGTAGTCTAAAAGCAAAAACCAATCCTTGCGGACTGGTTTTGTATAATATCATCTTTATTCGAAAACGAATTGGTTGTGATAGAGTTCTGAGTAGAAGCCTTTTTGTTTAAGGAGTTCGTGGTGATTTCCTTGTTCGAGGACTTTACCATCTTTAAGGACGATGATTTCATCAGCATTGAGAATCGTTTTAAGACGGTGAGCGATAACAAAGCTTGTACGTCCTGCGATGATAGCTTCCATGGCGTTTTGAATTTTAGCCTCAGTTACCGTATCAACGTTAGATGTTGCTTCGTCTAGGATAAGGACTTGTGGGTCTGTCAAAAGGGTACGAGCAATTGAAATCAACTGCTTCTGACCTGTTGAGAAGACATTTTCATCGTCCGTCACATAAGTCTCATAACCTTCTGGAAGGCTCATGATGAAATCATGAATATGAGTGGCACGCGCAGCTGTTTCCACCATTTCTTGTGAAATAGACTCATCACCAAAACGGATATTATCAGCAATGGTTCCTGAGAAAAGAACAGATTCCTGAAGCACGATACCAACTTTTTCACGTAGGCTATCCAAATCGTATTCACGGATATCGCGACCGTCAAACTCAATCGAACCACTGTTAACATCATAGAATCGGTTAATCAAGTTCATGATCGTTGTTTTACCTGATCCAGTCGGACCAACAACGGCCACCATCTTACCTTTTGGCGCTGAGATGCTGACATTGTCAAGAACTTTTTGTCCTGGAAGGTAACCAAAGTCGATGTTCTTAATTTCCACACCTTCTTTAAGTTCTGTGAAATGTGGAGCATTTTGTGGACGAATTTCCTCTGGCTCATCAAACATCTCTTGAACACGATGAGCACCTGTAAAGGCAAGTTGCAATTCAGCCCAGCTTGACGCAATCTGCATCATTGGTTGGTAGTATTGTTGTGAATATTGAACAAAGGTTACAACCAGACCGAGGGCAGCGGCTGTTTCTAGTGAAGAATCATTGAGAACGATATTTGAACCAGCAAAGATAACAATTGCCGTATTAACAAGACTCATACCATTCATGAATGGGAAGAGAATCCCACCAAAAAGACGTCCCTTGAAAGTTGTGCGACGCACTTCTTCATTAAGTTCAAGGAAGCCATCAATCGTTTCTTCCTGAACACCTTGAACAATGATAGCCTTTTGACCAGAAATCTTCTCATCCATATAGGCATTGAGTTTAGAAACAGCAGCCTGTTGCAAGTTTGTGTACTTACGAGCCAAGCGCACAATGATGACAAGAGCAAGCAAAGCAACTGGCGTTGAAGCAATAGTAACCAGGGCAAGACGAGTATCTTGACGGAACATCATCCAAACCATACCAATGTAAAGCGCTCCATTCGAAAGGATTTGAACCATTGATTGGTTGAAGGCATTTTGGATATTATCCAAATCAGAAGTAAAGCGTGAAAGAATATCTCCATCCTTGTGACGGTCGAAGAAGGCAATGGTCAAACGTTCCAATTTACCAAAGAGACCTTTACGCATACGACTCGTTGAATGCGCAACAATACGAGTTAGAAGCAAACTGTAAATAAGGTTTGCCACAACTGTTGCCACATAAGCAAAGAAGAGGTTAAGCATGACACCATTAAAATCAGCCATGTCAGGTTTAAAGCCAGTCACACCAGTTTGCTTAGCCATGGCATAACTTGTTGCAATTTTACCCATTTCAGCGATAGCATTACCAAGAAGAACTGGCGTCTTAACTTGCAAATAAGTTGCGGCAATAATAGCTAGGAAAATGACAGCAAAGCTTAATTTATAGCGTTTAAAATAAAACCAAAAGAATCTTACTGTTTTCATTTTATTCTTCCTCCTTCCCTTTCTGTGTTTCGTAAATTTCACGATAGACCTTATTATTGGCTACGAGTTCAGCGTGCGTTCCTTCACCAATAAGACGGCCTTGATCAAGCACCAATATTTTATCTGCCTTAACAACTGATGAAATCTTTTGGGCAACGATAACAGTTGTTGTCCCTTTCAAGTCATGATTAAGGGCTTCTTGTACCAATTTTTCTGATTTAGCATCAAGTGCTGATGTTGAATCGTCAAGTACCAAGACTTTAGGATTTCCGATAACACCACGAGCGATAGACATACGTTGTTTTTGTCCACCTGAGAAGTTATTACCACGTTCTTCAACTTCACTTTGGTAAGTTTCGTCTAAACGGTCAATAAATTCTTTGGCTTGGGCAATCCCTGCCGCACGTTCTAGTCTTTCAAGATCCGCACCAGGTGCGCCTTGACGCAAATTATCAGCAATCGTTCCTGAGAAAAGGATAGCTTTTTGAAGAACGATAGAGACTGTCTCACGTAAAGTCTTTTGGTTGACTTCTTTCAAATCACGTCCGCCAATAGAAACCCTTCCCTCTTGAGGGTCAAAAAGTCGTGGAATAAGCTGCGCCAGCGTTGATTTACCGGCACCAGTGGCACCTACTACACCAACCATTTGACCAGGCTCAATTTCAAATGAAATATTTTTAAGGGTTGGCTCAGCGTCATGTGGATAAGTGAAGCTAACATTGTCAAAGACGATTTTTCCGTCCAAGTCTTCATCAGGATTATCCACAAAAGTCATGGCAGGCTCTGTCTCAAGAATTTCAGTGATACGTTTAATGGAAATAGCTGCGCGGGATGCCTGCATTCCCATAAAGCTTGTCATGATAATGGCAAACATGATTTGCATGAGGTAGCTCATAAATGATGTAAAGCCACCAACTGCTTCCAAATTCGTTTCAAGCATGCCTGAAACAAGATAAAGAGAGGCAAAGATAGCCATGTAAGAGATGAACATCATCAAGGGTTGCAAAATTGAGAAACCATAACCAATAAAGAGGTTAAGTCCAAGAAGCTCATTTGAAGTCTCTTTGAACTTAGCATATTGTTCTCTCTCTTGAACGAAGGATTTGACCACACGGATACCGCGAAGGTTTTCCTTGGCAATGCTGTTCATTTTTTCCATTAAAGTTTGGAATTTACCGAAACGTGGTCCCATTTGACTCATAACAACAGCCATAACCGCCGCAATCAAGACAACCATGACAATAATCATCCACCAGAGTTCAGGCAGAGTTCTAACCGCCATAATGAAGGCTCCGACAAAGAGCAGGGGAACACGGCTAAGAATAGTGAAAAGCATCATGACCAAGTTTTGAATTTGAGTCACGTCATTGGTCATACGAACAACTAGGTTCCCGGCATTAAATTCTTCAACGTTTGCATATGAGAAACTTTGAATTTTGCGGAAGGTTTCTTCACGAATATCTGCTGATACACCTTGAGCAATCTTAGCAGCAACAATGGTATTAAACATACCAGCAATGAGACCAATACCCGCAATAACCAAAAGCCATTTCCCAACACGGAAAATTTCGTCTTGGTCATTCATCAAAACGGCTGTTAGAACGTCTTTCAAATAAGATGGCTGCAAGAGTGTCGTTGTCACCACAGTGGCCGTCAACAAGATAGACACCAAGGCAAACCACTTATAGCGTAAAATCGCCTTTTTAAACATGTTTTTTCTCCTTATAAGTTATAATATTTGCTTTCAATTGTTCTGCCCACTGCAAAACTTGTTGAAAGTCTTCTTTTGCGATATTTTGGAACAAAGAGTTACGAATCTCTTTATGAAAATCTTCAAGTCGACTGATCTTATCTCTGCCCTTAACCGTTAAAACAATTTGTTTATAGCGTTTATCCTCTTTAGAAGGAATGACCTCAATAAAGCCATTCTTTTCCATTCGTTTGACAAGATTAGAAGCAACAGATTTTGACACTTTCATTTCTTGTTCGATATCTTTGACAAAGGTTTCTTGCTCTTTTCTATTGTTCAAATAAAGCAGAGCCCATCCTTGCGGACCAGCTAAATGTTCAATGCCTTTGTCCTTAGCCATATCATCGCAAACTTGTTCAAATTGATTGAGCAAATTTCTCAGATCTGCGATAGGATTTTCCATAGCAACTCCTCTCTACTTAGTGATATAATAATTCGCATGAGAACTATTATAGTTTCTATGAGAACCATTGTCAAGAAAAAGCTCTGCTATTTCAGAAAATGATTTAGAGAAAAAATGAGAGCCTTTACCTTTTGAAAGCCAAAAACACTATCTTATGGTATAATGAGAAATGATATTATGACATGTAAAGGAAAAACTATGGAAAAGCAAAAAATTGCCGTCCTAGGTCCTGGGTCTTGGGGAACTGCTCTTGCGCAGGTTCTCAATGATAATGGACATGATGTGACGCTCTGGGGAAATATCCCAGCTCAAATTGAGGAATTACAAACACATCATACAAATACACATTATTTCAAGGATGTTGTTCTTGATGATAAAATCAAGGCTACTCTTGATTTGAAAGAAGCACTTGCTGATACTGATGCCATTCTTTTTGTAGTGCCAACAAAGGTTACTCGATTGGTTGCTAAGCAAGTGGCTGAGATGCTTGACCACAAGGTCATTGTCATGCATGCTTCAAAAGGTTTAGAGCCAGGCACTCATGAACGTTTGTCAACTATTTTAGAGGAAGAAATTCCTACTGATCTTCGTTCTGAAATTGTTGTTGTTTCTGGACCAAGTCACGCTGAGGAAACAATCGTTCGTGATATTACCTTGATTACAGCTGCTTCTAAAAATCACGATGCTGCTAAATACGTGCAAGAACTTTTCAGCAATAACTACTTCCGCCTTTATACTAACTCAGATGTTATCGGTGTCGAAACTGCTGGGGCTCTTAAAAACATTATTGCTGTTGGAGCCGGAGCTCTTCATGGGCTTGGTTACGGAGACAATGCCAAAGCCGCTGTTATCACTCGCGGACTTGCTGAAATTACACGTTTAGGTGTTAAAATGGGGGCAAATCCACTTACCTATAGCGGGTTATCTGGTGTAGGAGACCTTATCGTAACAGGGACTTCTATTCATTCTCGTAACTGGCGTGCCGGTGATGCCCTAGGTCGCGGAGAAAAATTAGAAGACATTGAAAAGAACATGGGCATGGTGATTGAAGGAATTTCAACAACAAAAGTTGCCTATGAAATCGCTCAAGAATTGGATGTCTATATGCCAATCACAAGTGCAATCTACAAAGTTATCTATGAAGGTGCTGATGTCAAAGAAAGCATCATTAACATGATGTCCAATGAATTCCGCTCAGAAAATGAGTGGTAATATATTGCTAAAGTAATTGATACCAAGGA
This sequence comes from Streptococcus henryi DSM 19005, assembly GCF_000376985.1. GTDB lineage: Bacteria > Bacillota > Bacilli > Lactobacillales > Streptococcaceae > Streptococcus > Streptococcus henryi. The sequence continues at coordinate 45,960 of NZ_AQYA01000023.1, forward strand.
GATTCTAATGAAGAAAGTCAGAAAAGCCGTTATCCCTGCTGCAGGTCTTGGAACTCGTTTCCTTCCTGCTACTAAAGCTCTTGCCAAAGAAATGTTACCAATCGTTGACAAACCAACTATTCAATTTATTGTTGAAGAAGCATTGCGCTCAGGCATCGAAGATATTTTGGTTGTCACTGGTAAATCAAAACGTTCTATTGAAGACCATTTTGACTCAAACTTCGAATTGGAATACAATTTGAAAGAAAAAGGGAAGAATGACCTTCTTAAATTAGTTGATGAAACAACTGGCATCCATCTTCACTTCATCCGCCAAAGTCACCCACGTGGACTTGGTGATGCTGTTCTTCAAGCAAAAGCCTTTGTTGGCAATGAACCATTCGTTGTTATGTTAGGCGATGACCTTATGGACATTACAGATAGTAAAGCTGTGCCATTGACCAAACAGCTTATGAATGACTACGAAGCTACACATGCATCTACAATTGCTGTTATGCCTGTTCCACACGAAGAAGTTTCAGCTTACGGTGTTATTGCACCTCAAGGCGCTGGTGTTAACGGACTTTACAGTGTTGATACTTTTGTTGAAAAACCGGCTCCAGAAGATGCTCCTAGCGACCTTGCTATCATTGGCCGTTACCTACTCACACCAGAAATTTTCAACATTCTTGAAAAACAAGCACCTGGTGCTGGTAATGAAATTCAGTTGACTGACGCTATCGATACCCTCAATAAAACACAACGCGTTTTTGCCCGTGAATTCACTGGCAACCGTTATGATGTTGGTGACAAATTTGGTTTCATGAAGACTTCAATTGATTACGCTCTTCAACACCCACAAGTAAAAGATGATTTGAAACAATACATCATTGATCTTGGAAAAAAATTGGAAAATAAACCAGCTGCTAAAAAATCAGCAGAGTAACATAAGCAAAAATAGCTAAAAACCTTGATTCAAGATTTTTAGCTATTTTAATTTTATCTAGAACGTTAGAGGCATTGAAAAATCAGAACAGTGTTATCAAAACAGATCCAAGGACAAATATAAAGTAACCAAATCCTGCTAGAATCCTTTGCCAAGGTTTAAAAATTTGCTTTTCATACTGCGCTGGAAGACATATGGCTAGCAAAGCACCTCCGATAACACCTCCTAGATGTCCTGCAATCCCAACATTTGGAGTGAAAATGTTGAAAACTAAATTGATTAGGATAAGAATTTGATATGAACGCCCCAGGTGCTTTAAGTAAGGATTTCGACCAAAATATCCGATAATGACAATAGCTGCAAACAAACCAAATAATGAAGTTGAGGCACCAGCTGCAACTGCATTTGGACTTGAAACCATTGTTAGAGCATTTCCAGATATACCGGCAAGAATATACATAACTAAAAAGCGACGACTTCCCCAAATCTGCTCTGCCATTTGACCGACAAAATAGAGAGTCAAAGCGTTAAAGAAAAAATGCTCCCATCCAAAATGTACAAAAATCGGTGTCACTAAACGCCACAACTGATTTGGATAAGCTTTCACATACACACCCAGCATTCCTCCAAAATCAAAGACTGCTTGAACTGAGCTTGCTTGGCCAAAGTAAATGATTTGCATGGCAACAAAAATAAGGCTAGTTAATCCTAGTAAACTAATCGTTACTGGCGTCTTTTTAAATTCTCTCTTTAATGCCGTCATTGACTCAATACCTCCTTAACAGCTATATCATGAACATCTTCGACAAAAGATGCTTTTTGAAAATCATAAATTGTACTGACTGTCATTCCTTCATAATCAGATAGATAGCGGTCATAATAGCCACCACCGTACCCAATGCGATAACCCTCACTATTAAATACTACACCCGGGACATGAATCATATCAATCTCAGACTTTGAAACAGCCAAGCTACTCTTAGGCTCCAGAAGACCGAATCTCGTTTGTTCCAGATTCTCCTCATCATAAAGCACAAAATCCATATTTCCTTGCCCGTAAGTCTTGGGAACCACAATAGTCTTACCATCGGCTTGCGCAGCCGAGATGAAGAGTTTAGTATTATATTCAAAGTCAAAAGCTAGATATGTAGCAATTACTTTACTCTCTTGATAGGCTTTGGTTAATAGCAGAGCTTCAAGTAACAGTTTATCTTTTCTAAGTTTTTCTGACTGATTATGAGATTTTAATTTTTTCAGTATATCTTGTCGAAGAATGATTTTTTCCATGTTAATATCATACCACGAATAGGTAGTTTTTACCGATTTTTAAAATTCAAGCAATTTTTTTGGAAACCTGAATTCATTTTAAGGTTTCTTTAAGGTTTCTCCGCTATACTACTCCTATCCTAAATAGGCGGTTACCCTGACCGCTGGGAAAATAGGCTTCCCTCTTATTTTCCCCTTTTCATAAATCTCCTGGGCATGGTTGAAAAATCGTGCCCTACCCTTTTCTCAAGGTCCTTGCTTTTCGGCAAGGGCCTTTTGTTTTTCTGACTAAATCAAAAACACCTGCCAAGACGGCAGATGTAGGTTATTATTGAGCCTTATACTTCAAGAATTTTGAAATTTCTTCCACGGCAAATGGCAGAGCTTCTTCTTTTGGACTCATTTTAGGGTGGTGAAGGGCGTAAGGTGTGTCCACTCCCAGCCAGAACATGACACCAGGGATTTTATTGAGCAAATAACCAAAATCTTCTCCTGTCATGGCAGGCGGACAATCAATAAGGTTAACAGCTTTGCTATTGCCAAAGAAATCCATGAGATCACGGGCAAGTTCAGGGTTGTTTTCTACAGGCAAGTAGCCACCTTGTTTAAGCTCTACTTCTACTTCCATAGCAAAAGCAGCGGCCACGCCTTGAGCGATTTCAGTGAGGCGCTTTTGAATGAGCAGACTCATGTCTTGGGTCAAGGTACGGCTTGTCCCGTGGAGCTTGGCTGTGTCCGCAATGACATTGTTGGTTGTTCCAGCGTGCATAGAACCAAAAGTCACTACACCACCCTGGATAGGGTCAACATTTCGGCTAACAATGGTTTGAACCTGAGTGACAAAATAAGAAGCTGCAACCAAGGCGTCATTAGCTTCATGTGGAAAGGCAGCATGACCACCTTTTCCTTTGAAGGTCACCCAAACTTCACAAGTCCCAGCAAAGAGGGTGCCAGTATTTGTGGCAATATCACCAACCTTAAAGTCAGGGCGCACATGAAGGCCATAAAACTCATCAGGTTTCCAGTCACCAAAGGCGCCATCTTCATACATGAGCATACCACCAGCAAAATTCTCTTCTGCTGGTTGGAAGAGAAAGAGCAGATTATTCTTGGGTTGTGTCTGCACTAATTCATTGAGAAGACCGAGTGCTGTTGTCATGTGCATGTCGTGGCCGCAAGCATGCATACGTCCTTCATGAGTGCTCTTGAAGTCTAGGCCTGTTTCTTCAATAATTGGCAGAGCATCAATATCCGTACGCCAGCCAATAGTTTTCTCTGGAGCAGAACCTTTTAGAAAAACCAGAATCCCAGTTCTCCAAGTTTTTTGCTCTACAAAATCTTTACCAGCCGTAATCTCAGCAATGCGTTCCAAAAGATAGGCTTGAGTCTTAAACTCCTCCAAACCAATCTCAGGAATTTGGTGCAAATCACGACGGATAGTGATTAAATTAAGTTTCATATCTATTTTCCTTTATGTAACGAAAAACTTGTGTTACCACAAGCCTTTTCGATTATAAGTTTCTTAACGCATCTTCCAATGCAGTCTTTTGTTGTGTTCTCTCATCGATTTCTTTGATGATACGAGCTGGAACACCGGCAACAACAACGTTTTCTGGAACATCTTGAGTGACGATAGCACCTGCCGCAACGACTGATCCGCTACCGATTTGAACACCTTCAATAACAACAGCATTAGCTCCGACAAGAACATTATCACCGACACGAACTGGTTCAGCTGAAGCTGGTTCGATAACACCGGCAAGGACAGCGCCTGCTCCGATGTGGCTATTTTTACCGACAGTGGCGCGACCCCCAAGGATAGCACCCATGTCAATCATAGTTCCAGCACCAATTTCAGCACCGATATTGATAACAGCACCCATCATGACAACAGCATTGTCTTCGATAGTCACTTGGTCACGGATAATAGCTCCTGGCTCGATACGAGCATTGATGTTACGTTTGTCAAGCAATGGCACAGCTGAGTTACGGCCATCTTGCTCGACAACATAATCTTTATTTTCAGTTAAGTTAGCAAGCAATGGCTCGATGTCTTTCCAGTCACCGAAAAGAACATTACCCAATTTCACTACTGAAGCTGGCACTTCCGCAGCCAATTGACCTTCAAAAGTCACTTTAACATTCGTTTTCTTTTCAGCATTGCCGATAAAAGCAATAATTTCCTGTGCAGACATTTTTTGAGCAGTCATAGTTTCATACCAAGAGCATTAATAAGCGAGTTAAAAATGGGAATCCAAGCAAGTGTACAGACACACTAGAAGGTTCGACTTTCTCACAACGCTATTAGTTTAGGTTCTGTTTCAAAACATTTCCCTCACCAAATACCCTATTCCTTCCATTTCAAAGTTAGTTAGCTATTATTATACCAAATATTCAGAAAATTGGGAAATAATTTGGATAAAAAAATGACCTCCTTTCGAAAGTCATTTATATCTATTATATCTATAAAACTCAAAATAACTAAGTTTATGATTTATTGCATTAATTTCTACGGTAAGCTTTAAAACCTAGCATTGAAAGAAGCATAGTCATACCTAAAACACTCAAAATAGACGCTGTTGTGTTAGATTCACCTGTATGCGGTAATTGATTTTTAACATCATTTTGCTGAGCTGTTTCTTTATTGGCTTTAGCAACTGTCAATTCAGCAGAAGTTTTTGTCGTAGTCGAGTTTTCCGAAGTAGCTAGAACTTCAGTTGACGATGGGGTTTCTGTCGCTACAGGAGTATCTGTTGTCGCTGGAGTTTCTGCCGCAACAGGAATATCTGTTATCGCTGGAGTTTCTGTTGCTACAGGAGCATCTGTTATCGCTGGGGGTTCCGTTGCTACAGGAGTCTCTGTTGTCGCTGGGGGTTCTGCTGTCGTTGGAGTTTCTGTCGCTACTGGAGTATCTTTTGTTACATTGTCTATCACTTTGTAGTATGTTCCATCATCATTGAAAATCCAAACGCTAGTGGCTGCAATGGTATTTGGATTATCAAGGAAATCGTCTGTTGTTGAAGAGTCTCCAAAAACATCAGGATGAGCTTGAACGTAAGCATATGTAGCATCTGGATTGCTTTGTGACTGAGCGATACGAATATGTTCTTCTGCTGTTAAGTTGTCAGCGAAGACTGTTGATGTCGCAAGCGTAACTGTCGCCAATAAAGCTGCCGATGTCAGGCCAACAGATTTAAAAAGTTTTTTCTTTTTCATTTTAAACACTCCCTTATGTGTAAAAAGTTAGAATTTCACAACTAATTATACCCCCCCCCCCCGACTTTCTTGTCAAGGATTTTTCACATTTTTTAAAAATTTCTCAGATATTTTGACTTTTTCAACTTTCATTAGATAACACATATTATATTATCTTTTCTCCCAAATATAAAAATCTCTCCTCAATTGAGAAGAGATTGTGATTTTATAATATTTAAAATATCAAAAATTTTGATATATACATCTAGAAAAAGAGATTGATCCAGTCCGTATGACTTGAAACTAAAATAGGAACTCTGACAACCTTGGCTTCATGGTCTATTGAATATAGGGCTAAATATTTTTTAGAACCTACAACTAGTCCACGGGCAATGCGATTATCCTGCTTCATTTTCGACAATTCTCTGCCTATTCTTTCTGAAACTAAGAACCCACGTTCAGGAAATAAACTTAGTGATTCTAAGTCATTTAATATTGTATCAATCACTTTTTCTGCAGACTGCGGACTTAATTTGACATTGCTAATATAGTCTTTTATATTTTCAAGTTGCTTGAACACTTCATCAGAAATAAGAACTTGATATTTAAGTAAAGAGTCTTCTTCTAGCATCATCTAAACTGATACCTCCATCTGATTCCATCTGATTCAAGTTGTCATCAAATTTTTGACTCAATTGCTCAATCATACAATCCCTTCTTTTTTCTTCCTCTGTTTTAAATGGCAGAGCATGCGTGATGGCAACTTCTTGAACAAATTGATTAAAGGCTGAAGAAATATCTAAACCATTTTCTTTGAATACTTTTTTAGCTTCTTCAAAGTTGGCTGAATTTACCTTGACATTGACTTGTCTATCTTTTATGATTGGCGACATCATCTTTCCTCCTGATATATTTTATATCTATATTTTATCAAATCAAAAAAATATACACAAACTATATTCTAGATTTATGAAAGATATCTTTAGATTGGAGACAAAAAAATCCCTCCTCGTTTGAGAAGAGATTGTGATGTTATTACAAACGTGCGTTAAGTTCTGCACTGAGCTCTTCAAATCCTGGTTTGCCAAGAAGAGCGAACATGTTTTTCTTGTAGGCTTCAACACCTGGTTGGTCAAATGGGTTAACCGCATTGAGGTAACCAGAAAGTGCAATAGCAAGTTCGAAGAAGTAGATGATATAACCAAGTGTGTATTCATCTTGTTCTGGCAATGTGATGAACATGTTTGGAACATCACCGTCCGTGTGGGCAAGAAGAACACCGTCAGTTGCTTTTTTGTTTACGAAGTCAACGTCTTTTCCTTGAAGGTAACCAAGACCATCAAGATCTTCTGCCAATTCAGGAATAATCACGTTTTTACGTGGTTTTTCAACACGGATAGCTGTTTCAAAAATGATACGAGCCCCTTCTTGGATGTATTGTCCAAGTGAGTGAAGGTCAGCTGAGAAGTTTGCTGATGATGGGTAGATTCCTTTTTGGTCTTTACCTTCTGATTCACCTGCCAACTGTTTCCACCATTCAGCGAAGTATTGAAGTGATGGTTCATAGTTAACAAGGATTTCAGTTGAATAACCTTTGCGGTAAAGAACATTACGAACAGCTGCATATTGGTAAGCTTCATTTTCTGCAAGGCTATCAGATGAGTAAGCTGTACGAGCTGCTGCTGCACCTTCCATCAATTTAGTGATGTCAGCACCTGATGCTGCGATTGGCAAGAGACCAACTGCTGTAAGAACTGAGAAACGGCCACCGATATCATCTGGAACAACGAATGTTTCCCAATTGTTAGCATCAGCTTCAACCTTAACAGCACCTTTTGCTTTGTCAGTTGTCGCATAGATACGTTTGTTTGCTTCTTCTTGACCGTATTTTTTAACCAAAAGTTCTTTAAATACACGGAAAGCAATAGCAGGCTCAGTTGTTGTTCCTGATTTAGAAATAACGTTTACTGAGAAATCTTTATCTGCAACATATTCCACAAGATCAGCAAGGTAGGTTGATGAAATTGAGTTACCAGCGTAAAGGATTTGTGGTGCTTTGCGATCTTCAGCTGACTGAAGGTTTACAAAGTGGTTGCTTAAAAAATCAATAGCTGCGCGGGCACCGAGGTATGAACCACCAATACCGATAACAACAAGAACTTCTGAGTCAGATTTAATCTTTTCAGCCGCTTCTTGAATGCGCGCAAATTCTTCTTTGTCGTAGTCTACTGGAAGATCCATCCATCCTAAGAAATCAGAACCTGGTCCTGTACCTTCACGCAACATTTTATCTGCTACAGATACTTGAGCTTGTAAAAAATCAATCTCATGTTGACCAGCAAATTTTTCTAAGACTTTTGAATAATCAAATTTAATATGTGTCATTATTTATCCCCTTAATTTAATGTCTCCTCTATGATACTCTTTTGAAACTATTTTTTCAATAATTTTGTGAGAAAATTTACATATAATCCACTTATATCAAGGATTTTGTAAACTTTCATGAAAGTTACTGAAAACGTTAACTCTAAGAGTTCCAGAAAAGCTTAGAGTGTTCTTAACTTATTGCTTTGCGATAGATTTTTCAGTCAAAGTTACACTTCTATTGTTTTGAGCCCGAAGTGAATCTGCGCATTTCGCAATTACTCACTATAAGATGATTCTTGATTTCATCTAAATATCAATAAAAATATCACGCTTTACATTCAAAAAATAGAGAGTTTCCTCCAAAAGCAAAACTTCAAAGATTAAAGAACACACAAAAAGAGCACACACCTACAAACGCTTAGGGCTGCTGGATTCCTCCCCTGACCCACTTCACGCGCAGATGTTGCTCCGAAGAATATTATAGCATATTCTCTTAGATATGCAAGTGTTTAAGTTTTTCGGTTTGTGTCAAGTTATTCTCGGAAAGTTTTTCAAAAGTCCTAAATCCATTTCTTCATTTGTCCAATTGGACTACTTGTTGCACCGTTTAGTGGGATAGTCGCACTTGGGATAATATGCTGGTCGTGCTGGCCTTTCTGCAGGAGTTTTCTCATATTGATTTTTATCTCTGGGCTAAAAGCTTTAAATGGGTATGAGTTGCGGTAATAGAGCTCAAAAAGCCCATTACGCTGTGCCGTCATTAAGATAACCATGCTTTCTGCACCTGATTTTGTCCAATT
>NZ_AQYA01000024.1 GCF_000376985.1 Streptococcus henryi DSM 19005
TCTGCCATCATTCTAGGTGTTGGCAGAGCGATTGGGGAGACGATGGCTGTTATCATGGTTGCGGGGAATCAAGCTGTGCTACCGCAAAATTTGACATCTGGGGTTCGTACGCTGACCACCAATATTGTCATGGAGATGGGCTATTCCAGTGGTTTACACCGCAGAGCTCTTATTGCAACAGGCGTAGTGCTCTTTGTCTTTATCTTAATCATCAATATCAGCTTTTCAGTAATCAATAAAGAGGACTAGTATGGAAAATATCAATCAAAGAAACTGGAAGGAGCGTCTTCTGTCACGAAAAAAAGATAAGCTTTCTTTGTTATTATTTTGTTTGGTTTATCTCATGGCTCTTCTGAGCTTCTTGGCGATTATTTTTATTGTTGCTTATATCTTAATCATGGGGCTTCCTCATATCCAGATTAACCTCTTTGCTTGGACTTATGATAGTGAGAATGTTTCACTCATGCCAGCTCTTATCAACACGATTTACATGATTGTATTGACCTTATTGATTGCAGTACCGGTTGGTATTGGAGGTTCCATTTACCTAACGGAGTATGCGCGTCGTGACAATCCTATGGTCAAGTTAATCCGTATAGCTGCTCAGACCCTGTCTGGTATTCCCTCTATCATTTACGGTTTATTTGGCTCTCTCTTTTTGGTTAAATACCTGCATTTGGGCTTGTCCCTCATATCTGGTGCCATCACACTGGCTATTATGATTTTACCAGTGATTATTCAGACAACTGAAGAGGCTTTGCTATCGGTTCCTGATTTATATCGTGAGGGAGCTTTTGCCCTAGGGGCAGGAAAACTTAGAACCATTTTTAAAATTGTTCTACCAAGTGCCATGTCAGGTATTTTTGCAGGGGTCGTTCTGGCTATTGGGCGCATTATCGGAGAATCCGCAGCCTTGATTTTTACAGCGGGGACAGTGGCAGAAGTAGCTAAGAGCATTTTTAGTTCCACACGTACCTTGGCTGTACACATGTACACTATTTCAGGCGAAGGCCTTTATGTCAACCAGACATACGCAACAGCCGTGATTCTGTTGCTATTGGTTCTTGTTGTGAATTTTATTTCAGGTTTAATTGCAAAACGCTTAGGAAGTAGGACAGCTGATGAGTAAATTAGTCATTAACCATTTGGATTTATATTACAATGATTTTCAAGCCTTGAAAAATATTAATTTAGAGATTGAGGCTAATGAAATTACCGCCTTCATTGGACCGTCGGGTTGTGGGAAATCAACCCTCTTAAAAAGTCTCAACCGCATGAATGACTTGGTCAAAAATTGTCGGATTACGGGTCAGGTTCTATTAGATGGTGAAGACCTCTATCGCGACATTGATATCAATGTGCTCCGTAAAAAGGTGGGGATGGTTTTCCAAAAGCCCAATCCTTTTCCAATGAGTATTTATGATAATATTGCCTTTGGACCGCGCACTCATGGCATTCACAATAAAACTCAGCTAGATGAGGTTGTGGAGAAGTCCCTTCGACAGGCTGCTATTTGGGATGAAGTCAAGGATAGACTGAACAAGTCGGCTTTGGGTATGTCGGGTGGTCAGCAACAACGTCTTTGCATCGCTCGTGCCTTAGCCGTAGAGCCAGATATTCTCCTGATGGATGAGCCAACATCGGCTTTAGATCCTATTTCAACAGCCAAAATTGAAGAACTGGTCATTGAGCTTAAGAAAAAATATACCATTGTTATAGTGACTCATAACATGCAGCAGGCTGTTCGCATTTCAGATAAGACAGCCTTCTTCCTCCTAGGAGAGGTAGTTGAATACAATAAGACTAGTCAATTGTTCTCTCTGCCTCAAGATGAAAGAACAGAAAATTATATTACGGGGAGATTCGGATGATTCGCAGCAGATTTGAAAATCAGCTTCATAGGCTTAATAACGACATGATTCTTATGGGTGCTCTCTGTGAGGATATTATTTCAAAATCCATTGAACTCCTGAGTGGTGATAGTAGCAGTGCTGAAAATGCACTTAGCATTTACCAAAAAATTGAACAATTAGAGCGTGATATTGAAGCACAGTGCTTAAAGTTACTCTTACTCCAGCAACCAGTTGCTTCAGACCTTCGTCATATTTCTGCTGCCTTAAAAATGGTCTACGACCTAAAGCGGATCGGTGCGCAGGCAGCCGAAGTGGCTGAAATTGTCGGTGCAGGTCGCATCCAATCAGAAAAGGAGTTGGCTGGACTTCATGTAATGGTTGACCATGTTTTAGGCATGGTAACAACTGGCATAGATGCCTTTGTTCAAGAAGATGTTACTTTAGCCAATCAAGTCATTAAAAAAGATGATAAAGTTGACCAAGAATTTGATACAATGAAGAAGAGGTTAATAGCCTACTTTTCGGGAGAAGATGTTGACGGTGAGCAGGCTATTGATGTTCTTATGGTCGCCAAATATATCGAAAGAATTGGTGACCACACAGTTAATATTGCTAAATGGGTGATTTTTTCAATTACAGGGCAGTTAGATGGAGATGTGACATGATTTATTGCGTTGAAGATGATGACGATATTCGAGAACTGGTGCTTTACACTTTGCGAATAGCTGGCTTTGAGGTACAGGGATTTTCTTCCAGCAAACCGTTTTGGGAAATGCTGAGTGAGGCTCCGCTACCTGAACTGATTCTGTTGGATATTATGTTGCCAGAGGAAGATGGGCTTAGTATTTTAAAACGACTGCGGTCATTTAGTGCAATGAAAGAAATTCCTGTCATCATGACAACAGCTAAGGGAACAGAATTTGATAAGGTTAATGGTCTTGATTTGGGGGCTGATGACTATTTAGTCAAGCCTTTTGGAATGATGGAGATGATTTCGCGCATCAAGGCTGTTCTTCGTCGCACACAAGCCAGCCAGTCCCAAGAGGTCGCACTTCGTCTGGGTCAGCTGACCCTAAATAGTAGAAACCATATTGTAACAGTTGAAGGTCAGCGAATTGACTTGACGCGGAAAGAATTTGACCTCTTGTTTCTCCTTATGCGTAATCCTAGTCGTGTATTTACGCGTCAGGAGTTGCTAGATATGGTTTGGGGAGATGATGTCTTGCTTGAAACACGGACGGTTGATGTTCATATCGGCACCTTACGGACAAAGCTAGGAACTTGCGGATCCTACATTCAAACTGTTCGTGGTGTCGGCTACCGCATGGAGGAAGCTTATGACCAAAAGAATCTTTAAATCCATTTTGTCTGCCGCTATCGGCGTCCTACTGGCCTCTCTCATTCTTATCATGGGGGTACTCTACCGCTATTTTACTCAGATTCAATTTGATCAGCTTCACACAGCAAGCTCATTAGTAGCTCAAGGGATTTCAGCGGAAGGAAAAGATTATTTTCAAGGTTTGAAGATTTCTAACGTTCGCATTACTTGGGTGGATAATCTAGGAAACGTTCTCTATGATAGCAAGTCAGATTCTGCTAAAATGGAAAATCATCTCAAGAGAGAAGAAATCAAGGAAGCCTTGACTGAAGGCTACGGTGAAAGCTCTCGTTATTCTTCCACCTTAACGCAGCGCTCTTTTTATGTGGCTCAGCGTCTGGATAATGGCACCATTGTCCGTTTATCTGTCACTCAGCACAGTGTCTTACTTCTTTTACTGAGGATGATTCAGCCTATTTTCTTGATTGTTTTGCTGGCGCTTATCCTGTCAATACTTATCGCCCGCTATACGGCCAATAGAATTGTCCAACCGCTCAACCGTCTAAACCTAGATCAGCCCTTGGCTAATGATGCCTATGAGGAACTGTCGCCCTTGTTACGACGTCTTGACCGTCACCAAAGGGAAATTCTTCATAAAAAAACTCTGCTGGCTAGACATCAGAAGGAATTTGATACCATCATCTCCAAGATTAAAGAAGGAATGATTTTACTAGATGATCAGCGCAGGATTTTAAGTATCAATGGCGCAGCCTTAAGCTTACTGGAGGCAGACGAGTTTAGTAAGGGGCAGGATATTTTAGAAATTACCCGCAATCTCCCTTTAGTTGAACTTGTTGACCGAGGACTCAAAGGTCAAAAATGCGAGGGGCTTGTTATCTTTGATACTAGCACCTACCGAGCTCTTATTCGTCCAATTTTAGCTGATGGTAAAGTGACTGGTCTTGTTCTCCTCTTGTTTGATGTCAGTGAGCAACTCCAAGCTGAGCAAATGAGACGAGAATTTACAGCTAATGTATCTCATGAGCTAAAAACGCCCTTGCATTTGATTTCGGGTTACGCAGAAGTTCTTGCTAATAATCTCGTTTCAAAAGCTGATGCGCAAGCCTTCTCTACAAAGATTTACAAGGAATCACAACGACTCATGAGTTTGGTGGAGGATATCATCAATCTTTCTCAACTAGATGAAGCTTATCAGCTAACCATGGAAGAGGTTGACCTTTACCAAATTGCTAAGAATGTTCAAGATACCCTTTTACCAACAGCTCAAGAGAAGAGAGTCCACCTGCATCTGTCAGGAGAGACCAGCAAACTAAAGGGAAATCCTGTGCTGCTCTACTCTGTTATTTATAACCTCTGCGACAATGCAATTAAGTACAATCGTGAAAATGGCGATGCCTCTATCAAAGTTAAGCCACAAACTAACAAGACTAATCTCTTGGAAAACGAACAAACGCCAACCGAAAGGAACAAACAAGAAAAACACCAGACCTGTAAAAGCGTGCACCGGGTCGAAAAAAACAGCCCAAAAAAAGTTAGAGAAACTGGTATCGCACGATCGAGCAGCAAACAAGCCCGGCCGCCTCATAACCCCAAGATCCAAGGTCAAAATACTGCACCAAAAAGTAATAAAAAGACAAGAACAGGTAACAAACTAGAAAAAACAATGGAAAGAACCAAAAGGAGTCCGCGATACAACAACGTCAACCGCCAATAATACAAGAACAAGAAAGGGAACGAAAAACCAAAACGCAGAAAACAAGAAAAAACCAACAAAGGGTAAAGGGGTAAGAACCCCAACCACACAAGATCACAAAAAGAAATTAAAGGAAGAAAAAAGGAATCCAAAACCTGCAAGATGAGGTAAAAACCGACTACACGCAATAAAAAAGAATATGGAAAGGGTGATGAAATAGGTAACAAAACAGATTGGAGCTCTGACACCCAAAACCACGATTCAAAAAACACGCCAAAGATACACACCGCTATAGCAAAGCGGCAAAGCAAAGGACAAAAACACCCTAATGCCCCAAAACAAATCCAAAAAACACAAGAAAAATAAAGGCCCACACGAAGGAAAAGGCAGACAAACGCGACAAAAAAAACAAAGTAATCAAAAACGTACCCAGTCAACACCGGCCGCCGGTATAGCATAAAGTTTATGAAAAGCCCTGTTTTACAGGGTTTTTTCTTTGTTTTTAATTTGTCTATCCCAAATATTGTCCCAATTTATATTTTTTTCATGATTTCTTCTACTTGTTTGAACTCTTTATCAATTTTTTCTGTAAGTGTATGCCCATAGACTTCAATTAACATTTGAATATCTTTGTGACCAAGTATTTTTGCTACAACTCCCATATCTACATTATTGTGAAGCAGATAAGATCCGTATGTATGTCTTAGTCCTTTAGTTGTAATTTGTGGTTGTATGTCTAGTTCTTTCAGTATTTTTTTTAAAGCTTTATTAACGGTTGCGACCGAAGGTACTCCATGCTCTAGACCATAATGAAAGAAGAGAAATCCTACTTTATTTTTTATTTTGAGTTGCTTATTGATTCTTTCTCTCTCGTTTTTCATATCTGTTAAAACCTTTATTGTTTTATTATCTATTGGTACATATCTCTTTGAGGAATCATTCTTTGCTAAAGTCCATTTCCAAGCTGTTGTATTGTAGCGTTCATGAGTATGCAAATAGTGTTCTTCAAGTTTTGAATCTTCATCAAGTAACCCTATTAATTCTCCATATCTCATACCAGTTTTTGCTATTGTGTATATGATATGATTTACTACGGATTCTTCATAATTTAGGTTATTTTCTAAATATCGGATTAGCTTATGGTAGTCTTCAACACTATGAATATATTTATCTTCTGGTTTTTGTCCATCTTTTCCAGCAAAAAGCTCTATATTACTTGTAAAGTCTTCAATTACGATTCTGTCAGATTGTGCTAATTTAATAGTTTTTCTAATAATAGAATTTATTCTGCTAAGATAGTCATAGCCGACTGTTTCACCGTATATGTTCATGATTCTTTGGTACTCAGTTGCTTTAATATCGACAATTGCTTTATCACCAAAAAGTCGTTTTAGTGTTTCACCATAAATCTTATAATTTTTCTTAGTTTCTTGGGATAAATTTTTCTTTGGTCGAATTTTTAAATCATACCATGTTTGAAACCAATCGTATAGAGAAGTATATCTATCAAGTGTATAACCTTGACGTAATTTTTGTTGAATTTCTAAGGCTGCATTCTCTGCATCTCGTTTAGAATTAAATCCTGACTGATACTCTACAGTCTTACCTTCATTATCTCTGATTTCAAAAAAGAATAATCCCGATTTTTTATTTTTTCTAACACGTGGATTGAATTGAGGAATATACACAAAAAGCCTCCTTAAAACTTCACATGAAGTATTTCTTCAACTGTACTGATTGGTACAGCACCTAGTCTTCTGTTGTTGTAAAATTGAAATCCTTGACTAACAAGAACTTGTTTTGCCTCATGGATTACTTTTCTTGCTGTACCTTCTTTTAACCCCTGTTTTATTAAGTCTTGTTTTGTAATAAGTTGTTTTTCCATCTTGTATTTCCTTCCTTAAACGTAAAAAAGAGACCAAAGGAAAACACCTTTAGTCTTTAGGAGATTATGAAAAAGAAAAGTTTTAGGATTGATAGTAGTATAGCTAGATGAACTTAAACAATCCTTAACTACTTTCCAATGACATAAGTAAATTGTTTTGCGGTTTCTGCATCAAATACACGGTATGAGATGACGCCCAAACCTAGAGCATTTGATTCTGATACCAAGATTGAGCCATCTGATTTTACTTGTTCGACAAAGACAACATGTCCATAAGTTGGATCAGAGTTTGCTTGACCAGGCGCAAATGAAATGGCTGAGTGCTCGGTAGGCGTATGAGTGGTTTGATAACCTGATTTGTTTCTCCAATCGCCACCATTACCCATATACATATCATAAGAGATACCAAATTCTTTTGCTCGGTTATAGACAAACCATGTACATTGTCCCCAAGGGTAGCTAGTTGCATTGTATCCTGAAGTATCAATCGTCTTAACGAGACTATAGCCATCAGGGACACCACTTGCCGTCACGCCTCCTCCATCACGGGATTGACTAGCAGTGCTTTGTGGGGCTTTGGGTGTTCCTCCGTGTTCATCAATGTACTTGTCTAGCTTTTCCATGACCTCAGCTCTACGTTTTCCAGAACCAGACGTATCAGTGAAATAGACCCCACCATCTGTCGCTGGGTTTAAGGTTCCCTTGGCATTCTTTTGAGCTTTCTCATCTTGAATCTTAAAGGTCTCATTCTTATTCTTAATGATAGTAATCTTTGTCAGGTCGGTTACTGCCACTTCATCATTGTATTGTGTAGCATTAGAAGGGTTAGAATCAAAGGCACCATAGCCAAACATGTTAGCTCCCTTTTGAGTAGCGACACCAGATGTCCCAAATGAACTCTCCATTTGAGCAATAGCGACAATCGCTCTCACATCAAGTCCAGATTTTTGAGACCACTCTAAAAGAAGTTTGCCATTAATTCGGCTTTTATCATAAGCAATGCCCGTTGTTTCTAAAAAGCCATCTAACTGTTCAGCGGTAATGCCATACCTATGGACAAGAAGATTATGACTATAGGCATCCCCATCTGACCAATGTTCTACGTAGGTTTGACCTTCAATGACTGAAGCAGAACTGGTTGATGTTATACTACTTGCTCCGACAAAAAGAAAAAGCACCGCAAATAAGGGTGCTAGAAGTGTTGTCAGGAGCCCAAAACGTTTTACTAATTTCATATTAAACCTCCTGAGAACGGAGAATGTTTGGATTGAGTTGTGCTAATTGATCTCTCATGGCTCTCTCTTTTTCGAGATAGTCCTTGAATTTGGTCTTAGGGAGTTCCTGACGGTTCTTTCGCTCCGCTTGAATTCTTTCCTTAGACTTCTGATTATAGGCTGATTGTCGAAGTTGTGAGACTTTCTCACGCTTAGTTTGGATAGCTTGTCCTAATTCTTGGAATCTGTTTCGAGCTTCAGAAGCCTTAATCTTATCCTTGTCATCGTTAGTAGCTACTGACTTAGCATGATAGATGCCATACTCCGCATTTTTAAGTCCTTTTCGGACGTTGAGAATGGCGCTAGCAGCCACTTCACTACGGTGAGCTTGTTTGGCTTTGGCCTCTTTAAAGGCGACATCATAACTATCCCCACGTTTTTCAGCCCGTCTAGCAGAAGATTGAGCCATTGAATCTGAGATAGCCTGACTAGTGACATTGTAGCCTGTACTTGCCACTTGTCGGGTTTTCATGTTAATAGCCTCTTTGGCTAAAGTGGTTGAACCAGCTAGGACACTACCTGCCACAGCAAGTTTAGCCTGAGTATTCTTTTGAACACGACCAAGGGTGTTTTCTTGGAGGACTCTACCAGCTTTATCAATTCGTTGAGTAAAGCGATTAGAGATATGATGAATACGATTGGCAGTCAAGATAGACAAGAAGTAGTTCCGTTTTTTCCAAAGAATAACTAGGACAAAGGCTTTGAGAACATAGCCAACAATCATATTATCAAAACCAATAGCAGTTGTAATGGTTGTCAAAATATTGTTAAAGTAGAGAGCAATCGTAGCTAAGAGAGTCATGAGACCACTAAGAACAATTGTCCCACCAAGTTTCTTGATTAAGTTGAAAAGAATATTCTCAAAGGTTGGTATCATTGAGAAGACCAATGCAAAGGGTGAAAAAACTAAGAGAATTAAAAGAGCGACATTGAGAATGAACTGCATAATGGCAAAGAATATCAAAATCAATCCCATGAGAATCGATTCAAGAACAGCTACAAGGGAGTAGGAGAACATAGCGCCCCAATTTGATTTTAGCATGGTATTTTTAGGGGCATCCTCAGTTCCAGCGAGTTCCTTAATAGAAACTTCACCCGTACCATCAGATACTTTAAAGTCATCATCTCCATCATTATAATCCAGTAGACTCTTAAGTTGAGCAGTAGAGAGGACAAAGCCATTATCGGTATCAGCAGTGTCTGAATTGAGGTAGCTGTAAGGTGTCCAGATAGCTGACTTTGCGTATTCTGTTAAAGCACCAGTGGCGCTTGAACTTGACAGTTTCGTGCCAGTCAAACTTTTGGTGACATTAGACGAAAGGTTGGCAGTAACAGAGGTTGTATTGGTGTAAAAGCGTGAAATGACATAGGTTCCGTCACTATATTTGGAGAAGAATAAGATGCTGCATCCAAATACAAAGAAGAGCCTTAAAAGTGTTTTGAAAAATGACCCGTGCTTAACAAAGTAAACATAAGTAATATAAATGGCCATGCTTGCTCCAATGAGTGGCAACATAACTCCCTTTAAACTGTCAAAAATAGATGCAGTTGCAGTAATAATATCAGAAACATAGTCCGCAAACTGTTGAGGTGATTCAACCAATTTTTCATAAATGGAAGCAAAGATGGTAAAGCAAAATTTGGCTAACCAAAAGACTGCTTGAACCATCTTATTAATTAAGTAAAGCATTGCCGTATCTAATCCAAACCAAGAACCTTCAAACCAGACCTTGCTTGTAATTTGAGGAAGATTATCTTTAACGTAAGTATAATCTACATCTGAGGCAAATACGGTAACTTGTGTGAGTAGTGAACCAATCAAAGTGCTTAGCGCTATGATTGGTTTTAATTTAAACTGTTTCATCCGTCTCCTTTCTAAAAATCTGGTAGAAGTATTTTAAGAGTGTTTGGCTAAACTGCCTGTAATTTGGTTTCTACAGTATCAAAGAGTAGTGTGATTTCTGGGAACATGCCATCAACAGTGATGCGTTCTTTTCTTCCAAAGGTATCAAGGTAAATACATTGTGCCATGGTCATATTACCAAGCCATTCCTTGGTAGTCTCATTGTTAGGAATTTTGAGATAGTCAAGAACGTCATCAATTTCGGTGTCTTCTAAGAAGGCGAATACCGAACCAAAACCTGTACCGTCTTCCTCACTGGATAAGTCATGAACGGATTGTGTAATAAAGACAAGGAAGTTATTTTCAGAACGTCCAACACGTTTCATGCGTTTGAGAATCTGTTTCCCTACAGTGGTTGAATTAAAGAACCAAGCCTCATCGAAAAATTCAATAGTTTCTACCGTCCTGTCCTGTTTTCCAAACTTGGTACAGTAATAGCCTAAGGCATACATGATGGTTAAACTCTTTTTCTCATCAGGTGTTAAGTCATTATTGGCTTTATCATTGGGGAGATTGAGGCCATTAATTTCAAGGATAGTGATTTTAGAATCAACTGAGATGGCTTCATTTTGGCCATCTGAAAAACAGAGAGACAAAATAGACTGATTGACTGCTGTCAACAAGTAGTCACCAGCTTCTTTAACACTATTATCCTCATGTTTTAGGAGGTCTTTAAAAACGTGATTCATTCCCACCTTTTCACCGTGAGCTCTTTTGGCTAAATACTTGTCCAAACTCTTAAGATAGGCATTACGGATACGAAGGCTATTATCTTTTCCAAGTAGGGTATCAATCATGGAATCAGCAAGGTCACGGGCTTCTTGGCCTTTTAGGAAGACTAAGGGGTCAAGGGTACCATGATTCTTCTCATAGCGAGCATCCAAGGTGATAAAGTTGATGGACTTGATGTAGTCTTGGAGTTCTTCAAAATCATTGGATTAAGACTTTTTGGTATTGTTTGCGCATCTCAGCTTTTGGATCGATGTAAAGAATGTTGGTTTTAAGGAGAGAATGGTAGGTAAAAAGGAGTTTGGTCAGAAAGGATTTCCCTGTCCCTGTTTCACCAATAATAGCCACGTGTGGGTTATTGGTAGACTTGTCTTTAACCCCTAGTTTGTTGGCTTGAAGAAGGTTGGTAAAAACAGGACTTGATGACGCTTCAATGGCTTTTTGATAATCCCCTTGCCAAGAATCGATTTGATTGTCAATACGTCCGATGGCAAAGCCAATATCTGTTCCTACCTTCTTTGTCATGAAGAATAAGTTTTCACAAAAAGCTTTAAGGGACATGGCTTGGAGAAAGTTTCTATCTTCTCTATCAAGGGTTTCTGTCATCCGGTTTTTGTAAAAGAGATAGACCTGATCGGCATTGGCTCTAACCACCTCTACAGAGAGTTGATTAAGGGTGGCATAAAGGAGTTCATACTTGGCTTTTAATTCTTCAAGTGTAAAAGCAGTAATGGTTAAGGTATGGAGATAAGTGACCAGTGGTTCATCTTTATCAAATTTGGCCTGTAAATCTTCGAGCAAGAATTTACTCTTGATTACCGATCCTTTTTGGACATCCTCAACCTCTTCAGCTTCCGTAATGGTATTTTTAAGACGCTGTCTAGCCCGCTTGGCTTTTCCTAAAAGTGAGAAGATTCCTTTAGGAAGGGAAAATTGAATCTTAAAGTCAGACTCAACTGGAAAACGCAGGGCTTGTAATTCTTCTTGAAGATGAAGATAAGACATGTTTTCAGGAAGTCCATTGATGGGAAGGAAAGCAACATAAGAGGTTTCTCCCATATTGGTGAGTTTCATAATGTTAACATGTTCAAATTCAATGTTGGTTTCATCTAGATTTTCGATAGCATTATGAACCATTTCAATCTCTGATTCTTTGTTATATACCTGTCCTCGTAAGTATTGAAGGCGGTGGATGAAGATGTTTTCGTCAGTTGTCAGTCGTTGAGCGTTAAGGAGTGAGAGATTGTTTTCTAAGACCTCTTTCTGACTTTGGTAGGCTTCCGTCCAGTTGCTAGGGACGGTCTCACCAATACCTAAGGTATTTAAGACAAGGTTTCTAGAGGAGCGGTAGCCTTCGTAGATAACTGATTTCAAATCCATGGAAACCATTAGTGACTTTAGAGGGACTAGAATAAAATAGTGGTATTCATAGAGTTGGCCAATTTCACTTTCCAAATGGTCAATGGTATTGTTTAAGATATAATCCGCAAGATTCCCAGCTTCCGATTCCCAATCAATATCAAGAGCCAATTTTTGATAGCGAGAGTAGAGGTTCAAATCCATTGGAACCATACGAATTTCAAAGTCATGATAAGTCCTGAGATGACTGAGAGCGGTATAGACAAGGTCTTTGTGCTTCTCTTTGGTTTTCCCATCAACGGAATTGATAACCTTTGAAGGGATTTGATAAATGGCAAAGACTGAACCATCTTTTCTTAAGATGAGGTTATCTTTGATGTCCCAAATGTTATTTTGATAGTTCATGTGTCTTCTTTCGTTTGATGATAGCAGGTGGTCGTTTGTAGATGATCCCCTTGTTCAAGTAGATGCTGTCATGTCTCATGCCATACTGAAAGTAGTATTTCAGATAATCATAGAGGTAAAAGATAAATGTTTTTCCGTCAATCATCAGGTTAGCAAGGGTCTCAGATAAGACCCAAGCGACAAGACCTGATAGTGTTAGTCTTAAGCCTATGGGAAGAAAGACTAGCAAGTTCTCAGACAGAAAGAACAAGGATGAGAAGATGGTTACGGCATAAGCAATACGAGAGAACTTGATGGGTGATTGTAAGGAAAAATCATCATTGATTTTTTGAATCCAATAGGGCTGACTGAGAGCTTGTTTGTAAGAGTAGAGTTTCTTATCCTGTAAGTCTTCCTTCATAACTAGCTCCTATGCTCGAAAATACGGCCAACGATAGACCCAACGGTACTAAGAATAGTTATTGGATTCGTAAGGAAGAAAATAGCTGCTCCACCAATACAAAGAGCTGTAATCGCGCGACCAATTCGTTGGTCTCGGACAGCTTCAATAAATTTCCAGCCTGCTAAGCCAGCCACAATCCAAACGCCAATGTTGTTTACGAACCATTCAAATAAGCTTTGTAGTGTCATTTTGTATCTCCTGTTTCTGTATAGTTTGTAGGGATGGTGTGTTTAAGGTTTTTGACAAAATAGGATTTATCTTTGTCCCTAAGAGTAAGTGTGAAATTCTCGCTATGAGTATTACCAGCCATTTCAAAAGTGACTTGAACATAAGCCATGGTTTCTTTACCTTTTTCCTGATAGTAGCTATAATCTAAGGTCTTGAAAGTTGTGTTTTCAAGTGCTAACAGGTTATTTGCCAACAAATCAAGGTTTTCTTGGTTGCTGGTGTAGTTAGTGAAGAAGAGCTTGATGAAATTGTCCAGCTTTTCCTTAGTTTTTTCACTGGTTGTGGTGTCATCAAGAAAGGTTAGCTCATTTTTATCAGACGTAGCTGTTGCCTTGGAGCTTGTAATGGTGGTGTACCAAGGAAGACCAGCGACATAATAGGTACCCTCTTGTTCACCATAAGGTATGGCAAAGCCAGTCGTGATTTCTTTGGCATCATCCCCTTTTCCTGTTGTAAAGGTGACTTGATAGGTTGCCACGTCTTCTTCAATGGTCAATAGCTTTGAGTTAAGGAGTGATGTTGTTACCCTAGATTGTCCTTGATTTTTAGTCTCAGGAAGGCTTAAATAAAAACTATTGAGGTGTTCTAGTTCTTCACTTTGCTTAGAGGTATCCTCTGACAGTGAAAAGTAACTCGAAACAAAGTCATCCAAAAAGTAGGTCAAACGATAATCTACTGTAGTAGGCTCATTCTTCACTTCTTGAACGATGGTTTGAGGCTTGTTTGTACGTGCCAAACTCGCGACAATGGATAAGAAAGATAGACCAATGATTAGACCTAATCCTGAAAGGAAAAGCCTGTTCATGGTCTTTTGATTTACTTCTCGCATTTCAAAGCCTTGTTTGGGTTTGATACGCTTAAGAAATGTTGTCTTTTTAGTCGTCATTTTTCTCCTTTCTCAGACTTGTATTTTGGCGGTCATCGCACCGTTGACAATAACTTCAAGGGTTGACTTTTTTATCCACCCTCCTTTTCGGAAAATAAAAGTCATGTCATAATATTGAGCTTCCTGATCAAGTGTAATTTCTTTACGCTTTTGGAAAACTTCCCCTTTGACCATTTGAGCGATATGGTCAGCATTTTCTTTCAGGAACTCTTGGACAAAGTAAGACAGGCGAGCCCGAAACTCACCTGTATCTTGTCTGAGCATTTCAATTTCCATATAGCCTCCTTTCTGTCGTGGGCTTATCTTACAAGGAGCTGTTGGCGTAACGCTTTTAGTTCACGATTGACCGTGTAGTAACTGCATTTGTCTAGCTCCCTAAAAATGGCTTGTCGTTCTTGAGCAGTAAGATAAATCTTTTCCTCTCTTGAGGATAGGAGTTTGTGTAACTGTTCAGCAGTCGTCCAAGCCTCATCAAAGTTAAAGTTCTTTAGTTGAAGGGTTAGGTCTTTCAGCAAGTCTAAAAGCTCTTGTCCAAAGTCTTTTGATGCTTTAGGCATGTCTGTCATCAGTACCTCCTTTATTTTGTGGAGAGTTCTTGGAGCTTGTGCCCTTTAGCAACCAGTCGTTTATTGAGACGATTGACTTCAGCGTTTGTTGCATAATAGCCTTTAAGCTCAGAGCGAATACTTTCTAGCTGGTCTGCCGGAAGCTGAATAACATCTTCAGATTTGAACAAGCTATTTAAACGTCCAGCCACTGTCCATGCTTCGTCAAAGTGATACCCTGTCAGAAGGGTTCCCAGTTCTGAAGCAGTTGTTAAGATCTCTTTTTCTAATTTTCCTTGTGTCATAAGTAACCTCGTTTCTATTTAACCGACTTTTCGATAAAAGCCTTTTGGGGTGTTGAGTAACTCACCTGAGGACAGGTAAGTTTGGATACAATTAATCCAAGAATTTGCTTGATAGAAGGTCTGAATTAACTCTTTGTTGTCTTTATCTTTGAGTAGGAGACTGAGCGCTTCAACTTCATCTTGACTAGCAAATTTGTAGTAAACGTCAATGATGTCCATGACTTTCCAATGACGTTGGAGTAAAAAAACAATAATGTAGTCATCATTGTCATAGAGTTGTTCTAAACAAACCTTCAAAAACTTAATCTCTTGAAAGGTAAAGTGGGCTTCAATGTCCCAGTCACAAATACCAGCAATGATGAGTTCACTGTCATAAGGATAACCCTTATCAAGCAAACGTTGACGAATATCCTCCTCGTTGAAGCGTATCAAATCAACTTTGGCCAATTCTTTAGAGTGACCATCCTGAATGATTCTGATGGTTCCAATCATGCGTACATCAGTCCTTCCACAAATTCATCATAAGCTAACCAATCGTTCGATAAGTCATAGGCTTGTTCTTTGGTTAGGATACCTTCATCAACGAATTTATCTAGTTCTTGACGAATTAAGCGAAAGACTTCAGAAAGTTGAAGATTAGAATGAACCTCCTCTTCATCATTTCGATACCAAATCCAAGTCACCCCTTCAGAGCGGTAACGAGAACGTGCAGTAAATACTTCCATTGTTTTCTCCTTTCATTTAGCAGATTGTTTAAGTCGTTTTTCTAACAACTCGCAAAACTCATCCATAAGATTCTCTAAATCAGATGACCTATCCTCAACAACGCTTTCTTTGATTGTCCCAAACAACTGACTAGAATTGACTTGAAAAAAACAGGCTATCTTATCGAGGTTAGCAAAAGTGGGATAGGATTTTTGCTTTTCATAATCTGAAAGATATTGTTTTCCGATACCTAGTTCCTTAGCCAAATCCGTTTGACTAAGCCCAGCTTTTTGTCTTAACCGTTTTAAGTTGGGACCAAAGTTTTGAATGATGTAGTGTTCCAAGTTATCCTCCTTCCTATTCCATTAAGATGCAGCCATCATCTGATAATTTTTCTTAAGGAATTTGAGTTCTTTTTCCATTTTGTCGGTTGGTTTTCCAGAATTCTGAATCATTTTCAGGTATTCAGTGTCCATGATTCTATCAGCCTCTTCCACATAAGCCAATGAGTTTGAGACTTGGAAGAGTAGCCAACGAATAGTTCTGTCAATGGAGTAAGGTTCTGGTTTAACGGAGAGTTGAAGAGGTTCCGCAGAACCAAACATATCTTCCCATTTCTGATCTGGGATATAGGCGCCGTATTGACCGATTCCGTTATAGACGGTCATTTCATTGTTTACTAAGCCACGGGCTAACTCCCCTAATTCTGAACCGTCAATAAATTTTTCAACTAAGCCATGAGCTTTCTCTTGTGCCAATCGGATTTCGTAACGATTCCAAACGCCGAAGGTTTCAAGGGCTTCCTCGACACTGATTTTCTCTTTCTTGGCGTACTCGTAACGCTTTTCATAAAAGTTAAAGAACATATTCGATTGACGAGAACCAAAGTAGAGGGAAATGCCTTGACGGTCATCATCAGTAGCGTCTAGGGAAAGGCTTCCTCCACCCACATGGTTCCAAACTTTAAGATGTTCAAAAATCACTTGTTTTTTATAGACTTGGCTCATTAAATCGGATAAATAAAAATGGCTTGACTCTTGGTCAAACCCACGGTACATTTCATCAAGTGCAATATCTAGACGTGTGACTTGCATATCTCCTCGTTCGTAGAGCATCTTTTCAAGGAATTGTCGCCAATCTAGATTGTGTTTCTCTAAAATCAATTCCATCTGACGACACCCTTGTCCAGAAAGTTGAATGGATATTTGGTAATTATTTCTCTCCTCCTTATCTAAGAAGTCAAAGATCCAAATGTCGCCCCGTCTATAAAGGTGATTGTAATTCAGCAATCCTGTTTCGCTATCGGTGAAATCTTTAAGCGGAACATAGAGGTAAGTCTGAACAAAGTCTTTAAGGTTTTGAACATTCATGAAGGTAATCCTTAGATAGTCGACCATAACACGTAAGGGGCTTTTTTGGTCATAGACCTTAAATCCAATTTTTGATTTGATTTCTTTGAATTTTTCTAGACTGAATTCCCTACGTCCACATTCGTATGACTTTAAGGTTGATAGACTCATATCAGCAATCTCCGCAAACTGCTTTTGACTAACCTTTAGCTCTTTTCTTAGTTTCTGTAGTGTTCTACCATCAATGAGGCATCCCTCCTTTCTAACGCCATTTTAGAACGTGGTGTACAAATTTCGAGCAAAAAGTGTACAAAGTCCAAATCTCGCAATCCCTTACCCCACAAGGACTAGGGAGGTGTTACTTCGTAGATTTTTCAAATCTCTACCCCCCTATTAGAGACCGGGGATAGAGATGACAACCAGAGGCCCTTAGCGCCTACCCCACCCTGCTCTGTTCGCTTCGCCTTCGGCTCGCTCACAGGGGTGGGGCGCTAAGGGCCTCCAGTTGTCAGTTAGGGATCTTTAAAGTAGGATTCTACGGCCTCCTTGTAGGTTAAGTCTTCTTGGTCAATGACAATGAAAATGGTTCTCAAAATCTCCAATTCATCAGGGCTAAAGGCCAGTTTCCCCTCACTCTTCCCAAAGGTGTAAAAGCCATTCTTTTCAATGAGAGTGATTAGTTTCTTCAGCTGATCATAGGACTTGTCCAATTCGCCCTTGGCTTCAGATAGGGTCATAAAGCTAGAAGCTTGTTCTTGACTATCATCAAAGATAGCAGAAGAGGTGTCAACGACCGAAGAGGCCATGATAGGCGATTCTGACAGGGGAGACATCTTCATAAAGGCCTCTTTAAAGGAAAAGCCCTTGTCTAGTGGGACATAAGGCGAGAAGAACTCACGGGCCACCTCACCGGCATTAGAGATATAACCTCGGCCAATGACTTTCTTGCCATCAATTTCATCAATGTACTTAAATTCCTTGTGCTTATTGGCATCTCCATACATCATGGTATAGCCGGTGTCTTCCAAGTGGCCAACAGATAAACGTTTCATGAACTGGTCACGAAGACTTGTCTTGATGTATTCTCCGTCCGGCCGTTGCATGGCCATGATGACAAAGATACCAGCTTGACGGGCTTCAAGGATGAGTTGGGTCAGGTACTGGTTAACTTGATGTTGGAGTTGGTAGTTTCCTTCTAGTTTAGCCATGAGTGCCGCCCACTCATCAAAGATAATGAATTTTGGACGGAGACCAAATTTGGCAAAGTTCATGCCAGCCACAAAGTCAGGATGGCTTTTCATGTAGAGGTAGCGTTCTTCCATTTCTTCCACATTAGCTCTCAAGCAATCAACAATCTCTTCTTTGGTTACAAAGATATGCCCTTGGTAAATGGGAACATCAGCAAAAGAAGAAAGGTCTGACTGCTTGGGATCACAGATATCAATATCTGCAATGGGTGTGAGACCGTAAAGCAAAATCATAAGGAGAACGGTCTTTCCACCACCAGTCCCACCACCAATGAGGAGGTGAGGTTGTTTAACGTAGTCCCAATAGACATCTTTCATGAGGCGGAGACCCTGTTTGGTTACTTTGACATCTGAGAGCTTGAGACGGCCAGCAAATTGGTCAATGGCTATCTCATAGGTGACGTAGCCTTTCGAAAATTTCTTGCCTGTAAAGTCCCCATCGTGTTGAATTTCAAGGGTGTTTCCAAGTGTCAAAAACTTATCTTGAAACTTGTTTCCTTGAAGGATGAAGGAGGCTTTGAGGTCATATTTCCCCTGTTTGAGGTAGACCTTGGGGAGGGTGATTTTCTCTTTGACCTGCTTATCCCGCTTGATTTTCTTGGAGAGGTAGTAGCCATTTTCGAGAAGAAAGGTAGCCATGATACGCTTGTTATCTAGCTTGGAAAAAGCTAGTGAATGGGAATAGAGATAACGATTGAGAAGGAAAGCAAAGAGGAGACCACTCCCTAAAATCCCTCCTATTATGAGACCATAATAGAGTGGTTGACTCATTACTTCATTGACTTGTAAGCCAAGAAAAAAGCCACTTCCGATTAGAAATGGCAGGTAGAAGAGGGTAAAGGTTATCCCTCTAATGTGTTGATGGTATTTTCGGACACGACGTCCTCTAGAGTGCCAGAGTTTCATTCTTTAGCCTTTACTTGATCTGGTTTGGGAGCAGGGGTGCCTTTTTTATTGATGCGTTGGGCAAAGAATTTATAGACCCCACCTGAGACAGAAGAGTAAGTCACAATGATATCAGAGAGTTCCACTTCATCCCCGAATTTAAGTCCGAGCGCTTCAATCTCACTTGGGAGCATGCCCACAATGGAGAATTCTTCGGTACCATGTTGATTTGCGGATTTAATCGCTACCTTAGTTGAAATGATTTCTCCAGTTGGGACTTGTGGGTAAGAGCCATCTTGATTACGAGGTTGAGTCGTGTCATCTTCATACTTTTGTTCCACTTCATTGATTCCACGCCAAGTGAGTTTTCCAAAAACTTCATCCAGTTTAAGGGCTGGGGTGATATTCAAGTAACGCTTGTCTGTAATGTCCACTTTATCAAATTTCAATCCAACTTTTGCCATAATGTTTTTCCTCTTATCTTTCTTAGTTTTAATTTAGGTACTGATCTGTTTTATTTCTTAACAATTAGTTTGTCTGCATAGACGTTAAGAGCAGGTGCCATATCACGACCATTAATAGCATCTGGGTAGAAAATAGGGTTAACCAATTCCACTTCAGCATCTTCTTCAAAGACTTGAGCAGTTGCAGGTGTGATCACATAGAATTGCAAGTGTTTTTCATTAACCACTTCATGACGTTGAAATTGCCCTTGTTTGCCAAAGACGGTACGTGGGGCGTTTCCCAATTTTTCATAAAGAGCAGTGCCGATAAAGTCAGGGTTCATTTTAAGAGTTTCTTTAATCATAAAGTTTTCCTTTCAGGGTATTAAAAAATCAAGCCAAAGCTTGAGAATTGTAGTATTGGGTAATGAGATGGCGGTAGGTGTTGCCGTAAAATAAAATCTCACCATTAGGATAGTGAAGCTTCTTTTAATTTCTTCAATTGTTGGGTCAGGCGCTCTAGAGCTTGGTTATAAAGCAGGCGCAGAAGGTGTGGGTCACGATCATAAACGTGATAGGAGAATTTGAAATTTTGATAGATAGCATTTAGTTTTTGTTCACAATAAGTCATAATGTCCTTTCCAAATAACAAAGACTACTAGATTATTAAAAGTTCAACAATCTAGTAGCATATGTGTTAAGAGATGAAGCTCGCTCGGAGATTTCCAGTCTTGTCATGGCAAGTTTTCATCAATGTTATTTGGTTGAGAATAGCCAAAACTATTCTCACGGTGGCAACGTTTAGTCAGGTGCATGACGTCAATTACCATCGGTTTCCCGGCCAATCATTCAGGAGTCATTATCATCCCTGTCACGATTCTCTTACGCCTGTTGGCGAAGCCAGTTCACTTTACTATTCGGAAAAGTGCTAAAGTCCGATATGCGTATGGGTTTCTACTAAAGTGTAGAATCCAACTCCAACCAGTACACGGACTTGACGAATTTGACAAATATGATACAATATAGGTACGAAGTATAGTGTGTGTTTGTCGGTCAGTCCTCTGGTTGTCAGACGCACATTTTTTATTAGGATTTCAAGGGACATTGTTTGGTTTCTAAGTAATGCTTATTATTTTTTTGAAACCATTATAAACTAATGTTTATAATTATATTATATATACTTCTGTTTATATTGTCAACCGTTTTTATCAAAAAAACTAAAAAATTTTTAAAAGAGGTCATCTATGGGATTCCCAGAACGCTTAAAAGCCCTACGCTTAGAGGCAAATTTAACACAAAAAGATATGGCTGAAAAATTTGGTATTTCTCAACCAGCTTATTTAGCATGGGAAAAAGGTAAAAGGAAACCAGGTTCTGAAACCTTAGAGAAGTTTTCTAAATTCTTTGGAGTATCAACAGATTATTTATTAGGTAATTCAGACTATCGTACAGTAGAAGAAGATGAGCTGTCAGAAGTAGAAATGCTTTTCCGTGCTACATCACTTGATATGACAGATGAAGAAAAAGCAATTTTTAAGCAAGAATTACTAGAATTTATGAAAGAACGCCAAAAATTGTTTGATGAGAATAACAAATAAAAAAATTCTTTACTTTTTTCTACTTTTTCAATTTCTATTACGAATAATATAGTAGAGAGAAAGTGAGGAAACTGATGAAATTAAAAGAATTAAGACAAACTAAAGAAATGACACGTGTACAACTTTCTAAAGCAATTGATGTACCAGTACGCACTATTGCAAGATGGGAGAATGGTGAAACAGATATGTTCTTAAAAACAGCAATTAGATTAGCGGATTATTTCAATGTAAGTTTAGATGATTTTGTTTCGCCTTAATTTTATTACTACGAAATAATGGGAGTATTTTATGGGAAAACGCCTTTACCTTGATTTTAATATTAGAGATAGAGCATTTTTTATCACTAAGAAGGGACAAGTTATTAAAGGAGTGGTTTATAAGTTAGATAGTCTTGCTGACGATAGTTATGAACCTTATATTCTAGTTGATTCTAAAGATTCTAGTAAGTTTGACTATGAAATAAAATTACATGAAAGTGAAATCGAAGATATAAAAGTACTTGAGCGTAATGCAATTGAAAGAGGAAAAACAGATCATAAAGCTTTTTAATGGATTTCATAATGAAAAATCTTTTATCTCTGTAAAATAGTAGTATGAATACTTTTTAAGTGGACAATTGTCCACTTTTTTTATATAATGATGTCAGTTTAAAAACTGACAAGGAGGTGAAGTATTTGGAAACCACCTTTTCAAAGATTAGTTCAGTTGTAAAATCACAACTCTATCCCTTCATTAAGCTCAGAAAATTATCTTTGTTGACCTACACGTTTGAAGATTTTTTTAATCATGTGGTTAAAGAGAATGATATCAAAGTATTAGATCATCACTTTTCAATGCGAAAAATTGATGGTCTAACGTTGATAGATAGTAGAGGCAGAACCTCACTTTCTTATGAAAAAGAAAATCCTACTGTCCGCCAAAACTTTACTAAATGTCATGAGTTGGGACATTTTTTACTTGGTCATCAAGGAAGTGTCTTTACTGAATTGAAAGAACCTCAATTTTCTCTAGAAGAAGTCGAAGCAAACTATTTTTCAGCTTGCCTTCTCATGCCAGATATTGTTTTGTTATCTAAAGTTTTCTATCAAAAATTGAGTTTTCAAGAAGTTGCTAACTCTCTATACGTATCCACTGAAACTCTAAGTATTAGATTGATAGATTTTTTAAGTCACTTATTAGGTGGAAAAAAAGAACTGATACAAAGTATTGTTTTACACTATCAGTCTGGAGCTAATTCAGAAATTATTAATGTGTTTACTGAGTTTCATGATATTATTGTTCAAGATTATCAATCTTATGAACCTATTCCACAAGAAAGATCTATATACTTAATAGAGCAAAAAGGGTTTATTACTGATGATGACGTGGCAGAATTAGCTCAAATAGAGTTTAGAAATGCGATTACTTCTAAAACTATTGGAACTTGGGCATATTATGATAGGGGAAAAACGATCTTTTATGCATGGGATAAAAAGAAACTAACAGAAAAAGTAGCTTATCAAAAAGCTAAAAATAAATATTATTTAAGTTAAGGAGGCAGATATGTTTTCACCAGAAATGCTAAAGCAAAGGCGCAAAGAATTAAAACTTACTCAATCTGACATAGCTAGGGAGTTAGATATTACCCGCCAGTCTTATTTTGCTTGGGAGAGTGGAAAGACTAAGCCAAATAGTCAAAATATTGAGAAGTTAGCTGATATTCTAGGGGTATCTAGCAGCTATTTTGAATCAGAATATAAAATTGTTAATACTTACCTACAGCTTAATTCACTTAATCGTGAAAAGGTTGAACACTATGCAGAAGAACTACTAACTGTTCAGGAAGAAAACAAGGTTGTTTCCCTATACAGTATTAAGGTTATTGATGATATTGAATTGTCAGCTGGTCTAGGGGAAAGTATTTATGATCAATCAGAGTCGGTTGAAGTCTTTGCGGATGAGGACTATAGCTATGATATTGCTACTTGGATTAAAGGGGATTCTATGGAACCAATATATCTGAGTGGAGAAGTAGCGCTTATACGAGAAGGTGGCTTTGACTATGATGGCGCTGTCTATGCTGTCGTTTGGAATGAGAGAGCCTATATCAAGAAAGTTTATCTAGAAGAAGACGGGTACCGCCTTGTATCGCTCAATACTGATTATCCTGATATGTTTGCCTCGGCAGAAGATAATCCAAGGATTGTTGGTAAAATCATTGGTCATTTCATGCCAATTGTAGGAGGATAGATTCATGGGCTATTTTAACTATTCAAGAGAGCCTAAAAGTGACATTGCCTTTATTGATATGAAGTCCTTCTATGCCAGTGTAGAATGTGTAGAGCGTGGATTACATCCATTAAAAACTTCCTTATGCGTAATGAGTAGAGCAGATAATTCGAATGGCTTAATTTTAGCTTCATCACCTATGTTTAAGAAAATCTTTGGTAAGAGTAATGTAGGGCGGGTGTATGACCTACCCTTTGATATTCATATCCGAAAGTTTTTTTATTATAACGCCAAGCGACAAGGTCTTGAGATTACACCAGAATATATTCGCTATATAGAGGAATGGGCAAAAGTTACTTTTATAGTCCCACCTCGCATGAGCTTATATATTGAGAAAAACATAGAAATTCAACGTGTTTTAAAGAACTATGGTAGCCCAGAAGATATTCTCCCTTATTCAATTGATGAAGGGTTTATTGACTTAACAGGATCACTCAATTACTTTGTGACTGACAAAACAATATCTAAAAAAGAAAAGCTAGATATTGTTTCTAGTAAAATTCAACATGACATCTATAGAAAAACTGGTATTTTCTCTACAGTAGGCATGTCAAATAGCAACCCTTTACTTGCTAAATTAGCATTAGACAACGAAGCTAAGAAAACAAAGACAATGCGTGCTAATTGGTCTTACGAAGATGTCGAATCTAAGGTATGGGGTATCCAGGAAATGACAGATTTCTGGGGAATTGGTAGTCGAATGAAAAAAAGACTCAATGCTTTAGGAATCATGTCTATTAAAGAACTTGCAAACAGTAATCCAGATATTCTTAAGGCTCATCTAGGCATTAATGGTGTTGATCTCTTTTTCCACGCTAATGGGATTGATGAAAGCAATGTCCCTAAACCCTATAATCCAAAATCAAATGGAATAGGGAATTCACAAGTTTTACCAAGAGACTATATCAGACAAAGAGAGATTGAAATAGTTCTTTCAGAAATGGCTGAGCAAGTGGCGGTTAGACTCAGAAAAGCTGGTAAGAAGACGACATGTGTTTCCATTGGAGTAGGTTATTCACGTAGTGAGAATAAGAAGAGTATTCATGCACAGATGAAGATAGAGCCAACCAATCAGACAGAAACTTTAAAAAATCATGTCTTATCGCTTTTCCATAAAAAGTATAGTTTTGGTGCTGTTAGAAGTACTAGTATTTATTATTCACAATTAGTAGACGAATCTTTTGGACTTATTTCATTATTTGACGACGTAGAAAAAATCGAGAAGGAAGAAAGGATCCAGTCTGCGATTGATACCATCAGACAAGAATTTGGTTTTACTTCTTTACTAAAAGCTAATGCTTTAGCAGAAGGGTCACGAGTAATCGCAAGAAGTAAATTAGTTGGTGGTCATTCAGCTGGAGGATTAGATGGATTAAACTAGTGATAGATAGAAGTTATTTACCTTTTCAATCAGCTAGAGAACATCAAGACCGTGGTATGATGAAATGGATGGGCTTTTTCTTATCTGAGCATACTACGTCTCTAGTTGAAGAGAAATATAAAATAAAATTTTCAGATGAGCTTAGTTTGCTTGATAAGCTAACACTTATCTCACAACTCTATGCAGGTCAACTTGAAGGACAATTTACTGTAAAAACACACAATCAAAAAGTCACCTATCATGGACAGGTGACGGAAATATCCAAAGATGAAATTGTAATTAAATCGGATAGTAGGTTTCATTTGGTTGAAGTTGAGACTATTCTAGATATTCAATTAGCAGAAGGAGGAATGGAAAGTGGATAGGCGTGAACTATATAAAGATAAGCTACAGATAGACTATTTTTCAGAGAGCTATATCAAGTTTGAAGAAGATTTTTATCGTCACTCAGCGGATGGAACGCCTCTCACATTTATCATTGATGATATTCTATTATCTCATAAAAACTATTTCAAGCTCAATAAGGAAAAGTCAATTGATGGACGAGACCATTATTTTCAGTTCCAAGTATCTTTGGGGAGAGATAACAAAAACGTCAGGATATTTCGATACGTGGGACAAAGTACAAAGCTAAAACTATGTTAGGTTGTAATTTAGGAAATTTTAAGCTCGTATGGCTATACTACAATCAACCCTAAAACTTTTCTTTTTCATAATCTCCTTGAAATAGTCATTGCATTATGCATTGGCTATTTCTTTTTTGCCAAAGAATGACTTCCGTTATAATGGACGTTTTTAGAAAAGTCTGTTATAACGGAAAACTAAAAATTTATGAACAATTGACCTAACATGGTCTAAACCCTGATAATACAGGGATAGAATCATAAAGTACATAGATTGAAAAATGTACTTTATTTTTATTTTGTACTTTATTTTAAACACTAATAATGTACAGAGCTGGGTGAGTATATTGTAGTTATGGTGGAAATTCAATTGTACAAAATGTAGTAGAAAATAGAGGAGAGGAAGTAGGTTCAAATGTACACTTTTTGAAGACGATAATGTGTCATTTTATATAAATTTTGGGAACTATATACCAGTTTACACCAACCACAAGATATAGTATTTGCGTGAATATCAAAAAAGGCGACGTGAGTCGTCTAAAAATCTTAGAATTTTATATTAAAACTAAAGTGAGATAATTATTGTATCTCACTTTTTTCTGGGTTTGTCCCATAATTTTTAACATTTTTAGAAAGTTACTATAATTTATTCAGAGGAACATTTGTTATGATATAATGAGTATAAAGCGAAAGAAAAAAGAGGGATTATTATGAAAAAAGCTTGTTTTATTTTTTTTGTTTATTACTAGTAGGCTGTCATCAGGAATCAAATAATACTAAAACAACGCAAAGTAGTGAAAGAATACAAACTTCTAGCAGTAGTAATATATCATCACAAGAAGAGAGTAAAGATTATAGTGAATGGTACCTAAATTATAAGTATTATTATGTCCGAGCTAATACATCATCATTAATGGTTGGAGGGTTATCATTAAATAATGATGGTACCGCAATATTATATAGATCTGGTGCAGAGCTAATGGCATATAATCAAGGAAGTCCTCTGATAGGGACATACATAATCGAAGAGTATAAAGGATCGGATTCTATTCAAACCTATGTCACTTCGGGAAATATGACCGTAAATGGTGAAGAACCTAGTCGAACAGCAGTTATGCCACGTATTAAGATTGTAATTAATATTTCTTCTGAAAATATTGAGAGACTTAATGGTTCAGCTACCCCTTCGGAAAACCAGACGGAAGTATTATATGGATATAGCAATGATGAAGAGAATAAAGTATTAACAACAGGAGAAGAAAATAAATCAACAATACAAGTCTATTTTCATGGAAAACCTAATGAAACAGAATATGTTGTTAATGTAGATGAGGTAAATCTACGTTCAAAACCAAGCTTAAATTCCGATATTATTGATTCAAGACGAAAGGGTGATATTATCCAAGTATCTGATTACGTTAATGGTGATAAATATAATGATATTTCAACTTGGCAGGAAGTAACCCTTGATGGAAAAGTATGTTACGTTTGGTCAGGTGCTCTTCGAGTAAAATCAGCTTATGATCAAGAACAACAATCAGTCAAAGATATTGATTTAACTGCGATTAGTTCTGGAAATTACGAATCATTAGTCGGAACATGGGTTAATGGCAAAGGTGAGACTCTCATTATTCAAAGTGATGGCTTAATCGTTAGCACAGTAGATGGAAGGTCAGGTAAAGGAAGTTTGGGTGGTGCTTTTAGGTACGAAAGTGATGGTGTTCCTTATATTGGAGTCAGTAATGGGTATACTGGAGGTTTATTGGCATTGCTTAAGGTTGGTTTTAAGACAACAGGAGATAATTCGGATACTTCTAAACCACGAATTGTACCAACCCAAAATGGTGTATATAATTTACCAGCTGACGCCTATTATTATCTCCAATAGTATAATTAATTAAGGAGAAAATTTAGATGAAAAAGATGGCTTTGCTAGGAATGATGGGATTATCGATATTGTTTGGTTGCTCTAAAAAAGATAGTAATCAAGCGGCGACTGGCAGTTGGTATACTAGTTCAAATGAAAGTAGTAGCTCGACTTCTAGTTCATCACAAACTGAAGGTAATGAGAAAACGATGAGTAATAATAGTATTTATGATATCGTTTTAGAAAAACTTAGAAATGATACAAGTGATACTCCAGCGACGCATTACGCCTATTATGATATCGATGGGAATGGTCAGGATGAACTATTTTCTGGACGGTACTGGGAGTCTACAGGAACAGTTGAATTTGCGGCTCTTTATTATGATAATAACGGAGTAGCTGACTATTTGGCACAAAGTTATGTTGCATCAAGTGGTGGTTATCGAGAAGCTACAAATATTTACACAGATGGAACGATTATTACTGCTAAGTGGATGTCAACAGGAACAGAAATGGAAGATACCCAGTATCAATTGAGAGCAGATAATAGTGGTATTGATACTATAAAAAGTGCTACTGTACCGATTGGTAAAGATGTGGAATTAACGGATTACTTTGATGTAAAAAATAAAGAGACATTTGATTTTAGTGTGCTTGCTTGGCAACCATTAGTATCTGAACAAGCAAATTCTGATGATTTAGATGTTAATCAGATACTTAGTGGAAATTACGAATCATTAGTCGGAAAATGGGTTAATGGCAAAGGCGATACGTTGACTATCAGTGCTGATGGGACAATTAACGAAGATGGTGTAATCCGTTCGGCAGGTAAGAATGATAACAGACTTGTTTATTTAGCAGCTGGTTCTAACAATGGAGCTCCAGGAGGATTTGCGATTGGATTATTTCCAATTGGTGTTGAAAATCCATTAGGAGATTATTCAGATACTTCAAAACCAAGGTTGGTTGTATGACAACAATTTACTGATTTCCCTGCAGATGTATATTATTATCGAAAATAACATCCCAAAAATAAAAACCAACCAAACCAACGATTCGTTTGCTTTTTATTTTTGGGATGTTATTCTTGTTCACGGATAAAGGTGAGGGTTTGGTATTGGGATAATTCTGGTGAGGATTGGAAGCCGTCAAAGGTTAGGTGTTTGATTTGCTCAATGGTTTCAATTTGCTTTTCAGCCATTAGTGAGATCAAACGACCTCGTCCTTTTTTAGAAATAGTTGAATGAACTTTTGGCTTTCCGTTTCTATTTTCCATAAAGACAATTTTAACCATGGGTTTACGGATATTTGGAGAGAAAATGGGACTGATTAAACCAAACCGTATAAGGCAGTAGCGATACGAAGGTGGTTATCAAGATAATGTCGCTCCGCTTAAATAGGAAAATGTACTTTTGAAAAAATTTCCAGTTTTGTCGTTAATAAAGTACATTTTTGGCATTTTTTTCCTAAAAAATTTTTTTGGTTATGATTGAAATTTTCTTATTATCTTAGAAACTGAAAATAGAGTTTAGATTATTTCTTTCTCGAAAAGACTTATTTTTCGGAGAGTTTATGATATAGAAAAAATCAGTCAAATTGACTGATTTTAATTTTGGTTGATTGCAATGGCTACTTGTTCAGCAATAGCTCTTGCGAGTAGAGGAGGAACGGCGTTTCCAACTTGAGTAAACTGAGGTGTTTCCTGAGATCGTTTATCCCCGCCTGTAGTTCTTTTACCGAGAAATTCAAAACTATCATCAAATGATTGCATACGAGCCATCTCACGAACAGTCAGAACACGGTTAAAATAAGGATGAATAAAGTCATCTGGTAATGTTACCATTGTAGGGGACACAGAATCAGGGTTAAGTCTTGTACGTATAGATTTTTTGGTTAAGATGGCTTCACCGATTCTATCAGTAAACTCACCGTCAACCAGAATCTCATGAAACGCTTCTTCATTAAGATATTGATTTAAATTATCTTCTATTGAATCCCAGAAATGTAAAGTTGTTTCTATACTTGAATCTAAGCGATTTGAAAGTGACTTGATAATTGAAGCAAATTCATTACCGTCTGGGTCTAATATAGCTAGTTGAGAGAGTTGTCTATTTGTAAAGTGCACCCAGCGACTCTCCTTGAACCTGTCTTGGTAAATACCAAGTTCTCTGAGCTGTTCAAGTATGATAACAAAGTTTGCTTCTGAATTAACTTGAAAGAGACTTTCGTTAAATAATTCAGGTGAATTATCACGAAGATTGATGCCTTCCTTCTTGAGGCGATTAATTACCGCTCGAGTATTTTCTCCAGGTCTATAAAGAGCAAAGCGTTGTGAAACGATAATGTCATGGCGTGATTCTTCCATATTCTTGATTTCATCTCTAGGAATGAAATCGCCATTAACGTTTGGAGTGACACCATTCATACGTTCAATTGAATAGTCTGAGTCGTAATGTATTTCATTGTATAGGTTGCCTAAAGCATCAGATACAGTAACAGTAGGGTAATTCTCAGACTCAGGATATTCAATCGGAGCAACATCGTTTCGATATGCTAAAAAGACAACACGGTTACGTTGTTGAGGAACTCCAAATTCGGATGCATTTAATACTTTTACATCTAGCAAGGTATATCCGAGACCGTCAAATTCATCATTTAAAATATCTTTGACCAATCTTTGACCAAGGTATAGTTCATCGTTTAGCACACTTGGAAAGTCTAACATTAACATGTCGAGAATGCCAGTAACATTTTCCATCACAACATACCTAGGTCTAATGTCTCGGATGATTCTTAGATATTCATGGAAGAGCATATTTCTAGGGTCACTTGCGTCTCGTTTACCTAAACGGCTAAAACCTTGACAAGGAGGACCACCAAAAATTGCATCTACATTACCAGTCTCAAAAATAGGACCATATCTTAGATTGTTTATTTTTTCGAAGATTAACTCAGAAGTCAAATCCTTTATATCAGCAAGTTCAAAGTGAGTATCAACTCCTTCAATAAGACCCAATTGCCTATGTCTATTAACATAAGTCTCCTCAACCATTGGACTCTTATCGCTAGAAAAAATAATGTTAAAGCCAGCTTGAAGAATACCTTCACTAAAACCGCCAGCTCCAGAAAATAAATCAATTGCGTAAGGCATCGTTTTACCTCTTTCTTTCTTAATAAATTATATCAAAAAGTATTTGATAAGTCCAGGATGGAGGCTAAATTAGCCCTCGTTGATATATTCGTAAATTACATTGAAGAACAATATACCAGATAAAAAGATACCTTTACCGAATTATAAAGCGTGGTATTACAGTAAAATATCATTAAATATAACCTACAGGAGTAGTTATGGAGATTATTTTTAACAACTTAGATAAAATCAGAACCAAACGAGACCTAAGTATCTCTGAATTAAGCAAAATATCAGGGTACTCAAGAAAGTCTATTGCCAAATTGCTTTCAAGGAATACTAATTTTGAAACCAGATTGGCAATTACAGTAAGCATGGCTAAAGCTTTGAATGTAGATTTTAAAAAACTATTTAAACGTGGTCAGGTTGATTATGGTAGCTTTGATACGGACTATACAGCAGAAAGATACCTAGAGTGCTTTGTTATCAATGTAAAAAATAAACTCAATGATAGATATCGTTATTTTATTAGAACAGAATCGGGTCTTAGTCAGTCTACGATTAGTGACCTATTAAATGGAAAAACAAAAGATCCACAGGTACGTACACTATTGAAAATAGCAAATTCAATAGAGGTGCCGATAGAAAAACTTTTTGAAGAGGTAAAGTAGATGTTATTTGAGCCATATGAAGATGAACTTTCTTATATTGAAAAGATTCATGAATATAATAGTAAAGACTATACAATTATAAGGCTAACAGACACAATGATCGGTAAAAGAATTATTGATGCAAATGTTTTTGTTCAAGATATTCTAAAAAAATATGGCTTGTTAGATTTTTCAAAACTTGAAAAAGGTGAGAAAAAAATACTTCAAGCAAAGGTGGTTGGAAAAAATGCTGATTTTGAAACAAAAATGTCATGCTATAGAGCAAAGACAAGAGGTGATGAAAGATTTTGGATTTATGGGAAAAAATTTAAAGACCAAGTAGAACCTGGTCAATTAATTTATATTACTGTTAATCCTGATAAAGATAAAGTTATTACCATCAATCTTTCAACTGAAATGATTGAAGATATTCAATTATCATCAGTCTTTGGTGTAGACAAAATAAAGGAATCTCTAACAAGATTGCTTCCTAGTATTAAAGAAATTGCCTCACAAGGCTTTCACCCAAATTCTAAAGGAGCTGGGAAGATTGCACCGAAAGATGCTGGCGATACACTAGAGTCTTTGCTAGGAATTGAAACAAATAATCGACAGGATGCTGATTTTGAAGGCGTTATAGAGTTAAAATCTAAAACGTCAAAAACGCTCGATACACTATTTACATTGAGACCCCAATTTGATGGGACACCCGTAGAGGAGTTTGAACCCAATGACCGTAGTAGGGTTTCAGGATTTGCAAGATATTATGGGTATGAATCAGATAAGCATCCAGGTATGAGTAGCCTCTATATTACGATTGGTTCTGAAAATGCTCCTCAAAATAATCAAGGTTTTTATCTAGAGGTAAATGAAAATGACCGTACCGTTGAAATCAGAAAGGCAGAAAACGGTAGTAGTCATAAAGCTGGTTATTGGAATTTTGATGATTTAGAAAATGAACTACACCTGAAACATCCAGCAACATTATGGGTGAAGGCGGAAAGAAGAATGAGTGGTAATATTGGTGAATTTAAATATGTAGAAGCAGAGCTCACTCGTTCACCTCAATTTATGACGTTTATCTCCCTGATAAAATCGGGTGTCGTAACATATGATTGGCGAGGATATACTACTAAAGAAGGGAAATATTCTGGGAAAAATCATGGGAACGCCTGGCGTGTGAAAAACAAGCAACGAAATCAATTGTTTGGTAGTTCAGAAGTGATTAATTTGTTATCAGACTAGGAATAAAGAATGCAAGATAAGTATGATAGAACTTTGAGGCAATGAGATTTACAGAAAATATTGTAAACGATAGATTACTTTATGATGGTAGATATGGTACTCTCATACAACGTCATACGTTTTAGGAGGTTTTTTAAAAGAGAGACGTTAAAGATGATGAGCTAGCCAAACTAGGCTTAAATGAAAGTTATGAATTCAATCTTTTTTTAATTCGATTTCATTTTTGGTAGGTTCGATTATATCCGAAAAGAAGCTTTCAATATTTGCAGTAAGATAACCTTTCGACTGTTTTGGGGTATGATTAAATAGTTCAACAAATGAGGGTAAAGTTAGAATGTCAGCAGATTCAATATTAAATTGCTTTTGCTTGCAAAGATTGAATAGTTCTGTTCCGAAGTTTTTGACAGTTTGCTGAAATTCACCGTGAAATATATTCTTGGTTAAGAGAATTTCAAGATTAGAAATAAAGTCTTCCAAGTTATCATAAAGTTCTTCAAAATTTGTCATGGTAGTTCTCCTTAAAGTATATTTAGTTTTATTGTAAACAATGTTAGTAATGATGTCAAAAGCATTACAGGATTTAGTGGTATATATGCTATAATGAATATAAAGAAAAATGAATTAAATTATGTCAAGAAAATAGGAAAGAAGTTAACTGAGTTATTTCAAATTAGATGAAATTTATTCAATTTTTTTGAACAGTAAAAACGTTTACGAGTTGTGATTAAAGCTTTTTTCAAGATTATGAAATTCAACCCTGACAAACCAGGTCTCAAAAAAGCCCGCAAGGCATCACAATTCTCAAAACGTTAATATCCAGTTATATCAACGTTTCAGAGCACTTTGCGAAGATTTCGCAAGGTGCTTTTTTGTTGAAAAAAGCGCCTTGGTAATCCTTTTGGTAATCTG
This sequence comes from Streptococcus henryi DSM 19005, assembly GCF_000376985.1. GTDB lineage: Bacteria > Bacillota > Bacilli > Lactobacillales > Streptococcaceae > Streptococcus > Streptococcus henryi. Next base: position 33,147 of record NZ_AQYA01000024.1, read on the forward strand.
TTGAGGCCTAGTTTTGAGAGTGGTTAAGCTAGAATGACTATTTAGCTTTATTGAGGTAATCCGCGAACTTTTTAATAGATTGTTTTTCTCCTGATTTTGTAGCATGACTATAAGTATCTAAAGTCATCTGGCTGGTAGCATGACCTATACGTTTAGCGGTATTTACAGGGTCAATTCCCATTTCAATCATCAAGGTTGCGTGAGTGTGTCTAAAACCATGTGGGCTAATCTTTTTGAGATGATGATTTCGTATAATACGTTTTAGAATATTGTTGATATAGTCAGCATGTAAGGGTTCTATCTTACCATCTCGGTTGCAGTATGTAAACATAAATTCTTTGTTGAGAGAAAGAGGTTGTACTGATAATTGCCCTTTTTCTTTGCTAGTTTCTTGTTTCCATTTGTTGAGGATAGAACAAGTTTCGTCATCAAGATAGATAGAGCGGACTGAGAAAGTATTTTTTGTTCCTTTTTCAATGGCATGATCATCTATTCTTCCTAAACTTTTGCTAACTGTTAATAGTTGATTCTCAGAATCAAAATCTTCCCACTTGAGAGCATATAGTTCTCCCTTGCGTAATCAGCTATAAGCTAATAATCGGAATAGCGCATAATGTTTATAGGGTTCATTTTCCAAAATAATTGTCAAAGTGCGTTGTCGAGTTGAGCATGTTTTCGGATTTATTGAAAATAGTATGAAGGGAAGTACCTTTAGAGGGATTGGAATGGCTAGGGCAAAGACAAATGTGACCTTAACCAACCTCCTCTATAATATCTTTCGATTTGAACAGATCAAACGACTAGGGTTGAAATCATGGGCTTAGTGCGCCCAAAAATTGGGAAATAGCCTTGAGTAAGACTCACAAATAATAAATTGCAAGAAGTAAACAGTAGATTCAAGACAAATTTGATGATCTATTGATGTTTTTAGAGGTTCCCTTATAGATTTGTTTGCCGGTGTTGCCGATATTCGTCAAGGCTTTGAAGATATGAATACCAGATGTGCATTTTCTTCAGAATGGGATAAATTTTCTGCAAAGACTTATAAAGCTAATTATGGCGAAGTACCATTCGGAGGCATTACCAAAATTAATGTAGAGGACATACCAAAACACGATGTGCTGCTTGCTGGATTTCCTTATCAGCTTTTTTCCAATATCGGAAAAAGAGAAGGGTTTGGACATGAGACGTAAGGAACGTTGTTTTTTGAGATTGTAAACGATGTGTTTTCATAAGGAAAATTCTAATTATTATATTGAGTGATAATAAATATGCTGTAGCAGATCTAAGACATTATTTTAAAACTTTGGTAGAATTTAGGTAATTGAATTGGTTTTTAAGAAGTAGCCAACTCAGAAGATTATATACAGAAAGGAAAGAGCGAGAGAGGCTTTGTGTTTGGGTAGTTTATCAATTCTTGTGAGAAGTAGCTAAACAGGATAACTTGACATGGTTCCTGGCCCAAAACAGCTTTACGCTCTTTGTATTTTTATCTATGAAACAATATGATGTTATTGTCGTTGGTTTTGGTAAGGCAGGGAAGACCCTTGCTGGTAAAATGGCTGCCTTGGGTAAAAAAGTAGCCTTGGTTGAGCAAAATGCGGCCAACTACGGCGGGACTTGTATCAACATCGGATGTATTCCAACCAAGACCCTTATCCATGCAGCTGAAAACAATTTGACTTTCGATCAAGCCATGGAACTCAAAGATACGGTCACAACCCGTCTTCGTAATAAGAACCAGATGGTTTTGGAAAATAGCGGAGCTGATTTGATTAATGCTCATGCTAAGTTTGTTTCAAACAAGGTTATCGAAGTGTCTGCTGGTGAGGAAACGGAGCAGCTGACAGCAGAAACTATCGTCATCAACACTGGTGCGGTGTCAAATGTCTTTCCAATTCCAGGTCTCTTGGAATCTAAAAACGTTGTTGACTCAACTGGCATTCAAAACTTGCCTGAAAAACCAGCACGCCTAGGTATCATCGGTGGGGGTAATATCGGACTTGAATTTGCCTCACTCTATGCTCGTCTCGGTAGCCAGGTAACTGTTTTCGAAACTGCGCCAGCTCTTCTTGGACGATACGAAGAAGTTGCGGCTAAACTGGCTCAGCAGTACTTGGAAGAAGATGGCGTCAGCTTTGTTCTTGGAAGTGAAGTAGAGTCAGTCGCTAACCGTGGCAAGGAAGTAGTCGTGACCGAAAGTGGCACTGAGTACGTCTTTGATGCGCTCATGTATGCTATGGGGCGCAAACCAGCGACGGAAGGTCTCGGTCTTGAAAATACCGACATCTTGGTTACAGAGCGTGGGGCTGTTCAAGTGGATGACTTCTGTGAAACAGCTGTTCCTGGTGTTTACGCTGTCGGCGATGTCAACGGTGGACTTCAATTTACCTACACCTCCCTCGATGACTTCCGTATCGTCTTTGGCAAGTTGACAGGTAATGGCACTTACAATCTTCAAAGCCGCAAGAATGTACCAAATTCACTCTTTATTGAGCCACCTTTGTCACAGGTCGGTTTGACGGAAAAAGCTGCGCAGGAGGCTGGATTGCCATATAAGGCAAATGAGCTCCCAGTAGCCAATATGCCACGCGCCCACGTCAACAATGACCTCCGTGGAATTTTCAAAGTTGTAGTAAACACTGAAACTGCTGAAATTCTTGGTGCAACCCTCTTTGGCGCAGGCAGCCACGAAATCATCAACCTCATTAAAATGGCAATGGATAACAAAATCCCATATACCTACATCAAAAACCAAGTCTTCACCCACCCAACCTTGGCTGAAAACTTGAATGATGTGTTTAATTTTTAATCTCCCCTAAAACGAGCTCTTTGTAGTTCGTTTTTTTGTGGTTCTAATCTGATTTTTCACCTCAAAAATGGTAAAATAAAAAGGTTGATTTTGTAAAATGAGAGATAATATGACTATTAATGAACTAACTGAAAAAGACATACGAGCCTGCGCCCAGGTCTTTGTGGAGATTTTCAATGACGAACCCTGGAATGACCAGTGGACCTTTGAAAGAGCTTTGACCTATATAACTGAGTTTTTTCAGACACCCAATTTCCAAGGCTATCTGGCGATGGATGGAGATGACATCATTGGTTTTATCTACGGAGTCAAGCGATCTTGGTGGTCAGGTGATGAATTTTTTATCCATGAAATGGGTGTCAAGCCTGCCTATCACGGGCAAGAGATTGGTTCTACTCTGCTAGATCATTTGAGTAAGGAACTGGACGATAAGGTTGCTTATCTGTCTCTTCTGACCGATAGAGGAATGCCAGCGGAAGCTTTTTACCAAAAAAATGGCTTTGAAGAAATCGAACGCTTGGTGTTTTATAGTAAAGATGTGCAGGTTGGAGAAACAGTTAAAAAATAAATATTGACATATTGTTTGTGTAAATGGATGTAAGAGTCACATATAACAAATTGGCCGTTCAAACCGGACTACAATTTCTAATTCTATATAGGGGGATGGTTTATTTCTCTCAATGATATTTTTTAAAGTCCGACTGATACCAATAAAAATCTACTATTTCTTGAAATATATCCAAAGATTTTATTTCATAAAATATCTCTCAAAAATGAAGTTTCATACGAATCTAAAGTTGTTCAAATGCTTCAAAATTATTTTCACCTTAATTAATGTTATAGGCATAAAAAGTTCACCTTATTCAAGTGAAATGGTTTGAAATTAGTTGAATGATTGATAAAACTTAATAACAAAAGCAGCCAGAAATATAGGTTATTTACGCTAACTCAAAATAGAAAAGGTGAAACCAGGTCTCAAAAAAGCCCGCAAGGCATCACAATTCTCAAAACGTTAATATTCAGTTATATCAACGTTTCAGAGCACTTTGCGAAGTTTTCGCAAGGTGCTTTTTTGATGAAAAAAGTGCTTTGGTAATCCTTTTGGTAATCTTTCGAGACTTGGTTTTTGGTCAATATGAAGCTGAGCAATAAATCTAGTTTATTTAGCCTTATTAAGATACTCTGCAAATTTTGTAATTGACTGTTTTTCACCAGCTTTTGTAGCATGGCTATAAGTGTCTAAAGTCATCTGGCTGCTTGCATGGCCTAAGCGTTTAGCAGTATTGACTGGGTCAATTCCCATTTCAATCATCAAGGTTGCGTGAGTGTGTCGAAACCCATGTGGGCTAATCTTTTTAGGATTATGCTTACGTATAATACGTTTTAGAATATTGTTGATATAGTCAGCGTGTAAGGGTTCTATCTCACCATCTCGGTTGCAGTATGTAAACATAAATTCTTTGTCGAGAGAAAGAGGCTGTACTGATAATTGCCACTTTTCTCTGCTAGTTTCCTGTTTCCATTTGTTGAGGATAGTACAGGTTTCATCATCAAGATAGATAGAGCGCACAGAGAATGTATTTTTAGTTCCTTTTTCAATGGCATGGCCATCTATTCTTCCTAAACTTTTGCTAACTGTTAATAGTTGATTCTCATAATCAAAATCTTCCCATTTAAGGGCGTAGAGCTCTCCTTTTCGTAACCCGCTGTATGCTAGTAATCGAAATAGTGCATAATGTTTATAAGGTTCATTTTCTAAAATGATTGTCAAAAAATGATGCAACTCGTTAACTGTCCAATAGTTCTCACTGACAGTTTTTAAGCGAAGGCTATATGACTTCTGATGAAGTCTTGGGAATGATAGATTGTATTCCTAATGATGTAGAGTCACCATTAGCCTATTTAATGAGCTCTATGGAGCGCCTAAAAGATGAGCGATTATTGGAAGCTAAGGTAATTGCTCATGAAAATGCTAGAAAGTTTTACCAAAAGAGATAAGGAGAGTAGAATGACAATTTATTATCAATTGGAGAATATGCTAGTCGCTGGTTTTAAATCAGAAGAAGAGTTACAACGGTATCAAGGGTTAAAAGCAGAGTATGAGGAAGAAACCCTGGATTATAGTTTCTCAATTAGAGAAATTGTCAATCAATTAGAAATTATTATCCAGAGTAGAGAAAATGACTTCCCAAATTTAGAAGAAGGGCTGTTGCAAGATTATCAGGAACTTGTAGAATATTTGAGGGAATACGATGTGTCTCAGGCAGAAAAATACACAAGGAGAATTTATCGTGGTTGAGCGTTATCGAACAGTTCTGAAAAAATTCTATATCACAAAATCGCAGAATCAAACGCTAAACTAGCTTATCAGTTATACAAGTTTAAGGAATTTTTCTAACTATGCTAGGAAAATGTTATTTAAGAAATTCCCTATTGTTGTGGTATTTGATGAAACTTCATTTGAAGACTTGATATTTTCTTTGAGGCGAATTAAAAATAATATCAATCAGTTAGCAAGGATAGCAGAGCAATCTCAGGATCTTCAAGCATTACGAGCTATGACTTACAGTGTTCAAATGATTGAAAAATATGAAAAATCGTTCCATAAATACCATAAAACGAAAAAGGCGAGGTTACTATCAAAAGTGGATGAATGAAAAATAGAATTAAAAATATCGTGAAGCAAGTCTTTTTGACTGAGGATGAGAATAAAAGATTGTTAGCATTAATGGCTAATGAAAAAGAGTCAAACTTTTCCGCTTTTGCCAGAAAGAAATTATTTAACCAAGAGATTGAATCATGGACGATTAATTTTCCAGAGTATGAGCAACTGACAGAGCGATTCATTCAGATTGGCAGATCAATTAATAGGATTGCCAAGTTGTCAACTCAGGTTGGAAATATTTCACAACAGAATTTTATAGAACTTGGTCAGTTGATAACTCAATTATTGGATGAATTGGGAAAGGGACTCTCAGTTAACCTGAAAAAGAAGTCTACTAAACATTAAATAAGTAAATGAAACAGCAGGAATTTATCTGCGGTTTTCTTATGTCCTTCTAAAAAATGATTGTCTGACAATGTCAGCCACCGTGTCTGGCACGGGGAATTTAGAATTGATACAAAAACATAATTTTAGGTCTTTGCGAGCTCAGATAGTGTATACACACTATCGCAAAAAACAAAAATCAGTAAAGGTCAGATTGATGCTTTTTGACTGATGGTATGTTTTATTTTGGGGAGAATCCCCAAACCCCTGTCTTAAAAATCTTATTAATTGCTAAACTAACTTTTTATTTCAATACGATTAAATTCAATATTTGCAAACCTATCAGGTGATTTATTGTTTTTTTTTTGACCGATTTTTAAAATGGGAAACTTTGTAAAATAAAGCTCGAAAAACTTAATTATGATGGTCAATCCACAGCTGTTATACGATTTGAATTGTATTGTGTGCTGATTTCTGTCATTCTTATGATGTGAAGTTTGCACTCATCTGAATTAAAGACTCATGAGTATTGGTATTTTCTTTGGATCTCAGATAATTTGTGAAAACTACGAAAAAGTCTATCTAACCTTCATTATAGGTTAACATTTTTTGAGGAATTACCTGATGGATTGCAGCTATTTTTAAGTTCTCGTTAACAATGTTGGTACTTTGTCGTAAGGTCTGATTTATTTATATTAAGTTCAGACTGATTTTACATAAACTTTACAAAAGCATGGGAATAGATTTGATGAAGAGTAGTTATAATGAAAGTGTAAAAATTAATGATAGTTTTACAAAGGCTCATGTCTTTAAATGGCCTTGTAAAAACACTGTTTGATAAGGAGAAGGAAATGGTATTTTTGAAAAAATTATCTTTACTAGCTTTAGTAGGTTTGACGAGTACTAGTTTATTAGTGGCTTGTGGCGGGACGAAATCTTCTTCCACTTCCACTATTGATGTTGTGACGCGTGAAGATGGGTCAGGTACACGGGGCGCCTTTATCGAACTCTTTGGTGTTGAAAAGGATGATGTTGACAGGACGACATCAAATGCCGTTGTTACCAATTCAACTTCAGTTATGATGACAACCGTTGCTGGGGATAAGGCAGCGATTGGTTATGCTTCTCTAGGTTCTCTGGACAAAAGTGTTAAGGCTGTTACGATTGATGGGGAAAAAGCGACTGTTGAGAATGTCAAAAATGGATCTTATAAAATTTCTCGTCCCTTTAACATTGTGACTAAGGATAATCTTAGCCAGGTGTCACAAGATTTTATGAATTTTATCATGAGCAACGACGGTCAAGCTATCGTTGAAGATAATGGTTATATTCCAGTTGATACAAACAAGACTTACAGCCCTGTTGTTAATTCAGGAAAAGTCGTGGTTTCAGGTTCAAGTTCGGTATCACCTGTCATGGAAAAGTTGAAGGAAGCTTATGAGAAGGTCAATGCCTCTGTAACAGTCGAAGTTCAGACCAGCGACTCTACCACAGGCATCACAGATGCCATAGATGGAACATCAGATTTGGGAATGGCTTCACGTGATCTAACAAGTGACGAAAGTAAAAAAGGTGTTTCTTCTACGGCAATTGCCATGGATGGTATCGCCGTGATTGTCAATAAAGATAATAGCATTGATAACCTAAGTTCTAAGCAGGTTGAGAGTATCTATGTAGGAGACACGACAACTTGGGACGGCCTTTCAGATTAAGAGGTTCTTATGAATCATTTCAAGGAAAAGATTGTGCAAGGAGTGTTTTTATTTACTGCCTGTCTGACCGTTATTTCGGTTTTACTCATTTGCTTATTTTTATTTGTTAGTGGTTTACCTGCTATCAAGGAAATCGGATTTTGGTCATTTATTTCGGGTACTGTATGGCGACCAGCTAATCATCTTTACGGTATTTTACCGATGATTGTGGGTTCCTTGTATGTGACGGTAGGATCCTTACTGCTGGGAGTTCCTATTGGGGTTCTGACAGCGATTTTTATGGCCTATTTTTGTCCCGATAAACTATACAAGCCCTTAAAAGCAACAATCAATCTCATGGCTGGAATTCCTTCAGTCGTTTACGGTTTCTTTGGCTTAGTAGTGATCGTCCCTTTAATTCGTCAGCAAGTTGGCGGTTTTGGGATGGGAGTCTTGGCGGCCTCTATTTTGCTAGGTATTATGATTTTACCAACCATCATCAGTGTATCAGAGGCATCGCTTCGTGCAGTTCCCCCATCGTATTATGAGGGTGGTTTAGCCTTGGGTGCTTCCCATGAACGTAGTGTTTTTAAAGCAGTAGTTCCAGCTGCCAAGCGGGGAATTCTGTCTGCCATCATTCTAGGTGTTGGCAGAGCGATTGGGGAGACGATGGCTGTTATCATGGTTGCGGGGAATCAAGCTGTGCTACCGCAAAATTTGACATCTGGGGTTCGTACGCTGACCACCAATATTGTCATGGAGATGGGCTATTCCAGTGGTTTACACCGCAGAGCTCTTATTGCAACAGGCGTAGTGCTCTTTGTCTTTATCTTAATCATCAATATCAGCTTTTCAGTAATCAATAAAGAGGACTAGTATGGAAAATATCAATCAAAGAAACTGGAAGGAGCGTCTTCTGTCACGAAAAAAAGATAAGCTTTCTTTGTTATTATTTTGTTTGGTTTATCTCATGGCTCTTCTGAGCTTCTTGGCGATTATTTTTATTGTTGCTTATATCTTAATCATGGGGCTTCCTCATATCCAGATTAACCTCTTTGCTTGGACTTATGATAGTGAGAATGTTTCACTCATGCCAGCTCTTATCAACACGATTTACATGATTGTATTGACCTTATTGATTGCAGTACCGGTTGGTATTGGAGGTTCCATTTACCTAACGGAGTATGCGCGTCGTGACAATCCTATGGTCAAGTTAATCCGTATAGCTGCTCAGACCCTGTCTGGTATTCCCTCTATCATTTACGGTTTATTTGGCTCTCTCTTTTTGGTTAAATACCTGCATTTGGGCTTGTCCCTCATATCTGGTGCCATCACACTGGCTATTATGATTTTACCAGTGATTATTCAGACAACTGAAGAGGCTTTGCTATCGGTTCCTGATTTATATCGTGAGGGAGCTTTTGCCCTAGGGGCAGGAAAACTTAGAACCATTTTTAAAATTGTTCTACCAAGTGCCATGTCAGGTATTTTTGCAGGGGTCGTTCTGGCTATTGGGCGCATTATCGGAGAATCCGCAGCCTTGATTTTTACAGCGGGGACAGTGGCAGAAGTAGCTAAGAGCATTTTTAGTTCCACACGTACCTTGGCTGTACACATGTACACTATTTCAGGCGAAGGCCTTTATGTCAACCAGACATACGCAACAGCCGTGATTCTGTTGCTATTGGTTCTTGTTGTGAATTTTATTTCAGGTTTAATTGCAAAACGCTTAGGAAGTAGGACAGCTGATGAGTAAATTAGTCATTAACCATTTGGATTTATATTACAATGATTTTCAAGCCTTGAAAAATATTAATTTAGAGATTGAGGCTAATGAAATTACCGCCTTCATTGGACCGTCGGGTTGTGGGAAATCAACCCTCTTAAAAAGTCTCAACCGCATGAATGACTTGGTCAAAAATTGTCGGATTACGGGTCAGGTTCTATTAGATGGTGAAGACCTCTATCGCGACATTGATATCAATGTGCTCCGTAAAAAGGTGGGGATGGTTTTCCAAAAGCCCAATCCTTTTCCAATGAGTATTTATGATAATATTGCCTTTGGACCGCGCACTCATGGCATTCACAATAAAACTCAGCTAGATGAGGTTGTGGAGAAGTCCCTTCGACAGGCTGCTATTTGGGATGAAGTCAAGGATAGACTGAACAAGTCGGCTTTGGGTATGTCGGGTGGTCAGCAACAACGTCTTTGCATCGCTCGTGCCTTAGCCGTAGAGCCAGATATTCTCCTGATGGATGAGCCAACATCGGCTTTAGATCCTATTTCAACAGCCAAAATTGAAGAACTGGTCATTGAGCTTAAGAAAAAATATACCATTGTTATAGTGACTCATAACATGCAGCAGGCTGTTCGCATTTCAGATAAGACAGCCTTCTTCCTCCTAGGAGAGGTAGTTGAATACAATAAGACTAGTCAATTGTTCTCTCTGCCTCAAGATGAAAGAACAGAAAATTATATTACGGGGAGATTCGGATGATTCGCAGCAGATTTGAAAATCAGCTTCATAGGCTTAATAACGACATGATTCTTATGGGTGCTCTCTGTGAGGATATTATTTCAAAATCCATTGAACTCCTGAGTGGTGATAGTAGCAGTGCTGAAAATGCACTTAGCATTTACCAAAAAATTGAACAATTAGAGCGTGATATTGAAGCACAGTGCTTAAAGTTACTCTTACTCCAGCAACCAGTTGCTTCAGACCTTCGTCATATTTCTGCTGCCTTAAAAATGGTCTACGACCTAAAGCGGATCGGTGCGCAGGCAGCCGAAGTGGCTGAAATTGTCGGTGCAGGTCGCATCCAATCAGAAAAGGAGTTGGCTGGACTTCATGTAATGGTTGACCATGTTTTAGGCATGGTAACAACTGGCATAGATGCCTTTGTTCAAGAAGATGTTACTTTAGCCAATCAAGTCATTAAAAAAGATGATAAAGTTGACCAAGAATTTGATACAATGAAGAAGAGGTTAATAGCCTACTTTTCGGGAGAAGATGTTGACGGTGAGCAGGCTATTGATGTTCTTATGGTCGCCAAATATATCGAAAGAATTGGTGACCACACAGTTAATATTGCTAAATGGGTGATTTTTTCAATTACAGGGCAGTTAGATGGAGATGTGACATGATTTATTGCGTTGAAGATGATGACGATATTCGAGAACTGGTGCTTTACACTTTGCGAATAGCTGGCTTTGAGGTACAGGGATTTTCTTCCAGCAAACCGTTTTGGGAAATGCTGAGTGAGGCTCCGCTACCTGAACTGATTCTGTTGGATATTATGTTGCCAGAGGAAGATGGGCTTAGTATTTTAAAACGACTGCGGTCATTTAGTGCAATGAAAGAAATTCCTGTCATCATGACAACAGCTAAGGGAACAGAATTTGATAAGGTTAATGGTCTTGATTTGGGGGCTGATGACTATTTAGTCAAGCCTTTTGGAATGATGGAGATGATTTCGCGCATCAAGGCTGTTCTTCGTCGCACACAAGCCAGCCAGTCCCAAGAGGTCGCACTTCGTCTGGGTCAGCTGACCCTAAATAGTAGAAACCATATTGTAACAGTTGAAGGTCAGCGAATTGACTTGACGCGGAAAGAATTTGACCTCTTGTTTCTCCTTATGCGTAATCCTAGTCGTGTATTTACGCGTCAGGAGTTGCTAGATATGGTTTGGGGAGATGATGTCTTGCTTGAAACACGGACGGTTGATGTTCATATCGGCACCTTACGGACAAAGCTAGGAACTTGCGGATCCTACATTCAAACTGTTCGTGGTGTCGGCTACCGCATGGAGGAAGCTTATGACCAAAAGAATCTTTAAATCCATTTTGTCTGCCGCTATCGGCGTCCTACTGGCCTCTCTCATTCTTATCATGGGGGTACTCTACCGCTATTTTACTCAGATTCAATTTGATCAGCTTCACACAGCAAGCTCATTAGTAGCTCAAGGGATTTCAGCGGAAGGAAAAGATTATTTTCAAGGTTTGAAGATTTCTAACGTTCGCATTACTTGGGTGGATAATCTAGGAAACGTTCTCTATGATAGCAAGTCAGATTCTGCTAAAATGGAAAATCATCTCAAGAGAGAAGAAATCAAGGAAGCCTTGACTGAAGGCTACGGTGAAAGCTCTCGTTATTCTTCCACCTTAACGCAGCGCTCTTTTTATGTGGCTCAGCGTCTGGATAATGGCACCATTGTCCGTTTATCTGTCACTCAGCACAGTGTCTTACTTCTTTTACTGAGGATGATTCAGCCTATTTTCTTGATTGTTTTGCTGGCGCTTATCCTGTCAATACTTATCGCCCGCTATACGGCCAATAGAATTGTCCAACCGCTCAACCGTCTAAACCTAGATCAGCCCTTGGCTAATGATGCCTATGAGGAACTGTCGCCCTTGTTACGACGTCTTGACCGTCACCAAAGGGAAATTCTTCATAAAAAAACTCTGCTGGCTAGACATCAGAAGGAATTTGATACCATCATCTCCAAGATTAAAGAAGGAATGATTTTACTAGATGATCAGCGCAGGATTTTAAGTATCAATGGCGCAGCCTTAAGCTTACTGGAGGCAGACGAGTTTAGTAAGGGGCAGGATATTTTAGAAATTACCCGCAATCTCCCTTTAGTTGAACTTGTTGACCGAGGACTCAAAGGTCAAAAATGCGAGGGGCTTGTTATCTTTGATACTAGCACCTACCGAGCTCTTATTCGTCCAATTTTAGCTGATGGTAAAGTGACTGGTCTTGTTCTCCTCTTGTTTGATGTCAGTGAGCAACTCCAAGCTGAGCAAATGAGACGAGAATTTACAGCTAATGTATCTCATGAGCTAAAAACGCCCTTGCATTTGATTTCGGGTTACGCAGAAGTTCTTGCTAATAATCTCGTTTCAAAAGCTGATGCGCAAGCCTTCTCTACAAAGATTTACAAGGAATCACAACGACTCATGAGTTTGGTGGAGGATATCATCAATCTTTCTCAACTAGATGAAGCTTATCAGCTAACCATGGAAGAGGTTGACCTTTACCAAATTGCTAAGAATGTTCAAGATACCCTTTTACCAACAGCTCAAGAGAAGAGAGTCCACCTGCATCTGTCAGGAGAGACCAGCAAACTAAAGGGAAATCCTGTGCTGCTCTACTCTGTTATTTATAACCTCTGCGACAATGCAATTAAGTACAATCGTGAAAATGGCGATGCCTCTATCAAAGTTAAGCCACAAACTAACAAGACTATTCTCTTGGAAATCGAAGATACGGGAATCGGCATTGCTAAAGAAGATCAAGACCGTATCTTTGAACGCTTTTACCGTGTGGATAAAAGTCGTTCAAAAAAAGTTGGTGGAACTGGTCTGGGACTCTCTATCGTCAAACACGGCTTGTCGCTTCATAATGCCTCTATTCAAGTTCAAAGTAGTTTAGGAAAAGGTACTAAGATGACAATAACATTTCATAATCTATAAAAAACAGTTTTAATTACTAAAAGGATTGCGTGATAGAACAATTTTAACTTGGTATGGTACTAGTACAAGGGATTGTAGTAAATACTATAAGTTAGAAATGAAGTAAAAACTAAGAAATTTTAAATGGGTAATTTCCTCAACTACATAAGCTCCGAAAACGGAATTTTGGTAATCTAATGGTAATCCATTGTTTGTCAGATTAGGTAATAAGTGCCTATATTCAATGAAAACGAATTTTGAAAGGTTGATTTAATATGTTATTACAGATATTTGATTTTTGTCACCCAAAACCAGGTTTTAAGAAAGATTGTAAAGCTTCACACCTCTGTGTTATTTGTTCAAATGGGATTGGAAAAAGATTTTAGTTTCCCAAAATATCTCCCAAAAATATTAGAAAAATAAAGTTTCATACGAATTTAAAGTTGTTCAAATGCTTTAAAACTAATAAATTAATTCAAAGGGTAGCCAGTTATTACCGGCCGCCGGTATGGCATAAAGTTAGAAAGCGTTGAGTTATCAACGTTTTTTTGTTATTTTTTTAATTATTTCAGATGGATTTACTAATCTTATAAAGATATGTTTTGAGTTCTGCCTTTGTTTTTTGTATAATATTAATATTATTTTATAAAGGAAGATTGATGTCTAGTATTATTGAGAAAGCTCCTGCTAAGATTAATTTGGGTTTAGATATTGTTGGTAAGCGTGAAGATGGTTATCATGAATTATCAATGATAATGGTTAGTGTAGATCTTAGCGACTATGTCACTGTAACTGAGATAGATTCTAATGAGATTGTTATTGAATCCAATAATCATAAGATGCCTTTAAATGGTAGAAATGATGTTTTTAAGGCTGCTGCTATGATTAGGGAGCGATACGGTATTTCTAAGGGTGTTAAGATTGTTTTGGAAAAATCTATACCGATTTGTGCTGGATTAGGTGGTGGTTCAACAGATGCGGCTGCGACTATTCGTGCTTTGAATCAATTGTGGGACTTGAATTTATCTAAGAGTGAGATGGTTTCAATTGGTTTTGAGATTGGTAGCGATGTTCCTTATTGTATTGAGGCGGGTTGTTCGCTTATTTCTGGTAAGGGTGAGGTTGTTGAATGTTTAGACAGCCGGATATCATCATGGGTTGTACTTGTTAAGCCTGAATTTGGGGTTTCGACTCGAACGGTCTTTCCTGAGATTGATTGTAGTACGATTTCTCGGGTTAATATTCCAGCTCTTAAGGAAGCGATTCTCAGTCAAGATTACCAGGCTATGATCAGTCATATGGGAAATTCGCTTGAAGATGTCACCATATCTCGTAAACCTTTTATCCAAAAGATTAAAGATAAGATGATGAAGTGTGGTGCAGATGTTGCCTTGATGACAGGAAGTGGTCCAACTGTTTTTGCTCTTTGTCAGACTGAAAAAAAAGCTGATCGTATTGTTAATGGAATGCGTGGCTTCTGCAAAGAAGTTTATAAAGTTAGAATACTATAATGATAATATAGGATTTACTGAATTATGTTGAGTTTATCAAAAATGATATGGAATTAAGTGGTTGCTGGTTACTTTTACTTTTAAGTAGTCAGCTTTTTTGTTTAATTTTCTAGTATTATTTACTAGTTTCCCGGAAAGTAGCTCTAGTTTGCTTCTTTTTTTCTTTTTTGATATAATTAACTGGTTAAGAAAAGAGGCGATTTGATGAAAGAATTAGAAAATAGTATTGATACTTTAGTCAATAAGATTTTGCTTAAGGCTGAAAATCAGCATGAGCTATTGTTTGGTGTCTGTGAAAGTGGTGTTAAACTGACTAATACTCAGGAGCATATTCTTATGCTTTTGTCACAAGAACGATTAACGAATTCGGATTTAGCTAAAAAGTTAAATGTAAGTCAGGCAGCCATTACAAAAGCTATCAAAAGCTTGTTGGCTCGGGATCTTTTGGCAGCGAAAAAAGATACAGTGGATGCACGTGTCACTTATTTTGAATTAACAGAGTCTGCCAAGCCAATAGCTTCTGAACATAGTCATCACCATACAAAGACATTAAGTGTTTATCGTAGTTTAATTGATGAGTTTTCAGATGCGGATCAAGAGGTAATTGAGCGCTTCCTAGATTCATTCTCAAAGAAACTGGAAGGAGAAATATGAGGTATATAACAGTTGAAGATTTGACATTCCAATACGATAGTGAGCCTGTTTTAGAGGGGATCAACTATTATGTGGACAGTGGTGAGTTTGTAACTCTGACTGGTGAAAATGGAGCAGCTAAATCTACTTTGATTAAGGCTACTCTGGGCATTTTAACACCTAAGGTTGGAAAAGTAACCATGTCAAAAACAAATAAGGATGGGAAAAAGCTTCGCTTGGCATATTTACCTCAACAGATTGCTAGTTTTAATGCTGGCTTCCCTTCGACAGTCTATGAGTTTGTTAAGTCTGGTCGCTATCCTCGTAATGGCTGGTTTCGTCGTTTGGATAAGCATGATGAAGAGCATATTAAAGTAAGTTTAGAAGCTGTTGGAATGTGGGAAAATCGTCATAAGCGCATTGGAAGTTTGTCCGGGGGACAAAAGCAACGAGCTGTTATTGCTCGTATGTTCGCCTCTGATCCAGATATTTTTGTATTGGATGAACCGACAACTGGTATGGATGCTGGGACGACAAAAACGTTTTACGAACTCATGCATCATAGTGCCCATAAGCATGGTAAATCAGTTCTTATGATTACTCATGATCCTGACGAAGTCAAGGATTATGCTGATCGCAATATTCATTTGGTGAGAAATCAGGACTTGCCTTGGAGATGCTTCAATGTTCATGAAAATGATCAGAAAGGGGATAATCATGTTCACTGAGATTTTTGCCTATGATTTTATGCAGAGAGCTATTCTGGCGGTCGTTGCCATTAGTATTTTTGCTCCTATTCTGGGGATGTTTCTCATTTTACGACGTCAAAGTTTGATGAGCGACACTCTTAGTCATGTATCCTTGGCAGGGGTTGCCTTTGGTATCATGTTAGGAGTATCAACGACTTGGTCAACGATTGCAGTTGTAACAGTAGCAGCGGTAGTCTTAGAGTACTTGAGAACTGTTTATAAGCATTATATGGAAATTTCCAATGCAATTCTTATGTCGCTGGGTCTGGCAATCTCGCTGATTATTATGAGTAAATCTGGTAATGCTGGGAGTGTCAGTTTGGAACAATACCTCTTTGGGTCGATTATCACAATTAGCCAAGAGCAAGTTATTGCCTTGTTCGTCATTGCAGTGATTGTTTTATTGTTGACGATTTTATTCATTAGACCAATGTATATTCTGACATTTGATGAGGATACTGCCTTGGTGGATGGGTTGCCTGTGCGCTTGATGTCAATACTGTTTAATGTAGTGACTGGGATTGCTATCGCTTTAACGATTCCTGCTGCTGGAGCTTTGCTTGTATCAACTATTATGGTCTTGCCGGCAAGTATTGCTATGCGATTAGGGAAAAACTTTAAGTCAGTTATCTTTATTGGTATTCTTATAGGATTTATTGGCATGGTTGCTGGTATTATTGGATCTTACTATTGGGAAACACCAGCAAGTGCAACCATTACCATGATATTTATTTCAATATTCTTATTGGTAAGTTTAGTAGGTATGCTAGGTAAGAAATTATAAGAAAAAATCTAGGGTCTCCTAGATTTTTTATATGCTTCAGGTAGTGATAGAATAATAGATCTATTAGCTTTGCTATTTCTCTTTGAGCCCCCTTCCAGAGCTGTGGACTAACTATTTTTAAGTATTATTTCTCTGATTAGAACATCTGATTGTTCATTGCAAAATCAATATAATCTTCTATTTCTGCTTGAACATCGTGATTACTATCAATGACACCTAAGAAACGGATATGGGAGCGAAAAAGTTGTGTATAGTCAATATTTTCTGTAACGAGGACGATGTGTCCGCCTTGATCATGATTACGAATATATTGCGCAATATCTAATCCATGCTTATTTACGATAAAATAGAGATTAGTATGATGTTGTGATTCATAGATTTGTCCCGTCTCTTGAATCTTGATATCTACTTTGGGATAATGTTGCTGTATGTAGTTTGTGATAGTTTTTTGAACATCTTGTTTGTATTTGTCATTTGTGATAATATAAAGCAAATTAACCTCCTTTCGGTTTGATTTGGTATCTAAAGTCTATTATATATTTTATTACGCGAGGCTAATTATTAATGTCGTGAATAGCTGTTTTTTTATAATCAGTAACCATAAATAGCATTTCATGACATAAAATTGACAGTTTACGATATATGCATCTTTATTTCTTTCAAATTTGATAAGATAATCTAAAGTGAATTTGGTCGAAGAATTATAAAAAAGTTTTTTTAAAATGATATAGTCCCTATTTCGATTCGACCTTGTGTATTTAGGTAGCTTATTTAAGGAGGAGCTTATGCGTTCTATTATTGTAAATGATCAGAAGGTACAAGTTAAAGTTGATTTAATGGATATTTTTTACATCACACCGGCTTCAGATAAAAATCATATTTTGAAAGTTGTGACAGTTAATGGGGTTTATGAAATTTATAATAGTCTAACTAATGTGGAGGATAAATTAAGTTTTATTTTTTACAGATGTCATCGAAAATATATTGTTAACCTTGAAAAGATTCGAGCACTTGATAAGGTGAATCGTACCATTATGTTCTTAGATGAGGCAATTGATACAATCTCTTATTCACGTCTGAAGCAAAAAGAATTAGAGAAACTTTGGAAACAAATTTAGGAGTTAAAATGTTAAATATTTTTATTCTAGAAGATGATCATTTTCAGCAAGCACGATTGGAAAATGCTATAAAAAATTGTATAGATACAACAGATGTCAAATATAAGTATTGTGAAGTTTTTGGGAAACCTAATCAGTTGTTGGAGGCTATCACAGAAACAGGGAACCATCAGTTTTTCTTTTTAGATATTGAGATTAAAGGACAGGAGAAAAAAGGGATAGAGGTTGCGCGTGAGATTCGAGAGAGGGATCCAAATGCTGTTATTGTTTTTGTAACAACTCATTCTGAGTTTATGCCAGTAACATATCGTTATCATGTATCAGCTCTAGATTTTATTGATAAAGGATTGAAAGAAACTGAATTTCAGGAAGCAGTCTCTCAAGTTTTAGAACATGCTTATAAAAATATTCCTTATTCAGTTGCGGACAACTCATTTGTTTATAAGACGAATCATTCTCATGTTCAGGTACCATTTAATGATATTCTCTATTTTGAGACATCCCCTACGGTTCATAAAATTATTTTAAGAACCAAGACTGGGCAGATGGAATTTTATGGAAAGATTTCAGATATAGCAAAAACTGATAAGCGTCTCTACCACGCCCACAGAGCTTGTGTCGTCAACCCAGATAACATTACCCGCATTGATCGCACTAATCATATTGTCTTTTTTGAGAATGGAGATTCCTGCTTCATCTCACGATTGAAACAGAAAAAGTTAGTGGAGATAATGGAGAATAAGTTATGACGCTACTTCAAACCTTTCTTTCAATTCAAGTTATATTATATATTGATATCTTAATTCGACTATTTATTTTTCGACAAATCAGTGGTTTAGGTTTAAGAGTAAGACTTATAGTTAAAATTAGTTTAATTTTGTGGGGTGTTAGACTTATTTTACTTAGAAGTTCTATTTTCTTAGAGCCATTCTTTCTTTTAGCAGTAATTCCTTTTTTGAAAACAGACTGGAACAAAACTCAGAAAATTTTTTATGGTTTACTTCCAGCTGTTATTTCAGATATGTTCATGCGTGTCATTGGTCTCTATTTGAGATTCTTGCTTAACGTTGATATTGTTACTTTTAATAATAGTATCTTCTTTAATGTTCTACTCACTCTACTGCTGATTCCCTTCTACCATTATTTTTTTAAGGGCTTAGGTGTAAAGGCAGAGGAGTTTGAGATAGATACAAAAGATAGTATGGTGAAAAATGTCGTTGTAGCTATGAATACTTTATTTCTTACTTATCTTTTGCTAATTAGAGGGAATATTATTTTAGAAATAGCAAATGAAAGGAATTTCATTCATCTAAACTGGGATCCGTACTTCATTCGTACTAATATTTTACTAATCTATTTTGTTCTATTTACGGTTAGCTTGCTATTTTTAAATTATCGACTTAAAGAGAAGAAAGAGGAAGAAATTCAATATTTGAAGGATAGGCAACTGACGAATTTGTCCCAATATAGCAGGCACGTGGAATCTCTTTATAGAGATATCAGGAGTTTTAGGCATGATTATACTAATATTTTGGTAAGTCTTAATGAAGCTATTAAGGCAGAGGATATTTCTCAAATAAAATCAGTTTACCAAGCAGTTATAGCTGATTCAGATAAACAATTCTATAACAGCAAGTATGATATTGCAGAATTGTCTAATATTCAGAACGATGCTATGAAAAGTCTGCTATCTGCCAAGATGTTGGAGGCCCAGAATAAAGGAATTGCTATTTCGGTAGAAGTTGCATCTCAAATAGATACACCAGATATGGAACTTATTGATTTTATAACCATGCTCTCTATTCTTCTTGATAATGCTACAGAAGCTGCAGCAGAAGTGAGAGATGGTCGTCTTGGTTTTGCCTATTTTGTAAAAGAAGATCGAAAAATTATGGTTATTGAAAATTCCATTCAGGAAGAAAGTGTTGAAATCAGTTCAATATATGACTATGGTATCTCTAGTAAAGGAGTGGGGAGGGGAATCGGACTAGCAAATGTTAAAACTATTGTAAACAAATATCCAAATGTTTCCCTTTCGACTAATAGTTATAACCACCAATTTATCCAAGAATTAACGTTTTTTGAGGGAAACAAATAGTCAAATGTCATATTTTGTTCTGAATGATAAAAAATGGTTATTCATTACCACTTTAGGACATTTGGCGACATGACTGAAATAAACCCTCACCTTATTGTATACTTAGCTTGTAAACAAAAACAAAAAGGAGCTGCTCATGAAAGAGTTGAGAAAACAGGAGCTTAAGTCTATTAACGATGGTGAATTAATTATCACAGGTGTGATGATTTACACTGGAGTTAAAATTGTTTCGACTTCGTTTGCTTTGGGATATGCAATAGGACAGGCTATCAAATATAGCCGGTAATAGGTGGAATAACATGAAAAAGAATATCTTAATAGATACCTTTATCTATTCTGGTCTTAGTTGTGGCTTGATGTATTTTATTGGTAAAGCATTGACTCATAAAGAGTTGGACTACCCATTATCAATGATAATGGTATTAGGGATTTTGGTTGGTCTACTTCATCTATCTGAAAATATAAACTAAAAAATTTGTCAGAATAAAAATAGTTCGACCTCAAAGGTTGGTATAATGAATCGAAACGATAATCGTTATAGAAATGGGTTGTTAATTATGAGTAGAAAAAAATTTTTGTTAATCTTACTTAGTGTTTCTGTTGCCGTAACTGCTGTTGGAATAGGATTTTCTATTTACAACTATTATATTTTTTATAAGCCTTTTATAAATAGTACTACAATGGGATTGCTATCTGCATTTGTTATGAGTACAGCTATGATTATCATAGGTCTGTCAAAGACAGAATAAAAGGTAAGAGTGTAAGAGAATCAGCTTAATACAGGTTGGTTCTTTTTCTATTCAGCGCACAAAATTGCTCGTTCAATACTAAATGTGACATTTCATAATATAGCGAATCTAATGATAAGATAATGGGCTATACTAAATATATGATTAATGAATATGGGTTAGTTTTCAGTGATTCGTTTGAAATATTAATATAATCGGGAGAGTCTTGTAGTGTTCGTGGTCAAATTTATTAACTTTCTAGTGATTTAAGTTAAATCAAAACCAGCCCTCAGGATTTTGCTATGATATACTCCCCTTATAGTGGACAGTGAAATAACAAAAACATTTCACTAGAAACTATGAGGGGTTTTCGTATGTCCAAAAGAAGTCCAAAGAGTGTAGAAGAAAAGTTAGAGGCTGTCTTGTCTCACCTTGAGAAGGGGCAATCACTAAGTCAGTTGTCAAGGAGATTTGATGTCGCCATCTCGACTCTAGAAAGATGGATTAGACGTTACCAATCTGATGGTGAAGATGGTCTTGTGGAAAGTCGTACTTGGAAGAAATACACGTCGGAATTGAAGCAAGCTGCTGTTGAAGATTATCTATCTGGTCAGAGAGGATTAAATACTATTTGTCAAAAGTATGGTATTTCTAGTAAATCTGTTCTCGTACGATGGATAAAAGAGTATACTAGTGGTAAAGAAATCAAAGCTACTAGTAAAGGATTAAGTCGAATGAAGCAGGGACGTAAGACAAGTTTTGAAGAGCGAGTTGAGATTGTCAATTTTACCATTGCTCATGAGAAGAATTACCAGGCAGCTGTAGAGAAATATAGTGTTTCCTACCAGCAGGTCTATTCTTGGGTTAAGAAGTTTGAAAAGCAAGGTAGTCAAGGTTTAGTAGACCGCCGTGGTAAGGGCCTTGATAGTAAACCAAACCTGACTACTGAGGAAGAGTTACAACTCAAGATCAAACAGCTTGAGGAACGTAACCGCTATTTAGAAGCGGAGGTTGGCCTGCTAAAAAAGTTGGAAGAAATCAAACGTCGAAACCAGAGGTAAGACTAGGTCGTCACTTAGAGAAATTTCAAGCCCTTAAGGATTATTATGACGAGGAAAAAGAGCTATCTATCAGTGCTCTTTGCCAGATTTTGAAGGTGTCTCGGTCAGGCTATTAAACCATAAGGAAACTGCATCAGAGAAGCTTAATAGGGAACTTATGAGTCACATTAAAGACCTTCATTGTGAGTATAATGGCATCTTTGGCTATCGTCGGATGACGCTTAACATCAATCGTCTGCTAGGCACTAACTACAACAAGAAACGCATTCGTCGTCTTATGCAAATCTTAGGACTTCAATCTGTCATTCGCCGGTCAAGAGGTTACTGCACAAAGACCAGTTACAAGAATATTGAAGACAATCTCCTTAATCGCGATTTTACTGCCACTGCTCCCAATCAGAAATGGTGTACAGATGTCACTTTTATGACCTACGGATTAGGCAGTAAGGCCTATTTAAGTGCTATTAAGGATCTCTACGATGGCTCAATCGTAGCCTATCATATCAGCCAACATAATGATAATCCGCTTGTTATGACAACACTAGCTAAAGCTATGGAAGACAATCCTGGTGCCAGACCTCTTCTTCATAGTGACCGAGGATCTCAATATACTTCTAGAGAGTATCGTATGG
>NZ_AQYA01000025.1 GCF_000376985.1 Streptococcus henryi DSM 19005
ATAGCCGGATGGAAGGCTGGTCGGCCAGTATGAGACTTTTCTTCCAGTAAAACATGATTAGGGATACTGTCCACGAAAAGACTGATGAGTCTAACTTCATGGTTCATGGGAATATCGTAAGCAAGATTTAGTTCCAAACTTAACTGATTTGTGTTATACTCTTTATACATAGTCATGGCTTTCTAATTGTTTTGTCGTTATTATAATTATAAACCATGACATAGGAAAACGAGCATCTCCAACTGCGGAAATGCCCGTTTTTTTTGTGTTCTGAAGCTAGTTTTTGTCCAGCCTCATTCAAATGCCCTAGGCTCTCGGGAAATAAGGAAAATCTCTGATTTTCCTCATTTGTGTCGGATACTCCAATAGAGGGTTGGAAATAAGGGCTTGCAATCGCAAGCCCTTATTTTTGACTATAGAAGTCCTAGAGACTATTTTTTACCGACTGAATCTGAAACTCAAGGAGTTTCAGTCTTTAATCAGGAAAAGCGAAGCTTTTCCCACCAAGACCGAGGTTGGAAATAAGGAAAATCAAAGATTTCCTACAGTAATTCTGTCTACTGAAGTGGCGGACAAGGAAGATGGTTTCTTTTCTTCGTTTATACCATTATCTTGATTGTTTAAAGGAAATAAGGAGAAGGATGAATAGCAGTGCTACTAGGAAACCAACAACTCCAATGAGAATATAATGATGTTGATCAATAAGTGCATCAACTTTATCTAAAAATGTTTCTTTTCTAGTCTCCTCAATTGTTGCTTCCTCCTTAGAACTGCTACTTGCAACTGTTTCAAGTTGTTCTTGTTTTTCTGCATTTCTGAGTTCCTTGGCATCAGCAAAGCCCTTTTCCAAAAGAGCATTAACAAAAGGATGACGGTAGTATTCTCCATTTTGGTCAGACCAATCGCCAACTCCCATGACAACAGTAATGAGTCGCGTATCATCACGTTTAGCAGTTACAATACTGTTGAAACCGGCGCTAGGACTTGACCCAGTTTTTAAACCATCAACCCCTTCAAGTGCATAAACACCACCTGGAAGGGAATGATTGTAAGAGTGGAAGGTTTCCTCATAAGGAGTTCCCACCATTACACTAACATCAGTTTGATTAGCAAAATTCACAATTTCTGGATATTTCTGCATGAAGTTATAAATCAAAATACCAAGATCTCTAGCTGTCGTAATATTAGTAGCGGTTAATTCATAACGATCCGGCATATAATAACCCTGAAATGCAGAAGCTACGGCACCACTTGCGTTGCTAAAATAAGTATTAGTCATGCCTAACTGCTTTGCTGTTTCGTTAATCTTATCAACGAAAGCAGAGGCATCATTGTTTGATAAGTAGTTGGCAATCATGACAGTTGTAGCATTTGAAGAAGGTACAATAGTCATGGTAATCAGTTCACGGATGGGATAAGCTACACCGGCAACGATTTTATTATTAGAGATCTCATAAATATTACTGATGGCCTCATCTGTCTCTGTAGCAGTGATGGTAGTGTCCAAAGTGATTGCTCCTTTAGCCATCTCTTCAAAGAGTAGGTAGAGGGTAAACATCTTTGACATACTAGCTGGATCTCGGGGAGTATCAATATTATCACCCCATAGAATGGTACCAGTAGTGCCATCAACAACAATAGAAGCCTTGGGGCGATTAATATCGTCCACTTCATATCCCGCTTCGCGCGTGATTTGCATAATATCTTTTTGCTCTGCTGCTATGTTTTCTTCTGCTTTAACATAACTTGTCAGACAGATAGTCAAAAAGCAAAGTAATCCTAAAAAAAACTTTTTCACAGTTTTCACTCCTAAATCTATAAAATAAAAAATAGAAATAATTGTATGATTATATCATAACAAAAAAATCAGTATCTGTCTGTACTGATTTTAAAATTGATTAAATGGTGATTTTAGTTTATTAACAAGGCTTTTAAATAGATTTGAAACCTTACTTTGCCAAGTTTCCTTAATAGATTTTTTAGCATAAAGGGACACTTGTGGTGAATCGAACAGATACCCATCGCCAATTAGATATTGATCATCATAAAGTAAGTTGGCGATTTCTTCTTGTTCACTTACAGGTGCAGTCAGTTTACCTGGGCTGATGGTGTATTGGTCATCAACTTTACTATCTTTTAGACTAACTACCTTCAATTCTTGAGAAGCATAAGGAGTAACCGATTTTTCAACTCCTCCAGTAACTGGCAAGTTTTGGTTGATTTTTTGATCTGCACTTACCAAAGTTTTCATTTCAAAAGTCTGGTAAAGATAGTCTAGTAATTTATTGGTTTCTTTAAATCGTGCATTTTCTTCGACTTCAGCATTATCAGCATTAAGAAGAACTGCTATAACGCGCATGCCATTTTCTTGAGAAGTCACTACAAAGGTCTCGCCAGCCAGCTCTGTGGTCCCTGTTTTTAATCCATCAACTCCCTCATGATAAACTTCAGAAGATTTGGCTAACATTTTATTAGAAGATGTTAGTGTTTCGTTTCCGAGTTGAGTGCTCGTTAAACTACTGATAGAGAGAATTTCGGGGTAATCATTAATTAGATGCCAAGCTACCAATGCCACGCTCTTTGCACTCAGCATATTTTCATCATCTTGACCTGACCCAGGGTAAATATTTCCATCGAGAACACTGTTGTTGAGTCCGGTAGAATTTACAATCTGATAATCAGTGATGCCAAATGATTCCAACTTTTGACGCATACGATCAACAAAGGCTGGTTCACTTCCAGCGACTTTTTCTGCTAGGGCAATAGCTGCGCTGTTTGCACTATAGACCATACTAGCATTGACTAATTCTTGGACACTATAAGTCTTTTGAGACATGTCAGGATTACTGATTGCGTAGTTTTGAGTGAGGCCATAGGCATAGTCGGATAAGGTAACCTGACTATCCCAATCAAGCTTTCCATTGTGGATGTCTTCCAGAACAAGATAAATGGTTAATATTTTACTAATTGAAGCAATATAGGTTTTTTCGTCAGCATTTTTTTCGTATAATATTTTACCTGTGCTTGCTTCGATGGCAAAAACATGCTGAGCTGCAATATCAGGTTCTTGAGCATTAACTACTGGACTCAGTAAGAGACCAATGAGTAAACTGAAGTAAATAATCCATTTTTTCATACAAACAATTGTAACAAGTTGAGGAGCCTTGGTCAAAGATAAGTTGCTATTTTTTGTAAACAATGACTTTAACGAATTGAAACTTCCGTTACAAAAGAAGAGATTAGACGGTGAGTCTAACCTCTTAATCATATTTAAAGATTTTCATTAACATAGTTAACAAAGTGATTCCACCAGATTTTAAGGAAGAAGTCAGCTTGAATATCTGACTTAGTCACCATTTGAACGCTTGGTTCTTGAGCGAGGTAACCATTGCCAACTTTATCCGGATCCTTGAAATTTGCCACTCCGACAGGCTGACCGGCTGTGACTGGCGCTGTCAATTTTTTGACAGTATCCACAGTTTCGATTGTCTCTTTTAGATCTGTACTGACTTTGCTGACCACTTTTAAATCATCAGCAGCTACACTTGAGACTTTGTCGCTTTTGCCATCAGTAACCGGAATTGAGCTATCCTTATATGATTGACCCTTTTTAAGAAGTGTCTTTTGCTTAAAGTTTGTTTGAACGTAGTCTAAGAGAGAGTTAGTAACCTCAAAAACAGCGTATGGATTTGAAGAGCTTTCTTTGGCACGAAGAGTGACGCTAATCACTGGAATTTTGTTCTCAGTACTTGTAGTGACAAAAGAATCTCCGCTGACCTTAGAAGTTCCTAATAAAAGACCATCTACACCAGGGCGATAGTAGAACATATTTTCCAGCATATAGTTAGAGTTGTAGAGAGTATAGCCTTCGAAAGATAGAGACTGCGTGCTTGCAAGGCGAAGGACATCAGGAAAATCATTGACAAGGTGATAGGCGATAAGAGCTAAATCATAAGCGCTGAGCTTATTCTTATCATTTTCATCGGAATCAGGGTAGCGATTCTCTCCAAGATAAGTGTTCGGTAGCCCACTAGCATTGACAATAGTTGCATCGGAAATACCCCAATCAGAAAGCTGTTTTCGCATCATATCGACAAATTTACTTTCACTTCCTCCGATATGTTCGGCTAGGGCAATAGCAGAGCTGTTAGCATTTTGCACTAAAGTCACTTCAACAAGTTCTTTTACAGTATAACGTCTCGCATCCAAAGGGACGTTATTGATACTATAATCTGTTGTTAAGGCATAAGCATAATCAGAGATATCTACCGGGGTTTCCCATGTCAATTTTCCAGAATCAATTTGTTTATAAACCATATAAATCGTTAACAATTTTGTCAAAGATGACACTGGAACAGCTTTTTGAGCATTTTTTTCATAGAGGATTTTCCCAGAATTAGACTCTACAACAATAGCGTGCTGAGCAGCAGGTTCAAATGTCTCAGCCAATGCATTTCCACCCATTAAAGCTAAAAAAATAACCAGAAAACTAAGAATTTTTTTCATTAACATAATATCCCAACATTGTTTTTTCTATTATAACATAAAGCTATCTTAAAAATGAAATAGGTCGGATAACATCAGACTTTTAAGTAATAATACAAGTGATCATTTCATTCAAATGCAAATTTAGACTGTTAGTGATGAAGGAAAAGTCTAAATACAGAAATAAAAAGTCTAAAAAATATAAAAATTTAAAATTTTTTTAAAAATAAAATATGTAAAAATCGTCAGAAAAATCCGATAGTTTCAAGCTTCAAAGCATCTTTCGGAAACTTACATCTGGTTTTCAGTTTATTTTCTTGTTTCAGGTACTTTTTTTAAGAAAATTTTATGGTATAATAACAACTACATAGTCGCTCAAACTAAATTGTGCGAAAAATGAAAAAATTAGTTTTTTAGAGGTAATTTTTATGAAAAATAAAAGCAAATTGCTTTTAGCTGCAGGTGTTACTTTGGTATCTGCATCTGTCCTTGCTGCGTGCGGCAATGGTGGAAACTCAAGCAGCTCTAGCGCTTCAACTACTTATAACTATGTTTATCAATCAGAACCAGTTACTCTTGACTACGTTAAGATGAACCAAGCTGGTACAAGTGATATCACAGCTAATCTTATCGATGGACTTTTGGAAAATGACCAATATGGGAACTTGATTCCATCACTTGCTGAAGATTGGAAAGTTTCAGAAGATGGTTTGACATACACTTACACTCTTCGTGAAGATGCTAAATGGTATACAGCTGATGGTGAAGAATATGCTGATGTCACTGCAGAAGACTTTGTAACAGGTCTTAAGCATGCTGCTGACTCTGAGTCAGAAGCTCTCTATGTTATCCAAGACTCTATCAAAGGTCTTCAAGATTACCTTGATGGCAAAACAACTGATTTCTCAACCGTAGGTGTTAAAGCGGTTGATGAACGTACAGTTCAATATACATTAAATGCTCCAGAAAGCTACTGGAATTCTAAATTGACATACAGTATCATGTTCCCAATCAATGCAGAATTCTTGGAATCAAAAGGTGAAGATTTTGGTAAACAAACAGACCCAGAATCACTTCTTTACAACGGACCATACCTTTTGAAATCTATCACAGCTAAGTCATCAATGGAATTCGAAAAGAATGCTAACTATTGGGATGCTGATAATGTCTTCATCGACAATGTTAAGTTGACATACTACGATGGTTCAGACCAAGACTCACTTTTCAACAACTTTGATGAAGGTGCCTACACAGCAGCAACATTGTTCCCAACTTCACCAAGCTATAAGACAGCTGAGAAGAAATATGGTGACAACATTGTTTACGGTCAACAAGATGGTGCAACTTACATGATTTTCTTCAACTTGAACCGTACATTGCACAACTTGTCAGACAAGACTGATGAACAATTGTCAGATTCTAACAAAGCTATGAACAACAAAGACTTCCGTCAGGCTGTATCTTTCGCCTTTGATCGTGCGTCATGGAATGCCCAAGTAAATGGTGAAGAAGCTAAAGAAAAAGCTTTACGTAATACTTTGGTTCCACCTGCATTTGTTCAAATTGAGGGTAAAGAGTTCGGTGAGTCTGTAACAGCTGAGTTGGCTTCATATGGTGATGAATGGAAAGATATTGATCTTTCAGATGGTCAAGATGGACTTTACAACCCAGAAAAAGCTCAAACTGAATTTGCTAAAGCTAAAGAAGCTCTTGAAGCTGAAGGTGTAAGTTTCCCTATCCAGTTGGACTTCCCAGTTTCACAAACTGATAACGCTGCAGTTCAACGTGCACAATCAATGAAACAGTCAGTTGAAGCTAGCCTTGGTAAAGAAAACGTTGTTATCAACCTTAAACAAGTTACTGAAGACGAGTGGTTGGCAGCAACTTACCAAGCTGAAACTCCTGAGCAAAACGATTATGATTTGGCCTTGTCAGGTTGGTCTCCAGACTATGCAGATCCATCATCATACCTTGATATCTTTGGAACAACTAAGGGTGCTGCAACTACTCCTCGTATCGGTATCTCTTATGATAATGAAGCCCTAATCAAATCAGTTGGTTTGGATAAATACCAAGATTTGCTTAATGCAGCAAATGCTCTCAAAGATGCTGACGAAGTTGATGCTCGTTACGAAGCTTATGCTAAAGCTCAAGCGTGGTTGACAGACAGTGCTGTTGCAATTCCAACAATCTCTAAAGGTGCTCGTCCAACCGTTACTAAGGTTGTTCCATTCACTCGTGGTTACTCATATGTTGGTGTTAAAGGTGAGTCTACAACTTACAAATACATGAAACTTCAAGATGAGCCTGTAACAGTTGAGCAATATGACAAAGCTCTTGCTGAGTGGGAAGAAGCCAAAGAAAAATCTAACGCTGAAGCTGCAGAAGCACTTGCAGATCACATCGAAAAATAATACATTGTTCATCAAGAACTTTCTCCTTTAATTGGGAAAGTTCTTTTGAACTGTTAAGGAAGAATATGAAAAAATACATTTTTAGCAGGATATTGAGATCTTTGGTCTCAATATTTTTAGTGACAACATTAACTTATGCTATTGTTTTCACTTTAGTACCAAGAAAATTAATTTTTAAACAAGATCCAAACTATACTAAGATTGCCGTAACTCCTGATAAAAAGGCAGATTATGAAAATACAGTCTATGAAAGAATGGGTTATATTGAGTATCTTAACACCAAAGAATTAGTACAAGCTTCTGAAAAAATTGATGATACTGTGACTGACGAAGGAAAATCATCTGATAAAAAAATTTATCAAGAATATTTGAAGTCAGCTGGTGGAAAATGGGAACTTGAACAATTTGAAAGTGGTAAATACTACGCTACACGTAATATTCCAATCTATGAACGTCTCTGGAAATTCTACTCAAACCTTATTGTTATTGACCATCCATGGAAAATCAAGGATTCTGAAAATCCGGATTTAGAACGATATGTGAAATTTGAGAATGATCCAGCTGTAGGGCCAGCTTTGGTAGGTTCGGGAACAAAACATAAATATTTGATTTACTTCAATGGTAAATTCCCATTCATTCATCAAAATATAATAACCTTTAATTTAGGAACATCTTACCCAACCTTTGCTAATATCCCTGTCCTTCAGGTTATCACTCAAGGACAAGGTAAAACTCTTGCCCAAGAGACAACTTTCCCAACGGGTGTCACAAAATCATCATCCATCAACATCTACTCACGTACTTATAAAACACCAAGTAAAGCAGATTCACGTGATATTGCTAACTTTGGTGAGGGTGATGCTTATACAGCAACTCAAAGTAACTATGCCGAACCATCGATGATTGCCAACTCATTGAAAGCTGGTGTAATTGGTGTGCTCTTGGCTTATATCTTTGGTTTGCCAATTGGTCTATTGATGGCTCGTTATAAAGATGGTCTATTTGATCGCTTCTCAACAGCGACTGTAACTTTCATGTTAGCAATGCCAAGTATTGCGACAATCTATGTTATTCGCTTTGTTGGATCGAAACTCTTTGCTTTACCAGATACTTTCCCACTTTTGGGAGCTGGAGACGCCCGTTCATATGTTCTTCCGGCATTTATCTTGGGAGTTTTGAATACACCAGGTATTGTGGTCTGGTTCCGTCGTTACTTGGTTGACTTGCAAGGTAGTGACTTTGTTCGTTTTGCTCGTGCCAAAGGTTTATCAGAAACTGAAATTTCACGACGTCACTTATTCAAACATGCCATGGTACCGATCGTAAATGGTATCCCAGGTGCGATTGTTGGAACAATTGCTGGTGCGACATTGACAGAAAAAATCTTCGCCTTCCCAGGTATGGGTAAAATGTTAATTGATGCTATCGCTGCAGCAAACAATGCTATGGTCATTGGTTTAGTCTTCATCTTTGCAATTCTTGCAATTTTTGCCCTTCTTGTAGGTGATATCTTGATGACTGTCCTTGATCCACGTATTAAACTTGCTAATAAAGGAGGTAAATAATGGCTACTATAGACAAAAGCAAATTCGAATTTGTCGAATTAGACACATATGCGTCTGAGGCCATTGATGCGCCTTCATATTCATATTGGAAATCTGTATTTAGACAATTCTTTTCAAAAAAATCAACTATCTTTATGTTGATTCTATTGGTTGCTATTCTTTTGATGAGTTTCATCTATCCAATGTTTTCTAACTTTGATTTTAATGATGTTAGTGACATTAATGATTTTTCAAAACGTTATATTTGGCCAAATTCACAATATTGGTTTGGTACAGATAAAAATGGTCAATCCCTATTTGATGGTGTTTGGTATGGTGCTCGTAACTCTATCTTGATTTCTGTTATTGCGACAATCATTAATATGGTTATTGGTATTGTTATTGGTGCACTCTGGGGAGTTTCAAAAGCTGTTGATAAAGTTATGATAGAGGTTTACAACGTTATCTCAAACCTTCCATTCATCTTGATCGTTATGATTTTGACTTACTCACTTGGTGCAGGTTTCTGGAATCTTATCTTTGCTTTCTGTATTACAGGTTGGATTGGTATTGCCTATTCTATTCGTGTTCAAGTTATGCGTTACCGTGATTTGGAATATAACCTTGCCAGCCGTACTCTAGGTACTTCAACTGTAAAGATTGCTGTAAAAAACCTCTTGCCACAATTGATTTCCGTTATTGTGACTATGGTATCGCAGATGCTACCGCAATATATTTCATATGAAGCTTTCTTGTCTGCCTTTGGTATTGGTTTGCCAGTAACTGAGCCAAGTCTTGGTCGTTTGATTTCAAATTACTCTGCTAACTTGACGACTAATGCTTACTTGTTCTGGATTCCGCTTACGACTTTGATTTTGGTTTCATTACCATTGTATATCGTCGGGCAAAATCTTGCGGACGCTAGTGACCCACGTACACATAGATAGGAGTAATAATGACTAACACTAAAAATGTAATCCTTAGTGCTCAAGATGTGGTCGTGGAATTTGACGTTCGTGATCGTGTCTTGACTGCTATTCGTAATATTTCAGTTGATCTCTACGAAGGAGAAGTCCTTGCTGTCGTAGGAGAATCTGGGAGTGGAAAATCTGTTTTGACCAAAACCTTTACAGGAATGTTGGAGTCTAATGGTCGTATTGCCAATGGCTCTATCAAGTATCGTGGTCAAGAATTAACAGAATTAAAAAGTCATAGCGACTGGGAAAAAATTCGCGGTGGAAAAATTGCGACGATTTTCCAGGATCCTATGACCAGTCTTGATCCCATTCAAACAATTGGTTTTCAAATCACTGAAGTTATTATAAAACACCAAGGTAAAACAAAAGCTGAAGCTAAAAAATTAGCTATCGACTACATGGAAAAAGTTGGTATCCCTGAAGCTGAAAAACGTTTTAATGAGTACCCATTCCAGTATTCTGGTGGTATGCGCCAACGTATCGTAATCGCTATTGCCTTGGCATGTAAGCCTGATGTTTTAATCTGTGATGAACCAACAACAGCTCTTGATGTAACTATTCAAGCTCAAATCATTGATTTGCTTAAAAATTTGCAAAAAGAATACAACTTTACAACTATCTTCATTACTCATGATCTTGGTGTAGTAGCAAGTATTGCAGATAAAGTTGCAGTTATGTATGCTGGTGATATTGTGGAGTATGGTACTGTTGAAGAAATTTTTTATGATCCAAAACATCCATACACATGGAGTTTGCTTTCAAGCCTGCCACAATTAGCTGATGAAAAGGGTGTGCTCTTCTCAATTCCAGGAACACCTCCATCATTATATACACCTATTAAAGGCGATGCTTTTGCACCACGTTCACGTTATGCTATGAAGATTGACTTTGAGGAAGACGTTCCAAAATTTGCAGTATCTGAAACGCATTGGGCAAAAACTTGGTTGCTCCATCCAGATGCACCAAAAGTTGAAAAACCAGAGGTTATTCAGGATTTGCATCAAAAAATTTCTCAAAAAATGAGTAATTAGGAGGAAGGAAATGACTGAAAAGTTAGTCGAAATTAAAGATTTAGAAATTTCCTTCGGTGAAGGAAAGAAGAAATTTGTAGCTGTTAAAAATGCTAATTTCTTCATTAACAAAGGGGAGACATTCTCTCTTGTAGGTGAGTCAGGTTCAGGAAAAACAACTATTGGACGTGCTATCATTGGATTAAATGAAACAAGTGGTGGAGACATTCTTTACAACGGGAAACGTATTAATGGTAAGAAAACCAAAGCTGAGCACAACGAACTTATCTCAAAAATCCAAATGATTTTTCAAGATCCAGCAGCTAGCTTAAATGAGCGTGCAACTGTTGACTATATCATTTCTGAAGGTCTTTATAATTTTAATCTTTTCAAAGATGAAGAAGATCGTAAGAAGAAAGTTACAGACATGATGACAGAAGTTGGACTTCTTGCAGAACATTTGACACGTTACCCACATGAGTTTTCAGGTGGACAACGACAACGTATTGGTATCGCGCGTGCACTCGTTATGGATCCAGAATTTGTCATCGCTGATGAGCCAATTTCAGCTTTGGATGTTTCAGTTCGTGCACAAGTTCTTAATCTTTTGAAAAAAATTCAAAAAGAAAAAGGCTTGACTTACCTCTTTGTTGCCCATGACCTATCAGTTGTACGTTTTATCTCAGATCGTATCGCTGTTATTCATAAGGGAGTTATTGTTGAAGTTGCTGAAACAGAGGAGCTCTTCCGCAATCCAATTCACCCTTATACACGCTCCCTTCTTTCTGCTGTACCAATTCCAGATCCAATCTTGGAACGACAGAAAGAACTAATCGTTTACGATCCAAGTCAGCATGACTATTCTACAGACGAACCTGAAATGGTTGAAATTACTCCAGGTCACTTTGTTTGGGGAAATAAAGCTGAAATGGCTGAATACCGTAAAAAATTGAACTAACAAAGCGAAACAACTTAGTGAATACTAGGTTGTTTTTTTACGATCTAATAATGATTAAACAGAATAATATACAGTAAAACACTAATATTTGACAATAAATAAAATAATTTTGAAAAAATATTCAAAAAGTGTTGACATACGACAATAAAGTGAGTATAATTATACACATAAGTTGATAAAAATAAGTTAAGAAAAGAGAAATCCTATGTCAAAAGAAAAAGTTATCCTTGCTTACTCTGGTGGTCTTGATACCTCAGTTGCTATTACATGGCTTAAAAAAGATTATGATGTTATCGCTGTTTGTATGGATGTCGGCGAAGGTAAAGACCTTGATTTTATCCATGACAAAGCACTTACAGTCGGAGCAATCGAATCTTACGTGCTTGACGTAAAAGATGAGTTTGCTGAAGAGTATGTTCTACCAGCGCTTCAAGCTCATGCTTACTATGAACAAAAATACCCATTGGTGTCAGCACTTAGCCGTCCAATCATTTCTAAAAAATTGGTTGAAATTGCCCATAAAACTGGTGCAACAACAATTGCTCACGGATGTACTGGTAAAGGTAATGACCAAGTTCGTTTCGAAGTTGCTATTGCAGCACTTGATCCAAGTTTGAAAGTAGTAGCTCCGGTTCGTGAATGGAAATGGTCACGTGAAGAAGAAATTGAGTACGCTAAAGCAAACGGTGTTCCAGTTCCAGCTAACCTTGACAACCCATATTCAGTAGACCAAAACCTTTGGGGACGTGCTAATGAATGTGGTGTCCTTGAAAATCCATGGAACGAAGCTCCAGAAGAAGCATTTGGAATCACAACTTCACCTGAACAAGCTCCTGACACACCTGAATATGTTGAAATTGAATTTAAAGCAGGTAAACCAGTTGCTATCAATGGTGAAGAAATGAAACTTGCTGATCTTATTCAAAAATTGAATGTTATTGCAGGTGCTCACGGTGTTGGACGTATCGACCACGTTGAAAACC
Organism: Streptococcus henryi DSM 19005; assembly: GCF_000376985.1. Taxonomy (GTDB): domain Bacteria; phylum Bacillota; class Bacilli; order Lactobacillales; family Streptococcaceae; genus Streptococcus; species Streptococcus henryi. The sequence goes on from NZ_AQYA01000025.1 coordinate 12,372, forward strand.
GTTTGGTAGGTATTAAATCACGTGAAATCTACGAATGTCCAGGTGCTATTACACTCTTGACAGCTCACAAAGAAATCGAAGATTTGACTTTGGTACGTGAAGTATCACATTTCAAACCAATCCTTGAAAATGAATTGTCAAACCTTATCTACAATGCTTTGTGGTTCAGCCCAGCAACAGAAGCTATCATTGCCTACATCAAAGAAACACAAAAAGTTGTTAATGGTACTGCCAAAGTGAAACTTTACAAAGGTCATGCTCAAGTTGTTGCACGTAAATCACCAAACTCATTGTATGATGAAAACTTGGCTACTTACACATCAGCTGACAGTTTTGATCAAGATGCAGCAGTAGGTTTCATCAAACTTTGGGGACTTCCAACTCAGGTTAACTCACAAGTGAACAACAAATAAATCAGAATATAATCCTAATTAAATAAGGAAAGGCAGTTTCTAAGGTGATGATTTTGAGATAAATCTAGGAATTGAGCTGAAGATAATACTGAGGTATATCGAGGCGAAAATGACGACGAGTTATGAAAAAATCAGCCCTTAGATATCAGATAAAAGGGGTCAGAGAGCCCCATCTGAGACTCTTTTCTTATAACTTACAACTCTCGTTAAGGTGTTCAGAGAGGCATCTCGAGCTTAAATAATGATATCCAGTGAGAATCATTTAAGAAATTGCCCTGTGAGGTGAAAAATAGCTAGAGAAATCTAGCTTTTTTGATTAGATGAATATTCCGAAAAAATTTAAAATAAGTTATAATAAGAAAAACAAAATAAGATAAGAAAAGAGAGCTATTATGGCTAATAATGAAAATCATAAATTGTGGGGTGGACGTTTTGAAGCCAGTCTTGAGAAATGGGTAGAAGAATTTGGTGCTTCTATTACTTTCGACCAAAAAATGGCTGAGTTTGACCTCAAGGGATCAATTGCCCATGTAACCATGCTGGGCCAAACAGGAATTATTCCTAAGGAGGACGCTCAAGCGATCAAGGCTGGATTAGAAGAGTTGCTGGAAGAGTATAAGGCTGGTCAATTGGAATTTGATGTTATCAATGAGGACATCCATATGAACATGGAATCACTTTTAACAGCTAAAATTGGTCCAGTTGCAGGTAAATTGCACACAGCGCGTTCACGTAATGACCAAGTGGCGACAGATATGCACCTTTACCTTAAGGCAAAATTAGCCGAAGTTATCGAAAAGCTAGCTAACTTGCGTTCTGTTTTGGTTAAATTGGCTGAGGAGCATACCTATACCATCATGCCAGGTTACACCCACTTGCAGCATGCGCAGCCAATTTCCTTCGGTCACCATCTCATGGCTTATTACAACATGTTCACTCGTGACAGCGAACGTTTTGAATTCAACGTTAAGCATGCGGATATTTCACCCTTAGGTGCAGCTGCCTTGGCAGGAACAACCTTCCCTATTGACCGAGAGTTGACAACGGAGCTTATGGGCTTTGCCAAACCTTACAGCAACTCTCTTGATGCTGTGTCTGACCGTGATTTTATCTTGGAATTCTTATCAAACAGTTCAATCCTTATGATGCACATGAGCCGTATCTGTGAGGAAATCATTAACTGGTGTTCTAATGAGTTCAAATTTGTTACTTTGTCAGACACCTTCTCAACAGGATCTTCTATCATGCCACAGAAGAAGAATCCAGATATGGCGGAGCTTATCCGTGGTAAGTCAGGACGTGTTTACGGTAATTTAATCGGTCTTTTGACGGTTATGAAGTCTCTTCCTTTGGCTTACAACAAGGACCTTCAAGAGGATAAGGAAGGTATGTTTGATACTGCTGAGACTATCACTGTTGCCATTGATATTTTGGCAGGCATGCTTGAGACAATGACTGTTAATGATGCTCATATGGCTGAGTCAACAGAAAAAGACTTTTCAAATGCGACTGAGTTAGCGGATTATTTAGCAGCCAAAGGCCTTCCTTTCCGTGAAGCCCATGAAATTGTTGGGAAATTGGTCTTGGAATGTACTAAAGCTGGTTACTATCTTCAAGATGTACCATTTGAACGCTACCAGGAAATTTCAAACTTGATTGAAGAAGATATCTATGTGACTCTTCAATCTAAGACAGCAGTAGAGCGTCGTAATTCTCTTGGTGGAACAGGCTTCGATCAGGTCAAATGGCAGGTTGCACAGGCTAAACAAGATTTGACATAAAAATTGACATATAATTGTAATAAAAGCCGAAATCTTAAGGGGTTGAGGCTTTTTTCAATTTTGTGGTATAATAGGAGTAATTTAGAATGGAGTCGTGCGGTGAAGAAAAGCTTTCGTGTCAAAAGTGACAAGGATTTTCAAGCAATTTTTGATAAGGGAACGAGTGTTGCCAATCGAAAGTTTGTTGTTTATCAGTTAAAAAAGGATCAGAAGCATTATCGTGTCGGGCTTTCTGTTAGTAAGAAACTTGGTAACGCTGTCACTCGTAATGCGATTAAGCGTAAAATACGACATGTGATTATGGAATTCTCCCCTTATCTAACAAATCATGATTTTGTTATTATTGCACGTAAGGGTGTAGAAGAGCTAGATTATCATGAAATGAAGAAGAATTTGAAACATGTCTTAAAACTAGCAAAACTCTATCAGAAAGGTTCAGATTGTGAAAAAGAAAATTAAATTAGCCGGTTTAGTAAGCTTTGCATTGGTTTTTCTAGCAGCTTGCGGCCGTGGTGAAGTTACTAGCTCCTCTAGCAATGGTTGGGAGCAGTTGGTCTACCTTTTTGCTGAGGCAATTCGCTTCTTATCTTTTGGTGGCTCAACTGGGATCGGTATTATTTTATTTACCCTTATCGTTCGAGCTATCTTGATGCCACTCTTTAATATTCAAATTAAGTCTGGTCAGAAAATGCAGGATTTACAGCCTGAATTGCGTGCTCTTCAGGCTAAGTATCCTGGAAAAGATATGGATAGTCGAGCAAAATTAGCTGAAGAGAGTCAGGCACTCTATAAGAAATATGGCGTCAATCCTTTTTCAAGCATGTTGCCGCTACTTATTCAGTTGCCGGTCATGTTTGCGCTCTTTCAAGCACTGAGTCGTGTAGCATTTTTGAAAACTGGACATTTCCTCTGGTTGGATTTGTCACTTCGAGATCCCTATTTGATTCTTCCTGTTTTAGCTGCCATTTTCACTTTCTTATCTTCTTGGTTATCGAATAAGGCTGCTAAAGAACAAAATACTGTTATGATCATTATGACAGTAGTAATGCCGATAATGATTTTCTTTATGGGATTTGGTTTGGCTTCGGGGGTAGTTCTTTATTGGACTGTTTCAAATGCCTTTCAAGTTTTCCAAATTCTCTTGTTGAACAATCCATTTAAGATTATCGCTCAGCGATTGGAAGCCGAAAAAGCCGAAAAAGATCGTGCCGCTAAAATCCGTCGTGCCAAGAAAAAAGCGCAAAAGCAAAGGAAATAAGGAGTTAGGATTATGGTTATATTCACAGGACGTACTGTCGAAGAAGCTATTGAAAAAGGATTATCAGAGTTACAACTTTCTCGTTTGAAAGCCCATATTAAAGTCGTTTCTCGTGAGAAGAAAGGTTTTCTTGGTTTTGGAAAACAACCTGCTCAAGTAGATATCGAAGGAATCAGTGAGACTACTGTTCATAAGGCTGATCAAAAAGCTGTAAAGGGTGTACCAGATGCTATCAATGATCTTAACGCACCTGTTTCATCAAAATTAGAAGATACTATCGAGTTGAGTAAAGTAACAGATGCTATCAAGAAATTTGAAGAGACAGGTCAAGTTATTGATGATTCTGTCAAGGAAGCTATCCTTGAGAATAAGAAACAGCCTCAAACAATTCTAGAAGAAACAAATATTTCGGATATTATTGAAACAGCTGAAGAGCCAGAGGTTCAAGAGCTTGTTGCTGAAGTTGCAGTAGAGTCACAGAGTGGAGAAGAGCAATCCTTTGAAGCTTTTGTTGCCAGCGAGTTTGCAAATGAGAAGGAAACTTTGAGCACTGATATTGAAAAAGCTGCGCAGGAAGTTTCTGATTATGTGAAGAAGATTATTTATGAAATGGATGTTGAGGCTAGTATTGAAACAAGCCACAATCGTCGTCAGATTAATCTTCAAATCGAAACTCCAGAGGCTGGTCGTGTTATTGGCTACCACGGAAAGGTATTAAAATCTCTCCAATTATTAGCACAGAATTTCTTGCATGACCGTTATTCTAAGAATTTCTCTGTTATTCTCAATGTTCACGATTATGTGGAACATCGTACGGAAACTTTGATTGAATTTACCAAAAAAGCTGCTAGTCGTGTGCTGGAAACTGGTAAAGATTATGTCATGGATCCAATGAGCAATAATGAACGCAAAATTGTCCACAAGACTGTAACAGGAATTGATGGTGTTGAGAGTTACTCTGAAGGTAACGATCCTAATCGTTATGTTGTTGTTAGTTTGCTTAAATAAGATGAAGAAGCTCTGCCCTTTGGGTGGAGTTTTTTTGACCTCTTGGGCTCAATTTTTGACCACTTAGCTAGAATCAGGTCACAGCTCTGCTATTTTTTGATAAGATACAGGTGTGGAGGTGAGATAGGATGCTAATTCAAACAAAAAATTTAAGCAAGAAATATGGTGATAAGCTTGTTGTTGATAATCTCAATCTGGAAGTTCCTAAGGGCAGTTTGGTAGCCTACATTGGGACTAATGGAGCGGGAAAATCAACCACTATCAAGATGATAACAGGTCTGCTTGCACCGACTTCAGGTCAGGTAGTGGTCAAGAAAGATTTGAGGATTGGGATTGTCTTCCAAGACAGTGTCCTAGATTCAGGGCTGACGGTTAAGGCTAATCTCAGGCATCGTGCTAAGCTCTATCACCGTTTTGATAAGGCCTGGTTCGATCACTTGCTTGAGTTAACAGAAGTGACTAGTCTTCTTAATCAAAAATACGGCACCTTGTCTGGTGGTCAACGTAGACGGGTTGATATTGCGCGTGCTCTACTCAACAAACCCGATTTGCTCTTCTTGGATGAGCCGACAACTGGTCTGGATGTTCAAACGCGTCAGATGATCTGGCAGCTTCTTAATCGTTTGAAGAAGGAGCAGGGCATGACCATTTTTCTGACAACCCATTATCTGGAGGAAGCTGAAAATGCAGATATGACCTATGTGATTGATAGGGGGCGACTTTTGGCAAAAGGCAGAGCTTTTGACTTAATCAAGGAATATGCAAAGAGTCAATTAGTCTTAAAACTTAAAGATACTCAAGCAATAGATTATCTGAATTATTCAGTAAGTGAGGAAGAATCAGGCTATGTCATTGAAGGATTATCTTCTCAAGAAGCCATTGACTTGCTCTACCAACACAGGGCTATTATTCAAGATTTTGAGTTTAAAGAAGGTAGTATTAATGAGGCCTTTATTGCCATTACAGGAAGGGAGATTCAATCATGATTGCAACTATTAGACGGCAATTAGCTCTTTATTTTAGCAACAGAGCCAGCGTCTTTTTCTCTCTCATGGGAGCCTGGATTGCCTTTGCTCTTTACATCATCTTTCTTCAAAAAAATATGTTAGATGCCTGGTCAGCAGCTAGTCATCCTGAGGAAATGCTTGATATGTGGGTTATGGGTGGGACTTTAGCTGTTACTAGCGTAACGACAACCTGGACGGGAGTTTCTCGTTTGATTAAGGACAAGGAAAATCACCAATTTGACGATTTCTTACTAACAGGTAGATCAAGCTTTGAGCTCCATCTTGGTTATCTTATTAGTTCTAGCCTGATTGGTTTTGTTATGCAAGTTATCATGTTTGGTATTATGGCGGGTTACTTTTATTGGCAGGACGGTCTGCTTATTGGCCTTGACAAATACCCTGCTCTTTTTGGGACCATGGTCTTAGCTTCTCTTTTGGGAGCCAGTCTAGGCCTGATTATTGGGCAATTCTTTAAAACAGTTGAAGCTAGTGAACGCTTTGCAGTCATTATTGGGACAGCCTCTGGTTTTCTAGTGGGTGTTTACATGCCAATCGGTGGCCTTCCCGATTTTGCTCAAACCGTCATCAAATTTACACCGGCAGCCTATGTCGCAGCAGCCTTTCGTCAAATTCTTATCGAAGATTCTTTGGTGGAATGGAGTCATTCAGGAATGGACGTTAAAGAGTTTTTGGGAATTGGATTAAAATGGAAGGAATTGACTAATCTTAATCAAAATATCAGCATCTTACTGGTTTTACTTGTGATCAGCTTATTTATTCTATTTATCTTGCTCTTGCAGAAAGATTTTAAAAAGGTTAAGATGGTAATGATGTGAGTAAAGGAAGAGGAGATGCCTGTGGATATTCGTTTTGAAGAGGATAAAAGTTTAAAGGCTGATGCTATCGATGTTCTGGTCACTAGTCAGCTCTTAAGCCCTACTGTGCAGCAATTAATGGACTATATTGGACATTATCAGCTTGAAGCGCCAGCTATTCTCCCTATAAAAACTTCTGATAGAATTGAGATGCTTAAGGTTGATGACTTAGTATCAATTGATGTTGAGGGAACTAGCCTGATTTTAGATACCCTCAAGGGGCGTCACATTATTACTGAGCGACTTTATAAGTTTCAAGAGAGACTCAACAATCCTGATTTTGTTCAGGTCTCAAGGCATGGCATCATCAATATTCAGCATTTGGAAGCTCTAGAAGCTAGTTTTTCAGGCAATATGCTAGCCATCTTGACTGGGAAACGTAAGGTGGATGTGAGCAGACGCTACCTGAAAAATTTGGAAAAGCGTCTTGGATTGTGAGGGAAGTCATGAAGATAAATTTAAAAACAGCCATTCTTTATTTTCTGATTGGGATTGGTTTTGGAGGTATTATCAATAGCTTGACTCTGATGTTAAATGGTGCAGAGGGTCAGACAACTAGTCAGATTGGAACAGTAGTCATCGTTAGTGGCTACATGGGATTGGTTAGTTTGATTTTCGAATTGGATAAGCCAGCTTTTGCTTGGCGCCTAGGAGCTCATTTTTTGGCAGTCTTTTCTTTAGTTATCTTATTAAACCGATTACTTGGTATTACTGGCAACCTATTTAGACTGGATGTTTTGGGTCAATTTTTACTTATTTATCTGCTGGTTTGGGCGGTTGTTATTTACATGACGCAGCAGAGAGTCGCAAAAATCAACGAAAAATTGAGACAAAAGAGAAATTTATCTTGACAAGCTCTGCCATTTCTTATAAAATAGTATGGTATGTTTAGTAACTGATATCACACTAGCCGGCTAAACGAATACGAAAATCTATGAGGAGGTATTCATCGTGAAACGTACTTATCAACCAAGTAAAATCCGTCGTCAACGTAAACACGGATTCCGTCACCGTATGTCAACTAAAAACGGACGTCGCGTGCTTGCAGCTCGTCGTCGTAAAGGACGTAAAGTATTGTCAGCTTAATTTGCTTTGATAATAAACAATGATAACCAGTGGTGCTCGAGACTGCTGGTTTTTTTGTGCCCTTTTGAATTAATATCAAGAAAAAGCGTGTAAGGAATCCATTCTTTTCATGTAATACTGGTAAAATTTAGAAAATTGTGATAGAATGTTCATGTAAATGGGTTTTACCCAAAAAATAAATAGGAGGCCTTAAAATGGCAATCGTTTCAGCAGAAAAATTTGTCCAAGCAGCTCGTGACAATGGTTATGCAGTTGGTGGATTTAACACAAACAACCTTGAATGGACTCAAGCTATTTTGCGTGCAGCAGAAGCTAAACAAGCTCCAGTGCTTATCCAAACTTCTATGGGTGCAGCAAAATACATGGGTGGTTACAAAGTATGTAAAAACATGATCGAAAACTTGGTTGAATCAATGGGTATCACTGTACCAGTTGCTATTCACCTTGACCACGGTCACTACGAAGACGTACTTGAGTGTATCGAAGTTGGTTACTCTTCAGTAATGTTCGACGGTTCACACCTTCCAGTTGAAGAAAACCTTGAAAAAGCTAAAGAAGTTGTTGCTTTGGCACATGCTAAAGGTATTTCAGTTGAAGCTGAAGTTGGTACTATCGGTGGTGAAGAAGACGGTATCATCGGTAAAGGTGAATTGGCACCAATCGAAGATGCAGTTGCAATGGTTGCTACAGGAATCGACTTCTTGGCAGCAGGTATTGGTAACATCCACGGACCATACCCAGCAAACTGGGAAGGTCTTGCACTTGATCACCTTGAAAAATTGGCAGCAGCTGTTCCAGGTTTCCCAATCGTTCTTCACGGTGGTTCAGGTATCCCTGATGATCAAATCGTTGCAGCTATCAAACTTGGTGTAGCTAAAATCAACGTTAACACTGAAAGCCAAATCGCATTCTCAAACGCTACTCGTGAATTTGCACGTGCTTACGATGCAAACGAAGCTGAATACGATAAGAAAAAACTCTTCGACCCACGTAAATTCTTGGCACCAGGTTTCAAAGCTGTTCAAGGTGCTGTTGAAGAACGTATCGACGTTTTCGGATCAGCGAATAAAGCTTAAGGAACTAAACCTACTAAACTCTTCGGCAACGAAGAGTTTTTTTGCTGGCTCATCGTGTAAACTTTTACTTTATTCTAGAGTTTTTGCCTAGCTTCTTTTTTAATATTTTGAACTCAATTTTGACTGGGAATTTGATGATTGATTTTTGTGTTTGCAATATCAAGTAACATAGAAGGTGGCAGATTTTTAAATTTCCTGAAAATCCCTCTAGCCCATATAACTTGTCTTTCTATGGTATAATAAGAGCATGGAAAACAAGAAGAAATTATTATTGATTGACGGGTCATCTGTTGCTTTTAGGGCTTTCTTTGCGCTTTATAATCAGATTGACCGTTTTAAAAATCGTGCGGGTCTGCACACTAATGCTATTTATGGTTTTCATCTTATGCTCAACCATCTCATGGAGCGGGTTCAGCCGACTCATGTTTTGGTTGCTTTTGATGCTGGAAAGACAACCTTCCGTACAGAGATGTTTGCCGACTATAAGGCTGGTCGTGCCAAGACGCCTGATGAGTTCCGCGAGCAGTTGCCTTATATTCGTGACATGCTGACGGCACTTGGTATTGCCTTTTATGATTTGGACAATTATGAGGCCGATGACATTATCGGAACCCTTGATAAGATGGCTGAAAATGGTGACCAGTGTGAGGTGACTATTGTCAGTGGGGATAAGGACTTAATCCAATTGACCGATAACAACACCATTGTGGAGATTTCCAAAAAAGGTGTGGCAGAGTTTGAAGAGTTCACCCCTGCCTACCTTATGGAAAAAATGGGGATTACCCCGACCCAGTTTATCGACCTCAAAGCCCTCATGGGAGATAAGTCGGATAATATTCCTGGGGTTACCAAGATTGGTGAGAAAACAGGTCTTAAATTGCTCTTGGAGCACGGCAGTCTTGAGGGGATCTATGCCAATATTGACAGCATGAAGCAGTCCAAGATGAAGGAAAACCTCATCAATGACAAGGACCAGGCTTTCTTGTCTAAGACTTTGGCTACCATTAACACTGAGGCGCCGATTACCATTGGTCTGGATGACATTATCTACGATGGTCCAGATGTGCCTAAGCTGTCTTCCTTCTACGACGAGATGGACTTCAAGCAGTTCAAGGCTAGTCTTGAAGGGCAGGAAACTGTTGAGACCTTTGATGTGGCCTACACTCAAGTTGAGGCCCTCAGTCCTGATATGTTTACCGAAGACCAATTCTTCTACTTTGAACTTTTAGGTGACAATTACCATGTAGAAGATATGATTGGTTTTACTTGGGGCAATAGCAAAGCTGTCTATGCTTCAACGGATGTCAACTTACTCAAGGAAGACTTGTTCAAGCAGGCTCTAGCTAAGCCGATCAAGACCTATGACTTCAAGCGCAGTAAGGTCTTGCTTAGTCATTTAGGCGTTGATTTGCCAGCGGCAGCCTTTGACGCTCGTCTGGCCAAATACTTGCTGTCTACTGTAGAAGACAATGACATGTCAACCATTGCTCGCCTTTACACTTCTCTGCCTTTGGAGACAGACGAGGCAGTCTATGGTAAGGGAGCTAAACGTGCCATTCCTGAATCAGATGTTCTGCTGGGCCATTTAGCCAAAAAAATAGCAGTGCTGCAAGCTTCAGAGACAGTTATGTTGGACATGCTGAAAGAAAATGAACAAGAGGCTCTGCTCTTTGATATGGAGCTGCCGCTGGCCAATGTGCTAGCCAAGATGGAAATCGCCGGTATCAAGGTCAAGGGGGCAGCCCTTAATGAGATGGCCGTGGAAAATCAGGCCGTCATCGAGCGCTTGACTCAGGAAATCTATGAGATGGCGGGCACAGAGTTCAACATCAACTCGCCAAAACAGTTGGGTGAAATCCTCTTTGACAAGATGCAGCTGCCAGTCGAGTACACCAAGAAAACCAAGACGGGCTACTCAACAGCAGTTGACGTGTTGGAGCGCTTAGCGCCCATTTCACCAGTCGTGTCCAAAATTTTGGAATACCGCCAAATTGCTAAGATTCAGTCGACCTATGTTTGGGGGCTTCAGGATTACATTCTTGAAGATGGCAAGATCCACACCCGCTATGTTCAGGATTTGACTCAGACAGGCCGTCTGTCTTCGGTTGACCCTAACCTGCAAAATATCCCTATCCGTTTGGAGCAGGGGCGTCTCATCCGCAAGGCCTTTGTGCCCTCTGAGGAAGATGCGGTGCTGCTCAGTTCCGACTATTCTCAGATTGAGTTGCGCGTGTTGGCCCACATCTCGGGTGATGAACACTTAATCAAGGCCTTCCGCGAAGGAGCTGACATCCACAGCTCAACTGCCATGCGTGTCTTCGGCATTGAAAAGGCAGAGGACGTGACGCCAAATGACCGTCGTAATGCCAAGGCTGTTAACTTTGGAATTGTCTATGGGATTTCTGACTTCGGTTTGGCCAATAACCTTGGCATTCCGCGTAAGGTCGCTAAGCAATACATCGAAACCTACTTTGAACGCTACCCAGGCATCAAGAATTACATGGAAAGAGTGGTCCGCGAAGCCAAAGACAAGGGTTATGTGGAAACCCTCTTTAAACGCAGACGTAGTTTGCCGGATATCAATTCTCGTAATTTCAATATCCGCAATTTTGCCGAGCGTACAGCCATTAACTCGCCAATTCAGGGCAGCGCAGCTGATATTCTAAAAATTGCCATGATCAATCTGGACAAGGCTCTGACAGAAGGAAACTACAAGACTAAGATGCTGCTCCAAGTGCACGATGAAATCGTTCTTGAAGTCCCAAATGCTGAGCTAGAAGCTGTCCAAGCTCTGGTTAAGGAGACCATGGAATCTGCCATTGAACTCTCTGTACCATTGGTAGCTGATGAAAGCACAGGCCAAACTTGGTATGAGGCCAAGTAAGAGATAAGAAAAGACTGACAAAGAAGCAATATTGCTTCAGTCGGTCTTTTTTGAATCTCGGTATAAATAGGTTTTACGCAAGTTTTATAACATTTTTTCAAAAAAATGTTGACGCTTACAAAAATGTGTGTTACAATCATCTTGTAATTAAATAAGTGGCATGTAACTGGTCAAGCAGGCATAACCGAATTAAACCGAGAGTATCAATGGGTATTTTGGGTTTAGTTCGGTTTTTTCTTTTCCAGAAAGCAGTCAAATTTAGGAGGATGTACTATGGATGTACAAAAATTAGCGAAAGATATTGTGGAACAAGTCGGAGGCAGTTCCAATATAGCGCAATTGGAACACTGTTCTACACGTTTACGTTTTAATCTGGTAGACGATAGTAAAGCAAACCTAGATGCCTTGAAAAAATTATCAGGTGTCTTAGGAGTGGTTCAAAATGTTCAAACGCAAATCATCATTGGAAATGCCGTTGTAGAGGTGTATAATGAGATTAATAAGTTGATTGCTGGTCGTACAGGCGATGCATCAGGACAGGCAAGTAAGAAGCAATCAATCGGAGCAATCATCTTAGACTACTTGGTATCTATTTTCCAACCACTTATCCCAGCAATTGCTGGTGGTGGGATTCTCAAATCGTTCTTGATGATTGCGGCCTTGTTCGGTATTCTAGATAAGACCAGCCAAACCTATATGATTTTGAACTTTATCGGGGATGCTCCGCTTCGCTTCTTGCCCCTACTCGTGGCTGCAACAACCGCTAAGAAATTGAAATCCAATCAACTAGTGGCTACCGCAACAGTTGCCACACTCTTGACACCTGACTTGGCAACCATGTTGGGAGAGGGTGCTAAATTATTTGGGATTGGTATTACGAATGTAAACTATGCTTACTTAGTATTCCCAGCAATCCTGACTGTATTTACTTACTCATATCTGGAAAAACTCTTTACGAAAATCACACCGAAAGTTTTGCGTGTATTCTTCGTTCCTATGTTTAGTATGCTGATTACAGTGCCATTGACACTCTTTATCCTTGGGCCACTCGGTTTCAATTTTGGTCAAGGTTTTGCTTCAGTCATCATGTTCCTCTTTGCTAAATTTGGCTGGATTGCCGTAGCTATTCTTGCCGCCTTCTTGCCATTCATGGTTGTTACAGGTATGCACAAAGCTATGATTCCTTACGTTGTCACAGCTCTTGGGGAAACTGGTAAAGAAATCATCTATAATGCTGCGTCTCTTGCTCATAATATTTCTGAATCTGGTGCCAACTTTGCCGTAGCGATTCGGTCAAAAGATAAAGAACTTCGCTCTACAGCCTTTTCATCAGCAGTTTCAGCCCTATTTGGTATTACTGAGCCGGCTCTCTATGGGGTGACTATCCTTCACAGACGTGTTCTTTATGGTGTAATGGTTGGTAGCTTTATCGGTGGTGCATCGCTTGGATTGATGGCGGTTGAGGCCTATGTAGCAGTTGGTCCAGGTCTAGCAACCTTGTCTAGCTTTATCTCTGAAACTTTGCCAAATAACTTCCGCAATGCTGTCATCGGTCTTCTTATCTCCTTCGCTGTTTCCTTTGTGGCTACCTTTGTTCTTTGGAAAGAGCCTGTTAAAGAAGAGGAAGAAATTGCAGAAGAAGAAACTCCAAAAATCTCAACAAGTGATTCGAAAACATTTGATACGCCATTAGAAGGTACTGTTCTTCCCCTTGAAAATGTTAACGATGAAGTCTTCGCAGGTAAATTATTAGGTGATGGCGTAGCTATTAAACCAAGTAAAGGTGAACTCTATGCACCAGTAGATGCTGAAGTCAAAATGGTCTATAAAACAAAACATGCCATCGGTTTGTTGACGGATGATGGTGTTGAAATCTTAATTCATATTGGTATTAATACTGTAAATCTTGAAGGGAAATACTTTGATGTTCTAGTCGAAGAAGGACAAAAAGTGAAACGTGGCGATCTTTTGGTTATCTTTGATGCAGATCGCATTGTAGAAGCTGGTTTTGACACAACAACCATGGTGATCTTCACTAAACCAACCAATCTAGCTTTTACAGTAACAGATAAAAACAATGTTAAACAATTTGAAACTTTACTGACACTTGAATAGGAGAAAGACTATGTCGAAATTTAAAGATAATTTTCTTTGGGGAGGCGCCCTTGCTGCCAACCAAATTGAAGGTGCTTGGAATGTGGGCGGTAAAGGCTTGTCTGTAGCAGATGTGGCTACTTACAAACCAGATTTGGATGTTTCTGACTACGCTGGACACAATAAGGTTACCAGTCAAATGGTTGAGGAAGCTATGACAACTGATGAAGTTCAGTACTATCCAAAACGTAGGGGAATTGATTTTTATCACCACTATAAAGAAGATGTCAAACTTTTTGCGGAAATGGGCTTCAAAACCTTGCGCATTTCAATTGCTTGGACTCGCCTCTTCCCAACTGGTGAGGAAGCTGAAGCAAATCAAGAAGGGATTGCCTATTATAAATCACTATTTGAAACTCTAAAAGAGTGTGATATCGAGCCAATTGTTACTCTGTCCCATTACGAAATGCCCCTAGCATTGAGTGTCAAATACAATGGTTGGGTGGACAGAAAGTTGGTTGATTTGTTCGTCAACTATGCTGAGGTTTGCTTTAAAGAGTTTGGTGCTTATGTCAAATACTGGCTGACCTTCAATGAAATTGACAGTGTTGGTCGCCATCCCTTCACAACAGCGGGTATCATTCCTGACAAATGTGTCGATTATAGCTTGGATGAAGCTGTCTATCAAGCCTTACACCATCAATATGTCGCGGCAGCTATTGCCACAAAGAAATGCCATGACATGATTCCTGGCAGTCAAATGGGCTGTATGCTGACAAAATTGACAACCTATCCTAATACTTGTAATCCAAATGATGTACTCCTTTCTTTAGAGAGAAACTTGGACAACTATTCACACTCAGATATTCAGATTTTTGGTAAATACCCAACCTTGTATAAACAGTTATTGAAGAACAAGGGAATTGTTGTTAAAATGGAAGATGGAGATGAGCAGATTCTCAAGGAAGGAACTGCGGATTACCTTGCTTTCAGCTATTACATGTCAAGGACAGAATCGGCAGATCCAAACAAGGAAAAAGCTGCTGGTAACACCATTATGAGTGTCAAAAACCCTTACCTAGCTTCAACGGAATGGGGCTGGCAGATTGACCCAGTCGGTCTTCGTATTTCCTTGATTGAGTTGTATGACCGCTATAATGTGCCTCTAATCATCGTTGAAAACGGAATGGGAGCAGTCGATCAGTTAACAGAAGATGGCAAGGTTCATGATTCCTATCGCATTGATTACCTAAGAAGTCATATTGAAGAAATGGCAGAGGCTGTTGAGATGGGTGTAGACTTATTTGGCTATACCAGCTGGGCACCAATTGACTTAATCAGTGTGTCAACCTCACAAATGAGTAAGCGTTACGGTTACATCTATGTTGACCAAGATGATTTAGGAAATGGCAGTTTGAAACGCTATAAAAAAGATTCATTTGACTGGTATAAGAAAGTTATTGCTTCTAATGGTGAGGACTTAGATTAGTGAAAATAAAGAAACCTTTAAATGCTAATGCCATTCTAGTTGTTGATGAAGATAAGAGTGAGTTTATTCTTTTTGGCAAAGGAATTGGTTTTGGAAAAAAGGTTGGCGATGCTGTTGATAGCGATAATGTTAATCAAACCTTTATCCCTTTGAAAAATTCTGATTTAAAAGAGTATCTTACGATTTTGGAATCCATTCCAGCAGAGCTCTTAGAATTGTCTAGACTGGTTATTATTGAGGCAGAAGAACGATTAAACTGTAACTTAAATCCAAGCATCTATTTCATGTTAAGTGATCACTTGAACTTTGCTATTGAACGTTTTAAGAGTAATATCAATGTGACCAATCGTGTTTTTTGGGAAATTAAAAATTTTTATCCACAAGAATTTAACATTGGTCTTTATGCTTTAAAATTAATCAAGAAAGAGTTTGGTTTAGTTTTACCAGAAGAAGAGGCTGCAAATGTTGCCTTTCACATCATCAATGCCCAAAGTTCTGCGGAGATGAAAGCAGATGGGATGAACTATGCTAAGCTCATCGCCTCTGTTAATAGCATTATCAGATATAGCATCAATACAGATTTTGATAATTCTAGTGTTCATTATCAACGCTTTATTACGCATTTGAAATTTTTTGCTGAGCGCTTTTTCAATGATAAGATGCTAGATGATTCTAATCAATTATTTGAGCAAATCGTGCAACTCTATCCAAGGGCAACGGAAATATCATTTTTGATTAAAGACCACTTAGAGTTAGTTTATGCTAAAAAAATCAGCAAAGAAGAGATTGCCTATTTGGCTATTCATATCAATCGATTATTAAGTTCAGAGGAGATTTCAAAGAATTCTTAATTGCCTTTGATGCAGCTGATATTCTCAAGATTGCCATGATCAATCTGGACAAGGCTCTGACAGAAGGAAACTACAAGACTAAGATGATTCCAAGTGCACGATAAAATCGTCCTTGAGGTGCCAAATGACGAACTGAAAGCAATACAAGACTTAGTTAAAGAAACCATGGAATCTGCCATTGAACTCTCTGTACCATTGGTAGCTGATGAAAGCACAAGCCAGACTTGGTATGAGGCTAAATAATAAGAAGCTTTATATTGATTTCTGGTGAGATAAGTAACATACAAAAGCGCTTCTGACAAAGAAGCGCTTTTAATGTGGGTTGGAAATAAAAAAGCAAGAACGTTGATAAATCAGCGCTCTTGCTTGGAGATTTGAAAAAGAAAAGTTTTAGGATGGTTATAGTATACAAAGGAAAGCTTAAAGAAACCTTATACTTGATTTTTTTCTTAATAAAAAGCAAAATCTGATTTTATTACTATAATTGGATAATTAAAGCTCTTGTTCAACCTCTGCTTTAGTTTTGCATTTATGATATACTAGAGAAAATGTTTAGAGGAGGTTTATATGACCTATTCATTCCAGAATCCAAGTAAAGATGTCATTTATGATTATATTCAAAATGCAAAGACAATCGCAGTAGTGGGACTCTCAAATCGTGAAGAAACTGCTGCTTACCGTGTTTCTAAACTCATGCAAGAGGCTGGTTATACAATTATTCCGGTGAATCCAAAGCTTGCGGGGACCCTTGTTTTAGGGGAAATGGCTTACGCTTCACTTCAAGAAATTCCTCTACACATTGATATTGTTGATGTATTTAGACGTAGTGAATTTTTAGCTGACGTAGCTCAAGATTTCATCCAAACAGATGCTGATGTTTTCTGGGCACAATTAGGTTTGGAAAGTCAAGAAGCAGAAGAAATCTTACGTGCAGCCAATCGTCATAAGATTGTGATGAATCGTTGTTTGAAGATTGATTATCTTGATATGATTGAAAACCATGCTTAATTATTTTCTTTGGTTTGAAAATCACCAAAATGTGGTATAATTGGATTAATTGAACACTTTGAATAGTAGTTTCAGGTCTCGCAATAGGTTTGTTTTGTATTTAAAGTGAAAAAATAAAGAGGGTAGAACATGGACGCTCATACACATCACCATCAAGCTTTAGATGCCTATGAAAATGTTCTAGAGCACCTCAGAGAAAAACATATTCGGATTACGGAAACCAGAAAGGCTATTATTGCCTATATGGTGAATAGCCGAGAACACCCAAGCGCTGAAAAAATTTATAATGACCTTCTGCCAGAATATCCTAATATGAGTCTAGCAACGGTTTATAATAATCTCAAGGTTCTTGTTGATGAGGGCTTTGTAACGGAATTAAAGCTTTGCAATTATAGCACAACTTATTACGACTTTATGGGGCACCAACATGTCAACATCGTCTGTGAATCTTGTGGTAAAATTGCAGATTTTATGGACGCAGATGTGATTGATGTCTCTAAGGAAGCTCACGAGCAAACAGGTTATAAAGTAACCAAGATACAATTAACAGCATATGGCCTCTGTCCTGAGTGTCAAGCTAAACAAGGGAAATAATCCTTCTTCCTGGAAGGGTTATTTTTTTGCACAGCAATTTTTGAGGGAAGAAAATTATTAGAAAAATTAAGGCAGAAAGCAGGAAAGAGAAGGATATTGGTTGACGTTGCTCTGCCATTTTGCTAAAATATAAGGAGCCTAAGGGCTAATAACTTTTTCTTGGTTTTAGGATATGCCAAAGCCTAGAACTCGGTTAAAGCAGAAAAAAGGAGAAAAACATGGCAATCTCAAAAGAGAAAAAAAATGAAATCATCGCACAATACGCACGTCACGAAGGTGACACTGGTTCAGTAGAAGTACAAGTTGCTGTCCTTACTTGGGAAATCAACCACTTGAACGACCACATCAAACAACACAAAAAAGACCACGCAACTTACCGTGGATTGATGAAAAAAATCGGTCACCGTCGTAACTTGTTGGCATACCTTCGCCGTACAGACGTTAACCGTTACCGCGAATTGATCGCTTCACTTGGTCTTCGTCGTTAAGACAGGATTCAGAGCCGTTAGCAACACAAAGTGTTATAGACGAGTTCAACTTAGCCCCCTGCATTGCAGAGGGCTTTTTTTAGCCTTTTATCACGAAAAATTTGGAGCTCTTTGTAGTTGTGGAGAGTTTTCAGATAGAAAGTCGAGTTGGATACTGGTCGAATCAGAAGGATAGGTGCCTTTTAACGAGTCTTCCTTGCTACTTATTAAAGCCAAATTGTTGAGTGTCAACCCAGTCCATGGAAAGGATTGACCAAAAATCTTCTGCCAAACCGTCTAGTACGTAGGCATAAGGAATCCAACCGTAGCCTTCCTCACCCCATTCTTTTCCCCAAGAGTTTCGGATAAGTAAAGCGCCGGTCGTTGCTTCTTGGTTACGAGTATTAGTAATGAGTTTGTGGTCATCATAGCCAACTGCCATAACGGCATGTCCCCATTCAGCTTGTTCATTTTTACAAGGATAGGGAATGGAACCGGGTGAGTCTGAATCTTCAAAGGATGGGAAACCGAAGAAGCCAAACATAGAAGGTATGCCTGCAGCCAGATAGGTCTTTACTGTTTTTAAGACGTCTTCTTTGCCAATTTTCTTGCCCAAGGGATCGTGGCAAAAATAGTTGACGGCAGAGTAGTGGTTAGCTAGAGAATAGAGAAAACTATCAGGTTCACTATCCCAGTCCGGATTGACAGTTTCACCATCAAGAGTATAGGGAAAATATTTTTCGTCTGGTACACCAAATAGGACCAAGGCTCCCATTGCGGAGCGTAGCCATGCACCAGAATCACCAGAGGATTGCATCAGTTTGCGCGTGGCTTTATAGACAAATAGTCTAGATCCATCGATATAGTCTCCGTAAGCTCTTTTTTGAAAATATTCAGCCATTCCAACAGCAGCATTTGCTGTACAAGAGCCCAAAGTTAACTGATCTTCCACAGGTGAGCACCATTCTCTTAAATCCACAAAATTAGGTAAATCAATGTGAGCTTGTCCTCCATCAATACCTAATTTCATTGTCAATTCGGTGATAAGGGGATGATCATCATCATAATCTCTCATATCAGGAAAAGGAGGTAGCCAGCCCGTGGAAAGTGGTTCGCCTTCTTTACCTCCTTTTAAAAATCTTTTGACATTATAGGTATTATAGACCTTACTTGAGGGAGTTGCAGCCATAATTGTACCTCCTTATAGTTTGATATGTTCTGGTGCCTCAATGACATGACCAACAGTTTCTCTGTCTTTAATTGGGTCATGCAAATAGAGGTTACCAAAGTCTAAGCCAGTAATGTCTTCAATTGATGTAACTGGAACCTGATAGGTCTTGTATTCACCATAGGCAAATTCTAGATTATCAATCATATTTTTCTGAGTTTGGAGATAGGCGGTTGCTGATATTTTTCCATCATCTCTAACCATGACAGCAACCTTCCAAAATTCAGCAGGTATCCTGAATTTTCCACGGTAAACCATGTCATCGCTTCGAAAGACGGGTCCAGTAAAAACAGTAACCTTAAGGTTATGGTTAATGGCATTTTGCATGATGTAGTTCTCCAAATCAAGCCAAATCTTTTGATTGAGGTTCTTGTGCTGAGGGGAGCTATTTGTGAAAACGAAAGTGTCATCATTAGCTTGCTGAGCCTTGTCACCCCAAACAGGATCTAAGCGTCTTACAAGGTGTCCGCGGTCCAAGTCATTTTTAGCATAGAGATCATTACCATATTGGACGCTTTCAGGGATTCTAGGGTCAAATTTCCAAGAATCTCCACTTCTCTTGATGTTAACGGCTTGATTACCGTCAATATTAACAGCTGTAAAATAGGCTAGGCAACGTGAACGACACATGACAATTGAAAAGTGAGTATAGTCTAGAACGTAGTTATTATCTTCCATGCGGGAGACATCGTTCTCCATTTCTTCAGAAAGTTTAGGAAGTTCTACAATATAATTCGAACCTAAGAATGATTTATCGTATCCGTCTGCTTGGCTTGAAGAAGATGGGCCAGGTTTTAGATTTGGGAAAACTTTGGTTAGAATTCTCTGTTCAGTGGCGGAGTAAGAAACATAATTCTCTGAAATATAGGTTGAAATAGCACTGATTCGAATACCTTCATTGCCTACCCATGCATTTTTCTTATTAGGGTCTGGAACACCAGAATGGTGAAGAGCTACAACCACCCACTGGTCATTAAAAACAGGCGAGCCTGAAGAACCTGGTTCGGTGTCGGTCAAGTAATGGATAAAGTCATCAAAGATAGAACTGACCTTATTTTCTCGAACAGTGACCGATTTAGGTCCCCCTTTTGGATGTTGGATAATGGATACATACTCACCTTCAAGAATTTTTCCTGCAGTAGGAATGAGTTGGAGATGCCCGAAGTCTGTAGGTTGTTTTTCACTGGAAGGATTATCTTTGACAGCTACTAGTGTAAAGTCTAAGTCTTTATCTGTGATGAAAAATTGCTCAGGATCCAAGCGAAATGTGTGAGTAGGGCAGGGCATAAAGTTTTCGTCATCTTGATAGTTGAACTCAGCAATAGAATCTAGAGCTGTTTCTAAAGAATCAAGGACATGATTATTGGTCATTAGGATGTTATCTGCCACCAAAAATCCTGTTCCATAGCCAAGTGATCTCCCTCTAGCATCTCGAATTTGAATTCGGCAGATTGATTGACCAGCATTAAGCCCAATTTGTAAATAGGAGATAGGGAAAAGGTCGCTTGTCCCCAAAATACGCTCTAAAGCAATAGAGTCGTAATCATCCAGAACCCGTCTTCTTGATTTGAGAGCTGGGCTCTTCAAAGTCATGGTTTCAAGAGAAGAAGCCTTCTGCGAAGCGCTTTCAAAAAATCGTTTAGAAGCCTCTTCTTGAATTTGAGCCTGTCTGGCTTCCAATTTTTCTTTGGAAATACCCTCTTGTTCAACAATACCTCTTAACATAAAAATCCCTCCTTACACAAGATACAAAGGCCATTTACCTGATGAATGGTGACGGTTACCTTGCTCCTCGTCACCAAATGAAACTGTTTTTGGGCACTTTCTTGGTGTGACCAATAGGTTTGAGTTGATTGGTTACTTTTATTATATTAATATCGTGTGAAAATTACAAATTTTATGAGAAGAATAATAGAATTTTATTGCAATTCTGATGTATGATACTTTATTGGGGTTTTTGTTGCTTCTTTCAAGAGTGGGAGTTGTAGCTCTTAAGCGTTTAGAAAAGCAGGCAAATCTTTAATATGTACGATTAAAGACCATTTTGACTCACAATGTCAACTGATGAGATAGCGTCTT
Organism: Streptococcus henryi DSM 19005; assembly: GCF_000376985.1. Taxonomy (GTDB): domain Bacteria; phylum Bacillota; class Bacilli; order Lactobacillales; family Streptococcaceae; genus Streptococcus; species Streptococcus henryi. The sequence continues at coordinate 33,570 of NZ_AQYA01000025.1, forward strand.
TAATGCCATCAAAGGTATGTTATTATTGCTATGTTACTTAAAATTAGGTATACTGGGAAGAAAAAAATGAAAGAGAATTATGAAACATACCCTTGAAAAAATGAGTCTTTTGGGGCTATCCTTTATGTTGGTGTCTACATTTGCCATCTCGCCACTTTTGCCTCAAATGATTGCTGATTACACTGCGCGTGGCATCTCTAACAGTCAGATTAATATGTTGGTTTCTATACCATCTTTTATTATAATGGCTGTTGTTTTAGCAGGTCCTCTTTTGGGCAAACTGATATCTGAAAAAACGGTCTTTATTATGGGCCTCATTGGCATTTCTTTAGGTGGAAGTCTTCCAGTGCTGACACAAGCATATTCTTGGGTTCTTTTATCAAGAATTATCTTGGGTTTGGGTATTGGTTTGATTAATGAAAGAGCCATTACAATTGTAAGTCAGCATTTCTTTGGTGCTGAACGTACAAAAATGTTAGGATTTAGAGGATCTATGGAGGTTCTAGGTTCAGCCACACTAACTTTTTTAGCAGGTCAGCTTCTAAAAATATCTTGGTCTGCTGGATTTTTAATTTATAGTATTGGTTTGCCAATTCTTATTTTTTATCTTGTTTTTGGCAGTAAAAATGAGGTAAAAGAAAGCAAAATAAGTGATTTTCCACTAAAGAAGCGAGAAAAACTCACAAGAAGTCAACTGTCTCGTCTCCTTTTTCTGGCAATCTATGCTGGCTCTGTTATTGTCATTAACACCGGAATTACTGTTCGTCTACCTCTTCTCGTTGAGGAACTCGGACTTGGAACAGCAGTTGATTCTAGTCTAGTGCTAAGTCTCATGATGCTTATGGGAATCCTTGCTGGTACCCTTTTTGCCGCACTAACCAACTATTTTGGGAAATACCTTCAAGCTGTAGTTCTTTTCTTATTAGCTTTCGGTCTTATTTTCATTTGGCTAGCACCTAATTTGATTATTTTGGCAATAGGTACCCTGACAACAGGATTGGTTTATAGTATAGGAGTGACTTCTGTCTTCCATAAATTAACAGACTTTCTGTCAACTCAGCAACTAGCATTAGGGACTACCCTTGTCTTGCTTGGTTGTAATTTAGGAGGAGGTCTTGCAGCATCTGTCATGTCTTTCCTAGTTGATATGACGGGTGGGGGAGCAAATGCCTTTTTGATTTTGGCAATACTTTGTGTGATTGCGGGTATTATTTTGCTTAGCTCTCTTACTTATAATAAAAATTCTAATAATCAAGTCTAAAATTACTTCTTAGAAAAACAGATAAAATACGGCAGTAACTCTATTAGTTGCTGTTTTTTTATAATCTTTTAAATCTATTAATACTCAAAAATATCAAATTCAAGCAAGGTAAGCTGACAAAGGATAGCTGGAGATGGGGAAAGAGGCTTAACGATGTATCATTTTAATTTTCAAAGTGGATAGTCTTTTGAATTAGCTTTGATGCCTCGACACTACCGGCTTGTCTTACTCTAGTTGAGAGAAAGAAATTTCAACGTCTAGGAGTCTATACCTCTATTCCTTGTCTGAAAGCTCTTTATCGGACTATATAAATGTGACTAGTAGTTGATTGTGGTAATCTCTAGTCATTTGTTTTATGTTTTAGGGTTCTTAATTATAATGATTCTAATTTCTTTGTTTTAAATATCCGACATGTTATAATATTCTCATGATAGAATTTGAATTAAAAAATCTGGGATTGTCTAACTCAGAGAAGGTTATTTTAGATGATATAAATTTAACTATTGAGAAGGGGAGCCACTTGACTATAACGGGTCCTTCGGGTAGTGGTAAAAGCAGCTTACTGCGAATTTTAGCAGGCTTAGTTTCCTACAATAAAGGTAGCTTGCTTTTCCAAGGTCAGGATTTAAAAGATATGGATCCTGTACTTTATCGCAGACAGGTTTCTTATTGTTTCCAACAACCTGTTTTATTTGGTCAAACAGTTCGAGATAATATGATATTTCCATTTGAAATTAGAAATATCTCTTTTGATCAAGAAAAGGTTTTATCTGCCCTTAGCCGCTTGAATTTAGGACATGAATTTTTAGATAAACCTATCAAAGAACTATCAGGAGGCGAGAAGCAGAGGGTTGCTCTAGTGCGTAATCTTCTTTTTGAACCACAAGTTCTCCTTTTAGATGAAGTTAGTTCAGGTTTGGATGAAAAGACTAAAAAATTAGTTCGTACTTTTCTGAAAGAATTGAATAGTAATGGAGTAACTCTCATCGAGGTAACACACGACCAGGCTGAGCTGGAACAAGCTGAGCAACTGTTGAAAATTGTTGGTGGGAGGTTAGCACATGACTAACGTTGACGTTTCCTATGTGTCACTTTTATTGGCACTTAGTTTAGTTATGGTAGCTGTAGTCATCAGCAGCAAGGAAAAATTAGGCTTAACTAAAGACATTGTAGCCAGCGTTATTCGAACGGTTATACAATTAACAGTTGTCGGTTATCTTCTTTATTATATTTTCGATCTAGATAATGTTTTGATGACTTTAACTATGGTCTTGATTATTATTTATAATGCTAGTCGTCAGGCTGATAAACGTAATCCCAATAGTAAGAAGAAGTTTTTCCAATCCTTTTTAGCTATTTTTTTAGCAACGAGTTTGACTTTATTAGTCCTCGTTTTATCGGGAGCTATTAAATTTATTCCATCTCAGCTTATCCCTATAACTGGTATGATTGCAAGTAATAGCATGGTAGCTATTGGTCTTTCTTATCGTGAAATGAACAGTCTTTTTAGGGATCAGCGTCAGCAGGTTATGGAAAAACTAGCTCTTGGTGCCCCTGTTAAACTTGCTAGCGCTAGCATTGTCCGCCAATCAATACGAACAGCAATGCAACCGACTATCGATTCAGCTAAAACAGTTGGTTTGGTTAGTCTGCCTGGGATGATGTCAGGTCTTATCTTTGCGGGAGTTAACCCGATATTTGCAATTAAGTATCAGATAATGGTTATGTTTATGCTTCTGTCAGCTACTAGCTTAGGTGCGGTTATTGCAGTTTACTTGTCTTATACTAATTATTTTAATGACAGAGCTCAATTGGATTTTGAAGAGGAGAAAGAGTAGTTAGAGCTCATTTCTCACAAAAAACTCGATTTATGCTACACTATGTAAAAAGGAGGTAAGAGTTATGATTTGGTCAATGTTAATTGGAATTTTAATTGGAGCAATTGCAGGTTCAATCACAAATCGTGGTGAGTCAATGGGATGTTTCACGAAAATGTTTGCTGGATGGGTTGGATCTTCAGTCGGGCAGGCGCTTTTTGGATATTGGGGACCAAGTTTGGCAGGAATGGCCTTGCTTCCATCTATCTTAGGAGCAGTTATTGTTATCGCTGTTGTTGATTTCTTCTTTGGAGGAAGACGTTGAATCTAATTCAGATAAGAGTCATTTACGAGTTTAGAAGTCTTTAAAAATGACTATATAAAAAACGAATGATTAATGGTTAAGACATTGCTTTTTAACCTAATCATTCGTTTTTTTTTACTTGTCTGAACTGATGAAAGAATCTGATTCCAGAAGTCTATCAGGAGAAATTTTAGTGATATTTTTTGATACCAGTGTTTTAGGCGTCAGCTTGGGTAAAGACGACTTGTCCATTTTCAAATTTTTCGATACGAGCAAGAGAAGTGACCTCAACGCCAGAATCGATGAGCAGCTGACGGCCGTCCTGAAATGATTTTTCAATGATGATGCCTACACCAACAACTTGGGCACCAGCTTGTTTGATAATGTCAATCAAGCCTTTAGCAGCTTGGCCATTTGCCAAAAAATCATCGACGATGAGGACCTTGTCCTCAGCAGAAAGGAATTTGCTGGCGATAGAGACGGTGCTAGTCACCTGCTTGGTAAAGGAATAGACCTCAGCAGTCAAAATGCCTTCTGTCATAGTGATGTTTTTGTGTTTCTTAGCAAAAATCATTGGCACATCTAAGCATTCAGCCACATAAGCAGCAGGGGCGATACCAGATGCTTCGATAGTAACCACTTTAGTGATACCTTGGGAACGGTATTTGTCGGCTAGAACCTTAGCCATTTCTTTCATGAGTTTGTAGTCAACCTGGTGTGTGAGGAAAGAATCGACCTTGAGGATATTTTCGCCCAATACATTGCCGTCTTTTAAGATACGTTCTTCTAAAAGTTTCATGTGGTCTCCTTGAATTTTAAATTGAAAATAGTTTTAAGGTATCAGTCATTTGAATTAGCTTTGATACATCGTCACTATTGGCTTGCCGTACTCCAGTACTGTCTGCGCCTCTGTTCCTCGTCTGAAAGCTAATTCATTTGACTATATTATAGCATGTACGCCTAAACAAGAAAATAGTTTCAGGAACAAAAGTAATTAAAAGCATTGTTTTTGATGAGTTGATTTATTCAAAAGCGAACAATAAACATATTTTTTCGAAAAATAAACGGATTTTATTGCTTTTTCTTTTTCGGTCTGATAGAATTGAAGTCTATTAAATGACTAATATGAATTAAAGAGGTTTTTATGTCAAAAGAAAAGATTGTCGAAAATGACGACAAAATGCTTTATGAGATTGATGACAAGCCGCCAGTTGGTGTGACCATCCTTCTTGCCTTGCAACATATTCTGGCTGCCTTCGCTGGAATCATTGCAGTGCCCCTTGTAGTTGCTTCAGCCATTGGTCTCAGTGTGGAAGACACATCAATCATGGTGTCAGCTACTATTTTTGTCGCTGGGATTACCACCGTTATCCAGTCCAAAGGGATTGGCCCTATCGGTTCGCGCGTGTCAGGAATGATGGGGACTGACTTTACCTTTGCTAATCCAGCCATCAGCGTTGGTAGCAAGTTTGGAATCGCAGGGATTGTCGGTGCTACCATTGCAGGGGCTCTTGTTGAAATTATCCTTAGCCGTTTCGTCAAACCGCTCATGAAATTCTTCCCGCCCCTCATCACAGGGACAGTTGTTGCCCTTATCGGTATTACCCTTATGCCTGTCAGCATGAACTGGGCTGCCGGTGGGTCTGGTGCAGAAGATTTTGGGTCTCTGGAAAACATCTCCATTGCCTTTGTTGTCATGGTCTTTACTCTTTTGCTTAGTCACTATGGCAAGGGCATGTGGCGTACTGCATCGGTTTTCATTGGTATGATTTTTGGTTACATCCTTTGTATTTTCCTCGGTAAAGTGGACTTGGCAGAAGTTGCTAATGCCTCTTGGTTTGCTCTTCCTAATATTTTCCGTTACGGTGTGACTTTTGATTTGTCATCTATCCTTTCCTTCATCCCAGCCTACGTGGTTTCACTCATTGGTACAGTTGGTATCATGATGGCCATCGGCGAAGCATCAAATGTTAAGGTTGATAGCCAACGTGCCGCTAACGGTGTCTTGGCAGATGGTGTCGGTTCCCTTATCGCCGGTGTTTTCGGTGCTGGACCTAACACAGCCTTTTCACAAAACGTTGGTCTCATTACTCTGACCAAGGTTGCCAGTTGTCACGTCATGATTGTCGCGGGATTGATTCTTGCCGTCTTGGGTGTCTTACCTAAATTATCAGCCCTCATTTCAATCATGCCTCAGCCAGTGCTTGGTGGTGTCGGTGTCATCATGTTTGGACTGGTAGCTGCTCAAGGGATTAAAACACTGTCTCAAGTTAAGATGGGTGACCGCGAACTCCTCATTATCTCAGTTGCCTTTGCCCTCGGTATCGGCGTAACCGTCTTGCCAGAACTCTTGTCAGAACTTCCAGAAGCCATTCAAATGGTCTTGTCTTCAGGTATTTCTACCGGAACATTGGCTGCGCTTATCTTGAACATTGTGCTAAAAGAGAAAAAATAAAGTATAAGGCATCAGCTACAGAGCTGGTGCTTTTGAATGAGAAAGGTAAGATTTTGGATATCCGCGAACTAGGTTTTCATTTGATATGTAATTGAATAGCCGAATTCTTTTTATAGTCAAAATTCTTAAAAAATATGCTCATTTTTTTATAAAAGTATGTTATAATACCTTGGATTATAATTTCTAGGAGTTTTGAAAATGAAGGATTCAAACAGTGCTTTGATTGAAAGCCTGGCTACGTCTATTGAAAAAAAGGATAACCTTTCACGTTACAATTATACTAAGTATGCTGTTCGTGCTATGCTGGCAACGATGTTCTTAACATTGGGAACAGGGATTGCATTTTTTATTTCTGCATACGCAGACAGTATCGTTCCTCACTCAGGTAAATTTTTCTTTGCCTTCATGTTTAGCTGGTCACTTGTTATGATCGTTTACATGAATGCTGAGCTTGGGACATCTAACATGATGTATATGACAAGTGCCGTTTACCATAAAAAGCTTCGCTTTTTGACAGCTGCTAAAATCTTGGCCATTTGTATTGCTTTTAACTTTATTGGTGCAGTCATTTTCGCTTGGCTTATGTCTCAGACAAACGCCTTTAATAACATGGCTCCAGATAGCTTCCTTTTTGAAGCTGTTACGGCTAAACTAGCCAAAACTCCTTGGGTACAGTTTACAGAAGGTATCTTTGCTAATATCGTTGTTAATACAGCTGTATTCGTCACCCTCCGTATGAAAGATGACGCAGGAAAAGTCTTCTCAATGATTTTTATCATCTTCATCTTTGCCTTTCTCGGATTTGAGCACGTTATCGCTAACTTTGTATCCTTCTCACTTGCTTTTTTTGCAAATGGTGGACCAGTTGAAGGTATGAATATCGGGTCAGTTCTCTCTAACTTCCTCTTTTCAGGACTTGGAAACTACGTTGGGGGTGGACTTATCATCGGTCTTCTTTACAGCTGGCTCAACAAAGACAGCGAAATCTATGTTGACTAAAATAGTAAAAGCACTTCTGGCGAAGTGCTTTTATCTTTCTACAAAATAGACTAGATTGTTTTTACTCCTTCAAAATCAATATGATAGATGTCGGTTTCGACTTGCCCTACTCAAGCACTGTCTTGGTCTCATTTCCTCATCTGATTTTGATTTTATTTGAGTATTATTCAATCTCAATGCGGTTTGGATTTTCCAGTTTTGGTCTATCCTCTTCTTTAGGAATGGTCAAGGCTAGAACGCCGTCTTGGAATTTTCCGCTAATATCTTCAGCTTTAAGGTCGTTTCCGACATAGAAGCGTCTAGACATGGTACCATAATATCTTTCCTGTCGAATAATTTTGTCTTGGTCATCTTTTTCTTCTTGCTGATGATCTTTTTTGGCAGTGATATTCAAATAACCATTATCCAATTCAATGTGGATATTTTCCTTTTTAAAACCAGGTAAATCAATTTCCACATCGTAATGGTCGTCCATATCTTTGACATCCATTAGCATGGCTCTAGTGGCACCTGGGTCAAAAAGTTCTTGATTGATATTTCTAAAACCATCAAAGTAATGATCAAAGAAATCATCTGAAAATAACTTAGGGACTAACATGGCAGATTACCTCCTTATATGAATTTCATTCTTTTCTGATGAGAAAAGAACTGCCTATTTCTAGTGAGAAGAAGATTCATCAACTATAATCTTCTTTTATTCACCTTATACCTTCATTATATGCCTTTTAGAATTTCTTTCAAGGAAATAGCTGTTTTTGAAACAGATTTATTAGATGAATTTTGAGAGTCAGGAATCTTTTAAGAAAAATTTTTTTGGGAGAATTCATGTCCCTGATTTTAGAAAAAATTCTTAATATCCATAAACCGAACAGTTGACAAAAAGTTGGCTGTTTTTCTTGTAAAATCATGTCAGAAGCTCAGCTATTTCCCTAAAAATATGATAAAATAATAAAGATACTGAGTTTTATGCAAAGACGGGTTCATGACCTATCACGAGTCAGTCTTTGTAGAAAACAGAGTATCAAAATCAATCATTAGGAGTTTTTCATGTCTAAACAAGTTTTTGAAACAGTTTTTGCTGGCAAGAAATTGGTCGTAGAAGTCGGCCAAGTGGCAAAACAAGCAAATGGCGCTACAATTGTGCGCTACGGTGATTCAACCGTCCTTACAGCAGCGGTTATGTCTAAGAAGATGTCAACAGGTGATTTCTTCCCCCTTCAAGTTAACTATGAAGAGAAGATGTATGCGGCTGGTAAATTCCCAGGTGGCTTCATGAAACGTGAAGGTCGTCCATCGACAGATGCAACCTTGACTGCCCGCCTCATCGACCGCCCAATCCGTCCAATGTTTGCTGAAGGTTTTCGCAACGAAGTGCAAGTTATCAACACTGTTCTTTCTTATGATGAAAATGCTAGCGCTCCTATGGCAGCAATGTTTGGTAGCTCATTGGCGCTTTCTATCTCAGATATTCCTTTCAACGGCCCAATCGCAGGGGTGCAAGTGGCCTATATTGATGGTCAATTCATCATCAACCCAGATGCTGCCCAGAAAGAAGCTTCGCTATTAGAATTGACCGTGGCAGGTACCAAAGAAGCCATCAACATGGTTGAGTCTGGTGCAAAAGAATTGTCAGAAGACATCATGTTGGAAGCTTTGCTTAAAGGACATGAAGCTGTCCGTGAATTGATTGCCTTCCAAGAAGAGATTGTTGCAGCTGTCGGTAAAGAAAAAGCTGAAGTGGAATTGCTTCAAGTAGATGTCGACCTTCAAGCTGAAATCGTCGCTAAATACAATGTTGATCTTCAAAAAGCCGTTCAAGTGGAAGAGAAGAAAGCGCGTGAAGCAGCGACTGAAGAAGTTAAGGAAGCTGTTAAGGCTGAATATACAGAGCGCTATGCAGAAGATGAAAACTTCGACACTATCATGCGTGATGTAGCCGAAATCCTTGAACAAATGGAGCACGCTGAAGTGCGTCGCCTGATTACTGAAGATAAAGTTCGTCCTGACGGTCGTAAGGTAGATGAAATCCGCCCTCTTGATGCTGAAATTGACTTCTTGCCACAAGTACACGGCTCAGGTCTCTTTACACGTGGACAAACCCAAGCCCTCTCTGTATTGACCCTTGCTCCAATGGGTGAAACACAAATCATCGATGGTTTGGATCCTGAGTACAAGAAACGCTTCATGCACCACTACAATTTCCCACAATATTCAGTTGGTGAAACAGGACGTTACGGTGCAGCTGGTCGTCGTGAAATCGGACACGGTGCCCTTGGTGAACGTGCTCTTGAGCAAGTTCTTCCAAGTTTGGAAGAATTCCCATACGCTATCCGTTTGGTAGCAGAGGTTCTTGAATCAAATGGTTCTTCATCACAGGCTTCAATCTGTGCAGGTACTCTTGCTCTTATGGCTGGTGGTGTGCCAATCAAGGCTCCAGTAGCAGGTATTGCCATGGGTCTTATCTCAGATGGTACTAACTACACAGTCCTAACTGACATCCAAGGTTTGGAAGACCACTTTGGCGACATGGACTTTAAGGTGGCTGGTACACGTGAAGGTATCACAGCCCTTCAAATGGATATCAAGATTGAAGGGATAACACCGCAAATTCTTGAAGAAGCGTTAGCGCAGGCTAAGAAAGCACGCTTTGAAATCCTTGATTTGATTGAAGCAACTATCCCAGCACCGCGTGCTCAACTTGCTCCAACAGCTCCGAAAATTGACACCATCAAAATTGATGTGGATAAAATCAAGATTGTCATCGGTAAAGGTGGGGAAACTATCGATAAGATTATCGCAGAGACTGGTGTTAAAATTGATATCGACGAAGAAGGAAATGTATCTATTTACTCTTCAGACCAAGCTGCTATCGACCGCACTAAAGAAATCATCACTGAACTTGTCCGCGTAGCCAAAGAAGGCGATGTTTACCACGCTAAAGTTGTTCGTATCGAAAAATTCGGTGCCTTCGTTAACCTCTTTAACTCAACAGATGCCCTTGTTCATATCTCAGAAATTGCTTGGACACGTACAACTAATGTTGAAGATGTTCTCTCTGTTGGGGATGAAGTTGATGTCAAAGTTATCAAGATTGATGACAAAGGCCGTGTCGATGCCTCAATGAAAGCTCTTCTTCCACGTCCGCCAAAATCTGAAAAGCAAGAAGGCGGTCACAAGGAAGGAAAACATCACCATCATAAAGACAAGAAGGGTCCATTCGGAGGGCACCTTCGTGAACCAAAAGAAATGAAATAAAAATGACAACAAAAGAACTAGATATTCGTCTCCGTGCCTTCATCAATGCCCCAGATAATTTTTTGGACAGTATAGCTCTTGTTAATGCTTTGCATAATAACCCAGTCTGGGCTAGTGATCAGCCTTATGCTCTTGAAATAGATGGTCAGCGTGTTACGCCAGTCTTTACGAGCAAGAGTGACCTTGAAATTTTCAAAGTCACTCAACTGAGTGCAAAAAGCCAACGTTGGGTAGAACGCTCAGCTTTGGAGGTGCTAGAAGAAGTGATTGTTAAAGGTTTGACGGGACTTGTTTTCAACCTTAAAAAGACAGGTGATTTTGGGAATTCAACAATTTTCAAAAGCAGCGAGTTTGTTCAATTTTTGAACAGTTACACAGGTATTCTTAATGCTTTGATGGGTGAAAAGAACCTAGCAGCAGACACAATGGATAAATATTATCTAGTCCCTGCTTTTGTTCATCCACGCGAGGACAAGGGGTATGATCGTATGTTCCCAACTATGTCCACACCTGAAGGTCACAGTTATGTCCCAGTCTTTTCAAATCTCCAAAGTTTTGCAAAATGGTATAACCACAAAGATTTTGGTCAACCATTTAGAAATGCCAATGGGACAGTTCTGACTTGGACGGTTATGGATATCTACCAACCAGGTCATGGTGAAAATGATATTGATGAAACCGTAGGTGTTGTTGTCAATCCGTTTGATGACCAACAGATTCTTATTGATTGGTCAGAAGTCGAAGTGGATGACGAATAGAATTAAAGATGTATAATTTCCTAAGGAAGAGTTAGGCTCTTTTCCTTGGCCGAAAGACTTTATCAAAAAGAAACAAGGCCTCAGCTAGTCTAAATCACTGAGACCTTGTTTTTGTAATTGATAAGTTCATTCTTGGTTAATAAGATAGACTTATTGCTGATAAAGAAAAAAGATAACGTAGTATTCATTTATAATTAGATGAATGAGAGGAGAATCTATGGGTTGGTGGAGTGAAAGTATTGATATTGTGAAGGAGTTGGATCCTGCGGCACGTTCGAGCTTAGAGGTTATCCTGACTTATCCAGGATTAAAAGCCTTGGCTGCCCATCGCCTCTCACATTTTCTTTGGAAACATGATTTTAAATTACTGGCGCGGATGCACAGTCAATTATGGCGCTTTTTGACTCAGATTGAGATTCATCCAGGTGCTGAGATTGCCAGCGGTGTCTTTATTGACCATGGTTCTGGTCTAGTCATTGGTGAGACTGCTGTGGTTGAAAAGGGTGTGATGCTCTATCATGGCGTGACATTGGGTGGAACGGGTAAGGATGTTGGTAAAAGACACCCTACTGTCCGTGAAGGAGCTCTAGTTTCAGCTCATGCTCAGGTTATTGGACCTATTGAGATTGGGAAAAATGCCAAGGTTGGTGCTGCAGCGGTTGTCGTTTCGGACGTTCCAGCTGATGTGACTGTTGTTGGTATTCCAGCCAAAGTAGTTCGAGTTCATGGTAAAAAGGATGATTTGGTTATTCATCAAATTGAAGAGGAGCGCGAGTCACATTACTATACAAATAAATTAGAAGAACTTCGTGATAAAAGCCATCACTCTTCAAATTTGTAGAGGTATTAGATGCTCTTAGATGAATTTGAAAATAGCAGAGCGGTTATCGAACCAACGGATGAAGGTATTCGTGGTATCGGTGAGATTTGTGATACCATAATTTTCACTTTCAATGGCGAGATTGTTAATCGTCTTAGCCAAATGGAAAAGGTCTATGAAGGCGGCTATCTGCAAAATCTTAATGGTAAATTGCCTTGGTATATTTATCAAGAAGGGAACTACAAAGTTGCAGTAACGATGGCAATTATTGGTGCTCCCATGGCGGTTGGTCAGCTAGAGGAATTGAAGGCCAAAGGTTTCAAAAACTTTATTATCCTAGGTTCCTGTGGTGTATTGGATAAGTCACTACAAGCGGATAAGATCATCTTACCTTGCTCTGCCTTGCGTGATGAAGGAACTAGCTATCACTATGCAGCTGCTAGCGATGAGATTGCTTATGACCATGCTCTGCTATTAACCATGGAAAAAGCCTTAGATAAGGCAGGAATTGAACATGTTGGCACAAAAACCTGGACCACGGATGCTTTTTACCGAGATACCCCGGAAAAGGTTAGGCGACGACTGGCAGCAGGAGCTCAAGTGGTAGAAATGGAGGCGTCGGCCATCATGGCGTGGGCGCAGTTTAGACAGGCCAATGTCTATCAGTTCTTCTATACAGCAGACTATGTTGACCACCACAATCAGGAGTGGGACACCCGTTTGGAGTTCAGAACCACGGATGTTATGACTTTCTTTAAGGTAGCGCTGGCTATAGCCAAGGAGCTTTAAAATGAAGAATTTCTTTAAAAATAACAAGTATTTCGCCCTCTATTTGGTAGGAACTCTAGCCTATGTTTCATCCCAGTTTCGCTATGGAAATGGCAGAGCTGCTATAACGGTTTTACTATTTGCTATTGTGCTATTTTTCTACCTTTATTGGATAAATCGCAGATAAGTATTCGACTGAATACAGAAAAGGAGTTCAAAATGGCAATATATTTTTATGGTTGTGTGACCATGGATGGTTATTTGGCAGATAGTCAGCATAGGATTGACTGGTTACACCAAGTAGGGTCTGTTGAGGATACTGGCTATGACGATTTCTACAAGAAAATGAATGTCACCATTATGGGCAAGCGGACCTTTGAAGAAATCCAAAATTTGCCAGATGTGGAAAAATTCTATCAAGCTACTGAAAATTATGTTTTTACACATGAAAAAGAACTAAAGGTGAAAAATTACCAAGCTGTGGAAGAAAATGTCCTTGATTTTATTTCTAAGATTGATAAGGATAAAAATGTCTTTGTCATCGGAGGAAATTCATTGATTGCTCCCCTTTTAGATGCGGATCTATTTGACCATTTGATTATTCAGATAGCTCCAGTAATTCTGGGAAAGGGTATTCCACTTTTTACGCAAAGTGAATTTCGACGGTTTTACCATCTTGACCAAGTCAGACAGTTTGGTCAATTTGCAGAGCTGGTTTTCAGCAGAAAAGTACCATTAGATTTGCCTATTTCTTAACCACAAGTCTCTGAATATCTTTGTCAGCTTACAAGGATGTTCGGAGATTTTTTATTTGATGGTCTTTTAACATCAAAATGATAGATGTCAGCTTCGCCTTGCAGTACTTCAGTACTGCCTTGGTCTCGCTTCCTCATATGATTTTATTTGATAATAAAAATGGCATCAAAATTAGAATTTTGAAAACAAATGACAAGTTTTGATAAGTTCGGGAAATATATTGACAGCGCTTTCTTTTGGTGTTATTATAATAGTGTAGAACGAAAGAACATGTGAATTAGAGATTAGCTAAATGTTTTTAAGATATTTAGCAGCTGATAATTGGAGTAGGGTTTCTTTACTTAAGTACTGAAAACCAGACTCCTAAATGAAAGTTTCTGCATGATTTTAGTTGTCATGACAGAAATGATTTAATTGTGTTATAAAAAGAGGAATGTCTCTTGAGAATGTGAGTTTCTCAACAGTCATTTCTATAAAAGAAAGATCATTCATAACGGTTTATAGGATTTTTATTTTAGAAATCGCAAACCTTATGAGTGGTTTTTATTTTTGTCGGAGGCACTTAATGGAAAAAAAACGGAAAATAGGTATCACTGATACAGTTCTAAGAGACGCCCATCAATCTCTGATGGCCACTCGGTTAACTTTTGAAGATATGGAAGCTATCATTCCTACCTTAGACAAGGTTGGTTATGCTTCTTTAGAGTGCTGGGGCGGGGCAACATTTGACGCGTGTGTTCGCTTTTTAAATGAAGATCCATGGGAACGCTTGCGTAAAATAAAAGAATTAGCTCCGAACACACCTCTTCAAATGCTTCTTAGGGGTCAAAATTTGCTGGGTTATCGTCATTATGCGGACGATATAGTTGAAAAATTTGTAGAACTTTCCGCTAAGAATGGTGTTGATATCTTCAGAATTTTTGATGCTCTCAACGATTTGCGAAACCTTGAAACAATTGTTCAGGCAGTTAAAAAAACAGGTAAAGAAGCACAGTTGACCATCTGTTATACCATCAGTGATGTCCACACTCTCGATTACTATATCCACTTGGCCAAAGAAATGGCTAAGATGGGAGCAGATACGCTATGTATTAAAGATATGGCCGGCATTTTAACTCCTGGAAAAGGGGCAGAGCTGGTCAGAGCACTCAAAACAGTCATTGACATACCAATTATCGTTCATACACATTGTACTAGTGGTATTGCGGACATGACCTATCAAGCGGTGATTGAAGCTGGCGCAGACAGAATTGACACAGCCATCTCACCATTTAGTGAAGGGACAAGTCAACCAGCTACAGAATCTATGGCTATCGTTTTAGAAGAATTAGGTTATGATACAGGACTTGACATGGTTCTTCTAGAAGAAGTGGCAGACTATTTCAGACCGATTAAAGATCGCTATCTGGAAAATGGAACTTTGGATCCCAAAATGCTGACACCTGATCCTCGCTCACTACTTTACCAAGTACCCGGTGGCATGTTATCAAATATGTATTCTCAATTGAAACAAGCCAATGCAACTAGTAAGTATGAAGAAGTTTTAAAAGAGGTACCAAAAGTTCGAGCTGACCTAGGTTTCCCACCACTTGTAACACCTCTTAGTCAGATGGTTGGTACTCAAGCAACTATGAATGTTATTGCTGGACAACGCTATAAGATTGTTCCTAGTGAAATAAAATCCTATCTTAAGGGACAATACGGTCATTCACCTGTTGACATTGACCCAGAATTTAGACGCAGTATTATCGGTGACGAAAAAGTGATTACAGAACGACCAGCTGATTTTATTGCACCTGAATTTGAAAAATTGAAGAAAGAATTAACAGGTTTAGCTAAGACAGATGAGGATGTCCTTACTTATGCTCTCTTCCCTCAAGTCGCACTAGACTTCTTGAAGGCTAAGTATGCAGAACCAGTCCCAGAAGATGAGATTGTAAGAATTAGAGGATATTTTTAAGGAGTAAGATATGCAACTTTCTTTATTTGATGTGTTAATCATCACGCTGGTCTCAATGGGTGTGGTCTTTGTCATCTTACTCGGTATCATGTTTTTGATGATGCTGACTTCCAAGATTGTCGGTATTTTGGAAAAAGCCCAGCCTCAAAAAGAGGTTGGCCAGATGTCAGAAAAGACCCAAGAAACTGTTAAACTTAGTGGACAAGACCTCTTTATGCAAGACCCATCCGCTAAGGTGGCTGTTCTAACAGCTCTAGCCCATGCCAGTCAATCAGAAAATAAAAATTATAAAATCGAAAGCGTTGAAAAAGTGAGGTAATCAGATGAAAACTTATGAAGTTGAAGTAAATGGCGAAGTTTATATTGTTAAATTACGTGAAGTGGACGCAGGAAGTGTTCCAACTCAAGCATCTGCTCCTCAAGTTGCTGCACCAGCACCAGCACCAGTACAGACAGCTGGTACTGAGGTTACAGCACCCATGTCTGGGAAAATTCTCAACGTTGCTAAGCAAGTAGGAGACAGTGTTAAAAAAGGTGAAGATCTTTTCATCCTAGAAGCTATGAAGATGGAAACTGCCATTCAAGCACCAGCGGATGGAAAAGTTCAAGCAATTAACGTATCAGCCAATCAAACTGTAGAAACTGACGATGTTTTGATGATTATCTAGGAAGGGGTAGCTAATGGAAAACCTTCAACAATTAGTGGAAACTTCAGGATTCTATAATCTTACTTATCAAAATGTCATCATGATTATCATAGCCTGTGTTTTCCTTTATCTAGGAATCAAGAAAGAGTATGAACCTTATCTTATGATTCCCATTGCCTTTGGAATGTTGCTGGTCAATCTTCCTTTGGCTGGCTTAATGGATGCTCCTAAAGACGGTGCATCTGGTGGACTACTTTATTATCTCTATCAAGGAACAAATCTGGGGATATATCCGCCATTAATTTTCCTCTGTCTGGGAGCCTCAACCGACTTTGAACCACTCTTGGCCAATCCTAAGACCATACTTTTGGGTGGTGCAGCTCAATTTGGTATCTTCATTGCCTTCTTCCTCTCAGTTGTTTTAGGCATGAGCCCGGGTGAAGCAGCATCAGTCGGTATTATAGGTGGAGCAGATGGACCAACGGCCCTCTTTTTGACCAGTAAATTGGCACCGCATCTTTTGCCAGCCATTGCCCTAGCTGCCTATTCTTATATGGCTTTGATTCCTATTATTCAACCGCCTATTATCCGTCTTTTGACAACTGAAAAAGAACGTAAGGTTGTCATGAAAGTTGGTCGTAAAGTCAGCCCTGCTGAAAAGATTATCTTCCCTATCGTGGTTGCTATCTTTGTTAGCCTCTTGGTTCCAAGTGCAGCGACTTTGATTGGTTGCTTGATGTTGGGGAATTTAATTAAGGAATCAAAAATTGTTCCCAACTTGACTACTGTTCTCCAAAATGCTCTCATGTATGGAGTTACTATCTTCTTAGGTTTGACTGTAGGAGCAAAAGCTACTGGAGAGCTCTTCTTATCAGTGACTACTCTTAAGATTATTTTACTCGGTCTCATCGCCTTTGCGGCTGGGACAGCAGCCGGTGTTCTCATGGGTAAACTGATGTATCGCCTAACTGGTGGTAAGGTTAATCCAATGATTGGTGCAGCTGGTGTTTCGGCGGTGCCAATGGCTGCGCGTGTTGTTCAAAAAGAAGGACAGCGTGAAGATCCAAGTAACTTCCTTCTCATGCATGCCATGGGACCAAATGTAGCCGGTGTTATTGGCTCTGCCATTGCGGCCGGTGTCTTACTCGCCTTCTTCTCTTAATCTAGTATAGAAGCAACTCGGTTCTTTAGAATCAATTTATATTGATTTCCAGAATCAGAATTAGCCTCCGCTGGTTGGTGGAGGCTTTTCTTTATGGTATAATAAGGGATAATTGATATTGGCAAGAGAGAGTATAAACTATGACAATTAAAATTTACGATACCATGACCAGAAGTTTGCGTGATTTTGTACCCATTAATGAAAATACCGTTAATATGTACGTCTGCGGACCAACGGTTTATAACTATATTCATATTGGGAATGCCCGCAGTGTTGTGGCCTTTGATACCATCCGTCGCTACTTTGAGTACCGTGGTTACAAGGTGAACTACATTTCAAATTTCACTGACGTTGATGACAAGATTATCAATGGTGCGCGTGAAGCAGGCATGGATACCAAGGCTTTTTCTGACAAGTTCATCGCAGCATTCATGGAAGATGTGCAAAAACTAGGTGTCAAACCAGCAACAAAACACCCACGTGTTATTGACTATATGGATCAAATCATCGATTTCGTCCAAGTTTTAGTAGACAAAGGCTTCGCTTATGAAGCAGATGGTGATGTCTATTTCCGTGTCGCTAAATCCGAAAACTATGCTAAGTTAGCTAACAAAACGCTAGCTGATTTAGAAATTGGTGCCAGCGGCCGTGTGGATGATCAAGGTGACATCAAGGAAAACCCTCTTGATTTTGCCCTTTGGAAATCAGCCAAGGCTGGTGAAGTCTCTTGGGACAGTCCGTGGGGTCCAGGTCGCCCAGGTTGGCATATTGAGTGTTCAGTTATGGCTACTGAAATCTTAGGTGATACCATTGATATTCACGGTGGCGGTGCTGACCTTGAATTCCCTCACCACACCAATGAAATTGCTCAATCAGAAGCTAAAACAGGTCATACCTTTGCCAACTACTGGATGCACAATGGCTTTGTTAATGTAGACAATGAAAAAATGTCCAAATCACTTGGTAACTTCGTGACGGTTCACGACATGTTACAAACGGTAGATGGTCAAGTTCTGCGCTTCTTCCTTGCTACTCAGCAATACCGTAAACCTGTTAATTTTACAGAAAAAGCGGTGCATGATGCGGAAGTTAACCTCAAATACCTTAAAAATACTTATACCTTGCCAGTGACTGGCCAAGCTGACGCAGCCCGATTAGCTCAGTTTGTAGCGGACTTTGAAGCAGCTATGGATGATGATTTTAATAGCGCAAATGGGATTACGGTTATCTTTGATATGGCCAAATGGATTAATTCGGGTAATTACGACGCGACTGTCAAAGAAACTTTTGCTAAACTCCTTTCAGTCTTCGGCATCGTCTTCCAAGAAGAAGTTTTGGATGCGGATATTGAAGCCTTGATTGAAGAACGTCAAACGGCTCGTGCTAACCGCGATTTTGCTAAAGCTGATGCTATCCGTGACCAATTGGCTGCGCAAG
This sequence comes from Streptococcus henryi DSM 19005, assembly GCF_000376985.1. Taxonomy (GTDB): domain Bacteria; phylum Bacillota; class Bacilli; order Lactobacillales; family Streptococcaceae; genus Streptococcus; species Streptococcus henryi. The sequence continues at coordinate 51,969 of NZ_AQYA01000025.1, forward strand.
GTATCAAACTTCTTGATACTAAGGATGGTGTGAGGTGGACACGTGACTAAGGCTGTTGACGTCAATCTGATTAATGGGATTGCTCTCGCTTTTGAAGGGGATGCGGTTTATTCCATGTATATTCGCAAACACCTTATTTTTCAGGGGCTGACCAAACCCAATCAACTGCACCGCCAAGCGACACAATACGTGTCTGCCAAGGCTCAGGCTATGCTGATTCAAAAAATGTTAGAAGCTCAGCTATTGACCGAAAAAGAAGAAGACATGTACCGACGCGGGCGCAATACCAACAGTCACACTAAGGCTAAAAATGCGGACGTGGTGACTTACCGCATGTCAACTGGTTTCGAGGCTGTCATGGGCTATCTGCACATGACCGACCAAATCCAACGTTTGGAAGAGCTGATTGACTGGTGCATTCAGACAGTTGAGGAACATCAAAAATAAAAGAGGGAGTGGGACAGAACTCGATAAGCTTAAAGAGAGTTCGTAGTCCCACCCCCGCAAGGCCTAGTAGGATAATTCGAGCTTTGAAAAAGCGAAGTACTGTCCACTAGGCTACTGCGTCTTGGTCATATTTCGAACTTTATTACAGAGGCTTGGACTTTTTGCCCAGCCTCTTTCGTGTTATAATAAACTTATGAAAAAACAAAAGCAATTTAAAGAAGAAACAGAAAATACCGATATCGTCTATGGCGTCCACGCTGTAACAGAGAGCCTACAAGCCAATACCGGAAACAAACTTTACATTCAGGATGACCTTCGCGGAAAGAATGTTGATAAGATCAAAGCTTTGGCGGCTGACAAGAAGGTTTCGATTTCTTGGACCCCTAAAAAGACCCTTTCAGACATGACCAATGGTGCAGTTCATCAGGGCTTTGTCTTGCGAGTGTCCGAATTCGCCTATGCTGAACTAGATTTTATTTTGAAAAAAGCAGAGCAGGAAGATAATCCTCTTATCCTTATCTTGGACGGCCTGACTGATCCACATAACTTCGGTTCTATCTTGCGAACAGCTGACGCGACCAAGGTTTGTGGCGTCATTATTCCTAAACACCGTGCTGTTGGTGTAACTCCGGTTGTTGCCAAAACCTCAACAGGTGCAGTAGAGCATGTGCCAATCGCGCGCGTGACTAATCTCAGTCAAACTTTGGACAAGCTCAAGGAACAAGGTTTCTGGATTTTTGGGACAGATATGAATGGGACACCGTCTCATAAATGGAATACAGCAGGAAAGCTTGCCCTTATTATTGGTAACGAAGGCAAGGGCATTTCACAAAACATCAAGAAACAAGTGGATGAAATGATTACCATTCCTATGGATGGACATGTGCAGAGTCTCAATGCCAGCGTGGCAGCTGCAGTCCTTATGTACGAAGTTTTCCGCAACAAGCTCTAAACCTTTCTGTGCTGTCAACAAGGAGAATGAAAATGAAAAAGAAAATCATGCTAGTTGACGGCTATAACATGATTGCCTTCTGGCAGGAAACCCGTCAACTCTTTAAAGCCAATCGCTTGGATGAAGCACGCGAACTACTCCTGAGAAAGTTACATAACTACGCTAATTTTGAAAACATCAATATCATCTGTGTCTTTGATGCCCAATACGTGCCTGGTGTGCGCCAGCGCTATGACCACTACAAAGTGCAGGTTATCTTTACAGAAGAAGATGAAACTGCTGACGCTTATATTGAACGCACAGCTGCTGAACTCAATACGGCCATCAACCTTGTCGAAGTTGCTACCAGCGACCTAAACGAACAGTGGACCATTTTTTCACAGGGAGCTCTTCGGGTACCTGCTCGTGAGCTGGAACAAAGGGTTAATACTGTTAAAGCAGACCTAGATAAGATGTCGAAGAAGATTGACTTAAGTAAACCGCCACTTCGTCCGTGGGATGATGATCAACTCTCACAATTAAAAAATCTTCTAAATGATTTATAATTTAATGAAAAAATTCGCTAGGTGCGGATTTTTTTGTTATAATGAATCAAATACTTTGATAGTCAAATTACTTTTAACTATCAAAGTAAATCAAGGACGATGGAGAGAGAAGGATGACATTTAAGATTATAACAGATTCAACAGCGGATTTAGATGAAAACTGGGCCAAAGAAAATGATGTAGAACTTCTGGGCTTAACAATCACATTGGATGGAAAAACTTATGAAACAGTTGGTGAGAACCGCTTAACCAGTGATGTCCTTTTGGACAGCATGCAAAATGGCAGTAAACCGACTACTAGCCAAATCAATGTTGGACAATTTGAAGAAGTCTTTCGTGCTCATGCTCAAGAGGGACATGAAGTTCTTTATCTTGCTTTCTCTTCAGTACTATCTGGGACTTACCAAAGTTCGATTATGGCGCGTGATATGGTATTAGAAGATTATCCAGAGGCCAAGATTGTTATTATTGACACGTTAGCAGCAGCTGGTGGTGAGGGCTACCTCTCGATTTTAGCAGCTGAAGCTAGAAATCAGGGTAAAACTTTAGAAGAAACTCAGTCTATGATTGAAGGTATTCTTCCTCGTTTGCGTACCTACTTTTTGGTTAACGATCTCTACCACCTTATGCGTGGTGGTCGTCTGTCAAAAGGCTCTGCTATTATCGGTAGCTTAGTCAATATCAAGCCCCTCTTGTGGCTTGATGCTTCTGGGAAATTGGTGCCCTTGGCCAAAGTTCGTGGCCGCAAAAAGGGGATGAAAGAGATGGTGGCTCAGGCGACGCAAGACCTATCGCACAGCACAGCTATTGTTGCCTATGCCAACGATGCAGAGGCAGCTCAAAGTCTCAAGGAAGATTTGCTGGCGCGGGACGGCATTGACAACGTTTTGATTATGCCATTGGGCCCAGTTATTTCGACTCACGTAGGACCAGAGACCTTAGCTGTCTTTACTATTGGAGAAAATCCAAGATAGGTCATTTTGTAAAGAAGTCACTTAGGAAGCTTGATGATAATTGAGCTTCTTTTTTATATCTTACATGGAGGTTGCTGTTTGTATTTCCTTACGTTTTCCGAAAATAGGAAAACAAAAGCGTAGATAACATTGTTTATCCGAACAAATGAAATATATTTTCGAAAAAGGTTCAATTATTAAGGCTTTTTGGTTATAATGAGGATAGTCGCTTTATGAAGTGATTTCAAGTCTCTTTGATATCACAAAAATGAAAAAGATTGGAGTTTTTTATGAAAGTACATTTTCCTGTTTCGCTGACTAAGCGTCTCACAAAAAGTGCTCTAGTCCTCATGCTTATGCTGTCTAGCGGTCTCTCCCTACCGACTAGTTATGCTGACAACCTTACTGTTCCAAGCTATGCTTTGCAAGAGGCGAGTCTGTCTGAAGTAGTAGTCGAAGGCTATATTACAGGTGCTTTAAATTCTGCTGGCTCTGCCTATGACAATAATGCTAAAACTAATTTAGCTCTCGGGACAAGTCCGGATGCTCAAGCTTCAGAAACCATCCCTCTCCAATTGCCAACTGGTGCTGTGCGTGACAATTTTAACATTGTTGATCACCCAGAACTCATTGGTCAATATGTCCGAGTAACAGGTAGCAGCCAGCGCTATATGGGACGTACAGGCGTCAAATCTGTTACAGATATTTCGCTTCTGGAGGATGAAGTTCCAGAATCAAGTCTACCAGATTCATCACAAGAAACTGGTAATACTGAAACTGCTCCGCTTAAAGAATCGACTCCTATTTCCCAAGTTCGCACAAGCTCACTTGGACAGGTTTATACCATTTCTGGAAAAATCATCAGTCTCGTTAACGGTTGGGGAGGTAATGGCTTCTACCTTCAAGATGATTCAGGCGCTGGGCTCTACATCTATCCAAAAACAAGCCTGGGTTATAAAATTGGAGATTCTGTCCAGCTTACAGGTAGCCTTGGAACCTACAATAATGAACTGCAACTAACAGAGATTACTGAACACCAAAAACTGACAAGTGATTTTACAACGCCAGTCACAGAAACAACAATTTCAGACCTTGCTACTGCGCCTGCTGCTACCTTGGTTAAAATCAAGAATGTAGTGGTTGGTGACATTTCAAGTGATAACTACGATAATTCTACTTTTACTGTCACAGATGCTTCTGGAAATAGCACAGCTGTTAAACTTGACAGTCGTACAGGCCTTAAAACGGCAGATCTTCTAGAAATTATCAGTAAGGGAGACACTATTAATCTTACTGGTATTCTAGGACAAAGTTCCGGACAAGCTCAAATCCGACCATTTGCGGCTAGTCATTTTGAAGTTGTTGAAAAAGGACCAGAAGATACAAGTACTGCAGCAGAAGTTACTGTTGGTGAGATTCAAGGAGAAAGCCATGATTCTCCATATGACAATCGTAAGGTAAAAGTCAAAGAGGTTGTGGTGACCTCAATCACAGCAAACAATAATTTCTATGTCCAAGACATCAATCCTGATGATAACCCTGCAACATCAGATGGTATCAATGTCTACACAGGAAAACTCAATACAAGTGTTGCTGTCGGTGACGTCCTTGAGTTGGAAGGCTCTGTTACTGAATATCTGGGTCGCGGATATGATGACCGCAAGGAAACAGATTTAACCATCACACAAATTGTTGCTAGCAAGGTAACAAAGACAGGGACAGCAGAAGTTCCTGCTCCGATTGTCATTGGTAAAGACCGCATGATTCCAGCTGATATCATTGATAACGATTCTTTTGCTGATTTTGATCCAGAAGAAGATGCCATTGATTTTTGGGAATCTTTAGAAGGTATGTTAGTTGCAGTTGATGATGCCAAGGTCTTGGGGCCAATGAAGAACAAGGAAATCTACGTTCTTTCTGGCAATAGTACAACTCCAACCAACAAGGTCGGCGGTGTCAGTCTTCGCCCAGACACTAACAATACTGACATTATTCCAATTCTTTTGAAATCTGGCAGTCGAAACTACAAATCTGGTGATTACTTCACAGGTCGCATCATGGGTCCTGTAACATATAGCTATACTAATTACAAGGTTTATGTAGATGATGAAACCCTACCTCTCTTCAATGATGGCGGAATTGTTCCTGAAGTTTCCAATCTCATCCCAGATGCTGATAAACTTAGCATTGCATCTTACAATATTGAGAACTTCTCAGCAGATACAAGCTCTACAAAACAAGCCAAGGTAGAACGTATCGCCAAATCCTTCGTATCTGACCTCAATTCGCCGGATATCATCGGTTTGATTGAAGTTCAAGATAATAATGGTGCAAAAAATGATGGGACAACAGATGCTAGCTTGAGTGCTAATCGCTTAATTCAAGCCATTGTTGCTCAAGGTGGACCAACTTATACTTATGTTGATATTGCTCCAGAAAACAACCAAGATGGTGGTGCAGAAGGAGCTAACATCCGCGTAGGATTCCTCTATAATTCTGACCGCGTCAGCCTCTCAGACAAGCCGGTTGGAACTGCAACAGATGCTGTTGCTTGGGAAAATGGCGAACTTAACCTTAGTCTTGGACGCATTGATCCAACCAATCCTGCTTGGTCTGGTGTTCGTAAAACACTGGCAGCAGAGTTTGTTTTCCAAGGTGAGAAAGTTGTGGTCATGGCTAACCACCTTAACTCAAAACGTGGTGACACAGGTGCCTATGGTCGCATCCAACCTGTGACTCTAGCCTCGGAAGCTAAACGCCATGAATTGGCTAACTTGATTGCTGACTTTACCCAGACTGGTCTTTCGCAAAATCCAAATGCCAACATCGTTATGCTTGGAGACTTCAATGACTACGAATTTACCAAAACCATTCAGTTGATTGAAACAGGTGGGGTGACTAACCTTGTCAGTCTCCACGATGAAGAAGATCGCTTCTCTTACTATTATAACGGTAACAACCAGTCCCTTGATAACATGCTCATCTCCAACCATCTTTTGGTCAGCTATGAATTTGATATGATTCATGTCAATTCAGCCTTTATGGAGGAACATGGCAGAGCTTCTGACCATGATCCCCTCCTTGTCCAACTTAGCCTGAAAAAAGCACAACCAGAAACACCAGAAGAACCAGAGTCAGGAAAAAGCAAGAAAGAACAAAAGCAGGCTCAAAAAGAAGAAAAGAAAGCTCAAAAACAAAAAGAGAAAGAACAAAAAAATCTCGAAAAAGAGCAGAAAAAAGAACAAAAGAACTTAGAGAAAGAGCAAAAGAGAGCTAAAAATAGATATGTCAAGAAATAAAGCCCCTGAGCTTGTGGGTCGAGCAGTATTGTCCAGTAACACGCTTTGAGTCGTTTTGATTTCATAAAACCTAACGTTGGTAACTAATGCTTTAGACTGTAATTCAGCAATAGCTATTGATTGTCGTCCACGACATCTCTAAGCAGTACACTTTTCAGCTACTAACTCAGCCACCCTAATTTCAAGATTGCACTGCTTCATTTTTTAAACTTCTTTATAGCTCAAGTTATCAAGCCGTAGATATCTACTCTGAAAAAATAGAAGTAGCAAGATAACGACAAGCAAGTTAAATAAAATGATAGCAAACTGTCAAATCAACTAAACGATTTTTGCCATTGTTTCTCTCTTGTTTTTGGATACAAAAAAGCACTTAGATTTTTTCTAGGTGCTTAGTCATTTAGCTAATTTCTTAGCCTCGTTGTAAAATTTCGTAAATAATTGGCGATTAGTTTCGATTTCATAATCGGGTAATAATTCCATTTCTTCTAGAACATTCTCATTTAAATAATCGAATAAGGTTTCGTTTTCAGTAATAAGCTTATTTCCATTATCTCCGGTTAGCCAATCGCCGAGATCAAAAGAGAAGTCCCAAACGCTGATTTCTCCATCAAGAACATCTGAAAACATATTTAATATTTCATTAGTTGCAGTCATTGTCTATCACCGTCCGATCTTTCTGGGGAATATTTTTTCCTTTTTCTTGCTGCTTCTTAATGTCATCTAAACAGCATATTTTTCTCTGATTTCGTAAAAATAATAACCTTGTCGTTTGTCCCTGACATCTCTGATTTTCCCGTCTTTAGTTGAATGATGAGTGGTTCAAAATGGTATCGTAATTATGTTAAAAAGTTCCGTTTTTATGCCACGTTCGATTAATATATCTAGCAATGCCGTGATTGTCGAAGAGAATACCGTCTTTTCTAAAGTTAAAGTATGCCTCTACTGCCTGCTTTTTCCGCGTTTTGCTCAATGGCTATTTGGTATCACCATTATAATAATTTACTACTCGGGGTCAGGTTGTAAAAGCTTAAATTCTTCACTGTTATTGTACTTTAAATTAACGAAATTAGCTAATTTTTAGGCATTTTTTCAGACCTTAAAATAGATTTAAAATCGTCATACTAATGGCTAAGAATCTCAAATTAAAAGCAGCGCGTGCTGGAAAAGATTTGTCTCAGCAGGCATTGGCTGATTTGGTGGGAGTATCTAGGCAAACAATTGCTGCTGTGGAAAAGGGAGACTATAATCCGACAATCAATCTTTGTATTGCCATTTGTCGAGCTCTAGATAAGACACTTGACCAACTTTTTTGGGATGAAAACTAGGTTTAAAATGGTGCAAATCAAGCATATTTATAGGAAAACGGTTTACTCTTAAAACCTTTAAAAAGCCTAGACTGCTCTGCTATTTTTTCAAAAAATAATTCAAAAAAATCTGTTCAAATAACTTGCTTTGGTCCTGTTTTTTTGGTATTATGATAGACGGTATTGTTTACCCCATTTGAAAGGCCCCGGAACCTTCCAAATAACTTTTGGTGGGACGGAACACCCGCCACCCGTAAACAAATAATCGAACTATATATAGGAGAACTCATGAACAAAACAACATTTATGGCTAAACCAGGCCAAGTTGAACGTAAATGGTACGTAGTAGACGCTACTGATGTGCCACTTGGACGTCTTTCTGCAGTAGTTGCTAGCGTACTTCGCGGAAAAAACAAACCAACTTTCACACCACACACTGATACAGGTGACTTCGTGATCGTTATCAATGCTGAAAAAGTTAAATTGACTGGTAAAAAAGCAACTGATAAAATCTACTACACTCACTCAATGTATCCAGGTGGTTTGAAACAAATCTCTGCTGGTGAACTTCGTTCTAAAAACGCTGTACGTTTGATCGAAAAATCAGTTAAAGGTATGCTTCCACATAACACTCTTGGACGCGCACAAGGCATGAAATTGAAAGTATTTGTTGGCGCTGAGCACACACACGCTGCACAACAACCAGAAGTACTTGATATCTCAGGACTTATCTAAGAGAAAGGAGCATTTAAATAATGGCACAAGCACAATATGCAGGTACTGGCCGTCGTAAAAACGCTGTTGCACGCGTTCGTTTGGTTCCAGGTACTGGTAAAATTACTGTTAACAAAAAAGATGTAGAAGAGTACATCCCACACGCTGACCTTCGTTTGGTTATCAACCAACCTTTTGCAGTTACTTCAACTCAAGGTTCATACGACGTTTTCGTTAACGTTGTAGGTGGTGGTTACGCCGGTCAATCAGGAGCTATCCGTCACGGTATCGCTCGCGCACTTCTTCAAGTTGACCCAGATTTCCGCGATTCATTGAAACGCGCTGGTCTTCTTACACGTGACGCACGTATGGTTGAACGTAAAAAACCAGGTCTTAAGAAAGCTCGTAAGGCTTCACAATTCTCAAAACGTTAATATATACCGTTATATCAACGTTTGTGGACATTCAAGATTTTTATCTTGGATGTCTTTTTTTGTCCAAAAATCAAAAGTTAACACCAAAATTAACACCAAATTAACACCATTAGTTTTTGAGACTCCTAAAGGCAGTTACACCAGCTGGTTGTCTGACAGTAGTTTTGGTGTTGATATAGGTCTTAGTAATAGACTGGTCACTATGGGTAAGAGCCTCTGAAATTTCAGCTAATGATAGTCCTGCTTTTTTCGCCAACGTAGCTCCAGTATGTCTGAGTTTATGAGGAGAAGCAGGAGCCAAATCTGGGTGACGTCTTCTGATAGAATTCATTCTGTAGTTTAGATAGTCAATATGAAGGACAACATTGATGTTATTTTTGCGGTCATTGTAGGTGAAAACAAATTGATTATTAGTTTGTCTGATACCAAATTGTTTAAGTTCTGCTTTTTGAAGTTCCTTCCACTTTTTAAGTAAATCCATCAGTTCAATTGGTGCATGGAAAAGGGTCTTCTTTCCACCTTTGGTAGATTTTACAGTACCAAATTGATCCAGTGCATTCTCAATCAAGATTTCATTAGTCTTGAAATTGATGTGTTTCCACTGTAAAGCGTAAGATTCAGACTTCCTATCGGAAAGAAAGAAGGTTGTATAGAAGAGAACATAGTCTTTGAATTCAATCAATCCCTTTTCTAAGTCCTCATCAAAGGCTAATAGCCAGTAGCGGAGCTCATCTTCATCAAGCGATAAATCTTCTTCTCGCTTACTATCTTTAAGCATTTGCTTTTTGGTTGCTTTAATCCGACTGATTGTTTTGTGCAATCTATTGATTGGGATATAGTCTAATTCTTCAGCCCAATCAAAGACTGAATTGATATATCCTCGAATAGCTTTAAAATTCGCAAAGCTATTAGCTTTAGGAGTGAGAAGGTTCAAGACAAGTTGCTTATTATCGTTTAGATAACTGAGGGAATACTTTCCAAGTAGCGGGATAATGTGTAACCTAAACAAGTTTTCCGTCTGAAAAATCGTAGCACGTGTAGGAGGTTTGTTAGTAGATGTTGTTTGCCCTGCTTTATACGGTTCTAACCAAACGTCCTTATAGAAGTCATCAAAAAGGATATCTTCCTTCTTGATTGGTTTTTGATAATGTTTGTTGTGCCGTGCTTTTTCAATATCCACTGATAATTTTAACTCAGCTTCCTTGGCCTCCCTTCTTGTCTTAAAGCGCTTTTGGTAGAGTTTACTAAGTCCAAGTTTAGATTGAACATCGTCAGGAATATAGACACGGAGTTGATAGGTTCCATTTTTTGTTCTCTTAATTGACATTAATTGTAATCCTTTCTATGCTGAAATTTCAAGACGGGTCATCCATTGGTTAACACTTTCTTTATTGAAACGAATTGATTTACCGATTTTAATGTAGGGTAATCCCATGGAAATCCATAGGTCTAGGGTGTTGTTTGAAATACCGAGATAGTCACAAGTTTGTCGTTTATTCAAAAAAGGAGAATCTGCACCAACAGACTCTCTAGCATTTTTGATTTCGGATTTAATAAGTTCTCCAATCATTTGTTGGATTTCTAATGTTTGTTCTTCTGCTAACATAACTTGCATAGCTTGTATGCTCCTTTCTTTTAAAAGCAAAAAAACAAGTCAGTAGCGACTTGTTTTAGGAGATTATGAAAAAGAAAAGTTTTAGGATTGATAGTAGTATAGCTTTATGAACTTAAACAATCCTTAACTACTTCCCAATGACATAAGTAAATTGTTTGGCGGTTTCTGCATCAAATACACGGTATGAAATGACACCCAAACCTAGTGCATTTGATTCTGACACCAAAATAGAGCCATCTGATTTTACTTGTTCGACAAAGACAACGTGTCCGTATGTTGGATCAGAGTTTGCTTGACCAGGCGCAAATGAAATGGCTGAGTGCTCGGTAGGCGTATGTGTGGTTTGATAACCTGCTTTGTTTCTCCAATCGCCACCATTACCCATGTACATATCATAAGAGATACCAAATTCTTTTGCTCGGTTATAGACAAACCATGTACATTGTCCCCAAGGGTAACTCGTTGCAGTGTATCCTGAAGTATCAATCGTCTTAACGAGACTATAGCCATCAGGAACACCACTTGCCGTCACGCCTCCTCCATCACGGGATTGACCAGCAGTGATACCATACCTATGGACAAGAAGATTATGACTATAGGCTTCCCCATCTGACCAATGCTCTACATAGGTTTGACCTTCAATGACTGAAGCAGAACTGGTTGATGTTATACTACTTGCTCCCACAAAAAGAAAAAGCACCGCAAATAAGGGTGCTCAGTTCAGTTTGGTTTCCAGAAGGAACTTGGTATGATTTCTTTTTAGACATTTCGTATTCAGGAAATACAAGATTATCTGTTTATAGAGAAAAGGAACTTATTCCAGCATTTGCGAAAGAAGGAGCGATTATCCCGCTAAATAGTAAGGTAGATCCGTTGGGGGCAGAGTTGCCAGAACTACTTGAGTGGCACTTGTTCCCAGAAAAATCAAATGTATTTCATTTAATAGAAGATAATGAAGATGGTCAAAGAAGCGTAACCTCGTTAGAATATGATTGGATACATGGTAAGGTAAAACTCTCAATTGATGATCCGAAAAATGTAATTCCAAAAAATCGTCAGCACAAACTAATCTTCCATTACACAAATCAAACATCACTACTATTGGAAAATAAAGACCGAAGTGTTGATTTTAATGCTTAAAAATATCACCCTCGCAGAGAAGACTTTACAAAGCGAATTACTTCTTGTCTGCAAATGGCAGAAATAGCCTATGATATCAAGCACAAAGTCATTGCACAAATGAAAGAATGTGTAGAAATTCAAAAATTCTTTAGTGTACTAAATAGATATGACGATACTTTACGTGGAATACTAACCGAAATTATCTATACTAGTCAAATTTAAACTCACCTCCTAGGGCAGCTCCTTCATCACAAAGGAGCTGAATTATAAATTAAAAAATATATCAATACATAAATAAAGTGAGTTAAAACAAAAGAAAAAAATGAAATTCGAAAAATTTTTATTTTATTTATTCTGTAATTCGAAAATGAAAAATATAAAAAGGGTAGCTACTTGAAAACAACCGAAAAAGAAATTGAAAACTTTCAAAAAATATTTCAAATCTGTTGACATGAAACTCTGACTTTGGTATACTAAGTAAGTTGTCAAAAGCCAGACGGTTAAGAGAGTTGAGCAAAAAAAATCTCACAAAGTTCTTGACAGAGCGTTTAGGATTTGATAGAATAATAAAGCTGTCAAACGAGAGCGGTAAAGCATTTGTCAAAACTTTTTTTAAAAAAAGAGTTGACAAACTTGCTAGAGTTTGATAGACTATAGAAGTTGTCTTAAAGAAGACAAAGACCTTTGAGA
>NZ_AQYA01000026.1 GCF_000376985.1 Streptococcus henryi DSM 19005
CAGTATGAGACTTTTCTTCCAGTAAAACATGATTAGGGATACTGTCCACGAAAAGACTGATGAGTCTAACTTCATGGTTCATGGGAATATCGTAAGCAAGATTTAGTTCCAAACTTAACTGATTTGTGTTATACTCTTTATACATAGTCATGGCTTTCTAATTGTTTTGTCGTTATTATAATTATAAACCATGACATAGGAAAACGAGCATCTCCAACTGCGGAAATGCCCGTTTTTTTTGTGTTCTGAAGCTAGTTTTTGCCCAGCCTCTTTTAAGAATCACAAATCCAATTTTAAGTCTTGGTCACTAAAAAGTCCTTTTTTCTGGAATAGCTCAGCGATAAACCATGTGAGGATAGCTGGGAGGATGAAGGAAATGAGGAACATACCTATCCAGTCCATTGCAGTAATGGCAACCTTATCTCCTGAGGCTACTTCAGCTACCCAACCTGAATAGAGTCCCAGCTGGCCAACAAGCCCACTGGTTCCCATGCCAGAAGAGATAGCGGCACCATTCATTTCCATTTTGAAGATGAGTGTAGCGATTGGTCCGGTAATGGCTGATGTGATGATTGTTGGTAGCCAGATAACTGGTTTTCTTACAATATTTCCCATTTGTAGCATACTGGTTCCTAGTCCTTGAGCCACAAGTCCTCCCAGACCGTTAGCGCGGTAACTCATGACTGCAAAACCAACCATTTGAGCGCAGCAACCTGCAAGTGCAGCTCCTCCAGCCAGTCCAGTCAAACCAAGTGCAGCACAGATAGCAGCTGAACTAATTGGTAATGTCAGAGTAATTCCTACAATGACAGAAACTAGGATGCCCATGAGCAGGGGCTGCAAATCCGTTGCCCACATGATAAGACTGCCTAGTGCTATAGCAGCGCGTCCAATCTGACCAGCGACAGCCATTGCCAACAAAACCCCAGAAAAAATAGTAACTGCTGGTGTGACGATGATATCCAGTTTGGTTTCCTTGCTGACCGCTTTTCCGATTTCACAAGAGATAAGTGCGATAAGGTAAACTGCCAAGGGACCGCCAGCGCCTCCTAAGGAATCGGCTGCCTGACCAACTGCAAGAAGAGAGAAGAGGACTAAAGGCGGAGCTTGCAAGGCGTAACCTATAGCAACTGCCATGGCAGAGCCTTTAATACTTGAAGCAAAGGTCCCGATATCTGTGAAAAGGTTAAGTCCGCTTTGTTGTCCTATAGTTGAAAAAATAGTTCCAATCAGGAGGGATGCGAAGAGTCCATGAGCCATAGCCGAAAGAGCTTCGATGGCATAACGCTGGCCTGTGATGATAATATTTTTACGAATTAGAAATTTTTTGAGAGAATTTGACATGCTTATTTCCTTGTTTTTGATGCCGTGAGACTTGGTGTACAAACTATATTGTATACAAAAATATCGAAAAAGCAAATATATTCTAAATAAAGTTCGGATTTTACTGATATTTCTATTTTTCAGAAGAAAATATCAATTTTTTGCAGTAATTTTACAGAATATTGAACATAAAAGATAAGATTTTGCTGTCAAACATTGAAAATCAGGGTAAAATTTCGTATAATAAAGTGTAAAACAAAACTTGTGGGTGAAATTCCCGCCGTGACGTTTTTTCAGAAAGGATGGGAAGCTCTGCTATTGGGCTTGCCCGAACAGTAAGATATGACATCAGTAGTAGTTGTTGGTACCCAGTGGGGTGATGAAGGTAAGGGGAAAATCACTGATTTCCTCAGTCAAGACGCTGAAGTAATCGCACGTTACCAAGGTGGTGACAATGCTGGCCATACTATCGTTATTGACGGTAAAAAGTTTAAATTGCACTTGATTCCATCAGGAATTTTCTTCCCGGAAAAGATTTCTGTTATCGGTAACGGTGTGGTTGTCAATCCAAAGTCTTTGGTTAAAGAAATCAACTACCTCCACGAAGAAGGTGTGACAACAGATAACCTTCGCATTTCTGACCGCGCCCACGTTATCCTTCCTTACCACATCAAACTTGACCAGCTTCAAGAAGATGCTAAAGGGGATAATAAAATCGGTACAACGATCAAAGGTATCGGTCCGGCTTATATGGACAAAGCTGCGCGTGTCGGTATCCGTATCGCTGACCTCCTTGATAAAGAGATCTTTGCTGAGCGCTTAAAAGTTAATTTAGCAGAGAAAAATCGTCTCTTTGAAAAAATGTACGACAGCACACCACTTGAATTTGACGACATTTTTGAAGAGTACTATGAATACGGACAACAAATTAAACAATATGTGACAGATACTTCAGTTATCCTTAATGACGCTCTTGATGCAGGAAAACGCGTCCTCTTTGAAGGAGCTCAAGGTGTTATGCTGGATATTGACCAGGGGACTTATCCATTTGTAACTTCCTCTAACCCTGTTGCCGGTGGTGTTACTATTGGATCTGGTGTCGGCCCATCTAAAATCAACAAGGTTGTGGGTGTATGTAAAGCTTACACTAGTCGTGTTGGAGACGGTCCATTCCCAACTGAACTTTTCGATGAAGTTGGTGAACGTATCCGTGAAGTTGGTCATGAATATGGTACAACAACAGGTCGTCCACGCCGTGTTGGTTGGTTTGACTCAGTTGTTATGCGCCACAGCCGCCGTGTATCTGGTATCACAAACCTTTCTCTTAACTCAATTGACGTTCTTTCAGGACTTGATACCGTTAAAATTTGTGTAGCTTATGATCTTGATGGAGAGCGCATCGATCACTACCCAGCAAGTCTTGAACAACTTAAACGTTGCAAACCAATCTACGAAGAACTTCCAGGTTGGGAGGAAGACATTACAGGAGTTCGCAGCTTAGATGAGCTTCCAGAAAATGCCCGTAACTACGTTCGTCGCGTTGGTGAGTTAGTAGGTGTTCGCATCTCTACCTTCTCAGTAGGACCAGACCGTGACCAAACTAATATCCTTGAATCAGTTTGGGCAAATATTTAATTTAAGACTTTTTTAATAGAATAAAGACTTGGGATTTTTCCCAGGTTTTTTGTTTGGATAAACCATCATCGGTTGGAAACTGACTAAGGTGGCAAAAAAAGCTATAATATAGGTAAGAATTTGTATATGTAATAAAGGAAATAAGGTTGAGTAGTGATAATTATATGATAGCTTTGCTTGATTTCATGAATGGCTTTTTAATTTTTTAACAATGAAAGGAGTTGTTATGGGACTATTTTCTGGTTTAATTGGTAATGCATCGCAGAAAGATGCGACTAAAGTTGAGCGTCAGTTGGAAGATATTTTAATAGAAGGAGAACAGGTTGAACTAGCTTTTGTTTTAATTCGAGATCTAATTGTTTTTACAGAGAAACGCTTGATTTTAGTGGACAAACAAGGAGTGACTGGTAAGAAAACATCATATAAATCATTCCCTTATCGTTCAATTTCACGCTTCTCAGTTGAAACTTCAGGTCATTTTGATTTGGATGCTGAGTTGAAAATTTGGGTATCATCAGCATCAGAACCAGCTGAAGTCTTACAATTTAACAGTGATAACAATGTGGTGGAAATTCAACAAGCATTAGCGGCGGCAGTATTGAAGTAAGATTAATAGCTCTGCTATGTTCCAAAAACTTATGAAAACGTGTTTTTGAGAAAATCAAACTTATATCCTATCTTTTTAAAGGGCTTTATGTTAAACTAGAAAAGTTGTGAAAATGTCGCAACAATAAGTTTAATAAGGCAGCTTCGCACTGCCCTTTAGAAAAGAGAAACATTGAAATTTACAGAACTTAATTTATCTGAAACTATCCTTACAGCCGTGGAAAAAGCAGGCTTCGTTGAGCCATCACCAATCCAAGAATTAACGATTCCATTGGCGCTTGAAGGTAAGGACGTTATCGGACAAGCACAAACAGGAACAGGGAAAACAGCCGCTTTTGGTCTACCTACCCTTAATAAAATTAATACAAACCATAACTATGTTCAAGCACTTGTAATCGCACCAACACGTGAATTAGCAGTGCAATCACAAGAAGAACTTTTCCGTTTTGGCCGTGATAAGGGTGTTAAAGTCCGCTCAGTATACGGTGGATCTTCTATTGAGAAACAAATTAAAGCCCTTCGTTCAGGTGCCCACATTGTTGTTGGTACGCCAGGTCGCTTACTTGACTTGATCAAACGTAAAGCTTTGAAACTTGAAAATGTTGAAACATTAATCCTTGATGAAGCTGATGAAATGCTTAACATGGGATTCTTGGAAGATATTGAAGCAATCATCAGCCGTGTGCCAGAAAGCCGTCAAACTCTTCTCTTCTCAGCAACTATGCCAGATCCAATCAAACGCATTGGGGTTAACTTCATGAAAGAACCTGAGCATGTTAAGATTGCTGCAAAAGAATTGACAACAGATCTTGTTGATCAATACTATATCCGTGTTAAAGAAAATGAAAAATTTGATACTATGACGCGTCTTATGGACGTTGATCAACCAGAATTGTCAATCGTCTTCGGTCGTACCAAACGTCGTGTAGATGAGTTGACACGTGGTTTGAAATTGCGTGGTTTCCGTGCTGAAGGTATCCACGGTGACTTGGATCAAGGGAAACGTCTTCGTGTCCTTCGTGACTTCAAGAATGACAATCTTGATATCCTTGTAGCAACTGACGTTGCTGCGCGTGGACTTGATATTTCAGGTGTTACCCACGTTTACAACTACGATATTCCACAAGATCCAGAGAGCTATGTTCACCGTATTGGTCGTACGGGTCGTGCTGGTAAACATGGTCAGTCTATCACTTTCGTTTCTCCAAACGAAATGGGCTACCTTGCAATCATCGAGAACTTGACTAAGAAACGCATGAAAGGCATGAAACCTGCCACTGCAGAGGAAGCCTTCCAAGCTAAGAAAAAAGTTGCTCTTAAGAAAATTGAACGTGATTTTGCGGATGAAAGCATTCGTTCAAACTTTGATAAGTTCAAAGGCGATGCTGTTAAATTAGCTCAAGAATTCACACCAGAAGAATTAGCACTTTACATCTTGACTTTGACTGTTCAAGATCCAGATACTCTTCCAGAAGTGGAAATTGCGCGTGAAAAACCATTACCATTTAAACCATCAGGTTCAGGTTTTGGTGGTAAAGGCGGACGTGGTCGTAACGATCGTAACCGTGGCGGACGTGATAATGACCGTCGTCGTGGTGGCTATCGTGGAGATCGCAACCGTGATCGTGACGATCGTGATGGCGGACGTCGTGACTTTAAACGTAAGTCTAACAAAAACCGTAAAGACTTCGAAAATAAAGATAATAAACGTCCACACCGCACATCAAGTGAAAAGAAAAACGGCTTTGTTATCCGTAACAAAGGCGAAAGATAAGCACTGAACATCCTGCAAGCGCAGGGTGTTTTTTCTTATTCAAACTTACGCTTAAAATTCAAGAAAAATCAAAAATGATAGATCGTCAGTTTTAATTTGTTCTAGCCTAGTACTGCCTTTGTCACACTCGTTGTCTGATTTTAATTTTATTTGATTTTCAATGAGTATTAGATGTTCTCTAATCATGCCATCTGACCTAAATTGTGGTAAAATTAAACATATGGAGAAACGTATTAAAGAGCTGGTTGCATTGCTCAATCAGTACCGAAATGAATATTACACTTTGGATAATCCCTCTATTTCAGATAGTGAATATGACAAGCTTTATCGTGAGTTGCAAGAGCTTGAAAAACAGAATCCAGAGTTTGTTTTAGCAGACAGTCCCACTCAGGCAGTTGGTGATATCATCTTAGAAGGTTTTGAAAAGTATCAGCACGAAACCCCACTTTATAGCTTACAGGATGCTTTTTCACATGAGGAATTGCTGGCTTTTGACCGTCGAGTTAAAGGTGAGTTCCCTGATGCCAGTTATATGGCAGAATTGAAAATAGATGGCTTATCAGTATCCCTAGTTTATGTTGACGGTAAATTAATAACTGGAGCCACTCGTGGTGATGGTTCTGTTGGTGAAAACATTACCGAAAACATCAAGCGAATTAAGGATATACCTCATCAACTTGAAGAACCTCTTACCATAACTGTTCGTGGGGAAGCCTATCTTCCTCGTGCATCCTTTGATCGTATCAACCAGGAGCGCAGAGATACTGGCCAGGCAGAATTTGCAAATCCGCGTAATGCAGCAGCAGGAACATTACGTCAGTTGGATACATCAGTAGTTGCCAAGCGTGGTTTAGCCACCTTCCTCTATCAAGAGGCCAGTCCGACAAGTCGCTTGACCCAAGATGATGTCCTTCGAGAACTGACTGACTATGGCTTTTCTGTCAATTCAAGACGAATTGTCACGGCATCAATGGATGACATTTGGACATTTATTGAGGAAATTGCCGCTGAAAGGGATAGTCTCCCTTACGATATTGATGGCATTGTTATCAAGGTTAACAGCCTAGCCATGCAAGAAGAACTTGGTTTTACGGTCAAAGCTCCCCGCTGGGCTATTGCTTATAAATTCCCTGCCGAGGAAAAAGAAGCAGAGCTTCTATCGGTTGATTGGACAGTTGGGCGTACTGGAGTCGTAACGCCAACTGCCAATCTGAGTCCAGTTCAGTTAGCTGGGACAACAGTCAGTCGAGCAACGCTTCATAACGTGGATTATATTGCTGAAAAAGACATCCGTATAGGTGATACGGTAGTTGTCTACAAAGCGGGTGATATCATTCCAGCTGTGCTACACGTAGTAGCAAGCAAGCGTGATCAGCAGGAACCAATGCCAATTCCTGCTACATGTCCGTCCTGTCAAAGTGATTTGATTCATTATGAAGATGAAGTTGCCCTTCGTTGTATTAACCCACTTTGTCCTGCACAAATTTTGGAACGTTTGGCTCATTTTGTTAGTCGTGATGCCATGAATATTGCGGGGCTTGGTCCATCAGTCATGGAAAAATTGTTCAAGGCTGGTTTAGTACATGACGTTGCTGACTTGTATAAGCTGAAAGAAGAAGATTTCTTGACATTAGATGGTATCAAGGAAAAATCTGCTGAAAAATTCTATGCTGCAATTCAGGCTTCAAAAGGAAATTCAGCTGAAAAATTATTGTTTGGTCTGGGGATTCGTCATGTCGGGGCTAAAGTCAGCCGTCAACTTTTGGAGAGCTTTGGTGACATTGACAGCTTGGCTCAAGCGGATACTGAAGCAATTGCTGCAATCGATGGACTTGGCGGTGCAGTTGCACAATCCCTGCGTAGCTATTTTGCCAAAGAAGAAGCAGAGAAACTCCTAGAGGAGTTTAAGACTGCGGGTCTGAATCTAGCCTTCCTTGGTCAAAGAGCGCAAGCTGACGCTCAGTTGTCAGGCTTGACGGTTGTTTTAACAGGGAAGTTAGAGCGATTGACTCGAAATGACGCTAAGGAAAAATTGCAAAATCTAGGAGCAAAAGTAACGGGCTCTGTTTCTAGGAAAACAGATATCCTTGTTGCGGGCAGTGATGCAGGTTCAAAATTAGATAAGGCCCAAGCACTTGGAATTGAAATTCGAGATGAGGCTTGGTTAGAAAGTTTATAATTGAGGAAATAATATGGTAAGTCATCAAAAACGTGCACGTTTAATCTACAATCCGACCTCTGGCCAGGAAATTATGAAGAAAAATGTTGCGGAAGTGTTAGATATTTTAGAGAGCTACGGCTATGAAACATCTGCCTTTCAGACAACTCCAGAACAGAATTCGGCTAAAGATGAAGCAACACGGGCAGCTCTGGCTGGATTTGACTTAATCATCGCTGCTGGGGGAGATGGAACAATCAATGAGGTTGTCAATGGGATTGCTCCTCTTGAGAAACGACCTAAAATGGCCATTATTCCAACAGGTACAACTAACGATTTCGCCCGCGCTCTTAAAATTCCACGCGGAAATCCCATTGAAGCGGCTAAAATTATTGGTAAGAACCAACGTATTAAAATGGATATTGGTAAAGCATATGACAATACCTATTTCATCAACATCGCAGCAGCTGGGTCCTTCACAGAATTGACCTATAGTGTACCAAGCCAACTCAAAACAATGTTTGGGTACCTAGCTTATTTAGCTAAAGGTGTGGAACTTTTACCGCAAGTAAGCAAGGTTCCAGTTCGTCTTCGTCATGAAGAAGGTGTCTTTGAAGGCGACGCTTCAATGATTTTTGCAGCAATTACAAATTCTGTAGGTGGTTTTGAGCAAATTGCACCAGATGCCAAACTGGATGATGGGAAATTTACCCTCATCGTTGTTAAAACAGCTAATCTAATTGAAATTCTCCATTTGATTCGCCTCGTCTTAGATGGCGGAAAACATATTAATGATAAGCGAGTTGAATACATTAAAACAAGCTTTATCGAAATTGAACCTTTATCTAATGAGCGCATGATGATTAATCTAGATGGTGAATATGGAGGTGATGCGCCAATACGATTGGAAAATCTTAAAAATCATATTACCTTTTTTGCCAATACGGATGAAATTTCTGATGATGCTTTGATGTGGGATCAGGAAGAACTTGCCCTTGAAGCTATCGCACAGAAATTTGCCCATGAAGTAGAAGACTTAGATGCAGAGTTAGGGGAGTGAGTGCGTATGGAAAATGCTGTAATTGTGCATTACCATAGCCGACATGGGAATTACTTTGAACTTAGCCTCTGGCAATGGCAAGATGGTCATATAGGAAGCGACGCCTACTTTTCACGATTCGATAGTTTTGGAGCAGTCGCTTATCTCACTTATCCTGCTTCCTATTTTTTGAGCCATGTCTATGCTATGGTAAAAAATCAAAATTGGAGCCACAAAACCGCTGATTTTCGTATTAATCGCAATAGTGGTATTCCAAGAACTGAGGTTTGGATTGTCGATGGAGATGATACTCTCTATTATTCTCGACAAGCTGCAGTAGCTAGTCACGCTTATGGTCGACGTCAGCCTCATGCTTTTGAAATGGCTGTTAATAGCAAAGCTTTTGACAGCAAATGGGGATTTGATGGATGGCTAGGGTGCCATTACAATCAAACCCATACTGAATTCAGACTGTGGGCACCAACTGCTGAGAGAGTAGAGCTAGTTTTATATCATTCTACAGATGAAAAAGCCAGTGTTGAACGTGTCCTACCTATGGTTAGAGGAAACGAAAGTGATCTTGAGGACCATAAAAAGAATACTGTAGGTGTGTGGTTTGAGACCATTCAGGGAGACCTGAACTACCAAGCTTATGCTTATCGAGTATATTATCGCAAACGCACCTTTAAAGACACTAGAGATCCTTATGCCATTGCAACAACTGCTAATGGTAAGCGATCAATTGTCATTGCGACAGACCATTTGATACCTAAGGGATTTTCTGTAAAACACGGCGAAGAAGCTACTTGGCGTTTGAGTAATCCCAATAAGGCAGTCATATATGAAATGCATGTACGAGATTTCTCAAAGTCTAGCACATCAGGTGTCAAACTCGAAAATCGAGGAAAATTCTTAGGTACAATTGAGAAAGGAACCAAAAATCAATTTGGTGACACGACTGGATTTGATTATGTCAAAGAACTAGGAGTAACCCATATCCAGCTACAGCCAATTTTTGATCACCATCAGATTTTTGATGAAGCTGGGAACTATATCTATAACTGGGGCTATGATCCTGAAAACTTTAATGTTCCAGAAGCGAGTTTTACTAGCAATCCCCATGAGCCGGCTACTCGTATCCTAGAATTAAAAACAATGATACAGGCCTATCATGATGCAGGTATTGGTGTCATTATGGATGTAGTCTACAATCATACTTTTTCATCTCGTGATTCAGCCTTTCAGTTGGCTGTTCCAGATTATTACTATCGAATGAATCCAGATGGTTCCTTTCAAGATGGTTCAGGCTGTGGCAATGAAATGGCTAGTGAGAAAGAAATGTATCGAAAATACATGATCGATTCTATTCTCTACTGGACTCAAGCCTATAATATTGATGGTTTCCGCTTTGATTTGATGGGACTTCATGATATTGATACCATGAATCTCATTCGCCAGGAGCTTGATAAAATTGATCCCAACATTCTTATGTATGGCGAAGGTTGGGATATGGGAACTGGCTTGATGCCTGAGCAAAAGGCTAAAAAGGGAAATGCTGCCTTAATGCCAAACATCGGCTTTTTTAACGACGATCAACGCAATGCTGTTAAAGGTGCCGAAGTATATGGTGATTTCAAACGTGGTTTCGTCTCTGGAGCACCAGAGGAAGAAAAAGTAGCAAAAGCTATTCTTGGCAGTGATGAATTAGTCCATTATCTAGCACCAAATCAAGTTCTGAACTATGTGGAAGCTCACGACAATTATAATCTTAATGATTTACTCTTAGAATTACATCCAAATGATAGAAGAGATCAGCATATTAGACGTGTCGAAGTAGCAACTGCAATGAATATTCTGATGCAAGGGATGAGCTTTATGCAGTTGGGACAAGAATTTCTTAGAACAAAATTATATCCAACTGGCCCAGAGGGTGAACTAACCCATGCTGATAAGGAAAGAGCCATGAATTCTTATAACGCTCCGGATAAAGTCAACAAGGTAAATTGGCGTCATGTGACCTATTATAAATCAACGATAGAGTTTGTGAAAAAAATCATTAAAATGAAAACACAAACGCCATATTTTTCATATCAGACTTTTGAAGAAATCAGACGTCACATTTATGTTGATAGCGCGGTTTCAGGCTCTGGAGTGGTTTCTTTTATCATTCAAAACAAGAAGAAATGGAAAGTCATTTTCAATGTTTCTGGGAACCGCTTGCAATTAGAGAATTATAATGATATAATATTGTCAAATGATGAGAGCTATCAAAATGGTCAAGGCAAGGTTGATGATTTGACAGCTGTGGTCCTTGATATCACGGAATAACCTGAGGTTTCTCAGGTTATTTTTGTTTATTTGAAGTTTTTTATTATTTTTTATTTTTATTAAATTGTTTGAATTTAATGAAAAATCGCTGTTTTTTAGTCATTTTAACTTTTTTAAGAAAAAGATGAGATGCGGGGATTTTAGAAAGGGTGATGCAATGGATAAAAATGAAGCGCTCTACACCTTCGGGACAGGAGAGAACTTTCATATCCAAAATTACTTTGGTGTTCATAGAGACCACGAAGGTGATGAGCTAGGTTATGTTTTTAGAGTGTGGGCTCCGAATGCTGAAGATGTTCAGTTAATTGGTGATTTCACGGATTGGAAGGATAATCCACTTCCAATGACTAAAAACGAAGCTGGCGTTTGGGAAGTTTTTACGACACTAGCAAAAGAGGGTCAAATTTACAAGTATTTGGTCAAACGACAAGGTGGACAAGTTGTTGAAAAAATGGACCCAGTAGCACTTTACTTGGAAGAACGTCCAGGTACCGGAGCTATTGTTAGAACACTGGAGGATAAAAAATGGAAAGATGGTCTTTGGATGGGTCGTCGAAAACGTTTTGGATTCAAACATCGTCCAGTCAATATTTATGAAGTCCATGCAAATTCTTGGAAAAAAGATGAGGATGGCAAAGCGTATGGATTTGCTCAGCTCAAGGAAGAACTGATTCCTTATCTTGTCAAAATGAATTATACTCACGTTGAATTTATGCCGGTCATGGCACATCCTCTGGGGATGAGTTGGGGCTATCAGCTTATGGGCTACTTTGCCTTCGAGCACACTTATGGGACACCAGAAGAATTTCAAGATTTTGTTGAAGCTTGTCACCAAAATAATATTGGAGTTCTTGTCGACTGGGTACCAGGTCATTTTACGCAGAATGATGATGCACTAGCTTACTATGATGGCACGCCAACATATGAATATCAAGATCATCATCGTGCTCACAACTATCGTTGGGGTGCTCTCAATTTTGACCTTGGTAAGAACCAGGTACAATCATTCTTGATTTCAAGTGCTCTCTTCTGGATTGAATTTTACCATATTGATGGCATTCGTGTTGATGCTGTTAGTAACATGCTCTATCTTGATTATGATGATGGTCCATGGGCCCCAAATCAATTTGGAGGTAACCGCAATATTGAAGGCTATAATTTCTTGCGCCGTCTAAATAGTGTGGTTAAACACCGTCATCCAGATGTCATGATGATTGCTGAAGAATCAACTGCAGCAACACCAATTACTAAGCCGCTGAATGAAGATGGCTGCGGTTTTGATTATAAGTGGAACATGGGATGGATGAATGATATCCTCAGATTCTTTTCTGAAGATCCTATTTATCGCCAATATGATTTCAACTTGGTTACCTTTAGTTTCATGTATGCGTTTAATGAAAACTTTATCTTACCATTCTCACACGATGAGGTTGTCCATGGTAAGAAGAGCATGATGCATAAAATGTGGGGTGACCGTTATAATCAATTTGCTGGTTTACGTACCCTTTATGCTTACCAAATCTGTCATCCAGGTAAAAAACTTCTCTTTATGGGCTCAGAATTCGGTCAGTTCTTGGAATGGAAATACGATCATGAATTAGAATGGGATAACCTAAAAGAAGAAGACAAACTTAATTTGAAGATGCAAGGTTTCACAAGTCATTTGAATCAGTTCTATAAAGATAACAAAGCCTTATGGCAAATTGATGATTCTTATGAAGGCTTAGAAATTATTGATGCTGACAACACAGCCGAATCTGTTTTATCAATAATCCGTAAAAATGATAAAGGTGATATGTTGGTCTGCGTCTTCAATATGACACCAGTAGAACGTAAAGACTTTACGATTGGTGTACCAATTGCTGGTATCTATGAGGAAGTATTGAATACTGAATTAGAGGACTTTGGTGGTGTATGGAAACAAGGAAATCCAGTTACACGAACACAGCCAGGACTTTGGAAAGATTATAAAAATACCCTCAGCTTTACACTTCCAGCGCTTGGTGCAAGTATTTGGAAAGTGAAACGTCGCTTAAAGAAATAACCCTTAGGAAAGGAAAACTACATGAAGAATGAAATGTTAGCTCTTATTCTCGCTGGAGGACAAGGGACTCGTCTTGGAAAATTGACTCAAAGCATTGCTAAACCTGCTGTTCAATTTGGAGGTCGCTATCGTATTATCGATTTCGCACTTTCAAACTGTGCTAACTCAGGGATTAATAATGTTGGTGTCATTACACAATATCAACCTCTAGCATTGAATAGCCATATCGGAAATGGTTCATCATGGGGACTTGATGGTATCAACTCAGGAGCAACAATTCTTCAGCCTTATTCAGCGACTGAAGGAAACCGTTGGTTCCAAGGTACCAGCCACGCTATTTACCAAAATATTGATTATATTGATTCTATTAATCCTGAGTATGTTTTGATTTTGTCAGGTGACCATATTTATAAAATGGACTATGACGACATGCTCCAAACACACAAAGACAATCAAGCTAGCTTGACTGTCGCAGTTATCGATGTTCCACTGAAAGAAGCAAGTCGTTTTGGTATCATGAATAATGATTCAAACGACCGTATTGTGGAATTTGAAGAAAAACCAGCTAATCCTAAATCAACAAAAGCTTCAATGGGTATTTATATCTTTGACTGGAAACGTCTTCGTACAATGCTTGTAGATGCTGAAAAGAACAATGTTGATATGTCAGACTTTGGTTCAAACGTTATCCCAGCTTACCTTGAAACAGGTGAACGTGTTTACACTTATAACTTCCAAGGTTATTGGAAAGACGTTGGTACCATTGAATCACTCTGGGAAGCAAACATGGAGTACATTGGTGAAGATAACGAGCTTCATAGCCGTGATCGTTCTTGGAAAATTTACTCTAAAAATTTGATTGCTCCACCTAACTTTATTACTGATACTGCAGACGTGAAAGACTCACTTGTTGTTGATGGCTGTTTTGTTTCAGGTAAAGTAGAACACTCTATCCTTTCAACAAATGTTCAAGTAAAAGAAGGAGCAGAAATCAAAGACTCCTTCATTATGAGCGGAGCGATTATTGGTGAGGGGGCTAAAATCACTCGTGCCATTGTTGGTGAAGGTGCAAAAATCGGCGACGGTGTCGTGATTGATGGAACAGATGAAGTACAAGTAATTGGTTATAATGAAGTAGTGGGGGTACCAAATGAAGATTGATAAATATTCTGCGATTCTTGGAAGTACAATTGGCTTTCATGAAATGGAAGGCTTAACAGACGAACGTCCATTGGCTAGCTTGCCATTTGACGGTAAATATCGTCTCATTGACTTCCAACTCTCAAATCTTGCGAATGCTGGAGTTCGTAGTGTTTATGGTATTTTCCGCGGTCAAAACATCCGCTCAATCTTTGACCATATTCGCTCAGGTCGCGAATGGGGACTTAATACATTGCTCAGCCATTATTTCCTTGGCTTCTACAATGCAGGTATCGGAGAAGAAACTGCGGATAAGGATTACTATGAGCAAATTTTGACATACCTCAAACGTTCAGGTTCAGACCAAACAATCTATATGTCATGTGATATTCTTTGTAACATTGATTTGTCACAAGTTATTCACTTGCACAATGTCAGCAACCGTAATATGACAGTAGTTTATAAGAAATTGCCAAAAGAGGCTATTTCATCTGCAAATGATATCTTGGAAGTTGACGAAAGTGATACTGTTACTGGTAACTGTGGTGCTTTCTCAGGTAAAGATACTGAAAAAATGTCTGCTGGTATCTATGTTGTTAATACACCATGGCTTATTGAAAAAATGGAACAGGAAGTTCAATCTGAAAAACCGCGTAAACTTCGCTTCCTTCTTCGCGATTTGACTCCAACATCAAACACTTTGGCATTTGAATATACTGGCTATCTTGCTAATATCTCTTCAGTTAAAGCCTACTATGATGCCAATATGGATATGCTTGATTCTCACAAATTCTATTCACTTTTGTATTCAAACCAAAAAGTTTATACAAAAGTTAAGAATGAAGAATCTACCTATTTTGATAATGCATCAACTGTTAAGAACTCACAATTCGCATCAGGAAGCATTATAAAAGGTAATGTTGATCACTCAATCATTTCTCGTAATTGTCGTATTGCAGAAAACTCAAGTGTAATCAACAGTGTCATCTTCCCTAAAGCAATTATCGGTGAAGGTGCTGTTGTAGAAAATGCTATTGTTGATAAAGGTGTAACAATCGCTCCTGGCGTAACAATTCGCGGAACAAAAGAAAACCCTGTTGTTGTTGCAAAAGCTAGCGAAGTAGTTGAGGATATTATTAAATGAAAATAATGTTTGTTGCGGCAGAAGGTGCACCTTTTGCCAAAACAGGCGGCTTAGGTGATGTCATCGGGGCATTGCCTAAATCGCTTGTAAAAAATGGAAATGAAGTAGCAGTCGTTCTTCCTTATTACGATATGGTTGCTGCAAAATTTGGTGACCAAGTTGAAGATGTGCTCTATTTCTATACAGAATTAGGCTGGCGTCGAGCATATGTCGGTGTTAAACGTCTTGTTCGTGATGGTGTTACCTTCTACTTTATTGATAATCAAGATTACTTCTTCCGTGGAAGAGTCTATGGTGAATGGGATGATGGTGAACGTTTTGCCTTCTTCCAATTAGCTGCGCTTGAATTGATGGAGAAAGTTGACTTTATTCCAGATATTCTTCATGTGCATGATTATCACACAGCCATGATTCCATTCTTACTGAAGGAAAAATATCATTGGATTAATGCCTACAAGAACATTAAGACTGTATTTACAATTCATAACATCGAATTCCAAGGTCAGTTTGATCCAGGAATGTTGGGAGAACTTTTTGGTGTAGGTGCCGAACGTTATGAAGACGGAACTCTTCGCTGGAATGATTGTCTGAACTGGATGAAAGCAGCTGTTCTTTATTCTGATCGTGTTACAACCGTTTCTCCATCATATGCACAAGAGATTATGACACCTGAATTTGGTAAAGGTCTCGATCAAGTTATGCGCATGGAGTCAGGTAAATTGTCTGGTATTGTCAATGGTATTGATACAGACTTGTTAGATCCAGAAACTGACCCTTATCTTGTTGCTCACTTCTCAGCAGATGACCTTTCAGGTAAAGCTAAAGATAAAGCAGCTCTCCAAGAACGTGTAGGACTGCCAGTTCGCTCAGATGTACCTTTGATAGGTATTGTATCTCGTTTGACAGATCAAAAAGGTTTTGATCTTGTTGTCAACGAGTTGAACAACATCTTACAAAATGACTTGCAAGTAGTTGTTTTGGGAACAGGTTATGCTGATTATGAAAATGCCTTTGCTTGGTTTGGTCATAATTATCCTGAAAAGATGTCAGCAAATATTACCTTCGACCTAGAATTAGCACAGCAGATTTATGCTGCTTGTGATATCTTCTTGATGCCATCTGCTTTTGAACCTTGTGGTTTGTCTCAAATGATGGCTATGCGCTATGGAACACTTCCTTTAGTTCATGAGGTCGGCGGTCTTCGAGATACTGTTATTCCTTACAATCGTTATGAAAAAACAGGAACAGGATTCACCTTTAATAATTTCTCAGGCTACTGGTTAACAACTACCTTGAGCCTAGCATTAGATGTATACTACAATCACAAAGAAGACTGGCAAATGTTACAACAAAATGCTATGTCTACTGATTTCTCTTGGGATACCGCAAGTCTTGCCTACGAGGATCTTTACAAAGGTCTTTAAAAACTTGCAGTTCTTATTTTAAATGGAGTAATGAGCCCTTGTGACTGGGAGATGTGCTTATATGGCTATGAAAAAGAAATGCTTTTTTGAAAGTAATTTGTATTTGTAGCCAATAAAGACTCTTCAACCAGCCAACAAAGGCTCTTTGTACAAAAATGAAAACCAGAAAACGAAAGGAATTTCATGCAACTCACTAAAGAACAGTTTATTCGTGACTTCAAGGATACACTTCACGAGGAGCAACTCGTAAAAGTTCCGGCCGCAACGCCGTCAGAATTATTTACAACTTTAGCAAAATTAATTCGTAAATACTACACAAGCACTTGGTTAGATCGTAATCATGCTCTTTCAGATAATAAGCAAAAAATTGCTTATTATTTCTCAATTGAATTTCTGCCAGGTCGTATGCTTGAAACTAACCTCTTGAACTTGGGGATTCTTGACCTAGTTAAAGAAGGCTTTGCTGATTTAGATGTTGATTTTGAAGCAGTTAAAACTGCTGAGCATGATATGGCCTTGGGGAATGGCGGTCTCGGACGCTTGGCAGCAGCCTTCATGGATTCATTAGCAACTACTGGATATCCTGGTTTTGGTAATGGGCTCCGCTATAAATATGGTCTTTTTAAACAACGTATCGTAGATGGTTACCAAGTAGAACTTCCAGATTCTTGGTTTGGTTCAATTGGTAATGTTTGGGAAGTACGTAAAGACCATGATATTGTTCAAGTAAAACTCTTTGGTAACGCCTATCTTCAGCCAAATGAAGAAGGAAAACTTGTTCCAGTTTATGATGGCGCGCAAGTTCTGAATGCTGTACCTTATGATGTTCCACAAATTGGTTTTGAAAATGGTGTTATTAATAACCTTCGCCTTTGGGATGTTGAAATTCCAGAGGAATACGAGCTCAATTATCCAACGATTGATGCTTTGCGTACTGTTCGTGACATCACTTCAACACTTTACCCAGATGATTCTAACTTTGAAGGAAAACAACTTCGCCTTGTTCAAGAATACTTCATGACAAGTGCTGGACTTCAAACAATCATCAAATCTTACCTTAAACAAGGTCTTCCATTGGAACAAATCCATGAGAAAGTATCTGTTCATATCAACGATACTCACCCTGCGGTAGCACCAGCAGAATTCATGCGTCTTTTGGTTGACGAGTATGGTTTGAATTGGGATGCAGCTTGGAACGCAACTGTTCAGACCATGTCTTATACTAACCATACTATCTTGTCAGAAGCTCTTGAAAAATGGGATGCCTCACTCTTCAAGCACGTATTACCACGCGTTTATCAAATCGTTCTTGAAATTGATAATCGTTTCGTTGCTGAAATGGCAAATAAAGGTGTCGACCCTGCTGTTATTGAAAACACACGTATCGTTAAAGATGATCAAATCCACATGGCTAACCTTGCAATTATCGGTGGTCATTCTGTCAATGGTGTTGCAAAACTCCATACAGAGCTTTTGAAAGAAGATACACTTCACGACTTCTACACACTTTACCCTGAAAAATTCAATAACAAGACAAATGGTATCGTTCAACGTCGTTGGACACAGATTTCTGCACCAGAATTGTCTAAAGCTATTGATGAAACTATCGGTAAAGAATGGCGTAAAGACATCCATGAACTCCGTAAACTCAATGATTTTGTTGATGACAAAGCGGTACTTGAGAACTTCTATCAAGTTAAACAAGAAGCTAAGGCTCGTCTAGCTGCCTTCATCAAAGAATCTACAGGAGTGGAAGTATCAACAGAAGCTATCTTTGACGTTCAAGTTAAACGTCTCCATGCCTATAAACGTCAATTGCTTAATGTTATGCACATCGTCAAACTTTATAATGATTTGAAAGACAATCCTGATAAAGATATGGTGCCACGTGTATTTATCTTTGGAGCAAAAGCTGCGCCAGGTTACCATTTTGCAAAATCAGTTATCAAGATTATCAATGAATTAGCTAATCTTATAAACAATGATGAAAGCCTACAAGGTAAATTGAAAGTCGTTTTCCTAGAAAACTACCGTGTTAGCCTTGCTGAAATAATCATTCCTGCGGCTGACGTTTCTGAACAAATCTCTTTGGCTTCAAAAGAAGCATCAGGTACATCAAACATGAAATTCATGATGACTGGTGCCATTACCTTAGCAACATTAGATGGAGCTAATATCGAAATCAAAGATGAAGTTGGGGATGATAACATCATCATCTTCGGTATGGATAAAGATGAGGTTTACCGCCATTATGCTACCCATGATTATTATTCACGTGGTATTTATGAGTCAAATCCAGTCATCCGACGTGTTGTTGATTCATTTGTAAATGGTACGATTCCAAATATCCAAAATGAAGGTATGGAAATCTATGAAGCTCTCATCACTCATAATGATGAATATTTCTTGCTAGAAGATTTCCCAGCTTATGTGGAAGCTCAAGAACGAATTGATGCTCTTTATCGTGATCGTCAAACATGGTCACGTATGGCACTTCGTAACATTGCAAACTCAGATAAATTCACTTCTGATGATACCATCACAGAATATGCTGAAGAAATCTGGAAATTAAAAAAATAAGTCAGTTTGACTGAAATCCTATCTTAGATATCAAACAAGGTTAGTATTTAGTCTCCTTGACAAAGATTAATCAATGTAGAGGAGCGGTAGATGCCGTTCCTTTACTTTAATTTGAAAATTTAGTTACTAATTCTTGTCTTCAAAAAATGGGAATTAATACATTTAATATAGTTCCTATTTTTTGAAGTCGATATCTTGATAATCAGTTATACTTTTGTCGTTTATTATTAAATATGTAGAAAAAAGTCCTTTTTTGAATTTATAAAGTTCTAAGAAAGCGAAATCATTTCAGGAAATTCGTTGACTTTTCCAAAAAATAGGACTAAAATAGCTTGGTAAAAAAATTTAAAAGGAGAATTCATAATGAATTTAGGTATTTTGGCACTTGGTATTGCCTGTCTTGGTGTTGCGATTGGTGAAGGTTTTATGATCGGTAACATGATGAAATCCGCTGCTCGTCAACCAGAATTACTCGGTAAATTGCAGCCATTGATGTTCCTTGGAATTGCCTTCATGGAAGGTACTTTCTTCGTAACACTTGCCATGGCCTTTGTTCTTGGCTAGGGATAATTAATGTCAACTAACTAGAAAAGGAGGAAAGTCAGTTGGAAGAACATGCAAATCCTGTGCTAAGTCTTGGGCCCATTAACTTTGACTTAACGATTCTTGCCATGTCTGTTTTGACAGTCCTTGTCGTATTCATTCTTGTGTTTTGGGCAAGTCGTAATATGAAACTCAAACCCTCAGGTAAGCAAAACGTATTAGAGTTTCTTTATGAGTTTGTTTTTGGAGTTGCAAAAGACAATTTGGGTGAGCATTATGCTAAGAAATACATGCCTTTCTTATTCACCTTGTTTGCTTTTATTCTTTTGAGTAATAACCTTGGTTTGATGACTCATATTCAAAACAAGGAAGGTGGTTCTCTTTGGACATCGCCTACTGCCAATATGGCTTATGACTTTGGTCTTTCGTTTATTGTAACGGTAGTCTGTCATGTTGAAGGACTTAAAGAAAAAGGGTTAAAGGGTTATTTACAAGGATTCTTAGAACCAATTCCTGGTATGTTACCGATGAACATTCTTGAAGAAGTTACCAATTTTGTATCATTGGCTCTTCGTTTGTACGGTAACATTTATGCGGGTGAAATTTTGATAGGCTTATTGCTTAATCTTCGTAATGTTCATATAGCATGGGCTCCAATTTCATTTATCTTAATGCTAGTATGGATAGCCTTTTCAGTCTTTATTTCAAGTTTACAAGCTTACGTCTTTACCTTATTGACGTCAATGTATATTGGTAAAAAGGTTAATGGACATTAAGGTATAGAAGAGGAAAGAAATTTATGTTAAATGTATTTACGACTTTAGGAACAAGTACAATAGTAGGTAACTTAATAACTGTATCAGGTTCTTTTGTTCTTTTACTTGTTCTCATTCGCGTTTTTGCTTGGAAAAACATCACAGGAATTTTTGAAAAACGTGCAGACAAAATTGCCAGTGAACTAGATAAGGCTGAGGATGCAAAAATTGAGGCTCAAGAGTTGGTAAGACAAAGACAGACTCAACTTGATGATGTTAAAAATGTAGCAGATAAGATTATTCTCGAAGCAAAAAATAACGCTGAATCAATGAAATCTCGTATTATCGAAAACGCTGAAAATCAAGCAAGCGGCCTTAAGGCAAAAGCAAAGCTTGATATTGAAAAACAAAAAGCAGAAGCTTTAGTTGAAATGAGACATGAAGTGTCAGCTATTTCAATCGATTTAGCGCAAGAGATTTTAATGGAAGAGCTTACTCCAGATGCTCATAGTCAGTTAATTGAACGCTATTTGAATAATTTAGGTGAGTAACATGAGTAATAATAAAATAGTGAGTATAAGAAAGTATCGTCAAGATCTTATTGAGAGAGCTGAGAAAGAAAATAGCTTGGATGACTTACTATCTGATGTTAATGAGCTTGTTAAGTTGTTTCAAATTAGAGGTCTTGAGGATTTCTTCTCTAGGACATCAGTTGCTGATAGCGAAAAATTTAAATTAGTAGTGCTCATTCAGGGAGAATGTTCAGAAATTCTTGATCAGTTTTTCACTCAAATTACCACTAATGGTGATTATGATCTTTTGTATGATGTCTTACTAGATGTTCTCTACCAGTCACAATTTGTTACTGGTGAATTTGATTTATCTATTAAAACAGTTGTACCAATTACAGAAGAGCAAAGAGAACGTATGCTTAGACTAGCTCAGAAGAAACTTCGAATTCAAATCAGACAGATTGACGAGGTTATTGACCCATCTATCCTAGGTGGCTTTATTTTAGAGGCTAATCATAAAGTGATTGATGCGAGTGTTAAGACACAATTACAAAAAGCAAGAAACAAAATTTTATAGAAAGTGGTGTTATTTTGGCAATTGATTTACAGGAAATTTCTGAAGTAATTAAAAAGCAGCTAGATACCTTCAAACCACATTTCGATATCACAGAGACAGGTGTTGTTACCTATGTTGGTGATGGTATTGCGCGTGCGCAAGGTCTTGAAAATGCTATGAGTGGTGAACTTCTTGTGTTTTCAAACGGTGCATATGGAATGGCACAAAACCTTGAAGCCACTGATGTTGGTATTATCATTCTAGGAGACTTCTCTGGCATTCGTGAAGGTGATGAAGTTAGACGAACTGGAAAAATCATGGAAGTACCAGTTGGGGATGCCCTAATTGGCCGTGTTGTTAACCCTCTTGGTATACCTGTGGATGGTCTTGGAGAAATCATGACTTCAAAAACACGTCCAGTTGAAGCACCGGCTCCTGGTGTTATGCAACGTAAATCGGTATCAGAACCTCTTCAAACAGGTTTAAAGGCCATTGATGCATTGGTTCCAATCGGACGTGGTCAGCGTGAATTGATTATTGGTGACCGTCAAACGGGTAAAACATCTGTAGCCATCGATGCTATTCTTAACCAAAAAGGACAAGATATGATTTGTATCTATGTCGCAATTGGTCAAAAGGAATCAACAGTTCGTACTCAGGTTGAAACGCTTCGTCAATACGGTGCCTTGGATTATACAATTGTTGTGACAGCCTCTGCATCACAACCATCTCCATTGCTTTACATCGCTCCATATGCAGGTGTAGCCATGGCAGAAGAGTTTATGTACAATGGTAAGCATGTCCTTATTGTTTATGATGATTTATCAAAACAAGCGGTAGCTTATCGTGAATTGTCCTTGCTTCTTCGTCGTCCACCAGGTCGTGAAGCATATCCTGGGGATGTTTTCTACTTGCATAGCCGTCTCTTAGAACGTTCAGCTAAAGTTTCTGATGCCCTAGGCGGAGGCTCAATTACAGCTCTGCCATTTATCGAAACACAGGCAGGTGACATTTCAGCTTACATCGCGACAAACGTTATCTCAATCACTGATGGTCAAATCTTCTTACAAGAAAATCTCTTTAACTCAGGTATTCGACCAGCCATTGATGCGGGATCTTCAGTTTCACGTGTTGGTGGGTCAGCTCAAATTAAAGCCATGAAAAAGGTTGCTGGAACATTGCGTTTGGACCTTGCTTCGTACCGTGAACTTGAAGCCTTTACGCAGTTTGGATCAGATTTGGATGCAGCCACTCAGGCTAAACTCAATCGCGGACGTCGTACAGTAGAAGTGCTTAAACAGCCTCTTCATAAACCATTACCGGTTGAGAAACAGGTTCTTATCCTTTATGCACTTACACATGGTTTCTTAGATGATGTGCCGGTCAATGATATCTTAACATTTGAAGAAGATATGTATTCATATTTTGATTTACACCATAGCGATCTTTTTGAAATCATTAGAACAACTAAGGATCTTCCGGAAGAAGCTCAGCTAGACCAAGCTATTCAAGCCTTCAAAGATCAAGCGAAATTCGGTTAATAGGAGGGTGCTTATATGTCAGGCTCTCTTAGTGAAATTAAATCTAAAATTGTTTCGACACAAAAAACAAGTCATATTACTGGAGCCATGCAGATGGTTTCTGCCAGTAAGCTGACAAAAGCAGAACAAGCAGCCAAAGATTTCCAAGTCTATGCTTCAAAAATTCGTCAAGTGACGACAGATTTGTTGCATTCTGAGTTGACGCAAGGTTCGACTAATCCCATGCTTGCTAAGCGACCAGTTAAGAAAACAGGCTATATCGTGATTACATCTGATAAAGGTCTGGTTGGTGGCTACAATTCCAAAATCCTCAAGGCTATGATGGATATTGTGGAAGAATACCATCCAGAAGGAGATTACGCGATTGTTTCAATTGGTAGCATTGGATCAGATTTCTTCAAAGCACGTAAAATGAATGTCTCATTTGAGTTGCGTGGTTTAGAGGATCATCCAACTTTTGAACAGGTTAGTCAAATCATCTCACAATCGGTAGAAATGTACAAAAATGAGTTCTTTGATGAGCTTTATGTTTGTTACAATCACCATGTTAACAGCTTGACAAGCCAGGTTCGTGTGCAGCAGATGCTTCCTATCACTGACTTGGATGCTGATGAATCAGAAGAACCAGCTTCAGCAAACTTTGAATTGGAACCTAGTCGTGAAGCTATTTTGGAACAATTGCTTCCGCAGTACACAGAAAGTGTCATTTACGGAGCTATTGTTGATGCTAAAACAGCTGAACACGCTGCAGGTATGACTGCTATGCAGACAGCTACAGATAATGCTAAGAATGTTATTAATGAATTAACAATTCAGTACAACCGTGCCCGTCAGGCATCAATTACACAAGAAATTACAGAAATTGTTGCGGGTGCTAATGCACTGGAATAGGTTAGTTAATTTGAATTTCTGGCTTAGAAATATAAAAGCCTGAAACAAAACTAGTTCAGGCATATCATATAGGGTATTATTATGCCCGACCTTGCAGGGGTGAGATGGCAAATACTATTTCATTTGAAATATGATTTTGTCTCACTCTCTAAAAATCATAGAGGAGAATTAAATGAGCTCAGGCAAAATTGCTCAGGTAGTCGGACCAGTCGTTGACGTCGTATTTGAGACGGGCGACAAACTTCCTGAGATTAATAATGCGTTGATTGTTTATAAAAATGGCGATAAAGCACAAAAAATCGTTCTCGAAGTTGCACTTGAACTTGGAGATGGCATAGTGCGTACCATTGCTATGGAATCAACCGATGGGCTTACACGTGGACTTGAAGTTTTCGATACTGGCCGAGCAATTAGTGTACCAGTTGGTAAAGAAACTTTAGGTCGAGTCTTCAATGTTCTAGGGGATACAATTGACCTTGAAGAACCTTTCGATGAAGATATAGCGCGTGAGCCAATTCATAAAAAAGCACCTTCTTTTGATGAACTATCAACATCATCTGAAATTCTTGAAACAGGTATCAAGGTAATTGACTTGCTTGCCCCTTACCTAAAAGGTGGTAAAGTTGGGCTCTTTGGTGGTGCCGGAGTTGGTAAAACTGTCCTTATCCAAGAATTGATTCACAACATTGCCCAAGAACACGGTGGTATTTCAGTATTTACTGGTGTTGGTGAACGTACTCGTGAAGGGAATGACCTTTACTGGGAAATGAAGGAATCTGGCGTTATTGAGAAAACTGCCATGGTATTTGGTCAGATGAATGAACCACCTGGAGCACGTATGCGCGTTGCCCTTACTGGTTTGACAATCGCTGAATATTTCCGTGATGTAGAAGGACAAGACGTACTTCTTTTCATCGACAATATCTTCCGTTTCACTCAAGCGGGTTCTGAGGTATCTGCCCTTCTAGGCCGTATGCCTTCAGCCGTTGGTTACCAACCAACACTTGCTACTGAAATGGGACAATTGCAAGAGCGTATTACCTCAACTAAAAAAGGTTCTGTTACATCAATTCAAGCCATTTACGTTCCTGCCGATGACTACACTGACCCAGCGCCAGCAACTGCCTTCGCTCACTTGGATTCAACGACCAACTTGGAACGTAAATTGACACAGATGGGTATTTATCCAGCGGTGGATCCATTAGCCTCATCTTCACGTGCCCTTGCCCCTGAAATTGTTGGTGAAGAGCATTACCAAGTGGCAACAGAAGTACAACGTGTTCTTCAACGTTACCGTGAGTTGCAAGATATCATTGCCATTCTTGGTATGGATGAATTATCTGAAGATGAAAAAACTTTAGTTGGACGCGCTCGTCGTATTCAATTCTTCCTATCACAAAACTTTAACGTTGCTGAGCAATTTACAGGTCAACCAGGTTCTTACGTACCAGTTGCTGAAACTGTTCGTGGCTTTAAAGAAATTCTTGAAGGTAAATACGACCATCTTCCAGAAGATGCTTTCCGTAACGTAGGTCCAATTGAGGACGTTCTTGAAAAAGCTAAACAGATGAACTATTGATGAGGTGATCGCATGTCAAATACCTATATGACTGTTCAGGTTGTCACACCTGACGGCATAAAATATGACCACCATGCTGCTTTTATTTCGGTAAAAACTACGGATGGTGATATGGGAATTCTGCCTAATCACGTTAATATCATGGCTCCACTTGCTGTTCATGAAATGAAAATTCGTCGTATTGATGATGATAATCACGTTGATTGGGTAGCTGTAAATGGCGGATTGATAGAAGTTAAGGATAATTTTGTCACTATCGTCGCTGACTCTGCTGAACGTGAACGTGATATCGATGTCAGTCGTGCTGAACGTGCTCGTATCCGTGCTGAACGTGAATTGGAAGAAGCTCAAACGACTAAAGATATTGATGAAGTTCGTCGTGCTCAAGTCGCACTTAGACGTGCCCTTAATCGTATTAATGTCGGAAGTCACCAATAAACAAAGTCACTATATATAGACACAAGAAAACCGCAAATGCGGTTTTTTTCTTACTTTGAAGACTAATATCATGCTATAATAATACTCAAATAAAATCAAAATCAGACGAAGAAGTGAGACGAAGGTATTACTTGAGTAGGGCAAGTCGAAACTGGCATTGATCATTTTGATTTTAAAAGAGAATAAATTTTGAAATCTACTTTAAATAAATAGTGGATTAGATATCAGAAAAATCAAGAATCAAGGAGAATTCATGCGTTTAGATAAGTTTTTGGTGGAAGCAGGTGTTGGTTCTCGTACAGAAGTCAAACAACTCCTTAAGAAGAAGTTAGTTGAAGTTAATGGTGTTGTTGAAACGTCGGCCAAACGTCATGTAGATGAAAAAGTAGACCAAATTGTTTGTCAGGGACAAGTACTAGGTTATGAGAAGTTTGTTTATTATATGCTCAACAAACCCAAGGATGTCATTTCAGCTACTGAAGATAATCACCATAAGACTGTTCTTGATTTGTTGGACAAGACAGCTCATGATAAGGAAGTTTTTTCTGTTGGTCGTTTAGACATTGATACCCATGGTTTACTCTTGTTAACCAATAATGGTGCACTGGCTCATGCCATGCTATCACCCAAACGTCATGTGGATAAACTTTATCAGGCTAAGGTCCAAGGAATCATGACTGTTGAAGATATTGAGGCTTTTGAAAAGGGGATTGTTTTAGATGACTTTAGCTGCCAGCCAGCTCAGCTATTAATCAAAGAAGTGGATGAAAAAGCTAAAACTAGCTTGGTTCACATTACAATAAAAGAGGGTAAATTTCATCAGGTTAAGCGTATGGTTGCTGCACGCGGTAAGAAGGTTGTGGATTTACAGCGCTTGAGCATGGGACCACTAGTCTTGGATCAGTCGCTTTCTTTGGGACAATGGCGGCGCTTAACAGACCAAGAGTTGGTAGCCTTGGAGAATTTTAAAGTAGAGATTTAAGCACAAAAAAACTTGGATATTTTTCCAAGTTTTTTCTTGTAGATAGCTTATAGTCTTCGAAAATCAAAATGATAGATTGTTAAGCCTTCTTGCCGATTATTATGTATGTCTGCGTCGGCTTGCCTCCTCTAATTTTGGTTTTCATTGAGTATTAGATAGCCCATTCTCCGCCACGGAAAATTGGGACAACTTTTCCATCTGCTGTGATACCATCGATGTCCATTTGGTCGGAGCCGATCATGAAGTCAACGTGAGCAGTTGAGCGATTCAAACCTGCCGCATCCAACTCTTCGCTTGTCATTTCTGTACCACCTTCAATGCTAAAGGCGTAGGCTTGACCGATAGCTAAGTGGTTTGAGGCATTTTCATCAAAAAGCGTATTGAAGAAAGTCAAACCTGAAAGTGAAATTGGTGTTTTGTGAGGAACAAGGGCAACTTCACCAAGTGAACGTGCACCTTCATTTTCTTCAACAAGACGTTTGATAGTTTCCTCACCTTTTTCAGCAGTAACCTCAACAATTTTACCATCCTTGAAAGTGAATGTCATGTTTTCGATAACGACACCTGCGTAGCTAAGTGGTTTTGTAGATGATACATAACCATCCGCGCGACGGTAATCTGGTGCTGAGAAAACTTCCTCAGTTGGCATGTTAGCAATGAATTCTTCACCTTGAGCGTTAAAGCTACCAGCAGCTTCCCAAACATGATTTTTTGGCATTCCAAGCGTCAAGTCTGTTCCAGGAGCCATATAGTGGAGGGCATCAAATTGCATATCGTTAAGGATTTTAGCTTTTGATACTAAACGTGCTTGGTGTTCATCCCAGGCTTTGATTGGATCTTCTTCGTAAATGCGGTTCATTTTGAAGATAGCATCCCAGAGCGCATCAACTTGCTCCTCTTCACTTGCTAAATTAGGAAAGACCATAGCTGCCCATTCTGGACTTGAAGCGGCAACAAGATTCCAGCTGACTTTATTTGATTGTGTAGCGGTACGTTGAGCATCGAGGGCTATAGCAGTAGCGCGTGTAGAAGCTGATAAACGTTCTGGGTCAACACCTGCAAAAGCATTTGGATCTGCTGAACGAACCACTAAACGGCTTGCTTTTTTCTCAAGGAAGTAGTTTGATTTTTCAACAACGTAGTCGGCAACAGTTGTTACACGGTCTTCACTTGCGTGAAGCAATTTTTCACGTGTAATCTGATCATCGACATAGTCAACAACAACTTCAGCAGCACCGCGCGCATAGGCAGCTTTAGTCAAAAGACGGGCAAACTTGCTGTGTTCAACAGCAATGGTGATAATAAGGGTATGTCCTTCCTGGACATTAACACCTTTGGCGATGAGTAAGTTAGCGTATTTTGCTAAATTCTCTTCAAAGTTTGGTAAAACCATTAAACTTTCCTCCAAAAAGAAAACAACTTATGCACATAAGGACAGAAAGCTGCTTCTTATTTATTTTTACTCATACTCAAATTAAATCAAAATCAGATGAGCAAGTGAGACGAAGGCGATACTAGGTAGGGCAAGTCAAAACTGACATCTCTCATTTCGATTTTAAAAGAGTATTACTGAAATACTCTAGCATATTTTAAGACTAATCTCAAGGAATTTTGGAAACGATTTAGGCCTTGTTCTGAGCAGTAAGTGTTTGCTTTATTGGACAAATCGTGTTAAGATAGAGCTAACAAAATACAGTAGAAGAGGTATTAAAAGTGGCTTTTGGAGAAAATGGACCGCGTAAGAAAACAGCATTTGAAAAGTTAACTTTGATTGTTGTTATTTTGATGGTTCTTGTAACCGTAGGTGGATTGGTTGCGACTGCAATTGCATCTATCCTTTAAGACGCTGCTAGGCGTTTTTTTATGCTCGCAAACAGCGCGGGCCATTACACAAAGATAGGAAAAATAGTATGAGTATGTTTTTAGATACTGCCAAGATTAGTGTTAAAGCTGGTCGTGGTGGTGATGGTATGGTGGCCTTTCGCCGAGAAAAATATGTCCCTAATGGCGGACCTTGGGGCGGCGATGGCGGCAAAGGCGGATCTGTCGTTTTTAAAGTTGATGAAGGGCTTCGCACCCTCATGGATTTCCGTTATAACCGTAAATTTAAGGCCAAAGATGGTGAAAAAGGGATGACAAAAGGAATGCACGGTCGTGGGTCAGATGATCTGATTGTGCGTGTTCCGCAAGGGACAACTGTTCGTGATGCTGAGACTGGTAAAGTGATTACAGACTTGGTTGAAAATGGACAAGAGTTTGTTGTCGCTCACGGTGGTCGTGGTGGTCGTGGAAATATCCGTTTCGCAACGCCTCGTAACCCTGCACCAGAGATTGCTGAAAATGGTGAACCAGGTGAAGAGCGCGATCTTGAGTTGGAACTTAAAATCTTGGCAGACGTTGGTTTGGTAGGATTCCCTTCAGTTGGTAAGTCAACGCTTCTAAGTGTGGTTTCTGCCGCAAAACCAAAGATTGGTGCTTATCACTTTACAACAATTGTGCCAAATCTTGGTATGGTTCGTACTAAATCTGGTGAATCATTTGCCATGGCTGACCTTCCGGGTTTGATTGAGGGTGCCAGTCAAGGTGTGGGTCTTGGAACGCAGTTCCTTCGCCACATTGAGCGTACACGTGTTATCTTGCATGTTATTGATATGTCTGCTTCAGAAGGACGTGATCCATATGAAGATTATTGCCAAATCAATAAGGAGCTCGAAACATACAATCTGCGTCTTTTGGAACGTCCACAGATTATTGTTGCTAATAAGATGGATATGCCAGAAGCAGAAGAAAACTTGAAAGAGTTCAAGAAAAAATTGGCAGCAGAATATGATGAGTTTGATGAACTGCCAATGATTTTCCCAATTTCATCACTTGCTCACCAAGGATTGGAAAATCTTCTAGAAGCAACTGCAGAATTGCTTGATAAGACAGATGAATTCTTGCTTTACACTGAAGATGATATGGAACAAGAAGAAGTTTATTACGGCTTTGAAGCTGATGAACGACCATTTGAAATTAGCCGTGATGATGATGCGTCATGGGTGTTGTCTGGTGAGAAACTTGAAAAACTCTTTATCATGACCAATATGGAACGTGATGAATCAGTCATGAAATTTGCTCGTCAATTGCGTGGTATGGGTGTTGACGAAGCCCTTCGTGAACGTGGTGCCAAAGACGGAGACATCGTCCGAATCGGCAACTTCGAATTCGAATTCGTGGATTAACTCGACACTGCTCATTGATAGCAAAGCTATCTAATGAGCAGACGGCAAGCACTATTGTGTCTTGCCTAGTCGCCTTACTAGCTCGAAAAGTGATTGGTATCGAATCACTTTTCTCACGTCGTAACTCAGTAAGCTGATGCGGTCTGCCTACCAACCTTACTAATTTCGTCAAAACTGTGGTGTCGACAGTTTTGACTTGGTGTCGTAACTCTCGCTTGTGGTAAGTGTTGTGGTGACATGTTAAGACGGCAAGCCCTATTGTGTCTTGCCTAGTCGCCTTACTAGCTCGAAAAGTGATTGGTATCGAATCACTTTTCTCAGGTCCTAACTCAGTTAGTTGATGCGGTCTAGCTACGAAATTTTTGAGATTAAAGGGTATAAATGTCCCTGTCAAGCAAGTGTTAGTGTATATCTTGCTTACAGGTGGGTTAGTAAGTTAATCAAGTCTAATTTTGGAGGTTTTTATGGGTGATAAACCGATATCTTTTAAGGATAAGGATGGTAATTTCGTTTCGGCGGCCGATGTTTGGAATGCTGAAAAGCTAGAGGAATTATTTAATACCCTCAATCCCAACCGTCGTCTTCGTTTGGAACGTGAAAAATTAGCTCAGGAGCAGGGTGAGGCTTAGTTCTCATCCGCTTCTTTTTACTATAGTCATTTGATTAACTTTGATACGTCGTCACTATCGGCTTGCCGTACTCAAGTACTGTCTTCGCCTCTGTTCCTTGTCTGAAAGCTAATT
Source organism: Streptococcus henryi DSM 19005 (assembly GCF_000376985.1). Taxonomy (GTDB): domain Bacteria; phylum Bacillota; class Bacilli; order Lactobacillales; family Streptococcaceae; genus Streptococcus; species Streptococcus henryi. The sequence continues at coordinate 30,960 of NZ_AQYA01000026.1, forward strand.
GATTCGACTATATTTGGAAAGAATTGGTAACAATGAAATTTACAAAACGCTTTAATTGGTTGTTCTTGTTTATATTTTCTTGTATTTTTGTTAGTTTCTTTTTGAGTTGGAAAAATAGCTCAGCAGATAGTCAAATTGCCATCGATAAAGAAGATGAGGTCTGGGTTGTGACTGACCTCCATTATCTTTCTCCTGAACTTCAGGATGGGGGCAAGGCATTCAGCATCATGCAAAATACAGCAGCTGGGAAAGATCTTGTCTATGGTAAAGAGCGCTTAGAAGCTCTGCTATTTCAAGTGAAAAAAGAAAATCCTAAAGTCTTGATTGTCAGTGGGGACTTGACGTTTAATGGTGAATATCAGAGTCTTGTGGAAACTGCGGGATACTTCCAACAGATTGAAAAAGCGGGAACTCAGGTTTTGGTCATTCCAGGGAATCATGATATTGCGTCTGGCTGGGCGAGAGAATTTCGTGAGGATAAGCAGTATAAGACGAAACAGATTTCGGCCAGTGATTTTGAGTCGGTCATGGCAGATTTTGGTTATGCGGATGCTGATGCGCGTGATCAAGCTTCGCTCACTTATGTCACAAAGTTGCAGTCTGGTCCTTGGTTTTTGATGATTGACAGTAATATCTATTCTGATGCTGAGGGAAAAGGTGCACCTACGACCAATGGGCGTCTTAAAAAGGAAACCTTGGCTTTTATTGAAGAACAATTGCAGGATGCTCAAGAAGAGGGAGCATTTGTGGTTCCTGTTATGCATCACAATGTTTTAGAGCAACACCCCATGTCGACACGAGGTTTTACTTTAGATAATGCTTCAGATTTGCGTCATTTGTACTCAAAATACCAGCAAAAAATTGCCTTATCGGGTCATATTCATACTCAAAATATGGCATCTTGGACTATGGAGGATGGGCATACTTTAACAGAAATTGTCACAGGTGCATTTTCGCTTTATCCTGCTAGTATTGGGCGTTTGACTTTTAAAGATGACAAAGTAGATTATGAGCAGACTCGTTTAGATATGAAAGATTGGGCAGAGCAGGAAAAGATTAGTCAACCTGACTTATTAGAACATGCTGACTATTTGAAAGATGTCTTTAATAAGTCTAGTAACATCATGGTTCATACGATGATGAATGATGAGGGCTGGTATGATGGTGAAAAGGCTGAGGAAATTTCAGAAATGATTGAACCGTTGAATTTAGCATTTTTTACTGGTGATATGTTGACTGAAGATTGGCTCTCAGAGAATGTTTATACTAATGATATTTATCACCTCCTAAGAGATAGCGGAGAGAAAAAATTCTTATACCGTTATGTCAATCAAATGATTTCTGAGCGAGCAAACAAGCCTGCTCAGAAAGTAAGCATTAATCTGCCCTAAATAGGCAAGGAGTTATGAATGATTGATACAATGACTAATTATGAGAAAGAGAGTCATTGTATTTTTTCATAATCTTAAAGGTAAATAATATTCTTTTAAAATCAAAATGATAGCTGTCAGTTTTGACTTGCCCTACTCTAATACTACCTTGGTCTCACTTGCTCGTCTGATTTAATTTTAGAATAAGATGTGGTGGAAAATAATTGAATGGCCTGATTTCGTTTACATAATATTTCTCCATTTTCTTAGCTTCACTTTAAGCAAAACATGGTATAATATTTTTTAGCATTTTAATGAAGGAAGTACTATGGCAGGAAAGAAACGTTCGTTTGATAGTCGTGTTGATTATTCCGTAATTTTACCGACTTTTTTTCTTCTCTTAATTGGTCTGGTGGCAATCTATATCGCTACGGCAAATGATTATCCCCATAATGTGGCCAATGTAATGACCCAGCAAGTAGTTTGGATAGGTTTAGGGAGTTTTATTGCCTTTATCGTCATGCTCTTTTCTGCTGAGGTTCTTTGGAAATTGACTCCATTTTTTTATGTCTTGGGATTGGGCTTAATGATCTTACCCTTGATTTTTTATAGTCCGGAATTAGTAGCCTCAACAGGTGCTAAGAACTGGGTTACAATTGGATCGGTAACCCTATTTCAGCCCTCTGAGTTTATGAAAATCTCCTATATTTTGGTTCTGGCGAAAACAACAGTTTGGTTTCAGCAAAAAGTTAGGCAGACCAGCTTTAAACAAGACTTTCAGCTGTTAGGCTTATATGCTCTGTTAACTCTGCCAATAATGGTACTTTTAGGACTACAAAAAGACTTTGGTACGGCTATGGTCTTCATGGCCATCTTAGCTGGAACAGTCCTGTTATCTGGTGTTTCTTGGTGGATTATCTTGCCAGTAATTGGTCTTGCGGCCCTGGCTGTTGGTATTTTCATGACCGTCTTTCTCATGCCTAATGGCAAAGAATGGCTTTATCAACTTGGCATGGACACCTACCAAATTAATCGTATCTCAGCTTGGCTAAATCCTTTTGATTTTTCTGAGAGTATTGCTTACCAGCAAACGCAAGGTATGATTTCGATTGGCAGTGGTGGTCTTACTGGTAAAGGTTTCAGTGTTATCGACTTGGCTGTTCCGGTTCGTGAAAGTGATATGATTTTTACTGTGATAGCAGAAGATTTTGGATTCATTGGCAGCGCAAGCGTCTTGGCACTTTATCTGCTCTTGATTTATCGCATGTTGCGCGTGACATTCGCTTCTAACAATCGCTTTTACACCTATATCTCGACCGGTTTTATCATGATGATTCTCTTCCACATCTTTGAAAATATTGGCGCAGCTATTGGCATCCTGCCCCTAACAGGGATACCACTGCCTTTCATCTCACAAGGTGGTAGCTCCTTGATAACCAATCTTATCGGAGTTGGCTTGATTCTCTCAATGAGTTACCAGAATATTCTTAGTCAAGAAAACGAGATTGAGAAGTCATTAAGCCGACGCCGACGCAATAACTAAGACTTGCCTTCGGTATCTTTTGGGAAATAGCAGAGCTTAAAGCATTTCTAAAGCTTATTGCAGGAAAATGAGAAGTGGCTGTTTGATTTCTCAGCCAAACTCTGATAAAATAGTAATGTTCAGAGGTATTTTGAATCCCATTTGTTACAGGAAGCGGTGGAACTGAGAAATCCGCACAAATGTCAAAATGAGTTACTGAACCTAACAACGAAATACAACAAAGTTGCAGATATCTTCAGATATCTGAATCTGGGTGGTACCGCGGATTACTTTATGAAATTCGTCCCTGTCTAGCATAAGCTGGATAGGGATTTTTAAATGAAAGGTTGAAAAATTTTGGCAAAAAGAAAAAATCGTAAAAAAGAGTACATTCTAGGATTGAAACGTCAAGGATTAGTAAAAACAACTGTTGACGTTGTTAAAGTCTTGACAGAGAAAACTGAAGAAGTGAAAAAAGAAGTGAAAGCTAAGGCAAATGACTTTGAAAGCTTTGCAAAAGAATTTGAAGGTGTCGCAGCAAGCCGCCTTGAAGCTTTTTATGAGCAAGGTATCAAGTCAGCCAAAGACTTTGCAAACTGGACAGAAAAAGAGCTCTTGACACTCAAAGGAATCGGTCCAGCAACCATCAAACAGCTAAAAGAATTTGGTATAAAATTTAAAAAATAAAGAAAAGATTTGGTTTGCTTAATAGCCTCAAATCTGATAAAATAAGAGCATTCAGAGGTGTTTTGAATTCCATTTGTCACAGGAAGCGGCGATACTGAGAAATCCGCACAAATGTCAAAACTGGTTGCTGAAGGTTACAATGAAATAAACAAAGTTGCAGGTATCCACAGATATCTGAAATTGGGTGGTACCGCGGATTATCTAAAGAAATTCGTCCCTGTCTAGCGTCAGCTGGATGGGGATTTTTTTATAATTTTGGAGGCTTATATGGAATTTATTTTTAATGAAGATATTGATTGCGGATTAGAAAAAAATGGGCGAGTTTACTTGACAGGAAATCTTAAAAAGCCCCAAGATACAAAACATATCTCGACTACAAATTATGAGATGGGAATTAGTAGATATAATTCTTTTAAGGCTGAACAAGCACATACACATAGATTTAATCAGGAATATAATTATATTCTGCAAGGTGAAGCTAAGGTGTTTATTTTTGAAGAGGACCGTGAATATCATTTTAAAAAAGGAGATATGTTTTATATATCCCCAGGTATGTCTTATATGGTAAAGTGCCTATCCGGAACTGAAATTCTTTTTACAAAAGTACCTGGTGGGAATGATAAAGAGTTATTTAATATAGAGAACAATAAAGTGTGGATTAACTGGACAAAAGAATGGTAATGGAATGACAATGAAGTTTATAAAAGAAATTTTAAATTTCTCTATGGAAGATTTGAAAGCAGTCTGGAGTTTGTTCGCAACTTTGTTTGGAGTGGTATCAGTTGTTATACCAGATGTATCTATTTACATATTCCTCTTTATATTATTCCTCTTATTATCATTTGCGGTCATTATTAAGAGTTGGAATAAACTAAGAAAAAAAATTATTGATGTCGATCCTAGATCAAACAAGAATTTTTATATCATGGTTGATGATTTTATCGTTAATTTTAGATATAATCTAGAAAAATTGGATAAGAAAGATACGACTTTTTCAGTGGCACTTGGATTTGATAGAAGTTTAAAACTATCAAATGTTTCGAGTGGATCTATGTTGGAAGATTTTCTTAACTATTTGGCTGAAGAGCATAATATTACAAATGAATTATTACAGGCTGAAATTGATAAAGCTAGAAAGCGTCAGAGGATTGAAAATCCACAATTAGGAGATATACTTTACGTACCTATTCGTTTGTCGGAAAAATCAGTGACCCTTTTGTTTGTGGTTAATTCTCAGAAAAAAGAAGTAGATTCAATTATTAGGAATGACTTAATTAAAGGTGAGGATTCAAGAATTATTATTATCAAGTTATTCCGAAAATGTAAAGAATTGGGATTGAGTACGTTGATGTTAGGAGCAATTGGCACGAATAAATTAGATTTTCCATACAAAATAATTGTTACAGAGATTATAAATGCTTATATCTATTGTGTAGAAAAGAAGTATAATCCTAAGAAAATTTATCTATCTTTACGTGAACAAGATATGAATGAACAGTCTTTAGAGAAAAGAGAAATCATCAACTATATTGCACAATCTATGAAATTTAATATTGGATAAAGGAGAACTAAAATGAAAGAACTTTCACCAAAATACAATCCAGCCGAGGTTGAGGCTGGACGTTACCAATCTTGGTTGGACCAAGATGTTTTCAAGCCATCAGGTAATCCTGATGCCAAGCCATATTCTATCGTGATTCCACCGCCAAACGTGACTGGTAAACTTCACCTTGGTCACGCTTGGGACACGACTTTGCAGGATATTATCATCCGTCAAAAGCGCATGCAGGGCTTTGATACCCTCTGGTTGCCAGGTATGGACCACGCTGGTATTGCCACTCAAGCTAAAGTTGAGGAGCGCTTGCGTGAGCAAGGCGTTTCACGTTACGACCTTGGTCGTGAGAAATTCCTAGACAAGGTTTGGGAGTGGAAGGACGAGTACGCAACAACCATCAAAGAACAGTGGGGCAAGATGGGTCTCTCTGTCGACTACTCTCGCGAGCGTTTCACCCTTGACGAAGGTCTGTCAAAAGCGGTGCGCAAAGTCTTTGTTGACCTCTATAAAAAAGGTTGGATCTACCGCGGTGAATTTATCATCAACTGGGACCCAGCAGCCCGTACTGCCCTATCAGACATCGAAGTTATCCACAAGGATGTCGAAGGTGCCTTCTACCACATGAATTATATGTTGGAAGATGGCTCGCGCGCGCTTCAAGTCGCGACTACGCGACCTGAAACCATGTTTGGGGATGTGGCTGTCGCTGTCAATCCAGAAGATCCTCGTTACAAGGACTTGATTGGTAAAAATGTTATCCTACCAATCGTAAACAAGGCTATTCCAATTGTAGCTGACGAGCATGCTGATCCAGAATTTGGAACAGGTGTCGTTAAAATCACACCAGCCCATGACCCTAATGACTTTGAGGTCGGTCAACGCCACAACTTGCCACAAGTTAACGTCATGAACGATGACGGGACCATGAATGAGCTGGCTGGTGAATTTGCTGGTATGGATCGCTTCGAAGCCCGTAAAGCGACTGTTGCTAAGCTGGAAGAAATCGGTGCCCTTGTTGAAATTGAAAAACGTGTTCACTCAGTAGGTCACTCAGAGCGTACGGGTGTTCCAGTTGAGCCACGTCTTTCAACACAATGGTTCGTTAAGATGGATCAATTGGCTAAGAATGCCATCGCCAACCAAGACACAGATGACAAGGTAGAATTCTACCCACCACGTTTCAACGATACCTTCTTGCAATGGATGGAAAACGTTCACGACTGGGTTATCTCACGTCAGCTTTGGTGGGGTCACCAAATCCCTGCTTGGTACAATGAATCAGGTGACATGTACGTTGGCGAAGAAGCACCAGAAGGTGATGGTTGGATTCAAGACGAAGATGTTCTTGACACCTGGTTCAGCTCTGCCCTTTGGCCATTCTCAACCATGGGCTGGCCTGATGTGGAAGCGGAAGACTTCAAACGTTACTTCCCAACTTCAACCTTGGTTACTGGTTACGACATCATTTTCTTCTGGGTGTCACGTATGATTTTCCAATCGCTTGAATTTACTGGGCGCCAGCCATTCCAAAACGTTCTTATCCACGGACTCATTCGTGATGAGGAAGGGCGCAAGATGTCTAAATCGCTTGGAAATGGTATCGACCCAATGGATGTCATCGAGAAATACGGTGCCGACGCCCTTCGTTGGTTCTTGTCTAATGGCTCTGCCCCAGGACAGGATGTCCGTTTCTCCTACGAGAAGATGGATGCCTCATGGAACTTCATCAACAAAATCTGGAACATTTCCCGCTATATCCTCATGAACAATGAGGGGCTCAGCCTGGAGCAAGCGACTGCTAACGTGGCTTTGGTGGCCAATGGCGGAGCTGGGAACGTGACGGACCGATGGATTCTGCACAACCTCAATGAGACCATTGCTAAGGTCACTGAAAACTTTGACAAGTTTGAGTTTGGGGTTGCCGGTCACATCCTTTACAACTTCATTTGGGAAGAATTTGCCAACTGGTATGTTGAATTAACCAAAGAAGTCCTTTACAGCGACAACGAAGATGAGAAAGTCATCACACGTTCAGTCCTTCTTTACACAATGGACAAGATCCTTCGTCTCCTTCACCCAATCATGCCATTTGTGACAGAGGAAATCTTCGGTCAATACGCAGAAGGTTCAATCGTGACTGCGGAATACCCAAGAGTAAATGCTGCTTTTGAAAATGCTGACGCTCATAAGGGTGTTGAAAGTCTCAAAGATTTGATCCGCTCTGTTCGTAATGCGCGTGCAGAAGTGAACGTTGCCCCATCTAAACCAATTACCATCTTGGTTAAGACAAGTGATGCTGAACTTGAAGCCTTCTTCAATGCCAACGTCAACTACATCAAACGTTTCACAAACCCAGAAACCCTTGAAATCAGCTCTGCAATCGCTGCCCCAGAATTGGCTATGTCAGCCGTTATCACAGGCGCAGAAATCTTCCTGCCGCTAGCAGACCTGCTCAACGTAGAAGAAGAGTTGGCTCGCCTTGACAAAGAACTAACCAAATGGCAAAAAGAGCTAGACATGGTCGGCAAAAAACTCGGCAACGAACGCTTCGTCGCCAACGCCAAACCAGAAGTCGTTCAGAAAGAAAAAGACAAACAAGCCGACTACCAAGCTAAATTCGATGCGACACAAGAGCGTATTGAAGAGATGAAGAAGTTGGTGAAATAGAATAAATAGAATAAATAGAATAAATCTAGAAAGTAAATTTTCCTAGGTTTATTTTATTTCGTAGAAAAGAAAGCGCATCCATGGTAAAATGTAGCTATCATAAGATATAGACGAGGTGAACTATGAAGATTGACAAGATAAATATTACAGGTTATAGAAGATTTAAAGATTCAACCATTAATCTGGATTATGGAAACTTTTCTGTATTAGCAGGTGCAAATAATAGTGGTAAAACCTCTTTAGTACAACTGCTTGATTATATATTCAATAATAACTCAAAAAAATTATTAAAATTCAATGATTTTTCAATTGAGATGAAAACCTTATTGGATGAGAAGATTGAAAATTTGAGTATTGATTTGAGTAATAAGGAAGAAGAATTTCTACAGTTTTTAAAATATATTGGGGAAAATATTAGAATTAGTGTTAAGCTTAGTATCTCTTATAAAAAGGATGAATCAATAGGTCTTTTTGCTAATTATTTAATGGATTTAGAGTCAGATATGACCAGTTTCTTTTTTGAGTATATTTATAAATTCAATATTGACAAAATAAAAAAAGACTTTACTCAATCTGAAGTAAGATCTAAAGAAAAATTGAGAGAGATTATTGAAAGTAGTACTGAAGGGAGCTACTTTTATTCGGATGAAAATTTTTCAAATAAGAGAAAAATTGACTACAATGAGTTTAAAAACTTGTTTAATTTTGAATATGTATCAGCAGATAGAGAATTAGATGATGAAAGTTTGAAGAATAAGAAGATTACTACAACAATTATATCTAGCACAGACCCCAAAAAGATAAGTATGAATTGGGAAAATGAATTTAATCAATTGGAGAAAAGTATACAAAAAAATTTAACTGATTCTGGTATAAAAGAGAAATTTCAGGAGAGAACTGAGGAAGCATTAGAAGATTTAAAGGAGAATCTGGATAATGTTTCAAAAAATGAAATAAATGCACTCACGGCCGATTTTGATTTTAATGGAAAAACTTTATTGAATTTACTCAAAAATAGTATTTATATTAGTTATGCTCATAAATCTGGGGAATTTCGATTTAACTTATCTGAGGAGTCACAAGGTCTTGGGGTAAGTAATTTAATTTACATTAGCTTACAAATCAATAGTTTTTCAAGAAAAATTAAGGAATCAGGTGCTAATACAGTAAATCTGTTTGTTATTGAAGAACCTGAAGCTCACATGCATATACAAATGCAGAAAGTATTGGTAGATTATATAGATACTATTTTTAAAGATAATAGAAATATTCAAGGTGTTATCACAACTCATTCAACTGAGATTGTAAAAAATGTTGATATAAATAATGTTAAAGTGATACGATCGCAAAATAATTATATGAATCGTATTGTTGACTTGCATCAATTTATTGAAAAAAATAAGGATAGAGAATTCTATGAAACATTTTTTAAACTAAATTTTGCAGATTTAATTTTTTCTGATGCTGTTATTTTTTATGAAGGTGATGCAGAACGTATGTATTTTGAAAGATTAGTTACTCGGAAAAATACAAAATATCTAAACCTATCTAGACAATATATCAGTTACTGTCAATGTGGGGGTGCACATGCACATAAATATTTTCCATTAGTAACCGAATTAGGAATGAAAGCCTGTGTGTTTACTGATATAGATTATGGTAAGGAAAGAGATTCTCTTGATGAAATACAGAAAGATAAGACCACTAATTCGACATTAAATTCATTGTTAAAAAGTAATAATAAGAATGTTGGTGAAATTTATAAACAACAAAAGTTTAGACGAAATAAAAACATTGAAGTATTCACACAGACTCAAAATGATGGGTATGCTCGGACATTAGAAGAAGCAATAATATATAAATTGATTATTCCAACTTCAAAATATGGAAAAGAAGATAGACGAAAGTATAAATCAAACCTGAATTACGGAAGAAGCTATAGTGGAAAATCAATCTTAGATACTAAATATTATAAAAAGAAAATAAGAACGTATAATACTAGAATAGATTATGGAAAAAATCATTTTATAAAATTAAAATTACAAAATAAAAGAGGTGTATTTATTGAATTTGACCGAGAATTTTGGGAAAACCTTAAGTGTGAGTCAAAACTTGATTTTTCTGTTCCATCTATTAAAAATAAAAAGCTTAAAGGTAAAGTTTTGATAAACACCAGAGATATTGTGAATAGTTTAATAAAAACAAATTTTATGTATTCGATTATTATGAATAACAAAGAAATTGAAGTATTACCTAATTATATTGAGGAGGGATTATCGTGGCTGAACAAACAAATTTCTATAGGATAAATGCTCCTGCTGGTAGTGGAAAAACTCACTATATTAGTAGAACAATAAATAAAATCATAGAGGAGTCACCTTTTGCTAGTATTCTATGTATAACATATACAAATAGGGCAGCAGAAGTGATGAAAGAAAGAATAATTTCTCCAAATATTTCAATATCAACTATCCATGCTTTTTTAAATAATTTTTTGGAACCATTTTTTAAAAATAAAAAAGTTGTTACATTTTATATTGAATTTTTTAAACAAAAAATAGAAGAAGATTTAGAAAAAACTAAAATAGTTGAACGCTATAAGGAAAGATTTAATATAGCTACGGATATCTCGTTGGAAACTGTGTCTAATAATCTTGATAGTCTTTACTATAATGAAAGACAATATTCTTTCCCATTAGACGGGGGACTATCACATGATGACTTGTTAGATTTTTCATTTAAACTAGTAGAAAAATTTCCGAAAATAGGGTTTAAGCTACGTGAAATGTATCAATATATATTTATTGATGAGGTACAAGATACAAGTGCTGAAATTTTAAAGTTCTTTTACAATTCAACTAAAAATAGCAAGACCAAAGTATATTTTCTTGGAGATAAAATGCAGGAAATTTATAATAAATATGATGGATCATTTGAAGTTGAATTCAATTCTTTTGATAATTCTATTTCAGCACAGTTTAATAGAAACTATCGCTCATCAAAAGAAATTGTTGATTTATTAAATGGATTATATCTTTCAAGTAGCAGAATAAATCAAGATTCCCATAAAGGAGTGGTAGGTAATTTCCCTAAAATAATTTTGACAAATGATATTGAAAAGTTTCTCGTTGATAATAGTAAGAAGTATGAGGATTTTTATAAATTAAGGACAGTAAATATAAAAAGATTTGAGAATATTAATAATACTGAAAAATCTGCTGGTAAAATTTACAAAAATTATCAGAAATTATATCCTAATAACAGTCGTATTAGTGTAATGGATGTATTAGGAAATAATAATTTTGAGGAAAATCCAGATGAGTTAATGTCGTTTTTAAGCTTATTATTTAAAATAAAGCATGATTACAGCAATAAGAATTATGGTGATGTAATTCGAGTAGTAAAAGGTGTCAGAAAAAAAATACACTATGGTAAAACTATCTCTGTATTTGAAGAGGGATTATTAAAGATAAATTATCACACAGACAAAGTGAAACTAAAAGACAAAATGGATTATTTAGTTGAGGTATTAGAATCTGAAGAAAGACTTGGGGTAGTAATACAGAAGTTAGTTGAAAATAAAATTATCAATAATGTTTTTTACAATTTTATTTTCTTATATGAAAGGAACGGAGAATTCCTATATACAGATTTATTTTGCGATTCAGTGGAGTTATTTAAACTAATAGATGATTATAATCGAAATCCGATGGTTTCGACACAGCACGGAGTTAAAGGTGAAGGACACAAAAAGATATTATTTGTAGCAGAAGATTCTTCAAATCCCGGAATTAAAATTTATGATTTCTTTAATCTATTTACAAATTTTTCAACACAAGGGTTGAATTTTAACCTGGACAACTTTCAAACTTTTTATTACGATTTAAATAGGAATATTTTATCTTTAGAGCAAAAAATTGGCAAAAAAATAGAAAAAATTACATCAAATGATAAGGAAGAATTCTTTAGAGATTTTCAATATATTTACAATAAGTATTTTAACAATGACTATTATAAATATATTTGTCTGAAAAATAATACACTAAATTTTCAAACTAATACAACCGTTAAAAATATAAAGATTATTTTTAATAAAAATTTAGTAAAATCAATATTAACAGCATATAAACTTTTTTATGTAGGTTGTTCTCGATCAGAAGAGGAGTTGGTCGTACTAGTTGATGAAAATCAGATTGATAATTTAAATCAATTTAAAATTGTATTTCAAAATATAGGATTTCAAGTTAATTGACATTTGGTAGTATATACAGTATGTATTGGATTAAATCTTTGATTTGTTGCACTGATTATTAGAAACAGTAATGAGTTTTGGGGTGATGTAAATGAGTGATGTTGCTAAAATTACTGACAAAGAACTCAAGAAGAATGAAGAAACACTTAATTCGGTTGAAGAATTTTTGAAGATTTTAACTAGTAATGTTTTTATTTTAAAGGGAGTGTTCTTATGAACGAGTTACAAGATGCTTTTTTTCTGATAAGCTAGCAGATTTAAATGATATTCAGCAAGCTGATTCTGCTATGAAAGAATGGCTACAAGAAGGACAAAAAGCATATTCACACGAGGAAATGATGAATCGTTATAGTTGATTTTATTATCTCAATTTAGTAAAAAGTATTTAGATAACTTTGCTATTTAAGTTTTCTTTCAGTTTTGCTTAAGCTAGTCTAGCTATACTATAACCCTCCTAGCAGTAGACATCGACCAATCACTACGTATTAAAGTACTAGTTCTTGGGATGTCTTTGCATAGATATTCGTAAGCGACTAGAGTCACAACGACTATCGTAAAAACTTTTCTTTTTCATTAATCTCTAAAGTAAGGTCCTTAACTACACACACAATGCCCAGCCTGAATAGGTTGGGTTTTGTGGTATAATGTGCATGAGGAAGTGGAAAAAGGAGAAGGTTAATTCTTATGAAAAAGAAGATTGTTGATAAAGATTATTGTCCTTGTGATAGTGGGAAAGTTTATGAAGATTGTTGTAAATTAAAAGATATCGAATGGACAATTTCAGATGGAAAAATAACAAGGACGCAAAGATTAGTACCTGAGATTGAAGAAATTTTACTTGAAATAAAGGAGAATTTTAAGCAATTGTACGGACGTGAAATGAATAAAGAAGATTATTATTTTGGATTTGCGCCTAATTTTAGGAATGATTCAATGTTGCATATAATGGAGTCAATGAGGGCTGCCAATATTCCTGAGGAGATTATTTATGCACATTTTAAAACAGATGGCCTTTTACCAATTGAAGAACTAAATCTTGATAAGATACCAGATGGATATCTTGCAGAATTTGAAGAATATACTGAAGAGTACGAGAATGCAATGAATTCTGATATTGTTGATGAAATAAGTTCTATTAAGTATGTTGCCATGATGAATTCAATAATGGAAGTATTGGTGTTAGATACAGGAGAAAGTTTAAAGGTAGGTCTTACAGATTTTATTCATAGACATTCTGAAGGCAAACAAATAACAAATTTTGAAATGAAAACAGAGTTAGATTATTGTATGTTTTCTGCACTGAAAACGATAAAAACACTAGAAAGTGTATCTATACTAAAATCAGAATTTGTTTCGGAATCTATTTATGCTCTAGGACGTAGTATATTTGAAAACTATCTTTATTTATGTGCAATAAATCAGGAAGAGAATTTTTTTAAAGAAAAAATGTATCCCAAAATTGATAGTAAAAAATTTGCTTTTTCAAAAAATTCAAACGGGAAGTATAATTATAATAAAGTGGTGAATCGACAAACTGGAGAAACCCACAATGTTAAGGTTTTGCTAAGTGATCTTAAAAACAAATTAAATGATACTAGGTATAAAGAATTATATGATGTTTTTTATCAAACTGCATGTCAGTTTGTACATGTGGATATTTTGACTGCAGAAAGCTATTTTGAATGTCATGATCCATATGATGAATTAAATCCATCTTTGGTGGCAAATGTGATTATTAATACTTTAAGTTTATTGGTGTTAAAGGAGATAAGCAACAATAGATGTGTCCAAAATCAATTTAAAATAGACTGTGAGTATTTGACAAGTAATATATCGAACAAAATTTCTGAATGTTTAGTTCTTATACGTGCTGATAAAGAAAGGCCAAATGCAATCATTGATGTACTACATAATCGCCTAAAATAAATTGTATATTAATTTCGACAGATATAAATCCGTTCTTTACATCCCCCTCATTTTTTTAGATAATAATATTATCGAACAACGAAGGAATTATAATATGTCTGGGAATCTATTGTTTCAGGATAATCTGCTGCATTCTTTGCAGTATGGGTTTATTGATAGGGAAGTTTTTCAAGAGGGGATTTATGCTCCCAAGATTTTGATTAATGATGTGACCAGGCATCGTTATGTTTTGAATGACTTGCAGGAGGCGCTGAGTAAGTCCAAATCCTTTTCCTTTAGTGTGGCTTTTATTACCCAGTCAGGCTTGGCCCTGATTAAGAGTCAGCTTTCTGATTTGGCTGATGATGGCATTCGCGGGCGAATCTTGATTTCACCCTACCTTGATTTCAATGACCCGATTGCCATGAAGGAATTGCTTAAGCTGAAAAACGTCGACGTCCGGATGACGCCGACTAATTTGCAGATGCATGCTAAGTTTTACCTCTTTGAACAGGAAGATAAGCAGGTTATCATTTCTGGAAGCTCAAATCTGACCCATATCGCTTTAAAAATTAACTACGAATGGAATGTCAAATTGACCTCAACTCAGAATGGTGATTTTATTCAAAATGCCAAGGACGAGTTTGAAAAAATTTGGGAACAGTCTCAGGTGTTAACCCTAGAGGCCATTAATGCTTACGCTGCCCGCCGTAAAACCGTTATTCAGACCGTCACCATCCAAGAAGAAGTTACTGCAGAGTATCAGGGGAGAATCAGACCCAACAAGATGCAGGAGCAGGCTTTGGAAGGCCTAGCAAATGTCAGAAAAAATGGGGCTAAAAAGGCCCTAGTCATCAGTGCAACGGGAACAGGGAAAACTTACCTTTCTGCCTTCGACGTTAAACAGTACAATCCTGGCAGGATGCTCTTCATTGTCCACCGTGAACAAATTCTTCAAAAGTCTCTCAAGGATTTTCAGAAGGTTTTAGGCTTTGAAGACGAGGAGGGATGCCTCTATAAAAGCGGAGCCGATATTTCCCAGAAAAAATACGTCTTTGCGACCATTCAGACCCTTTCCAGAAACGCCAATCTTCAATCTTTTGACCCGGCTTTCTTTGATTATATCCTCATTGATGAGGTGCACAAAGCTGGCGCAGATTCCTATAAGAAGGTGATGGACTATTTCCAGCCTGACTTTTACCTGGGCATGACGGCAACCCCGGAGCGGACTGACGGTCAAAATATTTATGAGCTCTTTGATTACAATATCGCTTATGAAATTAGACTGCAAGAAGCCCTGGATAATGACATGCTTTGTCCTTTTATTTACTATGGGGTTTCTGATATCAAAGTCGATGGTCAGCTCATTAATGAAAAATCCACTTTCTCAAATCTAGTGTCTGAGCAACGGGTTAAACACATTTTGGATAAGGTTTCTTATTACGGTGTCAGTGGTGAGACGGTGAAGGGCTTGATTTTCTGTTCGTCAGTCAGAGAAGCCAATGAGTTAGAAAACCTCTTTAATGCAAAAGGTTTACGGACTCGTGCCCTATCTGGGATTCACAGCCAAGAGGAGCGCCAGCAGGTTGTTGCGGATTTAGAATCTGGCAAGCTAGACTATATTTTGACAGTGGATATCTTCAATGAAGGAATCGATATTCCTAGTGTCAATCAGGTGGTCATGCTTCGAAACACCCAGTCTAGCATTATCTTCATTCAACAGTTGGGCCGTGGTCTGCGTAAACATGATTCCAAAGAGTATGTGACCATTATTGATTTCATCGGAAATTACCAGAACAACTACCTAATTCCAGTGGCTCTCTTTGGTGACCAGTCCATGAATAAGGACAATTACCGCCGTGAAGTGCGTGAGCCCAACACCTTAAAAGGTTTGACCACCATCAACTTTGAAAAGATTGCCAAGGAGCAGATTTTTTCATCCATCACCAATACGACACTTTCATCTATCAAAATTTTACGTGATGCCTTTAAGGATTTGGAAAATAAGCTGGGCAGGACACCTTATTTGGTAGATTTTGTCAAACTTAAGAGCATTGAACCGCTTATCTTCTTTGAAAATTCAAGTTTTAATAACTACGCTGATGTTATCACTAAGTTTTCAGATGAGACCATTTCTTTGTCAGAAATTGAGAAAAAGTTCCTCAATTTTATAACCTTTGAAGTGCTCAATGGTAAACGCAAGCATGAATTGTACTTGCTCAAACTATTACTGGAAAATGGTGGACAGGTGTCGTCTGATAAATGGTTTGAGTATGTGTTGGAACATGACTTAGATATTCGTTCAGAGGTTCTGGAATCAGTCAATCGTGTTCTAGATTTGTCATTTCTCAAGGCTCAGGAGCAGAAGAAGTATGGTACAGATGCTTTGGTGTCCTTGGTTGATGAGACTTATCAACTTAATGAGTCAGTTCAAAAGTCACTGAAAGAAAATAATCAGTTTGCTCTGCTATTTTCCGATGTCATCGAAACAGGAATCCTAAAAGCCAAAGACTACCCTCAGGTCTTTACGCTAGGGCAGAAGTATTCGCGTCGTGATGTGCTCAAGCTGATGAATGTCCGCAAGGATGAGCCACCTTTGAATATTGGGGGCTACAAGATTGACCAGGAAAACAATTCTTGTCCGATTTTTATCACCTATCATAAGAGTGAGGATATTAGCGATACCATCAAGTATGAGGATGAGTTGCTCAATGAATCGACCTTGAAATACTTCTCAAAGAATAAGCGGACACTGGAATCTAACGACGTCTCTACTATTATTAATTCTAATGAAAATGGCTTGCGCTTGGAACTCTTTGTCATCAAAGATGATTCAGAAGGCGGAGAATTTTATTATCTGGGGCCACTCAAGTATGTGGAAGGCAGTGCAGATGAATTGCTTAGGAATGGAGACTCAGTCGTCCAAATGCGATTTAAACTCGAATCACCAGTCGAGACAAATCTGTATAAATATTTGACGGATAAATAAAGAAATAGAGATTCGCTTGAATCTCTATTTCTTTTGTAAACATTCAACTGCAGGAATATCAACTGGAGCCCAGTTTAATTCCATGAGTCGATCAACGGGTAACCATTTGGAATCCTGATGTTCAAGAAGTTCTAAATCACCTGAAATTAATTTGGAAAGGTAAGTTTTCATAGTGACAATTCCAAAGTCATATTCATAAGAGGCTTCGTTAAGGTAGGAAACAATCTCGACTTCAGAATCAAATTCCTCTTTGATTTCACGAATGAGAGCTTCCTCAGGCGTTTCACCCTCCTCCAGTTTTCCATCAGGAAATTCCCAAAAACCAGCTAGGCTTTTTCCTTCAGGTCTTTGAGCACAGAAGATGAGTCCATCTTTTTCAATAGCAGCAGCAACAACATTGATAACTTTTTTTGACATTAATTTTCTCCATTTAGTTAAAAATATGATATCAAAATTTGGTGGAATGATAAAGGTTTTAAAGTTAAGTTTCCTTCAAGTTTTCTTTCAGTTTCGCTTAAGCTAGTCTAGTTATACTATAACTAGACTAGAAATAGGAATCCTAACACTTTTCTTTTTCATTAATCTCCTAAAGTAAGGTCCTTGAACTATCAGGGACCTTGCTTTTTTGTTTTCAAATATGCAAACGTTTTCGTATAAAAGTGTTATAATTGATTTGTTTATTATTTCAATGAACAAAATGTATATTTTGAGCAAAAATAGAGTGAGGAAAATATGAGTGAAAAAGAGGGGATTATTCCTTTTAAAGTCAAGCTTCGTAAGGAGATTTTAAGAGGTTTTCAGAAGGCCTCCATTTTTATTGGATTTAGCTATTTTGTGGTACTGATTCTATTTATTTTTATGGTGCAGTTTCGTCAATTGGTTGAAGGACGAAACACCATCATCTCGCATTTTGAACAGATGACTTTGCAGACGGATCAGATTTTTAAGAACCTAGAGGGACATGGGCTAGGCGACTTTTTGTCTGGAGAAATAGCAGAGCGGGAAATGTTTAGGCAAGTTTATCAGGAGACTGGGCAACTCCCTTTTCGCTCTGCCTTGTCCATCTATACAAAAGATAATCAATTAGTCTTATCAACAAAGCTACCAAATCGAGATGGACTAAGCGATGATTCTTATGTGAAGATTGCTATGAAGAATATTACTAATCAGGCAGAGTATCGGATAAGCAAGGACTATCAAGGGAATCGCTATTTGATAAAGATAAAGCCACTAGTTGAGGGTGAGGAGACAATTGGTTATCTGGTTCTTTATATAGATGGTAGTGACTTTGAAGCTAGTGTACAGGCAGATTCAACTCAGTATATCATTGCCGACAAGTACCAAAATCTATTTAGTTCCAACAGTATGAAGTATACTAGTCAAGAATTGAAAAAGGTGGATGAGAGGCAGTTTTTGGATATTCTAACGATTAGAGATGGGAAAATCTACTTAAATAATCACTATCAGCTGGGCAATCATCTGGTGCTCTATTCCTATATTTCTGTTGTCCCTATATCCTATTTGATTATAGTGACTGGACTCTTTGTCGTCTTTATCATGGTTATTTTGATGACCCTTGCCCTTCGCTTGTCAAGAAGAATTGTTATCCATAGTAGTGATAGCGTTGATGTTTTAGTGGCTGATCTGGAGAAGATTGTGAATGGGTACAAGGCAGAGCTAGAAGTTAATACGGATGATGAGTTTGGTTATTTGGCTAAAAAAATAAACGGTATGCTAGACACCCTGCAACGGCTCTTTTATCAAACTTTGAAATCAGAGAAGGAGAAAACGGTTTTTCAAAGGAAATTACTTGAAGCACAATTTCATCCTCATTTTCTTTATAATTCACTTGAGTCAATTAAAATTTTGATTCGTATCAATCCGGAAAAGGCAGAGCAGATGATTTTGTCACTCAATCGAGTTCTACGATATAGTATTGCTTCTGATAGGGAGAACGTTCCTTTAGAGCGTGATATGGCTATCATTGAAGATTACTTGGCGGTTAATAGTATTCGTTTTGATCTTTTGTATTTTCAACTTGACTATCCAGAGGAATTAGAGCAGTTGCTTGTACCAAAACTATTCTTATTGCCTTTGATTGAAAATTCGCTCAAATACGGTATGGAATTTAGACATGACTTAATGTTGAGAGTCCAGGTAACTTGTGATGAGCACCAAATATCATTTTCTGTTAGTGATAATGGACCTGGTTTTAGTCAGGATTTTAAAGAGCATTTTTCAGAATATGTAAAGGATGGACAAACTGAACACGGCTTAGTCAATTCATATAGTCGCTTGTCCATGTTATATCCAAGTAGCAAAATAAGATTATGGCAAGAAGAAGGCTTGCAGGGAGTAGAACTAACATTTGAAAGGAGACAAGCATGTTACGAATGATTATAGTAGAAGATGAGTCATTAATTAGGAATTGGTTGACAAAGGCGGTGCTTTATAATCAATTGGGAATTGAGCTAGTGGCAACTGCAAGAGATGGTCAAGAAGGTGCAGAATTAATTCGTGAATTGAAGCCGGATATAGTCTTGACTGATATCATGATGCCCAGAAAAAACAGCTTTTAATATGTTTGAAGAAACCAAAGACATCTCTTATGAGAAGATAATTCTATCATCTTATAGTGACTTTCAACATGCTAAACAAGCGATAAAATATGGCGTATTCAACTTTTTAGAAAAGCCCTTAGATGTCGAAGAGTTACGAGATACCCTATGGCAAATTTGTTTAGATATGAAGCAGGAAAGTCAGCATACTGGATTTGATAATTTACCAAAAATCGAATTACCTCAGATACACCAAGAAAACTGGTCTGCACTTTTAGTAGAATATGTTCACCAACACTACAATCAAGCTATTTCAACTGAAGAGATAGCCAAAAATTTTGGCTACAGCGAGAGTTACCTCTACAAAAAAATAAAAGAAGAATTGGGTATTACCTTAAAAGACTATCTCAATCGCTATCGCATCAAGCGGTCTATTCAAATCATAACTGATCAACCTGATTTGAAAGTTTATGAGGTGGCAGAAGCCGTGGGATTTTCAGATTACAATTATTTTGGTAAGGTTTTTCGTCGCTATACAGGCTTAACTTTTACAGAATTTAAAGAGAATTTTACTCATAGAGGATAGAATTGTTCTATAAAGAAAGCGTTTTCTTTTATAGAATATAGGTAACAAATACAAAGGAGCATGATTATGCGTAAAAAAATTCTATCTCTTGTTGTCGCTTCAACAGCAATTATTAGTTTAGCAGCCTGTGGTTCTAAGTCCGATAATAAGAATGCGGATGGAACAAGTGACAAACTTGTTGTCTATTCTCCAAACTCAGAAGGGTTAATCAATGCAACCATTCCAGCTTTTGAAGAAAAATATGGAATTAAAGTTGAATTGATTCAAGCAGGTACTGGTGAACTGTTCAAGAAAGTAGAGAGTGAAGCTAGTAAACCAGTTGCTGATGTTATCTTCGGTGGTTCCTATACTCAGTATGCACAACACCCAGAATTATTTGAGGAGTACACTGCAAAAGAAAACGATCAAGTCATTGAAGCCTATCAAAACACAACCGGTTATTCAACGCCTTATACTCTCGATGGTTCAGTTATTATTGTTAATCCAGATTTGACAAAAGGTATGTCAATTAAAGGGTACAAGGACTTGATAAATCCTGAGTTGAAAGGAAAAATTGCTACAGCTGACCCAGCTAATTCATCTTCAGCTTTCGCTCAATTAACTAATATGTTGCTTGCTACGGGTGGCTACGATAAAGAAGAATCTTGGAAATATGTAGAAGACTTGTTTACACTGATTGATGGAAAAATAACATCAAGCTCATCTAGTGTTTACAAATCAGTTGCTGATGGTGAGATGGCAGTTGGTCTATCTTATGAAGATCCAACAGTTAAATTGCTAAACGATGGAGCAAACATTGAAGTTATTTATCCTGAAGAGGGTTCAGTATTCTTGCCTGCCAGCGCAGCCATTATCAAAGATGCTCCAAACAAATCAAATGCTGAAAAATTCATTGATTTTCTTGTGTCAAAAGAAGCGCAGGATGCTTTGGGAACAGAAACAACAAATCGTCCAGTCCGTCAAGATGCTGCTGTCAGCAAAAATATGAAATCACTTGATGACATTAATACCATTATTGAAGATTATGACTATGTTATCAAAAATAAAGAAGATATCGTGAAACATTACAATGACATCTTTGTGGATATTCAATCAAAATAGGGGTGTTATAATGAGTCAGATTACCATTAAAAATGCTAAAAAAATCTACAACGATACGCCTGTCATTGAGAATCTCAATGTCACTATCCCTGATGGAACACTCTTTACTCTTTTAGGTCCTTCTGGTTGTGGGAAAACGACCCTTCTTAGGATGATTGCAGGTTTTAACTCCATCGAAGGAGGAGATTTCTACTTTGGAGAAGAACGTATCAATCAGATGGAACCAAGTAAACGAAATATCGGAATGGTTTTCCAAAATTATGCTATATTCCCTCGTTTAACGGTTAAGGAAAATGTTGCTTTTGGTTTGAAACAACGCAAAATGTCTAAATCAAAATTGGAAGAACGTGTTGATAAATATTTGAAATTGATGCAGATTGATCAATTCAGAGACCGTAAGCCAGAAAACCTAAGTGGAGGGCAGCAGCAGCGTGTAGCATTGGCGCGTGCTCTAGCTATCAGTCCAGATGTGCTTTTAATGGATGAGCCTTTGAGTAACTTGGATGCTAAACTAAGAATTGATATGCGTCAAGCTATCAAGGAAATACAAAAAGAAGTTGGAATTACAACCGTTTATGTTACCCATGATCAAGAAGAAGCAATGGCAATTTCAGACCAGATTGCGGTAATGTATCTAGGTGAAATTCAGCAAATTGGTAAACCAAAAGAACTCTACCACAGACCAAGTAATGAGTTTGTCGCAACCTTCATAGGTCGCACCAATATGATTCCAGCTCAGCTTTTACACGAAAATGGTCAGGCTTATATTCGCTTGTCGGATGGGCACACTATCCCCTACCCAGCCTTGAATAATGCTAATGATCAAGAGGTTCGTATCAGTGTTCGTCCTGAAGAGTTTGTTCGCAGTGCTGATGGTCCAATCCTAGCAACCATCAAAGATAGTACCTATCTAGGACTAAATACTGAATATATTGTGGAAACTGGTTTCGCACAGAGAATTCAAGTGACTGAAGAGTCAACTTTGGATGAGGACTTTGGACCAGGTGATACTATTCGTCTACAAATTAATGCTCAAAAAATGAATGTTTTTTCAGCTGATGGTAAGGTGAATTTATTGGAGGTGATTTAGATGAAAAAAGGCCTTCAAAATATGAATATTTGGCTATTGTCATCCATTTTCATATTCATTTCTTACATACTCTTCCTCATTTACCCAATTGTTACCATCCTAAATCAAGCTTTGTTTGTTGATGGACACTTATCATTCGGTAACTTTTTAACCTTCTTTTCAAAAGAATATTATTTTACAACACTTTTTAATAGTTTTAAGGTTTCAGTTGCTGCAACTATCTTGTCTTTGGTTGTGGGAACCTTGTTAGCTTATTGCTTTGCTATGTTCCAATTCAAGGGGAAAAAGGTTCTCCAAATTTTGATTATCATTGCTTCTATGTCAGCACCCTTTGTTGGCGCCTATTCATGGATTCTACTTTTGGGACGAAATGGTGTTATTACTAATTGGTTGTCCTCAACTTTGGGACTTCCTAAATTAGACATTTATGGATTTTCGGGAATCGTACTTGTCTTTACTCTACAGTTATTCCCGCTAGTCTATTTATACGTCAGTGGTGCATTGAAGAGCATGGATAACTCTCTCTTAGAGGCTGCGGAAAGTATGGGAGTTAAAGGGATAAAGAGGTTGACTCACATAGTCTTACCGCTTCTAGTACCAACTTTACTGGCTGCAGCCTTGTTGGTGTTCATGAGAGCCTTCTCAGATTTTGGGACACCGATGCTGATTGGAGAAGGCTATCGAACATTTCCAGTTCTTGTCTATTCACAGTTTATCAGTGAAGTCGGTGGAAACTCAGCTTTTGCGTCTGCTTTGGCAATCATTGCCATTACTATTGCTTTGCTTATTTTCCTTGTTCAAAAATATGTTGCTCAGAAAAATAGTTTTAGCATGAATTCTCTTCATTCAATTGAACCTAAAGTCATTTACGGATTACAGAAATTCTTGGTCTATCTCGGTGTCTATGGAATCATTGGTCTGGCAATTTTACCGCAAACTTATTTGATTTATACATCGTTTTTAAAAACATCAGGAATGATTTTCGTTCCCGGTTACTCATTAGATAGTTACCGCCAGGCATTTGATAGAATGGGAACTAGTATTTTAAATACTTTACGTATTCCTCTTATGGCTTTAGTGTTGGTATTGGTTTTTGCGACTTTCATTTCATATCTAAGTGTTCGTAAACGCAACCCATTCACTTCTCTAATTGACAGTATGAGTATGATTCCATACATCGTTCCAGGAACTGTAATGGGTATTGCATCTATTACTGCTTTTAATACAGGTATTGCAAACTCAGGTTTTCTGGCAATTGTAGGAACATCATTGATAATGGTAATTTCTTTAGCAGTTCGACGTCTTCCTTATACGATACGTTCTTCAGTTGCCTCACTGCATCAAATTTCACCTAGTATTGAAGAAGCAGCGGCAAGTTTGGGAAGTTCAAGACTCAATACATTTGTTAAAATTACTATCCCAATGATGATGTCAGGAATAATTTCTGGAGCTATTCTCTCTTGGATTACCATGATTTCAGAGTTATCAACATCCATTTTACTTTATAATATCAACACCAAAACAATGACTGTTGCCATCTATACAGAAGTTTTAAGAGGAAACTACGGTATAGCAGCGGCCCTCTCAACTATTTTGACGACATTTACAGTTCTTTCATTACTATTATTCATGAAAGTATCTAAGAGTGACAGTATCACAATGTAGCTAGTTTGTGGTGTGAAACCTAGCTTAATTATTTAATATATAAGTTTTTAAAATTTAGAACTCTTAAATAAGCTCAACTACCTGGTTGGGCTTGCTTTTTTGGTATAATAGAGTAAATTAAATTATTTCTTTAGATTGGAGGAGTTATGCAAGCAACTTATAATATCGATAACTCAGTCCTTTCTTATAAACATAAGTGGGATCTTTGGTTAATTGCCTTTGGGCTTTAGAAAGTTAATGGTATCAGTCCTTCAAAATATATGGAGCAGTTGGCTGACAAACAGGCGCGTGGTGAATACACTTACGAGCAGGTTTACGAAGAAATCACCAAGTATCACCAGTCAACGGATGCTAGTACTCTTGAGGCAGATCAGGTATCTCTTCGTATCGTTGAGATGCTGTCGCAAAATGGGTTCAGTCTGCGACCAACTACCCTGCTTCATATCCACAAGGAGCTCTTTCAAGGAGTCTTTGATAGCAGCATTCCAGTCGGTGAATATCGTAAAGTTAATATCACTAAAAATGAACCTGTTCTCAAAGGAGATACCGTCATTTATTCTGATTTTCCAATGATTCCAGCGTCTTTGGATTCTGATTTTCAGCAGGAAAAAGAGTTTAATTATGCTGGTCTAGATGAAAGAGCTATCGTTAAACGCATTCAAACTTTCATATCAGATATTTGGCAGATACATCCATTTCGAGAAGGAAATACAAGAACTGTTACTGTATTTTTGATTAAATACCTCCGTGCCCTTGGATTTGAGATTGATAATGGGCCATTTCAAAACAATTCCAAATATTCCCGAGATGCCCTTGTTTTAGACAATTCGAAACTTCTCCAGAAGTGTCCAGAATACCTCACGGCATTTTTTGAGAATCTTCTCTTGGATGGAAAGAACGATTTGTCGACGGAGAGGATGTACGAGGAGTTGGGTATATATAGATGATTAAGAAGACACAGTATTACAGCTGTGTTTTTAATATCTTTTGGATTTCACATTCAGCTGATTCCAAGGAGAATCAAAAAGGTAGAGTGCTGGATTTTATTAATAAAGTATCAAATAGCAAAAAAGTTGACACACAATGTATATACGTGATAAGATTAAGGAAAAGGAGGTGTTCGTATGCTTTTGGAACAAGATATTATTCAGTTAAAAGAGTGGGGAAATAGTAGTGCTTTTCGGATTCCTCAGAAATTATTGAAATCTTTAGGTTTTGAATCGAATCAAGAATTTTCAATCAAAGCAGTTGAGTCTAGTGGACACAGACAACTAGTTATCGAACCAGTCCTTAGTCAAGAAGAAAAAGTTTCTATTGTTGAGTCAATGTCAGGTATTCTAGCAGAAGCAGATCCTATTGATGTTAAAGAATATCGAAGAAACCGAAAAGAGGAAAGGCTGAAAAAGTATGAAAGTCTTACTTGATGTCAACGTCATTATCGATTTTTATCTAAATAGGGATGAGGCATCTAAAGAAATTATTCTCAAATCAGTATATGGTATCTATACAGCGCATATTTCTACCAATATGTTGACAGACATTTATTATATTTTGGATAAGAATGGGAAAGAAGCAGGACCAATAGTAGAGAAACTCTTGCAGATATTTCAAGTTCTAGATGTCACAAAAGATGATTGCTTGCGGGCCTTGACTCTAAAGATGCCAGATTTTGAAGATTCGGTAGTAGCTGCTGTTGCTCTATCCAACAACATTGATATCCTTGTTACAAGAAATGAGTCTGACTTTAAAGGTAGTGGCCTTGTCGTTTATTCTCCAGATGAATTCCTAGAACGTTTAAGAAGGTGATTTATGCCCTATTTTTACGAAAAATCTACGAGCAGAGTTGCTAAGCGACTCGCTCGTTTTCTATATTACGGGACCGATAAAGTTCTGAATCTGTTTGAATATCAGGATAGCCAGGAACAATTTATCATCAGTGACCAGCATCTAGAGACCTATTTTACGCCTCGACGAAGTGAATTATCGGCTAGTGAAAAGCTAGTATTGTATTTTTCACTTTTCAAAGGTCGTTTGGATGTTTATGCCAAATCTTATATCAATGACCAGGGAAAAATTCAATATTATCCTTCCTACAATTATGGTTGGCGTAATCTGCCAGCAGAGAAAAGGACCTGTCAGCCTTTAACTGACCAAGTGCTGAAGGAACACCTTCAAGGTAAAACCAGTATTGGCATTTTTCCGATGACTAAGGATGACACCTGCTCTTTTCTTGCTATTGATTTTGATAAGAAGGATTGGCAGGAGGCTGTTTCAGTTTTTAGGGAAATAGCAGAGCAGTACAGCTTTCAATCGCATGTTGAAATTTCACGGTCAGGTAATGGGGCGCATGTATGGTTCTTTTTTGAAGAGGAAATTTCTTGTCAACAGGCTAGAAATTTTGGGAAATCCTTGCTTGAATTGTCAATGCAAGCCTCAAAATCCGTCAGTTTTTCTTCATTCGATAGAATGTTCCCAATCAGGACCTCTTACCCAAAGGAGGATTTGGTAATCTCATCGCTCTGCCCTTGCAAGGAGAGGCCTTTTCAAAAGGACGTACTGTTTTTGTTGATAAAGACTTTAAACCATATGTTGACCAATGGGAATATCTACAAGGTGTTGAAAAAATCAGTCAAGAGAAGATTACCAACTTCCTTGGGAAAAAATTTCTTAGTCAGCAAAATGATAAGTGCTTGGAGATTTCATTATCAAATGTTCTAAGTATCAGAAAAGACGAGATTTCAGCTAAAACCTACCATTTTTTGAGAAAACTAGCCTCATTCTCAAACCCAGAGTTCTATCTAAAACAAGCAACGAGGCAACCTACTTATCAGACTCCTGAACGAATCTACTTATTCGAGGAAACGGAAGAAGACTTGATGCTGCCTAGAGGCCTCTTATCAAGTCTTAAAGAACATTTTGAAGAAATTAAGATTAAAGATAATCGCTATAGTCACGATTCTATCAATGTTTCTTTCAATGGTCAATTGCGTTTTAATCAAGATGCTGCCTTAGGGGATTTATTGGCCAGTGAAAATGGCGTTTTGAGTGCGGAAACAGGTTTTGGTAAAACGGTTTTAGGAGCTGCTTTGATTGCTAATCGGCAGAAGAGGACTATTATTTTGGTTCATAACCGCCAGCTTTTGGAGCAGTGGTTGGAGCGTTTGTCACAATTCTTGACTTTCGAAGAGGATGAAGCAGTTAGATATACGCCATCTGGTCGCGAAAAAGTCATCGGTCACATTGGTCAATACGGTGCTTCAAAAAAATGGCGGAGCAAACTAGTTGATGTAGTCATGATTCAATCGCTCTTTAAAGGTGATAACATTTCAAGTTTTTTGGATGACTACGATATGATGATTGTAGATGAATGCCATCATGTGACCGCTCTGCAATTTGAAAAAGTAGTGGCCCAGTTTTCAGGAAAATTTTTATATGGTTTAACAGCAACACCTGAACGCAAGAATGGGCATGAGCCAATTCTATTTCAAAGAATAGGAGATATCCTACATACTGCCAAAACAGAGCAATCTGAATTTGAGAAACATTTAAATCTTAGGTTGACTTCATTTGGGAAACTAGACCTGGAAAAGTCTAAGAGCACTAGCTTTATAGCCCTAAGTGACTGGCTCGCCAAGGATGATTTTCGCAATAAAATGATTGTACAAGATATCCTGAAAATGTATGCTGATAAGCACAAAATACTAGTTTTAGTTAATCGTGTAGAACATTTGGAAATCTTGCAAAATTTACTTACTCAAGAGTCACTCACAAATATATTTTGCCTTAGTGGAAAAAGTAAGCGTAAAGAATCAAAAGAAACACTGGAACAAATCGAAGGATTGGGTAATGAGGAGCCACTCGTACTTCTTTCGACTGGAAAATATGTTGGAGAAGGTTTTGATTTACCAAAACTGGATACTTTGATTTTAGCTGCGCCATTATCCTGGAAAAATAATTTGATTCAGTACGCCGGTCGTCTTCATCGCCCCTACCAAGGTAAAAACAAGGTTGAAATATTTGACTATCTAGATATCCATGTTCCCTACTTAGAGAAGATGTATCAAAAAAGACAAGTTGCTTATCAAAAAATGTCTTACCTCATGTCTTCGGATGGTAAAAAGCAGAGCTTATTTACAAATGCTGACTATAATCAAGTTTTTACAAAAGATATGCAAGAAGCAAGAGCAACTGTGTCTATTCAAACCAATTCTATAACTAGCAGTAGGATTTATGAAATTCTAGGACTACTGGGTGATAAGCAGGTTAGTATACAGATACCTAGAACACATAAATTGAGTTCTTGGTTGAAAAATCTAGAAAATGAGAGAATAAGAGTCAATTTGCTTCCTAACAAAGTTAATACCAATGTCATTATCATTGATAAAAGTATCGTTTGGTATGGTAATTTATCGCCATTTGGATACAGTATTGATGATGATATGACTTTGTTACGTATAGAAGGTAGTGATATTGCAGATGAGTTTATAGAAAAGATAGATAAACGATAAATCTCCTCTTGATTACGAATAATAATTAAGAAGGAGAATGATGGTTTTTATTTGAATAAAGTGTTACAATGTTTATACAATAGTAAGAGAGGTGATGCAAATGAGTACAATTACTGTTCGAGTAGATGACGAATTGAAAAAAGAAGCAGCAGCATTATACAAAGAGTTAGGTATGGACATGTCCACTGCCATTACCGTCTTTTTAAAGCAGAGTGTCCAAACTCAAAGCATTCCTTTCCCAATTCAGCGGTATAATAAAACGACAGAAAGAGCTTTTTGGGAAGCTGAACATGGAATTACTAAAAGTTTTGATTCAGTTGCTGAGCTTTTTGAGGATTTGGATAGTTGAATATTGAGCGTACGAATCAATTTTTAAAAGATTATAAACGCTTAAAGAAGAAGCATTATGATTTGACAAAACTGAGACATGTTATTGACTTAATTGTAAATGGAGAAAGAGAAATCTTATATCATCAATATAAGAACCACTATTTACAAGGGAAATACAAGTCCTATCAGGAGTGTCATATAGAGCCTGATTGGCTGTTGATATATAAAATTCATGGAAAACAGCTTACTTTAGTTTTAACAAGAACAGGTTCTCATGATGACTTGTTCAAATGAAAATAAAATTCTCCTTTGCATCGATTTTTCGATGCTTTTTTATTATCAAAAATAACAGGTTTTCATTTTGAAATTGAAATTAATTATCAATTTTTTCAATATTTGCAGAAAAAGCTTCAAAATATGTATCCGCTTACAAATAAAAGTGAGATAATAATTTTATCGTATTGAAATAATGATGATATGTTGGAGAATGACATGATTTTAGCGCATTATGATCGTGAAAAAGAAAAGAAGCAGAGTTTGGAAGACCATTCATTAAATGTTGCACAAATGGCTAGAGAAGAAGCAAGCTCAATTGATCAGGGAGACATATTGTTTTTGATTAGTCTCTATCATGACTTGGGAAAAGCGGATAGTCTTTTTCAGAATAAATTGTTTAACCATCCCAATATTCATGTTGATCATTCTTATGCTGGAGCTAAGTATCTAACGGTTATGATTTCTAAAATTCTAACTAATTGTGATGCGATAGAGGAAGTTCAACTTTTCAATGAAATTGTAGGATATGTCATTACAGCGCATCATGGTATGTATGATATCTATTATGATGGTGGGACCAAGGAGACATTGGATTTTCGTTTTAATAAATTTTACAAGAGGAGAGAAAGACCGGTTAAGGTAGAGGATTATCATTTTGTACCAGATGTGGTGGCTTTTGAAAGAAGTTTAGAAGACCACCTACAGGAAGATGGCTACACAGACTTGTCAGACCTCATTCAAAAGGCTTTTTCAAATTTTAAAAATGCTTGGTCTAAGCTAAGTCCAAATGATGAAAGTGAATCAGCTTATTACAGTGGTTGTATGGTTCGACTCTATCTCTCACTCCTCAAAAATGCGGATATTCTAGATACAATCAATGCCTATGATTTAAAACTGGAACCACGAAATGAATCAGAAAATACCAAATTGATAGAATCTTACTTTGATTCGGTAGAAGATTTGTATGCAGGTTTTGGAAAACCTACGACAATTCTCAATCGCATTCGTACAGACATTGGTGAGCGAGTCAAGGCGCGTGGTGCAAATGACTCAACTGGAATCTATCGTATGAATTTGCCAACTGGTGCTGGGAAGACAAATTTGAGCTTACGATATGCGACACATCAGATGATTTATCAGCAGAAAAAAAGATTTTTCTATATTACTCCCTTCTTATCTGTCTTGGAACAAAATGCTGCTGCTATGAAAAAGGTTATAGGTGAGGATGGTGTTTTGGAACACCATTCCAATGTCATTCATAAAACCGAAAATCAATATCAAGAAGAAGTTGAGGCAGATAGTCGGAAGGACTTACAGGCAGATTACCTCATCGAAACTTGGGATAGTCCTGTCGTTCTTACTTCAATGGTTCAATTCTTCCAGACCTTGTTTAAAACACAATCAGCAAATATCAGACGCTTTTCTAGTCTGATTGACAGTGTAGTGATTTTGGATGAAGTACAGTCCCTCCCAATTGAGGTGACTACTCTTTTTAACCTGACCATGAATTTTGTTAGCAAGGTCATGAATACTACTGTGGTACTCTGTACAGCAACTCAGCCAGTATATGATTCAGAAGCGATTGCTCACCAGTTGGTTTATGGTGGGAAAATGGCAGAGCAGACTGATATTGTGACTGTTTCAGATGAGGAACAAGAAATCTTTACAAGAACAGAACTTCGTAAATTTGACAATAATGATGGAAAAACAACTTTATCAGATTTAGCTGAATTCATTCTTGAAAAAGAGGAATCGACTCTGATAATAGTTAATACCAAGCCCACAGTAGATAAGCTGTATACAATTTTAGAAAACCAAACTGATAGACCCCTTTATCAACTATCAACCAATATGTGTCCACAACATCGACTAGATATTATTGAAGAAATTAAAGCAGGTTTGGGTAATGATGTTCCTTTAATTTGTGTCAGCACACAACTGATTGAGGCAGGAGTTGACGTAGATTTTACCAGTGTTATTCGCTCTTATGCAGGAATTGATTCCATTGTGCAAGCAGCTGGTCGCTGTAATCGAGAAGGTAAGCGAGACTTAGGACAAGTGACACTAGTAAATCTTACTTCTGAAGAAGAAAATCTTTCACGACTGAAAGAAATCAGGAATAAAAAAGATGCTACTGAATCTATTTTATTTCAAAAGACTTCCTTGATTGATATTTCAGCTCTCAATAAAGCATTCTTTGAGAAATATTATGCCGATAATCAAAATCGCATGGACTATCCATTGAGTGATAGTGAAACAGTCTATGACTATCTGAGCCAAAATAATTTTGCTGGACCAAAATTAAATGGTCTACTAAGGCAGTCTTTTAAAAAAGCTGGTCAGAAAATGAACCTCATTAATGATGAAAGTATCGGAGTCTTCGTTCCTTATGGAAAAGCAAAAGAAGAATTGGAATTATTAGAATCTGAACTTGAAGCAAATCCTTATCCAAGTGGACAAGAATTATTTGGAATCAAACAGCGATTGAAGCAGCTGCAGCCGTATACTGTGAATCTGAGGGAACATGACAAACGTTTAGATGCTACTCGTTCCTATCTTAATGGTCAGATTCGGATATTACAAGAGGGCTACTATGACGATGTAGTTGGATTAAAAAAAGAAGCAGATAGTTTTATCCTGTAAGTGAAGATAAAACTATCTGCAAAGTGCTAATCATAGCACATAAAATATAAATATAATTTCAATCCACATAGTTCATTTACTATGATAGTTGTATTATATCATATCATATCTAGATTTTATTGATTCAAGAATAGGACTTTTGTTGTTTTGACAACATATAAAGGTTTTTCTGAGTAATATTTTAGGGTACTTCTAATAACTCCCTAGATAAAAGATAATGTCATTCCAAAACTCTGAAAAATCAACACTTTTATTTTCGAAAACCAATTTTATAATATATAAATATAGAACATAATTATTTGTAAAAAATTGCCTTTTAAAGTATACTTAATATATCAAATAAGGAGGCAATCATATCATTAGTAATATCTATAATTTATTAATTGAGCTGCTACACCAGTTACCGGGTATTTTGACAGCTTTAGCGGGTTTATTGGCGGTAGTTTCTAAGAATAAATCAGAAAAATAGGGTTGAAATGAGAAGGGTGAATGTTATAAACATCTTTCTCTGAATCTTATTAGATATTCTAAAACAATTGAATCACAATAATTGAAAAGGAGGTTGTCCAATTTGTACAGATCTCGAAATTTTTACATGAGGGTGCGAGGTGATTTAGCTCTCTTTACAAATCCTGCAACAAAAGGTGGTGGTGAGAGAAGTTCTTATCCCATTCCAACTCGACAGGCATTACAAGGAATTGTTGATGCAGTGTACCATAAACCTACTATTACCAATATTGTTACAGAGGTTAAGGTGATTAATCAGATACAGACAGAGCTGCATGGCGTGCGTGCATTACTTGCGAATTATGGTGCTGACTTGAGTTACGTATCTTATTTAAGTGATGTTGAGTATCTGGTCAAGTTTCATTTTATTTGGAATGAAAATCGACCAGATTTGATTCAAGATCGATTGCCCAATAAGCATGAGGCTATCATGGCTCGTTCTATCAAAAAGGGTGGACGTCGAGATGTCTTTCTCGGGACACGTGAATGTCTTGGTTTGGTTGATGAAATCAGTCAGGAAGAATATGAAACCGCTGAGTCCTATTACGATAATCAAAGAATTGATTTAGGAATCATGTTCCACTCTTTTGCTTATCCAAAGGATAAGAGTCAGCCTTTACAATCGTTTTTCACCAAAACAGTTCTAGATGATGGGGTTGTTAAATTTAAAGAACAGGTAGAATGTGAAATTGTCAATCACTTATCCAGTTATGCCTTTAAAACAGCTGGTCCAGTTAAGTCAGTTGATGAAGAATTTGACCAATACCAGCAGGATGAAGTCAGAGAAGAAGGAGGTCGCTAATGGATTTCTTTACTTCACTTTTACAGGCCTATGAGTCAGCAGAAAAAGCTGGTCTGGTGGATAACCACCAGCAGGCAGGAACAAAGTTATTACCGATTTACCATTCCAGTTCCAAATCTCACGGGAGTGATATAATCTCTATTCAATTAAATAAAGAAGGCCAGTTTATGAAAGCTGATTTTCTGTCCAATGATGAGATTATTATCTTTCCAGTTACTTCAGATTCGGTTGCTAGATCCGGTAAAGATCCCGCTCCGCATCCTTTAGTGGACAAGTTATCCTACTTCGTTTCAGAAATTAGCCAGTCCCAGTATGATAATTATCATGCACAACTAGATACTTGGATAAAATCTTGTCAGAATGAAGAAGTTAAAACATACTTATCACTCATCCAAAACTTTATTTTACAAGCTGACTTTCTTCAAAAGATTTTACAGTCTCTTTTTGGAAAAGAATATCAAAGAGAGGGATTAAAAATCACTTGTTTTCAGGATGATGGAAAGGAGAAGAAAGTTGATCTTTCAAGTTGCTTTGTTGAGTTTAAGGTGGATGCTTTTATTGGTCATCAAACCATCTCTGTCACAAATTATAAAACCTTGCACGAAGATTATATTGCATTTGTTGAAAGTCTAGACGCTGATAAAATTATTTGTAATATCAGCGGTCAAAAAGAAGTTTTGGCTACTAAGCATCGTGGCTTACTAGGAAATGCAAAGCTTATCTCTGTCAGCAATAATAATGAAATGTATAAGGGGCGTTTTAAGGAAAGAGATGATGTCTTTACAGTAGGTACAAAATCTTCTGAAAAAATTCATCTAATGGCGAAATTCTTATTAGAACATGATCATACCCATACTTGGCTTGGTGGGGTACAACATCTCATCAACTGGTTTAGTGACGATTTAACAAATGAAAGTCAGCTAGATATTACGGTTCCAATAGTTGAAGACCTTGATGAATGGAGCACGATGCCAACTATTTCCGTGGTAGCCAAAGAGGCTGTCCCTTTCTATATTGGAGAGATGAACCAAAAGGTTAGAAAATCCTATATTAAGGGGAACAAACAATTTAGTGATGCTTCAAATTACTATGTGGCCATTCTTAACAAGACAAGTAATGGCCGTATCTCACTCAAGTATTTCCGCCAACTGAAATCATCTAAATTATTGGAAAATCTTGACTCTTGGCAGGATAAGTATTCTTGGGAAGCTTTGAAAAAAGGTGGCGGATACCATCTTAAAACACCTAGTTTCAATGAGATTATTTTGGCTGCATATGGCGTAGATAGAGAACGCTTTTTGGACTTAGATAATGATAGTTTTCGTAGCGTGCAATATCAACAATTGATCACAGCACTTTTGGATGGTCAAAAAATCCCACTTGCTATTGTCAAGAAATTGGAAAACAATCTCAAACAGAGACACAAGTATCCAAAACACTGGTATCATATGCAACAAGTTAGTTTAGCTGTTTTGCATAAACAGAATGGAAGGGAGTTTACACCAATGTTAGATCATGAAAACAAGGACCGAGACTATCTCTTTGGACGTCTCTTAGCTATTTATGAGTTGCTAGAAGCTCAGAGGTATGAATTGGATGGTGGCAGTAAAGATCGTGTTACGAATGCGGAACGCTACTGGACAGCCTACACTGGTCAACCAGCAAAATTGATGAGTCACTTGGAAAACAAGGTCAAACCTTATGAAGAAGTTCTGAAATTAAATCGTCCAGGAATTTTTCATAAATTGGAGAAGGAGAGAGAGGAAATCGTTGAATTATTAAATCCAAAAATTATGGAAAAAGATTTTAATCAGCCGTTGGATTATAAATTCATTTTTGGATACTATGCAGAGAAGAAATATTTTTACACAAAGCAAGTAAAGGAAAGCGAGGAATAGCAGATGTTGGAAAATAAGATTGATTTTATGGTAACAGTTGAAGTGCGAGAAGCCAATGCTAATGGAGATCCGCTCTCAGGTAATATGCCAAGAACAGATGCCAAAGGCTACGGCTTGATGAGCGATGTCTCAATCAAACGCAAGATTCGCAATCGTATGCAAGATATGGGGCAACCTATCTTTGTACAAGCGGGAGATCGAATCGAGGACGAATTTAAATCCTTGGAAAAACGTTTTTCAAATCATTTCACAGCTAAAACACCTGACAGTGACATTGAAGAACAAGCAAACCAAATGTGGCTGGATGTACGTGCTTTTGGGCAGGTGTTTACATACTTGAAGAAATCAATCGGTGTACGCGGACCAGTGTCAATCAGCATGGCAAAATCTTTAGAACCAATTGTCATTTCAAGTCTGCAGATTACTCGCAGTACTAATGGTATGGAGGCCAAGAGTGAAAGTGGCCGGTCTTCTGATACCATGGGAACCAAACACTTTGTAGACTACGGAGTTTATCTTGTCAAAGGTTCCATTAATGCTAACTTTGCTGAGAAAACTGGCTTTAGTGATGCAGATGCTGAAGTCATTAAAGAAGCACTAGTCAGTCTCTTTGAAAACGATGCCTCATCTGCTCGACCAGAAGGTTCTATGCGTGTGCGGGAGGTGTTTTGGTTCACTCATGCAAGCAAATTAGGAAACGTTTCTAGTGCGCGTGTCTTTGATTTGTTAGAATTTGACAAGGATAAGCAAGATAAGGATAGCTATGAAGATTATGGCATTCATCTGAATCAAGAAAAATTGGCAGATTATCAAGCTAAGGGATTGGAAGTTGATGTTTTAGAAGGGCTTTAAGATGGTCTATGATGAAAATGATTACCTTATGTTATCTGGTATTCAGCATTTTCAGTTTTGCAAGAGACAGTGGGGTCTAATTCATATTGAACAAGTTTGGGCTGAAAATGAAGCAACAACCCACGGACAAATTTTACACCAAAAAGCAGATAACCCCTATATCAAAGAAAAGCGCAAAGATGTCATTACTTCAAGAGCAATGCATGTTTCCTCTAAAACTTTGGGTTTATATGGCATCCTGGATGTAGTCGAATTTCACAAAGACGAGTCTGGTGTGAAGCTAAAAGGAAAACGTGGCAACTGGATTCCTAGAATCGTTGAGTATAAACGAGGAAAGCCTAAAAAGGACACTCGTGACATTGTTCAATTGGTTGCTCAAACTATTTGTCTAGAGGAAACTATGGGATGTCATATTGAAGTCGGTTACCTCTATTATCATAGTGTCAATCAGAAAAAGGAAATAGAGATTACGGATCAACTGCGTCAGGAAGTGTATGACTTAGCTGAACAAATGCACACTTATTATGAGCAAAAAATTATTGATAAGGCCGAATATTTTAAGAATTGTTCCTTATGCTCATTAGTAGATATTTGTATGCCACGATTAAGTAAAAAGTCTCGTAATGTTGAAAATTATATCAGGCAGTCTTTGTTGAGTGAGGAAAGTATATGAAAAAACTTTTGAATACTTTGTATCTGACACAGGATAATTTTTTCTGACCCGTGAGCGTGACAATATTATTGTCAAACAGGAAGGAAAAATTGTTAGTCGTTTTCCGTATCGGATTATTGATGGGATTGTGTGCTTTTCTTATTTAGGGGCATCACCATCTCTGATTGAACTCTGTGCTCAAAATCAGATTAACCTTTCTTTCCATACTCCTCAAGGGAGATTTTGTGGTCGTTTTGTTGGGCCAACGAATGGAAATGTTTTACTGAGACGAGAACAATACCGCTTAGCTGATGATATAAACTCTCTAGAATATGCCAAGAGGTTTATTTTGGCAAAAGTATCTAATTCCAGAAAATATTTAGTTCGTTTCAAGCGTGACCATAGGGATCGCATTAATAGTCAGTTATTTGAAGAAATTAATACGGAATTGACATGGGCCTTAGAAATGATACAAGCAGCTCCAGATAAGGAAACCTTGTTAGGTATCGAAGGTCAGGCTGCCAATCAGTATTTTCGAGCTTTCAATGATTTGGTTTTAACTGATAAGAAAACCTTTCAATTTGATGGACGAACTCGTCGCCCACCTTTGGATTGTATCAACGCCTTGTTGTCATTTGGCAACCTATGAATGTCAGTCCGCTCTTGAGGCAGTTGGTTTGGATTCCTATGTTGGCTTTTATCATACGGATCGTCCTGGACGAGCTAGTTTAGCTTTGGATTTGGTTGAAGAATTTCGATCCTATATCGTTGATCGTTTTGTCTTTTCTTTGATTAACAAGGGACAACTAACTAAGAAACACTTTGACATCAAAGAAAATGGCAGTGTTATTTTAACAGAAAAAGGTCGAGCGATTTTTATTGAAGCTTGGCAGAAGCGTAAGCATACTGAAGTTGAACATCCTTTTACAAAAGAAAAAGTGAAATTAATGCTCCTACCTTATGTTCAAGCTCAGCTATTGGCCAAAGCAGTCCGAGGAGATCTAGAATCTTACCCTCCATTTTTAATCTAGGAGTAATCTTATGATGGTTTTAGTGACCTATGATGTCAATACAGAAACGGCAGCAGGACGTAAGCGACTCCGTCATGTTGCAAAATTGTGTGTGGATTATGGTCAACGTGTACAAAACTCTGTTTTTGAGTGTTCGGTAACTCCAGCAGAGTTCGTTGAAATTAAGAATGAGTTGCTCACAATTATCGACCAAGAGTCTGATAGTATCCGCTTTTATCTGTTGGGAAAAAACTGGCAGAATAGGGTAGAGACAATTGGTCGAGATGATAGTTATGACCCAGATGTGGGGGTCTTGCTCCTATAATCTTATGTGCGAACCTAGGTTACACATCAAAACCTGGGTCATTCGCTCATAAAAATGAAGAATTAGTGGTGAAATAGGTCGATTATTGGGTAATAAGAGCCTGAGTAAGAGTACTTTTTTTGCCACAAACGGTGCAACTACGCGCCGTCGCTCACTTCGCGGGAGCGTGGATTGAAATCTCCACCCACTCAGAGTTAGTTAAACATTGCTGTAGTCGCTCCCTTCGCGGGAGCGTGGATTGAAATAACTAAAATATTTCCGCTTAACAAGTTGTATGTGTCGCTCCCTTCGCGGGAGCGTGGATTGAAATTTCTCGGTCAGCTGACGTGTTAAATAAAATAGTTTGTCGCTCCCTTCGCGGGAGCGTGGATTGAAATATGGAGAAGAATACAAAGGTAAGAAATATAAAAAGTCGCTCCCTTCGCGGGAGCGTGGATTGAAATATTGATGTTGATGCCATAGAACTTGATGACAAAGGGTCGCTCCCTTCGCGGGAGCATGGATTGAAATATAATCTGCATAATGTTTTGTTGCTGTAGCTGTGTCGCACCCTTCGCGGGTGCGTGGATTGAAATTTTTAACCAATCCATTTGGTTAACCTCCATAGATGTCGCACCCTTCGCGGGTGCGTGGATTGAAATAACAAGGATGAGTATGACAATTTCATCAGCACTAAGTCGCACCCTTCGCGGGAGCGTGGATTGAAATGGGTTACACACGTATTTGAAAAATTGACCGTAGAGTCGCTCCCTTCGCGGGTGCGTGGATTGAAATTGGTCAGCAATGACGCCGATTGTGTGCCGTTGATTGTCGCACCCTTCGCGAGTTCGTGGATTGAAATTGCGCCAGCCGATGGAAAAGTTGAATTATCATCCGTCGCTGCACGGATGAAGTATTATACTTTTAGAAATACTGTACTAGTAATTGGTTGTCAAAGGTAATGATTTTAAATTAATAGGAGATACCTTTTTTGAATATCTAATTCATTCTTGGTTGTATTAATCAGTAAAAGTGGAGCATGTCTCGGCTTTTTACTTGACTTTATATACAGAAAGCTATATAATAAACTATACAAAAGGATATATAGAGGTGAAGTCATGGATATTGTTGAAAAAAAGGTACAGGTTAGTTTTAAGACTGATTCTGAATTATTAAAAGAAGCAAAAAAAGTTATCGCTGATAATAATCTTGATATGACAAAGGCTTATAATTTATTTTTGGAAAACATCGTTGCTAGACAAGAGATTCCTTTATTGACAGAAGAGGAACTACGTAAAGAGAAAATATTTAAGAGTCTTCAGCAGGATGTAGCTGAATCAATTGCAGAGTATCATGCAGGTAAAACCAAAACATTAGATGAGGTTCGAGAGAAATATGGACTTGGAAATTTATAATGTTATTCTATCGGATAAGGCCTCCAATGATATTGATGCCATTTATAACTATATATTAAAACAATTACTTTCAAAACAAGGAGCAGATCATTTTATTGATCGAATTACTAGAGCGCTTCAAGGTTTGAGTATATTTCCATATGTTGGATTTGATGTTGAGTCAAAATATGGTAAACAGGTTTCATACCTTCATCGAGTAAGAGGTATAGTTGTTGATAAATATCTAATTTTTTATTTTATTCAAGAAGAAAAAAGAGATGTTGTCATCTCAAGAATAGTAGGATCACAAAGCAACTACATTGAAATATTATCTAGAGACAATATTTAGAAAGGTCCTGTTATGTCTTTCGAATCTGATTTTTTTAAGCGCAAGCGGGTTGGTTTTGATACGCTTTTGCCTTTTGGTTTTGTGGCTGAAGGGGAGGGCTTCCTTTACCGTGCGACCATTATGGATGGGGCTTTTGAGGCGCGGGTCCGGATTGATGGGGCTGGGCAGGTTTCGGGGGCGCTCTGGGATTTGGACATGGATGAGGATTACGCGGCTTATCGGGTGACGGCGCCGGCTGGTGCATTTGTCGGGGAGGTGCGTGAAGCTTATGGGCAAATCTTGTCGAGCATTGCACAGCACTGTTTTCTTGACATGCCTCTGGTCTCTGATCAGGGCAATGATTTAGCGCAGCATATTTCCCAAAAATACGGGGATAGCTATGACCATCCTTTTGACAAGTATCCTAAGTTTTTGTCCTATCGCAACCCCAGCAATAACAAGTGGTATGCTCTCTTCATGACGTTGGCGCGTGAGAAGCTGGATTTAGGTGATGAGCTTTGGGACCAAGAAGCGCTCAAGGCCGAGGTGGAGATTGTCAATCTCAAGGTGGACCCCAGTCGCATGGCGGACCTCCAGGCTCAGGCCGGCATTTACCCCAGCTACCACATGAACAAGAAGTCTTGGGTGTCGGTGGTTCTCGACGGGACTGTGCCCCAAGATTTGTTGGCGGATTTGGTGGACAATAGCAGAGCTTTGACCATGCCTGTGGGCTATCGCAGTCAGTCTGGTCCAGATTACTGGGTCATTCCAGCCAATCCCAAATACTTTGACATCGACGCAGAATTTGCCGAAAGCAAGGTGGTATATTGGACGCAGAAGGCCAAAATCCAAAAGGGCGATTTAGTCTTCATGTATGTCACCGCACCAGTTCAAGCCATTCGCTATGTCTGTCGCTGTCTGGAAGCAGAAATTGACAACACCATCTATCCTGACTATCCAGACATTAAGAAATTGATGAAGGTAGAGCTTATTCATACTTTTGATGACAGTCTCTTTCCTTTTGAAGCCATGAAAGAACTGGGTGTGCGTGCCGTCCGCGGACCGCGACGTATGACCAAGGAATTAATAGAGGCTATCAATAAGGAGCTGCCTGAATGATTAGAAAAATTAGACTCAGCGATGCTACTGAACTTCATAAGCTTAATCGTGACTGCTTAGGCTATGACGTTCCTCTTTCTCTTACACAAAATCAGTTGGAGAAGTTAATGGCAGATCCTCATCATCATTTTTTGGTAGCAGAAGTGGATGGAAGGGTTATTGGCTACCTCCATGCTCAACTCTATGAAACCCTCTATTTTGAACCTCTTTGGAATCTCATGGCCTTAGCTGTTTCAGCTGATTTTCAGAGACAGGGAATAGCAAGTGACTTGATGGTGGCCTG
Source organism: Streptococcus henryi DSM 19005 (assembly GCF_000376985.1). Classification (GTDB taxonomy): domain Bacteria; phylum Bacillota; class Bacilli; order Lactobacillales; family Streptococcaceae; genus Streptococcus; species Streptococcus henryi. Next base: position 71,813 of record NZ_AQYA01000026.1, read on the forward strand.
TGAAGCGCTAGCTAGGCAGGCAAAAGTTGCGGGTATTCGAGTCAATTCAGGGATTTCTCGTGGCGGAGCACATGCCTTTTACCAGAAAATGGGATATGAAATTCGACCAGACCAGAAACGATTTTTGAAGCGCTTTAATGATGGTGATGACAGGGTTTGAAAAAACTGCTGAAAAATTCAAAAAATTTGCTAAAATCCTTTTCTTTTGTCTCCTATAAGTGTATAATAGCCCTATTGTTAATTATTTTAACAAGACTATTTTAAAAAATCTTATAAGGAGGAGCATATATGAAGAAAAGCTTTATTCATCAGCAACAGGAGATTTCTTTTGTTAAGAATACTTTCACTCAGTATTTGATTGACAAATTGGAAATCGTTGAAGTTCAAGGACCTATTCTCAGTCAGGTCGGGGATGGTATGCAGGATAATTTGTCTGGAATTGAGCACCCTGTATCTGTTAAGGTATTGAAAATTCCTGAAGCTGAGTTTGAAGTTGTCCATTCATTAGCCAAGTGGAAACGTCATACATTGGCGCGCTTTGGTTTTAATGAAGGGGAAGGGCTTTTTGTTCATATGAAAGCTCTTCGTCCAGATGAGGATTCTCTGGATCCTACTCACTCTGTCTATGTTGATCAGTGGGACTGGGAAAAAGTAATTCCTGATGGACGCCGTAACTTGGCTTATTTGAAAGAAACAGTTGAAAAGATTTATAAGGCTATCCGTTTGACGGAGCTGGCAGTTGAGGCACGCTTTGATATTGAGTCAATCCTGCCTAAGCAAATTACCTTTATTCATACTGAGGAATTGGTAGAACGTTACCCTGATTTGACTCCTAAAGAGCGTGAGAACGCTATTGCTAAAGAGTATGGTGCAGTCTTCTTGATTGGTATTGGTGGTGTCTTAGCAGATGGTCAACCTCATGACGGTCGTGCACCTGACTACGATGACTGGACAACAGAATCTGAAAATGGTTATCACGGTCTAAATGGTGATATCCTTGTTTGGAATGAACAATTGGGAACAGCTTTTGAGTTGTCTTCTATGGGGATTCGTGTTGACGAAGATGCGCTTAAGCGTCAGTGTGCTATTACAGGAGATGAAGACCGTTTAGAATTTGACTGGCACAAGACCTTACTTCGTGGATTCTTCCCACTAAGTATTGGTGGTGGTATTGGTCAATCTCGTATGGCTATGTTCTTGCTTCGTAAGAAACACATTGGCGAAGTTCAATCCAGTGTTTGGCCAAAAGAAGTCCGAGATACATTCGAAAATATCTTGTAGGATGTATTTCTTATTTTAACTATAATATAAAATCGTTAGAAGCTAAGTTCTAACGATTTTATATTATTCGAATTGGCATAATGTTAGGCCTCTGGCCTCAGCATCAGATAGTGTCGTCGAGCTTGTGCTCTTAGAATTATTTAAACCTCTACAATTAGGTGATAGGTGGTATCTTTTACCTGTTGCTGTGATATATACAGTTGCAGTACTTTGGTCTTGGGCTGCTTGAGCGGCTTGCTGTGCTGCAGCCTGTTCTTGAGCTTCACGGCTTTCGATGGCGGATATTACTGCAGTAATTCTTCTGTTTAAATCAGCATTTTTTTCGGAATCTGAAACATATCCAGTTTTTGTTTGAGCTTCTGAAATGTTATTTCGATTTTGATCATTTTCAAGATTCTTAACAGCAACTTCTGCATCATTTTCTCGAGTTGTAATGGCATTTGATACAGCCTGAATCCTTCTGTTTAAGTCAGCTTTCTTATCATCATTTTTAACACGATCAGTAATTTGCTGAGCATCAGAAATATTTTCCCGTATTTGATTATTTTCAAGGTTTTTAACAGCTTTATCTGCTTTATCAATGATAAGTGTTTGTTCTACTTTGGAAATTCGTTTCTTTAAAGATGATTTTGTTTCTTTATGTTTTACTTTTTTTACAATTTTTTTGGCATTTAATAGTTTTTCTTCGGATGGCTCTTTTTCAAGATTTTTAACTATTTTTTTAGCTTGTCGTATATTATTATCTGATGAATTCTTTTTATCCCCTTTACTATCTGCCGATACAATAGTGGACTGATTGCTTATGTTATCTATAATACTATTGTTAACAAGTACTCCTTGATTAACTTGTAATGAGAAAATACAAACTGCTAAGAAAATAAAACTTTTAATTTTTTTCATTTTTCCTCTCCTAAAATAATTTGATATGTGAAATTTTATGCCTTCATTTTAGCACTTTTCCTCGGCGTTGTAAACGTTTTCTGGTAATGAACATCACTTTTTTCTAGATTTTCTGAAATAGTTTTTCTTTTAGGAAAGTTTTAGTCTGTCTTGCTATCCTTTTGGCATTAAGTGGGACTTTTTGCTATAATATTGCTTATGAGAGTAGTAGCTGGTAAATTTGGTGGTCGTCCTTTGAAAACCTTGGATGGCCAAACGACTCGTCCAACGACTGATAAGGTCAAGGGCGCTATTTTTAATATGATTGGTCCTTTCTTTGATGGGGGCCGTGTTTTAGATTTATTTTCAGGAAGCGGAAGCTTAGCTATTGAGGCTGTTTCACGCGGGATGGATGAAGCTGTGTTAGTCGAACGTGATCGTCGTGCGCAAGCTATTATCCAGGAAAATATTAAGATGACTAAGAGTGAGCAACAATTTACTTTGTTAAAGATGGACGCGAATCGTGCTTTGGAACAGTTGGCTGGGAAATTTGATTTAGTTCTTTTGGATCCGCCTTATGCCAAGGAGGAGATTGTCAAGAATATTATGATTCTTGATGAAAGAGATTTGCTGTCAGAGGATGTTATGCTTGTCTGTGAGACTGATAAGTCTGTGGACTTGCCTGAGGAAATTGCAAGTTTTGGAATTTGGAAGCAGAAAACTTATGGCATTTCTAAGGTGACTGTTTATATTCGATAGTCTGTCACTTTTTTTGGAAATTGGGAATACTGACTTAGTTTGCTTTCTCTAGAATTGTCTTATTTCGGGGTGGGCTTCAGTTTGATTAGAATAAGGACAAGACATTTCTGATTATTGCTCTTCTTTTACCCTCAAACTTCGTGAGGGAAGCTTATTGTCTGATGTCTTTGTGACATTGATCTTCCCTTTTTATATCCTTATTTTTTATCTTGAGGAGGATTGAATGGATAAAATTGGACTTTTTACAGGTTCTTTTGACCCAGTAACAAATGGTCATGTTGATATAATTAGACGTGCCAGTAAGCTTTTTGACAAACTTTATGTTGGCGTTTTTTTTAACAATGCTAAAAAAGGTTTGTTTACGGTTGAAGAGCGCAAGTCTATGCTTGAAGAGACTTTTGCTGACCTATCTAATGTTGAGATTATTACTGCTAGTGGTGCTTTAGCTGTTGATGTTGCTAAGCAATTAAAAGTAACGCATTTGGTGAGGGGCTTACGAGGTGCAGAAGATTTAGATTTGGAAGCACGGCTAGATTTTTATAATCATGAATTAGCACCTGAATTAGATACTGTGTTTTTAATGACAAAATTGGATATGAAATTCCTTAGTTCAACACATGTTAGGGAGCTCATTCATTTTAAATCAGATATAAGTAAGTATGTTCCTGAGTGTGTTGTTAGAGAAGTGGAGAAAAAACGTGGCTATAAATACCTCTAAGAAGCCTTTAAAGAATTTTAAGCAAATTTTTAACCGTCTAAAATGGTGGCTACTAGGTCTTCTGGCTGTTCTAGTAACCTTTAGTTTATTTGTTCCTCTGCCGTTTTATATGGAATCTCCCGGTGGTGCCTATGATATTCGACAGGTTCTTTCAGTAGATGATAAAGATGACGAGGCAGACGGTTCTTATAATTTTGTTGCTGTCAGTGTCAGCCGTGCAACATTTGCACAGCTTATTTATGCATGGGTAACCCCACATACGGAGATTATCAGTGCAGAAGCTATGACAGGTGGTGCTAGTAATGACGACTATCTGAGAATAAATGATTATTTTATGCAGAGTTCTCAAAATACAGCGACCTATCAAGCATTATCATTGGCGGGGAAAAATGTAGAACTGGTATACAAGGGAGTTTATATTCTTAGTGTCAATGACAATTCAACCTTTAAAGGAATTTTAAACATTGCTGATACGGTAACAGGTGTAAATGGTAAAACTTTTGATAGTTCCGCAGAGTTGATAGCCTATGTATCCAAGCTAAAATTGAAATCTGATGTGACTGTCCAATATACCTCTTCGGGTGAAGAAAAAGAAGCTAAAGGTAAAGTTATTAAACTAGATAATGGTAAAAATGGTATTGGAATTAGCCTAGTGGATCATACAGGTGTTGAATCTGATACAGATGTTCATTTTTATACTGAAGGTGTTGGTGGACCGAGTGCTGGTTTGATGTTTACCCTTGATATTTATGATCAATTGGTAGATGAAGACTTGCGTAAGGGAAGAATCATTGCAGGTACTGGGACTATTGAATCTGATGGTTCGGTTGGAGATATCGGCGGAGCTGCTTTAAAGGTAGTTGCTGCTGATGAAATTGGAGCAGATGTCTTCTTTGTTCCAAATAATCCAATCAACGAGGAAATTCTAAAAGAATACCCAGACACAAAAACTAACTATGAAGAGGCTTTAGAAGCAGCCAAAGCTATAGGGACTGATATGAAAATTGTACCTGTAACAACTGCTAAAGAAGCTATTGAATATCTTGAAAAAACGAGTTAAATTCGAAATTTGTTTTAAGAACTGTGGTGTTGGTGAACATCATGGTTCTTTTTAATTAATCTTTTATTAAGTTTTCTAGGGTAAACTGAAATTAATTTAAGAAGACAAGTATATTTAATTTATGATTATCGAGGAGAACTATGGTAACTTGGAAAAAAAGATTAATGGTAGGACTAGAGTCTCTGATTCTTTTTATCTACTTAGATGGCTGCCTCTTAATATTCATTAGATCTATTGATGGCAATGGTATCTACCAAACCGTGACAATGAAATGGACAAGTTTCCTTTATTGGACATTTGGTTTGATTTTTTTGATTTGCTGTCAGTTGGCTGGAATTGTTTTATGGAAAAAAAGCCATGAAAAATGAAGTGGTTAATTATAGGTTTTAGTGCTGGCGAAAGTCAGCTCTTTTTCAGATTTTGATTGTATTCGACTTGCACTAAAATAAGCATGTTAGTGTAAAATAATACTCGGAAAAACGTTTACATGTTTTCAAAATAAAAAAAGTCCTATATCCTAGGAAATGACGAAATAACCCAAAAGGATATAGAACCTATGACTATTGTAACAAAGATTGGAAAAATTTTAAAGACTAGTAAACATTTATCTGAGTTAGAAACAGAAATAATGAGTTTGATGAGTAAGGTCTTTACAGAGAGTTTGGCTCATTGCTTAGAACGCTTAGATAAGGAACTTATTTCAGACTACCATAAGGATGGCTGGGAGATTG
>NZ_AQYA01000027.1 GCF_000376985.1 Streptococcus henryi DSM 19005
TTTCAAGAGAAGCACAACGGCCTCGCTCCTCTTGAAATGAGGAACAAGGCCGTTGCTTAATCTTTTATTATTTCGTTGTCCACTTGACAGGGAGCAGTTCACCTAGGAAGTGTGGCTTTTTTGTAAAAAAATAGTCAATATTTCTTAAAGTGTTATAATAGAATTAGGCTGAAGTGACGTTTTTTTTTTTTTTGATAGGAGGATTCTATTATGAAGTTAGAAGAACTAAGAAATGATATTATTGTGAAGCAAAAGAAGGGACTGCCTTTTATTACAACTTCGGTTATTATTTGGATATTGATTACTATTGTCACTTGTTTAAATGTCAACCAACAATTAGAAAATATTCTTATCTTTTCTTGTTCTTGTCCTCTGATGCCATTAGCTTGGTGTATTGGCAAGAAAATGGATGTTGATATCTTTTCCAAAGAGAATCCTTTAGGTGAGGTTGGGTTTCTATTTACATTGAATCAACTCTTATATTTACTGATAGTAATGTGGGTATTTAATGCACTTCCAGAAAAAATGCTTATGGTCTTTGCTATGGTTTTTGGTGCTCATTTATTACCTTATTCTTGGCTGTACAAATCAGAAGCCTACCGTTTCTTCTCAATTCTTATTCCAATTTTATCTCTTGTTGTAGGTAATATTTTTTCTACAACTGTTCTATCAGCGCTAATGGTAATCATTGAGATAGTTTTTGCTCTTCTTCTTCACAAAGAAGTCAGAGAAACTGAAACACTTATAGGTGTAAATTGATACATTTTCAAAAAAATAAATGTCTAAAGGTTTAGAAAACTTACAAGAAGGTTTCTAAACCCTTTATTTTGTCCAAAATAGTTTGAAATGTGATATAATGGTAAAGTTTGTTAGACGTTTAGATAAAGCAATTTTTGTTTTAAAACTAAATAATTTTTGAATAAGAGGAGTCTTATGAAAACTGTAGAACATTATATTGAAAAATTTGTTCCTGAAAATTACAATATTTTCTTGGACATTAGTCGTGAAAACAAAACTTTTTCCGGTAATGTAGCTATCACTGGTGAAGCTCTTGTTAATACGATCTCATTACATCAAAAAGACTTGACCATTGCTTCAGTCTTGCTTGATAATGAGAAAATGTCATTTACAATGGATGACGAAAATGAAGCTCTTCATATTGAGTTGCCAGATACTGGCATGATGACACTTGTTATTGAATTCTCTGGAAAAATAACTGATAATATGACAGGTATTTACCCATCATATTATACAGTTGATGGTGTCAAGAAAGAAGTTATTTCAACACAATTTGAAAGTCATTTTGCGCGTGAAGCTTTCCCATCTATTGATGAGCCGGAAGCAAAAGCAACATTTGATTTGTCATTGAAGTTTGATCAAAATCAAGATGAAATGGCGTTATCAAACATGCCAGAAGTTAATAGCCAGCGTCGTCAAGAGACTGGAATTTGGACCTTTGATACAACACCTCGTATGTCGTCTTATTTGCTTGCATTTGCAATCGGAGATATTCAAGGAAAAACAGCCCACACGAAAAATGGTACTCTTGTTGGCTCATATGCAACTAAAGCTCATAAGCCACAAGCCTTGGATTTCTCATTAGACATCGCTGTACGCGTTATTGAATTTTATGAGGATTACTTTGGTGTCAACTATCCAATTCCACAATCACTTCATATTGCCCTACCTGATTTTTCTTCTGGAGCTATGGAAAACTGGGGACTCGTAACCTATCGTGAGGTCTACTTATTGGTAGATGAAAACTCTACAGTAGCAAGTCGTCAGCAAGTTGCACTTGTTATTGCTCATGAAATTGCTCACCAATGGTTCGGTAACTTGGTAACTATGAAATGGTGGGATGATCTTTGGTTGAATGAATCTTTTGCCAATATGATGGAATATGTAGCTATTGATGCTATTGAACCAAGCTGGAATATCTTTGAAGATTTCCAAACTGGAGGAGCTCCGCTGGCACTTAAACGTGATGCAACTGATGGGGTTCAATCTGTCCATGTTGAAGTTCATCATCCAGATGAAATCAACACACTTTTTGATCCAGCTATTGTCTATGCCAAAGGAAGCCGTCTCATGCATATGCTCCGTCGTTGGTTGGGTGATGATGATTTCAGAGCGGGTCTCAAAATTTACTTTGAACGTCACCAATATGGGAACACAATCGGTCGTGATCTTTGGAACGCTTTAAGTGAAGCTTCAGGAAAGGATGTTGCCGGCTTCATGGATGCGTGGTTGGAACAACCTGGTTATCCAGTCTTGTCTGCTAGAGTTGAAGGTGATAAACTCATTCTTAGTCAAAAACAATTCTTCATTGGTCAAGCGCAAGAGCAAGGTCGTCTTTGGCCATTGCCTTTGAATGCTACTTGGACAGGACTTCCAGATACAATGACTGGTTCTGAGTTAGTGATTCCTAATTTTGATGCTCTCCTTGCACAAAATGATGGCAAAGCTCTTCGCTTTAACACTGAAAATACAGCGCATTACATTACAAATTACCAAGGGCAACTACTGGATTCTGTTTTGGAAAAATGGTCTACGCTTGATGCAACAGCTAAATTGCAGGTTATTCAAGAGCGTCGCCTCTTGGCAGAAAGTGGTGAGATTTCATATGCAGATCTTATCTCTGTTATTTCAGGTTTGACAGATGAAACATCATACCTTGTTACAGCGGCAATTAGTCAAGTTACCACTGGTCTTAAACGCTTTGTAAATGAAGGAAGTGAGGCAGAAGCAGCCTTCAAATCAATGGTGGAATCAATCTTTGTTAAGAATTTTGAACGTCTTGGTTTTGAACCAAAAGTAGGGGAAGCAGATGAAGATGAAATGGTTCGCCAGATTACACTTAGCGCCATGCTTTATGCTGACAATGCTCAAGCCATTGAAACAGCGTCAGCCATTTTCCAAAAACATGCAGATGACATTGAGTCAATCCCTGCCTCAATTCGTTTGTTAGTTTTATCAAATCAAATTAAACATGCTGAAACTGAAGATTTAGTTGAACTTTATTTGACAACATATGTCAAAACCAATGATGGTACTTTCCGTCGTCAATTAGCTCAAGCACTGGCTAATACAAAATCTGAGAAAACAGTAGCACGTATTTTATCTGAATTGAAGAACAAAGACCTTGTGAAGCCACAGGATTTGGCCATGAGTTGGTATTTACCATTCTTGAATCAAGACTTTGCTCAGGGAGCCTTCTGGACTTGGGCGCGTGAGAACTGGTCATGGATTAAATCAGCTCTTGGTGGAGATATGAGCTTTGATAAGTTTGTTATCTACCCTTCAAATGTCTTTAAGACAGCTGAGAGATTGGCAGAATTTAAAGCTTTCTTTGAACCACAATTGGAGGATATGGCTATTAGCCGTAATATCACAATGGGTATCAATGAAATCACAGCTCGTGTTGAATTGATCGAAAAAGATAAGGAAGCTGTTGAAACAGCGCTACTTGCGACAAAATAAGTAATAGAAGAGGTTGAGAAATCAACTTCTTTTTTTGATTGATATATTCGATGTTTTGATAGTCAAATAATTTTTAAGCTTTCAGGAAAAATTAAGAGTGTTGACTTATACTATAATGTAATGAATTGACATTTCCATTACTTGGGTTTTGTGGAAGTCGTGTTATAATAGACAGAGGAGTGTTGATATGATAAAAATATTGTTAGTAGAAGATGATTTAAGTTTATCCAATTCAGTCTTTGATTTTTTGGATGATTTTGCTGATGTGATGCAAGTTTTTGATGGAGAAGAAGGTCTTTATGAAGCGGAGAGTGGTGTTTACGATATCATCCTGCTTGACTTGATGTTGCCAGAAAAAAATGGTTTTGAGGTGCTTAGAGAACTGCGTGCTAAGGGCGTAGCTACACCTGTTCTCATTATGACAGCTAAGGAAGGCTTAGATGATAAAGGACATGGATTTGAACTTGGTGCAGATGACTATCTGACTAAGCCATTTTATCTCGAAGAACTTAAAATGAGAATTCAGGCACTCCTAAAGCGCTCAGGTAAATTTAACGATAATATGTTAACTTTCGGTGATCTTTCAGTTGATCTGACTACGAATACGACCGCTGTAAATGGTCAAGAAGTGGAACTCTTAGGGAAAGAATTTGATTTGCTTATTTATTTCTTGCAAAATCAAAATGTAATTCTACCTAAAACTCAAATTTTCGATCGTATTTGGGGATTTGATAGCGACACAACAATATCAGTAGTTGAAGTTTACGTGTCAAAAATTCGCAAAAAACTTAAAGGGACTAGTTTTGCAAGCAATTTACAAACATTGCGCAGTGTAGGGTATATTCTAAAAAATGCTGAATAAGATTAAAAGGAAACTATCTTCAGAAACTTTTACTCATTTCTTTCATTTCTTTGCAGTTTTTTCAGGCATTTTCATTGTCATGACCACGATTATTCTGCAAATCATGCGCTATGGTGTCTATTCATCAGTTGATACCCGTCTTCAGGATGCAGTAGAAAACTATGATCAATATGTCGAAATGACTCTAGCTAGAAGTTTTTCTATTCAAACAGATGGAAGTGAAGTCATTTTTAAGTTCGAGCCAAGTAAAAAATCTAATGATAAAATCAGTAATATCTCTGTTCTTTTATATGATGAAGACGGATCGATCTTAAATACTGTTGATGCTTTTACTCAATTTAGTAATGTCTCGTTAGATACAAAAAAACTCAAAGAGATTGTTGAAAAATCACTTGAAACCAGCTTTGGACAAAAAGAGAAATTCCACTTAGTAACTATCCCAGTAAATAGTTCTAAATACCCAGAAGTGCGTTATGCTACCTTTTTGGTTAATGTCAGACAACTTGATGAAGCCAATGAACGCTTTGTTACAATAACGATTTCTGTTATGGCAGTATTCTGGTTGATTTCAATGTTTGCTAGTGTCTACTTAGCTAAATGGTCTAGAAAACCGATTTTGGAAAGCTATGAAAAACAAAAATCATTTGTAGAAAATGCAAGTCATGAATTGAGAACTCCTTTAACGGTTCTACAAAACCGTCTCGAAAGTTTGTTTAGAAAGCCTGACTCAACGATTTTGGATAATAGCGAGAGCATTGCAGCAAGTTTAGAAGAAGTTAGGAATATGCGTCTTTTGACCACCAATCTTCTCAATCTAGCTAGACGCGATGATGGACTTGAGCCGAATGTTGAAGTAATAGAGCCATCGTTTTTTGATGATATTTTTGAAAATTATCAAGTGATTGCTGAAGAGAATAATAAAATCTTTATTGGGGCTAATAAGGTATCACATGCTATTAAATCTGATAAGACTTTATTAAAACAATTGCTGACAATTCTTTTTGATAATGCTATAAAATATACGGGCGAAGATGGGAAAGTTGATATGTCAGTTACTACAATGGATAAGCGTCTGATTATTCAAGTTGCAGACAACGGCTGTGGTATCAAAGATGAAGATAAGAAGAGGATCTTCGATCGTTTCTACCGTGTCGATAAAGCGCGAACTCGACAAACAGGAGGTTTCGGACTGGGATTGTCGCTTGCAAAGCAAATAGTTAAAGCTTTAAAAGGAACAATACAAGTAAAAGACAACCAACCAAGCGGTACCGTCTTTGAAGTAATATTAAACGATAAACAAAGATAGTTGTACACATAAAAACGCTAGTCAAAAAAAGATGACTAGCGTTTCTTTGGTTAAAAAGAAAAAACTCCGATTGGAGTTTTCATTGGATATTAGTTAGCCAATTTAGCAGCAAGACGTGCTTTATCGCGGCTAGCTTTATTTTTATGAATCAAACCTTTAGTTTCGGCTTTATCGATGCTTGAAGAAGCAGCGCGGAAAAGCTCTTCAGTTGGGTTAGCTTCAAATGCTTTGATAGCAGTACGCATAGCTGATTTTTGTGCTGAATTTTTTTCGTTTTGTTTAACGTTAAGCTCAGCGCGTTTGATAGCTGATTTAATATTTGCCAATGTTTTCACCTCCAAATTAATCTAACTATATCATTATATAGAATTTATTCTATTTTGGCAAGCCTTAATCACTTTTTCAGGTAAATTTCATCAATTTTGTGATTTTTTGACTTATGAAGAATCAATTCAGCCCGATTTCTAGTAGGCTCGATGTACTTCTCAAGATTTACTAAATTAATTGTTTCCCAGATGTTTTTTGCAAATAGCAGAGCTTCTTCACGTGACATCTTAGTGAAGCGATTGTAATAGTTATTTGGATCTGATTTTGCTAATTCCAGTAAGCTCTCGAAACGTTCTAAATACCAAGACTCGATGTGCTTATTGTCTGCATCAATGTATATCGAGAAGTCAAAATAGTCGCTCATATAAAGTCGATTGTTTTGTTGGTTTTGAAAAACATTAATCCCCTCTAAAATCAAGAAATCAGGTGACTGAATAACTTGTCTGTGGTCAGGTATAATGTCATAAATCTCGTGAGAGTATACAGGAATTTCAGCGGAGTCTCCATTTTTTATACTATCTAGGAAATTCAAAAGAAGTTCCATATCATAAGACTCTGGAAAACCTTTTTTATCCAATAGAGTACGCTCAATAAGTATCTCATTAGGGTAAAGGAAACCGTCCGTAGTAACCATCTCTACTTTACTATTTTTAAATGTCCGAGATAGAAGTAGCTGTAACAATCGACTTGTGGTTGATTTTCCTACTGCAACAGAACCTGAAATCCCTATAATAAATGGACGAATAGTAACATCTTTTTTTAAAAAGATACTTTTTGAAAAAGAAAGATTCTCTTGATTTTTTTTGTAGATTTGAATTAGGCTAATAAGGGGTAGGTATACATCTACAACATCTTGTATATTGATGTTATCATTCAGACTTTTGATAGATTCCAATTCTTTTTCAGTTAGAAGGGGTTTTGTTTTTTGGTGAAGCTCTTGCCAAGATTTGCGAGAGATTTTGTCGAAATTGATAAATTCATTTGCCATCCGAGACACTCCTATTTAGGGCTAATGGTTCTATTATAGCATTTTCAAAAGAAAGTGTAGATTTTTTTTAGTAACAATTTTTTGTTTAGTTCTATTAAATAATTTGAAACATCGAACAATCAGAAAATTCCAAACAAGCCGTTTCAAATTTAAAAGATCTAAGGTTCGGAATTTACGAACAATAGCATAGGAAGTAGCCATAAATGCAACTTGTAAACCGCTTTAAACTGTGTTAGAATGATAAAGCATCCTAAAAAGGATAGGAGAATTCATGACAAAAATGTATTACGCAGAAAATCCTGATAGTGATCACGATATACACGAATTAAATGTGACACTTTTAGGTGAAAAATTCCGTTTTCTAACAGATTCTGGAGTTTTTTCAAAGAAAATGATTGACTTTGGAAGTCAAGTATTGCTAAATTCTCTTGAGTTCGAGAAAGGTGAGACTGTTCTTGATCTCGGTTGTGGTTATGGACCATTAGGAATTTCACTTTCAAAAGTTCAAGGAATTAAGGCTACAATGGTTGATATCAACAATCGTGCAATAGATTTAGCAAAACAAAATGCTCAACGCAATAATGTGGATGTCGACATTTTTCAATCAAATATTTACGACCAAGTCGAAGGAAAATTTAATCATGTTATCAGTAATCCGCCAATACGAGCGGGTAAACAAGTTGTTCATGCTATTATTGAAGAGAGCATCAACTATTTGGAAAGCGGTGGCGATTTGACCATTGTTATCCAGAAAAAACAAGGTGCACCAAGCGCCAAAGCAAAAATGGAAGAAGTTTTTGGAAATTGCCAAACTCTGAAAAAAGACAAAGGGTATTATATTTTACAGAGTGTTAGAGAGGAATAAAATCCGTCGTAGAGTGTCGCTGTATTTGACATCATACAGGGAAGTTAAATGATGTTAACAATGTAAGACCTGATAGTGAAACTAAGTTGTTTCATTTGATCATTATATCTAACGACATGATATACGGATTTGGTATTAATGATGAGAACAGTTGATTTAATACAAAAAAAACGAGATGGTGAAGAATTAAGTACTCAAGAAATCCAATGGTTGATTGAGGGTTATGTTGATGGTACAGTGCCTGACTATCAAATGTCTGCTTTTGCAATGGCTGTCTACTTTAAAGGAATGAGCATGCGCGAAACGCGCGACTTAACAATGGCTATGGTTGCTACTGGAGAAGTTATAGATCTCTCAGCAATCGCAGGTATTAAAACAGACAAACATTCTACTGGAGGAGTAGGAGATAAGGTTACTTTGATTTTGGCACCTCTAGTAGCTAGTTTTGGTGTACCAGTAGCAAAAATGAGCGGACGTGGTCTGGGTCATACTGGTGGAACTTTAGATAAACTAGAATCAATTAAAGGCTATCAAATTGAAAGAAGTCAGGAAGACTTTATTAAACAGGTTCAAGAGATTGGTGTGTCATTAATTGGTCAATCAGATAACCTTGTTAAAGCAGATAAGATGCTCTACGCTTTACGTGACGTTACAGCTACAGTAGATATTATCCCTTTGATTGCTAGTTCGGTAATGAGTAAGAAAATTGCGGCAGGGGCGGACAGTATACTTCTTGATGTTACTGTTGGCGATGGTGCTTTTATGAAGACCATTGAAGATGCCGAAAAATTATCAGAGACTATGGTGGCATTAGGTAAGGAAGTTGGTCGTAAGACAATTGCAGTCATTACTGATATGAGTCAGCCTCTGGGTCAAGCTATTGGTAACCGATTAGAGGTACTAGAAGCTATTCAAATTATGAAAGGTCAAGGTCGCGAAGATGTTACTCATTTTATTTGTGAATTGGCTCAGTTGATGCTTGAATTGGCTGGTGTTGAAAAAACTCTTGAAGAGATTCATGAACATCTTGTTAATGGCAAAGCATTGGAAAAATTTGAAGCACTAGTAGCGGCACAAGGTGGTGATTTACAAGATCTCTATAGACCATCAACTGCAAAAGTAGTCACCGAAATTAAAGCTGAAGAATCAGGTTACATTGAAGCATTGCCTGCTTTGGAATTTGGACTTTTTGCCATGAGACTTGGCGCAGGTCGTGCAGTCAAAACTGATGCTCTGGACTATGAAACAGGCATCGTTTTTGAGAAAAAAGTAGGTGAAGCAGTTGAGTCGGGTGAAACCATTGCGAAAGTGTATTCACAGGAAATTTTAGATAAAAAACTGCTTACAGAATTCCAAAAAAATGTTAAAATAGGTAGAGTACAACTTTTACCTAAAGAAATTATTAAAGTCATTTCTTAGAGAGGAGGATATGAGAAGATGATTAATAAATACATCGATCATACCTTATTAAAACCAGAAAGTACTCAAGAGCAAATTGATAAACTTATTTCAGAAGCGATTGAATATGATTTTGCGAGCGTTTGTGTTAATCCGACTTGGGTAGCACACTCTGCTCAGGCACTTAAAGATACAACTGTTAATGTTTGTACAGTAATTGGTTTCCCTCTTGGGGCAAACACAAGTGCTGTGAAAGCATTCGAAACAAAAGATGCTATTGCAAATGGAGCAGATGAGATTGATATGGTCCTTAACATTGGGGCTTTGAAATCTGGAAATTATCAGCTTGTTGAAGATGACATTCGTGCTGTTGTTGAAGCAAGTGGTGACAAGCTCGTTAAAGTCATTATTGAAGCTTGCCTCTTAACAGATCAAGAAAAAGTTAAAGCTTGCCAATTGTCTGTTGCAGCTGGTGCAGACTATGTAAAAACATCAACTGGATTTTCACTTCATGGTGCCACTGTTGAAGATGTAGCATTGATGCGTCAGACAGTTGGTCCTGATATTGGCGTTAAAGCCTCTGGAGGAGCACGCTCTCTTGCAGATGCACAAAACTTTATTGATGCCGGAGCAACTCGAATTGGGACATCTGCAGGTGTTGCAATCGTTTCAGGAGAAGTTTCAAATGGTGGATACTAATCTTGTTGACCTAGCAATCGAGGCAAGTCAGAAAGCTTATGTACCTTATTCACATTTTCCAGTTGGTGCTGCGCTTAAAACAAAAGATGGTCAAATCTTTACAGGTTGCAACATTGAGAATGCAAGTTTTGGTCTGACTAATTGTGGAGAAAGAACAGCTATTTTTAAAGCTGTTTCAGAAGGTCACACTGAATTTGCAGAGCTTGCTGTCTACGGTACAACTGAAGATCCTATTTCGCCATGCGGCGCCTGTCGTCAGGTAATGGCAGAATTTTTTGAACCAACTTTACCAGTAACTTTGATTGCTAAAAGTGGTGCGACAGTCGTGATGACGGTCGAGGAATTACTTCCTTATTCATTTACAGATTTAAAATAATTTAATCACATAGAGAAATCTGTATCTTTTTATCCCATTGTTATTGTAGCCATTTGGCTTAATAAAATATTTGCAACAGAGTTGCACAAAAGTTTTTTAGGAGGGTTCATCTTTATGAACAAGAAAATTGTTGGTCTAGGTCTAGCTACGATCGCTGCTCTATCACTTGCTGCATGTGGAAGCCGTACATCAAAAAAAGATGCTGCATCTAATGGTGCTGAATCAAGTGTAAAAGCTGCAATCGTTACTGACATCGGTGGTGTTGATGACCGTTCGTTCAACCAATCTGCTTGGGAAGGTCTTCAAGCATGGGGTGAAGAAGCTGGTCTTTCAAAAGGTAATGGTTTTGATTACTTCCAATCAGCATCTGAATCAGATTACGTAACAAACCTTGATTCTGCTGTTTCAGGTGGATACAACCTTATCTTCGGTATCGGTTTTGCCTTGCAATCTTCAATCAAAGAAGTTGCTCCAAACAATGCTGATGTAAACTACGCAATCGTTGATGATGTTGTTGAAGGTGAAGACAACGTAGTTAGCGTTTTGTTTGCAGACCATGAAGCATCATACCTTGCAGGTGTTGCAGCAGCAAAATCAACAAAAACTAAACAAGTTGGATTTATCGGTGGTATGAACTCTGCAACTATCGACCGCTTTGAAGCTGGTTTTGTAGCAGGTGTTAAATCTGTTGATGAGTCAATCAAGATTGACGTTCAATATGCTGGTTCATTTGGTGACGCAGCTAAAGGACAAACAATTGCAGCAGCACAATACGCAGCTGGTGCTGATATCATTTTCCACGCTTCTGGTGGTACTGGTAACGGTGTATTTGCAGCAGCAAAAGCTGAAAATGAAACTCGCAATGAAGCTGATAAAGTTTGGGTAATCGGTGTTGACCGTGACCAATCAGCTGAAGGTGCTTACACATCTAAAGATGGTAAAGAATCTAACTTTGTATTGGCTTCTACATTGAAAGAAGTTGGTGCTGCAGTTAAAGACATCACTGAAAAAACAGTTGATGGCAAATTCCCTGGTGGAGAAACTGTACGCTATGCACTTACTGATGGTGGTGTAGACTTGGCTGAAACTAACCTTTCTGAAGATGCTTCTAAAGCAGTTGCTGATGCTAAAGCAGCAATTCTTGATGGTTCAGTTGAAATTCCAGAAAAACCTTAAGAAATAACAAAATCCGAAAAAGGCGACTAACATCGGTCGCCCTTTTTTGGGAGACTGGGAGATTTTCTCTCAGTAAAGCCTATCAAAGAGTTGGTAGGTTTTACTGACAAAAAATGACAGTTTTGAAAGGAATAGACTATGACACACGATTATGTCATCGAGATGCGAGACATAACAAAGCGATTTGGTGAGTTTGTTGCAAACGACCATATCAATTTAAATGTCAAAAAAGGTGAAATTCATGCCCTTCTCGGAGAGAACGGTGCTGGGAAATCAACCCTAATGAACATGCTGGCAGGACTTCTAGAGCCGACAAGTGGTGAAATTGTAATTAATGGTCAATCAGTGACCATTGAATCACCTTCAAAAGCCGCACAACTTGGTATCGGTATGGTGCACCAGCACTTTATGTTGGTGGATGCTTTTACTGTTACTGAAAATATCATTCTTGGTAGCGAAACAACCAATGCAGCAGGCATGATTGATTTGAAAAAAGCTACTGCAGAAATTACAGCACTTTCTAAAAAATATGGTCTTGAAGTTGATCCAACCGCTAAAGTTGCTGATATTTCAGTTGGTGCTCAACAACGTGTAGAAATTTTGAAGACTCTATATCGTGGTGCTGACCTACTTATTTTTGATGAACCGACTGCTGTTTTAACACCTGATGAAATTGCTGAGCTTCTCAAAATTATGAAGGTATTGGTTGCTGAAGGGAAATCAATCGTTCTCATTACACACAAACTTGATGAAATTCGTGCGGTTGCTGATCGAGTGACAGTTATCCGTCGTGGGAAATCAATTGAAACTGTTGACGTTGCTGGAGCAACTAATGATGACTTGGCTGAATGGATGGTAGGACGTTCTGTTTCATTTAAAACTGAGAAGATTGCTCCAAATCCAAAAGAAGTTGTCTTATCGATCGAAAACCTCGTTGTCAATGAAAACCGTGGCATCCCTGCTGTTAAAAATCTATCATTAGATGTTCGTGCAGGCGAGATTGTTGGTATTGCTGGTATTGATGGTAATGGACAAAGTGAACTTATTCAAGCTATCACTGGTCTTCGAAGAGCCAAATCTGGTAAAATCACCATTAAAGGCGTAGATGTTACTCATTACTCACCACGAAAAATTACAGAACTTAGTGTAGGACATGTCCCTGAAGACCGTCATCGCGATGGTATGATTTTGGATATGACAGTTGCTGAAAACTTTGCACTTCAAACATATTACAAAGAGCCAATTTCTAAAAATGGTATTCTAAACTACTCTAAGATTAATGAAAAAGCTCGTCAGTTAATGGAAGAATTTGATGTCCGTGGTGCTGGAGAGTTGATTCCTGGTAAATCTCTTTCTGGGGGGAACCAGCAGAAAGCAGTAATTGCTCGTGAAATTGATCGAGATCCTGACTTATTGATTGTTAGCCAACCGACTCGTGGACTTGATGTTGGAGCTATTGAATACATCCGAAAACGCTTGATTGCAGAGCGTGATAAAGGCAAAGCTGTCCTTGTTGTCAGCTTCGAATTGGATGAAATTCTTGATGTTTCAGATCGCATTGCTGTTATCCATGATGGTAGCATCCACGGTATTGTATTACCTGCTGAGACAACCAAGCAAGAACTTGGTATGCTCATGGCTGGTGGCCATCTCAAGTAAGAAAGGAAATCAACATGCTAAAAAAATATGAAAGTATCCTGATTCCCTTAATGGCAGTCTTGTCAGGCTTGCTACTTGGGGCAGTCGTTATGTTAGTTTTTGGTTATGACCCTATCTGGGGTTATGAAGAACTCTTCTATACAGCTTTTGGTTCTGTAAAAAATATTGGTGAAATCTTCCGTGCTGTTGCACCTTTAGTTTTCACAGCACTTGGATTTGCCGTTGCAAGCCGAGCTGGTTTCTTTAATGTCGGGCTATCTGGTCAGGCATTAGTAGGCTGGGTATTTGCAGGTTGGTTTGCACTTGCTAACCCTGATATGCCGAGACCAATTCTGATTTTAGGTACAGTTATCGTTGCAATGCTTGCAGGAGGTATTGCAGGAGCTATTCCTGGTTTCTTACGTGCTTTTCTTGGTACAAGTGAAGTTATCGTAACAATCATGATGAATTATATTCTGCTTTATTTCTCAAATCATATTATCCGAGATGTTTTTGCTGATGAATTGATGAAAAATACTGACTCAAGTATCAACGTTTCAGCCAATGCCTCTTATCAGACAGAGTGGTTACGTGCATTGACAGACAATTCTCGTATGAACATTGGTATCTTCTTTGCTCTTATTGCAGTATTTGTAATCTGGTTCTTGTTTGCTAAAACAACACTTGGATTTGAAATTCGTGCAGCTGGTCTTAATCCAACTGCAGCAGATTATGCAGGTATGAGTACTAAACGTACAATTGTTTTGTCAATGGTAATTTCAGGTGCGCTTGCTGGACTTGGTGGAGCAGTACAAGGTTTGGGAACATTCCAAAATGTTTATATTCAATCTTCTAATTTGGATATCGGTTTTAACGGTATGTCAGTAGCACTCTTAGCTTCTAACTCACCACTTGGTATTCCATTTGCTGCATTTCTATTTGGAGCCCTGCAGGTTGGATCATCTGGTATGGTTCGTGCCCAAATTCCACCAGAATTGGTTAACGTTGTTACAGCATCAATTATCTTCTTCATTGGTGTAAAATACATTTTTGAACAATTACTGAAATCAAAACGTTTTGCGAAAGGAGGCAAATAAGATGAGTTTGAACTTATTAGCTTTACTTATTTCGCAAATGCTAATTTATTCAGCGCCATTGATTTTTACTAGCCTTGGAGGAGTTTTCTCTGAACGTGCTGGTATTGTTAACGTCGGACTCGAAGGTACAATGGTAATCGGAGCCTTTGCTGGTGTTGTCTTTAATATTGAATTTGCAGAGCAGTTGGGTAAAATGACTCCTCTTGTAGCTGTCTTGGTAGGTGGTCTTGTTGGTATTCTATTCCAACTTATTCACGCGACAGCAACTGTTATTTTCCGAGCTGACCACGTCGTATCCGGGACCGTTTTAAATCTATTAGCTCCTGCTTTCTCAGTTTTCTTGGTTAAAGTTATCTATGGTAAAGGTCAGACAGATTCAATCCGTCAATCTTTTGGGAAGTTCTCTTTCCCTGGATTATCAAAAATTCCAGTAATCGGAGATCTTTTCTTCAAGAATACAAGTTTAATGGGTTATGTAGCGATTGCCACTGCCTTTGTTGCATGGTTCGTTCTTTATAAAACTCGCTTTGGTCTTCGTTTGCGTTCTGTAGGTGAACACCCACAAGCTGCAGATACTCTTGGTATCAATGTTTATAAAATGCGCTTTGCTGGGGTTATGATTGCTGGTTTCCTAGGTGGAATCGGGGGAGCAGTAAGTGCTCAATCAGTTAATATCAACTTCTCAGCAACGACCATCGTTGGTTCAGGATTTATCGCTCTCGCTGCCGTTATTTTCGGTAAGTGGAATCCACTTGGTGCGATGTTAGCAAGTCTATTCTTTGGACTTTCACAGAGTTTGGCAGTTATTGGAAGTCAGCTCCCAGGACTCCAAAATGTTCCAGCTGTTTATCTCCAAATGGCACCTTACTTAATCACTGTAATTGCTTTGGCAGCTTTCTTTGGTAAAGCAGTTGCTCCTAAAGCAGACGGTGTTAACTATATTAAAACTAAATAAGTTTCAAGAAACAGCAACTGAGTTTGCTGTTTTTTGTCTTGAAAATTTAAAAATAATTGTGAATCTATGAGCATATTTCTTGTAAGCGGTTTAAAGCTATGTTATATTAGTTCTGTAAAACAAATATATTTCTGAAAAGGGGATTATTCCTATGTCAAAAATCGTTGTAGTTGGTGCTAACCACGCAGGTACTGCCTGCATCAAAACTATGTTGTCAAATTATGGTGATGCCAATGAAATTGTTGTCTTTGACCAAAACTCAAATATTTCTTTCCTAGGATGTGGGATGGCTCTTTGGATTGGTGAGCAAATTTCTTCTGGTGATGGACTTTTCTATTCAAATAAAGAAGAATTGGAAAGCATGGGTGCAACAATTTATATGAATTCACCCGTTAAAGCAGTCGACTATGATGCTAAAACTGTAACAGCTCTTGTTGATGGAAAAGAGCATGTTGAATCATATGATAAATTGATTTTTGCGACAGGTTCTCAACCAATTTTACCACCAATTAAAGGAGCTGAGATTAAAGAAGGTTCCCTTGAATTTGAAGCAACTCTTAAAAACCTTCAATTTGTAAAATTGTATCAAAATGCTGCTGATGTTATTGAAAAACTCAAAGATGAAGATATTAAACGTGTAGCAGTAGTTGGTGCTGGTTATATTGGGGTAGAACTTGCTGAAGCCTTCCAACGTAAAGGTAAAGAAGTTGTTCTTATTGACGTTGTTGATACTTGTTTGGCTGGTTACTATGATCGCGATTTGACAGACAAAATGGCTAAAAATATGGAAGATCATGGTATTAAACTTGCCTTTGGTGAAACAGTTAAAGAAGTTGCCGGAGATGGCAAAGTTGAAAAAATTATTACTGACAAGAATGAATATGATGTTGACATGGTAATTTTGGCGGTCGGTTTCCGTCCTAACACTGGGCTTGCTGGCGACAAGGTAGAATTGTTCCGTAACGGTGCCTTTCTTGTCAACAAACATCAAGAAACATCCGTCCCTGGAGTCTATGCTATCGGTGACTGTGCGACAATTTATGATAATGCAACACGTGATACAAACTACATCGCACTTGCATCAAATGCAGTTCGAACTGGTATTGTAGCAGCTCACAATGCTTGTGGTACGGATCTTGAAGGTATTGGCGTACAAGGATCAAACGGTATCTCTATCTATGGTTTGCACATGGTTTCGACTGGTTTGACACTTGAAAAAGCTAAGCGTAATGGTTTCAATGCAGCAGTAACAGAATATACTGATAATCAAAAACCAGAATTTATGGAACATGGCAACTTCCCAGTAACAATTAAGATTGTCTACGATAAAGACTCTCGTCGTATCCTTGGTGCACAGATGGCAGCACGTGAGGATATCTCAATGGGTATTCACATGTTCTCATTGGCAATTCAAGAAGGCGTTACGATTGAAAAATTGGCGTTAACAGATATTTTCTTCTTGCCACACTTTAACAAACCGTACAACTACATTACGATGGCAGCACTTGGTGCCAAAGAATAATCTTATATAATCAGCTCTTCGGGGCTGATTTTTTGATTAAAATGACTTACAAGTATGGAATTTAAAAATGGCTTATTTTATGTGGTATAAATGATTAGAAGACACATACTTTGTGAAAATATTATTTTATAGTACAGTGAAACACTGTTATACCGCAGAAAGAAAGCGGTTCAATTATTTGCACATTGTGAATTTTAATTATAAAATAGACTCGTAAATAAGATTTTTGGAGGACCGTATGGTTACTTTGTCAAAAGAACAACATTTAGAAATGTTTTTAAAAATGGAACGTATTCGTGAATTCGATATGCGTATTAATAAACTTGTTCGTCGTGGTTTCGTACAAGGGATGACTCACTTCTCTGTTGGAGAAGAGGCAGCCAATGTTGGTGCGGTGCAGCACTTAACTTACGATGACATTTTCTTCTCTAATCACCGTGGGCACGGTCAATCTATTGCTCAAGATATGGATTTGAACAAAATGATGGCTGAACTTGCTGGTAAAGTAACTGGAGTTTCAAAAGGACGCGGTGGTTCAATGCACTTGGCTGATTTTGAAAAAGGTAACTACGGAACTAATGGTATCGTTGGTGGTGGTTATGCACTTGCGGTCGGTGCGGCATTGACGCAACAATATAAGGAAACAGGTAATATTGTTGTTGCCTTTTCTGGAGACGGAGCAACCAATGAAGGCTCATTCCATGAATCTGTCAATATGGCAGCAACTTGGAAATTACCAGTTATTTTCTTTATCATTAACAACCGTTACGGAATCTCAATGAGTATTGAGAATGCAACAAATACACCACACCTTTATACTCGTGCTGAAGCTTACGGCATTCCAGGTTTCTATTGTGAAGATGGAAATGACGTTCTTGCCGTTTATGAAACAATGGGCAAAGCTGTTGAGCATGTTCGTGGAGGAAATGGTCCAGCTATCGTCGAAGTTGAATCATACCGTTGGTTCGGACATTCAACTGCTGACGCTGGTAAATACCGTACCAAAGAAGAAGTTGATGCTTGGAAAGAAAAAGATCCAATTGTTAAGTACCGTGATTATTTGACTTCTGAGAAAATTGCTAGCGCAGAAGAACTAGATGCAATCCGCGCACAAGTTGTTAAAGAAGTTGATGATGCTTACGAATTTGCACAAAACAGTCCTGATCCAGAGCTGTCAGTAGCCTTTGAAGATATCTGGGTAGACTAAATAATGTTTTCTTTACCAGTTCGCCAGCGGTTTCTTGGTTTAAAGGAAAACTGAAGGTCTGTCCTTTTGCCTCTAACTATATCAGAGCTAGGGATAGATTGACCATAGTGGTGGCTGGTGTTCATAAGCCGACGATTATCGATTAAATGTATTATGAAGAAAACTTAGTGAGCTGTAATGGCAGTTTTCACTGTGGTAAAAGCAAGCAAAGTGAGAAGTTTGTGTCCAGGCTTTTTGAGACTTTGTCTAAAAAATAAGCATTAAATCAACTAAGTCGACTGCTTTCAACCCTGCAATTAAAAGAAACTATCAAAAAGAAAATTTCAAAATTGAAAAAATTTCGGAGAAAATAGAATGTCAGAAACTAAATTAATGGCCTTGCGTGAAGCCATCAACCTTGCTATGAGCGAGGAAATGCGCAAAGATGAAAACATCTACTTGATGGGAGAAGACGTTGGTGTTTACGGAGGAGACTTCGGAACATCTGTTGGTATGATTGAGGAATTTGGACCAAAACGTGTTAAAGATACACCAATCTCAGAAGCTGCTATTGCTGGTGCAGCGATTGGCTCTGCTATCACTGGTCTTCGTCCAATCGTTGATGTGACCTTCATGGACTTTATCACTATCGCTTTGGATGCTATTGTTAACAATGGTGCTAAAAACAACTACATGTTTGGTGGAGGACTTAAAACACCTGCAACTTTCCGTGTTGCTTCAGGTTCTGGTATCGGTTCTGCAGCACAGCACTCACAATCACTTGAAGCTTGGTTAACACATATTCCAGGCATCAAGGTGGTTGCACCAGGTAACGCAAATGATGCTAAGGGGCTACTAAAATCTTCAATCCAAGATAATAATATCGTTATCTTCATGGAGCCAAAAGCTCTTTATGGTAAGAAAGAAGAAGTTAACCAAGATCCAGACTTCTATATTCCTCTTGGTAAGGGTGATATCAAACGTGAGGGAACTGATTTGACAATCGTATCTTACGGTCGTATGTTGGAGCGTGTCCTTCAAGCAGCAGAAGAAGTTGCTGCTGACGGTATCAATGTTGAAGTTGTTGACCCGCGTACACTTATCCCACTTGATAAAGAACTTATCATTGACTCTGTTAAGAAAACAGGTAAGCTTATGTTAGTTAATGATGCATACAAGACTGGTGGTTTCATTGGTGAAATCGCAACGATGGTTACAGAAAGTGAAGCATTTGACTATCTTGACCATCCTATCGTACGTCTTGCTTCAGAAGATGTACCAGTTCCTTATGCACGTGTACTTGAGCAAGCTATCTTGCCTGACGTTGCAAAAATCAAAGCTGCCATTTATAAGATGGTTAACAAAGGGAACTAAGAACATACCTTTTAATGTAAGTGACAATAGGAAGTTGATTAGCTTCTGTTTGAAAAATAGACAAATGGCTAATCTCACTCCTATTGTTATGCGTTGAAGGATTCATTACATGAAAGGAAATTCGAATGGCTGTCGAAATTATAATGCCGAAACTCGGTGTTGACATGCAAGAAGGCGAAATCATCGAATGGAAAGTTGCCGAAGGTGATGTCGTTAATGAAGGGGATATTCTCCTTGAAATCATGTCAGATAAGACAAATATGGAACTCGAAGCTGAAAATTCAGGTGTCCTCTTGAAAATTACGCGTCAAGCGGGTGAAGTGGTTCCAGTTACAGAAATTATTGGATATATTGGTGCAGAGGGTGAAGTTGTTGCTGATTTAGCGGCTCCAAGTGTGACTGTGGAAGCAGTACCTGTCGAAACAGCACCAGCTCCAGTACCTGTTGCAAGTCCTGCGCCAGCAGTTAGCGCCAAACCTCAAGGTTCAGGTAAAGTGCGTGCGACTCCAGCGGCTCGTAAAGCAGCATCTAATCTTGGTATTGATCTTGGTTTGGTGCCAGGAAGTGGAGCAAAAGGTCGTGTTCACAAGGAAGATGTTGAAAACTTCAAGGGTACACAGCCTAAGGCGACTCCACTAGCAGCTAAAATTGCTGCTGATAAAGGCATTGATCTTGCTAGTGTTGTCGGTACGGGTGCTCGAGGTAAGATTACTAAGGAAGATGTTCTTGCTCTTATCGCACCAGCGGTTGTTGCTGAGGCTGTTCCAGTTTTTGAGGAAAAATCTGCGCCTGTCTTGCCAGAAGGTGTTGAGATTATCAAGATGTCTGCAATGCGTAAGGCCATCTCTAAAGGAATGACACATTCTTACTTGACTGCGCCAACCTTTACGCTTAACTATGACATCGATATGACCAATCTTATGGCGCTTCGCAAACAAGTTCTTGAACCAATCATGAATAAGACTGGTCTCAAGGTAACATTTACTGATTTGATTGGCTTGGCTGTAACTAAAGTTTTGATGAAACCAGAACACCGTTACATGAACGCTTCACTTATCAATGATGCTCAAGAAATCGAATTGCACAAGTTTGTTAATATTGGTATCGCTGTTGGTTTGGAAGATGGCTTGGTGGTGCCAGTTGTGCATGGTGCAGATAAGATGAGCTTGTCTGATTTTGTTGTGGCTTCTAAAGATGTCATCAAGAAAGCTCAAACTGGTAAGCTTAAGGCTGCTGAAATGTCTGGATCAACATTCTCAATCACAAACTTGGGTATGTTTGGCACCAAATCATTCAATCCAATCATCAATCAACCTAACTCAGCTATTCTTGGAGTTTCAGCAACTATTCAAACACCAGTTGTTGTTGATGGTGAAATTGTTATCCGCCCAATCATGGGAACAAGCTTGACAATTGACCACCGCCTAGTTGACGGTATGAATGGAGCTAAATTCATGGTAGACCTCAAGAACCTTCTTGAGAATCCACTTGAATTGTTGATTTGATAAGAAGATTTACCAGTCAGCCTGAGGTGGTCCGGCAGGCAAGTAACCGACTGTGTCGTTTCATTGCTAAATCTGGAGTCAAAGTCTCCCAATTTGCCTGCATTGTAACTATAGCTTACAATGCTTTGCCCACCGAGGTGACTGGTGGAGTGCGACTTAGTCGCCGAAAAACATCGCCTTAAATATCAGAGCGATGAAGCAAAGCTAGCCGATAGGCTGGCCATCTTAGATGCTTGTTACAGTGGTGTTAAAACCAAGAATCATCACTGATGATTCTTGGTCGGGGGAGGATTGGAGACTAAAGGCTCCAATCCTAGTCATGAAATCATAAGTTCGCTGACGCCTCCACCATATAAGACAAGTATCGAAAAAGAAAATGTAGATAGGTGAGTGAATCTTGCCGTATCAAAAAAGAAAGGGAATAAGAAAGAAGAGATTTGCTGCAACTGAACCCGAGCGGAAAGCTCGGAAAAAAGATAAATCGCTAAGAAAATCAGGATTTTCTACGATTTCCTATTTTTCAGTCGCTTTCTTTTCGCTCTTGGTATCTTAATTATGGCTTTTGAAATTATCATGCCTAAGCTTGGCGTTGACATGCAAGAAGGCGAAATTATTGAATGGAAAAAACAAGAAGGTGATGTTGTCAATGAAGGTGACATTCTTCTTGAAATCATGTCTGATAAAACGAACATGGAACTTGAAGCTGAAGAATCAGGCGTTCTTTTAAAAATTGTACGCCCTGCAGGCGACGTTGTTCCTGTAACTGAAGTTATTGGTTATATTGGTGCAGAAGGTGAAGTTGTAGCTGTAGCTGAGAATACTACATCTGCACCAGCTGCAGCTGAAGTAGCTCAAGCAACTGCTGATTTGCAAGCAGCTGGTCTTGAAGTTCCTGCAGCCCCAGCAGCTCAAGCTCCAGCGGCCAGTGATAAAGCTCCGCTTGCTGATAACGAGTATGATATCGTTGTTGTTGGTGGTGGACCTGCTGGTTACTATGCCGCAATCCGTGGTGCTCAGCTTGGCGGAAAAATTGCTATCGTTGAAAAGTCAGAATTCGGTGGGACTTGTTTGAACGTTGGATGTATTCCAACAAAGACTTACCTTAAAAATGCTGAAATCCTTGATGGTTTGAAGATTGCTGCTGGTCGTGGTATCAACCTTGCCTCAACTAACTACGCTATCGATATGGACAAAACCGTTGATTTCAAAAACTCTGTTGTCCGTACTTTGACAGGCGGTGTTAAAGGTCTTCTTAAAGCTAACAAGGTAACCATGTTTAACGGCCTTGGTACGGTTAACCCAGACAAGACAGTTACCATCGGTTCAGAAACCATCAAAGGACGTTCAATCATCCTTGCTACTGGTTCAAAAGTATCACGTATCAACATTCCAGGTATTGAGTCACCACTTGTCTTGACTTCTGATGATATTCTTGATCTAAAAGAAATGCCTAAATCACTCGCTGTTATGGGTGGCGGTGTCGTAGGTATCGAACTTGGTCTTGTATGGGCTTCATACGGTGTCCCAGTTACAGTTATTGAGATGGCTGACCGTATCATTCCAGGTATGGATAAAGAAGTCTCACTTGAACTTCAAAAAATCCTTTCTAAGAAGGGCATGACTATTAAGACATCTGTTGGGGTTTCAGAAATCCTTGAAGCTAATAACCAATTGACCTTGAAACTTAACAACGGAGAAGAAGTTGTTGCTGAAAAAGCTCTGCTTTCTATCGGACGTGTGCCACAACTTGCTGGACTTGAAAACCTTAACCTTGAAATGGATCGTAACCGTATCAAAGTTAATGCTTACCAAGAAACATCAATCCCAGGAATTTACGCTCCAGGTGATGTTAATGGTACTAAGATGCTGGCCCACGCAGCTTACCGTATGGGAGAAGTTGCTGCTGAAAATGCTATGCGTGGTAACGTACGTAAAGCTAAGTTGGACTTCACTCCAGCTGCGGTTTACACACACCCAGAAGTTGCTATGGTAGGTTTGACAGAAGAGCAGGCACGTGAACAATATGGTGATGTATTGGTAGGTCGTTCAAGTTTTGCTGGAAATGGCCGTGCTATCGCTTCAAACGAAGCTCATGGTTTCGTTAAAGTTATCGCAGATGCTAAATACCATGAAATCCTTGGTGTACACATCATTGGTCCAGCTGCTGCAGAACTTGCCAATGAAGCATCAACCATCATGGAAGCTGAGTTGACAGTTGATGATGTTGCACAATCAATTCACGGACACCCAACCTTCTCAGAAAATATGTACGAAGCATTCATGGATGTTCTTGGTGAAGCTATCCACAACCCACCAAAACGTAAATAAAACAATGGAGTTGAGCTAAGGCTCAGCTCTTTTTACTTATGCTAAAAGATTATCAAATTGGTCTAGTTTGGAATAATGCTAGCGAAGTTAGTGTCAGAATATTGAAATCTCACTTTGAGGCTCAAGAGCATTGTTATAGTCATGACTTTATTTGCCAGCTTTAAGGATTATCCTTGTCTAATTTCTTCAATCATGATTTAATAGAATAAAGAGAAACAGTGGAAGGTGATGTCATGGATAGAAATCAAGTTTTTGGAATGAGAAAGTGTAAGGGTATTCTGGTTTCCGCCCTTATTGGAGTATGTGTCACCTTTGGGCAGCTTGTTGTAACTGCTGACCAAGTTGAATCTTCAGAAGTTATTACTGTTATAGAAACCAGTAGTGAAGCACTTGATAGTGAATTTTCAGATGGCAGTAGTTACTATTCTCAGGCGAATTCTGTTGAGGACATTGCTACTGAAGAGACTCAAACCATTCAAGATAATATTGCGCCAGAGACTTCAGTCAGTTCAGATGAAGCTGTCACAGTGGCAAGTCTAGATGGCGAGTTTGATGCGCCAGCTCCTGATATTCAGACTAATTCTAATAATTTAAATCCAGTGGCTCCAGTAACAACAAGTGAAGAATTTCCTGATACAGCTCTGCCATTGCGCCAAACAGATGTTGCTGAATCAACTGCGACAACGACAATGGCTACAATTGATGGTAGCTTTCTTTCGGTTGATCCTGACGCATTATTAACACGGATTAATGCTATTCGACAAGAGGCTTTTGATGAGGGCCTTGTAGATACCTATGTTCCACTTAGATGGTCATATGACTTGGAGCAAATTGCTCAAATACGAGCGGCAGAAGCGACCTTCAAGCAATCACACACACGACCAAATGATAGTTATACATTTACAACGACAGTAAATGATTTACAAGCAAGCGGTGAGAATCTAGCTTGGAATTTTCGACGTACTGAGTCAAGTACTCATCGAGCGACAGAACAGTTTTATGAAGAAAAACCAGATTTTTTAACCTACTTAGAAACAGGTAGTGCACCGGATCAGATTGGACATTACATCACACTTATAAATCCCTATTTCCAGTATGTCGGTATTGCGACCTTTTATACAGATTCTGGGCATTTCTTCACGACAACTGCTCAGGAGTTTGCCACAGAATCCGAACTGAGTGAAGCGCAAACTTATTTATCTGGAAAATTCCGACAGTCAGTCGAAGTTTCAGCTAGTAATACCGTTGATGTAAGCCTAAATCTGAGTGCTTCAACCCTTGAAGTTGGACAAGAAGCAAATGCTATTTTAACTGGAAGTCTTCTAGTCTCAGGCTTTCAATCGGGGGCAATTCCAACAAGTTTTACTGATCTCGCATGGAGTAGTTCCAATCCTAGTGTGGTGAGTATTTCTGATAACGGCCAATTTTTCGGAAAATCAGCAGGGCAGGCTAGGATATCTGTAAACCTTGCAGGAGTGACATATTCTGAGGAGGTTACTGTTCGGGCCATCACACAAATTGCTACGCTTGAACAAGAAGTTCAAAGTCTAGATCAAGTTATTCTTCCAGAAACAGTGACGGCTATCTGGAGTGATGGAGTTTTCAGTCAAGAAAATGTTATCTGGGAAACTGTTGCCACATCAGCTCAAAATGGTAAGATGATGATTGTTGGACACCTTACAGAGCATCAAACTGATTTACAGGCATTAATCTATTTAAGCAAGAAAGCTCAATCTAAGATGTTTGATAGGCCTAAAACACTTGAGTTAGTTAATGTTCACGATTCATCTCTTAAAGCATCGCATTATACTACTTTTGCAGAAGTTAACAAGGTTTTCGATGTGATAGCTGTCTATCAGCTTAAAAACCCAAACACTGGTGAGATATTCTACACAACAAATAAGACTGAAAAAGAAATACTTGAGTCTATTGGTTGGGAATACCAAGGGATAGCATGGTACGCACCTACTGAAGGGCAAGCCGTTTACCGATTGTATTCAAAAGAACTTGGTTATCATTATTACACCAGTTCCGTAGATGAAGTTGAAGAGCTAAAAAAACAAGGATGGAAATTCGAAAACATTGCCTGGTACCAATAAAAGAGAACCTTGGAATTAACGCCTAGTGCTATCACCAGGTAATCAAATAATCTTATTAAAAGTCAAATTCTTTCATGAATTTGACTCATTTTGTTATAATATAAGAAAGCACTTCCAAGGTGTTTTCTAACATTTTACAGGAGTCAACTATGAAATATATCATTAACAAATCTAATAACCCTGCTTACAATATTGCTTTAGAAGCTTATGCTTTTCGTGAATTAGTCGATGAAGATGAACTTTTCATCCTATGGATTAATGAACCAGCTATTATCATTGGTAAGCATCAAAATACAATTCAAGAAATCAATAAAGAATATACTGATGCGAATGGTATCCATGTTGTTCGTCGTTTGTCAGGTGGTGGTGCTGTTTACCATGATTTGAATAACCTTAACTACACAATTATTTCAAATAAATCAGAAGAAGGTGCCTTTGACTTTAAAACCTTCTCCCAACCTGTTATTGAAACACTAGCTGATTTAGGTGTTAAGGCTGAGTTTACTGGTCGAAACGATCTTGAAATCGACGGTAAGAAATTCTGTGGAAATGCTCAAGCATACTACAAAGGGCGCATGATGCACCATGGCTGCCTTCTCTTTGATGTTGATATGACTGTTCTTGGCAATGCCTTAAAAGTTTCAAAAGATAAAATTGAATCAAAAGGGGTTAAGTCAGTTCGTGCTCGTGTGACTAATATCTTGAGTGAGTTACCAGAAAAGATTACAGTTGGAGAATTTTCTGATAAGATTTTGGATAAAATGAAAGAAACTTATCCAGATATGACTAAGTACGTTTTGACCGATAATGATTTGGCTAAAATTCAAGAGTCATATGAATCACAATTTAACACTTGGGATTGGACTTACGGAGCGGCACCTGAATATACAATTGAACGTGATGTCCGTTATCCAGCAGGAAAGATTACAACCTATGCTAATGTTGAAAATTCAATAATCAAGACTATCAAAATTTATGGAGACTTCTTTGGTGTACGTGGCGTAGAAGACATTGAAGGATTGCTCATTGGAACACGCTATGAATATACTGATGTTCTTGAAAAACTTAAAACTATTGATACGACACAATACTTCTCACGTATGACTGTCGAAGAAGTAGCTAAAGCAATTGTAGCTTAAAATAAACATATCACAGAAATTGAGATAAGTATCTTATAAAATCTAAAAAGTTCAAACTCAGATTAGTCAAATAAGACTAAAGGGTTTGAACTTTTTCTTTATTTTATTTATAAACTTCAAGCTCTGCTATTTTACAACATGAAATAGACAATAGCAATATACTGTAGGACAGAAGCCAAAAGGATGAAGAGATGCCAAATCATGTGATCATATGGGCGTTTACGCGCGTAGAAGATAGCACCGATACTGTATGATAGTCCGCCTGCAACCATGAGGAGCCAGAATGCCGCACCAGTTTTACTGATGATAGCAGGAATAACGAAGATTACCAGCCAACCCATGAAAAGATAGAGGAAAAGACTGAATTTTTCGTTGATTTTCTTGGCAAAAATCTTGTAAAGAATACCAAAGATGGTTGTTCCCCACTGGAGAAGAATAATAAGATAACCTAGCCAGCCACCAACTAAAGACAATGCAACTGGTGTGTAGGAACCCGCAATTGCAATATAAATCATGCTATGATCAATGATACGTAAGACGTATTTTTGGGGAGAATCATACTGCATAGAATGATAGATAGTGGATGATAGGAACATAAGGAAGAGGCTGATAACAAAAATTGACATCCCAGCCGCCGCTGAAAGACCAAAATGTTGGTTACTATATATTGCGGTTATAGGAAGGAGTACTAGCATTGCTGCAGCCCCAACCGCGTGAGTCACACTGTTTGCCACCTCTTCGCCAAAAGATAATCGTTTGCTTAATTTCATAGTCATGCTAGTTTTCATTCGTCTTACCTCCGAGTTTTTCAACTAATTCATGTGTTTTATAATAAAGTTTTAAAGTCTCACAGGCTGAGACAACTACCTCAGGGAGTTGCTCATTTCCTGCGTCATTCATACAAGTAACAAATCCATCATAACTTTCTTGAGAACCGTTTGCTGCTGTAAGGAGCTCTAATGTTTGGCAAATCTCTTGAATAGCAAAAACGTTTTTAAGAGCTGTCACAACGATAAGACGCGCTACCTGACTCCTATTATATTTTTTCTTTAGTGGTTTACTCAAATGCCCGTGTTTAACATAATTATTAACCATAGAGGCTGTTAAGAGTTTGTCATTTTGGGAAATAGCAGAGCTAGTCACCTGATTGACGTAGAGTAGAACTTGATCAAGATACAAGTCAATCTCAGGGAGTTCTTCCCACTTTGGATATGGCGTCGGCATAAAATATCAAATAACCTTTCATCTAGTATCGATAACTAGATTATAACATTATTGAAAAATATAGCAAGTAGAAATTGTCATTTATAGAACAAATACTTGAAACAACAAAAAAACTAGGGAATTGAACCTAGTTTTTGATATTTCTTAGTTTATGTAAAATGGCCTGCGCCGTCTCCTGATTCAGATGCTTAGCTTCTAGAAGTTGGCTAACAACCTGACCGACTTCAGAATCGCTGGCACCAGCAAGGAGCGCAAGAGATTTGGCTTGTAGTTTCATATGACCAGCTTGAATGCCAGTTGATGTCAGGGCTTTTAGCGCTGCAAAATTTTGTGCCAAACCAAGAGAAACTATGACCGCAGCCAATTCACGCGCTTGAGGCTGACCTAACAAATCATGTGCAATCTGAACAGTTGGATTTAGCCCAATTGATCCACCTCTGGTAGCAATAGGCATAGGAAGAGTCAAGCTACCTTTTAAAACTTGAGCTTCTTCATCAAAAATCCAATTAGATAAACCACGATATTGACCATCCCTGCTGGCATAGGCGTGGCAACCGGCTTCAATAGCACGCCAGTCATTTCCAGTCGCCATGACGACTGCATCAATACCATTAAAGATTCCCTTGTTATGGGTACTAGCACGATAGACATCAACTTGTGCCAAGCGGCTAGCTAGTTCCATCTTACGGGCCAGATTTTGTGCTTCCTCCTTATTTCTGCTAAGGAAACGAAGATTAATTGAACATTCTGAGGTAACCAGACTTTCTGTTGCATAATTAGAAAGAATAGCCATGAGAGCCTGCCCCTCAGATAATTCTTCCAAAGTTGGAACAAGTGCCTCCATCATAGTATTTACCATGTTAGCGCCCATAGCCTCTTGTGTGTCGACTGTGAGATAGATAATCAGAAATTCCTCTTTTGCTTCTACCCTAATGTCACGCGCTCCGCCTCCACGTTTGATGATAGAAGGATGAGCTTCATTAGCTTGGGATAATAGCAGAGCTGAACTGTCCAAAATCTTCTGCTCTGCCATTTTCACATTAGGAACATCATAGAGAGCAACTTGACCAATCATTTTACGGTCATGAACATGAGTTTGAAAACCGCCAGAACGTCTGATAATCTTTGCTGCAAAACTTGCTGCGGCTACTACAGATGGTTCTTCAGTCACCATTGGAACCAAGTAGTCTTTGTCATTGATAAGAAAATCAGGAGCAGTAGCAAAAGGAAGCGAGAATGTTCCTAGAACATTTTCTGCCATCTGATTGGCAGTTTCAAGACCCAGCAGTTTATTAGCTTGCAAATCTTGCAAGCGATTGCTGGTTAAAAGTGTATTCTTTTTCAGATGTTCAATACGTTCTTGCGGGCTTTTCTTAGAAAAACCTGTCCAATTTACTTTAGTCATTTACTTTCCCATAAATACGTTGGTGTTCACGGATTTCTTTCAAAGCGAAAGGTCCAGTTTTATAGTTTGCAAAGTTAGCATTTCCGGCTTCATCCAATATAGCTTCTTCAAAGAAGATTTTTTCATATTCTTCTACAGATAAGACAATGCGTTCTTTAAGTTTCCTCAGTCGGCTAGCTTTTAATTGATTTTGGAAACCTTTAACAAGTTTTCCAGTGAAAATTTCTGCAACAGCCCCACTTCCGTAACTGAAGAAAGCAATCTGATCGCCTGCTACAAGGTTTTGGCTATTTTCCAATAATGATAGTAAACCTAAAAAGAGTGATCCAGTGTAGATGTTTCCAATTTGTTTACTATAGAGTATTGAGTTTTCAAAGTTCTCTTGAAGTTTCTCTTGGAGTTCTGCTGGTAAACTCTTATCCATAATCTTGTTAAAACCTTTTAAAGCTAACTTGGGAAATGGTAAGTGGAAGCAGAAAGCTGCAAAATCTGTGAGAGAAGTTTCAAAGCGTTTTTGATATTCTAGCCAAGTTGTTTTTAACATATCCAAGTATTGTTTAGTTGAATACATGCCATTAACATAAGGTGTAGTTGAATAGTTTGGGCGCCAGAAGTCCATAATATCTCTTGTTTGAGCAAGTGTATTATCATTTAACTCAAGAATATGTGGATTTTGTGTGATTAACATAGCAATACTACCAGCACCTTGTGTGGACTCACCTGGTGTTTCTGCACCGTATTTAGCAATATCAGAGGCGATAACAAGCACTTTTGCTTCTGGATGCTTATCGACATGTAGTCGAGCGTAATCAAGTGCAGCAGTTGCACTATAACATGCTTCTTTCATCTCAACACTACGAGCAAAAGGCTGAATACCGAGAAGACTGTGAACATAAACAGCAGCAGCTTTACTTTGGTCAACTGAAGATTCAGTTGCTACAATAACCATATCAATACTTGCACGGTCTTCCTCAGTTAAAATACTATCAGCAGCTGAGGCGCCAAGTGTAATAATATCATCAGTGATAGGTGAAATGCTAAGTGCATTTAAAAGCAGACCTTTACTAAATTTTTCTGGATCCGCTCCGCGACTTTGTGCCAAATCATCCATTTGAAGCACATATTGAGAGGTCGCAAAACCTATTTTATCAATACCGATTTTCATGTATAAACCTTTCTTTTTAATGAAATATTAATCATGCCTAACCTCTATTTTACCATAAAGTTACAAAAAGATTGGACAAAAAGCACGATTATTTCAGGTATCAAAGTAGTTGGCCTGATTTACATGACAAAGATGTCATGTTAGTATTTCAACTTACTTGATAGAATATAGGAAAGACAATTACCAAGGAGAAAAGTAATGAATTATTTAAAAATGAGATATGTTGTTAACGATATGATTATGGATATAAAATCCTTTATTAACCTTATGGAAAAATGGTTATTAGAATTATAGAACATAAAGTTGTGAGAAAAAAGCTTTCTATTTAGAAATTCGGCTTTTTTTCTCGCTTTTTTTTATGTTTTCGGGTAAAATACTTTGGTGGTCTTTAAAAATATGTAGAGTATCAAATGAATTAATAATAAAATTGGTTTGTGTGATTGGCTCTGTTTTTAAAGTATTTCATTAGTAAAGAGGATAAGCATGACAAAAGCTGATATTATTTTTAAGGAAAATATTTCAAAAATTTTGACCGAAGGCGTTTGGTCTGAACAAGCCCGTCCTAAATACAAAGATGGAACAGTGGCTAATTCAAAATATATCACAGGATCTTTTGCCGAATATGATTTGAATAAAGGAGAATTTCCAATTACAACACTTCGACCAATCGCTATTAAGTCAGCAATTAAAGAAGTTCTTTGGATTTATCAAGATCAATCAAATAGTTTGGATGTTCTTGAGGAAAAGTACAATGTTCATTACTGGAATGATTGGGAAGTAGGAGATAGTCGTACGATCGGGCAGCGTTATGGTGCTGTCGTTAAAAAACATGATATCATCAACAAGATTCTCAAACAATTAGAAGACAATCCTTGGAATCGACGTAATGTCATCTCGCTATGGGATTATGAAGCATTTGAGGAGTCTGCAGGACTATTGCCATGTGCTTTTCAAACTATGTTTGATGTCCGTCGTGTTGATGGTGAAATATACTTGGATGCGACGTTGACACAACGCTCAAATGATATGCTTGTTGCACACCATATCAATGCCATGCAATATGTTGCTCTTCAAATGATGATTGCTAAACATTTTGGCTGGAAAGTTGGAAAGTTCTTCTACTTTATTAACAACCTTCATATCTACGATAATCAGTTTGAACAGGCTGAAGAATTGTTAAGACGTGAACCATCAGATTGCTTACCTCGTTTAGTTCTAAATGTACCTGATGGTACAAACTTTTTCGACATTAAAGCTGATGATTTTGAGTTAGTGGACTATAATCCAGTAAAACCTCAACTTAAATTTGATTTGGCAATCTAAATCTGATGTTTTTTTCTCTGCATTTTTTGTAGAAATTTGATAAAATGACTTTAGAAGTGATATTTCAGAGAGGATAAGGCATTTCAAGGTGTAAAACAACTAACAGGCTGTTAGCTGGTTTTTCTTGGTGTCAAAAGGAAAAAGCTCTGCTATTTCCAAGAGTATTAAAATGACAAAAAAAATAATTGCTATTTGGGCTGAAGATGACAATCATCTCATCGGAGCCAACGACAGACTACCTTGGCGCTTACCTAAAGAGTTGCAACATTTTAAAGAAACGACTATGGGACAGGTTTTATTGATGGGGCGCGTGACTTTTGATGGAATGAACCGTCGAATCCTTCCTGGTCGTCAGACTTTGATTTTAACAAGAGATAATGACTTCGAAGCTGAGGGTGTTATTGTTGTTAACAGTGTGCAAGAAGCATTGGATTGGTACAATAGTCAGGAAAAGTCGCTCTTTATCGTTGGCGGGGCAAGTATCTATCAAGCCTTTGCTGAATACTATGATGGTGTCATTAAAACATCTGTACATGAAAAGTTTGAAGGGGATACCTATTTTCCAGACATTGATTTGTCAGCTTTACATGAGGTTAATCAGACTTTTCATGAAAAAGATGATAAAAATGCCTACGATTTCACAGTAACTGTATTTGAAAAGTAAGAAAGGATGATATGCAAAGAAGTATTTTTGGTGTTTTCACTGCCTTTCTCTGTGCTATTTGCGTGTTGACTGCGATTCCGGCGTTTCGCAAGAAGCGCTATGGACTCGGTTGGCTTTTACTCCTAAACGCCTTCACTAATCTTGTGAATAGCATTCATGCCTTTTATGGCACATTATTTTAAAAAGAATAGAATTTAGAGGAAACCATGGCTGGTAATCGAACGAATGATATTAAAGTATACTGCTCGTTTTGTGGTAAAAATCAAGACGAAGTAAGAAAAATTATTGCAGGAAACGGTGTGTTTATCTGTAATGAATGTGTGGCGTTGTCACAAGAAATTATTAAGGAAGAAATGGCTGAGGAAGTTCTATCAGATTTGGCAGAGGTGCCAAAACCTAAAGAACTTCTTGCGACGCTTAATGAATATGTTGTCGGACAAGATCGTGCTAAACGTGCTTTGGCTGTAGCAGTTTACAATCACTATAAACGTGTCAGCTTCACTGAAAGTCGTGATGATAACGATGTTGATATTCAAAAATCAAACATTTTAATGATTGGTCCAACTGGTTCAGGAAAAACTTTCTTGGCTCAGACCTTGGCTAAGAGTCTCAATGTCCCATTTGCAATTGCTGATGCGACATCATTGACTGAAGCTGGTTATGTAGGTGAAGATGTTGAAAACATTCTCTTGAAATTGATCCAGTCAGCTGATTTTAACATTGAACGTGCTGAGCGTGGCATCATTTATGTCGATGAAATTGATAAGATTGCTAAAAAAGGTGAGAATGTATCAATTACGCGTGATGTCTCAGGTGAAGGTGTTCAACAAGCACTTCTTAAAATTATTGAAGGCACTGTAGCAAGTGTGCCACCTCAAGGTGGTCGTAAGCATCCTAATCAGGAAATGATTCAAATCGATACTAAGAATATTCTTTTTATCGTTGGTGGTGCTTTTGATGGCATTGAAGATATTGTTAAACAACGTTTGGGTGAAAAAGTAATTGGTTTTGGGCAAACTAGCCGTAAAATCGATGACGATGCGTCTTACATGCAAGAAATTATTTCTGAAGATATCCAAAAATTTGGTCTTATCCCAGAGTTTATTGGACGCTTGCCTGTTGTTGCTGCTTTAGAACAATTGACAGCTGATGACCTTGTACGTATTCTGACTGAACCTCGTAATGCTCTTGTTAAGCAATATCAAACCTTAATGTCATATGATGGCGTTGAATTGGATTTTGATGACGACGCTCTTCTTGCGATTGCTGAAAAAGCAATTGAACGTAAGACAGGTGCGCGTGGGTTGAGATCAATTATCGAAGAAACTATGCTAGATATCATGTTTGAAGTTCCAAGTCAGGAAGAAGTGACTAAGGTTCGTATTACCAAAGAAGCTGTTGAAGGCAAAGAAAAGCCAATTTTAGAAATTGCTTAGGGAGGTCACATGGCAGAAGAGTATTTAAACACACATAATGCTGACCTACTCCTCAGTGCAGCTAATAAGTCACATTACCCACAAGATGACAAGCCAGAAATTGCCTTAGCTGGTCGTTCAAACGTTGGTAAATCAAGTTTTATCAATACTTTATTAGGACGAAAGAATCTAGCTCGTACATCAAGTAAACCTGGTAAGACTCAGCTTTTAAACTTTTACGATATTGATGGTAAGATTCGTTTTGTTGATGTACCTGGATATGGCTACGCTAAAGTTTCAAAAGTTGAACGTGCCAAGTGGGGTAAGATGATTGAGGAATACCTAACATCCCGTGATAATCTTAGGGCGGTTGTGAGTTTGGTTGATTTTCGTCATGACCCAAGTGCTGATGACATCCAAATGTACGAATTCCTTAAATACTATGAAATTCCAGTTATTGTTGTCGCAACTAAGGCTGACAAAGTTCCTCGAGGAAAATGGAATAAGCATGAATCAGCTATTAAGAAGAAACTTAACTTTGATAAGACTGATAACTTTATCATCTTTTCTTCAGTTGAACGAATTGGAATTGATGAATCTTGGGACACCATTTTAGAACAAATTTAAGTTTCATTTGATTTCATATAAAGAATGAGGGTCTAGGCTAATCTAGACTCTTTTTATTATGATTTTTTGCATTTGAAATTCTAAAGGTTTATAATAAAGCCATTCTATTTCTTACACAAGAAGTTTGAGTATCATAAAAATATGTTCTTAGAACTTAGAAAGGTGGATAGAGATGCTTTATTCACTTGCTGATTTGGTCATATTCTTTTTTATTTATGCATTTCTTGGTTGGCTCTGGGAGACGTTCTATTGTTCTTTACTTGAGAAGCATTTTGTGTATAGAGGCTTTTTGATGGGACCATATTGTCCTGTCTATGGCTTCGCAGTAACTACAATATTAGTTTTGACAGAACCGTTCCAAGATCGATTGATCTACTTGTTTATTAGTGGTTTCCTCATCACAACGCTCTTTGAGTACTTTGCAGCTTGGCTGCTGGAGACAATTTTCCATTTGAAATTATGGGATTATAGTAATCTGAAAGGTAATATTAAAGGACGAGTAGCACCAGCTATTTCTCTTTTTTGGGGAGTTGGTGTTCTCTTCCTAGTAAAAATTGTTCAACCTTACCTTATGTCATTCTCATTGCCCCATAAGAAAATAGTTGCTCTTGCTATATTTTTAGTAATGATGATTGATTTTATGTGGACAATTAAAGAGACGTTTGCACTACGTCAGTTTGCCCTGGCTTTTGAAAATCAAGTTGGAGTTGAATTAGAAAAAATTCGACAAACCATACAGAGCAACTCTGATACAGTTGAAAAACAAGCTGAGCTTTTTAATCAAAAATTTGATGACTTTAAACAGCATATTGAAGAATTCATTAAGGAGAATAATCTGAAAACCATTCGGCTCAATCAAAGAAGATTGCTGAAAAATTATCAGAAATTTAAATTAGAAGATGCTCCAATTTTAACAGATTTTAGAAAACAGCTTGTAAAACTAAAAAAGAAGATGCAAGACTAGTAAAGACCACATTTTTACCCCTTTTTCATGAATTATTTTCAGAAAAAGCGCTCTAATTATTGAAAATCCAAAGAGATTATGCTATAATTTCTATTTGTAAGGGTTATCATTCGATAATTCAAAAAAACACAAAATAAAAGGAGAACCACTATGGCTTCTAAAGATTTCCACATTGTTGCAGAAACAGGTATTCACGCACGTCCAGCTACTTTGCTTGTTCAAACAGCTAGCAAATTTGTTTCAGACATCACTTTGGACTACAAAGGTAAAGCAGTTAACCTTAAATCTATCATGGGTGTTATGAGCCTTGGTGTTGGTCAAGGTGCTGACGTAACTATCTCAGCTGAAGGTGCTGACGCTGACGATGCTCTTGCAGCTATCGAAGAAACAATGACTAAAGAAGGATTGGCTTAATTATGACAGAAATGCTTAAAGGAATTGCAGCATCTGATGGTGTTGCTGTTGCTAAAGCATATCTACTCGTACAACCGGATTTGTCATTTGAGACTGTAACAGTCGAAGATACGAACGCAGAAGAAGCTCGCCTTGATGTCGCATTACAAGCATCACAAGACGAGCTTTCTGTTATCCGTGAAAAAGCAGTAGAAACGCTTGGCGAAGAAGCAGCAGCAGTATTTGATGCTCACTTGATGGTTCTTGCTGACCCAGAAATGATCAGCCAGATTAAAGAAACTATCCGCGCTAAACAAACAAACGCTGAAACTGGTCTTAAAGAAGTGACTGACATGTTCATCACTATCTTTGAAGGTATGGAAGATAATCCTTATATGCAAGAACGTGCGGCTGATATCCGCGACGTTGCTAAACGTGTATTGGCACACCTTCTTGGTGTTAAGCTTCCTAACCCAGCTACAATTGATGAAGAATCAATCGTTATCGCACATGACCTTACTCCATCTGATACAGCACAATTGAACAAACAATTTGTAAAAGCTTTTGTGACAAACATCGGTGGTCGTACAAGCCACTCAGCAATCATGGCACGTACGCTTGAAATTGCGGCTGTACTTGGTACAAATGACATTACAGACCGTGTTAAAGATGGTCAATTGATCGCAGTTAACGGTATCACAGGTGAAGTTATCATCGAACCTACTGAAGAGCAAATTGCTGAATTTAAAGCAGCTGGCGAAGCTTATGCTAAACAAAAAGCTGAATGGGCTCTTCTTAAAGATGCTAAAACTGTTACAGCTGATGGAAAACATTTCGAATTGGCTGCAAACATTGGTACACCTAAAGACGTTGAAGGTGTTAATGACAATGGTGCAGAAGCAGTTGGTCTTTACCGTACTGAGTTCCTATACATGGATTCTCAAGACTTCCCAACTGAAGATGAACAATACGAAGCTTACAAAGCTGTACTTGAAGGTATGAATGGTAAACCTGTTGTGGTTCGTACTATGGATATTGGTGGGGATAAAGAACTTCCTTACTTTGATCTTCCAAAAGAAATGAACCCATTCCTTGGTTACCGTGCATTGCGTATCTCTATTTCTGAAACTGGTGATGCGATGTTCCGCACACAAATTCGTGCTCTCCTTCGTGCCTCAG
This sequence comes from Streptococcus henryi DSM 19005, assembly GCF_000376985.1. GTDB lineage: Bacteria > Bacillota > Bacilli > Lactobacillales > Streptococcaceae > Streptococcus > Streptococcus henryi. The sequence goes on from NZ_AQYA01000027.1 coordinate 36,680, forward strand.
TTCATGGTCAATTACGTATCATGTTCCCAATGGTTGCCCTTCTTAAAGAATTCCGCGCTGCTAAAGCCGTATTCGACGAAGAAAAAGCTAACTTACTTGCTGAAGGTGTAGCAGTAGCTGATGATATCCAAGTTGGTATCATGATCGAAATTCCAGCTGCAGCAATGCTTGCTGACCAATTTGCAAAAGAAGTTGACTTCTTCTCAATTGGTACAAATGACCTTATCCAATACACAATGGCTGCTGACCGTATGAACGAACAAGTTTCATACCTTTACCAACCTTACAACCCATCAATCCTTCGTTTAATTGCTAACGTTATCAAAGCTGCTCACGCAGAAGGTAAATGGGCTGGTATGTGTGGTGAGATGGCTGGTGATCAACAAGCTGTTCCACTTCTTATGGGTCTTGGATTGGATGAATTCTCAATGTCAGCTACATCTGTCCTTCGTACACGTAGCTTGATGAAGAAACTTGATACAGCTAAGATGGAAGAATACGCTAACCGTGCTATCACTGAATGTGGTACAGCCGAAGAAGTTCTTGAATTGGCTAAAGAGTACGTTAATGTTGATTAATTAAACTCAAATATTAAAGAAGTTAGGTTTCCTAGCTTCTTTTTTATAAATAACTCAACAAATTTTATTAGTTGATAACAAAGTTATTGTTAGGCATATTGGCATTTAGTAAAAGGGCTAATAATTGTTGAAAGAAATTTATTTCACTTTGTGAAAACGCGTACAATATCAAGTGAATTGAGTTAATTTTTCGGAATATCAGGTAAAAATAGAGAAAAATGATACGATATGTCGTAATTTTCTGACTTTTTTCGTAGCAAATCATTGAAATTATTTAAAAATAGGATATAATAGGAATATCATTAAATAAAGGAGAATGATTTTGACAAAACAATATAAAAACCTTGTCAATGGTGAATGGAAACTTTCTGATAATGACATTAAAATTTACGCGCCTGCAAATGGTGAAGAACTAGGTTCAGTTCCTGCAATGAGCCAAGAAGATGTTGACTATGTTTATGCAACAGCAAAAGCTGCACAACCAGCTTGGCGTGCACTTTCATATGTTGAACGTGCAGCATACCTACATAAAGCAGCAGACATTCTTGTTCGTGACGCTGAAAAAATTGGTGCAGTTCTTTCTAAAGAAGTTGCTAAAGGATACAAGGCAGCAGTTTCTGAAGTTGTTCGTACTGCAGATATTATCCGTTATGCAGCTGAAGAAGGTGTTCGTTTGGAAGGTGAAGTACTTGAAGGCGGAAGCTTTGAAGCTGGTAGCAAGAAAAAGATTGCTATTGTTCGTCGCGAGCCACTTGGACTTGTTCTTGCAATCTCACCATTTAACTACCCAGTAAACTTGGCTGGTTCTAAAATTGCCCCAGCTTTGATTTCAGGAAACGTTGTTGCCCTTAAACCACCTACACAAGGCTCTATCTCAGGTCTTCTATTGGCAGAAGCATTCGCTGAAGCAGGACTTCCAGCAGGTGTGTTCAGTACAATTACTGGTAAAGGTTCTGTAATTGGTGATTACATTGTTGAGCATGAAGCAGTTAACTTTATCAACTTTACTGGTTCTACACCAATTGGTGAACGTATTGGTAAATTGGCTGGTATGCGTCCAATCATGCTTGAACTTGGTGGTAAAGATTCAGCTATCGTTCTTGAAGATGCTAACCTTGCTAAAGCAGCTAAAGACATCGTTCTTGGTGGACTTAGCTACTCAGGTCAACGTTGTACAGCTGTTAAACGTGTCCTTGTTATGGATAGTGTAGCTGATAAATTGACTGAACTTATTAATTCAGAGGTTGCAAAACTTTCTGTAGGTATGCCAGAAGATAATGCTGATATTACACCAGTTATTGACTCAGGTTCTGCTGACTATATTGAAGGTCTTGCAAAAGATGCTGAAGAAAAAGGTGCTAAAGCTCAAACTGAGTTCAAGCGTGAAGGTAACCTTATCTGGCCAACAATCTATGATAATGTAACTACTGATATGCGTCTTGCTTGGGAAGAGCCATTTGGTCCAATCATGCCAATCATCCGTGTTTCTTCAGTTGAAGAAGCAGTTAAGATTTCAAACGAATCTGAATACGGACTTCAAGCTTCAGTATTTACTAATAACTTCCCGCTTGCATTCAAGATCGCTGAGCAACTTGAAGTAGGTACAGTTCACATTAACAACAAGACACAACGTGGTACAGACAACTTCCCATTCTTAGGTGCTAAGAAGTCTGGTGCTGGTACTCAAGGTGTTAAATACTCAATCGAAGCAATGACAACTGTTAAATCAACTGTTTTTGATATTGCTGACTAATTAATCATAATTAAGAGAGAATCTGATTTCTCTCTTTTTTTATTGGAATTTTAAGTATTGCCCGTCTCAACAATTGAAATATATTTTAAAAAGCTTTAGATGACAATACGTCTTTTGAGTGATAAACTAGATGTTATGAGTCATACATCATCTATCAAAATCGTGCAGGCGGGTAAATTTTTAAAACTATTTAAAAATGACACCCTCTTTGCGACACCTATTTTTAGAATTAATAAGAATCGTAAAAACTTACAATTTGTCATCGTCTTTAAGTTGGATAGGGATGACGTCTTTTATGTCCTCAACCGCTCACAGATGGGTTACAGTGACAAGCTACAGCGCATCAAAACCTTCACAGCCTCAAGTCTTTACCAAGGCATGATGACTGTTCCATTGAAATCCCGCCAGACTATCCAAATTTTGCAGGTTCCAAGTGATGTCAAGGACATCAAACCTTACATTAGCTATTACGAGCCTAGTCAAGTGGATGCCATTTTATCTGGTAAATTTTTGGCTGATAGTGACGTTTATAATCCTTTTCGTGATGCTCATTCGGCCGTCTTTCATGCTGAACGCAACGATGTTGAAGTTGTCCCAAACGATGACTATCAAGGCATCCAGGACTTCCACCCTTTCTTGACAGATGGAGACCAGGTCCTAGCTCTGCCATGTTCCTATAAGGACCCAATACGAGGCCAAACCATCACCATTCAGCTTATGGGCTGGTACTTCTTGGAGCAGCAGCTGAAAATTAGCTGGAAGCCTCACAATAGTCCGCCCGCACGCTGGCGTTCCTCTATTCTGGCCGTTGACAAGAAGACCCGTCGTTACTTCTTCCAAGGCAATATCTACAAAGAAAAGGGCACCGATCCCGTTTTTTTGGAAAACCTTAGTTTTAAAGCTTCCCTTTCCTCGGACAATAGCAGAGCTGCTCAGGCAGAGTTTGCAAGACTTATCAATGAAGTCAAGAAACAAGAACAAGCAGCCCTTTTGAAGATGAGATAGGGTTAGTCTAGAATACTTTTTACGAAAGTAACACAAAAACCACGATTTGGACATCGTGGTTTTGTTTCGTTTAGGCAAGCGCTGAAATGGTTTTGAAATTATTTTCTAACTCATCAGCAGTCATGGCACCTGCCCTCAGGTCGTAGAATTTTCCGTCTTTTTCCAAAATCAAGGTCGGATATGAAGAGACACCAAAAGAACGGACGAGCTCATAGTCGGCATGTATCCCGTTATCACTACCTAAAGCTTCCTGTAGACTCTTGGAAAAAGTTGAATTTTGGATACTGAATTCGCTTGCGATTTCTTCATAAGTTTCAATTTCAGAAAAGGACTTTCCATCATGGTAAAAAGCCATTTGTAATTTTTCAGCTGCATCCAGCCATTTTTCTTTCGGTAAGAAAGCTTTTAGAGTTCCAAAGCCAGAGGCGGCATGATAGGAATTTAAGATAAGTTTACCATCCCTTAAAAGTTCTTCGTAAGCTGGTCCAAATTCAACGTGAAAGAGTTGAGCGATTTGCTTATTGGCCCCAGGAATATGAGGATAGGCTGAAAGGGGATTGCCTTGGTCAAAGAGACCGCCGGATAGGATTTCCAGGTCAAGTTCGGGATGATTTGCAACAAAAGGTTTCAGAGCTTCCTTGAAGCCAAAGCACCAACCGCAATAGGCATCCCAGATGTAGTAGAGTTTCATTTTAATTTCCTTAATAATTTTTTATGATCGTTTTATAACTAAATATAGTATATGAGCTAACCATTGTAGATAAGATATAAGAATTCAATCTTAGTTAGCCACTGTAAAACGTTGGAAGAGGTGAGCCCTTTTCTCAACATCATCGACAAGAGCGCTGGCTAAGTCCGCTAAGGTAATATCGGCAGGAGTACCTTCTTCTGTTAGAAGAACATCATCTTGACCGATACGATAATGTCCCTTAGCCTCATGACTGACAGGTGCAACTGCGAACATGGCAGCAGGAGAGACAAAAGACCAGTTGACATCACGGCGCATTTGGAGATTACTAAGGAGTTTACGAGCTGCGTTGGCACCAGGATAAACTTCCGAAGGGAAATCTGGAGTATCTACCAATTGTAGACCAGGAGCTAGATAGAGACTTCCAGCTCCCCCAACGACAAGCAAGTAAGGTACTTGAGCTTCTTTAGCGGCTGCCAGAATAGCCACATAACCTTTCGTGAAGTCCACTGCTAAATTTGGATTGTCCCAACCAGCATTGAAAGCTGAGATGACTGCATCAACATTGTCTAATTCCTTTACAAAGTCAGCTGATAAAACATCAACTGACCGGGCTGTGACCAGTTCATGGGTCAATACCTTCTCGGTGTTACGGGCTAGGGCGATAACCTCATGACCACGCTTAACTAATTCCTTTACGCTAGCATTGCCAACAAGACCTGTTGCGCCAATAACTGCAATTTTCATATTGAATACCTCGTCTCTTTTTTTAAAATACGTTGTAATATTAGATGTTACAAAAAAGAGGATACAATATTATTGTTGTAATGTCAAATGTTACAACTTAACAAAATAAAAACTCACATCATTTTAAAGGGATGTGAGTTCTTTGGAGTTGGCCATCAATTCAGCCAGACTTGTCTGAGATAGTTGATTTTCCAAGGCTCTTTGGGCTTCCAGGAGCTTGTTGTCCAAGATTTGATGCATGCTTGAACCGATATCACAATTAGGGTTGATATCTTTATGGAAACCAAAGAGTTGACCATTTTCCCCCTGAGAATCAGTGGCCAGATAGATATCTAGCAGGCTAATTTTTTCAGGATCTTTGAGGAGACTAGCTCCGCCTTTTCCCCTAATAACCTCGATAAGGCCCGCTGTTTTGAGTTGTCCAAGTGTTTTTCGAATGATGACGGGATTGGCCCCAACGCTATTTGCAATGAAGTCACTGGTCACCCGTTCCGAGCTACTTTTTAGGGCAATGATCATCAGGGTATGAACTCCAATGGTATAGCGACTAGGAATTTGCATGTCTTCACCTTCTTTCCCATACATTATAACAAAGAAGGGATGTCATCACAAATGTTACAATCTGAAGAAAGGGAGTAAACTAGTCCTTGACCTCATTATCATCTTATGCAGTTGAGGCTCTTAAGAAGTGTGTAAAATAGCTATATGGTCATGGTCTGACTAGGCTAAGGAAAAATCGGTTTCGTTCTGTCCAGCTCATTTATTTCGACCAAGTTTAATTTTGCTTTCACCACACCATTAACAGATGGAGTCGTCCATTTATGCTTCAAGAAGGAAACTTGATTGTTAAAAAGCTATTGGACCCCAAAACTTAGATAGATATTAATCTAAGATTGGGGTGTTTTATTATGGAATTTATGATGCAGACCAATCTCTAAATAGCTTAATGTGAGAAAAAGAATTATACTATAGTTGTGAAAAAACTAAGAAACCATCTCAGAAAGAAAATGTGAGGAGGTGAGCAAGATGAGACTCTACAATGTTGGAAACCGCATCGTCAACACCTACGTCTATGAGACAGCTGCCGGCTACATCATGATTGACACGGGTTATGAAGCTAGCTTGGCTAGCGTAGAAAGGAAACTGAAGCAGCACCAAATCAAGCTGTCTGACCTAAACTACCTCTTTCTAACTCACGCTCACGATGACCATGCCGGTTTTCTCAATGAATTACTGGGGAAAGTTCCGCATTTAAAGGTGATGGTGAGCGCTAAAGCCAGACCGACTCTCAAAAGAGGTCAGCACTCCTTTGAAGGTGGTTGCAGCGGTTATCTGGCCTGGTTCTTCTGTAAGGCCATGGGTTTTGTTGGCAAGGCAAAGCATGTCTTTCCCGTTATCGAAGACAAGTACGACCAGCGCCTGATTGAGATTACAGAGGCCAACAAGGCAGAGCTGGAAAAGATTCTAGAAGGGGAGATTCTATTTACCCCAGGTCATACCTCAGATTCCATCTCTCTCAAACTTGGCCAGAAAATCTTCTGCGGAGATGCCGCCATGAATGGACTTCCTAGCCTTAACCGCATCACCATCTGGTTGGAGAACAAGGAGCAGTTCCAACAATCCTGGGACCTCATGCTAGCCCAAAAGGCAGATGACATTTATCCCGCTCATGGTAAACCTTTCAAAATCTCAGATTTGGTGAAATACAAGGATAAGATTGCTAAAGTCAAGTCGCTTAGGTTGTAGTAAAGACAGAGATTTCAAAAAGGAGGTAGCACCATGGCAAAAATTTTAATCACAGGTTCATCTTCGGGTTTGGGGGCAATGGCTGCGCGTGAGCTCATAGGGCGCGGACGTGAAGTAACTCTCCATGCGCGTGATGACAAGAAAAAAGCTGTCGCTTTAGCAGCAAATCCCCAGGCACATCATGTCATCATTGGAGACTTGGCAAAGCCAGAAAAGGTGCTGTCGCTAGCCCAACAGGCCAATGAAATCAGTACTTTTGACGTTATCATTCACAATGCTGGTGTTTACACAGGTGACAACCAAGTCACAGCACAAGTTAATCTGCTAGCCCCCTATGTGCTGACAGCCTTGCTCAAAAAGCCCAAACGCATCATCTATGTCTCATCCAGCATGCACCGAGGTGCACGATTGGATATTGAGAACTTGGATAAGAAACTAGACTATTCTGGATCCAAACTAGCTCTGCTATTGCTCATGACTTACATCAGCCGACTCTGGCCAGATGTTCACACAAACGCCCTTGACCCAGGCTGGGTACCGACCCGTATGGGTGGAAAAGGTGCACCGGACGATTTAGTCGCAGGTTACATGACCCAAGTTTGGCTGGCAGAAAGCAAGGACCAACAAGTTCTGCAATCTGGCAACTATTACTACCACCAAAAACTCAGTCGCATGGATGATAGGGCACAGGACCAAGGATTACAGGAAGCCTTGATTGCTAAGTTAGCAGACCTGACAGGTGTAGGGTTAGATAAATAGAAAACGAGCTTCTGGGCTCGTTTTTCGGTCTATTATTTCAGATTGAAAATCGTTTTCAGTAATTTACGGTTCATTATTGAAAAATATTGAGTCTTTCTATATAATATAGATAATAAGGAAAGGGTTTACAATTATTAATGCGCAAAAAAATGTATAAATCAAAAAAACACTGGGTTATAGCTGGAATAGCCATAATGGCAATAATGGGTGCAGGCAGTGGCGCTGTTGCTGCGGACGAGACACAAACGATTTTGAATCAACAAGAAACAGTGGATTTAGGTGAAAATCAGTCAGAAATTAATATTATTTCGCCGATTTCAGAAAATACAACTATTGAAGACGAGAGTTCTAACGATCAAATTGATTTAGTTAAAGAACAAGTTTCAGATGAACACCTGCTTGATGGTTTGAACGATGAAAGTGATATTGAATCATTAGAACAAAATGAAGATGAAAATATAGTCTTATCAGATAATTATCAAGCAACACTAAATCAAGATGAAACAGTTAATCAGTCTTTAGATTTAGTAGTCGAAACAGATTTACAGGGAGATGATCAAGATTCCCTGTCTCAGAACGGTGAAGAAGCAGTGGCTTCAACAGGAAAAGAAAATAATACTAAGACTGTAGAGATGCATCGTCTTTATAATCCGAATTCCGGGGAGCATTTTTATACTGCAAATGTCGCTGAGAAAGATTATTTGGTTAAAGTTGGATGGAGTTATGAGAACATTGGGTGGTATGCGCCGAGTACAGGAGAGTCTGTATACCGTCTATATAATCCAAATGCTGGTGATCACCACTATACATTAAGTGTAGGTGAGAAGAATTACCTTGTTTTAGTTGGTTGGAACTATGAGGGCATTGCTTGGCATTCTGCAGGTACAGTTGCAATGCATCGTCTTTATAATCCAAATGCTAAAACGGGTACTCATCATTATACCTACTCAACAGGTGAAAGAGATTTTTTGGTTAAACAAGGCTGGCGCTACGAAGGAATTTCTTGGTATGGAGTAGAAAAGCAAAACGAAGAAAGCTTGTCAACAACAACTTCTTATCAAGGTTGGAAATATTCAGCCAATGATCAAATTTGGAATTACTATGATCAATCAGGCACTTTGATTAAGTCACAAAAGACGATTTCAGCAGCAAATGTAGCAACCCCATCTAACACTTTTTTAGCAACAATTTACAAGGGTGCAATTGGTAGCCTGCAATATGGCATTTTGCCATCAATTGTCGCAGCGCAAGCTGTTCTTGAGAGTGGTTGGGGGAAATCGACACTCTCATTAGCTCCAAATAATAATTTATTCGGTATTAAAGTCAGCACGGATTGGACAGGTGACTCGGTAACACTTAATACAAAAGAATACATTGATGGGAAAGAAGTAACTGTGGGAGCAGCTTTTCGTAAGTATAATTCTTGGAGCGATAGTGTTTTAGATCATGCGCAATTCTTCAGTTCAACAGAATGGCGGAAAAAGAATTATGCTAATGTACTTGGTGAATTGAACTATAAACGTGCATCACAGGCATTACAGGATGCAGGCTATGCTACTGATCCTAATTATGCAACAAAACTAATCAGTATTATCGAATATAATAATCTTTCAGCTTGGGATAAAATCCTTACTATTTGAGAATCAATAATAAAAATAAGAAAAAAACTTTATTAGAATTGTGAGGTGGATAAATGAATTCAAAATACACATACGGTTTCAAAAAGTCAAAAGCTTATGGACTTTGTGGCGTTGCAATTGCAGCATTTTTGTTCTCATCAGCACAAACAGTTTTAGCAGATGAAGCAGTCACAACGCCTTCTTCAGAAGCATCACTAGTGGTGCAAAGTGTGGATTTACAGAATGAAGCTGCAGTTGATCAAAGTTCAGATTCTGTATTATTAACTGAGTCAGAAGTTGCTGAAACGCCTTTAAATTCAACAGAAGATATTATTGAATCAAGTGATGATAATATGTCATCGCTTGTCAGTAGTGTAGAAGACGCGAAAGAGACTGTTGAAGAAGCTATCAAGCCAGATACTGAGGAGTCAGCTATCTCTTCTGACTTAACTGATAAAGACAGCTCAGAAGAAACTGTGATTGAGGTTGAAGAATCTAATACTAGCCAAGTAGAATCAGATTTAGAAAATAAACAAATTATTGGAACAGAGCAAAATGAGACTCCCGAGCTTGACCAGAAAAAAATGAGCCAAGATGAGCAAGTTGAGACTTCTGAAGAGGATAAATCCGAGGCCGTTGCTGCATCTGCCGGAGAGATTACTGAAGCTGTTGCGATGCACCGCCTCTACAATCCAAATTCTGGAGAGCATTTTTATACTGCAGCAGTAGGTGAGAAAGATTTTCTAGTAAAGGTTGGCTGGAAATATGAGAATATTGGCTGGTACGCTCCGAAAACCGGTGAATCAGTTTATCGCCTTTATAATCCAAATGCAGGTGATCATCACTACACATTAAGTTCTGGTGAAAAGAACTACCTTGTTAATGTTGGCTGGAAATATGAGGGGATTGCTTGGTATTCGGCAGGTAGTTCTGTCATGTATCGCCTCTACAATCCAAATGCAAAAACTGGAACCCATCACTACACAAGTTCAAAAGGCGAGAGTGATGCTTTAGTGAAAAGAGGCTGGAAATATGAAGGAATTTCATGGTATGGAGTTGACTCAAATGCATTAGCAACTCCATCAGGAAATCCAACGCAAGTTAGCGCTCAGCTAAACACTGATGGAATAGCAATATCACTAACCTCAAACAAAGTTTCAGACTACAGCAAAGTTACATTCTCTGTTTGGTCAGAAGCTAAAGTCCAGAACAATATCAAGTGGTATAAGGCAGATAAGTCAGGCAAAACTGTCGTGAATTACAGCACTCTAGGTGATTATGGCAACTATAAGGTGCAGGCTTATCTTAATGAGAACGGTAAATTGCTTGTTTTGGACACAGATAGTATTACTATCGTAAAACCAAGTGTGAAAGAAACAATAACAAAAAATGATGACATGTCATATACCGTGACAATTTCAAATGTTCCTCTCTATATGAGTTCAATTGTTTTGCCAACTTGGTCAGAGAAATATGGTCAGGATGATATTATTTGGTCTAAAACTAATAAAATCAATAGCACAACATATCAAGCAGTAATCAAATTAAGAGATCATAGCTACGATATTGGAAAATACCATTTACATATTTATGGTCAAAGCAAACTTGGTGGGTCACACCAAATTGGATTAGGGGCAACAGCAGGTTTCACTGTAAAAAGTTCTGATATAAAACTAACTGAACCCGATGTAATTGTTCAAAACTATGATAAGAATAAGGGGCAATTAACAGTTGTTGTTATTGGTGGTAGCAATTCTAAAGCGATTAAGTCAGTACGTGTTGCCGCCTGGTCAGAGAGTGATAGGGGAAATCTGTATTGGTACACAAGCTCGTCTGTTAAAGATGGGCAGTTAAGACTGACTGTTGATGAGAAATATCATCACAATCTAGCAGGTGATTATCAAGTTCACGTTTATGTTACAACTACTGATGGTGTTGAAAAGGGTAGAGTTTTAGGACCATACCACTTTAACAAGGTTGCTAGTCAAAGTAAGGTTAGTTCTACATACAAGGGTACAGGTGTCTTTAATCTATCGGTTGATAATGTTTATTCAAATGGTAAGGTCGTATATGCCGTTTGGTCTGATAAAAATGGACAAGATGACATGAAATGGTATACGGCTACTCAATCTGGCCAAACAGCTAATGCAATTGTGAATGTAACACAGCATACAGGAACTGGAACCTACCACGTCCATGTTTACCAAAATGATAATGGTAAGATGTATTTCTTAACATCTCAAGATTTCCAAGTAAAACGAACTAATTATGATATGCCATATTACAGTCAGGGAGATAGTCGTTGGGGAAGTAAAACTTATAATTACTACACAATGGCTTCATCAGGATGTGTGCCAACAAGCTTGGCTATGGTATTTTCATCGTTGACTGGTAAAACAGTTACACCTGTTAATGTTGCTGATTACTTGTATTACAACACAATTGAATTCAATAGATCTGAAATTGGATCGAGCGGACAAGGTGTTCTAATGGCTACTCGCCAATGGGGATTAACTCCAACAGCACTCACTTCTTTTGATGCATTGGCTAGTAACCTAAAAGAAGGTCATCACGTAGTGGCTGCAGTCCAACAAAACAAATTCTCACCATGGGGTGGAGGAATGTCACATGAGATCGTTCTCAAAGGTTTTTCAAATGGTAATACCTACGTTTATGATCCTTATAACGCGGCAAATAACGGCTGGTATCCAATCATTTCACTTTGGAATGAACAAAGTACTCAAGGTCTTGACCTTAGAGGAGTTGGTCGTCCATTTGTTAAAATAACAGATAACTAACACTCTTTAAAAAAATATAATAAAAAGTTGGGTATGTTCTAAAGTGTTCCCAACTTTTTATGTTAGCACTGAATTAATATTCAATTGAAATATATAAAAGACAACTGACTGAGAAAAAAGAAAAATCTGAAAATTATGTCAACTTTCCCTTGACAGGTTTTTTTATGAGTGTTATGATTAGGTCATGAATTGAATATTTCTTCGGGGCAGGGTGAAATTCCCGACCGGCGGTGACAAGGGTGTTTAGTAAAACATTGATTGAAGTCCGTGAGCGAAAGCTGATCTGGTGTGATTCCAGAACCGACAGTAAAGTCTGGATGGGAGAAGAAAATCGAATGGCCACAAGAGAGCCTGTCTTTTTGTGCTATTTTAGAAAGATTTCAGGAGAATTCTAGTCTCTTGAGGTGTTTTTATACTACATTTGATTTAACCATGCCCCATTCTTGTGAATGGGGTATTTTAGGTTATAAAATAAAAGCGGTAACTTGTTAATAGTGAATTCTTTTTGTATAACCTTTTTCAGTAAACCATCTTAATCCCGAATTGTCTAATTGTTGTGCAGCTTCAATTAGCTTTCGGTTTTTTTTGTGTATTAGGAAGGAGTGATAAAAATGCATGAAAAATATATGAGCTTAGCCCTCGAAGAGGCTAAGCGAGGTATGAAACATACTCATACAAATCCACTTGTTGGTGCTATTCTTGTTAAAGACCAGCAAATAATTGGTCGCGGTGCTCATCTTTTGTATGGACATGAACATGCGGAAAAAAATGCCATTATAACATGCCAAACTCCTGAAAAAATACTCAATTCTACTTTATACGTTACCCTGGAGCCTTGTAATCATCAAGGTAAACAACCTGCCTGTACCCAAGCAATTTTGGAAGCAAAAATTGCACGTGTAGTTGTTGCACAGCTTGATCCTAATCCCCTTGTTTCTGGGAAAGGTATTGCATTTTTAGAGGAAAATGGTGTTGAGGTCATAAGCGGAGTTCTGACTTCTGAGGCAGAAAAACTGAATCCTGCATATAATCTCTTCCATAAAAAACAGCGCCCATATGTGACTTTGAAGCAGGCAGTGAGCTTAGACGGAAAGCTTGGCTTGGATAATCAACGAACTAGCCTCACAGGACCTGAAGTTTATGAATTTGTTCGTCGAGAAAGAGATAACTATCAGGCTATTTTAGTTGGAGCACAAACCGCCATAACAGACAATCCACGTTTACTTGGTTCTGAAACATCACTTTTCCCACCTCAACGGATTGTCTTGGACAGAAGAGGTCGAGTCTTTGACAAACCTGATCTTACCTTATTTAAAGATGAGGCGGCTCCAGTCATTATATTTTCTGCTGCCATACCGGATAACTTACCAGAACACGTCACCGTACTAAAACCTAAGGATTTTAGTATCTCAACAATATTGAGTGATATAGCAGATTTTGGTATTCAGTCTCTTTATGTTGAAGGCGGAGCAGAAATCCACGATCAGTTTTTAGAAGCCAGTCTCTGGGATGAATTAATTACTTATCAAGCGCCTATTTTACTTGGAGGAAATAGCAAAGCTGCTTTTTCAAGCCAACGTCAAGTCTTATCAAAAGTAATTTTAAAAGACATTTCAATCCAACAAATTGGACAAGACATACGCATTTCAGCTAGGAGGGATGAGTCATGTTTACTGGACTAATCAAGGAGCAGGGCAATATTACAAAAATAAGTAAAACAAGCCAGAGCATTAAACTAACTATCCGAGCAAGTAATGACCTGCTAAAGACTTATAAAATTGGAGATAGCATGGCAGTGAACGGTGTTTGTTTGACCTGTGTCAAAAAATCGGGAAACCAATTCACCGTAGATATCATGCCAGAAACCTTTAAACGAACAACTTTTGCAAGACTAAAGATAAATGACAGGGTGAATTTAGAGCCAGCCATGTCGCAAAGTGATCGTTTTGAAGGGCATATCGTTTCAGGTCACAGTGATAGTATAGGAAAATTGCTTCATAGAAAACCGGATGAAAATGCAATCTTATTAACTTTTTCTTATCCTGGTTGCTTACGAGGAGAAATTGTAAATCAAGGATCTATTTCAATAAACGGTGTTAGTTTGACGGTAGTGTCGGCAGATATAAATAGTTTTACGGTCTCACTTATACCACACACTGCCAAAGAAACTAATCTTTCTAGCCTAAAAATAGGCAGTGAAGTAAATTTAGAAACCGATATACTAGCAAAATACGTAAAGGCTCAGTTAAATATGTTGGGAGAAAGATAGATGATTGAAGATGTAAGACAAGCAATTGAAGATTTAAAAGCAGGAAAACTAGTAGTCATTGTGGATGATGACGACCGTGAAGCAGAAGGTGACTTGGTCGGACTAGCTAGTCTAGCCACTGGAGAAAATGTGAACTTTATGACTAAACATGCGCGTGGGCTCATCTGTTCACCAGTTTCTAAGGAAATAGCAGAGCGCTTAGACTTATTTCCTATGATTGATGTTAACACAGACCCTCATGGGACTGCATTTACTGTTAGTGTTGACCATAGTTCAACTACGACAGGGATTTCAGCATTTGAAAGAGCAAAGACTATCAGAGCACTGTCTGATGATAATTCAAAATCAAGTGACTTTCAAAGACCCGGACATATGTTTCCGCTTGTTGGACGTCAAGGAGGAGTTTTGAAGCGTCGAGGGCATACAGAAGCGAGTCTAGACCTTGCTAAATTAGCAGGAGATGTTCAGGCATCATATATTTGTGAAATTTTAAAAGATGACGGAACCATGGCCCGCCGTAATGACTTGTTTGCATTTGCTGAGGAGTGGGGCTTAACTATTATTGATGTCAATGACATCGCAAGATATATGAGTTTTGAAGACAATGTTTTAGTAAATTTACCAAGTTCGCATGGTGATTTTGACTTACGTCTATTAGAGGATGAGCAAGGTAAGGAGCATCTTTTTATTAGTAAGGGAGAAATAAGTAATAAGAAACCTTATCTCTTACGTTTACATTCAGAATGTTTAACAGGTGATGTTTTTGGTTCTTATAGATGTGATTGCGGTGAACAACTTCAGACAGCATTGGAAAAAATAGAAGCAGAAGGTCAAGGTGCTGTTCTTTACCTAAGACAAGAAGGACGTGGAATTGGCTTAAAAAATAAGCTGCGTGCCTATCAACTTCAAGAAAAGGGAATTGATACCTATGATGCGAATTTAGCATTAGGATTCGCCGCAGATGAGAGAGATTATGGAATCGCTGCGGATATACTATCTTACTTAGGAATTAGAGACGTGGACTTGTTGACAAATAACCCAAATAAGGTTGAACAACTTGAACAAGCAGGTATTCACGTTCACGAACGCATCCCCCTAATAATTAAGCCACATCAAGAAAATCAACTCTATCTGCAAGTGAAAAAAGAGAAATTTCATCATATTTTAAATTTTTAAAAGGAGAAGAAACATGACAGTCTATGAAGGAAAATTTATCGGAAAAGAAATCAAAGTAGCTATTGTGGTTGCACGCTTTAATGAATTTATTACATCAAAACTACTTGGAGGTGCCGAAGATGCACTTATTCGAAATGAAGTGCCATCAGAAAATATTGACGTTTTCTGGGTACCAGGAGCATTTGAAATTCCATTTATCACAAAGAAACTTGTCGCAAGTGGAAAATATGATGGCCTTATCACTCTAGGAAGTGTAATCAGAGGAAGTACCAGTCACTATGACTTAGTTTGCAATGAAGTTGCTAAAGGTGTAGGGCAAATCAATCTCAATAGTGAAATTCCAGTTATGTTTGGTGTTATTACAACTGAAGATATTGAGCAGGCCATTGAGCGAGCAGGATCAAAAGCTGGTAATAAAGGAAGCGAGTGCGCTCAAGGATTGCTTGAGATGATTGATTTGAACAAGCAGATAATGAACTAATCAATATAAATAAGTGACCATCGCTGTAAAAAGGTGATGGTTTTTATTATAAAACAACTTATAAAAACATTGTTAGGCAAATTAGTCTATTTTTTTGACTAATTTTATTTATAAGAGTAAGATAGGTATAAATAGTAAAACAATTTGACTAATATACAGGAGATTCCCATGAAAGCAGTTCTTGTTAACCGGTCAGAAGGTTCTATCAACTATGGGTGAGATGGGGTGGGCCTTTGATGGCTCCTATGCTGAATATGTCTTGGTCCCAAATGAGCAGATTTTTCCAGTTGAGACAGATTTGAGCTGGGAGGAATTTGCGGCTGTTCCTGAAACTTATTTTACCGCCTATGACTCCATGCTCCAATTAAGGCTTGAAGATGGTGATAGGGTTTTGGTTCGTGGGGCGGCTTCTGGTGTCGGCTTAGCCTTTACCAAGTTAGTCAAAGCCAAGTACCCCCAACTTAAGGTCTATGGGTCAGTCCGCCGCTTGGACAAAGAAGCTCAGCGACTTGGATGGCCATTTACAAACAGCCTTGACCTTTAGCAAGGCCCTAGAGCTGGTTGGACCTCTTGTCATTAAGGACTCTATCGCCCATATGGACCACTATGGCATCATCTGCAGCACGGGCCTTCTTGGTGGCCAGTGGTATTTGGAGGATTTTGACCCCACTTTTGACTTGAAGAAGAACATTTATCTAACGACTTTTTATTCGGGTAATGTTTCTTCTGAGCAATGGCAGAGCCTCTTTGACTATATTGATTGCTATCAGGTTGACGTTCGCCAAGAAAAGATTTTTAGCCTAGATCAAATAAGAGCTGCGCATGACTATCTAGACAGTCCTCAAGCCCTTGGCAAGATTATTGTTCTTAATGATGACTAAATACAACTGTTAAGAAACTGAAAGGAAATTTTATGATAAATGAGTCACAAGTGAAACCTTATGTCCGTATAATGGACCAACAGGCCTCCCTTTATGAATACTTTGCTAGGCAGTATGGCCTGCAAAATAAGTCCTTGCAACTCCTGCTCTGGGTAGCCAATTATCCCAAATCTCATGGTAGCTATGTGACTCAGAAGTTTCTGGCAGAGCGGACCTATTCTAGCAAGCAGGTGGTAAATGCTACTGTTAAAAATTGGCGGGACAAGGGCTATGTTGAGCTCCTTGAAAACCCTAGGGATAAACGCCATAAACTGATACGATTGACTGAAGCTGGTCAGGCCTATGCGGACAGCATTATCCAACCCCTAAATAAGATAGAAAAGACAGCCATTGAGGTTTTAAGCCCCAAAGAGCAGGAGACTCTTTTGGCTCTGACCGCCAAGTATAACCATGCTTTAAAAGAAGAAATGGAGAAGCTATGATAACATTTGACCAAGTGACCAAAGTCTTTGGAACCAAGACTGTACTTGATAATCAATCCTTTGACATTGCAGATGGCGAATTTCTAGTCTTGGTTGGACCTTCTGGGTCCGGTAAGACGACAATTCTTAAGATGCTTAACCGCCTTATTGATTTGACAGAAGGTCGAATTATGATTGATGGGACCCAGCAGAACCAGTTAGATTTGCGACAACTCCGTTTGTCCATGGGCTATGTTCTTCAACAAATCGCTCTCTTTCCCAATCTGACGGTGGCTGAAAATATTGCCCTCATTCCCAAAATGAAGGGTTGGGACAAGGAGAAAATTGCGACCCGGACGGCCGAACTCCTAGATAAGGTCGGTCTGCCAGCCGCAGATTATCTGAATCGCTATCCCAAGGACCTCTCAGGCGGGGAGCAGCAGCGTGTGGGTATTGTAAGGGCCATTATTGGAGAGCCCAAGTTCCTTCTTATGGATGAACCCTTCTCAGCCCTGGACCCTATCACCAGGGAGCAGTTGCAGGCCCTGACCAAGGACTTGCATGCGGAGTTTGGCATGACCACTATCTTTGTGACCCACGATGTCCGTGAGGCTTTGGAGCTAGCGGATAAGATTGCGGTCCTCAATCAGGGAAAAATCGTCCAGTTAGCTTCTCCAGAGGAGATTTTACAGGCTCCAGCTGACGACTTTGTGGCAGAATTGTTTGGAGGTGTGGCCCATGACTAAGTTACTTACAACCTTTCAAGACCGCTTTGCCGATTGGGTGACAGCTCTGATACAGCACCTGCAGATTTCCCTCATGGCCCTGCTGGTAGCTATCCTGATTGCAGTCCCTCTAGCTATCCTACTCAGTAAGAGCAAGCGCCTAGCGGAAGCCTCCCTCCAAGTGACCGGCGTCTTTCAGACCATCCCCTCTCTGGCCCTTCTGGGACTCTTCATTCCCTTCATGGGGATTGGGACCCTGCCTGCGGTAGTGGCCCTGGTCATTTATGCCCTCTTTCCCATCATGCAGAACACCATCACAGCCCTGGACAGCATTGACCCTAGTTTGGTCGAAGCGGGGACGGCCTTTGGTATGACCAAGTGGGAGCGGCTCAAGACCTTTGAGATTCCTATCAGTCTCCCTATCATCATGTCTGGGATTCGGACTTCGGCTGTTATGGTCATCGGAACCGCCACCCTGGCTTCCCTCATCGGGGCAGGCGGGCTTGGTGCCTTCATCATGCTAGGCATCGACCGCAACAACAGCTCCCTCATCCTGATTGGGGCCCTGTCCTCGGCACTTCTTGCTGTCCTCTTTAATGCCCTTATCAAACTTTTGGAAAAAGCGCAGCTGAGAACCATCGTGGCCTCCTTTGCCATCATGGTCTTGGGACTCTTTGCCACCTACGCGCCAGCTTTTGTCAAAAGCAGTGAAAGCAAAACGGAGACCATCGTCATCGCAGGTAAACTGGGGGCAGAGCCGGAAATTTTGATTAACATGTACAAGGAGCTAATCGAGGGGGAAATGGATGTCAAGGTCAAGCTGGAGCCTTCTTTTGGCAAGACCAGCTTCCTCTATGAAGCCCTTAAGGCTGGTGATATTGCCATCTATCCTGAGTTTACGGGAACGGTAACTGGGTCCCTTTTGACCAATCCACCCCAGCTGTCAAATGACCCAATAGAGGTCTTTGAAGCAGCCCGGGATGGTATCTTGGAGCAGGATAATTTGGTGCTCTTGAAACCAATGGCCTATCAGAATACCTATGCTCTGGCGGTGACCAGGGAATTTGCGGAAGAAAATCAGCTGACCAAGATTTCAGACCTCCTTGCTATTCAGGACAAGCTGGTGGCAGGCTTCTCCTTAGAATTTAATGACCGGGCAGATGGCTATCCTGGCCTACAAGAGCTTTACGGTCTTAAGATCACAGTTAACACTATGGAGCCTGCCCTTCGCTACCAGGCCATTCAAACAGGTGATGTCAATCTTATTGACGCCTACTCCACAGATAGCCAAATCAAGCAGTACGACCTGGTGGTCTTGGAAGATGACCGTCAGCTCTTCCCCCCCTATCAAGGAGCACCGCTCATGCGGGCAGAGCTTCTGGAAAAATACCCAGAGCTAGAAGCGGTCCTCAATAAGCTAGCTGGTCAAATCACAGAAAGTCAGATGTCAGAAATGAACTATCAGGTGGATGTGGAAGGCAAGTCAGCCCAAGAAGTGGCTCATAACTACCTGCTTGAAGCGGGATTGGTCAATTAAAGAAAGAAGTGATCACATGACAAGATTTAAAGACTTATTAATTGATGATTTAGAACGGGCAGTGGCCCGTTTCCAACGTGCCTTTGAAGGGGTGACGGTGGAGCAGGCTAATGCCTTTCCGGCAGCTGAGATGGCTCCCCAAATCAAATCCATGACCTGGCTTCTTTGGCACACAGCCTTGGTGCTGGATGTCCAGATTGCGGAATTGGCCGGCACAGAATGGCTCTACCAGCAAGGTTGGAAGGAAAACTTACCAGAAAACAAAACCAAAAATCCTAGCTGGATTCACAGCTTGGAGGAAGCTCAAACCATCACGGTTGACAGCTTTAATACCCTCTTTGCCTATTTTGAGGCAGCGAGAGACCAGGCTGTGGCTTACATCCAAAGCCTGCAAGAAAGTGACCTGGATGATATTGTGGATGAGTCTTGGACACCAGCGGTGACCCGTGGGGTTCGCTTGGTCTCAACCTTGGATGATGTCACCATGCATTCAGGCCAGGTTTTCTACGCAAGACGTTTGCTCGGTTTGACAGACTAGAATAGAGGAAAATACCATGATTGCACTAACAGGTGTTACCGGAAAATTGGGTGGTGCGTTGGCACGTGGCATGTCAGAAGCTGGCATTCCTGCTCGTCTTTTGGCCCGCCGTCCTGAGGCTGTTGAAGTTCTGCCACATACCAGCATCCATGAGGCCTATTATGATAAGAGCCAAACCACCATTGATGCTCTGACGGGAGCAAGGGTGCTCTTTATGGTTTCGGGTCGTGAATCGGTCAATCGGGTCCAGGAGCACAAGGACCTGATTGATGCGGCCAAAGTTGCAGGTGTGGAGCACATCATCTACACCAGTTTCTACAATGCTGCTCCAGATTCCACCTTTACCCTGGCCCGTGACCATGCGGCGACAGAAAGCTACATCAAGGAGCAGGGCTTTGCCTACACCTTTATTCGCGATAACTTCTACCTGGATTTCTTTGTGGACTTGGCGCGTGGCTACGGCTATATCAAGGGTCCGGCTGCTGACGGCAAGGTTTCGGCCGTAGCTCGGGAAGATGTGGCCAGCGTTGCGCTAGCCATTCTCCAAAACCCTAAAAAATGGGAGAACCAAACTCTAGATATGACAGGTCCCGAGGAGCTTTCTTTGGGGCAAATGGCAGAGCAGCTTAGTCAGGCTTGGGGCAAGGAGATTGTCTATGTTGAGGAGACTATTGAGGAGGCCTATGAATCCCGCAGAGCTTGGCAAGCAGAAGACTGGGAGTATGATAGCTGGGTCTCAACCTACACGGCCATTGCTGCTGGCGAGCAGGCTGGGGTGTCAGGAGATATCGAGCGCGTGCTAGGAAGACCGGCAACGAGCTTGGCAGAGTTATTGAAACATAATAGTAAGTCATAGGATTGAGTTATTGGCTCAATCCTATTTTTAAATGTTGTTTTGTGATAGAATAGTTTTAGTAAAATTAGCTTGTTTAAGAAGTTAGAAAGAGGATTACAGTGAAATATAAAGGTTACTTAATTGACTTAGATGGTACGATTTATAAAGGGAAGGATCGTATTCCGGCAGGGGAGCGTTTTATAGAAAGGCTACAGGAAAAAGGGATCCCTTACCTTTTAGTGACAAATAATACTACGCGTACACCACAGATGGTTCAAGAGATGTTGGCGAGCCAATTCAATGTCAACACGCCACTTGAGACAATTTACACTGCAACTATGGCGACCGTAGATTATATGAATGAACTCAATAAGGGAAAAACGGTCTATGTAATTGGTGAAAAAGGTCTTAAAGATGCGATATGCGAAGCAGGTTATGTTGAAGATACTAAAAATCCTGCATACGTTGTAGTTGGCTTGGATACGGATTTGACCTACGAAAAATTAGCGATTGCAACTTTAGCTGTTCAAAGAGGAGCTGTTTTCATCGGAACAAACCCTGATTTGAATATCCCAACAGAACGTGGTCTTATGCCAGGAGCAGGCTCTCTTATTGCGCTTGTTCAATCAGCAACTCGAGTAGATCCAATCATCATTGGAAAACCCAAGGCAATCATAATGAACAAATCGCTTGAAGTTTTAGGAATTCCTCGCCAAGAAGCCATTATGGTAGGTGATAATTACTTAACTGACATTATGGCTGGTATTAAGAATGATATTGCTACACTTCTAGTAACAACTGGCTTTACCAAAGCGGAAGAAGTTCCACATCTTCCAGTTCAACCAGACTATGTCCTATCAAGTTTAGATGAGTGGGATTTCAATGAAAAATAGATTACATACACTGAGTTCTTGGTTTTGGTTACTTTCTCTAGCGATACTAGCAACGATTTATACTGCATGGCTTATTTATCCTATGGAAATAAGAGAGCTAAATTTAACCTCATACATTTCCCTGTCTAAACAAGAGATTCTTGAAGATTATAATATCTTACTCAATTATCTTACAAATCCTTTTGTAGGTAAGTTAGATATGCCACACTTCCCATCCTCAAGCGATGGACTCAAGCATTTTCAAGATGTGAAATTTCTATTTCAGCTAGCACAAGCTGTATTTCTTGTGTTGTTAATGCCTGCACTATCTTTCTTTTGTCAGAACATAAAAAGAAAGTCAATTTTTGTTTATGAAAAGTTTTTTGTATTTGCAGCTCTCACCCCAATTTTGATTGGTCTTATGGGACTTTTACTTGGTTTTGATACTTTCTTTACTCTTTTTCACCAAGTTCTATTCCCTGGTGCAACAAACTGGCTATTTGATCCAGCAACGGATCCAATCATTCTGGTTTTACCAGAAACCTTTTTCTTACATTGTTTTATAATCTTCTTTGTCTTTTACGAAGTTTTGATCTGGGGCATTGTTGTTTTAGGAAAACATGAATTAAAAGTTAGGAAAATGCACCTAAATTAACTTAGTATTGAAATACCTTGGTTTTGGAGAGGTTTTTATGGCAAAATATCTAGTCAAGTTAAATAAATTATTTTTTGGTATTCTAATACTAGTTATTATTGCTAGGTGTCTCAACGAAAAGCTAGTATCAGATTCAAAAATTGTCGTTGCTATCTTAATCATGGTTTTAGTCAACCAAGGTATTCTGGTCATTATGATACCTAAGGATGAGATTTCTGCTAATCAGCCTTTTTTCATTTCGAGATTAATCGGAATAGGGTGGGGGCTTAACCCTCGTAACAAAATAGCGCGATTACTGACTTTTGTTTTAGTCTGCGTTTTCATTCCAATTCTCATCTTTTTACTCATTTGCTAGCTAGTTATTTTCATCTTTATCACTGGAAACATTATAAAAACAAATTAATAAACTTTAAAATTTAACTTGATTTATCAAAGTGAAAAAATAATGTTTCACTTGGGAATCCATTGCCCATTTATGGTTGATGTGATATATTTATAAGTAAGATAAATTTGTTTTGCAGTGAAGAGGAAGCGGTGTAAAAAATGAAGAAAGCAGCACAGACTAGCCATCAATTATTAATTCAAAAATTACTTGTTAGTATTCATTATTTAACGCTGTTTAAAGACGAGATTATATTAGTTGAAAAAACACCTTCGTTGTTGGGAAATTCATTTTCTGTTATTGATATTCAAAGAGAGCTAGGGGATATTCTAGCAACGATTGAGTTGCTAAGTAAACAGGAAAAATTGATTCGATCAACATTTTGGTATGATGAAGCATCTTTTAAACTGATGAATCATTCTTTAGATATCGTAGGAACCTGGGTCAGAGGAATTGATAATATTCTACAGACATGTCAGTCTAAATCAGTTTTTCAAGAAATCTTAGGTGACGATCGTCCACATATTTTCGGAGTTTTAGCAGATGTTTTCTCATCCCTCAAACTCATCAACCTTTCTTTAAAAGAGGAGTCTGAGGAAACATTTCTTCTTGATCCGTTTAAGGTTAATTTACAGCCTAAACGCTTAAGTAAAGAGCAATTATTGGAAAAAATTGATGCTATGGTACCTGAAGGCTTCAAAGATGAAGAGGAAGAGTCTGAGGAAGAACAGAAATATGAAGTTGCTGAACGTTCAGAGGTTGTGAAATTATTTAGACATTACCTCTTCGATAGCGGTGGTGGGCAAGTATATGTAATAGATGCAAAAGATGAGTTAGAAAAAGAAATTGAATTATATAATTCTTTTAACCGTTTTAAAGGGATTTCTGATGATATTTCTACTAGTTTAGTTTACATAGAAGAAATTGTAGATGAAATGGAAGAACGACTTAAGAAAAATGCTACTGAGGAAACTGCTACAGAACCTCCAATTTATCTAGTAGTTTATGGACTCAATTTACTTATGAAGGACAGTAGATTTGAAGCTTTAATGTCTGAGCTTAAAACTAAGAATTTATTCAAAAAAACATCTATTTTCATGTACACTTATCAAGCATATGATTAATTTTTGTTTGACAATCAGTGCTATACAAGCTATAATAGAAAAAATTTAAAAACCTTTAATTTGGTCCAGAGAGGCTGCAAAGGTTACAAGAAGCAACCGACAGGATTTTTTCTGCCTTTGATTTACATAAATGACTTCTAGAATTGCAAAAATTTAGTGCATTTAGGTAAATGGTGGATTTATCCGTCCATTTCATGTGACCTTACCCTCTGGGTAAGGTTTTTTTGTCAGAAAAATGGAGGTCATAATGAATCCCAACTTTGAGAAGAAAGCAATGGTTTTGAAAGAAGATCTAACCATTGTCAGTCAACGTGAAATTGCGCCTAAGATTTTTGAAATGGTATTAAGTGGTGAGATGGTTCAGGATATGAAGGTAGGGCAATTCTTACATCTACGTGTCCCAGACCCAAGTAAACTTCTCCGTCGACCGATTTCTATCTGTGAGATTGACAGGAAAAATAATCAGGCGACCATTGTTTACCGTGTTGAGCGAGCTGGAACGGCTATTTTGTCACAACTAAAAGCTGGTGATAAGGTTGATACCATGGGACCTCAGGGAAATGGCTTTGACCTATCAGTTCTTGAAGCAGGGCAGAAAGCTCTCCTGATTGGCGGTGGTATCGGCGTCCCACCATTAGTTGAAACGGCAAAACAATTGAAAGCTAAAGGAGTGGAGGTTACTTCAGTCATTGGCTTTGCTAACAAGGATGCTCTCATTTTGGAAGAAAAGCTGCGCCTCTACGGGGATGTCTATGTAACTACTGATGATGGCTCTTATGGTATTAAGGGATATGTCTCAACAGTAATTGACACTTTTGATTGGGTAGCGGATGCTGTTTATTCCTGCGGAGCACCTGGCATGCTCAAGTATGTCGATAAGAAATTTGAAAACCACCCTCATGCCTACTTGTCAATGGAATCTCGTATGGCCTGTGGCATGGGGGCTTGCTATGCTTGCGTGGTTCATTTGCGTAATCAAAATGAAGCTGCCAACAAACGTGTCTGTGAAGATGGTCCTGTTTTTGAAACAGGCAGTGTTGTCTTGTAAGGAGGTTAGTCATGTCAAAAAATCGCTTAGCTGTCAGCCTTCCAGGGCTTGAATTAAAGAATCCTATTATACCTGCCTCTGGCTGTTTCGGATTTGGTCAGGAATATGCCAAATATTATGATTTAGATAAATTAGGCTCAATCATGATTAAGGCTACTACACAAAATCCTCGCTTTGGCAATCCGACACCACGAGTTGCAGAGACTCCATCAGGCATGCTTAATGCTATCGGACTTCAAAATCCTGGGGTTGATGCAGTCTTGTCTGAAAAGTTACCTTGGTTAGCTCAGCATTTTCCTAATTTGCCAATTATTGCAAATGTCGCAGGTTTTTCAAATGACGAGTATGCCTATGTCTCAGAAAAGATTTCACAAGCTGAAAATGTTAAGGCTATCGAGCTCAATATTTCATGTCCCAACGTAGATCATGGAAATGCTGGGCTTCTGATTGGACAAGTACCTGAATTGGCCTATGCAGCGGTCAAAGCTAGTGTGGAAAATTCAGCGGTGCCTGTTTATGTTAAACTGACTCCTAGTGTTGCTGATATTACAAGTGTAGCTAAAGCAGTTGAAGAGGCTGGGGCAACTGGCTTTACCATGATTAACACTTTAGTGGGAACGCGTTATGACTTGGCAACACGTCAGCCCATTATCGCAAATGGTCAAGGCGGCATGTCGGGTCCAGCAGTCTTTCCTGTAGCGCTAAAATTAATTCGCCAAGTTGCTCTTGCATCTGACTTACCAATTATTGGAATGGGAGGTGTCGATTCAGCTGAAGCAGCACTTGAAATGATGATTGCCGGAGCGTCAGCAATTGGAGTTGGGACTGCAAACTTTACTGACCCTTATGCCTGTCCTAATATCATTGACTGCCTTCCTGTGGTAATGGATAAGTATGGCATTAGTGATTTAGAAACTTTGCGCCAGGAAGTAAAGCATGACCTACTTGGAAAATAGATTTGGAATAACAGAAGCTGCTGTTTATCAGTTATTGACAGAAAATGGTATTAATTATAAAGTAATTGAACATCATCCGATTACAAGAGTTTCTGAGGTTAATTTTACTTTCGAGGGACAAGCACTAAAAAATCTCCTTTTGACAAATCGCAAGGAAACATGTTTTTATTTATTAGTCACCCCTGCAGATAAAGAGGTTGATTTAAAAGTAGTAGCTGGTCAATTGGATAGCGGCAGACTTCATTTTGCATCAGCAGATCTCGTAATGGAAACTCTTGGGCTGCCAGTTGGTACAGTAAGTCCATTTGCTCTGCTATTTCCCCCTGAAAAGGCTGTTAAACTTGTCCTAGATGTTGCCATTAATCAACAGAATACTCTTGGTTTTCATCCTGCACGCAATGATAAGACACTTCTTTTAACTTATCCTGATTTCATAAAACTATTTATTGAATAGCTAAGCTTAGTGAAAACTAGGTAATTCTTTGACTAAACCATTAAAAAAAGATATAATAAACAAAATTGAAAACCTTTAATTGCGTCCAGAGAGGCGGCGGAAGGTTCACGGAAAAAAATGGGTAGTAGTGTACCCATCTTTTGTGGAACCCTGCCCTCTGGCAGGGTTTTCTTTATAGCCAATAGAAAGGAATGGGTTCATTCGAACTCGGGCTAAAATCCTAGTGAAAAAGATAAGTTCTCTAGAATCTTTGATGACTCTTAATCAACTTTCTATTTTTATACGGATTTTTAAGGCCAATAGGTATCATCGATTATGCGTGAAACTCGCCCTGTGATTGCTCTTGATTTTCCAACTTTTGAGGATGTCAAAACATTTCTAGCCCTCTTCCCAGAAGAGGAAAAACTCTATGTCAAAATCGGTATGGAGCTCTATTATGCAGTTGGTCCTGAGATTGTCCGCTATGTAAAATCACTAGGACATTCGGTATTCTTAGACCTCAAATTACACGACATTCCCAATACGGTTAAGTCGGCAATGGCTGTGCTGGCAAACTTGGGCGTTGATATGACCAATGTTCATGCGGCTGGTGGTGTTGAGATGATGAAGGCTGCGCGTGAAGGTTTGGGACAAGGTCCTAAGTTGATTGCGGTTACTCAACTAACATCAACATCTGAAGAACAAATGCAGGACTATCAGAATATCCAAACAAGCCTAGCTCAATCCGTTGTTCATTATGCACAGAAGACTGCGGAGGCAGGACTTGATGGTGTGGTTTGCTCTGCTCATGAAGTTAAGGCTATCAAAGAGGCGACTAGGAAAAACTTCATCTGTTTAACTCCAGGAATTCGTCCTGCGGGCTCTGTTATTGGCGACCAAAAACGTGTTATGACACCTGCAGATGCACAAGCAATTGGTTCAGACTATATTGTCGTTGGCCGACCAATCACTCAAGCTGAAGACCCACTAGTTGCCTATAAAGCCATTAAGGAAGAGTGGAATGGCTAGGGAAATGTTGAGAGCTGTCATGGACAGGCCGATGGGCTATCAGGATAAATTTGGAAACATCTATCCTATCAATTACGGCTATATTCCAGGATTGCTTGGTGGAGATGGAGAAGAACAGGACGTTTATATTATCTCTAAGCAGGTTACTACCCCACTTGAACGTTTTGAGGGAGAGCTTGCAGCTATTATTCACCGAACAGATGATGCCGAAGACAAATGGGTCTTGACTTCAGCTGGTGAAAAAGTGACAGAGCAGACCATTATTGATTGCACGCAGTTTATTGAACAATATTTTAATTCTTGGATTGAACTTTTATAAAAGGAGAACAATTATGACTTTAGCAACACAAATCGCATCTGACCTTCTTGACATCAAGGCAGTTTACCTCAAACCTGAAGATCCATTTACATGGGCATCTGGTATTAAATCACCTATTTATACAGATAACCGCATCACCCTTTCTTACCCTGAAACACGTACCCTAATTGAAAATGGCTTTGTTGAAAAAATCAAAGAAGAGTTTCCTGAAGTGGAAGTGATTGCAGGAACAGCGACAGCAGGTATTCCTCATGGTGCCATTATTGCTGATAAGATGAACTTGCCATTTGCTTATATTCGTTCTAAACCAAAAGATCATGGTGCCGGAAACCAAATCGAAGGTCGTGTGACTAAGGGACAAAAAATGGTTATCATCGAAGATTTGATTTCAACTGGTGGATCAGTTCTTGATGCTGTGGCTGCTGCAAAACGCGAAGGAGCAGATGTTCTTGGTGTAGTGGCAATTTTCACTTATGAATTGCCTAAAGCTGATAAAAACTTTGAAGAAGCTGGTGTTAAATTGGTGACTCTTTCAAACTATACTGAACTCATCAAGGTTGCCAAAGTTCAAGGCTACGTAACTGCAGATGGCTTGCAACTATTGAAGAAATTCAAAGCTGACCAAGAAAATTGGCAGAACTAAAGGAGTTAGAGGCTGGGTCAAACCTGACTTCCAACTTACTGATCAAGTACCTATAGATTTCATTTTATGGGTTTTGCGAGGGTGACAGAAGAAACTCTGATGGTATATTTGAGTTATCTGCCACCCTTTTTTCATTCTTTAAGAAAATATCCAAAGGAGAAATGAATGAACTACAAGAATTTGCTGGAATCTGGTGAAGTGGTCTATTTTGAGAACACACGTTTCAAGCACTTCAAAAATCCAGTCACTTCCGAGCGTTATTTTGCCAATTATTTAAGTTACAAAACCATGCCTGATTTAGCAGAATTCCAAAGTGATTTAGCCTACCTCGCCAATGAGCAGAAAGACTATAAAAGCAACTATGCTTTTATCTTTTTTGCAGAAATGGCAGAGCTAGATGATAATATAAAAGCCTACCTATCAGATCAAGGTTTTGAGCTTGAAAAACATATCATCTTTACCAACCTCTTAGATAATCTTTCCCTCAGAAAGCGAGATCTTGGAGATATCAGGATTGCTCAATTGACTGAAGAAACTTTACCAGCCTATGTGGAATATAAATACCAGCAAGCTTTACCTTACGGTAAAGAATATGCTGATCAAATGAAATTAGACAATGAGCGTCATATGCTAACTAATGGTTCTAAGGTTTACTTAGCTATGGAGAAGAATCATATTATCGGTGATGTCACTGCCTGGTTTTATGGGGATTATGTTGAAATTGATGACTTTGCTGTTGATGAAAATTATAGAGGCAAGGGTATCGGTTCAGCTCTGCAATTGACCGCCAGTAAGGGATATGAAAAGGTAATCCTCATAGCTGAGGAAGAAAATCGAGATATGTATCAGCATCAGGGTTATAAAGAAGTGAGCTATTATTGGACAGCTTTAAAAAGTTAATCTGAAAAAATGATGAGGAGATATCTATGACATTTGTAGATGCAAGTGCCCAAGCGGAAGCAGTGAGGTCAGGTGAGGTTTCGCCCCAAGAGTTGGTCGAGGAGGCCATTTCAAAAATAGAAGAGCTCAATCCAAAGCTCAATGCTGTCGTAAGCAAGCGCTATGAAAGAGCGCTTAAGGAGGCTGAGGATAGAGATTTTTCAAACACCCCCTTTGCTGGTGTACCAATCCTGCTTAAAGATTTAGGTCAGGAGCAGGCTGGCGAAACTTCGACATCTGGTTCAAGGCTCTTTAAAAACTATCAAGCCAAGGAGTCTAGCAATTATACCAAGGCATTAGAAGATTTAGGCTTCATCGTTCTAGGACGTACCAATACCCCTGAATTTGGCTTCAAAAACATCAGTGATAGCAGTCTTCATGGTTTGGTCAACCTCCCTGACGATACCTCTCGTAATGCAGGAGGCTCTTCTGGTGGAGCAGCTGCTAGCTTGGCTTCAAATATGGTATCAATCGCTCCAGCCAGCGATGGTGGTGGTTCCATCAGAATTCCTGCCAGCTTCAATGGTCTGATTGGCCTAAAACCAACACGTGGCCGTATACCGGTAGGTCCGTCCTCGTTTCGAGGTTGGCAGGGAGCTTCTGTCAATTTCGCTCTGACTAAGTCCGTCCGCGATACTAAAAACCTGCTTTATCATTTCCAAATCAGTCAGCTGGAGAGCCCCTTTCCTCTTCCAATTTTGTCTAGAAATGATATTTTTTCAGATTTAAAAGGTCCTTTAAGAATTGCTGTGCTGACCAAGTCACCAATCGGCAGCTCTGTATCAGATGAAGCCAAGCAAGCAACAAAAGACGCGGCGCTCTTTCTCCAACAAGAAGGCCACCAGGTTGAAGAACTGACCAATTATCCATTTGAAGGCATTGAAGCTATGCAGAGCTATTATGTCATGAACAGTGTCGAAACAGCAGCTATGTTTGATGACATTGAGACTAGCTTAGGGCGTCAGATGACAGCTGATGACATGGAGCTAATGACTTGGGCTATTTACAAGAGCGGCCAATCCATTCTAGCCAAGGATTATTCTAGAATCATTTCTCAATGGGATATTTATAGCCATATTATGGCTGAATTCCATAAGAAATACGATTTAATTCTGACTCCAACAGCAGCGGGAGTAGCTCCTAAACACGGTCAATTTGACCTAAGTGAACGTTTGAAAAATGACCTCTTCCATATGGCTGATTTTGGACAGGAAAGGCAGCAGGAACTCATTTGGGATATGTTTGCGGAAAGTCTGGCCTTGACACCTTTTACGCAACAGGCTAATTTAACAGGACAGCCCTCAATCAGCTTGCCAACACACAGAAGAGAGGATGGCTTAGCAATTGGGATTCAGTTGACTGCAGCTAAAGGTAGAGAAGACCTTCTCCTGCAAGTAGCTCAGCTATTTGAAAATCAAGGCAAATTTATGTAAAAGTCTTTAATGAAAGGTAAATCTTGGACTTCCTTTTATTGTGCTTAAGTATGAGAAGAAAGTCACAAGCATATTGATTGCAAGTTATGAATCAATCAGGTATTCTAAAATTGTAAATGCTTCCAAATGAAATTCAAACTCATTTTGAAAATTGCTAGGATTTACAATAAAAGGATAAAGGATCGATTTATGTTCAAAAAAATTTTTACAGTCTTTACATTTCTAGCAACTGTTTTCCTAGTTGCTTGTTCAAATAATAATCAGACAGCTGATGGAAATAGTCAATGGGATGCTATCCAAGAAGCTGGTCTTATAAAGGTTGCGACTTCAGGAACACTTTACCCACAGTCCTTCCATGATAAAGATAATGCCTTGACAGGATATGACGTTGAAATCATCAAAGAAATTGCCAAACGTTTAGATTTGGAAGTTAAATTTGAAGAAATGAACGTTGATGGCATGCTTGCAGCTCTAGAAAGCGGTCAAATTGATATTGCTGGTTACTCAATTGATAAAGAAAGTAGTAATGCTGACAAGTTCTTGTTTACCTCAACTCACAAATACTCACATGGTTCTATGATTGTCCGTCAGTCTGACAATTCAGGAATTAGTAAGTTAGAAGATTTAAAAGGTAAAAAAGCTGCGGGTGCTTCAACAACCTGGTATATGAAAGTCGCCAAAAAATATGGTGCTGAATTGGTTATTTATGACAATGTGACCAATGATGTTTACCTGCAAGATGTGGCTAATGGTCGTACTGATTTAATTGTTAACGATTATTACTTGCAAAAGATGGCTCTTACAGCCCTGCCTGATATCCCAGTCAAAATCCTCGAAGGTGTTTACTTCAATCCATCAGAATCAAACTTTGCCATCAAAAAAGGCAATACGACTCTACAAGAAAAAATGAATGAGCAACTTGAAGCTATGCGTGAGGATGGTACCTTGACAAAACTATCTGAAGAATTCTTTGGCGGTCAAGATGTGTCAATTGATGGTGATTTCTCTGATTTACCAGTGGTTGATTATTCTGATGTTGATTAGTACTCTTAGAAAATCAAAATGATAGGTCGTTAAGCCCCATTGCCTAGCATCAGGCAAGTCTATATCGGCCTGCTTTCTCTAATTTTGATTTTCATTGAGTATAATTCACTAGTGCTGGTGTCAACCTGTAATGCATACCTTATGGCTAGTATTTGAAAGAAAATAAGTCTGGGACACTTTTGTTCCAGGCTCTATTTATAGTTGTAGGAGGCATACTTCAATAGAAAAAGAGTTTGTTTATTTTTGTTCTATTGGGGAATGTGAAAGAATTAGAAAGTGGAGGTTCTATGCGCTTTATCAATTTTCCCTTGATGCTTGATAGCTTTTGGTTTGTTTTGTCAGGACTGCCCTATACCTTGGGCATTTCTGCACTTAGTTTTTTGACTGGGATTACTGGTGGTCTAATATTGGCCTTGATGGGACGTTCTAAATCAGCATTTCTAAAAGCTTTAGTTACTGTTTATGTCTCAACCATGAGAGGAGTTCCCATGATAGTAGTGCTCTTTATGCTCTATTTTGGACTACCATACTTTGGACTACAGTTACCCGCTCTGCTATGTGCCTACCTTGGCTTTAGTTTCGTTAGTTCGGCCTATATTTCGGAGATTTTTCGTTCTGCTATTGCTGCGGTAGATTTGGGTCAATGGGAAGCAGCGCGTGCATTAGGGCTCCCTTATGCAACTGTAGTGAGACATATTATTCTGCCTCAAGCTCTTCGAATTGCTATTCCGCCATTAGGTAATGTGGTTATTGATATGATAAAAAGTTCTTCGCTTGCTGCCATGATTACGGTTCCTGATATTTTTCAGAATGCCAAAATTGTAGGAGGGCGCGAATGGGATTACATGTCAATGTATGTACTGGTTGCTTTTATCTATTGGTTGCTTTGCTTTTTAGTGGAGAGAGCTCAAGGCTATATCGAAAAGGAGTTGTCATTAACAAATTCCTAGTTTGATACAAAATAAAGATACAAACTATATATGATCTGAGCTTTGGCTCAGATTTTTTATTTTTATAAGAATGACAAAGATTATAATATTTATGACTATTATACTTGTCATAAATAAAATGATGTGTTACAATGAGATTGTAAAAATTAATAAGGAGGCAAGCATGGAAGTATTTGGAATGATTGGTTTTCCTTTAGCAATTTTTGCTTTTATCATTGCAATTACTAATCAAAATAAGTGTAGTAAGCTGGAAAAGCAATTAAAAAAACTAAAGCGTAAAACAAAAGGAGATACGAGTATGTCAAGATTAATCAAAAATTTAGTCGGCCAGAAAGCTTTTGTAATAACTGCTGATGAGGCAAGTGTTGAGTGGGAGGTGCTCGATGCTGATGAGGAGTGGATTTATTTATCTCGTAGTGATAAAAAAGGGAATATTATTGAGAAATACGTTCCGTTTGATGAAATAAAAGCTATCAGACGCCAAATAATGGCAGAGAAGTAGGTGTGTTAAATATGGTAGTACTTAAAAATAGACTTAAAGAATTAAGGGCTAGAGAAGGTATAAATCAGACCCAACTTGCTAAGCTTGCCGGCATTTCAAGGCAAACAGTAAGTTTGATTGAGCGAAATGAATATACCCCCTCGATTGTAATTGCACTTAAAATTTCTAAAATTTTTGGTGAACCAGTAGAAAACGTCTTTAGACTAGAAGAGGAAGAATAATGAAAGCAAAAAAACAAAGTGGAACATTTGTACGTTTAGCCAAACAATTTCTTATTGGCGGTTCAATCGGGGCAGTCATTGGTGGTGGAATTGGCTTTGGCATGGGACATTTTAATATTATTGAAAATGGCCTACCTTTTGAGCAAGAAACAGTTATCTCTGCACTAATCATCCCATTACGAGTTGCTTATCTTTTGTCACTGCTATTATCTGTTTACTTTATCGTCACTGTGCTTAAAGATTATAAGTCTTATTTAGCTATGGATGAGGAAGAGTCGGAAGAACTCTATAGACAAATGAATCGTAACCATTCATATGCAACTATTTTGAATAGTGTTACGGTTGTGATTTCACTTGTCGCTTTACTTTTATCATTTAAAGTATCACTAAGTCCTGACCAGGCTAAGATGACTTTTCCCATTTTTGATTTTATCGTTATGATGGCTGCTGGTATTTTTCAATCCTATATTCTCAAAGTCTATAGTCGTATTCGAGATATAAAAATGCCCTTGGCGCCAACTTTGAAAGAGTTGAAAAGTAATATCATGCAATTGGATGAAGCAGAGCTTGAAGCTAATTATAAAATGACTTTTGATGTTGTTATGAATTTAAGTGGCGTGATTTTACCTGCCATTTATATTACTTTGTTTTTCTGGTCACTTATTACTCAGAAAGTTGAGATGACAGGCATCTTGGTTGCTGCTGTCATTCACCTCTATATCTTAATTAAAAACTTTAAAATGACAAAAGATTATTATAAATAAAAGGAGACTCTCATGAAACAAGTTGTGCAAGTACTTAAAGTTCTAGGGCTTATTATTCTTTCGCTCTTTTGTAACATCCTCCCTATGAGATTATTAATGATTCAGGATAAATTTGGAGCAGGTCTCAAATGGCTCGTGGTTATTGCATATGTTATCTTTATAGGAGTAGTAATCACCTTGCTTTGGAAAGCATATGAGAAAAAAGCTCCCCTCAAGCATGTAGAGCAAAAAATGGGAATGAAAGATATCGGTATCGCTTTTCTCTATTTTCTAGCCGCGCGTGTTGTAGCCATTGCTGGTACTTTGATTATTCAAAGTCTGACTGGTCAAGAGACTACAGCTAATGATGCAGCTCTTCAAAGTTTAACTAGTCTCTTTGAAGGTGGATTTTTCGGTTTCACATTGATCTACTGTCTCTTAGTTGGTATTTTTGGTCCTATTATCGAAGAAATGGCTTACCGTGCCTATCCAACTGCTCTAATATTCAAAGGAAAACTTGGACTCTTACCTGGTCTAGTTACAACGGCAGTTTTTGCCTTACCCCATGCCACAACAGTCCTTGAATTCTGTCTCTACTTCTGTATTGGTTTTATTCTTTATTTAGCTTACCAACGTCGAGGTAATATCAAAGACTCAATTTTAGTACATATATTGAATAATTTACCATCTGCAATTGTTTTTCTTTTGATGGGCTTGTAAAATAGCAGAGCAAAATTTCAGAACAAGATGAAAAAAGTTGTGAAAATACTCATTTTTGGGTATTTTTTTTATATTTCTTCTTGACATATGAATAAAAATACATTAAACTATAATACATATTTATACAAAAGGAGAATAAAATGAAGGTATCAATCGTTGGTATTACAGGCTATAGTGGTCTTGAGTTAGTTAAACTATTGAATAATCATAAAAATGTTGAGATTGCTTCTATCCATGCTACTAAGGAAATTGGCCGACGACTATCTGACCTTTATCCTCATTTATCTGGAGTATGCGATTTAGAGATTGAAGCATTTGATGCTGAATCTATTATGGACAAATCTGATTTAGTCTTTTTTGCAACACCGTCTGGTGTAGCAAGTCAGCTTACAAAAGCATTCGTTGAAGCAGATTTCCCGGTTATTGATATTTCAGGAGATCATCGTTTGCCTGCAGAAATATACAAAAAATGGTATAAAAAGACACCGGCTAGTGAAGAGATTTTGAATAAATTTACATATTCATTAGCAGAGTTCTCGGATATTCATGGCAAGAAGTTCATTTCAAATCCAGGTTGCTATGCGACAGCGACTGAATTAGCTTTAGCTCCGCTTGTTAAAGCAAAGATTATTGATCTTGATAGTATCATTGTTGACGCTAAATCTGGTTTAACTGGAGCTGGTAAGGCCTTGAGTGAATCTAGTCACTTTGTCAACGTTCACGATAACTACGTGACTTACAAACTTAACAAGCATCAACATATTCCAGAAATTGTTCAAGAATTAAAAGAATTTGATAACAATCTAGATCATATCCAATTTTCAACGTCATTACTTCCAGTAAATCGTGGTATTATGGCGACTTGCTATGTCAAGTTAAAAGAACCACTTTCAGAAAGTGAAATTGAAAAGATCTACCAAGATGCTTACGCTAACAAACCATTTGTCCGAATACAAAAGGATTTACCAGAACTTCATAATGTTATTGGCTCAAATTTCACGGATATTGGTTTTGATTACAACCAAACAACTAATGTCTTAACTGTCATTGCAGTTATTGATAATTTGGTTAAAGGCGCTGCTGGACAGGCTGTTCAGAATCTTAATTTAATGATGGGATGGCCAGAAGATTTGGGTTTTACTAAAACACCGAGCTACTTATAGGAAGAGAAGAAATAATATGAAATCAATTAATGGAAATATTGCAAGTCCTTTAGGATTTTCTGCGGATGGCTTACATGCAGGTTTTAAAAAGAAAAAATTAGACTTTGGTTGGATTGTATCTGAAGTACCAGCAAGTGTAGCTGGGGTTTACACTACTAATAAAGTTATTGCTGCACCACTTATAGTGACAAGAAATTCTGTTCAAAAAGCACAAAAGATGAAAGCTGTTCTTGTTAACTCA
Source organism: Streptococcus henryi DSM 19005 (assembly GCF_000376985.1). GTDB lineage: Bacteria > Bacillota > Bacilli > Lactobacillales > Streptococcaceae > Streptococcus > Streptococcus henryi. Next base: position 72,693 of record NZ_AQYA01000027.1, read on the forward strand.
GGTGTTGCAAATTCTTGTACAGGTGTTCAAGGTATGGAGGATGCCCTCACAATGCAAAAATGGGCAGCTGAAAAATTGAATGTAGAGGCAGATTTAGTTGGTATTGCATCAACTGGTGTTATTGGAGACTTGCTTCCGATGGACACTTTAAAAAGTGGTTTGTCAAAACTTGTTGTCAATGGGAATTCCGATGACTTTTCTAAGGCAATTTTAACAACAGATACTTGTGTTAAGATGGTTGCGGTTACTGAAATGTTTGGTCGTGATGAGGTGACTATGGCAGGTACTGCAAAAGGTTCTGGTATGATTCACCCAAATATGGCAACTATGCTTGCTTTCATTACTTGTGATGCCAATATTTCGAGTGAGACATTACAGTTAGCACTAAGTCAAAATGTAGAAACAACCTTTAACCAAATCACTGTCGATGGCGATACCTCAACGAATGATATGGTTCTGGTTATGTCAAATGGCTGTAGCTTAAATACAGAAATCTTACCTGATACACCTGAATTTGAAAAATTCTCTGCTATGTTGAATTTTGTCATGCAAGACTTAGCTAAGAAAATTGTAAAAGATGGTGAAGGAGCAACTAAACTAATCGAAGTGGCAGTGAAAAATGCTCCGAATGCCTTGGATGCTAGAATGATGGCCAAATCTGTTGTTGGTTCAAGCCTTGTGAAGACAGCGATTTTTGGCGAAGATCCTAACTGGGGACGTATCTTAGCTGCAGTTGGTTATGCAGGTGTCGAAGTGCCAGTGGATGATGTTGATATTTATCTAGCTGATGTTCCAGTTATGTTGAAATCGAGTCCAGTTACATTTGATGATGAAGAAATGCAGGATGTGATGCAGGCAGATGAAATCAAGATAACTGTTGATTTACATGCAGGCGAAGCAGAAGGAATGGCATGGGGATGTGATTTGTCATATGATTATGTCAAAATCAATGCCCTATATCGTACATAGAAGCTCTGCTATTTTCAAAAAAGGAAATAAGATGAAAGAAACAATAGTAATCAAAATTGGTGGCGTAGCCAGCCAACAGCTGAGTTTAGATTTTATCGCACAAGTTAAGGCTTGGAAAGAGGCCGGTAAGCATCTTGTGATTGTGCATGGCGGTGGATTTGCCATTAACAAGTTAATGAAGGACCACAAGGTTGCAGTTAAAAAGATAGATGGACTCCGTGTTACGAGTAAATCTGATATGGTTTTGGTTGAACGTGCCTTGCTTGATATCGTTGGTAAAGATTTGACAAAAAAACTTAATCAATCGGGTGTTGATAGCGTTCAGCTTCTTTCTGATCTTGAAAAGGTCGTTGAGGCAGAATTTCTCGATCAAGAGACATTTGGCTATGTTGGAGAGGTAAGCCATATTCAAAGTGCCTATTTGGAGCAAATGTTGTCTGATGATATGATACCAGTTCTAGCTTCACTAGGCTACAGCAAAGATGGAGAACTCCTAAATATCAATGCAGATTATCTAGCGACAGCTGTAGCAACGGCACTTTCAGCAGATCAACTGATCCTTATGACTGATGTTAAAGGTGTTTTGGAAAATGGGGCTGTGCTAGATAGCTTGAGTGTTCAAGCGGTGCAGGAAAAAATTGATCAAGGAGTGATCACCGGCGGGATGATTCCTAAAATTGAATCAGCTGCAAAGACAGTCCAAGCAGGCGTAGGTCAAGTTTTGATTGGTGACAACCTTACCAGTGGAACTTGGATTGGGAAGGATTAAAATATGTCCAAACTATTTCAAAATTATAAAAGAGCTGACATTGAATTTGTTCAGGCCGAAGGCAACAACTTAATTGATACAGACGGAAAAAAATACCTAGATTTTTCATCAGGTATTGGTGTAACTAATCTAGGATTTCATCCACAAGTTAATGCTGCTTTGATGAAGCAGGCTGAGAAGATGTGGCATCAGCCTAATCTTTATCAAAATAGCCTGCAAGAAGAAGTTGCGACTAAGCTTGCGGGAGATAAAGACTATTTGGCTTTCTTTTGTAACAGTGGCGCTGAAGCTAATGAGGCTGCTATCAAGATTGCTCGTAAAGCTTCAGGGAAACAAGAGATTATTACATTTATTAATTCATTCCATGGACGTACTTTTGGTTCTATGTCGGCAACAGGTCAAGATAAAATCAAAGAAGGTTTTGGTGATGTGGTACCCCATTTCAAGTATGCGACATTTAATGATTTAGACAGTGTCAAAAGCCTAATGACTACAGATACCGCAGCTATTATGCTAGAGTTAGTTCAAGGTGAATCAGGGGTTAAACCTGCTGATGCAACTTTTATCACAGAATTGGCAACATATTGTAAAGATAATGGTATCTTCTTGATTGTTGATGAAGTTCAAACAGGAATGGGTCGAACTGGAAAGCTTTTTGCTTTTGAACATTATGGAATTGAACCAGATATTTTTACTCTTGCTAAAGGCTTGGCTAATGGGGTTCCATGTGGAGCTATGCTGGCTAAATCTGAACTTGGTCATGCCTTTTCTTATGGTAGCCATGGGTCAACCTTTGGTGGTAATAAATTAGCTATGGCAGCTGCATCAGCAACACTTGATGTGATGATTGAACCTGATTTCTTTGGCTCTGTAGCCAAACATGCTCAAAGTCTGGTCAGTCAACTTCAATCTGCCCTTTCTAATAATCAAAAAGTTACAGAAATCCGCGCTTTGGGTTACATGATTGGGATAGAAACAAGTGAGGACCTGGGACAGCTTGTTGCTGAGGCTCGTGACAAGGGGCTGGTTGTCCTCACAGCTGGTACAAATGTTATTAGACTTTTGCCGCCAATTACATTAACAGAAACAGAAATTTCAAGAGGCGTTGAGATTTTAAAATCTGTTTTTGAGTAACACTTATTTGGGAGTGGGACAGAACTTGAACTCGACTATGACACTGTGCAAAAAAATACGCAACTGTTTCAGCTTCAGCTGATTTCAGGTGTGGATACCTTTAGGTATAAACGACGCCTAGACGTAAGCGCCGTCGTTGCGTTTCCTATTTTGCCTTGTGTCGCTTAACGGCTTTGTATCTTAACAAAAGAGTTTCCCTCACGTCCTCATTTCTAGGTTCGGGCTGAAAGAGTCTCTCCCCAGGCTCTTTCCCTCCCACTAGGCTACTGCGCTTTGATGTTACTACGAACTATACTATAGAGGTTGAGGTTTTTTTCCCATCCTCTTTTGTTTTGACTAAATAAAGAAAACCATTTACAAGAGGCCTCTAGATGTGATAAACTATATAAGTTGTGTGTTTTTATACTCAAACTTTTTTATTATAGTCCTTTTTGGAGTTTTTAAAGTTAATGATAAGAATAATTGAGTCTATTATCTAGTAAATTTCTTTAACACATTGGAGAATAACGTGAATATATTTCGACAAAAAGATACCAGTTTTGATAAGACTGAGATGAATCGACGTTTGAAAGTTAATGATTTGATTTTCTTGGGCCTTGGGTCAATGGTTGGTACTGGTATTTTTACAATTACAGGGATCGGAGCGGCAACTTATGCTGGGCCAGCTCTAGTTCTTTCCATCATCATCTCAGCCATTGCAGTTGGAATTTTCGCCTTGTTTTATGCAGAATTTGCTTCTCGTATTCCTGCAAATGGCGGAGCTTACAGTTATATTTACGCCACGCTAGGTGAATTTCCAGCTTGGATTGCAGGGTGGCTCATCATCATGGAATTCTTGTCGGCTGTATCAAGTGTAGCTTCAGGTTGGGGTGCATATTTGAAAGGATTGCTAGCTAGTTATGGTGTTAGTATGCCGACAGCACTAAATGGTACCTTTAATCCAAGTCAAGGTCATTTTATTGATCTCTTACCGGTACTTGTTATGATTATGGTTACAGGAATCGTTTTGATGGATGCTAAGAAAGCAATGAGATTTAACAGTGCTCTCGTAATTTTAAAATTCTCAGCTTTAGCCCTGTTTATTGTTGTTGGTTTATTTTTCATTAAAACTGAAAATTGGTCAAATTTTGCTCCGTTTGGCTTTGGTCAGCTTTATGGAGGTAAAACAGGAATCATGGCTGGAGCATCCCTAATGTTCTTTGCTTTCCTAGGCTTTGAATCAATCTCAATGGCAGTAGACGAAGTTGAAAAACCTCAGAAAAATGTTCCCAAGGGCATTACGTTTTCTTTGTTGATTGTAACAGCTCTGTATATCGTTGTAACCCTAATTTTGACTGGTATGGTGCATTATAGTCAGTTACAAACATCTGATGCAGTTGCCTTTGCACTCCGTACAATAGGTATGGGGTGGGCAGCTAACTACGTTTCAATTGTTGCCATCCTTACCCTGATCACCGTATGTATTTCGATGACATATGCTTTGGCCCGAACGGTTTATAGTATTAGTCGGGATGGTTTATTGCCCAGAGCATTGAGTCAGGTCACACCAAAAAGTAAGGTTCCTAAAAATGCGACACTTGTTGCTAGTATATTTGCAATGGTTTGCTCAGGGATTGTACCTATGGCTAGTTTAGCGGAATTTTTAAATATTTGTACTCTGGCTTATCTGATTTTATTGGCTATTGCAATGATTGCACTTAGAAAACAAAAAGGTCAACCAAAGCCTGGAGAATTCAAAATGCCTTTTGTTCCTTTCTTGCCAATCATAGCTATTCTTATTTGTCTTATGTTTATGAGCCAATATCAATTGATTACCTGGATCGCATTTATCGTTGCACTAATCATCGGAGTTCTTATTTACTTTGGATATGGCTATAAACATTCTACGATTAATGATTAATTAAGCTTATTATATTTATATATGAGAGTCTGGGCAAAAACTAGCTTCAAAATAAAACCACACAGTGATTACTGTCTTGAAAACAATCAAGATGAAAGAATCACTGTGTGGTTTTTGAGTATGTGAAGTTTTAGAGTCGAGATTCTTGGCCAATTTCGTGAGATTCATGCTCATGAAGAGGAAGCCGACTTCCGTTTGGACGGCTTGGTTACCTCTAACGTGAATTCTGCGAACGCCAAAAACACTCTTCAATCGGCCAAAAACGGGTTCGACATCGATTTTCCGTTTGGCGTAGATACGAGAGCCTTCTTCGCTATG
>NZ_AQYA01000028.1 GCF_000376985.1 Streptococcus henryi DSM 19005
AAAAAGGAGTTTACATTATGGCTTTTCCAGATAATTTTCTATGGGGTGGCGCATTAGCTGCGCACCAATTCGAAGGTGGTGTTCTTGAAACATCAAAAGGACTTTCTGTAGCAGACGTCATGACAGCTGGCGCCCACGGTGTGCCTCGCGTCATTACTGATGGCGTGGTAGAGGGTAATTATTATCCAAACCATGTCGGCATTGATTTCTATCATCGTTATAAAGAAGATATTGCTATGTTTGCTGACCTTGGTTTCAAGTGTTTCCGTACTTCAATTGCCTGGTCACGCATTTTCCCAAATGGTGACGAAGACCAGCCGAATGAAGAAGGATTGCAATTCTATGATGATGTTTTTGATGAATTGCTCAAATATGGCATCGAGCCAGTCATCACTTTGTCTCACTTCGAAATGCCTTACCATATCGCCAAAGAATACGGCGGTTTCATGAATCGTAAGACCATTGATTTCTTCGTCAAATTTGCAGAGGTTGTCTTCAAACGTTATAAAGACAAGGTCAAGTATTGGATGACCTTCAATGAAATCAACAACCAAATGAACTATCACAATGATATTTTCGGTTGGACCAACTCAGGTGCTCACTTTGGTGATTATGACAATCCTGAAGAAGCGATGTATATCTGTGGTCACCATACCTTGCTTGCTTCAGCTAAAGCAGTTAAAATTGGTAAAGAAATCAATCCTGAATTCCAAATCGGTAACATGATTGCCATGGTGCCAATCTACCCATTCTCAGCTCGTCCTGCTGACCAAGTGTTAGCGCAGCAAATGATGCATGACCGTTGGTCCTTCTGTGATGTGCAAGTTCGCGGTCACTATCCGCGCTATACCCTTAAGATGTTTGAACGCAAAGGTTACGACATTAACATCACTGAAGAAGATAAAGCAGTATTGGCTCAAGGGAAAGTGGATTATATCGGCTTCTCTTACTACATGTCTAACACAGTTGACTCGACAGCTCACAAAGATGTGTCTGAAGATACCAGCGGTGGAAATGAGCACTCAGTGACCAATCCATTCATCAAGGAATCTGATTGGGGTTGGGCTATCGACCCAGAAGGCCTCCGTTACTCACTCAATGCCTTTTATGAACGCTACGAATTGCCCCTCTTCATCGTGGAAAATGGTTTTGGTGCCATTGATGTCAAAGAAGAAGATGGTTCTGTCCATGACCCATACCGCATTGACTACTTGCGCAGCCATATTCAAGAAATGGAAAAAGCCATCGAAGAAGACGGCGTTGAGCTTTGGGGTTACACACCTTGGGGCTGTATCGACTGTGTATCCTTCACAACTGGTGAAATGAAGAAACGCTATGGCTTCATCTATGTTGACCGCAACAATGACGGTTCAGGTACTCTAGAACGCAGCAAGAAAGATTCTTACGCTTGGTACAAGCAAGTTACTGCGTCAAACGGTGCGAACCTTTAATTATTTTTCTATTTTAGTAACACGCTTTCTATAGCGCTTTTGTATTTTTAGTGTATACTTAATTATAGAAATAAAACGGAGGCGACTATGACAGTAAAGCTTATTGCAACAGATATGGACGGTACATTTTTGAATGACCAAAAAACTTATGATAATGTGCGCTTTCACAAGCTTTTAGAGAGAATGGCTGTGCATGATATCCATTTCGTGGTAGCAAGTGGCAATCAATATTGTCATTTGGTTGAAAGTTTTCCAGATATAAAAGATAATCTGACCTTTATTGGTGAAAATGGAAGTCATATTGTTCATCAAGGTGAAACTTTGTTTGAGATATTTCAGTCTCATAAAGAAATAGCAGAGCTTGTTCAGTTCATTAAATCAAATTTTCCAGAAACCGTTATAGCACTTACTGGGAAAACTTCAGCTTACATGCTGAAATCTAATGATGAAGATTCCTTGAAAACTTTGAGATATTATTTGCCCAAATTGGAATTAGTTGATTCATTCAGTCCGATTCCAAGAGATGATTTCTTTAAATCCGTTTTATTAATGGAACCAGAATTAACTAGAGAGATTCAAGTAGCTCTAAATCATCATTTTGAATCTAGTTCATTGATTGGGACTTCAAGCGGTTTTGGTTGCATTGATGTTATCACCAAAGGATATCATAAAGGTTGGGCTTTGCAACGTCTTTTAGATGAATGGGGGCTAACATCTGAAAATCTAATGGTATTTGGTGACGGTGAAAATGACTTGTCTATGCTCAAACTTGCTAAATATTCTTACGCCATGTCAAATGCACCTGAAAACGTAAAAGCGCATGCAAATTTTCAAACATCTTCAAATAATGAGGATGGTGTTTTACAAGCGATTGAGGAATATTTAAACAAATTAGAGGGAATCATAGGATAGTACCACTTTTCCGTAATATCTTATAGGAAAGCATTTTCAAAACAAGCTATACTAGTATCATAAAAATACTGAGGTGAAAATAATGGCAGTTAAAGAATTTCCAAAAGGTTTCTTATGGGGCGGAGCGATTGCAGCTAACCAGGCAGAAGGTGCTTATAATGAAGACGGACGCGGTTTGGTTCAGACAGACGTGACAACAGGTGGAACGGTTGATTCACCGCGTTACACAACTTATATTGATAAAGATGGTAATCCAGGTAAATCTGGAGGAATGGGACACAATGCTCGTATCCCTGAAGGTGCAAAGTATGCGGTTTTGGATGATTTCTATTATCCTAACCATAAAGCTGTTGATTTTTATCATCGCTATAAAGAAGATATCAAACTCTTCGCTGAAATGGGTTATTCAATCTTCCGTTTATCAATTTCCTGGGCACGTATTTTCCCAAATGGAGACGATGCAACTCCAAACCAAGCAGGGCTTGATTTCTATCGTTCGGTCTTTGAAGAATGTCGTAAATACAACATTGAACCCCTTGTTTCTATTTGGCATTTCGACACTCCTTTAGCCCTTGAAGAAAATTATGGTGGTTGGAAAAACCGTAAATTGATTGATTTCTATGTTAAATACACTGAAGTTATCATGAATGAATACAAGGACCTCGTTAAATATTGGTTAACATTCAACGAAATCAATAACACAACTATGTTCCTTGATATGATGGGAAGTAATGGAACTGATGCTGATTATCAAGAAGGCTATCAAGTGCTTCACAACCAATTTGTTGCATCTGCTAAAACAGTTCAACTTGGTAAAAAAATCAATCCTAACTTTATGTTTGGTAACATGATTTGTGGAATTACTTTCTACCCTGCAACATGTGATCCCGCTGATATCCTAGCTGCAGAGCACAAATGGCAATCAGGTATTTACTACTGTGGTGATGTTCAAGTTAAAGGTGCTTATGGTTCTTATGCTAAAAAACTTTGGGCAGAACACAATGTTGAGCTCGACATCACTGAACAAGATCTTGAAGACCTTAAAAATGGTACAGTTGATATGTACACATTCTCTTATTATATGTCAAGCTTGGTGACAACGCATGAAGTAAAAGATAAAGTATCTGGTAACTTCTCAATGGGTGCTCGCAACGAATATTTGACTTATTCAGATTGGGGTTGGGCACATGACCCAATGGGACTTCAATACTATCTTGAAAAAATCTATGACCGCTATCAAGTGCCGCTTATGGTTGTTGAAAATGGTTTAGGAGCCTTTGATACAGTTGAAGAAGATGGTTCAATCCACGATGACTACCGTATTGATTACCACCGTGCACACATCAATGCCATGGCGGATGCAATTGCAAACGGCGTTGACTTGATTGCTTACACAACTTGGGGCTGTATCGATATTGTTTCAGCAGGTACTGGTGAAATGCGTAAACGCTACGGATTCATCTATGTTGACATGGACGATGCTGGAAATGGAACAATGGAACGTGCTCCAAAAGATTCATTCTATTGGTACAAAGACGTCCTTGCAAGCAATGGACAGAAAGCTATCCAGGAAGCAGAAGAAAAATAGTACAGAACTTCATTGGAGAAAACAAGTAAAGAGTCAAAATCCTGCATATGCGGGATTTTGGTTTTTATAAAAAATATAAATAGGAATTATATTTGAAATGAAAGAAGTTATTAGCCCAGAATTACGAGCTTACCATCACTCTAAGTTAGATGGTTTTATTAAAGAAAATCAGAAACTTGAAAAAGGCGGTTATGTTTTTGCAGGTGATTCAATTACCGATTTTTTCCCTATAAAAAAATATTTAGGCAGAGATTTATCCTTGATAAACAGAGGTATCGCCGGAATAGATACGACATGGTTATTAGAACATTTAGAAGAACAGGTCTGGATTTTGGAGCCCGAAAAAGTGTTTATATGGCTTGGGACCAATGACCTCGGATTAGGCTACTCAATTAGTGATATCATCAATAACTATATTGAAATAATTTCAGAAATTAAAAGTGAATCCATTGCTACACAAATCTATATTATTTCAGTGTTGCCAGTCAATGAGTCAGAAATCTACAAAGATCGTGTGAAAATTAGAAGCAATAAAGCTATTCGTGAACTTAATTTGAGTTTGTCAAACTTGGCAGGAGTAGAGTTTGTTGATTTATATAGTTTACTTCTGGATGCGAAAGGAAATTTAGAGGCCATCTATACCAAAGATGGTCTACATCTAACATCTAAAGCATATGAGATACTTGCTGAGGAAATAAGAAAATACCTATAGCTTTATATAATTTGTTTAGTATTAGAATACTAATGGAGGTTGAATCCATGACAATAAAAATGATTGCCAGCGATATGGATGGCACATTTCTCAATGAAAGAGGAAAATACGACAGACAGCGTTTTGAAAATATTTTAGTTGAATTAGAGAAAAAAGATATTTCATTTGTTGTTGCAAGTGGTAATAGTATGCCACGTTTAGAGATGATGTTTGAAGGACTTACAGATAGATTATCTTTTGTGGCGGAGAATGGTTCTTTAGTTCTTGATAAGGGTGATCTTATCGCCAGAAACTTACTTGACAGAAAGTTGGTTAAACAATTTTTAGATTATTTTGAAGGAAACCACGCAGCATACAGAATAATGTTGGCTGGACAAAATAATTCTTACATGTTAGCAGCAGCTAATTTTCCAGAAACAAACCATATGATTGATGAAAAGCAGTTGGAAGCCCTGACGGCAAGCATAAAAGTTTTAGATAGTTTTGATGATTTGCCCGAAGATCAGATTTTTAAAATATCTATGATGGTTGACATTGAAGCCTGTGCTGATATCATCGCAAGGTTTAATAATAGTTTTCAGGGAAATTTAACTGCAACAACAAGTGGATATGGTACTATTGATATCATTCAGACTGGTATCCATAAAGCATGGGGCTTGCAACAACTTATGAATAAAAATGACTTAAGTTCAGAGAATTTGATGACATTTGGAGATGGTGGGAATGATATAGAAATGTTACAATTAGCTAAAAATTCCTACGCTATGGCAAATGCACCTAAAGAAGTGAAAGAAGTTGCTGCTTTTTTAGCACCACATCACAAAGAGTCTGGGGTTTTACAAGTAATTGAGCAATTATTAACACAAATTTAATGCTGATAGAAAGTAGGTTGTTATGTTTACAACTTTAATAAGCCAGATTTTTATCATGTTTCTACTAATGGGATTTGGTGTGTTAGCTAGCAAACTAAAAATCATTCGTAGAGAATCTTCAGATGATTTAACAGCTCTGCTGATTAATATCATTAGTCCAGCTTTGATTATTATGGCTTTGCAAAGACCTATTACAGATGATATTCTTCATATCATCTTTTTGGTTGGTTTAGGTGTTGTTGCCATTTATTTAATTGAAATTGTCATTAGTCATTTAACCTTTAGTAAACTAAGCAATATAGATAGTCGGAGAAGCGCTATTTTTGCCAGTGTCTATAATAATGTTGGCTTTATAGGTATTCCACTTGTTAGTGCGGTTATCGGACAAGATGGAGTGCTCTATGCAGTTATCTCAATGATTGTCTACAATATCTTCTGTTGGACACATGGTTCTAGTCTTTTTCAGCCAGACTTGTCTTTTGGAGATAGGATACGAAGTATATTTTTAAATCCAAATGTCATTGCCATTATAATCGGACTTTGTTTATTTTTTACATCAACTAACATTCCCTCAATTATTGGGAATACACTTACTTATCTAGGAAATGCAAACACACCTCTTTCAATGCTGATTATTGGCTTTACACTTGCAAACGCTAGATTAAAAAAAGAAACGTTCAATAAGACAGTTCTAACTTCTGTTTTATTCCGGAATATTGTTTTTCCATTGCTTTCAATGATGGTTTTCAAATTAATTGGTTTAGAAGGCATTAATTACACAGCTAGCCTATTGATTGCTGCTTGTCCAGCTCCTAGCCTTGTTGTTATCTTTACAATTCAAGCTAAAGGAAATACAGATGATGCTGTCGCAGAAGTAGGATTGTCAACTTTATTTAGCTTAATTAGCATACCTTTTATTTTCGCCATCAGCAATTTTCTTTTTTAGAAAATAGCAGAGCATAAATCAAAGTCACTAACTTTGGAAGTAAAATAGTGTTATAGTACCAATATTTCGTATCATTAGACAAGAAAAACGGTTACATTTAGAGTTATAATCTTAATAGATTAAATAACGAGGTATTATCATGACAAAACAATTTCCAGAAGGATTCCTATGGGGTGGCGCAACAGCCGCTAACCAATTCGAAGGTGGATTTAACGAAGGTGGACGCGGATTTGCAACATCAGATACTGCGCGTGCAGTAGCGCCTGAGGAACGTAAGACCATGGGTGGCGAATTCACTACACCTATGAATAGAGAACGTTTAGATTTCGCTATTAATGATAAAGAAGGACTCTATCCAAAGCGTTGGGGTTCAGATTTCTATCATCGCTATAAGGAAGACATCGCCCTCTATGCAGAGATGGGCTTCAAGACCTTCCGTCTTTCTATTGCCTGGCCTCGTATCTTCCCTAAAGGGGATGAGTTGGAACCAAATGAAGAAGGACTAGCATTCTACGATAAAGTATTTGATGAGCTCAACAAGTACGGCATTGAACCACTTGTAACCTTGTCTCATTATGAATTCCCTGTTCATTTAGTGACTGAATACGGTGGATGGAAGAACCGTAAAGTCGTTGATTTCTTTGTGCGTTACGCTGAAACAGTCTTTAATCGCTACAAAGGAAAAGTCAAATATTGGCTGACTTTTAATGAAATTAATATTCTTGGTATGACTGGTTACTTGTCTGGCGGGCTTCTTTTTGAAGATGGCAAACTACACTTGGATGAAATGTACCAAGCTGTCCATCATCAATTTATAGCGTCAGCCTTGGCTACAAAAGCTGCCCATGAAATCGATTCCAACTATCAAGTTGGGATGATGTTGGCGCGTATGGAAGCTTATCCTGCAACTTGCCACCCAGATGACATCATGAATGCCATCCAAAAAGACCAGTCAAATCTTTTCTACTCGGATGTTCAAGTTCGTGGTGAATACCCACGCTACATGAATCGTTACTTCAAGGAAAATAATATTGACATCAAGTTTGAGCCAGGTGACGAAGCAATACTTAAACAATATCCAGTTGATTTCATGTCATTCTCATACTATATGACTTCTGTAACTCGTCATCCAAATAATATGACTGATGATCAAAAAGCAACTGCTGGTAACTTGATCTTAGGTGAAGCCAATCCATATTTGGAAGCTTCTGATTGGGGCTGGCAAATCGATCCAGTTGGTCTGCGCGTCACCCTCAATAAACTTTATGATCGCTATCAAATTCCGCTTTTCATTGTTGAAAATGGACTCGGTGCCCTTGATAAAGTGGAAGAAGATGGTTCTATCCATGACCAATACCGCATCGATTATTTAGAAAAACACGTCAAGCAAATGTATGAAGCCATCGAAGACGGTGTAGAACTCATGGGTTACACATGGTGGGGCTGTACTGACCTCGTCTCAGCATCAACTTCAGAAATGTCTAAACGTTACGGTTTCGTCTATGTTGATGCAGATGATCAAGGAAATGGTAGTTTTGACCGTTCACGTAAAGATTCATTCTTCTACTACAAAGATTTGATTGCATCAAATGCAGCAAACATTTTGAATGATTAAAATAGAGCTCAGTTGCCAGTCAACTGAGTTTCTTTAGAAAAGAGATTATTAATGACTAGAAAACTTTACCTCATGCGACATGGAGAGACCTTGTTTAACACCCAAGGTCGTGTTCAGGGCGCCTGTGATTCTCCTCTGACGGAAAATGGCAGAGCGCAAGCCCTATTGGCCAAAGAATACTTTGTCAAAGAATCTATCACATTTGATGCGGTCTATTCCTCAACTCAGGAAAGAGCAACTGATACAGCCAAATTAGTATCTGAACAAGATGCAGTTACCCAATTAAAAGGTATCAAAGAAATGGATTTTGGCACCTTTGAAGCCCAACCAGAAATGCTACTACCCAAATTTCGTCCAGGAGCCATTTCTTTTGAAGATTTATTAGTTCCTTTTGGTGGCGAAGATATCAGAGATGTTGGAAAACGTGCTAAGTCTACCATTGATTCTGTCATCTCAGCAACAAATGATAAAAGTTTACTCATGGTTAGTCATGGGGTCACCATGTGGGGGCTCTGTCTAGAGCTAGATATCACCTTCCCAGCAGGAGTAGGGTTCTCAAATTGTGCTATTTGTGAATTCGATATTCATGAGTCAGACTACAGACTAAGAAAACTCATCCTACCGACAAAAGATTTCCAAATCCATGAATTTTAAGGGGGTAGCTTATGACCAAAACACTCTATTTAATGCGCCATGGCCAAACACGTTTTAATCACTTGAAACGCATTCAAGGTGCTAGCGATAGTCCTCTGACAGATCTTGGGATTGAACAGGCTAAACAGGCTGGAGCTTATCTTGCACATATAGACTTTGATGCCATCTATTCTTCAACACAAGAGCGTGCCGTTGATACAGCTGAGCTTGTATCGGGAAGGACTGATATTATCCGCTTAAAAGGATTGAAGGAAATGGACTTCGGAACTTTTGAGGGACAGTCTGAGAGTTTGAACCCTCCCTTGCAACCTGGGATTGGATATGGTGATTACTTTATTCAGCATTCTGGTGAAGGTTCAATGGCTGTTAGGGAAAGAATGAAGGAGACGCTTAGTCAAATCTTAACTAAGCACCATGAGGGAGAGACCATACTAGCAGTCAGTCACGGTGCTGCTATTGCTCAGTTCTACCGTGGTGTTTTACCACAACCACCCCAAGTCAGAATGTCTAACTGTGCCATTCTGCATTTTGAAGTAGATCAAAATTCTTACGATTTAATCTCTATCTATGATCCCGTTAATCAGCAAGTACTCTTTCACAAGGAAGATTAAATGACCAAGACTCTTTATCTTATGCGCCATGAATAGACTATTTTTAACCAACTATAGTCGAATGAAGAGCTTTCAGACAAGAAACAGAAGAGCAGAAGAAGTCCAGGCTGTTTTAGCTGTCAGTCACGCAGGTGCTATTTTGTCATTCTTTGCATCACTTCATCTTATACTCTTCGAAAATCAAAATGATAGATTGTTAAGCCTTCTTGCCTACCATCAGGTATGTCTGCGTCGGCTTGCCTCCTCTAATTTTGATTTTCATTGAGTATTACTGACACCCTAAATTACATTTCTCAAATTGTTGTATTTTTAAGTACCAATTGACTAAAGAAAGATTTGATCTGGTCAGCATTATTGATCTGCTAGCCAAGGAAATCTATGAATAACAGGAAATATGTGACTTTGATAGTATAGTATAAGTTTTCCAAAGGATTTCACCAGTTACTTTTTATAAAATTTGATACACTTAAAGAAATAAAAAAATGAAAGAGGTTTCATTATGACAGAATTAAAAGCATTTCCTGAAGGATTTTTATGGGGTGGTGCAACAGCTGCCAACCAGTGCGAAGGAGCTTACAATGTTGATGGTCGTGGCTTAGCCAACGTAGACGTTGTCCCAATTGGCAAAGACCGATTCCCAATCATTGCTGGTCAAAAGAAAATGTTTGACTTTGAAGAGGGCTATTTCTACCCAGCTAAGGAATCTATTGATTTTTACCATCACTATAAAGAAGACATTGCTCTCTTTGCTGAAATGGGCTTCAAAACCTACCGTATGTCTATCGGTTGGACTCGTATCTTCCCTAAAGGTGATGAACTTGAACCAAACGAAGCAGGGCTTCAATTCTATGAAAATGTCTTTAAAGAATGCCGTAAATATGGCATCGAACCACTTGTAACCATTACTCACTTTGATTGTCCTATGTATCTTATTGAGGAATACGGTGGTTGGCGCAATCGTAAACTTATTGAATTCTACGAACGTCTTTGCCGTGTGCTCTTCACTCGTTTTAAAGGCTTGGTTAAGTATTGGCTAACTTTCAATGAAATCAACATGATTCTTCACGCGCCATTTATGGGAGCAGGTCTCTACTTTGAAGAAGGTGAAAACGTTGAGCAGGTTAAATATCAAGCAGCCCATCATGAGCTGGTTGCGTCAGCTATTGCCACAAAAATCGCCCATGAAGTAGACCCAGAAAATAAAGTGGGTTGTATGTTGGCAGCTGGTCAATACTATCCAAATACGGCACATCCTCGTGATTACTGGGAAGCTATGCAGGAAGACCGTGAAAATTACTTCTTTATAGACGTGCAAGCGCGTGGTGAATATCCAAACTATGCTAAGAAGAAATTCGAACGCCTTGGCCTCAAGGTTGAAATGACTGAGGAAGATTTGGCTCTTCTCAAGGAACATACCGTTGATTTCGTTTCTTTCTCATACTATTCAAGTCGTGTAGCATCTGGCGATCCGGAAGAGAAGGAAAAGACAGCTGGAAATATCTTTGCCTCAATTAAGAACCCTTATCTTGAAGCATCTGAGTGGGGATGGCAAATCGATCCGCTCGGTCTTCGTATCACTTTAAATGCCATCTGGGATTGCTATCAAAAACCAATGTTTATCGTTGAAAATGGTCTAGGTGCTGTCGATACACCAGATGAAAATGGCTATGTTGAAGATGACTACCGCATAGACTACCTGCGTGAACATGTTAAGGCTATGAATCAGGCAATCAATGAAGACGGCGTTGAGCTCCTTGGTTATACCACTTGGGGTTGTATCGACCTTGTTTCAGCTGGAACTGGTGAGATGAAAAAACGTTATGGCTTCATCTATGTGGATAGAGACAACGACGGAAATGGAACTCTCAAGCGTTCTAAGAAGAAATCATTTGACTGGTACAAACAAGTCATTGCCTCAAACGGAAGCAAAATTGATTAATGAAATTTAGAGTGGCCTATTCTTAGCCCCTCTTTTTAATATGTGGTCAAAAAGAGAGTTGACTAGGAATGGAAAAGCTGTTAAAATCAGCCTAATAAAGCTATTAGATGAGTTATCAAATAGATGGCCTGTATCTTATTTAAAGGAGAAGTTGTGGTTTCAAAGAAAATTACGTTTAATCAAATCTTAGTTTATTTACTGGGAACTATTATTTTATCTGCAGGCATTTGTTTAAATACCAAAACACAACTTGGGATCTCCCCGATTGTTTCTGTTCCTTATAATATCTCGCAGATATTTCAAATGCCACTGGGAGTAGTTACCTTTTTCTATTATTGTTTTTTGATTTTTCTTCAGTTTCTGATTCTAAGAAGAAACTTTGAATCTGCTCAAGTTATGCAGGTGATTGCTAGTTTTCTATCTAGTTTCTTTATGCAAGTCTTCGATGGGATTTTTACAACACCAGATAGTTTAGTGAGTCGTATCACCCTCTTATTGTGTGCTATTGCCTTAACCGGAATAGGTGCCTCCTTAACTATTGCTATGAAGCTTATCCCTAATCCTGCGGATGGCCTTGCTAATACCATTGGCTTTGCATTGGGTAAAAATTTTGGATTCGGAAAGAATCTTTTAGATTTTTCCTCTATAATACTAGCCTTAGTGATAGGTTTTGGATTTAGTGGGGGACTGATGGGAATTGGACTGGGGACTTTTGTTGCCATGGTGACGACAGGGCGTGTTATTGCCCTCGTCCATCCCTTTTCAGAAAAGATTTATGCTAAAGTTAACTCATAGAAAGGAATTTCAATGTCTCAAGTTTCAGATCAAATTCGTCTCCAATTTGGAGAAAGCGATGACCGCAGAGACGCTGGCTTGGTTATGCCAGATGGCCTAGCAATTACTAAGGATATTCCTTATGGCCAGGATGATAAATGGCAGAGCCTGGATCTCTATAGACCTAAGAAAACTGCTAAGGAGATTCTTCCTGTCATCGTTGTGGTACATGGTGGCGGTTGGGTCTATGGTGATAAGGAACGCTATCAGTTTTATGCTGCTGATTTAGCTTCGAGAGGCTACGCAGTCATTTGTTATACCTATCGTCTGGCTCCCGAATTTCAGTTCCCAGCCCCCCTTGAAGACACCAATCTTGTTTTTTCTTGGCTTATGGAAAATGCTGGCGCTTATCAGCTAGACAAGACCAAGGTTTTCGCTGTGGGTGATTCAGCAGGAGCCCATATCCTAGGCCTTTATGCCAATATCATAACCAATCCACAAGCTGCATCCAAATACTCCTTTACAAGTCCAAAGTCTTTAACACTCTCGGCCGTCGGACTGCACTGCGGAGCTTACAAAATTGATTTGGAAGACCAAGGTTTAACAAAACTCCTCATGGAAGACTTTTTACCGAATGGTGGAAATACTGAAGAATTGGAACAAATCAACGTCTTAAAAGGTATTAGTTCAAACTTCCCGCCTGCATTCATCAGCACAGCCGTAGAAGATTTCTTGCAAAAGGATGCCCCACTCTTGGTTGAATTCCTAACAGAAGTAGAAGTGCCATTTTCCTACAATAAGTATGGTAATAAAAATAATCGTCTCAAGCATGTCTTCCACCTTAATTTAAAATTGAAAGATGCCAAAATTTGTAATGACGACAACATAGCATTTTTCCATAGATTTTTAGATGACTAATTCTGAAAAAATGTTTTCTATAGTGTATAATAGTGCCTAAAGGAGTTTTTATGAAATTTGAAAAACAGCAGGTATATTACGTCGTCTTAGCCTTTGTGGTTTGCTTTGCCATTATGTCTTACTGGAACACTGGGGCAGGCATCCTCCAAAAAATATATAATGCGGCATTTCCCTTTCTGATTGGGGCGGCAATTGCCTATGTTGTTAATATTGTTATGAGTGTTTATGAGAATCTCTACACACGTATTGTAAAAGTCGCCTGGCTATTAAAGTTTAAAAGAGCCATCTCTATGATTTTAGCCTATTTGACTTTCATTTTGTCCATTGTATGGCTATTTTCAATTGTTTTGCCTGATTTAATATCGAGTCTTTCTGCACTAAGTAAAATTGATCCAACAGCAGTTTCAACATTCATTAGTGAGCTAGGAGAAAACAAGCTTATTAGTCAACTGTTACAGTATGTAGGAAAAGATGCAGATTTGTCGGCTACTCTTACCAGTTACGGTCAACAAATTTTACAACAAGTTTTAGCAGTTCTGACAAATGTCTTAATCTCTGTAACAACAATAGCCTCTACCGTCTTAAATGTCTTTGTGAGTCTTATCTTCTCATTTTATGTTCTGGCAAATAAAGAACAATTGGGAAGACAATTTACATTGTTAACGGATACTTATTTAGGGCGATTTGCCAAAAATGTCCACTATTTTGTAGATATATTACATCAACGCTTTCATGGTTTCTTTGTCAGTCAGACACTTGAAGCGATAATTTTAGGATCTCTAACAGCTATTGGAATGACACTCTTTAAGATGCCTTTTGCTGCTACAATAGGTGTACTAGTTGCCTTTACTGCCTTAATTCCAGTTGTTGGTGCCTATATTGGTGTAACAATTGGGTTTATTTTGATAGCTACTCAATCTGTAAATCAAGCTGTAGCCTTTGTCATCTTTTTGGTTATTCTTCAGCAATTTGAGGGGAATCTCATTTATCCTCGTGTTGTTGGTGGTTCAATCGGACTTCCTGGAATGTGGGTGCTCTTAGCAATTACACTTGGAGCAACATTATGGGGTGTCGGAGGAATGCTGATTGCCGTCCCATTAACAGCAACTATCTATCAAGTTATTAAAGATAACGTTCATAAGCGTCAGCTTTCTCAAAAAAACTCAAAAAGCATTTCAAAAGCCAATTTAAGAGCCGAAGTGGAGGAAGACTAAGAGATGAAACCATTTAATTTATTGTTTTCAATCGATGATGGTTATGTCAATCAGTTCAAAGTGACGCTCTATTCTATTGTTCAAAATTCAAGACAGAAGTCCTTCAACGTTTATGTCCTACAGAAGGGTAAACTTGAATCTCATGACAATATCACTTCTTTTTGTCAGCAACTAGGTATCACTTATTGTCCAGTTGTAATTGGAGAAGAAGCATTTGAAGATGCGCCCACAACCGATCGTTATCCTGAGACGATTTACTATCGACTTTTAGCCCATGACTATTTACCTCAGAATCTTGACCGTATACTTTATGTAGATGCTGATATTCTCTGCATAAATGATATCTCAGAGCTCTATAATCTGGATTTGACAGATAAGCTTTATGCAGCAGCAAGTCATACATCTGATTCCAATATTCCTGAGTTGGTGAATAAGCTGCGCTTAAGAAATTTTGAAGCTGAGAGCTATTTTAATTCAGGTGTGCTCCTAATGAATTTGGAAACTATAAGAAAAGAAGTCAGTCGAAAAGATATTCTAGACTATATTGCACAGAATAGTTTGCGTTTGCTTCTGCCAGATCAAGACGTATTAAATGCCTTGTATGGACATCGCACAAAACAAATCCCAGATCAAATCTATAACTATGATGCTCGATATAACGCCCTTTATTTTACAAGAAGCTCGGGTAAATGGGATTTGGATTGGGTAATTGAACATACCGTTTTCTTACATTTTTGTGGACGAGACAAGCCATGGAAAAAATCTTATCGTGGCAGATACAGCGCTCTTTATAAACATTACCAACATCGAGTAATGAAAATCGAAAAAAATAATCAATAAACTTTATTTTATAGTATTAAAAACACCTTCATTTACGAATATAGTAAGTGGAGGTGTTTTATGTACACAATTGAATTGAAAAAAGAGGCCCTATTACCTCGAGAAAGATTAATGGATCTAGGAGCAGAGAAACTTAGTAATCAAGAACTTTTAGCCATTCTATTAAGAACTGGTACGAAATCTAAACCAGTATTGGAAGTTTCTTTGGATATTTTAGAGAGTTTGACGAGTCTTGCAGACTTCAATCACCTATCCTTGCAAGAATTGCAACAAATAAAAGGAATAGGAGAGGTGAAATCAATCGAAATAAAAGCTATGCTAGAGTTGTCCAAACGAATTAGTAAAGCTGATTTCGCACAGCAAGAACGTATTATGAGCAGTGAAAAACTAGCCCGAAAAATGATGCTTGAACTCGGTGATAAGAAGCAAGAGCATTTAGTTGCCCTATATCTAGATACTCAAAATCGTATAATAGAGCAAAAAACGATTTTTATTGGCTCTGTACGACGATCCATAGCAGAGCCTCGAGAAATTTTATATCATGCTTGCAAGAATATGGCTACGTCAGTTATTATTGTTCATAATCATCCATCTGGTTCAGCAAAACCAAGTGAGAACGACCTTATCTTTACTGAGAAAATAAAACGATCTTGCGAAGATATAGGCATTGTTTGTCTTGATCATCTCATAGTTGGAAAAAATGCCTACTACAGTTTCCGTGAGGAAACCGATGTTCTATAACTAAATATACAAAATAGGAGTGGGACAGAACCCGACCAAGCCTAATTGAACTCGCCTACGACACTGTGCAAAAAAATACGCAACTGTTTCAGCTTCAGCTGATTACAGGTGTGGATACCTTTAGGTATAAACGACGCCTAGACGCAAGCTTCGTCGTTGCGTTTCCTATTTTGCCTTGTGTCACTTAACGGCTTTGTATCTTAACAAAAAGAGTTCGCCATCCCACCCCCGCAAGGCCTAGTAGAGTTTTAGAAGTCATGAAATGATGAACTGAAACTCACTAGGCTACTGCGTTTTGATGTTACGACGAACTATACTATAGAGGAGAGGCTGGGCGCTTTTGCCCAACCTCATGTTGTATTTATTTCTTTGAAGATTGATTCATGAAGTATAGTAATGTTTGAAGCTCACTAGTCAAATCAACGTATTGAACAATAACATCTTTAGGCACTTGTAAATGAACAGGTGAAAAGCTGAGAATTCCTTTAATACCAGCTTCAACAAGTATTTCAGCAACTTCCTGTGCCTGATCGCTTGGAACTGTCAAAATTGCAGTCTCAATATTATTCTCTTCAACATGTTCTTTAATACTAGAGATGCCGTAGATTGGAATACCGTCTTCTGTTTTTGAACCAACTAATGGATTTGAGTCAACGTCAAAGGCTAATGCAATCTGCATTTTATTTCGATCGTGGAACCGATAGCGGAGTAAGGCACGTCCGATATTACCACATCCGACCAACAAAACATTAGTTGTTGAATGATCACCCAAAATATCAGCAAAAAAATTAACGAGTTTATTAACATCATAACCAAATCCACGGCGGCCTAACTCACCAAAATATGAAAAGTCACGACGTACAGTAGCAGAATCAATACCCATCGCATCTGCGATTTGCTTTGAACTAGCTTTCTCGATATTATCAGCATAAAAGCGCTTGAAAATACGATAATAGAGAGACAGTCGCTTTGCTGTCGCCTTAGGAATAGATTTATCAATAGCCATGCTATAATCTCCTTGAATAGTAGTTAATTCTATTGTAA
This sequence comes from Streptococcus henryi DSM 19005, assembly GCF_000376985.1. Classification (GTDB taxonomy): domain Bacteria; phylum Bacillota; class Bacilli; order Lactobacillales; family Streptococcaceae; genus Streptococcus; species Streptococcus henryi. The sequence goes on from NZ_AQYA01000028.1 coordinate 16,832, forward strand.
ATAAACTTTGTGAAAAATGCAACAAAATTTAGTTGTAAATGAAGAAGCAAAAACTTTATAAAAAGTAGAATAATACGAGATTTAAGATGGTTGGAGATTAGTATTTGAATACAAAATAATAAAAGCCGAACAAATATAGGATAGATAGCAATTTCTATATCTAATTTGTTCGGCTTTTAATCTTTTTATTTTTTCTCAATATAATTTGAAATCAACAGCTAAAGAGCTAGTATATTAAAAACTATGCCTCTTTTTTAGTGAAAATACCACGCTCTACTAAACTATCCATGAGGAAATAGAATTTATCTTGCAACATCTTATTATCTTCTGATTTAAAGATATTAACAGCACGCAAGCCTGATTTATCAGTAATCATAAGTTTAAATGCATCTAAGTCTTTATTGATAGTGATTTTAAGAGGGAAACCATCATTTGAGTTAGGAACTTTTTCCAACAAGCGTGTTAATTCATAGTTTCCAATTTTTGTTTCGCTAAAGGTATTATCGCGTAAAGTGTATTTTTTAATATTTTGGCCAATAGCATAGCTATAAAGGCAATTAGCCAAATGGATTTCTTTTTCAAATGCCATGGTATTTTCCTACGATTTCTTTGAGTTTGTGTGCAAATTGTTTAACTTCATCAACAGTGTTTAGTTCTGAAAAACTGATGCGAATAGATTCAGAAAGACGATGGGAGTCAGTTCCGTAAATACTTTCCAAAACGTGACTTGGTTCCACAGTTCCAGCAGTACAAGCAGAACCAGTAGATACGGCAAAACCTGCCAAGTCAAGTTGAGTTAATAAGATACCATTATTTTTTCCTGGGAATCCCAAATTAATGACATGAGGTAAACGATATTCGCTCCCATTAACGTAATAATCTAGACCACTAATCTCTTCAAAGAAAACTTTATTGAGTTCTTCAACATGCTGATAGTTTTCTTTAATGCTATTATGGCTATCTAGCATGGCCTGGCTTAGGCCAGCTATACCAATCATATTTTCAGTGCTTGCTCGTCTTTTCTCCTCTTGCTCTCCACCATGTAAGAGATTATCCATGTGGAGGGAATTAGAATAAAGAATACCAACGCCTTTTGGACCATGAAATTTGTGAGCAGAAGCAGACAATAAATCAATTCCGAGATTTTCGGGTTTAAGATTAATTTTTCCAGCGACCTGAACTGCATCGACATGAAAAACAGCTTGATGATTTTTTAAGAGTTCTCCAACCTCTGGTATCGGAAGGATATCGCCAGTTTCGTTATTAGCATACATAAGGGAGACCAGAATGGTATCATCTCTTAAAGCATCAGCGATTTGCTGAGCAGTAATCACTCCGTTAACAGGGGTGATATAAGTAACTTCAAAACCAAATCGTTCCTCTAGGTATGCCATTGTGTGGAGAACAGAATGGTGTTCTATACTGCTTGTTATTAAATGCTTACCCTTTGATTGATTAGCAAGTGCATAACCTTTTATAGCAGTGTTATTGCTCTCAGTACCACCTGAAGTAAAGATAATCTGACGTTCTTGGGTTCCTAAGATATTAGCAATGGTTTGACGATAAGTACGCAACCGATGACTAGCCTTTCTACCAAAGGCATGAATACTAGAAGGATTACCAAAGTCTGTTGTCATGATATCAGTCATAGCTTCAATTACAGTAGGAGTTAAAGCAGTAGTTGCCGCATTATCGAAATATATCATGACTTAGTCCTCGTCTTCAGCACTATAAGCGAAAAGTGGGCTAAGTGGCTCGCGATGGTGAATACGAACAAGTGCATCTCCCATCAATTCGGCAGCAGAAAGGTATTTCAGATTATATGGAACACGTTCTTTAGTACGAACAGAATCTGTTACAATAATTTCTTTAAGTGGAGCTGTATCAAGGATATCTGCTGCACCACCAGCGAAGAGCCCATGGCTTGCAACCGCATAGATTTCAGTGGCTCCACCACGTTCAAGAATCTTAGCAGCCTCAGCAAAAGTTTTACCAGTATTCAAAATATCGTCAATAAGAATTGCCTTTTTACCTTCAACTTCACCAATGATATAGCCTTCTTCACGATGAGAATCATCTTGAGCATAATCAATAATAGCAATTGGAGAATCGAGGTATTCAGCTAGGCTACGAGCACGTTTGATTCCAGAATTTTTTGGACTAACAACAACGACATCTTCACCTCTTAAACCAAGTTTGTTGTAGTACTCAGCAAATAAAGGAATAGTAAAGAGGTTATCAACTGGAATATCAAAGAATCCTTGAACCTGAACAGCGTGCAAATCAAGTGTGACAACACGATCAACACCAGCTTTTACAAGCATGTTAGCGACAAGTTTTGCTGTAATTGGTTCACGTGAGGCTGCAACTCGATCTTGGCGTGAATAACCAAAATATGGCATAACAACAGTTACTGTGTTAGCACTTGCACGTTTGCAGGCATCAACCATGATTAAAAGTTCCCAAAGATTATCGTTTACAGGATAACTTGTTGATTGAATGATATAAATATCATCACCACGAACGGTTTCTTCAATATTAATCATGATTTCACCGTCAGAAAACTGGCGAGATGAAACTTTTCCAAGTTTAAGACCAGCAGCAGTGGCGATTTTTTCTGCGATTTCTGTATTTGAGCTTAAAGAGAAAAGCTTAAGTTGTGGTGTGGCATAATGTTCAGCCATGATAGTTTAGTGCTCCTTCATCTATTTTATCTATTCTATTCTACCAAAATTTCTTGAAAATTTCAGTTCTTTTCTACCAATCCAATTAATTTCGTTTCAATGTATTACTAAATCGTGCGACTTTACTTTTTGCATACTTGAAATTGATATCGTGTTCTTCAAGAAATTGATCGAAATCTTTTTTCCCTTTCTCAGGGTCACTAACTTCGAGTTCCAATTCAAAATCTTTAATTCCTGAGTATTGATTGCTATCAAGAGCCATTAATCCAATTGACGTCTCAGTTTCACGCCTTGTTGTTGTTAAGTGTCCAAAATTTATTAGATCGGCAGGATTGACACCCTTTTGTGAAATAAGATCAATAATATTTATTTCAGGAAATTGGTTCGTTTTAATGATTTGTTTTGCTTCTGAAAGACTTAACTCGTGGTTATATTCGAGGTTTCCAACTTCTTTTGGAATTTTGAGCGTAATTTCGGCGTGATCAGGCAAAGTTCGAATGCGTAGGGACATGCGGTTGGCTTTCATGTCGAAATCTTTAGTGTCAAAATAGTAGTTGGTCTGTGTGATTGGAGTCACGTGTGAAAATAAAGCTGTTAAACGTTGAAACTCATCTTTATTGAGCAAGGTTTTGTATTCAATTTCTAAATATGTCATAGATCTTTTCCTTTTTTAATCTCTTTTGGTTTTGTGGTCAAATCATAATAAAATCACTTTTTAATAGCAATATCTTTGATTCGTTTTTTTACCAAAATCAATGACTTAACGAAAGCAGGATGTAAAATAATTTTAAAAGTGAATGATTATTAAATGCTTCCATTTATGGTATAATATATATTACATTCATTTTATAAAAAAGTCAGTTTTTTGACAAGGATAGGAAGAGAATGAACAGAGGAATTAACGACATGGAATGGGAAGCATTTCTTGATCCCTATATACAAGCCGTTGGTGAACTAAAAATAAAGCTTAGAGGTATTCGTAAGCAATTTCGAAAACAAAATCAACATTCACCCATTGAATTCGTTACAGGTCGTGTAAAATCAGTGGATAGTATTCAGGAAAAAATGATAGTACGCGGCATTAAACCTGAGAATATTGCTCAAGATTTACAAGACATTGCTGGTTTACGTGTCATGGTTCAGTTTGTTGATGACGTGGACGAAGTTCTGGCACTTTTGCGCCAACGTCATGATATGACAATCGTTCACGAACGTGATTATATTAATAATATGAAATCGAGTGGATACCGTTCTTATCATGTTATTATTGAATATCCAGTTGACACAATTCATGGATTAAAAACGGTTCTGGCTGAAATTCAGATTCGTACTCTAGCAATGAATTTTTGGGCAACCATTGAACATTCTTTGAATTATAAGTATCAAGGTGAGTTTCCAGAAGAAATAAAGAAACGCTTGGAAGTAACAGCTAAAATTGCCCTGGAGTTGGATGAAGAAATGCGAAAAATTCGTGAGGATATCAGAGAAGCGCAGCTTTTATTTGACGCAGAAAATCGAAAATTAAGTGATGGTGTAGGTAATAGTGATGACACAGATGAATATTACAGGTAGGGCAACACGTATTGCCATTATTGCAAACAATAAGTATCAAAGTAGGCGCGTGGCATCAAAACTATTTGCTGCTTTTAAAGACGATAAAGATTTTTATCTCTCTAAAAAGAATCCAGATGTTGTCATTTCAATCGGTGGTGATGGTATGCTCCTTTCTGCATTTCATATGTATAAAAAGGAGTTGGATCGCGTCCGCTTTGTTGGAGTTCATACGGGTCACTTAGGCTTTTATACGGACTACCGTGACTTTGAAGTTGATAAGCTTATTGAAACTTTGCGTTGTGATAAAGGTGAAATGATTTCTTATCCGACGTTGAAGGTTAGGGTTACTCTTGAAGATGGTAGAACAATTACATCTCGAGCTTTGAATGAAGCAACTATTAAACGTATTGAAAAAACTATGGTTGCTGATGTTGTCATTAACAATGTTAAGTTTGAGCGTTTCCGTGGAGATGGTCTATCAGTTTCAACACCAACAGGCAGTACAGCCTATAATAAATCATTAGGCGGAGCTATACTACATCCAACTATGGAAGCTCTGCAATTAACAGAAATTTCAAGTATTAATAATCGTGTATATCGTACTATTGGGTCATCTATGATTATTCCTAAAAAAGATCATATTGAGATTATTCCCAAAAGGCAAGGGATGTATACTATTTCTGTTGATAACAAGACAGTTCACTACAAGAATGTTGCTAAGATTGAGTATTGGATTGGTTCAAAAAAAATTCATTTCGTAGCATCTCCCTTCCATACAAGTTTTTGGGAGCGTGTTAAAGATGCTTTCATAGGAGATTTAGATTCATGAAATTTTCATACGTCGCAGATAGACGTACTAAAGTGAAAACTTTTTTAAAATCCCACGATGTTTCAAAAGCCTTATTGGCAAAAGTGAAATTCAAGGGAGGGAATATTTGGGTAAATGGTGTTGAACAAAACGCCATTTATTTATTGGACATAGGTGATGTGGTTACAATCGAAATCCCTGATGAAGTAGGATTTGAGAGTCTAAAACCTATAAAACATGATTTAAATATTGTTTACGAAGACGACAATTTTTTAATCATTAATAAACCAGATGGAGTAGCAAGTATACCAAGTATCTTGCACTCAAATACAATGGCTAATTTTGTTAAAAATTACTATTTAGAGCAAGATTATCCTAATAAACAGGTTCACATTGTTACTCGTTTGGACAAAGACACAAGTGGGCTTATGCTTTTTGCAAAACATGGCTATGCGCATGCTCGGCTTGATAAACAGCTTCAAAAAAAAGTAATTGAGAAACGCTACTATGCTTTGGTGTCAGGCGAAGGTGAATTACCTGATGAAGGTGAGATTATCGCTCCGATTGCGCGACCTGAAGATAGTATTATTACAAGATGTGTCCATCCATCAGGCAAATATGCTCATACCAGTTATAAAGTAGTAGAACGTTTTGGGGATGTTAACTTAGTAGATATTAGACTTCACACTGGACGGACTCATCAGATTCGAGTACATTTTTCACATATCGGATTTCCTCTTTTAGGCGATGATTTATATGGTGGCAGAATGGATCTAGGCATTGAGCGACAAGCACTCCACTGTCATTACTTAAATTTCACTGATCCATTTACTAAAAAAGAAAATTCACAAAGTATTCACTTGACAGATGACTTTGATAGCGTTATCCTAGACTTACAGAAAATTAGATAGAGGTTAAATTAATGCGTGGTTTATTTGGTGATTTACGTGGGAAAATTGTTGGGAAAAATGTAAAAATCGTTTTTCCGGAAGGTATTGACGAACGTGTTGTTCGTGCTGCAGCCCGCTTGAAATTTGAAGGTTTGATTGAACCAATCATCCTTGGAGAAGATGCTGCTGTACGTAATTTGCTAGCATCATTCGGTTTTGCAGACCCAGGAATCACAATTATCAATCCAGAAGAATATCCAGAATTCGAAGCAATGAAAGAAAAATTTGTAGAACTTCGTAAAGGAAAAGCTACAATGGAAGACGCTGACAAGCTGCTTCGTGATGTTAACTACTTTGGAGTTATGCTGGTACAATTAGGATTGGCAGACGGTATGGTTTCGGGAGCTATTCACTCAACTGGTGATACAGTACGTCCTGCTTTGCAAATTATTAAAACAAAACCAGGAATTTCTCGTACGTCAGGTGTGTTCTTGATGAATCGTGAAAACACTCATGAACGTTATATCTTTGCCGACTGTGCTATTAATATTGATCCTAATGCTCAAGAATTGGCTGAAATTGCTGTTAACACCGCTGAAACAGCTCGTATCTTTGATTTGGATCCAAAAGTTGCTCTTCTCAGTTTCTCAACAATGGGATCAGCAAGAGCACCACAGGTTGATAAAGTTCAAGAAGCTACAAAACTTGCACGTGAGCTTGCTCCAGAATTGGCACTCGATGGGGAATTGCAATTTGATGCTGCTTTTGATGATGTAACTGCTAAGATCAAAGCACCATTTAGTCCAGTTGCAGGTAAAGCTAATGTCTTTGTCTTCCCAGATCTTCAATCAGGTAATATTGGCTATAAGATTGCTCAACGCTTGGGTATGTTTGAAGCTATTGGACCAATCCTTCAAGGTTTGAATAAACCAGTTAACGACCTTTCACGTGGTTCAAGTGCTGAGGATATTTACAAACTTGCCATTATTACTGCAGCGCAAGCGGTAGAAAAATAATTTTTAAAGTAAAATAATCATTTAGAAAAATAGAGTTTGGAACTTTTCGTCCCAAACTCTTTTAAAGTAGTGAAGGTGTTGACATGGAAAAAATAACGTTTGATGTACTTGAGGCTTATCTACTAGAGCATTATCATCCTAGACTTGAACAAGAAGGGCAAGAGTCGACGGAGCAATCTCTTTTTATGAAACTTGTCGAAGAAATTGGTGAAGTTGCTGAAGTACTTAACCAGAAAACTGGCCGAAAATTTTCTGATAAGCATGATTTACAAGGTGAATTAGCTAAAGAATTAGCTGATATGATTCACTATATCGTAGCCATTGCAGCTATAAATGACATCAAATTGAATGATACCATCATTGAAAAAGATAGAGTAGCTGCTGTCAAATACCAGCACAAGCGTAATCTGATTGATTTTATGAAGGAGACAAAATGAAAAAAGTAGCATTGGTAACTGGAGCTTCCGCAGGGTTTGGAAAAGCTATTGTTGAAAAGTTAGTAAGTGATGGCTTTCAAGTAGTCGCAGCTGCACGCCGTTTGGAAAAATTGCAGAGCTTACAAGCTGAACTTGGTCGAGAATCAGTCTATCCTCTACAAATGGATATTACAAAGACAGATCAGGTTGATGCAGCGCTAGCAAGTTTACCAGATGAATGGAAAGCTATTGAATTACTTGTCAATAATGCTGGTTTGGCCCTTGGCTTGGACAAGGCTTATGAAGCGGATTTTTCTGATTGGATGACCATGATTAACACCAATATTGTAGGTCTCACTTATTTGACGCGTCAGCTATTGCCCCAAATGGTTAAAAAGAATAGTGGTATGGTAATCAACCTAGGTTCAACTGCTGGAACTGTTCCTTACCCAGGAGCCAACGTTTATGGAGCAAGCAAGGCTTTTGTTAAACAATTTTCTCTCAATCTACGTGCCGACTTAGCTGGGACCAAAATTCGAGTAACCAACATTGAGCCTGGACTTTGTGAAGGTACAGAGTTTTCTAATGTCCGTTTCAAAGGTGATGATGATCGTGCAAATAAACTTTATCAAGGAGCTCATGCCATCAAGTCTGAGGATATCGCCAATACGGTTTCTTGGATAGCTGGGCAACCAGAACATGTCAATATTAATCGCATTGAAATCATGCCAGTTTCTCAAAGTTTTGGACCACAACCAGTTTATCGTGATTAAAGAAGTGTAAGGCATCAAGATTAGAATAGATAAAAACAGCGTCCAAAGTAGACGCTGTTTTACTCATCGAAGAGATGGTTAGAGATTGAAGCTCCAGATGTTACATCTGACCAACCTACAATTGCTTGCCCGGATTCTTTAAGGTAGGATGACAAAATAGGCTTTAAGTCTTGAATATAGGTTATTACACCAACGAATTCCTTCTCTTGATTATAAATAGCCTGATAGCTTTGCATTAAAATTTGATCAAAAGAATCAGTTGGAACTTGAAGATGGAGCGACTTTTCTGATGATGACTGTAATTGTTCTAGAATCCACTGTGGGAGAGTCTCTTCTTCGTCTTCAGGGAAGAAGGAACCGTCAGATTGGTTATTACTGTATAAAAGATTAGAATTTTTGTCATAAAAACTGGCACGAAATGGAAGATTGTCGATTAATTCTTTGATTGTATTCATAGTCACATCATACCCATTTTAAAGCAAAAGAGCAAGAAATGAGCATTGCATATTGGATAAAAAATAGAGAACTAAGTGAAATATGCTATACTTATCACAGGAGGATTTGTTATGAAGAAAAAAGTAAAACTCTTAGTAACATTTATCATGGGATTGATGCTATTGGCAGGATGCCAAAGTATCGGAAACTTCTTTAAATCGACACAAGAACAATTTCTAGGTTTGAATGGTACTATTCGTACTTTCGATGAAAATTCCCAAGTTATTGACAAAATTACTGGTAAATCAATTTCCATTGAGAGTGATGATCGCTTTGACATTACTGATGTGAACGGAAATGTCAGCAAGGAGTCATCTGTGCTTGATATTACAGTTGGAGGAAATCAAGTTATTCATGTTGGTTCAACCTTGATTTTTTCAGAAAATGGACTAACAGACTATATGGAAAAATATGCTGATTCTGTTGACATTTATTCAGATAATCGATCATTGCCATTTGTAAATCGTTTTTTCAATGAAATCAAAAACAATGTCAGCGGTGAGAGCAAGTTGATTCTCGTTCGTTCCCAGACAGGAACGCCATTAGCAACTTATTTTGGGAACCGTGTGTCAACTTTTGCCCCAGATGGCATTCCCAATACAACTTACCTATTAGTTGATGGTAAACGCCTTATTATTTATCGAGCAGATTTTACTATTTACGATACTGATTTGCTCAAATAAACAGAGGAAAGTATCATTTAATCAGAGGATAAGCCTATCGCTTATCTTTTTTTATTTGTACAATAATAGTAAAGAAAAAAGAGGTGATAAGATGACAAGAAAAATTATTTTTTTGGATGTAGACGGTACTTTAGTTGACTATCATAATCGTGTCCCGGAATCAGCAGTGAGAGCAATACGCCAAGCACGCAAAAATGGTCACCTAGTCTTTGTCAGTACAGGTCGTAGCAGAGCTGAAATGCAAGATAAACTTTGGGAAATTGGTCTTGATGGGATGATTGGCGGAAATGGTTCTTACGTTGAACATGAAGAGCAAGTCGTTATGCATCAGCTAATTGCATTTGAAGATGCAGTTTCTGTTGTTGACTGGCTACATGAGCGCGGTTTAGAGTTTTACTTGGAAAGCAACAACGGTCTTTTTGCGAGCGACGGTTTCCGAGAGCGTGCCCACCCGGTCATGAATGAGTACGCCAATAGAAAAGGCATCTCATCTCTTGAGGCTCAAGAAGAAGCAACTGCTGAATTTTTAGATCAAATGATTTATGGAGCAGACCTCTATCGAGATGACCTTAATAAAATTAGTTTTATTCTCAATTCTTATCAAGACCATCTTGATTCTAAAGAAAAATTTCCAAATCTTGTAGCAAATACTTGGGGTGGCCGCGGAGAAACTGCACTCTTTGGAGATCTTGGTGTTAAAGGAATTACCAAAGCGCATGCCATTGATGTTCTACTTGAACATTTAGGTGCCGACCGTCAAGACACAATCGCTTTTGGTGATGCCAAAATTGACATCCCTATGCTTGACTATTGTGCCTTAGGAGTTGCTATGGGAAATGGCGGAGCAGAAATCTTAGCTATGGCAGACATGGTGACCGACGATGTCGAAGAAGACGGTCTTTATAATGCTTTCGAAAAACTTGGACTTATCCAATCAAAATAGTTTAAAAAGTAAAGGACAAAATTAGTGTCCCTAATCACTTATGATAAGTTGCGAAATGAGATTATAGGTAAAGAAGTAATACTTTTTGAAACTTGCATATTACTTTCAAAGGTGGTATGATGTTTAGGCACAATAAAACGATGTTTGGGAGAAGCCATCGCTAAAAAAAACCAGTATGGGTTGATTTCTTGCTGTCAAAGGTAAGGTTGAAACTTAATAAACTGTCTTTAGCACTCCTGTGGATTCCATGGGAGTTTTTCTTTGCCCGAATATATAAGATAAGGAGTATTATAAAATGAAACGTCAATCTGCTCTTGTTGTCTTCAGTGGCGGACAAGATTCAACAACTTGCCTATTTTGGGCACTTAAACACTATGACCATGTTGAAACAGTTACCTTTGCTTATGGTCAACGTCATAGTCTTGAAATTGAAGTAGCTCAATCCATTGCTAAGGAACAAGGTGTCAAGAATCACCTTTTAGACATGTCTCTTCTTGGTCAAATTACTGCAAATGCATTGACACGTGATATGGAAATTGAAAATCCAGATGATGATGTTCCCAATACCTTTGTCGATGGCCGTAACCATCTCTTCTTGTCATTTGCTGCAGTCCTTGCTAAACAATTAGGGATTACAGATATTGTAACAGGTGTTTGTGAGACTGACTTTTCAGGATATCCTGATTGCCGTGATGTTTTTGTTAAATCATTAAATGTGACTCTTAATTTGGCTATGGACTACAACTTTGTTATTCAAACACCTTTGATGTGGCTGGATAAGGCAGAGACTTGGGAATTGGCTGATGAATTAGGTCAATTTGACTATGTCCGTCAAGAGACACTAACCTGCTACAATGGCATCAAAGGTAGCGGCTGCGGAGAGTGTCCTGCTTGTGAACTACGTCAAGCAGGCCTAGAAAAGTATTTGGCAAAGAAAGGAAAAGAATAATGTTTCTAGCACCTAAAGAAATTAAAGAACCTACGGGTCAACCCTTAGTTTATTGTCCAAGACGTGTTCAGGTATCAAAAGAATTTACCTTTGATGCTGCTCACCACCTTTTCAATTATGAAGGTAAGTGCAAATCCCTGCACGGACATACCTATCGCTTACAAATCGCCGTATCAGGCTTTTTAGACGACCGAGGTATGGCAATTGATTTTGGTGATTTGAAGACAATCTATAAAGAACATTTAGAACCACGCTTAGACCATCGCTATCTAAATGAAACACTACCTTATATGAATACAACAGCTGAGAATATGGTTTACTGGATTTATCAAGAAGTCGCTTTGCATTTACCAAAAGAACGTGGGCTACAAGTGGAATCAGTTCGACTTTATGAAACACCAACATCTTATGCTGAATTTCGAAAGGAGTGGGACCAGAATGGCATCTAAACGTCAATTAAAATTACCTGTTTTGGAAATCTTTGGTCCCACTTTTCAAGGAGAAGGGCGGGCAATTGGTCAGAAAACCATGTTTGTGAGGACTGCTGGATGCGATTACCATTGTGATTGGTGTGATTCATCCTTTACTTGGGATGGTTCTGAAAAACCTAAAGCAATGACAGCTGATGAGGTCATTAGTGAACTTGATAATCTTGGCTTCTATGACTATGTGACCTTGTCAGGTGGAAATCCCTGTCTTCTGGCCAGCAATATGGCAGAGCTAGTCAATAAGCTTAAAAATCGCGGAGTAACGCTTGCAGTAGAAACTCAGGGTTCTCGTTGGCAAGAATGGCTCAAAGATATTGACCAAGTAACTTTAAGTCCAAAACCGCCATCAAGCAAGATGACCGTGAACTTTGAAACTCTAGACTTTATTGTCTCTAATTTGCGAGATGACCAAATAACCTTTAAAATTCCAATCTTTAATGATGAGGACTTGGCTTTTGCCAAAAGTCTTCAGGAACGCTATCAACCAGATGTCCTTTATTTATCAGCTGGTAACCCAGAGCCACAGGCCCAAGGAGATATTGTTTCAGCTCAGCTTAATCGACTCCGAGAACTCTGGGAAAGGGTTGCTGCTGATGATACTTGGGGGAATGTACGCGTCTTGCCACAACTTCATACCCTTTTGTATGATAATCAACGTGGAGTATAATATCGATTTTATAAAGTACGTAAAATCCGAACGTTATTTATTGATTGAGTTATTCTATTGACAAAAACAAGAATATTTTGTAAAATAATTATGGAAGGGTAAGGAATTACCTAGCGATGCTCTGCTATTAACAGGAGAGTTATAGGAAGGTCATACTTTAGATAGAACTGTCTTTGGGAAGGGATGATTCTAGACTAAAAGGTGACCACATAGATAAAGTTGTCCTCTTTTAGTCTCCCCGAGATGGAAAGAGGTTTTTTTATGATTAACGATATGCCTGTATTTGATTATGAAGATATTCAATTAGTTCCAAATAAGTGTATTATCTCAAGTCGCAGTGAGGCTGATACCAGTGTTCAACTTGGAAATTATACTTTTAAACTCCCAGTTGTTCCTGCCAATATGCAGACTATCATGGATGAAGATATTGCAGAGCAATTAGCATCATCTGGCTATTTCTATATCATGCATCGTTTTGATGAAGCTTCGCGCAAGCCATTTATCAAACGTATGCATCAAAAGGGTTTAATTGCTTCAATTTCTGTCGGCGTTAAAGACTATGAATATGACTTTGTCTCTGATTTAAAAGATGACGCACCTGAGTTTATTACCATAGACATTGCACACGGTCATTCTGATTCTGTCATCAAGATGATTAAACATATTAAAGCGGAGTTGCCAGAAACATTTGTTATTGCTGGTAACGTTGGTACACCTGAAGCTGTACGTGAGTTGGAAAATGCTGGCGCAGATGCTACTAAAGTCGGTATTGGACCTGGTAAAGTTTGTATTACTAAAGTTAAGACTGGTTTTGGTACAGGTGGTTGGCAATTAGCAGCGCTTCGCTGGTGTGCTAAGGCAGCTCGTAAACCTATTATTGCTGACGGCGGTATCCGTACTCATGGTGATATCGCTAAATCTATCCGCTTTGGCGCTAGCATGGTTATGATTGGTTCACTTTTCGCTGGTCACATTGAAAGCCCAGGTAAATTGGTAGAAGTAGATGGTCAGCATTTCAAAGAATACTTTGGTTCAGCCTCAGAGTATCAAAAAGGAGAACATAAAAACGTTGAAGGTAAAAAAATTCTACTACCGGCTAAAGGTCATTTGCAAGATACACTGACTGAGATGGAAGAAGATTTGCAATCATCAATTTCCTATGCCGGCGGCCGAGACCTCCAGAGCTTGACGCGCGTGGATTATGTCATTGTCAAAAATTCAATCTGGAATGGGGATTCTATTTAAAATCAAGTTTGTTCAATCCCTTTAGATTGAGAATGTCGACTAAGAGTGCATCAAAAAGTCCAAACTCAAATTCAAGAGTTTGGACTTTTTAGATGATTTTATACTGGAAATTATGAATAAAAGAGCTGAAAATCTTTCTTCAGGCCGTCTGATACAGCAATACGATTATCTCTTGTTATAATGATACCTTCGACGTGTGGCAAATGGTTAATGGTCATTATCGCTTCCATAAGCGGAAGACCGAAGAGTCGTGTGGTCCAAATTTCACAGTCAACTGACAAATCTGAAACAATAGTCAAAGAGGCCATTGGACTGTCAATGGGATAGCCTGTTTGGCGATCAAAAATATGATGATAGTCCTTACCATCAAGGTTTAAGTGACGTTCATATATACCTGATGTGACCACAGATTGGTTCCTTATAGTGACAGCACCCAGATTGTTTCCTCGAGTTTTTTGGGGATGCTGAATTCCAATAACCCAAGTACCATTTTCTCTATTGGGATTTTCCCCATGCACTAAGACATTCCCGCCTAGGTTGATCATAGCAGAGCTGACTTTTTCATTTTTGAGGTAGTTCATGATTTTGTCAGCTATATATCCCTTAGCTAGGGCACCAAGATCTATTTTCATCCCTTTTTGACTGAGAAAAACAGAAGTAGTGTCCTTGTCTAGGATAATATTTTCTGGATTGGTAAGGGCTAGCGCTGACTCAATAGTCTTGTGTTCAGGTACTCTGGCATCGACAAAGCCAATGCGCCAGCTTTGTACCAAAGGCCCTAGAGCGATATTAAGATTACTAGGGCTAGCAAGGCTATGTTTTTTTCCAAGACTTATCAAATCAAATAAGTCTGGATGAACTTTTACAGGAGAAATACCAGCCTGATTGTTAATTTGCATCAGCTCTGAATCAGCATCATTGGCGCTGAAACGATTTCTGTAGATTTCTAGTAGTTGGCAACAGTGATCAATGTGCACTTGAGGAGTGCTTGAATCAACCATCAAATCGATGGTAGTTCCCATCATTTTGACACTATGTGCAAGTTGCATGTGTATTTTCCTTTTCTAAAAAATGTAGTGTTGAGGACTAAAAAACTCTGTCAAAGACAGAGTTTAGTTTTTTTTCTTCATCTCACCTTGTGGGTAGTAAGTACCTTCAGGCATATCGTTGATGAAAACGTGAATAGCTTCTTTTGGAGCTTTTGCAATACGTGAAACAACCTCAGTTACTTCGCGTGCAAGTTCAATCTTTTGTTCTTCTGTGCGACCTTCAAATAAGTCAATTTTAACGAATGGCATAGGAATCTCCTCTTTTAGATAAACTAATAACTTTATTTTAGCACAATTTTTTCTGATAAACAGTCAAAAAATGACAATTTCTTATTTTTGTAATTTCCATCCATCAAGTAGTTGTTTATGAAGTTGCTGGAGCGGAGCAATCTTAACCAAAAGGTAATTACCTGTAATACCAACAAAGAATCCTGATAAAATACCACTAAATGAAAGTATCGGTAAGTAATTGAGTACAAGTAGTGATTGCGATATCAAAGCAAAGACTGTTAATTGGCCAATATTATGCATGATACCGCCTAGTATTGAAATACCAACTACGCTTACGCGATTTGGTCCTAACTTTTTAATTAAACTCATGACCAAATAGCTGAGGGTAACTCCAGCGAAGCCATAGAGAAAAGTAGAAAAAGTCCCTCCGAGAAAGGTTGAGAGGAGCAGCCGCAGACCTATAACTTTTAAACAGTCTTTCTGGGATAAGGTGAATAAGGCTATTATTGTAATTAGATTCCCTAACCCAAGCTTCGCTCCAGGAGCAAAAGCAAACGGAGTTGGAATAGTACGTTCTACTAGAGAAATAACGACTGCCTGGGAAGCTAGCATGGCAATGAATAATGTCTTTTGTAATTTAGAATCCATGGAACCTCCGAAATATTTTGGCATACATCATTATTTTATCATAATTTCGACAAGAATCTAGTAGTTCTATCCATAAGAACAGAATAAGACCCTAAAGGAAATATCTTGATATTTACAAAAACCTTTAATTCACAACTTATCAACTTGTTAAAAAATAAGAAAAAAGTAAGGGTTTTCTGTAGATTTGTCTGGTAAAAAACATACAAATCCCAGGAAAGTGTCAGTAAACTTAATGAAAACGTTTAAATATACCTTGTTTATGAGGTTAGATTATGATAAAATTTTAGTGTTGAATAAAAATATTCACGAGGAGGAGCCAGAGTGGCAAAAAACATTGTTATTGTCGGAGCTGGATTTGCAGGAGTAACTGCAGCTAGACATTTAGGAAAAACTTTTAAAAAGAATGACGATATCAATATTACTTTAATTGATAAAAATTCATTTATGACTTACATGACTGAGTTACATGAAGTAGCGGCAGGTCGTGTTGAACCGGAAGCAATCAAATATGATCTTCAACGAATCTTTAAAAAATATCCAAAAGTTAATTTGGTAACAGATAAAGTTCTCTCAATTGACTATGATAAAAAAGAAGTTGTTGCTGAACATCGTACTTTGGCTTTTGATTACCTTGTACTAGCCATGGGTGGCGAAGCAAATGACTTTGGTATCAAAGGTGTTAAAGAAAATAGTTTCACACTTTGGTCTATTGAAGCTGCTGAACGTTTACATGAACACATCTTAGACGCTTGTTACCAAGCTATGCGTGAACATGATGCTGAAAAACGTAAAGCACTCTTGTCATTTAATGTTATTGGTGCTGGATTTACTGGTATTGAAATGGTTGGTGAGCTTATTGATTGGGTACCAATCCTAGCTAAACAATTCAAACTTGATCCATCAGAGTTTTCACTTAAAGTAGTTGAAGCAATGCCAAACATTCTTCAAATGGTTACTGAAAAAGAACAAGTGAAGACAATGAAATACCTTGATAAAAAAGGTGTTGAAGTTATCCTTGGCGATGGGGTAGCTAGCGTTGAGAAAGATGCTATCCATCTTTCATCTGGTCGAGTTATTCCAACTTACACAGCTATTTGGACAGCAGGGGTTCAAGCAACATCTGATGCGGCTGAATTTGGTATCGAACGTGCACGTGCTGGTCGTCTTGTAGCTGACCAATACATGGAAGCTAAAGACCATAAGGGTGTTTATGTTGTTGGTGACCTTGTTTATTATGAAGATCCTAACACTGAAGGACGTCCTACACCGCAAATCGTTCAAGCAGCTGAACAAACTGCACATACTGCAGCTGTCAATATCGTTGCTGACATTAATGGCACTGAAAAGCATGCTTATAAAGGTAAGTATGACGGTTTCATGGTTTCAATCGGTTCTAAATACGGTGTTGCATTCTTGATGAATAAATACCATATGTCAGGTTTCTTTGCAATGCTCGTGAAACATTTGATTAATATGCTTTATTTCTTCACCGTGAGCAGTTTCTACAATATTGGAGCATATGCACGTCATGAATTCTTTGATATTCGTGATGGACGTAATATTTTCGGAAGTCATACTTCAAGTAAGGGTAATCGTCTCTGGTTAGTTCCTCTTCGTGTCTTCTACGGATCACTTTGGCTCTATGAGGGTATTAAGAAAGCCTTTGGTCTATTCGGCACTGAGTCATGGTTCGGTGATAAAGTTACCTTCCCATTCCCATGGTTACAAGAAGCTGATGCCACTTCAGGTGCGTCAGAAGCGGCAGGTGCAGCGGCAGATGCAACAGTTGAAGCAGCTAAACAAATCTTTAGCTTCAACTATACTTATGGCGAGGAACCAATGCAAGTCTTTAAAGAAATGCCAGATTGGTTCGCTTCAATCATGAAATTCATGATGCCTAACCAAGAAGTAGCACTCTTTATGCAGAAATTTATGACTTGTGCAGAAATTCTTATAGGTCTTGCTCTTATTGCTGGTGCCTTTGTCTGGTTAGTGAGTGCTGCTACAGCAGGACTTGTGGTGATGTTCAGTCTCTCAGGTATGTTCTACTGGGTTAACATGTGGTTTGTTCCTGTTGCAATTGCCTTGATGGCGGGAGCAGGTCGTTCATTTGGTCTGGATTACTGGATTATGCCATGGCTAGGTAAGTTCCTAGATAAGTGGATATACGGTAGGCCGAAACATATCTATGGTGATTCGTCAAAATAATTATTAAAAATAAATAGTCAGATTGGGTTGTCTCCTGATAAGTTTACATACTTAGTCTGGAGAGGCCCAATTTCTATTCAATGGAGGAGTAGATGGTACACAAAATATGGGATCCATTTCCCGAGGTACAAGTTGGCCTTGAGAGAGTCAAGGCTATTATGAGCTCTGAACTTTCTATAAACCATCCTGAAGTAAAAGCAAAAATTCGTGAGTATATTGATGCACCCGGGAAATATCTCCGTGCCGGTCTATGTCTCTATTTAGCTAGAGAAGTAGAAGGAGAAATACCTGAAGGTAAACTATATCTAGCTGCTAGTTTGGAAATGTTGCATTTAGCAACTCTGATTCATGATGATGTCATTGATCATGCAGATGTTCGAAGAGGAGTTGATGCCATCCATCAACAGTACTCAAATAGAATTGCCATTTATGCAGGTGACTATCTGCTAGCATATGCTGGAAGGCTTGCCCTAATTGGAACGGAAAAACTCAATGTTGACAAGGAAGCATTCGGTTTTACTAATCGAAGAGTTATAGAACGTATATTGGCTGGTGAATTAAGTCAATTGATGAATCAGAATAAATCAACAATGACAATGAAGGATTACTTAAAGCAAATCAAAGGAAAGACAGCCTTTCTATTTGCTTTATCGTGTCAAATTGGTGCCTATCACTCAGGGACGAGCAAAAAAGAGTCTCGATCAGCATTTAATATGGGACAAGCTATCGGAATGGCCTTTCAGATAAAAGATGACTTAATAGATTATCAATTATCTGAGAAAGATTCTGGTAAACCAAGAATGCAAGATATTCGAAACGGCATCTACACAGCTCCGATTCTTTTTGCAAACCAAATGCGTGATGGCATATCCCTTTCATCTCTTTCAGAAAAAGAAGGAAACTGGTCAGAAAACGAGATTTCAGAACTTTATAATAAGCTTGAAAACCTTGGAGTATTCGATAAAACTGAGGATTTGGTTAGAGCTTATCTTAGTAAATTTTCTGGCTTTGGAAAACGATTACAACTACTGAACTTTTCGACACTTGAGACATTTGTATACCAGGTAATGAAAAGAAATTTCTAAAAAAGAAAATGCTTTCAAAAAACCTTGCACATTCATGTACAAAAGTGTTATAATAATGATATTAAAAAATATAAACACATAAGAGGTATTTCATTATGAAAAAGAAACTTCTCATGAGCGCTATGCTCTTGACTTCTGTCCTTACATTGGCTGCTTGCGGAAGCAAATCATCTGACGACACAAGCGCTTCAAGTGATGCTAAAGTTGAAGAATCTACTTCAACAGCTGCTCTTAAAGATGGAACTTATACAGCTGAGTCTGGTTTTGATGAACGTGGTTGGAAAGTTGTACACACTATCACTGTTAAAGATGGTAAAATCGAAAGCTCAAACTTCGACTATGAAAATGCTGATGGAGCTAAAAAATCAGAAGATGAAGAGTACAACAAAAACATGGAAGCTAAATCAGGTATCTCATCTAAAGATGCAACAGCTAAATTGAATGAAGAACTTGTTGAAACTCAAAATGTTGATGATGTTGAAACAGTTTCAGGTGCTACTCATTCATCTGAAAACTTCAAAGTTTCAGCTGAAGCTTTGTTGAAAGCAGCAGCTGAAGGGAACACTGACACTGTTGAGATTGATTTAGGCGAATAATTCTTCTAGATTTACAAACTAAGAGAGGCAGGGACCTGGTGCCCAGCCTCTGTTTTGTTATTTTCTAGTTCATCTTTCAATTATAATTCTCACGTTCGAGTTTAATTTTAAAAGTTATTTAGAATATGTGTTGTAACTAATAGTTTACAAAAGATAGGTTTTTAAATGAAAAAGAAACGAAACTTTTTACTCATAATCATTAGCTTGATAGTCATCTCATTAGTAGGTTACTTTTTCCTCAAACCTCAGACAAAGGATGGTTCAAATTTAGCGATTACAACAAGCCCTCTAACCCGATCAGAATCTCTTCTTCATACTGTTGTCCAAATTAAGATATATCATAAAGGACAAGAAAAAGTGATGGAGGAAGCCATTGATTATATCAAAGAAATGGAAAAACTTTTGTCCACTAATCTGGAAGGCTCTGATGTTTATCGAATCAATCATGCAGCAGGTGAAGAGGCGGTGAAAGTTGATAAAAGAACATTCACAATCATTAAAGAAGCCTTGAAGATGTCTGAAAAGAGTGATGGAAAATTTGATATTTCAATCGGTGCGGTTACTAATTTATGGCGAATTGGGGACGATGAGGCTCGTCTGCCTAGTGATGAAGAAATAAAAGCTGCTCTGCCATTTATCAATTATAAAAACATCAAAATTGATGAAGAACAAGAGACTGTTTATATCGAAAAAGGGATGACTTTGGAGCTTGGTGCAATCTCAAAAGGTTATATAGCTGATGGAGTTAAATCTATTTTTGAAAAACATCATATTTCAACAGCAATAATCAATCTCGGCGGTAATGTCCTTGTAATGGGAACATCTCCAAATAATGAAAAGGGATGGAATGTTGGTGTTCAAAATCCTGATGAAGTTCGAGGTGATACTGTTGGTGCTGTCCATGTAAAGAATCGTTCAGTTGTAACGTCAGGAATCTATGAACGTTATCTTGAAGTGGATGGAAAAACGTATCACCATATCATGAATCCCGAGACTGGTTATCCTGTCGAGAACAATATTTCAGGGGTGACTGTCTACACTGATAAATCAATACAAGGTGACGAGCTTTCAACAAGTCTCTATCTTCTTGGTATCGAGGAAGGTATGAAGTATATTGAATCTCTTGATAATGTTGAAGCTGTCTTTATTGATAAAGATAAAGGTCTT
This sequence comes from Streptococcus henryi DSM 19005, assembly GCF_000376985.1. GTDB lineage: Bacteria > Bacillota > Bacilli > Lactobacillales > Streptococcaceae > Streptococcus > Streptococcus henryi. The sequence goes on from NZ_AQYA01000028.1 coordinate 37,427, forward strand.
CATATCTCAAGTGGCCTTAAAGAAAAATTTGAATTGAAAAATGAGGATTATCACATTGTTGAAAACGAATAATAAATTAACATTACCCATTTTTTTAGAATTTGTTGAGTTAAAAACAAAAGTCGCTAGCTTTTTCCCTATGGTTATAGGATACCTGTTTGCAGCCTATCATTTTAAAGCATTCCAATTTTGGAATACAGTCTTATTTACTTTGGCAGTCTTAAGTTTTGATATGTGTACAACGGCCATTAATAATACCATGGATTTCAAGAAAGCTTTAGATGAAGAATACCTCCGAGATGAGAATGTCATTGGTAAACATGGTTTAGATTTTCGTCATATGGTTTCTATTATCTGGATGCTTCTGTGTTTTGCTATTTTCTTCTCACTTATTTTAGTTTTAAGGACAGATTTGTTACTTTTGCCACTGGGTGTCTTGTGCTTTTTAATTGGGATTTTCTATACATATGGACCATTTCCCTTGTCACGTCTGCCACTAGGTGAGTTATTCTCTGGAGTAACGATGGGATTTGGTATTTACTTTTTAGCGATATTTGTACAAAGACCAGAAGTTTTACTTTCAAGCCAGTGGGCTGGAGGAGATATTTTTATTCACTTTTCTTGGTTACAAACCTTGCTCATCTTTTTTGTGAGTTTGCCTTTAGTAAATCTTATTGCAAATATTATGCTAGCAAATAATCTTTGTGACTATGACCAAGATGTTCGAAATGGCCGCTTTACTTTGGTTCATTTTATTAGTGTCAAAAACGGAGTCAAACTTTATACCTTCCTAAATGTCAGTGCTTGGGTTTTCTTAGCAGTTTATCCAATTTTGGGTTTAATACCTTATTGGTCTTGGTTAGGGCTGCTGGCATTTCCGTTGAACTTAAGAAGTTTAATCAAATTTAGAAAAAAACAAATCAAAAGAGAGACCTTTGTTGAATCAATCAAAAGTTTTGTTTTATTATCAGGACTATATGTTGTTATCTTAATGATTGCTCTTATTTTAAAATAATAATACTCAAATAAAATCAAAATCAGACGAGGAAGTGAGACGAAGGTTGTACTAGAGTACGGCAAGGCGAAACTGACGATGTATCATTTTGATTTTAAAAGATTATAAAAAGCCTTGCAAATTCCTTCTTAACCTTTCTGGATTCATGTCCAAAAGGTTACGGGCAGAGAGTTTGCAGGCTTTTTTGTTAGAGCGGGAGAATTAAGTCTTCCTCATCCTCTTCATTATTTTGCGGCTTTGATTCCTGAAGTTCGATTAGCAGTTGGTGTGGGAGACAAACAGAAACTTGCCCAGGTCGGTGAATCCAACTTGTCCTTACAGCAATCTGATCTGGGCTATTGTCTTCTTTAACACGAATTTGGTTACCATCAATTTCTACAATATTGTATTGTCCCTCATTTGGATAATAGGTAACCTCTTGGTGAGGACCACCTTCAACAAGTTCAAACCGATCAACAACTTTTCCATGGATTTTAACTACAGCGATTACAGTGTCAGGTGTGTTAACTTTATTGAAAGTTGTTACTATCGTGGGTAAAAAAGAAATAAAAACAGCGAGGCCAATTAATATATAATCAAAAGGTTTAAAATATTTGAGGATTGCGTTCATAACTCTATTTTAGAGAAAAATAGCAAAGTTGTAAACTGTTTGATTCTCTTATGCTTTTTCGATGACAATCAATTGAAGGCGTAGACATAGAATTTATTGATTTTTTGAATTCATCCATTTAACTTACTGTCAAATACATCTATTTTATGGTAAAATAGAAAAGATATTGATAGAAGGTGGGAATATCCTTTTTGGCACAATTGTATTACAAATATGGCACCATGAATTCTGGTAAAACAATTGAAATTCTTAAGGTTGCTCATAATTATGAGGAGCAAGGGAAACCAGTTGTTATTATGACTAGTGCTTTAGATACGAGAGACGGCTATGGCATTGTATCTAGTAGAATTGGTATGAAGCGTAAAGCTATAGCAATTACTGATGATATGGATGTCTTTGATTACATAGCGCATATTAATCCAAAACCTTATTGTATTTTAATTGATGAATCACAATTTTTAACTAAGAAGCATGTCTATGATTTGGCAAAAGTTGTGGATGAACTATCGATTCCTGTCATGGCTTTTGGGTTAAAAAACGATTTTCAAAATCACTTGTTTGAAGGTTCTCGTGAACTATTATTGATGGCTGATAAAATTGATGAAATCAAAACCATTTGTCAATTCTGTTCAAAAAAAGCGACTATGGTTTTGCGTACAGATCATGGGAAACCGGTCTATGATGGTGAACAAATTCAGATAGGTGGTAATGAAACCTATATTCCAGTATGTAGAAAACATTATTTCAACCCTGAAGTTACAAAAAACAATTAATAATGATAGTAGCAAAGGGAGATAGTTAGAATATTTACTTAATTAAAAAATTTATGAACTTAGTAAGTCATTCAGCTTTGCTATTTCCCAAAAAGAGGAGATTATATTAACAAATGAATATTTACGATCAATTGCAAGCGGTAGAAGACCGCTATGAAGAACTTGGTGAGCTTTTATCTGACCCTGCAGTGGTTTCAGACACTAAACGCTTTATGGAGCTTTCGAAGGAAGAGGCAGCAACTCGTGACACAGTTACTGCTTACCGCGAATACAAACAAGTAATCCAAAACATCTCTGATGCAGAGGAAATGATTAAGGATGCTGGTGGTGATGCTGAATTGGAAGAAATGGCCAAGGAAGAGCTTAAAGAATCTAAGGCAGCTAAGGAAGAATACGAAGAAAAACTAAAAATTCTTCTCTTACCTAAAGATCCAAATGACGATAAAAACATTATCTTGGAAATCCGCGGGGCTGCTGGTGGTGATGAGGCAGCTCTCTTTGCAGGAGATCTTCTTCAGATGTACCAAAAATTTGCGGAAGGCCAAGGCTGGCGCTTCGAAGTAATGGAAGCATCTTATAACGGAGTTGGTGGTATCAAAGAAGTTGTGGCCATGGTGTCAGGTCAATCTGTTTACTCTAAACTTAAATACGAATCAGGTGCCCATCGTGTTCAACGTGTTCCTGTAACTGAAAGTCAAGGTCGTGTCCATACTTCTACAGCAACCGTCTTGGTGATGCCAGAAGTCGAAGAAGTGGAATATGATATTGATCCTAAAGATCTTCGTGTGGACATTTACCACGCATCTGGTGCCGGTGGACAGAACGTCAATAAGGTTGCTACAGCGGTACGTATTGTTCACTTGCCAACCAATATTAAAGTTGAAATGCAGGAAGAACGTACGCAGCAAAAAAACCGTGACAAGGCTATGAAGATTATTCGTGCTCGTGTTGCCGACCACTTTGCTCAAATTGCCCAAGATGAGCAAGATGCAGAGCGTAAATCAACCATCGGTACTGGTGATCGTTCAGAACGTATCCGCACCTATAACTTCCCACAAAATCGTGTAACAGATCACCGTATTGGCTTGACACTTCAAAAGCTAGATACAATTTTGTCTGGTAAACTAGATGAAGTTGTCGACGCTCTTGTTCTTTACGATCAAACTAAAAAACTAGAAGAGTTGAATAAATAATGAATTATGCTCAGCTTTTCCATTACTATGAAGATTTGCTAGAGAAAAATGGTGAAGATCGCGAGAATTTAACCTACGTTTTTCGTGAATTGAAATCTTGGTCAAGCTTGGATTTTCTCCTTCATCAAAACCAGGAGCCTACTAGTGAAGATAAGAAGCTACTTGAAGAAATTGTAGCCAAGCTTGAACAACACGTCTCCCCACAGTACATCACGGGAAAGGCTTATTTTCGAGATCTGGAACTTAAGGTTGATAATCGGGTTTTAATCCCTCGCCCTGAGACTGAGGAATTAGTTGACTTGATTTTGGCGGAAAATAGTAGAGCTGACCTTTCAGTTTTAGATATTGGTACAGGAAGCGGAGCTATTGCCATTGCACTAAAAAAAGCTAGCTCTAGCTGGCAGATAACAGCGGCTGACATATCTTCGGATGCATTGGATTTAGCGAAAGAGAATGCTGAAGACAATCAAGTTGATATTGAATTTCTTGAGTCAGATGTTTATAGTTCTATTTCAGATACATTTGATATCATTGTTTCCAATCCACCTTACATTGCTTTCAATGACAAAGATGAAGTTGGACTCAATGTATTGGAATCTGAGCCTCACTTGGCACTCTTTGCTGATGAGGACGGTTTTGCCATTTATCGGCAAATTATTGAAGGTGCTCAGCCTTTCTTGGCCGAGGATGGGAAACTATATTTTGAAATCGGCTATAAGCAAGGTCCGGGGCTGCTTAAGTTACTTGCGCAGCATTTCCCTGAAAAACGCTCAAGAGTGATTGCCGATATTTTCGGTAAGGATAGAATGGTTGTGATGGACAATGGATAAGTTACAAGAGATTTTGGAAAATGGCGGTGCAGTTATTCTTCCAACTGAGACAGTCTATGGTCTATTTGCTAAGGCACTAGACGAAGATGCCGTTAATCATGTTTATGATTTAAAAATGCGTCCTCGTGATAAAGCTATGAATCTAAATGTTTCAGATTTAGAGTCGATTTTAGCTTTTTCTAAAAATCAGCCAGATTATCTAAATCGGCTCTACGAAAAATTTTTGCCTGGGCCATTGACCATTATTTTAGAGGCTAATGAGCGCGTGCCAGCTTGGATCAATTCTGGCTTATCAACAATTGGTTTTCGTTTACCTAAACATCCCGTTACTCTGGATTTGATAAAAAAAACAGGTCCTCTGATAGGACCATCTGCAAACTTATCAGGGACAGAAAGTGGAAAGATTTTTTCAAAAGTTAAAGAACAATTTTCTGAAGAAATAGTTGGCTTTGAAGATGACCTTGCTTTAACTGGACAAGATTCTACCATTTTAGATTTAACAGGTGAAAAAGCACGCATCTTGCGACAAGGTTCAATTACTAAAGAAGAACTATTACAAGTCATTCCCGAGCTGCGTTTTTAAGTTTTGAAGATGTTAATTTAAGATTTAGGTAAATTTAGGTAACTAAGGTAGTTATATCTGTATTTTTTGTTTTAATCAATTTGAACAAAAATCAGATTAATTATAGATTAAATATTTATTGTGTACAAAGGAGTATCGCCATGATTTTTGATAAAGATAATTTTGAAGCATTTGATCCTGAACTTTGGAATGCTATCCATGCAGAAGAAGTTCGCCAGCAAAACAATATTGAATTGATTGCTTCCGAAAACGTAGTTTCTAAGGCAGTCATGGCTGCTCAAGGCTCTGTATTGACTAATAAGTATGCTGAAGGTTACCCAGGGAAACGCTATTATGGTGGAACAGACTGTATCGATATTGTTGAAAATCTTGCTATCGAGCGCGCAAAAGAACTTTTTGGTGCTGAGTTTGCAAATGTTCAGCCTCACTCAGGAAGTACAGCCAATGAAGCTGCGTATGCTGCGGTTCTTGAACCTGGCGATACTGTTATGGGCATGGACCTTGCTGCCGGTGGTCATTTGACACACGGTTCTCCTGTAAGTTTTTCAGGTAAAACTTACAATTTCGTTTCATACCCTGTTAACCAAGAAACTGAAATGCTTGATTATGATGCCATTCTTGATTTAGCTAAAGAAGTAAAACCAAAAATGATTGTTGCTGGTGCTTCAGCTTATTCTCGCATCATTGATTTCCCTAAATTCCGTGAAATTGCTGATGAAGTTGGTGCCTACCTTATGGTCGATATGGCCCATATCGCTGGTCTTGTAGCTGGTGGTCAACATCCAAGTCCAGTTCCATATGCTCATATTACGACAACAACAACTCACAAAACTTTGCGTGGCCCTCGTGGCGGTTTGATTTTAACAAATGATGAAGAGATTGCTAAAAAAATTAACTCAGCAGTCTTCCCACGTTTGCAAGGTGGTCCATTGGAGCACGTTATTGCTGCCAAAGCTGTTGCACTTAAAGAAGCTCTTGACCCAGAATTCAAAGTCTATGCCAAACATGTCGTTGCTAATACAGCAGCAATGGCTGATGTATTCAACCAACATCCAGATTGCCGTGTTATTTCTGGTGGTACAGATAACCACGTCTTCTTAGTTGATGTGACTAAAGTTATTGAAAATGGTAAATTAGCTCAAAACGTTCTTGAGGAAGTAAATATTACTCTTAATAAGAACTCAATTCCTTTTGAAACATTGTCACCATTTAAAACATCAGGTATTCGTATCGGTGGAGCTGCAATCACAAGTCGTGGTATTGGTGTCAAGGAATCTCGTAAAATTGCAGAGCTTATGATTAAGACACTTGAGAACTATCAAGATGAGAGTATCTTAGAAGAAGTCCGTCAGGAAGTGAAAGCTATTACTGACGCTCACCCATTGTATTAGAAAGTTTATTCAGATTTGGCTAAAAAGCCAAATCTGAATCATTTTAGTAAACAAATGATTGATTTATATTTAAAACGTATTGTAATCCACCAATTTAGTCCAAATGATACTGAACTATTGTTGGCAGATAACTATTTAGAAATAACACCTAGACTGGATGACTATTTTCGTAAAAAGTTGACGAAAGTATTTTCTGATGAAGCAAAACGCGGTCAATTTGAGCAAGAAAATGTCTTTATGTCTTATTTGACTGAGGATTTGTTAGAGACTTCTGTTAAAATAGCTCAGCTTTGGAAGGAAGAATTTGTCATTTCTGAAGACCAGAAGACTAACGATCTTGTCTTTATTCAATTTGATAAAGAAGGAATTGAGCATTTTGCCTTTTTAAGAGTTGCTCTAAGGGAAAATTTCACCCATATTTCTAGCGATAGCCATTCTCCCATAAAAGTAACTCAAAACAATCTGCCATCAGCTGCTCAGACACCGGATGAAGCTTTAGTCATTAATCGAAAATCTGGTAATTATTATCTAATTGAAAAGCGAATTAAGCATAATGGCAGTTTTGCCAATTATTTCTCAGAAAACTTACTGCAAGTAAAGCCTGAACAATCTGTAAAGAAATCTATTAAGATGGTTGAACAAACAGCACAGAAAATTGCTGAAAACTTCAACAAAGATGATTTTGCTTTTCAATCAAAGATGAAATCTGCAATTTTTAAGAACTTAGAAGAGGAACAGGAATTATCTCCAGAAAAGCTTGCGGATCAACTTTTTGATGACAATCTGACAGCGCGTTTAACTTTTGTTGATCAATTAAAAGAGTCTATTCCAGAACCAATAACAGTTTCTGATATTGATCATTCTAGACAGACAAAAAAGTTAGAAAATCAAAAATTATCACTTTCTAATGGTATCCAGCTCATAGTCCCAAACAATGTTTATGAGGATGCTGAAAGTGTTGAGTTCATTCAAAATCAAGATGGAACCTATTCAATTTTGATAAAAAATATTGAGGATATCCAAAATAAATAATGTTTAAATATTTGAAACGGCTAATAATCTTCTTGCTTGTCTTTTTATTTGCATTTCAAACTTATCGAATTCATCGGAATGTCAAAAATGTTATGCAATATAAAGAAATGGTTGAAGAGACATTAGCTGATAACGATACCAAAGCCAATGTCGAATTGGTACTAGCAATGATTTACACCGAAACTAAGGGTGGCGAGGCAGATGTCATGCAGTCAAGCGAAAGTTCTGACGGTGTTGCTAACTCAATTACAGATAGTCAGACGAGTATTCAACAAGGTGTGTCTGTCTTATCTAAAAATCTTGATTTAGCTGAAGCAGCTGGAGTAGATGTATGGACTGCAGTTCAAGCCTATAATTTTGGTACAGCCTACATTGAATATGTTGCTAAAAACGGTGGTGAAAACACAATTGAGTTAGCTGAGGCATATTCAAGAGATGTCGTTGCACCAAGCCTTGGGAATACTTCCGGAGAAAGTTATTTTTACTACCATCCCCTTGCCTTAATTTCGGGTGGACGTCTTTATAAAAATGGTGGAAATATTTATTATTCTCGAGAAGTTCACTTCAATCTATACTTGATTGAAATTATGAGTGTTTTTAGTTAAACTGCTTTCTGGCCTCCAGGAGCAGTTTCTGTCTTAAGAAAGAGTATTATGAAAAAATTAAGCAGATATTTTAAAGGTTACCTAAAAGAGACTATTCTGGGCCCCTTATTCAAATTATTAGAGGCGATTTTTGAACTATTAGTTCCAATTATTATTGCAAAGATTGTTGATAATACCATACCAAACTCGGATAAAAAACAACTATATCTGATGATTGCTCTGCTATTTGGCCTAGCAGCGATAGGAGTTGTTGTTGCCATAACTGCACAGTATTATTCTTCAAAAGCGGCCGTTGGTGTTACTAAGGAAATGACTAAGGATCTCTTTGCTAAAATCATGACTTTAAGTAAAGAGGATCGTGATGAGTTAACAACTTCAAGTTTAGTTACACGTTTGACCAGCGATTGTTTTCAAATTCAAACTGGAATCAATCAGTTTTTACGCCTATTTTTAAGAGCACCGATTATTGTGTTTGGTGCAATCATTATGGCTTTTACTATTAGTGCAAAAATAACCATTTATTTTATTGCCATGGTCGTGCTGTTATTTTTCATTGTTTTTATCATGTCTCGCTTATTAAATCCTATTTTTGGACAAATTCGTCTGGCAACTGATCGAATAGTCAATCTCACTCGAGAACAAATTCAAGGTGTTAGGGTTATTCGTGCTTTTGGTCAGGTAAAAGCTGAAGAAGAACACTTCGAAGACCATAATAATGTATATACTAATTTACAAATTAAAGCCAATAATCTCTCTAGCTTGGTCACTCCATTGACATATGTTGTAGTTAATGTAACCCTCATTATCGTTATTTACCAAGGAAACATACAAGTTCGAAATAACTTATTATCACAAGGGATGCTTGTGGCATTAGTCAATTATCTTCTTCAAATTTTAACTGAGCTATTAAAAATGACCATGCTAGTAACATCTCTTAATCAGTCTTTTATTAGTGCAAAACGAATTAATGCTGTTTTTGATAAACCCTCTGAGGATATTTCAGCGCCATTAACCAAATCATTTTCTGATCATTATTCTTTAGTTGCTGATGGGATAACTTTTACATATCCAACTGCTGCGGAGCCTGCTCTTTCACAAATTAACTTTAATATGCGACCAGGTAGCTTTTTAGGAATTATTGGGGGGACCGGAGCAGGTAAATCAACTGTCGTGGAACTGCTTAATCATCTCTATGTTCCTCAAGAGGGCAGCTTGGCTATTTTCCAAAAAAATGAGTCACCAAATACTATTAAGGAATGGCGTTCTTGGATTGGTCTTGTTCCTCAAAAGGCTGAGTTGTTCCAGGGAACGATTCGATCTAATTTAGTTCTTGGTCAAGAGAGAGAGATTTCTGATAGCGAGTTGTGGGAGGCGCTAGAGATTGCTCAGGCTGCTGACTTTGTCCGAGAAAAAGAAGGTCAGTTAGATGAAGAAGTGGCTGCATTTGGCCGAAATTTTTCGGGAGGGCAACGTCAAAGGTTGACTATAGCTCGAGCGGTGCTTGAAAAGCGTCCATTCTTAATTTTAGATGATTCGACATCTGCTCTAGATTACTTAACTGAATCAAGACTGCTTTCTGCAATCAAAGAAAAATTGGGTGATACAAATCTTATTATGATTTCTCAAAGAACAAATAGCTTGAAAAATGCTGATAATATCTTAGTTTTAGATAAAGGAAAACAAGTTGGTTTTGACAACCATGATAACTTATTAGCATCAAACAGCTTATATCAGTCGATTCATTACTCGCAACATGGGGAGGAGGTTCAAAATGAAGGCTAGAAGACAAGATATGACCGCTAGACGTCTCATTAAGGATCTCTTATCACAAAAAGTGCTAGTTTCTGCTGCTAGTTTAGGTACAATTATTCAAGTTGCTTTAACAGTTTATATGCCTGTATTAATAGGTGATGCTGTCGATACAGTACTTAAAGAAAATTCACTTCAACTTCTTTATCCAATTCTAATAACTATGCTATTGGTCGTTATTGGTAACACTTCAATTCAATGGATTAATCCCATACTTTATAATAAATTAGTTTTTGATTATATTAAAGATTTACGTCAATCGGTTATGATCAAATTAAATCAGATGCCCATTTCTTTTATGGATAAGCGCAGTGCTGGGGATTTAGTCAGTCGAGTTACAACAGATACTGAGCAGTTAAGTAACGGCCTTCTAATGGTATTTAATCAATTTTTTGTCGGCCTACTTACAATTATCATCACAATTGTATCAATGGCTAGAATTGATATTTTAATGCTTTTCTTGGTACTAGTGTTGACTCCTTTATCACTCTTTTTAGCGAGATTTATTGCAAAGAAATCATACAGTCTCTATCAAAATCAAACAAAATCTCGTGGAAGTCAGACTCAGTTCATTGAAGAAATGATTAGTCAAGAAAGCTTAATACAAACATTTAACGCTCAAGAAGAAGCTGTAGAACAGTTTACAAGTATTAATGAAAAATATGCTAATTATTCTCAGGGAGCAATTTTCTATTCATCAACTGTTAATCCTTCTACACGTTTTATTAATAGTCTAATTTATGGACTGCTGGCAGGTGTGGGGGCTTTACGTATTATGTCTGGTGCATTTTCAGTTGGTCAACTAACCACATTTTTAAATTATGTTACTCAGTACACTAAGCCTTTTAACGACATTTCGTCTGTTATGTCAGAGATGCAAAGTGCCATTGCCTGCGCAGAAAGACTTTATTCAATTTTAGATGAAGAAGTTGTACAGGAAAATGTAACGAGTCAAATCGATTCAGATCATTTAGAAGGTCAAATTACCTTTGATCATGTAGCGTTCGGATATGATTCCAATCACCCTCTAATAAAAAATCTCAATCTTAGTATTCCAGCTTCATCAAAAATCGCTATCGTTGGTCCAACAGGAGCTGGAAAATCAACTTTGATAAATCTTCTTATGAGATTCTATGAGATTGACAAAGGTACAATTTATCTGGACGGTAAAGACATTAGAGAGTTTTCAAAAGAGGATTTAAGACAGCAAATTGGAATGGTTTTGCAAGAAACGTGGTTAAAAACTGCTACTATTCATGAAAATATTGCTTATGCTAATCCTGAAGCCAGTCGAGAAGAAGTCATTGCAGCAGCCAAAGCAGCAAATGCAGATTTCTTTATTCGACAATTACCTAAGGGTTATGATACCTACCTAGATGACGCCGGTCAATCACTTTCACAGGGTCAACGTCAATTACTCACAATTGCACGTGTATTTGTCAATATTCCTAAAATCTTGATTTTAGATGAAGCCACATCTTCAATTGATACTCGAACAGAAGTTCTCATTCAAGAGGCTTTTGAAAAACTAATGGAAGGTCGAACAAGTTTTATCATTGCCCATAGACTTTCAACGATTAAAACAGCTGACCTGATACTTGTTATGGATAAAGGTGATATTGTTGAATATGGCAATCACAAGGAACTCATGGCGAAAAAAGGGATGTATTATCGTATGCAGATGGCACAAGCATCATAAAATTAAGTAATAATCACATCTTTAACTTGTAATTTTTTTCTAATCTCTATCACTCAGTACGAGCGATAGAGATTTTTTATATTAGAAAAATATTTTTAGAATTTTTAAAATTATATATAATATTTGATGTTCAAACTTTACTTTGATTTTAAGAGTGGTATAATTTAATTAAAACATTATAACAATCAAAGGAGATTGAGCCAATGAAAAGTTTTAATAAAAAAGAGTCTAAATTTTCTCTACGTAAGCTAAGCGTAGGACTTGCTTCTGTGACTATTGCGGTTATGTTTTTGGGAACTGCAACGGTTTTCGCTGATGACAACGGGGTTTCCGAACCTTCAACAACAGAGGTTGCTGTGAATAATGATAAAGCACCCATGTCTAGTGCAGCCAAAACTATTTCTGAAAGCTTTGAAGAGGATGTCACTGTAATCAATGAGAATTTGATTGATGTTCGTACAGCTACTGATATTGTTAGTGAAGAAATAACAAATGCTATAGCTCAGCCTGTTGTTGACGAAGAAGTTGCAAATGTTGGTGATGTTATTTCTGTTGAGACTAGTGCGTCTGATCCTGTAATAACAGAAAGCGAAGAAGGAAGTACTACCACAGCAACGAGCGAAGCTACAGCACAGATTGTTACGACGACTAAAGCTGATAGTTCTGAACCGGTTGGTGTACAAGAGCAATCAACAGTTTCGTATGAGACATCCGGTGAGTACGAAACTAAATCAGCCACTATTACTGAAAAAGAAAGAGTTGAAAAGACTACAACAGTTGAAGTCATTAAAGTTGATAATAGCACCACAACTACAACTCAAGGAAATAATGCAGATATCGTATTTATCATAGATACTTCAGGTTCAATGTATGATGACATTGAAGGCGTAAAAAACAATGTCACCAACTTTGTATCTGGATTGAATCAAGAAAGCATAACTACCCGACTTGGTTTGATTGGCTACGGAACTGATTTCACAACTACAAGCTTTAATGGTTCTTACTTTACTACTGACACTGCTGAATTTATTACAGCTTTAGAGCAGTTGGATTATGAAGGAGCTTCTGAAGATCCTAGGTCTCCTTTGAATTTTATTGCATCAGACTATGATTGGTCAACAAATACAGGATCTAAACGATTTGCTGTTGTATTTACTGATGAAGATATTGATATTTGGGATTCTGATGAAGTTGTTGCACAAGGTATAGCTGAAGCAGTAGCGAATTTGAAAAAGGCGAACATAGCTACAAGTTTTGTTTACGACACTAATGATAGCGAAGCAGTCAATGAATTTACACCATTTGTTGATGGTACAGGTGGATTCGCTGTTGATATCAATCAAGACTATGCTGAGATTATGAGTAACCAACTTGGTAAATGGGTTATTACCAATGTTAACAGTGATGTTCGTTACTACAAAGTAATCAAAGACGATTATCGTATTTTTGTGGAAGTAGTTGCTACTGAAAAACCAGTAGAGACTGTGAAACCTGCGGCAGCACCAGTCAAAGCTACTCCAAAGGCAAATGTTGTCAAACCAACAAGTACGGCAACTGCTAAAAAGGTAGTTTCAAAAGATGAATTACCAAAAACTGGCGAAAAAAATAGCACAGCTGCTGTAGCAGGTCTAGGTATTCTAATCACTCTTCTAGGAACTGTAGGTATCAAAAGTCGCCGTAAAGAAGATTAATTTAACTCAATAAGTATTCAAGTGTACAATTTATCACTGTATATTATTTTATCAATTAAAAAAAGCAAAACTCAGTAATTGTAATGATGAATTGCTGAATTTTTTTATATTACTTCATTTTTTGATGAGTGAAACTAGTTTTTCATATAATAACCTTAGTATTAATACTTGAACAGTTTTTGACAGACATGAGATAGTTTTCAATTAGTAATTTCAAAATCAGTTACAAGCAAGTTACAAACAAATTAAAAAAACAGATATTTCTTCATAGCATATAAATTAAATGATAAAATAATTATACGAAGATTATCTTGAAAAGTGAAGGATGTAAAGAAAAGGAGAATTATGTCAGTATTAATAGCAGGGAATATTAATGTATTAGATGAAAATGATTTATTGAGTATGTTTCCTGATAAGAAAATAATATTATTAGGAAAAACACATAAACATAAAAGAAAAATTCATTGTATCGATTTTGATAATGATAATGAGATTAAGCGTTCGCTTCTAATATATAATGTTACAACTATTATATATTTTTCTGATTCAGTCGATTTTCTAAGTGAACTAGATAATGAATTGTCACAAATAAGAAAAATATTTAACCTAATCTCAAATAACCAAGACATTAATTTTTTATATGTGACTGGACCAGATTCGCGTTTTCAAACTGAGACCAGTCGAAGCATAATAATGAATGCTTACGAACGCCTTGTATATTCTTATTCAATTCAAAAGAATATTTCTTTAAAAATTTTGCGTTCTTTGTATATGTATCAATTAAATTCCCTTAATGATTACTTGTATAGTTTGTCAAAGTCAAGTAGCAATTCAATCATTAATAGGAATCAAAAAGCATATTTTATTTTTGCACAAGATTTATTTGATTTGTGTCGTCGTATACTTGATAATTGGAAAGACTGCTTTGAGATTATTGATATTCCAGATAACTTTGGGATTACATTCTCTCAACTTTTTGAACTGCTTCACGTATTTGATGATTCACTATTCTCTAATACAGCCCCAATATATGAACTTGATTCACAAGTTTCTAATCTTAAGGATAAATATGGGTGGTTTCCAAAAGTATCTATTCTAGAGGATATTTCGACTTTTGAATTTCCTGATGCTTCCTTGAGTGAAACTAAAGCAACACTATTTGAAAAAATTCGTGAGTTAGCGAAACAAGATAGAACTTCAGTAAAATTTGCTATTTTAATTGGTTTGATTTTTCTTAGCGAATTATTGATACATTACTCAAACAATCAGTTGTATTTTAAAACAGTTGATTATCGATTATTTGCTGTTGTAATCTCTGGTATGAGTTTGGGGATTTCATATGGTATTTGGGCATCATTATTTGCATCAATTGGACTGATTGTTCAGAATATTCTGGGAGGAGAAACCAATTTTCAAACACTATTTTTTGAACCAACTAACTGGATTCCATATATCGTTTATCTTGTTTCCGGATTAACTAGTGGCTATGTTAAGGAAAAAGACCAGTCTGATTTATTCAGCCTGACGACTGAAAAAGAACATTTAGAGAAACAATTAATCGATGAACAATCTTTTGTAGAAGATTTACTTTCAGAAAAAGTTGACTTAGCACATCAAATCCTAGAACGACAAGATAGTTATGGAAAGATTTATCATTTTTTAAAATCTTTGGAAACGCCATATATAGAAATGTTTTTAATTAATTTGATTGAAAATATTAAAGAGATTTTTTCTACAGAAGATGTTGCCATTTTTAAAGTAACGCCTGATCATATAAGCGAACTTATCTTGACAACATCGAAGGATGAAAGGCATTTAATGTTAAATTTTGAACAGTTCGAAGTCATTGAATACCGTCTAATAAGTGAAAATGTCTGGGTAAATAAGCACCTAAATAGTGATTATCCTATGTATCTTGCAGGAATAATATGCGACGAAACTGTGCACTACTATATTTCCTTGGATAACTTAGCTCCAAGTAAGTTAAACCTCAATTATCAAAATATACTAAAATCTTTGGTTGGCCTAGCTAGTTTAAGCTATCAACGACTTTTTAAAGAGGAAAATCGAAGTTATCAAAATGTAATGAGTGAAGATGATTTTTATCATAAAATACTTGCACTTAAAAATGCTTCCTCAAAATACTTCTTAGGCAGAGTTTTAATTTTGAATAAGAATTTAGAGCAAATTGAGCCACAAATGATTGTAAAAATAGAGGAAAAACTATCACATTTCGATAGTTTAGGACAAATTGGAACTAATTTATGTTTGCTGATAAATGTGTGTGATCATCATTCATTAACAGCATTAGAAGATGATTTATCTATTATTGGACTTAAAGTAGTAGATGAACTTAATATCGAAGAGTCTGTTGAGGCACTTGAATTTAAGCAGATGGTTTCATAAAGGAGACTAATATTGTTAGTTACAATTTTTTTAGCATGTCATTTTATTGTTATTACACTTATCTACTTTGGAGCCCCAAAATGGGAAATTCAACTTAATGTATATCATCAGTTACTGTTACTATTTTTCCCGATCCTTGGGCCAATATCTGTGATTTATCTTTTAAAGGATAAAAAGTCACGGTCTCAAAAAGATAAATTATCTTTTGAAGAGGTTATTCCTTGGTTATCAAATGACAAAGATGTAAAGGATAATTTTGAGTCTAGTGAGCCTGTGACACTTGATATTACTAATATCGTTCCGTTTCAAGAAGCACTGTTACTCAACAACTCAAGTATTAAACGCGAACTCATTATTGATGTCATTTTTGAGTCCCCAGAAAATTTTGTTTCTTTGTTAAATCAAGCTCGATTGAATGATGATGTTGAAGTAGTACACTATGCAACAACAATTTTATCGGAGTTATCAGCAAAATATGACGAGAACTTACACCGATTGGAGCATCAGGTGAAAAAGAATCCAGATTCATTTATTAAAAGATGTGATCTATCAGACTTTTTAGAACGTTATATTAAAAGTGAAATTGCAGAAGGGCACTATGGCAAAACATTGAAGCAAAAATACATTCATGAAATTGAGTGGATGATAGAAAAAAATTTTCCTGTAGATAAAAAGCGTTTGATATCTTTAGCTAGAACCTATCAGAGTTTAGAAAATTTTGAAGCTTTAGATAATTTGATAACAAATCTATTTAACCTTTTCCCTGATGATCAAGATATCTGGATGCTGTACCTTGATACGATAATTTTAAAGAAGTCAGGCTCTGAGTTAGAACAATTTTGGGAGTTTTTAGGACAAAATAATATCTATTTTTCTGAAAAAAATAAAGTAAAACTTAACTTTTGGAGACAGCATAGGGAGGCAACAAATGTTTAAAAAAAAGACATTTAGATTTACATCAATTCTCCCAGTTTTTCTTATTCTGATAATACTTGCGGTGGCATTGTTAATTGAACGAAATGGGATAAGTTACCAAAACAAAAATAGCGAGAATACTTATCTATCAACTTCCAATGTAAAAACAAAGGTCGAGTCTCTTTCTGAAGTAACAGTATCAAATCTTGTCATATATGATTCAAGTAACATAACTTCAGAAAGTGCTATTGATAACTTTAAACAAATTTTTGAAGATATGAAGGTCGGAACCACTTATATAGATATTTCGAATGAGTCAGTACCTGATTTCGAAAACTTCGATACAGTTGTAGTGCTAACTCCTGATTTGGAACCACTTGGAGAGATGGCAATAACTATGATGGAATGGGTTGAGACTGGAGGAAATGTAATGTTCGCAATGACATTACAAAAAGATGATGTAGTTTCCATTATTGAACATAAATTGGGAATCATACACTCTTCATATCTATATAACACCGTTAGCGAAATCTCAATCAAAAATAATTTTATGTTAGGTTCTGGTAGAATCTATAAAATTGATGACCCATTTGAATCAGCTTGGGCTGTTGAACTAGAAGACAACGCTGATGTATACCTTACAACAGGGGATGACAAGCAGGTTCCTCTTGTCTGGAAATATGAATTAGGAAATGGCCATGTTGTTGTTGATAATTTTGGAATATATGTCAAAGCTATGCGTGGCTTTTATTCGGCTTCATTTTCATTATTGGGAAATATTGGAGTCTACCCTGTAATAAATTCAGCAGCTTTTACACTAGATGATTTTCCATCTCCGGTTCCGACTGGTGACGCAAAATATATTACTCGTGATTATCAGATGACTGTTTCTGATTTTTATACAAATATCTGGTGGCCGAATATGGTCACTCTAGCTGATAAATACGGCATAAAATACACAGGTGTTGTTATTGAAAACTATGAAGATGATACATCAGGAAATACTGAACGTCAGTCGGATAGTTCACGTTTTACATACTTTGGTAATATGCTTTTACAAATGGGAGGAGAAATTGGATACCATGGCTACAATCACCAACCGCTCGTTTTATCAGATATCAGTTATGGTGACACATTCTCTTATAAAACCTGGTCAAGTAACTCAGCAATTAAGAAATCGCTTGATGAACTAATAGATTTTACAGAAAATCTATTCCCAACAAGCGAACACTCAGTCTATGTCCCACCCTCAAATGTTTTGTCGGAAGAAAGTAGAAATGTACTAGCAAAAGACTTTCCTAATATCAAAGTAATAGCGAGTAATTATTTTCCAGAAGAATTTGTTTACGATCAAGAATTTGCAGTTGCTAATGACGGAATGATTGAATCTCCTAGAGTATCCTCAGGAGCTATGATTGATGATTATATAAAACTAACCATGGTATCTGAGTTAAACTTACACTATGTTAGTCATCATTTTATTCATCCAGATGATCCTTTGGATGTTGATCGAGGAGCAAAGCAAGGTTGGGCTAAATTATATAAAAAACTGTCAAATCAAATGGCCTGGCTTTATAAAACCGCACCTTCAATACGAAATATGACGGAATCGCAAATGGGGGGAGCAATACAAAGATTTTCTAGCATAACGGTTGACAAAAAAGAAAATGATTCTTCCTACATTTTCAGTCTTGGGAATTTTGTTGACGAAGCTTATTTTATGGTGAGATTTAATGAAGATAAACCTGGGAGGGTGACTGGAGGGAGCTTGGAGCATTTAACTGGAAATCTATACCTTCTACATGCGACCTCAGCTAAAGTATCTATAGCCAAGAAATAATAATTTGAAAGGAGAATCGGTGCGTATTTGTTTAATTTTAGAAGGGTGCTATCCTTACGTAAATGGCGGTGTCTCTTCTTGGATGCATAATTATATTAATGAAATGACTGAACATGAATTTGTATTAGTTACAATAGGTGCAAACTCTGAAAGCCGTGGAAAATTCAAATATGAATTAGCAGATAACGTGGTCGAAGTCAAAGAGATTTTTTTAAATGAAGCTATCCAATCTTCAGTACATTCAAACTGGAAAGGTAAATTTAATAGTTCAGAGCGCCAATCGTTAAAAGCTCTGTTAGCTTGTCAAACACCTGATTGGGAACTATTATTTGATATTTTCAATAAACGTCAGGTTCACCCAGCTGATTTTTTAGAGAGCCAGCTTTTTTTAGAACTATTAACCGAAATAGTTGAGGAAAATCACCAAAATAAATCATTTGCTGATGTTTTTCATACAACTCGTTCAATGCTGATTACAGTTCTTTATTTAATGACTCAACAACTACCAAAAGCAGATATTTACCATTCAATTGCAACGGGATACGCTGGATTGCTGGCTACATTAGGAAGTTACCAGCACAATGCACCATTATTGTTAACAGAACATGGTATTTACACTAGAGAGAGAGAGGAAGAAATATTACGTTCAGACTGGGTGTTACCCACAATGAAGCGTGATTGGATTCAATTCTTCTACATGTTATCAAATTTAATTTATAGTAGGGCAAATCGCGTGACAAGCCTCTATACTAAAGCAAAATATATTCAGGAAGAGGTTGGGTGCGATATTGAGAAATGTGTAGTGATTTCAAATGGTATTCATTATGAGAGATTTGCAGCAATCCCCCTTAAAGAGGAAGATGAATGGATTGATATCGGTGCTGTTGTCCGTATTGCTCCCATAAAGGATATAAAGACGATGATTTATGTATTTTATGAATTATCACGTAAATACCCAAATACTCGATTACATATTCTCGGTGGTGTGGACGATGAAGACTATGATAGAGAATGTCATCAATTAGTCCGTCAACTTGGAATAAAAAATATATTTTTTACAGGGCAAGTTGATGTTGTAAAATACATGGAGAAGTTGGATTTTACAATCTTAACGAGTATTTCTGAAGCACAACCACTATCAGTCATTGAGTCAATGGCAGCGAGACGACCTTGTGTAACGACTGATGTTGGTTGCTGTAGAGAACTATTGGAAGGTGACAAGGGAGATCATTTAGGAGTTGCAGGTTATTGTGTACCACCTACATATCGAACTGGGTTGACACATGCTATGGAGAAAATGTGTAGCTCCCGTGATTTAAGAGAAAAAATGGGAGAAATTGCACAAGAACGTGCAAAGACATATTATCTTTATGAACTGATGATACAGCAATATCGTGATTTATACTTGGAGGTAACTTAATGGCTGGAATTGGTTTCGCTATAAACAAGATTGTAAGAGAAAAAAAACTGACATCAAAACCACGTGCATTTGCTTACGCTTCTATTGTCACAGTCGCACCACTTTTATTTGGGGAACTTGTCTTACTAACAATATATAGTCTATCTAATCTGGCCAAGGTAACAATTACAGATAGGAACTTAATTGTAGCCATCATTACCTATGGGTTACTTGGTTCTCTTTTTATTAACGGTTTTGTTTCACTTGTCATTTCTCGCTATTTATCAGATAAGATATTTTCTAGAGATCTTAGCAACATATTAACAAGCTATTTGGGAAGCCAATTTTTCAGTGTCTTCCTTGGGGGAATATTATATGGAATATTTCTACTAATATCGCGAATAGGTTTTATTTATGGTGTTTTAGCCTGGATATTATTTTGTGAGTTTTTATTATCTTGGAATGTTATTAATTTTTTAACCATAATAAATGACTATTTGGGAATTGTTAAGGCTTTCTTTGCGACAATTTTAACTACATTGATAATGAGTAGTATTTTCTTGTTAATTCATATTTCAGTTGTTGTTTCTCTATTAGCTGGAATAATATTTGGTTACGCTAGTTTTCTCATTCTTGCAACCAATCTTCTGTGTCAACAATTTCCAAATAAATTAAATTATAATCAGATGTTTGATTTTTTGAAATACTTTGATAAACATTGGAAATTGGCTATTATTGGTTTATGTACTCAACTTGGATTATTAGGTCATATTGTAGTGATTTGGTTCAGTCAAATTGGACAACAGGTTCGAGGATTATTTTACATTGCTCCTTATTATGATTTAACAGTCTTTCTAGCATCATTAACCATGCTAGCAAGCACTGTACAGTTTATCATTTCAATTGAAGTAGATTTTTTCAAAAGTTACCGCTATTATTATCTAAGTTTTACAGGAAAATGTACACTTCAAGAAATCCGTAAGGCAGAGAGGGACATGACGGAAAGTTTGAAAAAAGGTATGAAACAAACTGTTTGGGTACAATTGATTGTCACTTTACTTTCAATTTCAGTTGGAACATCTATATTAAATGCCTTGCCATTAGGTTTTAATACCACGATGAATGGATATTTTAGAATTCTTTGTGTTGCCTACGCAATATACGGTCTAGCAAATATTGTAGCCTTATCCACTTATTACTTTGGAAACCTTACAGGAAGTTATTGGACAAGTATTACCTTTGCTGTATTATCCATCTTAGCAACTGTCGCAACACTTTACACCAATACTTTGTTTTATGGTTTTGGTTTTTTGATAGCAACTATGCTATATTTTATCATTTCTTGGATAAATTTAGAAAAAATCACTAGCAATTTAATGTATCAGATTCTAGGAAGACAGCCAATTGTTTTTTCAGAAAAAAAGGGGATATTTTATCGTTTTGCAATTTTTCTAAACAAGAAAATGCTTGTTTTTACAAAGGAGGTGAACTATGAAGAATAGAAAGAGCCTTTTATTAGTCATTTTACTATTGATTTTGACAACTGTTCTTGTATATTGCTTTGGTTCTTTCACCAATGAGAAAGAAGATGAATCTAGTGATAAAATCCCAGAGACAGAGGTTGTTTTTTCGGATGATTCATATCATTTAACTGATAATTCTGCTCTTTACGATACATATGATTATAAAGATGTGCAAACAATGTACTTAACCGTTACACGTGGAAGTGACAGCGATAATACAAATCATTCCTGGTCTGAAGTAAATAATTTATCAGTTTATGATTATGAAAAGATGGGAATTGACCGATATAAAATTTCTGGATTGTTACAGGTAGGAGATGATAAGGGACCAAAAGCTGGCGAATTGGGATTTGGGGAAACTGCACCAAACGCAACAATACAAATTAGAGGTCAGACTTCAAGTAGTAACCAACAAAAGAATTACAAAATAAAAATCAAACAAAATAAGGGAAGTTGGTATGGTCAAAAAACAATTAATCTAAACAAACACCAAACTGAAAGTCTTCGTTTTCGAAACATGATGTCGTATGTATTACTCCAAGACATTCCTCAAGTGTTAAGCCTACGAACTCAGTTTGTCCACCTTTATGTTAAAGATACAACAGGAGATAAACCGGATGAGTTTGTTGACTACGGTCTGTATACTCAAGTTGAACAACTTAATAAATCTGGTATGAAAGCTCACAATTTAGATAGTAGTGGACAACTTTATAAAGTTAACTTTTTTGAATTTATCGATTCTGATAATGTTATTAAATTAAATAGCGACCCTAGTTATGACGAGGGTAAATTTGAAGAATTACTCGAAATTAAAGGGTCTACAGACCATACTAAACTTATTGATTTAATAAAGAAGGTTAATGATACTTCAATCGATTTTGAAGATGTTTTGGAACAATATTTTGATGTAGAAAATTTATCTTACTGGATGGCTTTTCAAATCCTAATGGGTAATCATGACACCCAGAGTAGAAATATGTATCTATACAGCCCACTCAATTCTCAAAGATGGTATATCATACCATGGGATAACGATGGATCACTTTTTGAAACAGAATATTCCATCAAGGGGTTTTCGGGAAATGCTGATTGGGAGACCGGTATTAGCAATTATTGGGGAAACCAATTATTCCAACGAGCGTTAAAAACGAAAAGTTTCCAAGAAGCTTTGAATCTCGCGATAGAAGATTTATATCATAATAATTTATCCAAAGAACACATGACATCGCTTTCGAATGATTTAGCAAATATTGTAAAACCTTATATTTCTGAGATTCCTGACAGTACCTATCTAGGTATCTCTACAGCTGATTACCAAAAAGTTTTGAACGCCTTACCTTCAGAAGTTGAAAGTAATTATAAAAAGTACTATGAGAGCTTTAAAAAGCCAATGCCGTTCTTCATTAACATAAAAGAAAAAAGTGATAATGGAAAATTGAAAATAAGTTGGGGAAATTCATACGATTTTCAATCAGAAGACATTACATACTCTGTAGAGATCTCAAAAAACTATGATTTTTCAACTACAATCTTCAAACAAGATAATTTAAAATTGACAAATACTGAACTAGATATGATGGAAGCAGGGCAATATTTTATCCGTGTTACTGCTTCAAATACTTCTGGACAGTCCCAAATGGCATTTGATTATTATGTAACAAGTGAAGATGGAAAAATATCTGGTGTTAAATCATTTTATATAAACCCCGATAAAAGCATAAGTGAGGATAACTATGAAGAAAACTAAAGAAGTTTTTCGACACGAACAAAAATACTTGATTTCACTTAAAGATAAACATCTCATTCGTCAACGAATAAGGAATATAATGACCTTAGATAAGCATGTAAAAAGTGAGAGTTATACAATTAGAAGTCTATATTTTGATGACTACTGGAACAGTGCTTATGAGGATAAACAGGCAGGTGTACTTATTAGAAAAAAATATCGTATTCGTATATATAATTACACTGATCAAGTGATTAAACTTGAGCGCAAACGAAAACATGGTGCATATATTTATAAAGAAGATGCACCGCTGACAAGGGAAGAATTTTACAAAATTATTGATGGAGATTATGACTTTTTATTAAAAAGCCCACACCATCTTTGCCAAGAATTTTACATTGAGTGTATATCTAATGTTTTACGTCCAAAAACAATTGTTGACTATGAGCGTGAGCCTTGGACGTTAGAATCAGGAACTGTACGGATTACCTTTGATGAGAATATTCGAGCAGCAATAGGGAGCTTTGATATATTTGATGCTAATTTACCAGCCCTTGAAGTATTGGAACCTGAAAAATTAGTTTTAGAAGTAAAATATACTGAATTTTTCCCTGATATTATCAAAGAAATTATTCCATCAGATGCTACTGAATTCACTGCGGTATCCAAATATGTATTATGTTATGACAAGACAAGCTATAAGAGAGACTTAAACTTCTTTTGGTACGATAATTAAGAAAGGTAAAAAATGAGTATTAACGACATTTTAAAAAACTCTTTTGTGAGTTCATATACCGGGGCGGATTTATGGAAAATTCTGTTATCAATGATAATTTCAATTATATTAGGGGCTGTAATCTATCTTATTTATCGCCAATTTTTTTCCGGTGTGGTTTATTCACGTAGTTTTGCAGTTACATTAGTTGGTATGACAATATTAACATGTATGGTAACCTTAGCAATTAGTACTAATATCGTTATATCACTTGGTATGGTTGGTGCCTTATCCATTGTTCGATATCGTACAGCAATAAAAGATCCGATGGATCTCTTGTATATTTTTTGGGCAATTACAACGGGTATTACAGTTGGTGCAGGCATGTACTTATTATCTATGATTTCAGCGATAATTATGATAGTACTGTTTTATATTTTTTATAGACATCAACAATTTGGTAAAGTTTACATTGCTGTGATTCATTTTAACCACGACGAAACAGAAGAGAAAATTTTACAAGCTTTTGGTAAAATGAAATATTTTTTGAAAGCAAAAACAGCTCGGAAAGGGTTAATCGAGCTAACTGTAGAAGTTTTTTGTAAAGATGAAAACTTAAGTTTTACAGAAAAAATAAATAATATTGAAGATGTTGAGGACATAACACTCATTCAATATAACGGAGAATATCACGGTTAATTTAAAGAGAGGTAAGGGGGTAAGTTATGTCAATTTTATTAACAGGTGGAGCAGGATTTATTGGTAGCCATACAGCTGTAGAGCTTATTTCAGCAGGCTATGATATAGTAATTGTAGATAATTTCTCAAATAGTTCCAAAGAAGTTTTAAATCGTCTAAAAGTAATCACTGGAAAGAAAATTCATTTTTATAACGGTTCAATCTTAGATAAGGTATTTTTGAATAATGTTTTTTACGAAAATGATATTGAAGCAGTTATTCATTTTGCAGCATATAAAGCTGTAGGAGAGTCCGTTGAACAACCACTGAAATATTATAGTAACAATTTAACAGGGACATTAGTTCTACTTGAAGTGATGAGAAATCACCATGTGAATCATATTGTTTTTAGCTCCAGTGCCACAGTCTATGGAATGGATAACATTTCTCCTCTAACTGAGAATTTAAAAACTTCTGCGACTAATCCTTATGGTTACACAAAAGTGATGATAGAACAAATTCTAACAGACGTAGCATTCGCTAATAAAGAAATGTCTGTTACGAATTTGCGATACTTTAATCCGATTGGGGCCCATGAGAGCGGTCTTATTGGAGAAGCTCCAAATGGTACTCCAAACAACCTCGTACCCTATATTAGTCAAGTAGCTATAGGAAAATTAAAAGAATTGAGTATTTTCGGTAATGATTACGACACCCCTGACGGCACCGGGGTACGTGATTATATACATGTTGTTGATTTAGCAAAAGGGCATGTTGCGGCTCTTAAAAATAATCTAAAAAATACAGGAAGTGCTGTTTTCAACCTAGGAACTGGACATGGATATAGCGTCCTAGAGTTGGTTAAAACTTTCGAAGAAGTAAATCATGTTTCTGTTCCATTTGTCATCAAAGATCGAAGAGCTGGTGATATCGCTACTTGCTATGCTGACTCGAGTAAAGCTAAAGAGGTGCTTGACTGGACCGCTGAAAAAACTTTGCAAGACATGATGAGAGATTCCTGGAGATGGCAAAGCAAAAACCCCAATGGCTATCAATCATAATCTTATCAAAAAATCAATCATTATCTTTTTTCTAATAAATGACTTAATAATTCTTGAGGTAGCTGAAAAGTTACTTCAATTATTTTAAGGGCTGAATCGAAGTAAAATATAGCCATCTCTAAGTCTATAAAACAGAAGATTGAAATTGGTAAAAGTGCTGAAATATTCTCAAGTTTTCTTTAATAGGTTGAATTGATAAAGAGGCTGGAAAAAACTCAATCTATATTCTTCTTTTGAAAAATAGATACTTTAAAAAGGCATAGAATCAACGTTTGGATAACGAAGTTCTATGCCTTTTACTGTATTCTGGAGTTTTTACCCAGCCTCTTTAAAAAAATCTAAAAGAATTCAATAATATGGGAGAGAGAAAGGTTTTTGAAACTTTTAACAAAACAAGCTAGTTTGTTAACAATAAAAAACTACTTCCTCAATATGAGGAAGTAGTAGGAAAGAGTAAGCTTATTTCACAAATGCATTGATTTCAGCTTCGATGTTTGCAACTTTTTCTTCTGCGACAGCAAGTGTTTCACCAACTGTTGCGATGTAGAATTTGATTTTTGGTTCAGTTCCTGAAGGGCGTACTGCAAACCAGCTATCATCAGTCAATGTGTATTTAAGAACGTCAGAAGGTGGTGTTGTCAATTCAGTTGTTGTTCCATCCAGAGCAACAGCTTTTTGCAAAGCAAAGTCTTCGAAGAGTGCAATGTCAGTCTTGTTGAATTGTTCAGGTGCATTATCACGGAACTTAGTCATGATTGCTTTGATTTGTTCAGCACCGTCTTTACCTGAAAGTGTAACAGAAATAGTTTTTTCTGCGAAGTAGCCGTATTCTTTGAAGATTTCATCGATACCATCAGCCAGTGTCATGCCACGAGAGCGGTAGTAGGCAGCAATTTCAGCAACCATAAGGACAGCTTGAATAGCGTCTTTATCACGTACAAATGGTTTGATGAGGTAGCCGAAGCTTTCTTCAAAACCAAACATGTAAGTGTGGTTGTGTTTTTCTTCAAATTCTTGAATTTTCTCAGCGATGAATTTGAAACCAGTCAAGACATTGAACATTGTTGCGCCATAACTTTCAGCAATCTTAGTCACCAACTCTGTTGATACGATTGATTTAGCAACTGCAGCATTTTCAGGAAGTGTTCCTGCTTGTTTGTGTGCCTCAAGGATATACTTAGCGATAAGTGCACCAATTTGGTTACCAGAAAGGTTCCAGTATGAACCGTCAGCTTGGCGAACCTCAACACCAACACGGTCAGCATCAGGGTCAGTTGCTAAGAGTACATCAGCTCCAACTTTACGTCCCAATTCCTCAGCAAGAGCAAAAGCTGCTTGGCTCTCAGGGTTAGGTGAAGCAACAGTAGAGAAGTCTGGGTCAACGGTAGCTTGAGCTTCAACAATTTGAACGGATTCAAATCCAGCTTCAGCAAGGGCACGACGTGCGAGCATTTCTCCAGTACCATGAAGTGGTGTGTAAACAATCTTCATGTCTTTACCGAATTCTGCAATCAAGTCTTTATTGATATTGATTGCTTTGAGTTCATCAAGGTAGAGGCGGTCAGTTTCTTCACCAAGAACGGTAATGAGACCGTTAGCCTTGCTATCTTCCAAGTCAGCTAATTCAACAGCAAATGGATTATCAATACCACGGATGTAGTCTGTCAAAGCAGAAGCATCTGCAGGTGGCATTTGTCCACCATCTTCTCCATACACTTTGTAACCGTTAAACTCTTTAGGGTTGTGACTTGCAGTTACCATAATACCGGCGATTGTTCCGTAATGGCGAACTGCAAATGATAGTTCAGGTGTTGGACGTAGGCTCTCAAAAACGTAAGACTTGATTCCATGTGCAGCTAGCACTTGAGCAGATTCAAAAGCAAATTCAGGAGAGAAGTGACGAGTGTCGTAGGCGATAGCAACACCACGTTTTTTAGCTTCTTCACCTTTTGATTCTACCAATTTAGCCAAACCTTCAGTTGCCTGACGAACAACATAGATATTGATGCGGTTTGTACCAGCGCCAATATAGCCACGCATACCAGCAGTACCAAACTCGAGGTTTGTATAAAAAGCATCTTCTTTAGTTTTTTCATCCATGGCAACCAATTCTTCACGAAGGTAGTCTGGAAGTTCTGCAAAATCTAGCCATTTTTGGTAGTTTTCAGTATAAGTCATAGAAAGCAACTCCTTTTTAAAAACAGAATGCAACTTGTAAAAATTGATAACTTTCACAAGAGTCTGTTTGATTTAATTTATAACCGCTTACATTATAACATTTTCAAGTAAAAAAATCACGGGTTTTCCGTGATTTTCATAAATTATTTTTTAATTTTCAGTAAATTCGGAACTAAGGCTACTGTAATGACTGCTGAGATAACCATTTCAACCAAAGCGTTAGCAGAAAATACAACTGCTAAGAGTGCTTGAATATCTCCATCGTATACATTGGAAAATAGTAGAAAAATACCACCAAGAACAAAAATTGTATTTGTCATTGAACCAATCGCACCTGCAATAGTAAGTCCAACTTTGTTACTAATCCATTTATAAACAAAATACGGTGTAACCCCAATAAGGATACGTGGCAGCATGGCTACGATCAAAGATGCAAATGATCCATTTTCAACAAAAGGTGAGAAAAGGTAGCTTGTTGGAAGTAGAACGATTGTGTTTGTGGTAACACTGATAACTCCCATTAAACCACCCAAAGTAGCACCGATACGCGGACCATAGACGATAGAAGCCACAATAACTGGTAAATGAACAAGTGTTGGTTTTATTGGTACTGGCCATAAATTAAAAACAAGGCTTGTCAAAAAGTGAATAACAAGCATGACAGCGAAAAAGATTGCAATTGTAGCAACATCGGAAGATTTTCTATTTTTCATAAATGTCTCCTATTTTTGAGCGCTAGCTCATTTATCAAGTGCTTACATTATACATGGTTACACCTGTCTTGACAAGAGCTAATCAATGTTTGCTCTTACAAAATATTATAATATTGATTGAACAACTTCTAAAATTGTATCTAAATCGGCTAGGGCGCCGCGTCCAATATCACCACAAGCTAATAGGCTTGATCGAGGTTCAATCTCTCGATATCCGATTTCCTTCAATGTTTCAATATTACGTTGAGTTAAAGGATTATCATACATCTTGGTATTCATGGCTGGTGCAAAGAGTTTTGGGGTTGCCAAAGGAAGAGCAAGTGCAGTAGCAGTGACCATATTATCAGCAAATCCATGTGCCAAATGGGCAATTGTGTTAGCAGATGCTGGAGCAAGAATAAAAAGATCAGCTTGTTTAGCCAGTTCAATATGGTTAATAATCTTAGAATCTTGCTCTTTCATAACATCTAAGTGAACAGGATTTTTGGATAAAACTTGGAGAGTCAAAGGTGTGATAAAGTCTGTTGCCGCCTCTGTCATTAGAACGTGTACGTCATAGCCAAATTTACTGAGTTGATTGGTCAAATCAGCTGCTTTATATGCAGAAATCGAACCAGAAACTGCTAATAAGATTGTCTTAGTCATCGTGTGTTACCTTTTCAAAAATAAGCTGTGCAATATCTGCCTTAGTCCAAGCTTCATATGCATTTTCAGAATCAAGCAGATAGGCATGGTGTTGATTAGGAGTAATCTCAGAAAGGTCATTAGCCAAAATATAACGTGCTTGATTATTTACCAAACTCTCACGCGCAACAGCAAAGAGCTCATCCTTACTAACACCAACTAGAAGTTTGAATCCAATCAGCTGAATGTTCGGATTCCAATTCTTGACTAGACTGATGACCTTAGGCGTTTTCTTCAAGAAAAGCACCTGGTAATCCGATCTAGATGAAATCTTAGTTTCCTTATTTTCCTTGGTCAATAGCTGAGCTATATCTTTGCTTTGTTTCACCTCATCAAGATCAGTCATATAAACAGGCGTGTAATCTGACACTGCCATGCTATGAATAAGAACATCATGAGACTTGACAAGAGGCTCAATTGTTTTAATCAAACTATCAACATTACTAATAACATAAATGTCGAGATTGTCATGTTCTTGAGGTTTGACAGCAGATTTAGTCGTTACTAAAGAAACTTGATGACCTTGAGCTAAGAATTTTTCTGAGATATATTTTCCTAAAGTTCCTGTTGAATGATTGGTGATACCACGTACAGTATCAATACTCTCTGTCGTGCCACCAGAAGTAATCAAAATTTTCATAGGCTTATTTTACACAAAAACCCTATTGAAAGCAACCTTGAAAACTCCTTCCAAAGCTTGAAACTGTTATAATATAGCTAGATAAAGGAGGGGTACGATTTGTCTAACAGAGTTAAACATTCTATTGGTATTATTTTAGCTATCTTGTGCCTGATTATTCTTGCAATTTTTTTCATAAATCAAAAGCAGAGCAATGCCATCTCGACTCAAAGCAATCAAAGTTCGATAACAACCCAAGAAGAAATTGATATCTCGGAACAGAGTCAAGAGGCCTCATCGGATAGTGAAGAATCGACATCAAATAATGATAGCGAGTCAGCCCAATCATTTTTAGAAAAAAATCTTCAAACTCTAATACTAGTAATCAGATTGTAAGACTTGACGTAAATCCTCAAGTCCAGCGAGCTTGGAACACGTGTGCTCCGACAACCGTCAGTATGCTACTATCATATAAAGGAATAGAAGTAATCCAGGAAACCTTAGCACTTGAGATGGAGACCGATGATACATTTGGCACTCACAATGTAAATGCCATCCGAGTTCTTAACAGACATCTCTTTGGATATGACTTTCCAGAAAGCAATCAAGCAGGATATCGTCTTGAAACTGTTACAAATATCGAAAGCGATAAAGAAATCTTTAAAGAAAGACTTAAACAGAATATAAAAGATAACTATCCACTTTACTACACCATCGAAGTTTCAAAAATAGAACCAAGTAAAAATGGTGAGCACAATGTTTTGGGAATTGGCTATCAGTTAACAGATGATGGGAAAGATATTGCTTATGTCTACTATCTGGATCCTTCTTATATTAGTCAGGATCCAGTCTATGGAGGGTTAAAGAAAATAACCGTTGAAGAATTACTTGAGGCAATATCTGTGTGTGTTGAACCTAACTATGCTTGGTAATTTAAACATTGATATGACTATCAGAAAAATCCCCAGTTCAATTTGAGCTGGGGATTAATTTTATAGATTTTTACGTTTTTTAGCTTGGGTGGTCAGTTTGAAATCCATTTCTTGGAGATTATCAATCAAATAATTACTAAGCTTGAAATCGTCTGTAGGAGATAACAATTCAATTTCATAGGACAGTTTGAGTTCCGCTCCCTTTTTACCACTTTTGACTGAAATCAGTTCATAAGTCGAACAAAACTTTTCAAGCGCAGCTTGGATCCGATTTTCGAGTTGAGGAACTTTGCTTGCTGTCACCGTCAAATGACGACGAGTTTGAGTCTGGACTTTGCTCTGCCCTTTTTCCAAAAGAAACCAAATAGATAAAATAAGGGTGGTCGAAATGATAGCTAGAATCAGATAGCCAGTTCCTGCAGCTAGACCGATAATCATTGAAAGGAAGATGGCTAATAATTCACGTGAACCGCTGGTAGCTGAACGGAAACGGATAAGGGAGAAAGTCCCAGCTACCGCAATACTTGTGCCAAGACTGCCGTTGACTAAAAAGATAACCAGCGTCATGAGACTAGGAAGCAGGGTCAGTGTGATGATAAATTCTCTGGTGTAGAGGGTGCGGAATTTATAGACAAAGGCCAATGCAAATCCTAGGACAAGGCTAACGGCTAGGGCCAGGAAGAGTAGGAGTGGATTGACTGAGCTGGTGTTTGTTTGAAAAATGCTGTCGAAAATGGTCATATTAGGCACCTACGCTTTCTTTTTTGAGTCTCGGTCGTGGTTGATAATCTAAACCTTGTGATTTGTGGAAGGCACAAGAGTATTTAGAAAACTTCATTTTGCGTAAGCCATGCTTAGCTAGAATTTCCTTTAGCCATTCAGGCTTGTCCGCACTTGCTTTGATTTCCATAACCATTTGGTTTGGCTCAAGCAAGGGGTTCCCTTCAGTGCCAGAAGATAAAGAAACGTCTGTGTCTCGATAACGAAGATTTTTATCAAAAGTTACTCGTACCTTGTCTCCAATTTTCTTTTTTTGTTTAAGTGAATATCGGTCATAGTAAATGTAGACACGAGGAGCAAGACCTGGGTAGCGGTCTCGAAGCGCGTGAATCTCTGCAAGTAAATTTGGGTCTGAGATAGATTCATCACTATATCCCTGACAAAGCAAAAGGTTGATAGACTTAGGGTTAGAGACTAGGCGAAACTTATGTCCAACACCTTCTTGATCTTTCTGCTTAACTTCCAAGAAGGCTTGACAATCTTCACTTGGATTAGCAAAATAGCTACGCATTCTAATCTTTTCACGCATATTCTTTTTAGCTAGTGCATCTTTGATGACATCAAAGTCTGGCGTATCAAAATAAATATTAGAAATGGTAGAAGTAGGGTAATCGTCTTCTTTTAGATAGACCTTTAAATCCTCTAAAAGTGCCTCATATTGGTCAGCTCTTACAATATACTTAGTTTCTACACGTTTAAAACGGGTTTGAATGTTATCAGTCATGGTTTTCTCCTTAAAAGTTAGTGACCATAACTATAAAGGAGAAATCTAAAAGTTTTTTTAAAATAGCAGAGCTAAGTTTTCCTTTAAGTTTTCTGTAAGGAATCTTTAAGTTTCACTCAAGAAAACTTTCAGTAATATTTCAGCCTAACAAGCTATGATTGTTGGTAATTCCATATTGAAAGGAGTGTTTTAATGACATTTCTAAAGAGGCATGCTTATACCATACTATTTTCTACTGCCTTATTAGGTGCAAACACCTACACGCTTTTAAAAACATTTGTCCTACCCTCGGCCCAAGCTCAAGTTATAAGTAGTCAAACGTCACAGACTGTGGCATCCTCAGATTCAGGCCAAGTAACAAGTACTGATAATTCTTATCAAGATGACAACATTTCAATCTCAATCACGAGTGGACAGACCAGCGATACTACCTACTATGTTGCGGATATCAAGCTAAGTGATGCTTCTTATCTTAAAACAGCTCTAGCTCAGAACACTTTTGGCACTAACATTACCCAAACAACTTCCAGTCAAGCAGTTGCCAATAATGCTATATTTGCTATTAATGGTGACTACTACGGAGCCAATTCAACAGGTTACGTTATCAAAAACGGTGTCATCTATCGTGAGTCTTCACGTAATAGTGATTACGATGACTTGGCTATTTATGCAGACGGCAGCTTAGCTACTTTTAATGAATCTGATGTGACAACTCAAGAGTTGTTAGACAGCGGTGTTGTCAATACCTTTGCTTTCGGTCCGACACTGGTCTCAGATGGTCAAATCGCCGTCTCCTCATCTGAAGAAGTTGGCCAAGCCATGTCTTCTAACCCTCGAACAGCTATTGGTATCATTGAAGAAGATGATGGCAGTCTTCATTATATTGTCATCGTTTCAGATGGTCGCTCTAGCGAGTCTGAAGGGTTAACGCTCTATCAAATGGCAGAGCTGATGCAATCTAATGGGGTGACAACAGCCTACAACCTTGATGGCGGTGGCTCATCAACCATGTACTTTAATGGCCAAGTCATTAACAAACCTACCACAAATGGAAATACAATCAAAGAAAGAGCGGTGAGCGATATTGTTTACATCGGTTACTAAAAAAACATTAGGAAAATCAAGCCTAACCTATTTTTGCTTAATGGTATTTTCTATCGTCTTTACCATTGTCTACGAACGCTTTAGTTACGGAGAATCCTCGGATTATATGCGTGCTATGTTCCTTATTCCTTTATTAGGTGCTGGACTAAGTTTCCTTTCTGGATTTAATAAAACATGGATTAGAAATCGAATCTCCTGGTTATTCTTCAATTCAAGTTTAGCTATCGCTACCAGTGCCTGTTTAATAAAAGGGATTATTGAAGTCTCTGGCCGAACAACCACTTATGACAATCCCTATTGGGTTGTCGCAATTGGCTTCTTATTACTAAGTTTACTAAGTGGAATGCTTCCCCAAAAGGCTAAGTGATTTGGTTTGTTCAATAGCAGAGCAAGTTTAAGAAATATTTCAGTTATTCTTTAGGAATTTTTCAGTTAAACTATCTATAATTCTATATTATTAACATCGAAAGCGAGAAAATTATATGAAAATCAATTTAAAACGAAAAGTGCTCTATAGCACATGTGCGGCTAGTCTAATCCTGTTGACGGCATGTTCATCAGGCTCAAGTGGTAGCACAAGCAGTAGTTCTTCGACAACAACTAGTTCTTCAGTATCAAGTTCAAGTGTAGAGGCAACCTCAACAGCAAATTCGGATTACTTTACCGATACTGACCTAACAGACACTTACGATGAAGCCACAGCTTCAACTGTTAGCTTATCAGGCTCGTCAGCTAAAGTGTCAGGTGATGGAGTAGCTGTATCTGGATCAACCGTAACCATTTCAGCAGCAGGTACTTATATCATTTCTGGTGAAAGTGACGGAGTGCAAATCTTGGTTGATGCGGCAGATTCAGACAAGGTACAAATTGTTCTTAATGGTGTCACTATGACAGGTTCAGATGCTCTTATTGCAGTTAAAGAAGCAGATAAGGTTGTCATTACAAGCGCTGCTGGAAGCAGCAATACAATTGAAGATTCTGAGCATACCAATGATGATTACAGCGCAGCAATTTACAGTAAAAGCGATTTAACCTTTAATGGTTCAGGATCTTTGACGGTCACAGGAAACTACAATAATGCCATCAAAGGAAGTGATGATGTTAAGTTCACAGGAGGAACTTACAATATTACTTCGACAGTTAAACACGCTATTTCTGCCAATGATGCTTTGAATATTGTTAATTCTGACATGACTTTGACAGCTGCAGAAGATGCTATTCACTCAGATAATGATGAGGATACCGAACTTGGTAATATTTACATTCAATCAGGCAACTTTGTCATCAATGCAGGAGATGATGCTATCCATGCTTCAAATACCCTAACAATTGACAATGGAACGATTGATATCCAATCTTGTGTTGAGGGTATTGAAGGTAAGACAGTTACGATCAATGATGGGACAATCAAGATTGTTTCTTCTGACGACGGTATCAATGGTAGTGACTGGGCATCGACTGCAGGTGACATGCAGATGCAAGAAGGCGTATCCGTTACTATTAATGGTGGTGATATCACAATTGATATGGCAGAGGGAGATACTGACGCCATCGATTCCAATGGTGATTTGACCATCACTGGAGGAAATATTACCATTACTGGACAATCAGCCTTTGACTATGATGGTACAGGTACATACACAGGTGGTACGCTGACTGTTAACGGTGAAACTGTCACCGAACTCACTCAAACTGGCCCTGGAGGTATGGGAGGCGGAGGACCGCAAGGAAATCGCTTCTAAAACATTAGGTAAGAAATTCCTGGAAAAGAAGTTTTTGAGATATCCCAAAAAGCACAATCGAAAGGAAGTAACCTATGTATATTATTATCCCCTCTTACGAACCTGACAGACGACTTGTTGATTTAGTATCTGATATCCGACAGCAGATGTCAGATACCATCATTGTCGTTGATGATGGAAGTGGCCAAGCCTATGCCAAATACTTTGAAACAGTTGAAAATTTAGATGCTGTCCTTCTGACCCATGATAAGAATCGTGGTAAAGGTGCGGCTCTCAAAACCGCTTTTAACTACATAGCTGACAATTACCAAAATGACGATGTTATGATTACCATTGATAGCGATGGACAGCATTTGATTCCTGATATGATTAAGGTTGCTAGACAGTCTCAGGATAATAGCAAAGCTATTGTCCTAGGTGTCAGAACTTTTGCAGGTGATGTTCCTTTGAGAAGTCGAATCGGTAATGAAGTGACAGCTCTGCTATTTGGCCTAGTAACAGGAAAGAAAATCAAAGATACTCAGACTGGTTTAAGAGGACTGAGTACGGAAATGTTGCCGTGGCTATTAACGCTTAACGGTGATCGATTTGAGTATGAATTCAACATGCTTCTCGAGGCTAATAAAGCTGGCTACGATTTGGCAGAAGTTGCTATTGAGACAGTTTATCTTGAGGACAATAAGAGTTCTCATTTTCGTCCAATCAGGGATTCCATTCGCATTTACAGTCCCTTCTTCAAGTTTTCAGGAACGGCCATCTTATCGGCTCTGATTGACGCACTAGCTCTCTTTTTATTGATGGCAATGACAAATAATCTTCTCTTGTCTGTTGTGGCAGCAAGGCTAATAAGTGCTAGCTGCCAATGTCTGCTTAATGCTAATTATGTTTTCCGGTCATCTAATCCACTTATGAAGACTATTGTTCGGTATTTTGCTTTAGTAGCAGTAATCTTATCATGTAATTATTTCATGCTTAAGGCTCTAGTTGGACTAGGTATTGGGTTGGTGATTGCCAAACTTTTAACTGAAACCATTCTTTTTATTCTCAGTTATCGTGTTCAAAGACAATATGTATTTATTTAAATGTTATGCCCAACTTGAAACAGGTTGGGCATTTCTATGTTAACAACCAACCAAAACACGAACATTGATATTTATAGGGTTAAAAAACGTGCGTTTTCCTGAAAGTGTGCTATAATGAAATTAACCCTATAACAATAGAGCTCAAGCTCTCGTATTTTTCAATCAAGAGGAGATTTTCATGAAATCAGATATCGAAATCGCTCAGAGTGTCGAACTCAAACCAATCACTGAAATTGTCGAAAAAGTTGGCATCACCTTTGATGATATTGAACTTTATGGAAAATATAAGGCAAAATTGTCCTTTGATAAAATTAATGAAGTTAAAGACAAGAAGCCTGGTAAACTTGTCCTTGTGACAGCTATCAATCCAACACCAGCCGGTGAAGGAAAATCAACCATGTCTATTGGTCTTGCGGATGCCCTCAATAAAATTGGTAAGAAAACCATGATTGCCCTTCGCGAACCATCACTTGGTCCTGTTATGGGTATCAAAGGTGGCGCAGCAGGTGGTGGCTACGCTCAAGTTCTTCCCATGGAAGATATCAACCTTCACTTCACAGGCGACATGCATGCCATTACAACAGCAAACAACGCCTTGTCAGCTCTTCTTGATAACCATATCCAACAAGGTAATGAACTAGGTATTGACCAACGTCGTATCATCTGGAAGCGCGTGGTTGACCTCAACGACCGTGCCCTTCGTCAAGTTATCATTGGTCTTGGTAGTCCAGTAAACGGTATTCCACGTGAAGATGGTTTTGACATCACTGTGGCATCTGAAATCATGGCTATTCTTTGCTTGGCAACAGATATTAAAGATTTGAAGGAACGTTTGGCTAACATTGTGGTAGCTTACCGTTTCGACCGCACACCTGTTTATGTGCGCGACCTCAAGATTGAAGGGGCTTTGACGCTTATTCTTAAAGATGCTATCAAGCCAAACTTGGTACAAACCATCTATGGTACGCCAGCTCTTGTACACGGTGGACCATTTGCTAATATTGCCCACGGTTGTAACTCAGTTCTTGCTACCTCAACAGCTTTGCGATTGGCCGACTATACCATCACAGAAGCTGGTTTCGGTGCTGACCTCGGAGCTGAGAAATTCCTCAATATCAAAACACCAAACCTTCCAACAACACCTGATGCGGTCGTTATCGTTGCCACTCTTCGTGCCCTTAAGATGCATGGTGGTGTAGCTAAAGCTGACCTCAACCAAGAAAATGTGGAAGCCGTTCGCGCTGGTTTTGCTAACCTTAAACGCCACGTTGAAAACATCCGTAAATTCGGTATTCCAGCGGTTGTTGCCATCAACGAATTTGTAGCTGACACGGAAGATGAGATTGCTGCTCTTAAAGAACTTTGTGCCTCAATCAATGTTCCAGTTGAACTGGCTAGCGTTTGGGCTAACGGTGCTGACGGTGGTGTTGACCTTGCCCATGCGGTGGTTAATGCGGTTGAAAATGGCGGAGCTAACTACAAGCGTCTCTATTCTGATGAAGATACATTGGAAGAAAAGATTGAGAAGATTGTGACTCAAATCTACGGAGGCAAAGCTGTTCAATTTGGTCCAAAAGCTAAGACGCAACTTAAGCAATTTGCCCAATTTGGTTGGGATAAATTGCCAGTCTGCATGGCAAAGACACAGTACTCATTCTCAGATAACCAATTCTTGCTTGGTGCCCCTGAAGGTTTTGACATCACTATCCGTGAATTTGTTCCTAAAACAGGTGCAGGCTTCATCGTTGCTTTGACAGGAGATGTTATGACTATGCCAGGTCTTCCAAAAGCACCCGCAGCCCT
The DNA here is from genome assembly GCF_000376985.1 of Streptococcus henryi DSM 19005. Classification (GTDB taxonomy): domain Bacteria; phylum Bacillota; class Bacilli; order Lactobacillales; family Streptococcaceae; genus Streptococcus; species Streptococcus henryi. Next base: position 75,282 of record NZ_AQYA01000028.1, read on the forward strand.
TAACATGGATGTTGCTGAAGACGGAACTGCTATTGGCTTGTTCTAATCAGCCTAAATAATTTTAAATCTAACAATCAAAAGTCAACTTCGGTTGGCTTTTTTGCATGAAAAAACTCCTAGAAAAATCTAGGAGACAGCGTTTTTGACTAATGAGTTTTATCAGCTCTGCTATTTTTTAAAAAACGACCGAGAAAGAGGAAAAGGTAAGACAAAATCATATAGATGATAACAAGTTTAAGCTGGAGAACAGCAGTTTGAAATGTTGAAAATAGTAGGAAATAGCCACCGAGAAGCAGTGGGACAAGAAAGCCTTTATAGTCTAATAAACCAAGTAAGAGCCCTACAAGTGCAAAGATGACGGAGTTAGCCAAATATAGGAGGAGCGGGGCATTTTCCATGATGTCATAGGGATAGGCGTTGCTTGTAAAGATCCCTATCAAAAAAGTTGCTAAACAGATGGCTGGAAGAAGAAAAGGTTGTTTGAGCCAGCCATTTTTATGGGCTAGTCCACCAAGTACTGAACCTAAAAGACTAGGAATCAAAGCAAGAAGAAAATAAGGAAGGAAACTCAGCCAGTCACTGGCTTGATAACCATAAGACATCAGTTCGAAAACCAAGAAAAAGAGGTAACAAATCAGATAAAAAATAATGCCATACAGTATCGGGAAGGTAGGTAGTGATCCTTTGCGGTGACAGAGTATAAGCCCTGACCAGAATGAGACCAGAGGCAAAATGAGAACTAGATAAATAAGTAATCCCATACCGTTTCCACGTGAAAAGATAAAGAGGAGTGGAATATGTATAAAATTAAGCAGAATGGCTGACAAAAGTGATTTTTTCCAAGTAAGCATAGAGAGCCTCCAAAATCTTTTTCTTAATTCAAATATAATATCTTTTAGAAAAAAAGGCAAAGGATAATCGAAAGAAAGGAGTTTTTATGTTTAATGCCATACCTGACAATAAACTCTATCAAAAAGTTTCCATTTTATAAATGATTTTGGCTAAAATAGAGTTAATACTATATGAAGATAGAAAAAAGATAGGTGATAAGATTTGATAGATGATTATTTATTAATATTGAGAATACAGCGGGGTGACACAGATGCTTGGGAGGTTTTGGTTGATAAGTATTATGACAAAATATATGCCTATTGTTGTCGACGATTCTTTGGAAACCGCGATTTAGCAAATGATTTGACTCAAGACATTTTTTTAAAAGTCGTTCGGGCAATCCCTACTTATCGTTATAAAGGAAAATTTTATAATTACCTTTATACCATAACAGTTAATCATTGCAACAGCTTTGCTAAGAAAAAACAGTTAGAGAAGGTAGAGCTATCGGAAAATACACTTGCTGACGACACCGAATCTGTAATAGATGAACTGTCAAAGCAAGAAGCTAATCAACTAATACAAGCTGCCCTAGATAAACTACCGGATACTCAGAGAGAAGCTGTCATTTTACGTTACTATCAGGATTTGAAAGTTAAAGAAATTGCAAAAGTAACAGGAGTAGGAGTGGCAACAGCTCAATCGCGCATACATCAAGGATTGAAAAAGTTGGAAAAATACTTGAAGATGGAGGACTTTGATAATGACTAATGATGTTCGGAAAACACTAGAAAAATATGAATTAGTTTCTATTTCCCAAGGGAAAGCTCAGCTGATTGTTAAAGGAAAAGAGATTATTGAAGAGCAACAGATTTGTAGACATTCGGTACTTGAATTATTAATCTCAACGTTTCACTTTATCAGTTTGAGAGCTTGGTTGAGTCAGTTTGCTTTGTTTTTCTTGAGTATGTTTTCTATTTTAAGACTTCATAAGGAAGAACCACTTGCCACTATCATGCATCTTTTGACCGGAATCCTAATGATATCTGTTCTCTTTTTTATGGATGAACTCTTTAAAAGCTTTACTTATGGTATGTGGGAATTAGAAGAAACTTTTAAGTATAATCTTAGTCAGCATACCCTGCTCAAGTTTTTAATTTTTGGAATAGCTGACTTGGCATTTATTTTAGTTATGTCCATTGTATGTTCTAATAACTTTTCTTTATCATTTTGGAATATATTGCTCTTTTTACTCGTTCCCTATAACATCATCTGTATCATTCTTTTTCTTCTAGTCACCTTGTGGCGCAATTACCTTCATAGACATGTGATGTGGTTAGTTTCAGGAATCATTTACCTTGTTTCTTTTGTAATCAGCAATTTATTTAATATTTATCAAGTGAATGTGATTTATTGGAGTGTTGCATTTGTGACTTCAGGTTTTATGTTGCTTTACTTAATTTATCGTCAATACCAAAAATCATTTAGCTAGGAGGTTTTGTAATGAATTTACGACTTGAGAAAATTTCAAAGTCTTATGGTAGTGTTCATGTTTTAAAAGAAATCACTTTCGAACTCAAACCTGGAATTTATGGACTTTTAGGAGCCAATGGATCAGGTAAAACAACCTTGTTCCGAATAATTTGCGGGCTCCTTCAGGCAGACAATGGACAGGTCCTCTTTAATAATCAGGACATAAAAGAACAAGCAGAGAATTTTCGATCAGTTCTTGGATTCTTACCCCAAGATTTCAATTACTATCCAGATTTTTCTGGTTTCAAATTTATGCTCTACATAGCTGCTTTAAAGGGACTCAATAGCAGGGCTGCCAAGAAAAGATGTATAGAATTACTTGATTTTGTTGGGCTAGGTGATGTCAAAAACAAAAAAATCCGACAATATTCTGGAGGTATGAAACAGCGTTTAGGAATTGCACAAACACTCATTAATGATCCTGAAATAATGATTTTGGACGAACCAACAGTTGGCCTAGATCCCAAAGAACGAGTGAGATTCCGAAAACTGCTCAGCAATCTTTCAAGGGATAGGATTATAATACTATCAACACACATAGTATCGGACGTCGAATCAGTAGCAGACGAAATTCTAATCTTAAAAGATGGCATATTACAAACAGGGGGAACAGCTTATGATTTAGTATCTGAAATCAAGGGACAAGTCTGGGAATGTTTAGTGTCACCAAATGAAGCAGATAAATTAGAAAATCGTTTTCTCATCAGTAATCGTCGGAATGACTCTGGTGGTGTAATCCTGAAAATAGTATCTATTCAGCGTCCAACACCGACTGCAAATCAGGTTCCGCCTACTTTAGAAGATTTATACCTCTATTATTTCAGGGAAGGAGGACAGGATTATGATGAAACTAACACAATTTGAATTATCAAAGATCGGAAAAAACCGAACAGTTTTAGGCGCCTTAGTAGTCTCTCTTTTTATTCTTTTCGGGATTTTCTATGTTGGTTATCATTATTCACAAGAAAACTTTTCTGCAAGAGATAATGTAGAAGCAGGATATCCTGCCAAACTAGATAAAAGTATCAAAGAAAAGTACTCTGGTGATTTAACTGATGAGAAGGTTAAAGAAATTGTGTCTGATTATATGGAAATTTGGCAAGATGCAAAAACAGATTCAGCACTGGTATTTTATCCATTTTACTGGGATATCCAGTCTACTTTTATACCTCGAAAGAATTATGACTTATTCTCAGTTATGCTTGATAAGCTAGAAAATGGTCAGAGGCTGTCTGTAGAAGAGGTGCCACTCAAGAAATTAGCTGATAATGACTCCCAAAACTTTGATAAGCCACTACAATTAGGTAATTATGTCCCATGGACAGATTTGTATAAGGTAATAGGCAATCTTTATGTTCTTATCTCTGTTCTAGTTGCACTAGTTTGTTCTTTAGTCTTTTCAGACGACACGTCACGAAATATGAATCAAATTTTGTTCACTACAAAGTATGGAAAAAGTAAATCTTTGATTAGTAAGCTACTAGCTGGCATTTCGGCCTCAACTTGCCTCTTTGTGGCCATTCATATCATCAATTTCATAACTTTCGCGCTCATGAATGATATCAGTGGTTGGAAATCCAGTATTCAAACTAATTTTGCAATGAAATTATTTGATTTTCCTATGGAATGGAATCATTTACAAGTCTTTCTGTGCATTATTGGACTGCAGTTTTTGGGGATTCTATTTGTAGCTGCGACCAGTGTACTCGTATCTAGCTTTGTTAAAACACCACTTTCATCTTTTGCGACTGCAACTGGCCTATACCTCTTGCCAGCTCTTTTGATGCAGGCTTTCAAGGGAAATATAGTTTCAAAATATCTTTATTTTTTCCCAATTAATCAAGCAAATGTAAAGAATATGCTTGTTCTTTTAAGCAGTGAAGGCGACTTTTTCAGGACTAGTGTTGTAAGTAACTTACTTTTGCTAAGTCTATTCCTACTTGTAAGTTATGTCTTTTTCAATTTTATTGCTTATAGACGTATGAAAGTATGGCGGTTTTGAGAAAATAATTTAAAATTATTTTGATTATCTAACCTTTTTCCTTGACTTATGCTTTCAATAAGTGTAGACTTAACGAGTATTAAGTTTTGAGATATTGAGTGTTTTACCCTTTACTCTTGGTTTTTTACAGAAAGAGGAAAGGAAGTATACACATGACACAAGGTACAGTTAAGTGGTTTAACGCTGAAAAAGGTTTCGGTTTCATTTCTAGTGAGACTGGTGAAGATGTCTTTGCACATTTTTCAGCTATTCAATCTAATGGTTTTAAAACATTAGAAGAAGGACAAAAAGTGACATTTGATGTTGAACAAGGCCAACGCGGTCTTCAAGCAACTAACATTACAAAAGTTAACTAATTTGGAAAGTCAACCTCGGTTGGCTTTTTTTCTTTCTCTGAAAAATTGCCTCAACAATGAAATCGTGAGTAAAATGTATAGTCTCATTTTCACAGTTATTATCTTAAAAATATCTTAAAATATGGTATGATATAGTAATGAAATAACTTAGGAGGTGGTCATATTAGTCATAAAACAAGAGTTATAAGTCTCTTAGATAAAAGTCGTCGTGGATTTTTAAGAGGGATTTTTAGCCGTACTACAATTGTCGCTTTACTCTTGATCATACAAATTCTCTTTCTCATGGCTTCCTTCGCTTGGATTGATAAATACCAGCTATGGTTCGAGGGGATTGAAAGAATTCTAGCGATTGCAGTTGTTTTATATTTAGTAAACAGTGAAATGGATGCCCTATCTCGAGTAACCTGGTTAATACTCGTTATGATTGTTCCCTTGTTTGGATCAATTTTACTAATATATACCAAACTTGACTGGGGTTATAGAGGACTAAAACAGCGGGTCAATGACTTAGTTGATGAGAGTGAATCCTATTTAAAAGATGATGAGGAAATTCTTAAAGTCCTGAAGAGCAATACTTCCAACACCTATCATCTTGTTCAGTATTTTCAGAGAAGTCACGGAAATTTTCCAGTATATGATAATACGAAAGTGACCTATTTCCCAACAGGCGAAGCTTTTTTTGAAGCCCTAAAAGTTCAATTACAGAAGGCTCAAAAATACATCTTCTTAGAATTCTTCATTCTTGCTGAAGGTCGTATGTGGGGAGAAGTACTCAGTATTTTAGAAGATAAAGTACGAGAAGGCGTAGAAGTTCGCGTTCTTTATGATGGTATGAATGAATTTTCAACCTTATCTTTTGACTATGCGGAGCGCCTGCAAAAAATTGGTATTCAAGCCAAAGCGTTCTCTCCGATTTCCCCCTTTGTTTCAACCTATTATAATTATCGTGACCATAGAAAAATCGTCGTCATAGATGGAGAAGTATCCTTTACAGGCGGTGCCAATCTTGCTGACGAGTACATTAATGAACAAGAACGATTTGGACACTGGAAGGATACCGCTGTGATGTTAGAAGGTGAAGCAACAGATAGTTTTCTAGTCATGTTCCTTCAGATGTGGTCCATTTCAGAAAGTGAGCTTATTATTGAGCCTTACCTCGGAAATCATGAGAATGCTCCCGAAGCCAACGGATATGTCATTCCTTATGGTGATTCCCCTCTAGATTCAGACAAAGTCGGTGAGAATGTTTACATTGATATTCTCAATCACTCAAAAGATTATGTTTATATTATGTCGCCTTACTTGATTTTAGATAGTGAGATAGAGCACGCCATCCGGTTTGCAGCTGAACGTGGTGTAGATGTTCGCATCATATTGCCGGGTATACCAGACAAACCGATTCCTTATGCTCTGGCTAAAACATATTTTGAACCACTGATGAAATCTGGCGTTAAAATTTACCTATATCAACCAGGCTTTATCCATGCAAAAGTATTCATCTGTGACCACTCAAAAGCAGTAGTCGGGACAATTAACCTGGATTATCGCAGTTTATATCATCACTTCGAGTGTGCAACCTATCTTTATAAAGTAGATGCTATCCAAGATATCTTTGAAGACTATATGGACACACTTGATGTATCAAAATTGGTGACTAGCGAGACTCTTAAAGAAACACCTTTCCACCAAAAAGTTATTGGTCATCTTGTAAAAACTATTGCACCTCTCTTGTAAAATAGCAGAGCTTCTGATATAATTCTCTTATGCGATGAGCCGAATTTGGTTTTTAACCATATTTGCGCAAGGGAAGTCTACATTAAATTGTAACGCAGGAGCGGACTTTGGTAACTTGTTGTGAACCCTGTCACCACATGGAAACATGCCCTCAATCCTCTATCTTCGGATAGGGGATTTTTGTTTTTCTACTTTCATACAATTACTACAATTTCCTCTTTTCATTTGAGAGAAAAAATAGTATAATTGCTTTATTATAAATTTTTAGAAAATTTCGAGAATAGCTCAGCTATTTTCCAAACGAAGAAGAGGTATTAGAATGGGTTATACAGTTGCCATTGTTGGTGCTACAGGTGCCGTTGGAACTCAAATGATTAAAATGTTGGAAGAATCAACTCTTCCTATCGATAAAGTTCGCTTGCTTGCGTCAGCACGTTCTGCAGGCAAGACTCTCAACTTTAAGGGACAAGAACTTGTCATTGAGGAAACAACTGAAACAGCCTTTGAAGGTGTTGATATTGCCCTCTTCTCAGCTGGTGGCTCAACTTCTGCTAAATTTGCTCCATATGCTGTAAAAGCAGGGGCTGTTGTGGTTGATAACACTTCATTCTTCCGTCAAAATCCTGATGTTCCTTTGGTGGTTCCTGAGGTTAATGCTCACACTATGGATGCTCACAACGGTATCATTGCTTGTCCTAACTGTTCAACAATCCAAATGATGGTTGCCCTTGAACCAATTCGTCAAAAATGGGGACTTGATCGTATCATCGTTTCAACTTATCAAGCAGTATCAGGAGCTGGCGCGCGTGCCATTGAAGAGACAAAACGTGAGTTGAAAGAAGCAGTTGTTGACGGGGTTGATCCAAAAGATTTGAAAGCTGAAATCTTGCCATGCGGCGGTGATAAAAAACATTATCCAATCGCATTTAACGCTCTTCCTCAAATTGATGTCTTCACAGATAACGATTACACTTATGAAGAGATGAAGATGACAAATGAAACTAAGAAAATCATGGAAGATGATGCTATTAAAGTTTCAGCAACATGTGTTCGTGTTCCTGTATTGTCAGCTCACTCAGAATCAGTTTACATCGAAACAAAAGATCTTGCTCCAATCGCTGAAGTTAAAGAAGCAATCGCTAACTTCCCAGGTGCTGTTCTTGAAGATGATCCAAGTCAACAAATCTACCCACAAGCTGTTAACGCAGTAGGTAGCCGTGAAACTTATGTCGGCCGAATCCGTAAGGACTTGGATGCCGAAAAAGGTATCCACATGTGGGTTGTGTCTGATAACCTTCTTAAAGGAGCTGCTTGGAACTCTGTACAAATCGCTGAAACTCTTCATGAGCGTGGTCTCGTACGTCCAACAGCTGAACTAAAATTTGAATTAAAATAATAATTATAATCCTTCGTAAAAGGATTTTCTTGAATCGTGACTTAGCTTGTGTTGAGTTTAACACTTGCTTGAGTTAATCATTGAAAGCCAAATAAATTGGTTGATTGTCAACTAAAAGGCAATTAATGTTTCAATAACACTTTAAGAGCTAGGACATTTTTCCAGCTCTCTTTTTTAGAAAAGGAGAAAAACATGTCTATTGAACAATTAAGAAATGCAAAAATTATCACAGCAATGGTAACACCTTTTAATGAGGATGGTTCTATTAATTTTGATGCCCTTCCGAAATTAGTTGAACACTTGCTAGCTCACCACACTGAAGGGATTCTCTTAGCTGGTACAACAGCAGAAAGCCCAACATTGACTCACGATGAGGAACTAGAATTGTTTGCGGCAGTACAAAAAATCGTTAACGGACGTGTTCCTTTGATTGCTGGTGTAGGTACAAATGATACACGTGACTCTATTGAATTTGCTAAAGAAGTCGCTAATTTTGGAGGTTTTGCTGCAGGATTGGCAATTGTGCCTTACTATAATAAACCATCACAAGAAGGTATGTATCAGCATTTTAAAGCAATTGCTGACGCTAGTGACCTTCCGATTATTATTTACAACATTCCAGGACGTGTTGTTGTTGAAATGACACCTGAAACAATGCTTCGTTTGGCAGAACATCCAAATATCATTGGAGTAAAAGAATGTACTAGCCTTGCTAACATGGCTTACCTTATTGAGAACAAGCCTGAAGATTTCTTGATTTATACTGGCGAAGATGGAGATGCATTCCACGCAATGAATCTTGGAGCAGACGGAGTTATCTCTGTTGCCTCACATACTAATGGGGATGAAATGTTTGATATGTTCACTGCTATTGATAATAATGATATTAAGAAAGCAGCAGCAATTCAACGTCAGTTTATTCCAAAAGTTAATGCTCTATTCTCTTATCCAAGTCCTGCTCCGGTCAAAGCTGTCTTAGAACATCTTGGATTTGAAGTTGGTCCGTTGCGCTTGCCACTCGTTGCCTGCACACCTGAAGATTCTAAACGTATCGTCAAAGTGGTCTTGGAAGAAGATATCGTAGCTACTCGTGAAACAGTGACAGGTGTTGTTCGTCCTGATTATTGATTCTAAATCTTAAAAATTCAAAGGAGCTAGGGCATTTCCCCAGCTCCTTTATGTTAGAGGAGTAAAAATGAAGTTTTCAACCCTTTTAGATAAAATATTTCCACCACGAAAATTGACTTTATCACTTAAATATCCAGAGGAAAAGAAGTTAACCTTGACCAGAAACCGACGTGGGGAAATTGAACTTAACGATAGCCCAGCTCAGCTATTTACCTTAAAACAAATCATTCTCCGTCTTTCTGAATATGATAAACAAGCGATATCAAATGGAGCAGTTGCTGGTGCTTTTGTCGCCGCTGCTAGAGGGAAAGATGTTTTGAGAGGTGCTATCATTGGAGATTGGTGGGAGAAGCAAAAAGACACCAAAAGCCGTCGAGTCGAGATTCAATTTGAAAATATGACTAGTAAAGAGATTCGAGTGGTTAGTCTTAAGCTAAATCGTAAACAATATGCTGTGGTCAAAAAATTCCTGCATGTTGCGTAAAACTTTACCGTTTTTGACAAATATTATTGGAAATGAGTAAATTTCTTGACAAATCTTGAAAACATTTGCATAATGAAAGTAACCTATGAAAACTTGTTAAATAAGTAAATATACACACTATATCTTTCATGACTTTGAATGTATTTTCAATATTATTCAAGGGCTGTTTGAAAAATATTCCCCATAAGGAAGGAGTTTTTATGCAAATTATTAAACGTGATGGTCAAGTGGCTGAATTTGATCCAGATAAAATTTACCAAGCTATTATTAAAGCTGCCAGAACTGTCTATGTCATTGATGATACATGGCGTCAGAACTTGGCACAAGTCACTAAAAAAGTTGTACTGGACTTAGAGGAAGCACAAATTGAACGTCCTACAATCAATATCATCCAATCATTGGTTGAGAATCGCTTGATGGACGCTGGTTATATCAACATCGCAGAGCATTACATTTCATACCGTTTGCAACGTGATTTGGAGCGTAATGGTTACGGTGACAACATTATTGTTCATCTTCGATTTGAACAAATCAAGTAGAAGTTACAAAATCCATTTAATACTAAAAATAAAATAAAAAAAATGTTTGGGGCATGATTCAATCTGCCAATACTCAAGTAAAATCAAAATCAGACGAGGAAGTAAGACGAAGCTAGTACTAAAGTATGGTAAGTCCAAACCGACACTGTATCATTTTGATTCAAAAGAGTAAAAAAACATTCTTTTTTTAGTGATGTCCAATATTATTTGAGTCTTTTCTGTAGTGAATTTATAGTCATTTGAATTAACTTTGATTCATCGTCGCTATCGGCTTGCCGTACTCTACTTGATAGAAACATAGTTTCTTCAAGACCAATCTCCAAGAGTTTGGGAATATACTCTTTTGTAAACTGACTTAAGTCAGTTTTTATTTCCAACCTCAAACAGTTACTTCCCTGACTATTTGAGCTGTCTTGGCATCTGTTTTTTATCTGAAAGTTAATTCACTCGACTATAACTTAATATTTTTTTGATTAAATCAAGATTTTGGGGCAATTTTTCATTATAATTGATTTTAATATAGTTTTTATTGGTGGAAACAATATAACAATTTTCTAAAAAATCAAGTTCTTTTGAGAATGTCAATTTTCCCAAATAAGGTTTAGGTAAACTTAATACAACCGACTGGGGAAGAATTTGATAAGATTCTAATATCTCCATATCCTGGATATATTTTTCTGCCTTCTCTCTTTGTTTTTGAAATACTTGCTGTAAATAGGCTACATTTTTTTCAAACATCCCATTATCCAAATAGAGAGATAAAGCTTTCTGCATAATTAGGCTCGTATCATAGTCCATCATTTTTTTATGAGCCAAGAATCCTTCCATCAAAATAGTTGGGAGAATGAGTGTAGCTAATCTAAGTGCTGGAAAGAGCGTCATGGAAAAAGATTTCAAATAGATGACATGATCAGAAGTATCATAATAATGTAAGGGTAAATCTGTTGTTTTTGCGAAATCGCCCATATAATCATCTTCAATAATATAAACATCATAGCGCTCAGCCAATTCGATGATTTTTTTCTTTTCAGCAGTCGTGTAAGAGAGTCCCAAGGGATTTGAAAAACGTGAGATGGTATAGAAGAATTTTATATCATGTTCTCTAAAAAGCATCTCTAATTGATTTAAATCTAAACCTTGAAAATCTCGATTAATAGTAAGAAAAGGTAACTCTAAATCATTAACCAAATCAATCATTCTGTGATAAGTCGGCTGTTCTAATAATATTTTTGATTTATTATTTGGAAAAGCCATCTGAGATAGGATGTATAAAGCCTGTTGTGTACCTGAAGTGACTAGTATGTTATTTTCTTTAGTGTAGATGGCGTCCTTTGAAAGGTAGGTTTTTAAAGAGCTCAGCAATTCTTCTAAACCCTGATGTTGATGATAGTAATTAAAAAGAAAATTTTCACGATTGGTTAGTGATTCATTAACGCAAAGTCTGAAGTCTTCATATGCCATATTATTATAATCTTCAAGGCTAATTGTAAGAGGGGATTCATTTTTTTCTTTTCCCTCCAAAACATAGTATCCACTCTTCTCGACAACATAACAATAATTTCGATATTTCAATTCAAGTAATGCGCGTTGAGCTGTATCTTTGCTACAATGATAGTTTTGGCTTAAATGTCGAACAGAAGGCAGTTTTTGTCCTTTTTGTAAAATGCCACTTTCGATGCCAGAGATTAAATCCCTTAAAATTTTTTGATATTTGCTAGCCATAATCTGTCCCCATACAGTTTGTGAATATCTCTATTGTAATATATATTGAATTTTCTTACAATTATTTTTATACATTAGCTACTGTATTTGAATTCTTTAGATTTGTGGAGGTTGTTTTATGCCTATTAAACGTCTTACTGTTGCTGCCTTTTTCATGGCCTTAGTCATTATTTTGAGCTCTAGTCCTTTATCAATTCCAGTTCCTGGTGGTCATTTCTATTTCAACGGCATTATTATCTTTTTGGTTGCACTCATTTTCCCACCAGCACAAGCTGTTATTATTGCAGGAATAGGCTCATTCTTAGGGGATTTCTTTTTTTATCCTGCACCCATGTTTGTCACATTGGCTACCCATAGCCTTCAAGTACTTGTCATTTCTGCACTAGTTGTTAATAAAAATGCAGGTAAAATCAAAGTTATTACAGCATTGCTACTGGGCGGAATAGTAGATATTATTGGATACTATCTCGGTCGTTCATACGTATATGCAAATGTTAGCTATGCCATTCTTAAACTCCCTTTTGACATCGTCGCTGTCATACTCGGAGCAGCAATAACTTACTTTATTTACTATCACACAAGTTTTTTGAAACAGTTTAATAAAAGTATTAGGAAATAGCAGAGCTAGGAAATTGAGTAGTTAATCTTTTGTTTTTAACTTTCTAAATTGAAACTCAGTATTTTTTGATTGCATTCTTTTTAAGCAAGGTATATACTAGTATATACAGAGGAGGTGTTTTTATGACAATTGTAAAAGCTCGAAAAGTTGGAAATTCTATTACAGTTACACTTCCCAAAAATCTTGGAGTAGAAACTGGTCAAGAGTTCCTCATTGAAGCAGGTCGGAATAATGTTATCATGTTAGTACCAAAGGTTCCTAACCCATTTAATGGTCTGGATGATTTGCATATGGATGATGATTTTGAGGGAGTAAAACTTCTTGATAATGAAATCTAATTATATACCTCAAAAGCAAGATATCATCTGGATTGACTTTGATCCATCTTCAGGAAGGGAAATTCAAAAAAGGCGACCGGCACTTGTTGTTTCCAGTGATAACTATAGTAAACAAACAGGTTTTGTTGCAGTTTGTCCCATTACACATGGTCAAGCTAAATTGAAGGCAAAAGGACTGTTGGTAGAAGTTATATCCGAAAAAGTAGATGGCTTTGTTAATCCATTTCAACTACATACCTTTGATTTTAAAGCTAGATATGCAGAGAAAATAACTGTTTTAGATGATTTTTCTTTTGCACAAGTAACACAACTCTATCGTTTTATTTTTGAATGATACCTACAAAACTTACTCAATAATTTTTGAATAATATTACTGACACAGTGTAGGTATTTATGTTATAATAATTTCAATCTAAAGCCGTTTCGACGGCTTTTCTCTATGTTTTTGAAAGGAAGAAATAGGGGATTATCTTAAGAGAAACTTCCCTTTGTATCTTAAATCATGTCAATTTTAGAAGTTAAAAATCTCAGTCACGGTTTTGGTGACCGTGCTATTTTTGAAAATGTCTCCTTCCGTCTTTTGAAGGGTGAACATATCGGCCTTGTCGGAGCCAATGGTGAAGGAAAATCAACCTTCATGTCCATCATGACTGGTCGTCTGCAGCCAGATGAGGGAAAAGTGGAGTGGTCTAAATATGTGACTGCTGGCTACTTGGATCAACATGCTGTCCTTGAAAAAGGGATGACCGTCCGCGATGTTTTGCGCACAGCCTTCGATGAGCTTTTCAAGACAGAATCTCGCATCAACGACATCTACATGTCTATGGTAGAAGAGGGTGCTGATGTGGATGCCCTCATGGAAGAAGTTGGAGAGCTGCAAGACCGTTTGGAATCACGTGATTTCTATACCTTAGATGCTAAAATTGATGAAGTGGCACGCGCCCTGGGTGTTATGGATTTTGGCATGGATACTGATGTGACTGATTTATCAGGTGGTCAGCGTACAAAAATCCTTTTGGCGAAGCTTTTGCTGGAGAAACCAGATATCCTCTTGCTTGACGAGCCAACCAACTACCTTGATGCCGAGCACATTTCTTGGCTCAAGCGTTACTTACAAGAGTATGAAAATGCCTTCGTCCTCATCTCTCACGATATTCCATTCTTGAACGACGTTATCAATATCGTTTACCATGTGGAAAGTCTTGATTTGGTGCGCTATGCCGGTGATTACGATAACTTCCAGTCGGTTTATGCTATGAAAAAGGCACAGCTGGAAGCAGCTTATGAGCGCCAGCAAAAAGAGATTGCAGACTTGCAGGACTTCGTTAACCGCAACAAGGCGCGTGTGGCCACTCGAAACATGGCCATGTCCCGTCAGAAGAAATTGGATAAGATGGAAATCATCGAGCTCCAAGCAGAAAAACCAAAACCAGAATTTCATTTTAAAGAGTCTCGCACACCAGGACGTTTTATCTTCCAAACGCAAGACTTGGTTATCGGTTATGACCGCCCATTGACTAAAGCACCGCTTAATTTGACCTTGGAACGCAACCAGAAGATTGCTATCGTCGGTGCTAATGGTATTGGTAAATCAACTCTTCTTAAGAGTTTGTTGGGAATTATTAAGCCTTTGGAAGGTCAAGTTGAAACGGGTGATTTTATTGACTTAGGATATTTTGAACAAGAAGCAGAAGGCAGTCGTCAAACACCTCTTGAAGCAGTTTGGGATGCTTTCCCAGCTCTCAACCAAGCTGAAGTTCGCGCAGCTCTTGCCAAATGTGGTTTGACATCAAAACACATCGAAAGTCAGATCCAAGTCCTTTCAGGAGGAGAACAAGCCAAGGTGCGTTTCTGTCTCCTTATGAACCGTGAAAATAATGTCCTTGTCCTTGACGAACCAACCAACCACTTGGACGTTGATGCCAAAGACGAACTCAAACGCGCCCTTCAAGCCTTCAAAGGCACTATCCTTATGGTCTGCCACGAACCTGATTTCTATGAAGGTTGGGTAACAGACGTTTGGGACTTCAATGAGTTGATTTAAGAGGATTATTCGATTATAAAACAATGAGTAAGCATGTTAATTGCTTATTCATTTTTTATTTGCTAAACTTGTATCTATAACAAATACAATCGGAAAGGAATCATAATGGATACAAAATTTTCAGTGGCCTTGCATATTTTAGTCTTCATTTCTGAAACAGATAAGATTGCCTCATCAGAAAATCTAGCACAATCAGTTAATACCAATAGCAGCCACATTCGCAAAATTACAGGACTTTTAAAACAAGCAGGTCTGATTTCCAGTCAACAAGGAAAATCAGGCTTTAGCTTGGCTATGGAGCCAGAAGCCATTGGCCTAGATATAGTCTATCGAGCAGTTTATCCTGAAAAGGAAATCTTGCATGTCCACGACAATCCCAATCAAGCCTGTCCTGTCGGAAAACATATCCAGACTTTGGTTCAGCCTAGCTTTGACCAGGCCCAAAAAGCCTTTATTTCTCAGTTAGCTAATCAGAATCTAGCTGACCTTATCACAAATCTTTATAAAGAGGAGAAAAACAAATGAAAGCAGCCCTACACACAAGATACAACAAAAACAATATCAAACTTAACTTAAAAGATGTTGCTAAACCACAAGTTGGACCAAATGATGTCTTGGTCAAGGTAAGTGCAGCAGGTGTCAATCCAGTGGATAATATGATTTCTCGAGGAGAGGTTAAAATGATTGTGCCTTACACATTACCTCAAATTGCTGGCAATGAAATGGTTGGATTAATTGAAGAAGTAGGGATCCAAGTTACAGATTTTAAAGTCAGCGATCGCGTCTTTGCACGTTTGCCACTGGATAAAATTGGTGCCTTTGCTCAATATGTTGCTGTTGATGAAACAGCTCTCGCTCTTGTTCCAGAATACCTGACTGACGTCCAAGCGGCAGCTATTCCCCTAACCGCCCTAACGGTTATGCAATCCTTTGATTTGATGGGAGTAGAACCCGGGAAGACTATCTTCATTTCTGGCGGTACCGGTGGCGTAGGAGCCATGGCCATCCCTCTAGCTAAGGCAAAAGGATTAAAAGTTATTACAAATGGCAGAGCTGAGCACGAAGAACGTGTCATGTCACTCGGTGCAGATCAATTTATTGATTATAAAAGTCAAGACTACACTAAGCTCTTAGCTAATATAGATTATGTTTTGGATACGCTTGGTGGGGAAGAGACAGAAAAACAAATGACTATCATGAAAAAAGGTGGTCAGCTTGTTTCCCTGCGCAGCATGCCAAACGATGTCTTTGCTAGGCGCATGAATTTACCAAAATGGAAACAATTCCTCTTTAACTTGGCTGGACGTAAGTTTGACAAGATGGCAGCCAAGCATGGTGTGACCTATCATTTCGTTTATGTTGAGAGCGATGGTCAACAACTGCAAGAAGTGGCTGATATTTTTACCCAACTTCAAATTAAACCTTCTATAGACACTGTTTTCCCATTTGAAGAAGTTAATGCTGCGTTGGAGAAGGTTGCTGAAGGACATTCGAAAGGTAAGACAGTACTGATAATAGACTAAAGATATTTTCAAAGATGAATTTATTCTCTTTTTCAGCTATAATAAATTTACTTTAGAGGAAAAGAGGTTCGTAAATGAACAATATTATAGATATCAATCTGCCTGTTGCTGAAATCCTAAAGCAGAATCCAGAACTTAAGGATCTCTTTGTGCAACTCGGTTTTAAGCCCCTTGCAAATTCAGCTATGCTAAATACAGTTGGCAAGGTAACAAGTTTGAAGAAAGGCTCAAAACTAGCAGGAATTTCACTGGATAAAATCGTTAAAACTTTAGAGTTTAATGGCTATGATGTAATAGGAGTAGAAGAATGACAGAACAACGTATTCAAGTTTTAAGAGACATATTGTTAGACTTACATCATGGCGCGAGTCCAGAGTCTGTTCAAGAACAGTTTAACAAGCATTTTAAAGGAGTATCTGCTCTAGAAATCTCCATGATGGAGCATGAGTTAATGAATTCTGATGCTGAACAAGAAGGGCACCCTGTCTATGTTTTTAAACAGGAAAATTTAGCTTTACGTGCAGCTATGCTCCGCATTCGTCGTATCATTGAGAATTATGGTAAGCCTGAGAATACGGAAATCCGAGAGGAATTACTTCAAGGGCTCCGTCATCAGATGACTTTACTTGGTCAATTTCATAATCACTATACACGTAAAGAAAAGTTATTCTTTCCTATTATGGAACGTTATGGGCATGACTCCCCTCCGAAAGTGATGTGGGGAGTAGATGACGAGATTCGTGAATTATTCCGAGTATCTCAAAATGCTGTCAATCAGTTGCCTCAAGAATCAATTGAGAAAATTTCAGAGGTTTTTGAAGCATTTGCTCTAGAATTTGAAGAGATGATTTTCAAGGAGGAGGCTATCCTTCTTATGATTTTACTAGAAACGCTAACCCAAGATGATTGGCTTTCTATCGCCAAAGAGAGTGATGCCTACGGTTATGCCATCATTAAACCTACAGCAGAATGGGTACCTGATCGAGAAAGTTTCGTAGAAAATGTTGAGACTGAACATTCTGAAATACATTCCAATACACGTGTCATTGACACCCCAGAGGGCCAGTTTACTATTTCTTTTACACTGAAAGAAAAAGAATCTGTCATAGATCGTTCCACACCACAACGTTTTGGAAACGGCTTCCTATCTGTTGAACAAGCTAATCTAATTCTTAACCATCTCCCCTTGGAGATTACTTTTGTTAATAAAGACGATATCTTCCAATATTATAATGATAGTGCACCAGCTGAAGAGATGGTTTTTAAAAGAACACCTTCACAGGTAGGTCGAAATGTTGAACTCTGCCATCCACCAAAAGTCTTGGATAAGGTAAAAAAAATCTTTACCCTCTTACGAAATGGAGAAAGAAGTAAGGTTAACATGTGGTTTAAGTCAGAAAAAATGGGCAAATTTGTTTACGTCACCTATGCAGCGGTTCATAATGATAAAGGTGAGTTTCAAGGTGTGCTCGAATATGTTCAAGATATTCAAGAATTTTTAGACTTAGATAGTGATGTTAATAGAGATATTTAAGATTTATTTTACTAGATAAGTTTACTATCTTCTAAACTTGAATTGGTAGTAGAATGCGTCCAATTTTAAGTTTCTGATAAAAGGATGAATCATGATAGTATAATTCTGTACAGGTATAAAATATATAAGCTCATAAACAGGGCAGAAAAAAATGAGGCTGGGCAAAAACTAGCTTCAAAATAAAACCACACAGTGATTTCCGTCTCGAAAACAATCAAGATGAAAGAATCACTGTGTGGTTTTTGAGTATGTGATGTTTTTGAGCCTAGATTCTTGGCCAATTTTGTGAGATTCATACTCATGAAGAGGAAGCCGACTTCCGTTTGGACGGCTTGATTACCTCTAACGTGAACTCTGCGAACGCCAAAAACACTCTTCAATCGGCCAAAAACGGGTTCGACATCGATTTTCCGTTTGGCGTAGATACGAGAGCCTT
>NZ_AQYA01000029.1 GCF_000376985.1 Streptococcus henryi DSM 19005
TCAATCTCCCAGCCATCCTTATGGTAGTCTGAAATAAGTTCCTTATCTAAGCGTTCTAAGCAATGAGCCAAACTCTCTGTAAAGACCTTACTCATCAAACTCATTATTTCTGTTTCTAACTCAGATAAATGTTTACTAGTCTTTAAAATTTTTCCAATCTTTGTTACAATAGTCATAGGTTCTATATCCTTTTGGGTTATTTCGTCATTTCCTAGGATATAGGACTTTTTTTATTTTGAAAACATGTAAACGTTTTTCCGAGTATTATTTTACACTAACTACTTAGACAAATAATAAGAGGAGGTGAAATAATTTTCAACTCCCCTATTGTTATTAATAGATAAAATTATCTTGTATTTGATTCCTGCAAATAATTGAGCAAAAATTTCTCTGCTAAGCTGCCGTCCTTGATGGCTTTTTTAGCATCTTCTATTGAGAACCAAGCCCAGTCATCAATTTCGTGGTTATCCTGAACATCACCTGTCACAGTCACTGCAAAGTTAACCATGAGTGTGTTGCTTCCTTCATAGTACTGACTTGCATTAAATGAGATCGAAGTTGTCTCTAAATTAAGTTCTTCCTTAATCTCACGCGCAACAGTCGTTTCAGCATTTTCCCCCTGAGAAATATAGCCAGCAACCAAGATATAATCTGGTCTGCCGTACTGCTTGATTAAGAGAATTTTATCTTTGCTTTCATTTTGCACAATCATACTGCAAGCAGTATTAAAAACCGGAAAACGAAAAGCAGAACAATTAGTACAGTATGGGATGATGCCCTCGTAGTCAAGTTCTTTATCAATAAGTGCATGACCACATTCAGAGCAATATTTCATCTTAGCTAAAGACATTATCTAATTACCCCTCAAAGTAAAGCAATTCTTTTGGCGTTTGAGTAAAGACTTTAAAGCCATCTTTTGTCACATAACCACAGTCTTCAATACGCACACCAACCTTACCAGGAATATAGATACCTGGCTCAACTGAGAAGCACATGCCTTCCTCAATGACCATATCATTACCAGCCATGATTGATGGAAACTCATGCACATCCATACCTAGACCATGTCCCAGACGATGGTTAAAGTATTCCCCGTAACCTGCCTTCTCAATGACATTTCGCGCAGCCGCATCAACTTCAGCCGCAGTGACACCAGGTTTGATAAAATCCTGAGCCGTCAACTGAGCTTCAAGACAGAGTTCATAAATGTCTTTCTTGAATTGGTCAGGCTGACCGACAGCAACCGTACGGGTCATATCTGAAGTGTAGCCCAAAGTTTCCACCCCTAGGTCGAACAATAGCAGAGCATCATTTTCGATTTTGTTGGTTCCTGGGATACCGTGTGGATTGGCAGCATTGTTACCAGTTAAGACCATGGTGTCAAAACTCATTTTGTTAATGCCTTGTTTTTTCATGCCAAATTCAACCTGAGCAATGATGTCTGTCTCAGTCACATCAAGAGAAATGTTATCAAAACCAATCTGCATAGCCTTGTCAGCAAAATCCCCAGCGATTAACATCTTGTCAATTTCATCTTGAGATTTAATCAGACGCATACGCTGAATAAATGGGGTTAAGTTCTCAAAACGTCCTTGGAAGACCGTTTGTAGACCTTGAAATTTGGTGACGTTGAGGTGGTCAAATTCCGCAAAGACTTTTTTGCTGTCTGTAGATGGCAGCACCGCCTTGATTTTCTCCCAAGGGTTCTCAGAGTCTTGATAACCAAATACAGGGAAGTCCAAGGCTTCAGAAGCACGAGCTATTTCCAGAGCAGGGACAAAGAGAAGAGGAGCGCTGTCATTATAGACGAAGAGGAACATTTGACGTTCGTGCGGATCACAATAAAAACCAGTCAAGTAATTTACGGTTACTGGATCTGAGAAGACAGCAATATTAGCACCTTCTTGATTAAGATAGGCACAAATTTGTGATAATTTAGACATAAAAAGCCTTCTTTCCATTGATTAGAAACTGTTTGTTGATCAGGAACAAAACAGCTCTTTTACAGCTACTATTTTTTCACGAAACCAACAAAAAATCAAGAGATGGATAAATTTTTTTGAAAAAGTTTTCAAAAAATGGTGCTTTTGACTTGAAAGTGTTTCCAAAAGGTGATAAAATACTAGTGAAAGCGTAATTTTCAAATAGAAAGGAAGACTCAAATGAATACAGATGATACCATTACGATTTATGACGTTGCACGAGAAGCGGGAGTTTCTATGGCGACAGTTAGCCGTGTTGTAAATGGCAACAAGAACGTGAAGGAAAATACACGAAAAAAGGTTTTAGAAGTCATTGACCGTTTGGATTACCGTCCAAATGCAGTTGCACGTGGACTTGCAAGCAAGAAAACAACTACAGTTGGTGTTGTAATCCCAAATATTGCCAACAGCTATTTTTCAATTTTAGCCAAAGGGATTGACGATATTGCGGCTATGTATAAATACAATATCGTTCTTGCATCAAGTGATGAGGATGATGACAAAGAAGTTAATGTTGTTAACACCTTGTTTGCCAAACAGGTGGATGGCATTATCTTCATGGGACATCATTTGACTGACAAGATTCGTGCAGAATTTTCACGTTCTCGTACTCCAATTGTTTTAGCAGGTACTGTTGATCTTGACCATCAATTGCCAAGTGTCAATATTGATTATAAGGCAGCCATGGCAGATGTTGTTGATATCTTAGCAGAAAACCATGACAAAATTGCCTTTATCTCTGGTCCATTAATTGATGATATTAATGGTAAAGTTCGCCTCGCAGGCTATAAACAAGGATTGAAACAAAACAACCTTGAGTTTAAAGAAGGCCTTGTTTTTGAAGCTAAATATAACTATAAAGAAGGATTTGATTTAGCTCAGCGCGTGATTAATTCAGGTGCCACAGCTGCAGTAGTTGCAGAAGATGAAATGGCAGCTGGATTGCTTAACGGACTTTTTGAAGCAGGTAAGAAAGTACCAGAAGACTTTGAAATTATCACAAGCAATGACTCCCCAATCACACAATACACTCGTCCAAATCTTAGCTCAATCAGCCAGCCAGTCTACGACCTAGGTGCTGTCAGCATGCGTATGTTAACTAAGATTATGGGTAAAGAAGAACTTGATGAAAAAGAAATTCTTTTAAACCATGGCATCACTCGTCGTGGATCTACACGATAAAAAAACTTGCTTTCGAGCAGGTTTTTTCCTTTTATGATAATAGTAGAGGTTACATTAATTTCTATTGAAATGACTACAATTTCTGAATTTAAGTGAGTATTTATAACTGATTGTGGTGGAGGTGTAGGGTCACTATTGATAGTATCAATTTTATTGTTACAACCTCAAAGATAACTTAGGTAAAAGAAGGCCAATTTGATTTTAAAAGAGTATCAGACCTTGACAAAGGCATTTTGAAAAGCCTAAGCATCATACTTTAGACTGAATTTAAGGTTTGCTAATGAAATGTTACAGAAAATAAGCTATAATAGTGCATATGAAAGTGCTATTATATCTCGAAGCCGAGAATTATTTAAGAAAATCTGGTATTGGGCGTGCCATTAAACACCAAGAACGAGCTCTAAAACATGTTGGTCAAGACTACACAACAAATCCTAAAGATGATTATGATATAGTTCATATAAATACCTATGGTTTCAAAAGTTGGCAATTAATGCGGACAGCTCAGAAAAATGGAAAAAAAGTAATCATGCATGGTCACTCAACAGAAGAGGATTTTCGTGATTCCTTTATTTTTTCTAATCAAATAGCTCCTCTTTTCAGACATTATTTATGTCATTTTTATAGAAAAGCAGATGCCATCATCACCCCAACAGCATATTCAAAATCACTAATTGAGAATTATGGTATTAAAACTCCCATCTATCCTGTTTCAAATGGTATTGAATTAAGCCACTACGGACCAAATCCTGATAAGGAGAAAGCTTTCCGTGATTATTTTGGTATTGAGGAAGGTCAGAAAGTGGTCATGTGTGCGGGCTTATATTTTATCAGAAAGGGTATAGATGATTTCGTCAAAGTCGCTGAAAAAATGCCTGATGTTCGCTTTATTTGGTTTGGAGAGACTAATAAACTAGTAATTCCACATAAAGTGCGTCGTATTGTTCAAAAAGAACATCCTTCTAATGTAACTTTCGCTGGATACATTAAAGGTGATGTTTTTGAAGGAGCAATGTCTGGTAGCGATGCCTTTTTCTTCCCGAGTCGTGAAGAAACTGAAGGCATTGTTGTATTGGAATCATTAGCTAGCCGTCAACATACCGTATTAAGAGATATTCCTGTTTATAAGGGATGGATTGATGATAATTCTGCAGATTTAGCAAGTGATGTTGATGGATTTGTTGAAGCTTTGAATCGCGTTTTATCAGGAGAAAGCAACAAGACTGAAGAAGGCTATGAGGTTGCTCAAAGTCGCAGTTTTGATAAAGTTGCTCATCAACTAGTAGAGGTTTATGAAAGAGTAATGGAGATTTAGGATGAGAGTTGGATTATTCACAGATACCTATTTTCCCCAAGTATCCGGAGTAGCGACAAGTATTCGGACTCTAAAGGAGGAATTAGAAAAACAGGGGCACGAGGTTTACATTTTCACTACAACAGACAAGAATGTCAAACGCTTCGAGGACCCGACAATCATTCGACTTCCTAGCGTTCCGTTTATCTCCTTTACAGATCGTCGCGTCGTGTATCGTGGCTTAATTTCTTCATATAGAATAGCAAAGCAATATAAGTTAGATTTGATCCACACACAGACTGAGTTCAGCGTAGGTTTACTAGGGAAAATGGTGGCAGCTGCGCTACGTATCCCAGTTGTTCATACCTACCATACCCAATATGAAGACTATGTTGAGTATATCGCCAATGGGAAACTCATCAAACCAGGTATGGTTAAATACATAGTGCGTGGTTTCTTGAATGACCTTGATGGTGTCATTTGTCCAACAAGAATTGTATTAAATATCTTGGATGACTATGAAGTCAAAATTCCCAAGCGTGTTATTCCAACAGGAATCAATCTGAATGATTATATTCGTGATGACATTAGTGAGGCTGACAAAGTCGCACTTAGAGAAGAACTTGGTGTAGCAACTGATGACACAATGTTGCTCAGCCTATCACGCGTTTCTTCAGAGAAGAATATTCAAGCTATTATCAAACACCTACCAGAAGTTCTTGTTGAAAATCCTAAAGTAAAATTAGTCATTGTCGGGGATGGTCCCTATTTAAACGATTTGAAGGAATTGGCAGAAAAACTTGGTATTGTGGATGCTATTGTATTTACAGGGATGGTTGCTCATGAATCAGTTGCTGTCTACTATCGTGCAGCAGATTTCTTCATTAGCGCATCAACTAGTGAGACCCAAGGTTTGACTTACACAGAAAGTCTAGCAAGTGGGACACCTGTCATCGCTCATGGCAATCCCTATTTAGATGATTTGATTGATAACAAAATGTTTGGAACCCTCTTTTATCGTGAAGAAGATTTAGCAGATGCTATCTTGGATGCTATTGCTGAAACACCTGCCTTAGACGCCAAAAAACACGAAGAAAAACTATATGAAATTTCAGCAGAACATTTTGGAAAATCAGCCTATGCCTTTTACCTTGATGTCCTTATCTCAGAAAAAAGTAAGAAAAAAGAGAAATTTTCACTAACTGTCAAGGGTTCAAAAACAGATCGTTCCATTAAATTAGCCAAAACAGCCATAAAATTGCCATCGCAAGCAGCAAAAGCGACCGTAAAAGGCTCTGTTAAAGCTGTCAAAGCACCAAAACGATTAGTTGAAGTAGTCAGAGACTTTTTAGATTAGGAAATGTTAAACTAATTCGAGAAGATATAAAGACAAGTTTTTACTCTTTTTGATGTGAATTAGAAGAAAAAGTATAAAAAATCTTGAAAAAAATAGCCATCGTGCTATAATATTCTACGAAGACATGTTGAGTTAAGGAAATCTTTTGAGAGAGCGTCTGTTGCTGTGAATGACGTATGATGATTAACTTGATACTCCTTCCTCGTTTTTATGCAAACATAAAACGGTGGCCACGATATAGCCAATCTGAGTTAGTCGGCTTTTTTGTCGTCTATAAATTAAGGTGGAACCACGTTACGACGTCCTTTTGAGGATGTCGTTTTTTCTTTTTAGAGGGAGTTTATTGATGCTTTCAGATGACTTAATTTCTAGAAGTATTGCAATTCGTAAAGCCTACCACGATTTAGAAGTCAAACACCATGGTAAAGAGTGGTCTATCCAAGAAGACTTGCTAGCTCTGTCCAATGATATTGGAAATCTCAATCGTCTGGTTATGACTAAGCAAGGTCGATACTATGATGAGACGCCCTATACCATGGAACAAAAACTAGCCGAGAATATCTGGTGGCTCTTGGAGTTGTCGAATCGATTGGAAGTCGATATCCAAAAAGAAATGACTACCTTCATATCCCAAAAAGAAAAGTCGTTGGGTATTCAAGCTAAAGAAGATGTCGAGTGAAGCTCTAACAAATATTTTTCACCCTAGTGAGGCTGGGCAAAAAGTCCAAGTCTCTGTAATAAAGTTCGGAATATAACCAAGACGCAGTAGCCTAGTGAACAATACTTCGCTTTTTCAAAGCTCGTATTATCCTACTAGGCCTTGCGGGGGTGGGACTACGAACTCTTTTTAGGCCTGTCGAGTTCTGTCCCACTCCCAAACATTATTGATATTAAAAAATTAAAGAAAGGAATCGAACCCGTCCGGAAAACTCGGAAAAAAGATAAGTTGTCTAGGAAATCAGGATTTCCTGCCAACTTCCTATTTTTCAGTCGTTTTCTAGTCGGACTTGGTATCTTAAATCATGATCAAAATTACTTTCCCTGACGGCGCTGTTCGTGAATTCGAATCTGGCGTAACTACTTTTGAAATCGCTGAATCTATCAGCAAATCACTTGCTAAAAAAGCTTTGGCAGGTAAATTCAATGGAAAACTTATTGACACAACTCGTGCTATTACTGAAGATGGTAGCATCGAAATTGTGACACCTGATCACGAAGATGCTCTTGGTGTTCTTCGTCACTCAGCAGCTCACCTCTTTGCACAAGCTGCAAAACGCCTCTTCCCAGATATTCATTTGGGTGTTGGTCCAGCTATCCAAGATGGTTTCTACTACGACACTGACAATACAGCAGGGCAAATTTCAAACGAAGACCTTCCTCGCATCGAAGAAGAAATGAAGAAAATTGTCAAAGAAAACTTCCCATCAATCCGCGAAGAAGTGACAAAAGACGAAGCTCGCCAAATCTTTGCCAACGATCCTTACAAATTGGAATTGATCGAAGAGCATTCAGAGGACGAAGGTGGATTGACAATCTACCGTCAAGGCGAATATGTTGACCTTTGTCGTGGTCCTCACGTGCCATCAACTGGACGTATCCAAGTCTTCCACCTTCTCAATGTGGCTGGCGCTTATTGGCGTGGAAACTCTGACAATGCCATGATGCAACGTGTTTACGGTACGGCTTGGTTTGACAAGAAAGACCTTAAAAAATACCTCCAAATGCGTGAAGAAGCTAAAGAACGTGACCACCGTAAACTTGGTAAAGAGCTTGACCTCTTCACCATTTCACAAGAAGTGGGACAAGGGCTTCCAATCTGGTTGCCAAATGGCGCTACAATCCGTCGTGAATTGGAACGCTACATTGTAGATAAAGAATTGGCTTCAGGCTACCAACACGTTTACACACCACCATTGGCTTCAGTTGAGCTCTATAAAACTTCTGGACACTGGGCTCACTATAAAGAAGACATGTTCCCAACAATGGACATGGGTGATGGTGAAGAATTTGTTCTTCGACCAATGAACTGCCCGCACCATATTCAAGTCTACAAACACCATGTACACTCATACCGTGAATTGCCAATTCGTATCGCTGAAATCGGCATGATGCACCGCTATGAAAAATCAGGTGCCCTTTCAGGTCTTCAACGTGTACGTGAGATGTCTCTTAATGATGGTCACCTTTTCGTCACACCTGAGCAAATCAAGGAAGAATTCCAAAAAGCTCTTCAACTCATCATTGATGTTTATGCAGACTTTAATTTGACTGATTACCGTTTCCGTCTTTCTTATCGTGACCCTGAAGATAAGGAAAAATATTACGATAATGACGAAATGTGGGAAAACGCGCAAACCATGCTTAAAGCTGCCCTTGATGAAATGGATGCAGAATACTTTGAAGCAGAAGGTGAAGCAGCTTTCTATGGTCCTAAATTGGATATCCAAGTTAAGACTGCTCTTGGTAACGAAGAAACGTTGTCAACTATCCAGTTGGACTTCCTTCTTCCAGAACGCTTTGACCTTAAATACATCGGTGCTGATGGTGAAGAACACCGTCCAGTTATGATTCACCGTGGTGTTATCTCAACAATGGAACGTTTTACAGCTATCCTAATTGAGAACTACAAAGGTGCCTTCCCAACATGGTTGGCTCCGCACCAAGTTACAGTAATCCCAATCTCAAACGAAGCTCACATTGACTATGCTTGGGAAGTTGCTAAGAAACTTCGCGATAAAGGCATCCGTGCTGATGTGGACGACCGCAATGAAAAAATGCAGTACAAGATTCGTGCATCACAAACCAGCAAGATTCCATATCAATTAGTTGTCGGTGATAAAGAACAAGAAAACGGTGAGGTTAACGTCCGCCGTTACGGTTCAAAAGCAACACATACCGAAACAATTGATGAATTTGTGGAAAATATTCTATCTGATATTGCCCGTAAATCACGTCCAGCAGAAGCTGAATAAGAACTGATAAAAGAAGCCTAATGGGCTTCTTTTTGTTATAATAGGCTTATAAAGGAGAGTGCTTAATGTGGTCAAAATTGAGAAAATGTGAGTTTAGCCAAGATGGTTTGAGAGCCAACTACAGACGAGTGAAAACTATTCTTGAATGTCAATCATTTGGCTGGTCAACAGACTTACTCGTCGCGGCTATGAATCAGAATCTTGATTTTTCTGACCTGAGAATCGGCTCTCCTCTTTTCCTTCACCTTTGGGGAAATGCAGAGCTCTGGCATTCAAGGGAGGAAATGTTACAGATTGTACTTAAGATGGCGGATCTTCCAAAAGATTTATCTGGAGAATTAGAGCAAAATGATTATTTGGTGGCTAGAATATCACCTGATTTACCACCGGATCATGGATTTTGGAAATCATTTGCCAGCGTGGTTTCCTCTGTTTTTGTTGGAAGCAAAATGTGTCAGAAAACTCTTTTTGCTAAACAAATTCATCAATTTCGCTATGTCATTTCTAGCCAGCAAGCTCAATATATTCGAAACCACTTTAAACAACCAGGATTAAGTGACAGAGAAGCGCTAGCTATTTTCCTAAAAAGAAAAAAAGGTCAGACTTGGTGGCGTCGAAATGCGGATTACACGCTTTATGAATCGGCTCGTCTTCACAATAAACTGAGTCTTATGGGTGACGATGCCATGTACCCTAATGGTCATTTTTCAATCAACATCAAGATTTTACTTGGTTTTCATACGGAATTTATCCTTGATAATGAGGGAAATTTCCTAAATGAAGTTGATGCCGAGAGAGTTTGGGATAAAGGTATCATCAATGGGGCTAGTTTTAATTATGCAGAGAAAAACGATAAACGTCACTGGGAACTGGATATTGCTCCTGTAAAAGCCCATGATCCAAAGTTTAGAAAACAGACAGTAAAGGGCTATCGATCACCAAATAAGCAAAAAAGAAGACTATCTTTAACATCACAAGATTATCATTGGAGTTATTTTAATAGAAAAGGGCTCTTTGCTAGTAATAATCGTAGCAGTGCTAAACTGGTAGCAAGAGAAATCAGGCGGATGAAACGCTTAATTTCCAAGAGTTGATTTTTATTGCATGATTAAAAGAAAAGTGAGGTGCTATCCATGAATAAGAAAACAAAAAACATTCTCCTAAGCGGTCTAGCAACTATAGCTGTTTTTTCAGCTGGAGCGCTATACTATTCAAGTCATTTTAGATATGAGCTAGAAATGTCTGATGCTCTTCAGATCGCTTATGATAAAGCAGGTGTGGAAAAGACAGATGTTACTTATTCTTTTGTTGAAAAAGAAAGATCTGGATTAGTACCAACCTACAATGTTGACTTTGAAACTTCTGACGGAGACTTTAGTTATTCAATCGATGCCAAGACTGGAAAGGTTTTAGAGGAAGAAATTGATAAAAATGCCGAACTTATCCAAGATTCTTCCAATGAAGTCATAAGCGATTCAAGTCAGACAGAAGTAGAGCTTGCTCCGCCGACAGAAAATAGTATCAGTTGGGAAGAGGTTAAGTTGAGAGCGCTTGGAGATGCAGGTTTAACGGAAGACGCAGTAAGTCAATTGACGATTGAAATTGGAAATAAGACTGCCTTACCAGTTTATGAAGTTGAGTTTAAAGATTACGCAAATGGTTTAGAATATGAATATACTGTTGCAGCAGAAACTGGTGAGATTATTGAAAAAATAAGTGAGCCAATTGATGACTAATTGACTTCTGGATTAAAAAACGCCTTCAAAATAAAATGAAGGTGTTTTTTTTGGGTTGAAACCTTCTAAAAGTTAGACAAAATAGTCACTAATGTTTACATTGTGTAAGTTTTCACTTGAAATAAATTTATTAATTGATAAAATAAGAGGTGTTGTTGAAAACGCACTCATTTCAATAGGAGTAATATTTCAGGAGGAAGATTATTTGAAAAAGAAATCACTTTATTTTTTATTATGCATCGTGTTATTGACTAATATTGGCTATGTAGCTAATGCAGATGAAACAATAGGAAACAGTGAGCCTAAAACTTCAGACATTTCATCTTCAGTAGAAGATAAGATTTTTTACAGTACTGGTGGCTCTGAGTATGAACCAAGTACCTTTTCTGAAAATCTAATTGTCGGACAAACAGGACAAATTCGTCGTCCGAAAGATTCACCTTTAAAAGATACGATTTATTCCTTCGACATGAAAGTTTCTGATCCTAGTATCCTTAGCTTTGATGAAGCTGGTAACTGGAAAGCGCTAAAACCAGGAAAAACTCAAGTTTTATTTGGATTGAGTAACGGTGATAGTCACAAAAAGGAATTGAAACAGCTAGGTTTGGATAATCTTAAAATGATTGTAAATGAGGTTGCTGTTTTTGTGGATGTTACAGTTTCTGATATCCCGCATTTTACTGGTTTTGAGGCTGAAGGTCTTTCTCGAAATTTGGTTGTTGGACAGACAGGACAATTAAAACGTCCAGCCGATCACTATTTGGCACAGACAGAATATTCTTTTAATATTACGGTTTCTGATTCATCTATTCTAAGTTTTGATGAAAAAGGTCAATGGCAGGCATTAAAACCTGGTGAAGTAACAGTTCACTATTCACTATCTGATATTAGTAAAAATCAAGCATTTGCTGATGAGCTTAATCGACTTGGATTAACATCAAAATGGGTGGTACAGGAAGTTGCTATGGAACCTTTTAAGGTAACTATTCTAGAAAACATAGCACCGATGTATCGTTTGTATAATCCAAATTCTGGAGAGCATTTCTACACAAGTACAGTTTCAGAACGAAATAACCTGCGTAAAATTGGCTGGCGTGATGAAGGCATTGGCTGGCAAGCTCCAACAAATGGAGCAGAAGTTTATCGCCTCTACAACCCTAATGCTGGGGATCACCATTACACAACTTCAGTAGGAGAGCGTGATTATCTTGTGAAAGTAGGATGGAAATATGAAGGTGTTAATTGGTATTCGGGTGGCGATAAACCTGTTTATCGTGTTTACAATCCAAACGCTAAAAAAGCAGGGAGCCATCACTACACACTGTCAGCATCTGAACGTGATTACCTTGTCAAATTAGGTTGGCGTGATGAAGGCATTGGCTGGTATGCTGCAGAATAGCTTTAAGAATAGTAGTAATATTCAAAGTTTTACACAGGTTTTATCTAAATTTTGATTTAAGATTTTATCTCAAATCTTCTGTAAAATAGCATTGAAAAACAGCCCAAAAGGCTGTTTTTTTGATATAATACTAATGATATTATTCCCGTATTTTTTTCTATTGGAAAAGGTACGCTAACAATAAGAAAGTGAAAGGAAAACAGTTGAGCGAGTTGTTCGAAGTAATTTGTTTACAAGGACACAATGACTCATAGGAAAATTA
The DNA here is from genome assembly GCF_000376985.1 of Streptococcus henryi DSM 19005. Classification (GTDB taxonomy): domain Bacteria; phylum Bacillota; class Bacilli; order Lactobacillales; family Streptococcaceae; genus Streptococcus; species Streptococcus henryi. The sequence continues at coordinate 12,185 of NZ_AQYA01000029.1, forward strand.
TTTATGTCATATGAAAACCTGTTGGATCGTTTTCTAACATACGTTAAAGTTAATACACGTAGTGATGCAGAAAGCACAACAACACCGTCTACACAAAGTCAAGTTGACTTTGCTCTCAATGTCTTAAAACTTGAAATGGAAAAAGTCGGTTTGCAAGATGTTCACTATTTATCGTCAAATGGATATCTTGTTGGTACATTACCGTCAAATGATAGCAGTAAAACGCGCAAAATTGGGTTTATTGCACATATGGATACAGCAGATTTCAACGCTGAAGGAGTTAATCCACAAATCATTGAATCATATGAAGGTGGCGAAATTAAGCTTGGACAATCTGGATTTTCACTTCTTCCAGAAGAATTTCCAAATCTGAATAACTACCATGGTCAGACTTTGATTACAACTGATGGGACAACACTCCTCGGATCAGATGATAAATCAGGTATCGCTGAAATTATGACGGCTATAGAATATTTAGTAGCCCATCCTGAAATCAAACACGGTGACATTCGAGTGGGATTCGGACCTGATGAAGAAATCGGTATCGGTGCTAATAAATTTGATGTAGAAGACTTTGATGTTGACTTTGCCTATACGGTAGATGGCGGACCACTTGGGGAACTCCAATATGAAACCTTTAGTGCAGCAGCTCTTGATATTGACTTCATGGGCCGAAATGTCCATCCTGGAACTGCTAAGGATCAAATGATTAATGCTCTGCAATTAGCCATTGACTTCCACAACCAATTGCCAGTAGCAGACCGTCCTGAAAAAACCGACGGTTATCAAGGTTTCTATCACCTTCATGGTATGGGTGGTTCGGTAGATCAGGCATTTAGTTCATATATTATTCGTGATTTTGAAGATGCCTCTTTTGAAAATCGCAAAGCTTTTGTCCAAGAAATCGCAAATAAGATGAATGAGGAACTTGGAAGCGAGCGTGTTCTTGTTAAGTTAACTGATCAATACTACAATATGAAAAAAGTTATTGAAAAAGACATGACACCAATTGAAATCGCCAAAAAAGTAATGGAAAATCTTGATATCGAACCAGTAATCGAGCCGATTCGAGGTGGAACAGATGGTTCTAAAATCTCATTCATGGGGATACCAACACCAAACCTTTTTGCTGGTGGTGAGAACATGCACGGGCGTTTTGAGTTTGTCAGTCTACAAACTATGGAAAAAGCCGTTGATGTTATTATTGGTATTGCAAAATCTTAAAATAGTTTAAGAAAAAAATATAGAAATATGCTAAAATAGAGCTAACAGGGGGTATCTTGATGATTAAATTATTTGGTAAAATGAGATATCACTGGCAACCAGAATTATCTTGGTCAATTATTTATTGGTCTCTAACATTTACACCGATATTTATTGCCTTGTCGCTCTTGTTCGAACGAACAAAGATTCCGAGCCAAGTATTTATTCTATTTGGAATCTTTATTGTTCTTTTTGGATCAGGTTTCCATCGCTATTTTGTTATCGATGAAAATGGAAAATTAAACATTGTATCCTTGAATTTTTTTAGAAAATCCAAGGTTGCCATTGCTCAAATTCAAAAAGTGGAAGTTACTAAGTCAAATATAACCTTGGTTATTAAAAATCAACCTAAGCGCATCTTTTACATGCGTAAATGGCCTAAAAAGTACTTTTTAGATGCTTTGGCTGTTCACCCTGATTTTAGGGGAGAAGTTGATTTGATTGATAATTTCACAGGATTGGATTATTTTGAATTTTATAAGGACGACAAAAAAGCTCCTACGAGATTGTAAGAGCTTTGGTCGGACAATTTTTCACTGCTAAGAGTGCATCAACATCACTATCTGAGATGTCTTTTGTTAAATCGTCACTATCAGTAAATTTGACAATACCATCGTCTTGATAGTCGAAAAGTTCAGAATAGGTTTGGCAAAGGCCACAAGCGATACATTTTTCTGGAATAAGTGAGACTTTCATAGTAATATTGTAATACGGATTAATTGATTTAACAAGGGGGAAATCATGGCAAAAAAACCATGGACAACAAAGATGGTGGATAATAAGGAAGGTGGTTTGGCAAGAAAGTCAAGAAATAGAGTGTTTACAACACCTTTCTTAACGGCTTTATTGGCAGCATTCTTTGTTATTGTATTAGCTATTCTGTTTGTAGTTTTTTACACTTCAAATGGCGGCAGTAATAGAGCTGAGGAAACATCGGTTTTTTATGGTGCACCTTCAAGCAGTGTAGCAACTGAGACAGAAGAAAGTAAAGAAGAAGTTAAAGTTGAAGAAGACTCTGAGTCAGAGTCTGAAAGTGAAGAAGCATCCTCATCACAAGCTCGTGGCGAAACCATTACGGTTTTGCCTGGTGAAGGGGCTGCATCAATTGCTGCTCGAGCTGGAATCAGCGTAGAACAGCTACAAGAACTGAATCCTGAACATATGACAATGGGTTATTGGTATGCCAACCCTGGTGATGCTGTTTATATAAATTAGAAGAAGAGGAATTATGAAATCAATTCAAATTGCTATTGATGGACCAGCCTCTAGTGGAAAAAGTACGGTAGCCAAGATTATCGCTAAAAATCTTGGCTATACTTATTTAGACACTGGAGCTATGTATCGTTGTGCAACTTATCTTGCTCTGCAAAATGATTTAAAAGATAAAGATGTAGAAGCTATCTTGACTTTGCTTTCAGAGTCACCAATCTCTTTTGGGCGTGCTGAAGATGGAAGTCAAACTGTTTTTCTTGGAGATCAAGACGTTACCTTAGCTATCAGACAAAATGATGTGACTAACAATGTATCATGGGTTGCAGCACTTCCTGAAATTCGCCAAGAACTTGTTAATCAACAAAGACGTATTGCAAGCAAGGGAGCCATCATAATGGATGGACGCGACATTGGTACAGTTGTTTTACCAGACGCAGAACTAAAGATTTTCTTGATTGCTTCTGTTGAGGAAAGAGCAGAGCGCCGTTTTAAAGAAAACCAAGAAAAAGGAATTGAAACAGATTTCGAAACTTTAAAAGAAGAGATTGCTGCGCGTGATTATAAAGATAGTCATCGCAAAGTATCACCGCTAAAAGCAGCTGATGATGCCATCACTTTTGATACTACTGGAGTAGACATTCAAGGTGTTGTAAAATTTATTCAAGAAAAAGCGGAGAAAATTATTGACAGAGGGTAAATCTCCTGTTATACTATTAACAATGAGAAAAGCAGAAGTGAGAACTTCTCGCCTTGCGACTAAGGTTGTCTGGCCCAACATGTCAAGATTCCATTAGGAATATTATGAATGTGTGCGGGCTTGATTTATCAGGTCCGCTTTCGTTTTTCTCTAAAAAAATGAAGAGGTGAAGATCATAGCTAAGAAAGATCTATTCATTAACGACGAAATTCGTGTCCGCGAAGTTCGTTTAATTGGTCTTGAAGGTGAACAATTAGGCATTAAGCCACTTTCAGAGGCTCAAGCTCTCGCAGATAAGGCAAATGTCGACTTGGTTTTAATCCAACCGCAAGCTACACCGCCTGTTGCGAAAATTATGGACTACGGTAAGTTCAAATTTGAGTATCAAAAGAAACAAAAAGAACAACGTAAAAAACAAAGCGTTGTGACTGTAAAAGAAGTTCGTCTCAGCCCAGTTATCGACAAAGGTGACTTTGAAACAAAACTTCGTAACGGTCGTAAGTTCCTTGAAAAAGGTAACAAAGTTAAAGTTTCTATTCGTTTTAAAGGACGTATGATTACTCATAAAGAAATTGGAGCTAAGGTACTTGCAGATTTTGCGGAGGCAACTCAAGATATCGCCATTATCGAGCAAAGAGCTAAGATGGATGGTCGCCAAATGTTTATGCAACTTGCACCAATTCCTGACAAGAAATAATTGTCTAGTTAACTATATTTTAAGAGGAGAATTCTAAAATGCCAAAACAAAAAACACACCGCGCATCAGCTAAACGTTTTAAACGTACAGGTTCTGGTGGATTGAAACGTTTCCGTGCCTTTACATCACACCGTTTCCACGGAAAAACTAAAAAACAACGTCGTCATCTTCGTAAAGCAGGAATGGTAAATGCTGGAGATTTCAAACGTATTAAAGCAATGCTTACACAAATGCGCTAATCGTTAGTGTTGAGCATAATTAGATTTTAGAGAACTATTTGGAGGAAAATATAAATGGCACGTGTTAAAGGTGGCGTTGTATCACGCAAACGTCGTAAACGTATTCTTAAATTAGCTAAAGGTTACTATGGTGCAAAACACATCTTGTTCCGTACTGCAAAAGAACAAGTAATGAACTCATACTACTATGCATACCGTGACCGTCGTCAGAAAAAACGCGACTTCCGCAAACTTTGGATCACTCGTATCAATGCGGCAGCTCGTATGAACGGCTTGTCATACTCACAATTGATGCATGGTTTGAAATTGGCTGAAATCGAAGTTAACCGCAAAATGCTTGCTGACTTGGCAGTTAACGATGCAGCAGCTTTTACAGCTCTTGCAGATGCAGCTAAAGCTAAACTTGGTAAATAATAACTAGAGGGTTGAGTTTTCTCAACTCTTTTTGTTTTAAAAAAATTGTAGCTCAATATATCTGTATTCTTCGAAAATATAAAGATAAGTTTTTAGTTTATCAATAGCTCCATCAGCCTAGTGTGCTAATGTCAGTTTATCTAGTCCGATTTTCATTGAGTATTTCCAAATAGCGAGAAGAATGATTGAAAAAGCAAACTTGTCTGTAAAAATGATTATTGTTAATAACAAAACACGCTTCAGTTTTTTCTGAAACGTGTTTTATATTATTGTTTGTTGGAATCTTCTTCAGAAGAACTAGACTGACTGGTTTCTGTTTTGTTATCACTAGATTCAGTGCTATCTGATTCATGTAGTTGTAAGTAGCTTGGAGCTTGGAATAAATCAACTGTACTCTTATTTCCAGATTTTGAGAATAAGCTAGTTGATTCTGATCCTAATTCTTTTTCGATAGCTTTCATAGCACTAAGTGATTTAGTATATGAGATAGCTGTAGTATCAACAGTTTTCAAGCCATTATCAGTGTCAAATCGGAGTAAATCCCCAGTTTGAACTTGATCGCTAACAGATAATTGCTTAGAAACAGCAGCGCGGATTTCTTTAGTTTTTTCCAATGTCTCTTCATCTGGATTGGTTAATTCTAAACCTGTTTGTGTATAGTAGAGACGACCACTGTAACTTGTATATTCTGGTGTGACATAGGTTCCAGAGGTACGAAATGCGACTGTTTGCTGATTGTCAGGTGATAGCAAGTCTTGTCCAAGTTGAACATAGTTGCTTGTATCAATCCCTAAGATATGGAGGAGAGTTGGAAGTGAGTCAACCTCACCACCGAAAGTATCACTGATAAATCCTTCTGTATATCCAGGAATATGAATCATATAAGGGACGCGTTGGAGCATAGCATTATCGTATTCTGTCCATGTTTCGGAATCCTTGCCCAATAAAGAAGCCAGGCTAGTATTACGAGAATTTGAGATACCGTAATGGTCTCCGTAGAGAACAAAGATAGAATTGTCATAAAGACCAGTCGCTTTTAGGTATTCAAAGAATGATTTTAGAGCAGCATCGAGGTAATTTGCAGTAGCAAAATAACCGTTAATGGTTTCATCATCAGTTTGAGCTAATGGGAAACCTTCCTCTTCTGCCTCACCTTTTAGACTTGTATAGGGATAGTGGTTGCTGACAGTAATAAACTTAGTATAGAATGGTTGCTGCATGTGCTCTAAGTATTTAATAGAATCAGCAAACATATACTTATCGTTTAGACCATATTGGAAAGAGTTTGTATCATCTTGTTCAGAAAAATAACTTGAATCGAAGAAGTAATCATAACCCCATTGTTTATAGGCATTATTTCTGTTCCAGAATGAACCCACATTTCCGTGGAAGACAGCGCTTGTATAACCACCATTTTGAGCTAAAATATTTGGAGCTGCAAACTGAGTATTTTCACCACCATAGTTAACCATGAAGGAACCGCTATTGAGGCCAAAGAGGGAGTTTTCCATTAAAGTCTCAGCATCTGAAGTTTTTCCAGCCTTAACTTGATGGAAGAAGTTTGAGAATGCGATAGTACTGTTTGAATGGTAAAGAGAGTTAATGAAGGGTGTAACCTCATATTCTTGACCATCCATCTGGAGTTTATAATCAATTAAAAACTGTTGGAAACTTTCCAAATGAATCATGAATACATTTCTACCCTCAGCGATACCAAAATACTTTTCATTTGGAGCAGCATAATGTTCAGAAACATATTCTTTGACTTGAACGAGTTCTTCAGCTGTCGCCTGATTACGTTCCTTTTGGGCTTGGTAAGTTTGATTACCACTATAGACAGTAAAAGCTGGCAGACCTAGAGCTCTTACGACATAAGTGTTGGAAAAACCACGTGTTAATAGTTCGGGGCGATCAATTTCTGCTAAAAAGAGATTGATTGAAAAAGTCAAGGCGGACAGAGCAGTGATTGCAAAACTTGCTCTCTTATTAAATGGTCTTGTATCTAGCTTGAAAGCATCTAACTTCTTAACTTTTTTCCAAATGAAATAAATCAAGAGCAGGAGAAAATCTAATATATAAAAGATATCCCAAACCCTTAGTAAGTTCAGTGCAGAATCACCTAGACCCGCTGAAACCTTACTGCTGGCCAACATGGCACTGACGGTAATGAAATCAGAAAATTCTCGATAGTAAATAGAATTAGCAATTAAAAGAATATTGATAATAGCATAGATAATCCAAGTTACTATATAGAATGGCTTAGTTTTCTTGATATAAAGTCCTATCCCAAGTAGAAGCAATCCAATAGGGATTGGATTAATAAGGGAGAGAAAAACTTGATATGGGTTTCCTAAATCGAGGCTAAAATCGGCATGATAAGCCCACATGGTCTTTAACCAATAGATTAGCAGGAGCGTCATAATGAAGCCCAGTCGTGTGTGTATAACATGAAGGACAAAATCTTTTATTTTTTTCACTATAAAATTTCCTTACTGTTTTTTTCCTAAAAGACAAAATCTCAATCTAAATTATATCATAAATTTAAATTTGTAACTCAATGGAAAAGTGCAAATAAAGCACTTTCAAGCAAATTTGGCAAAATACCATGATTTCTGTTATAATAGGGGTTATGAAAAAACTATATGTGGATCATTTAGCTGAGAAGAAAATTAGACGAGGTATCCAATTATTGGATGGTCGTGATTTTCAAAATGTAACAGGCGGTGATGAATTGGTAAACCTACATAACTCGAAAGGACAGTTTTTAGGTACTGCTTATCTCTCAAATCAAAATAAAGGGATTGGTTGGTTTCTCTCGAATCAATCTCTGGACTTGACTAAGGAGTACTTTGTTGCATTATTTCAACAAGCTAGACAGAAAAGACATTCCTATGAAAAATCAGATCTGACATCTGCTTATCGCGTTTTCAACCAAGATGGCGATAATTTTGGTGGACTGACTATTGATTTGTATGGTGATTATGCTTTGCTTTCTTGGTATAACCCATTTGTATACAATCTTAGCGCAGTAATTGTTGATGCATTTCAAACAGTTTATCCAGAGATTAAAGGTGGCTATGAAAAGATTAGGTTCAAAGGCTTAGACTATGAATCAGCACATTTATATGGTCAGGAAGCACCAGACACATTTACTATTCTGGAAAATGGCGTTCGCTATTCAGTCTTTATGGATGATGGTTTGATGACAGGGATTTTTCTTGATCAGCATGAAGTTCGTGATTCTTTGGTCAATGGGCTTGCGCTTGGAAAAACAGTTTTAAACATGTTTTCCTATACAGCAGCCTTCTCTGTAGCGGCAGCTATGGGCGGAGCCTCGGAGACAACTTCAGTAGATTTAGCAAAACGATCACGTGAATTATCTCAGGCACACTTTGATGCTAATGGTCTTCCAACCGATAACCATCGTTTTATCGTGATGGATGTATTTGAATATTTTAAATACGCTAAGCGTAAAGATTTAAAATTCGATGTTATTGTTATTGATCCACCAAGTTTTGCTCGAAATAAAAAACAAACTTTCTCAGTAGTTAAAGACTACCATAAATTAATTGCTCAAGCTGTTGAATTATTAAACCCTAAAGGGACTATTATAGCATCTACCAATGCTGCTAATATGACAGTTGAACAATTTAAAAAGCAACTTGAGAAAGGTTTTGGTTCAATAAAGCATAGCTATATTGACTTAAAACAACTTCCAGGCGATTTTGCCACTAACCCAGCTGATGTCAGCAGTAATTATTTAAAAGTTTATACAATAAAGGTTAATCAATGAAAATAGTAGTTCCTATTATGCCTCGAAATTTAGAAGAGGCTCAAGCAATAGATCTTTCCAAATATGAAGATGTTGACATCATCGAATGGCGCGCAGATTTTCTGCCAAAAGATGCCATTATGACAGTTGCACCTGCTATTTTTGAAAAATTCGCAGGAAGAGAAGTCATCTTTACCCTTAGAACAGATAAAGAAGGCGGTCATATTAGTCTGACTGATGAAGAGTATGTCCAGTTAATAAAGGATGTCAATGCCATTTTCAATCCAGACTATATCGATTTTGAATATTTTTCTCATATGGAAGCTTTCCAACAAATGTTGGAATATCCTAATTTGGTGCTTTCTTATCATAATTTCCAAGAAACGCCAGAAAATTTGATGGAAGCTTTTTCTGAGTTAACTGCTCTTGCTCCAAGAGTGGTTAAAATTGCAGTGATGCCAAAAAGTGAGCAAGATGTCTTGGATTTGATGAATTATACTCGTGGTTTTAAAGCACTCAATCCAGAACAAAAATATGCGACTATGTCTATGGGAAAACTTGGAAAGATTTCTCGTTTAGCTGGTGATGTCGTTGGCTCATGCTGGACATTTGCAAGTCTCGAGCAAGCCAGTGCTCCAGGTCAGATTGCATTGTCAGATATGAAAAAAATCAGGGAGGTACTTGATGCAGATTGATGGACATACTAGATTAGGAGCGGTTGTTGCGAGACCAATTAAGCACTCTATTTCTCCTTTTATCCATAATTATGCCTTTGATAAGTTAGGTATCAACGGTGTTTATGTAGCTTGGGACATTCCTGAGGAAGACTTGGAAGAAACAGTCAAGAATATCCGTCGCTATGATATGTGGGGAATCAATGTTTCTATGCCATATAAGCAGACTGTCATCCAATATATGGATGAATTGACAGATTCTGCACAATTGATTGGGGCTGTTAATACTGTTATCAATCGTGATGGCAAGCTGATTGGTCACAATACAGATGGAATTGGTTTTTTCAAAAGTTTAGAAAAATTTGCTGCTTTTGAAGTCAAAGATAAAGTCATGACTATTCTTGGTGGAGGCGGCGCGGCAACTGCCTTAATTACACAAGCTGCTCTAAACGGTGCTCAAAAGATTAATATCTTTAATCAGACGGATTTTTTAGAAGAAACTAAAGCCAAAGCTAAAGAATTAACTCAAAAGACAGGTGTCGCTATTGAGGTTTTTCCAGTAGAAGATTTAGTGCTAATTCAGGAAAAAGTTCTAGTTTCAGATCTTTTTGTCAATGCTACTAGTGTTGGTATGGATGGAAAATCTATGATTGTTAGCGAAGATATGACTTTCCCTGAAAATCTCCAAGTAGCTGATGTCATCTATCAACCATTTGCAACACCATTTTTAAAGTTAGCGCGTAGCCGTGGACTTAAAGCTATCAATGGATTGGGAATGCTTCTTTTCCAAGCAGCAGAAGCTTTTGAGGCATGGACAGGTCAGGAAATGCCAAGTGATGAGATTTGGAAAGAACTAGAGAAGAAGTACAAATAAGTTTAATTTGAATAAGAAGGAAAGGAGCGTTTAGCTAGCAAACTAGTTGAACACGGGTAATAAACTAAGGTAGGAGCAACGATATTAACTTAAAGTCGCTCTGACACTTTCTGTCCAGAAAATACGACAGATTATGAGAAAACTTAGTAATCTTAGTTTCAATACCCTTTGTATCGAATATGAAATTACATGTTGATTTAAGTACAAATCCTTACGACATCCTTATTGAACGAGGTTCCCTTACAAAAGTAGGTGAGTGGGCTCGTTCTATTTGGAATTGTCAGAAGATTGCGATCATAACAGACAATCATGTTGGAGATCTTTATGCTAATCAAGTGAAATCAAGCTTGGAAGAAGCTGGATTTGAAGTGATTTTGTTTGAATTTTTAGAAGGCGAAGCTTCTAAGAATTTAACGACAGTAAATAAAGCCTATGATTTCTTGATTGAGAATAATATGACCCGTAGCGATGGCATAGTTGCACTCGGTGGCGGTGTCGTTGGAGATTTGGCTGGATTTGTGGCTTCAACCTATATGAGGGGAATTCCTTTCCTTCAAATTCCAACAAGCCTAACGGCACAGGTAGACTCTTCTATTGGCGGTAAAACAGGTGTCAATACGCCAAAAGCAAAGAATATTGTTGGAACATTTACTCAACCAAAAGGTGTCTTAATTGACCCAGATGTCCTTGTAACTTTAGGTGAACGCGAGCTGATTGAGGGCATGGGAGAAGTTGTCAAATATGGCCTTATAGACGATGTAGAACTTTGGGATCTACTTGAAAAACTGGATGGCAAACCTCAATCTATTCTGGAAAATGCAGAGCAGATTATTTATCATTCTTGCAATGTTAAAAGAAAAATTGTTGTCGAAGACGAATTCGAAGGCGGTTTTCGCATGTATTTGAATTTTGGACACACAATTGGACATGCAATTGAGCAGACAGCTGGGTATGGTAAAGTCATGCATGGCGAAGCTGTCGCTATTGGTATGGTACAGATTTCTCGTGTTGCTGAGAAAAAAGGTCTTATGCCGGCTGGCATCACTGATCAAATTGAGGCCATGTGTGCTAAATATGGTCTGCCAACTGCTCATGAGCCATGGCACGTTGATGATTTATATGCAGCGCTAACACACGATAAAAAGGCTAGAGGAAACTCTATTAAGACTGTCATCGTTCCTGAATTAGGAAGCGCAGCTATTAACCAAATACCACTTGAAGAAATGAAAGAATACTTGGAGAAATAAATGAGATATTTGACAGCAGGTGAATCGCACGGGCCGCGTTTGACGGCCATTATTGAAGGTGTTCCAGCAGGTCTTCCTTTGACTGCTGAGGACATAAATATTGATTTGAAGCGTCGTCAGGGTGGCTATGGTCGTGGTGGCCGTATGAAGATTGAAACTGACCAAGTAGTCTTTACATCTGGTGTCCGCCACGGTAAGACGACAGGTGCTCCAATTACTATGGATGTTATCAATAAGGACCATCAAAAATGGTTGGACATTATGTCAGCAGAGGATATCGAAGACCGTTTGAAAACCAAGCGTAAGATTACCCATCCGCGTCCAGGACACGCTGATCTTGTTGGTGGCATGAAGTATCGCTTTGATGATTTGCGTAATTCTCTTGAGCGTTCATCTGCCCGTGAAACAACCATGCGCGTGGCAGTTGGGGCGGTAGCCAAACGCATTTTGGCAGAGCTTGATATTGAGATTGCCAATCATGTGGTTGTCTTTGGTGGTAAAGAAGTGGATGTCGCAGATGGTTTGACGGTATCTCAAATCAAGGAATTAGCCAGCAAGTCTGAAATTTCTGTTGTTAATCAAGAACGTGAACAAGAAATCAAGGACTATATTGACCAGATTAAAAAAGAAGGTGACACTATCGGTGGTGTCGTTGAAACCGTTGTTGGCGGTGTACCAGTAGGTCTTGGTTCCTATGTTCAATGGGATAAGAAATTGGATGCCAAGCTAGCTCAAGCAGTCGTTTCTATCAATGCCTTTAAGGGTGTTGAATTTGGTCTTGGCTTTAAAGATGGCTACCTTCGTGGCTCTGAGGTTATGGATGAAATCCTTTGGTCTCCAGAAGAAGGTTACACTCGCCGTACCAACAATCTTGGTGGTTTTGAAGGTGGTATGACTAACGGTCAGCCTTTAGTTATTCGTGGGGTTATGAAGCCTATCCCAACCCTCTACAAACCACTCATGTCGGTTGATATTGAAACACATGAACCTTACAAGGCAACAGTGGAGCGTTCAGATCCTACGGCCTTGCCTGCAGCAGGTGTTGTCATGGAATCGGTTGTGGCTACAGTGGTTGCCACTGAAATCCTTGAAAAATTCTCTTCAGATAATATGGAAGAGCTTAAAGAAGCGGTTGCCAAGCACCGTGACTATGTTAAGAATTTTTAAGACAAAATCAGCCTTGGAAAGCTTTATTTTCTTTTCCAAGATTTTGATTTTTTGGGAAATAGCAGAGCCCTTTAGTCAGCGATAGATTGGAGTATGCATGGAAGAAAAAGTTATTTATATAGCTGGACTGGGACTTATCGGTGGGTCCATTGCGCTTGGTATCAAGCGTAATCACCCAAATTATAAGGTTCTAGGCTATAATCGCTCCGACAAATCGCGTGAAATCGCCTTGGAGCGGGGAATTGTTGATGAGGCTACAAATGATTTCAAGGAATTTGCTGGTCTAGCGGATGTCATTATATTGACTGTTCCCATTAAGCAGACCGTTAATTTCTTAAAAGATTTGGCAACAATGGAGCTCAAGACCAATGTCATCATTACAGATGCTGGCTCAACCAAGGGAGAAATTGTAGATGCTGCAGAAAAGTACCTAACAGGTCGTCCTGTCCAGTTTGTAGGTTCCCATCCCATGGCAGGTTCTCACAAATCAGGAGCAATTGCAGCAGATGTTAACCTCTTTGAAAATGCCTATTACATCTTCACACCAAGTACTTTAACGAAAACGGAAACGATTTCGGAGTTGGAAGATGTCTTGTCAGGTTTGCACGCCCGTTTCATCCAGATTGATGCAGCAGAGCATGACCGTGTGACCAGTCAGATTTCCCATTTTCCTCATATCCTGTCAGCCAGTCTTATGGAGCAGGCCGGGGATTATGCAAATACCCATGAAATGACCAATCGTTTCGCTGCTGGTGGTTTTCGTGACATGACCCGTATTGCTGAGAGTGAGCCTGGTATGTGGACCAGTATTCTGGTGACCAACAAGGAAGCTGTTTTGGAACGAATTGCTGACTTTAAAGACCGATTAGACAGCATAGCGGAGCTTATTTCCCAGGAGGATGAAGACGGGATTTGGAACTATTTCAATAATGCCCGGCTGACTCGGAAAGAAATGGAAATTCACAAGCGTGGTGGTGTCGAGAGCAGCTTTGATCTTTTTGTAGATGTTCCCGATGAAGAAGATGTTATTTTGCAAATCTTGGAATTGCTTCGCGGAACATCCTTGGTCAATATTCATATCAATGAAGAAAATCGTGAAGATAGCTTCGGTATCCTTCAGATTTCTTTTAAAAATGCCAAAGACCTGGAGCATGCGCAAAAGGTTATCGCAGAAAATACAAACTATAAAGTTACTATTAATTAAAAGGGAGTTATTATGTCAAATATTTATGATTTAGCAAATGAATTGGAACGTGGCATCCGCGCCCTTCCTGAATACCAAACAGTTGTTGAACAGAAGGCTAAAATTGATGCTGATGCTGAGGCAAAAGCCCTTTTGGATGAATTCATGTCATTTCAACAAGGACTCTATATGAAAATGCAGGCGGGTCAAATGCCAAGTGACGAAGACCAAGTTGCTATTCAAGGGATGGGAGCTAAGATTGAAGCTAATCCAGTATTGAAATCCTACGTTGAAGCTCAACAGGCTTTGTCAGTTTATTTGGCAGACATCGAAAAAATCGTTTTTGGACCTCTACAAGATTTAAATTAATGTTTTCTGTCTTGTCAGTTAATCTGTTAAAGAAGCTGGTTTTTTCCAGCTTTTTTCTGTCTAGTAATTTAAAGAAGAAAGAGTATAATAAGACTAATACTTAAAGAAAATCAAAATTAGACAAGGCAAGCTTACAAAGACATACCTGGAGTTAGGCGAGGAAGCTTAACGATGTATCATTATGATTTTCAAAGAGTAAAACATTGGATAAGTCGGAGGTAAACATATGTCACGCAAAGTCGGAATTATTGGAATGGGACATGTTGGTTCAACAGTTGCACATGGTTTGATAGTACAGGGTGCTTTTGACGATTACGTTTTGATTGATATTGATGAAAAGAAAGTGACAGCCGATGCGGTAGATTTCACTGATGCTGCAGCCAACCTCAACCAGCATGCTAATATTATTGTTAATGATTACGAGGCATTGGCTGATGCGGATATTGTTATTTCTGCCTTGGGCAATATCACTCTGCAAGATAATCCAAATGCGGATCGCTTTGCTGAACTCCCTTTTACAGCTAAGGAAGTTCCAGTTGTCGCTGAGAAATTGAAGTCCGTTGGTTTTAAAGGAATTATCATTGCTATTTCCAATCCTGTAGATGTCGTGACTAGCCTCTATCAGCACTATTCTGGTCTACCCAAAGAGCGTGTGATTGGAACAGGAACATTGCTTGATACGGCTCGCATGAAACGTGCTGTCTCGGAACGATTTGGCATTGATGCTCGTAGTGTTTACGGCTATAATTGGGTGAACATGGGAATTCCCAGTTTACGGCTTGGAGCCAAGTTCGTATCAAGGGCCAGCCTATTTCAAAATTTGCCAGTTCAGAAGAACTTGAAGTCATTGCCCATGAAGTCATAATTGGCGGGCATACTGTATTTTATGGTAAAAAATACACCAGCTATGGTATTGCCAGCGCAGCCATTCGTCTGGCCTTAGCAGTTGTGTCTGATAGTCATGAAGAATTACCGGTGTCCAATTACTATGAACCACTGGATACTTACCTGAGCTATCCTGCCATTGTTGGTCGTCATGGTATCGTTGAGCAGGTTATATTGAGTCTTCCAAAGGAAGAGGAAGAAAAGTTAGCTAACTCAGCAGACTTTATCAAACGAAAATTTGCTGAAAGTTTATAAAGGGAGAGCTAAATCATTATCTCTTTAAATTGTGTGCCGATTGGTACACATTTCTTGTCTATCGCATTGTTTTGTGGTAGAGTCGTTTTATCATAAATTCAGGAGTTAATTCAATGGTAAAAGAATATGATTATATTGTAATCGGTGGCGGTTCTGGTGGAATTGCTAGTGCAAATCGTGCAGCAATGCATGGTGCAAAAGTTATTTTATTTGAAGGCAAAGAGGTTGGGGGTACTTGCGTCAATCTAGGTTGTGTTCCTAAAAAAGTCATGTGGTACGGAGCTCAGGTTGCTGAAACCATCAATACATATGCTAAAGACTATGGTTTTGATGTCAAGACTGAAGCCTTTAACTTTGAAACGTTAAAAGCAAATCGTCAAGCCTACATTGATCGCATTCATGCCTCTTATGAACGTGGCTTTGATGGTAATGGCGTCGAACGTATCTATGATTATGCTACTTTTGTAGATGCTCACACGGTAGAAGTGGCTGGGCAACTTTACACAGCTCCCCATATTCTCATTGCAACAGGTGGACATGCACTCTATCCTGACATTCCTGGTGCTGAGTATGGTATCACTTCTGATGGTTTCTTTGAACTGGATGCTGTACCTAAACGTACAGCAGTTGTAGGTGCTGGTTATATCGCTGTTGAACTTGCAGGTGTGCTTCATTCACTTGGAAGTGAGACGCATCTCTTTGTCAGAAAAGAGCGCCCGCTAAGAACCTTTGATAAGGAAATCGTTGAAACCCTAGTTGATGGCATGAAAGAAGATGGTCCAAACCTACACAGCTTTGCTATTCCCAAAGAAGTCATCAAAAATGATGATGACAGTTTGACTTTAGTTTTGGAAAATGGCCAGAGCTACACAGTTGATACACTTATCTGGGCCATTGGGCGTGGTCCAAATGTGACAGGTTATGGTTTGGAAAAAACTGGCGTTGCTCTAAATCAAAAAGGTTTTATTGCAACCGATGAATTTGAAAATACCAATGTTGAAGGCATTTATGCCCTTGGCGATGTGAACGGGAAGCTCGAGTTGACGCCAGTTGCTGTTAAGGCAGGCCGCCAATTGTCAGAGCGCCTCTTTAACAACAAACCAAATGCAAAAATGGACTACAAGGATGTGGCAACCGTTATCTTTAGCCATCCAGCCATTGGCTCGGTTGGGTTATCCGAAGAAGCTGCTATTGAAACATATGGTCAAGATGATATCAAGGTTTATCGCTCAACTTTTACGTCTATGTATACAGCCGTAACTAGCCATCGCCAAGCCTGCAAGATGAAATTAGTCACACAAGGACCAGACGAAAAAATCGTTGGTCTCCACGGTATAGGCTACGGCGTTGACGAAATGATTCAAGGCTTCGCAGTTGCAATCAAAATGGGAGCAACCAAGGAAGATTTTGATAATACGGTAGCTATTCATCCAACGGGAGCCGAAGAGTTTGTAACCATGCGTTAAGAAAAGTAGCTACAGGTCAGTAATATATTTCAAACCTTCCTTTTTCCTTGTCTGAATAGCCTCTATTGAAAAAAAGGAAGGTCAATCCCTTCCTCCTCAAAAGGTTCCCCAAATCTTTTGAGCTATTCATCCGACGGGAGCTGAAGAGTTTGTAACCATGCGTTAATCTCAATATTTGTACAGGGGCTTTACTCAAATAATTTGAATAATACTCTTCGAAAATCAAAATGATAGATTATTAAGCCTTCTTACCTATCATCAGGCTAGTTTGCATCGGCATGCTCCCTTTAATTTTGATTTTCATTGAGTATAAAGTCATCGCCTCAAAAGTTTAAAACACAAAATCAGCTCAAATCATTTTGGATTTGAGCTGGTTCTATTTTTCTGATAAGAGATAATTGCGAACTTGTGAGATAAAGTATAGTGATCCTGTTAGGACAAAAAAGTCTTCAGAAGATTCTGCTTGGTTCAGCCAGTCTCTGAAATCTTCTACCTTGGCATACTTATCTGGATATAGCTCCAGCGGTCTTGCTTCGTAAAAATCAAAGCTAGTTATAGCTAGATTAAAATCAGCAAGTTGCTCTAGCATTTTATCCAGTGGTTTTCGACCGATTCCGGCAAAGAGCACATGAATGGTGCGGTCACTAAACTGAGATTTTAGGACTTGGACCAGCTTGGCGATGGAGTCTTCGTTGTGGGCGCCATCCAGCATGAGATTGTCCCTTATCAGCTCCGTTCTGCCCGGCCAGTGTGTATTTTCCAGACCCTTTTTGACATGTTCGGTTGATATTTTGGGAAATAGCGGAGCTAGGATAAGGCTTGTCATGGCTGCCAAAGATGCGTTAGCTTTCTGATGTTGTCCTAACATGGCTAGCTCGATTTGAGAAATAGTCTGGTCTTGGTAAACAAAATCAAAAGCTCTGCCATTTTCCAAAAGATGAAAATCCTGTCCAAGTTCATAGGTTGGACTAGCTAGTTCTCTGGCTTTTTGATAGAAGACTTGGCGGACTTCCTCTGTCACTGGACCGAAAATGAAGGGGACTTGCTTTTTCAGTGCACCCACCTTGTGCTCAGCGATTTTTGTCAGTGTGTCACCAAGCGTGTCCTGGTGATCAAAACTGATAGAGGGGCAGACGAGAGCCAGCGGTCTAAAGACATTGGTTGAGTCGTAACTGCCGCCAATCCCAGCTTCAATAATGGCAATGTCAACGGGATTAATTGTGGCAAAATAGTGAAACATAATCAAGGTTACCAGTTCAAATTCGGTAACTTTACCAAATTTGGCAATAATATCTTGATTTTCAATAATAGGCTTAATCTGCTGGACTGTCTGGTCCAAGTCATGGTCAGAAATGTCTTTTCCGTCTATAGAAATTCGCTCATTAAAATGATGAATATAAGGTGAAGTGAAGGTCCCTGTCTTGTAACCTGAGCTGGTCAGTATGTGTTGGAGATAGCTACTTGTAGAACCCTTGCCATTGGTGCCAACAATGTGAATGGCAGGAAAGGTCTTTTGAGGATTACCTAGTTTTTCCAGCAAAACTTTCATTCGTTTCAGATCGGGACGACGTCCGTTGGCCTTAAATGAATGAATCCAAGAAATAGTGTCAGTATCTATTGTCATTTCAGTATAATTCTATTGAGTTGATTCAGATGAACTGGCTTCAGTTGATGTTTGTTCAGTGCTTGCTGGAGTTGTGTCTTGGTTTTCAAGAGCTTGACTGCTTTCAGTTGAAGAATCTGTGCTGGCATCTGCTGAACTCTCTTGAATTGAGCTGTCCTGAACATATCCAGAATTAGAATCTGAAGCTTCTGTGTTGCTATCTTTTTCTTTGATAATAATGGTGGTAGAACCTGTTGAAGATGAGTCGTTAGTTTTATTCTGATTTGCCCCTGTGATAGCATTACGTATAGTCAAAGTAGCTACGATAATACTTAGGATAGACCCAATAAATGCTAATGTTTTTTGAAAGGCCGTGAAACCAGTTTTAATGTGTGTGTTGGATTTGCTTGTTTTTTTCTTGTTTTGGCGTGAATAATTTTGAGACATAATAACTTCCTTTTACTAAATTAAATAGCAAAGCCTAGAAGAAGCAGAAAAAAGATAATAGACTTACTGTGTTTCCAAGTTATAACGTCTATTTTTTTTCATCCCAGACCTAAGCAGTTTTCAGTTTAACATATGTTATTGTTACTATGTGAAGTATACTACCTTTTAATGATTTTAGTATGTTTCTACTTAAAAAATTGATTACTCCACTCGTTTTTCTATTATAGAACTTTCTCTTAAGAAATGCGACTCAAAACTAGATTTCAAAGATGAAGATTTTGAACCATTATGTGTTATAATAAGAACGATTGATTTTTTAGAAGGATATAATATGATATACTTTGATAATTCTGCGACGACCATTCCTTATGCTGAGGCTTTAAGGACCTATCAGGAAGTCGCTAGCAAGATTTTTGGAAATCCCTCAAGTTTGCACAATCTTGGGACCAAGGCCAGCCGTATTTTGGAGGCTAGTCGCAAGCAGATTGCTGATCTCCTTGGGGTCAAATCTAATGAAATTCTATTCACTTCAGGCGGTACCGAAAGTGACAACTGGGTCATTAAAGGGGTGGCCTTTGAAAAAGAACGTTATGGCAAGCACATCATTGTCTCTGACATTGAGCATCCAGCGGTTAAGGAGTCGGCAAAATGGCTGAGCCAACATGGTTTTGAGATTTCTTACGCACCAGTAACCTCTCAAGGTTTTGTGGATGTGGATCAGTTGGCTGCGCTTTTACGCCCAGATACTATTCTGGTATCAGTCATGGCTGTCAATAATGAAATTGGCGCTATTCAGCCAATCCAAGCAATTTCTGAGCTTTTAGCTGATAAACCGACCATTGCTTTCCATGTTGATGCGGTGCAGGCTATTGGTAAGATTCCGACTGATACCTATTTAACTGACCGCGTTGACTTTGCCAGCTTTTCAGGTCATAAGTTCCACGGTGTTCGAGGTGTTGGATTTATTTACCGTAAGGAAGGTAAGAAGCTACAGCCCTTGCTAACTGGTGGGGGGCAAGAAGGAGATATGCGTTCAACGACTGAGAATGTGGCTGGCATCGCTGCCACTGCAAAAGCTCTGCGATTAGTCATGGATAAGGAAGAAACAGCCCTTCCTAAGATTGCTCTTATGCGTAACCTCATTCATGACGAGTTGGATAAATATGAGGATATCAGTATTTTTTCTGGTAAGAGTGACGACTTTGCGCCTAATATCCTTACTTTTGGCATTAAGGGAGTTCGAGGGGAAGTTGTGGTTCATGCTTTTGAGGAGCATGAGATTTATATTTCGACTACTTCAGCCTGTTCCTCTAAAGCAGGTAAGCCAGCAGGAACCTTGATTGCCATGGGTGTTCCAACTAAGCAAGCCCAAACGGCTGTCCGAATCAGCCTAGATGACGACAATGACATGAGTCAGGTAGAGCAATTCTTGACTATCTTTAAGCAAGTTTATAACAAAACGCAAAAAGTGAGATAGACCTGGACTCAAATTGAATCTAAAGAGCGAATTTTTGAAATTCCTCAGTTACAATAAAGCCTAGCATAGATTTGCAGGCTCATTAATCAAAAAAAACGAAAGATATAATCATGCTAACTTATTCAGAAATTATGGTTCGCTATGGCGAACTTTCGACAAAAGGTAAAAACCGCATGCGTTTCATCAATAAATTGAAACGCAATATTCAACACGTTCTCTCAATCTACCCAGACGTTCATGTTACAGCTGATCGTGATCGCTGTCATGTATACTTGCACGGGACAGATTACCAGCCAGTTGCGGAATCACTCAAACAAATTTTTGGTATCCAAGCCTTCTCACCAGTTTATAAATTGGAAAAAGATGTTGAGGTTTTGAAAAAAGCAGTGCAGGAAATTATGACAGACCTTTACCACGAAGGATTGACTTTCAAGATTGCCAGCAAGCGAAGTGACCACAACTTTGAACTAGACAGCCGTGACTTGAACCATACCTTGGGTGATGCTGTATTTGATGTGCTGCCAAATATTCAGGCACAAATGAAAAAACCTGATGTGACTTTGAAGGTTGAAATCCGTGAAGAAGCAGCCTATATCTCTCATGAAGAAATCAGAGGGGCTGGTGGTCTTCCAGTCGGGACTTCAGGTAAAGGGATGCTGATGTTGTCTGGTGGTATTGATTCACCAGTTGCAGGTTATCTCGCTCTTAAACGTGGGGTTGATATTGAAGCTGTTCACTTTGCCAGCCCACCTTACACTAGTCCAGGTGCCCTTAAAAAGGCTCAAGACTTGACTCGCAAATTGACAAAATTTGGTGGTAATATCCAGTTTATCGAAGTCCCATTTACGGAAATTCAAGAAGAAATCAAAGCAAAAGCACCAGAAGCTTACTTGATGACGCTGACACGTCGCTTTATGATGCGTATAACTGACCGCATTCGAGAAGTACGTGATGGACTTGTCATCATTAACGGCGAGAGTCTTGGTCAAGTTGCAAGCCAAACACTTGAATCCATGCAGGCTATCAATGCAGTGACTTCAACTCCGGTTATCCGTCCAGTTGTAACCATGGATAAACTTGAAATCATTGAAATTGCTGAAAAGATTGATACCTTTAACATTTCAATCCAACCATTTGAAGATTGCTGTACGATCTTTGCCCCAGACCGTCCCAAAACAAATCCAAAAATCAAGAATGTTGAACAGTATGAAAAACGACTTGATGTCGAAGGTTTGGTTGAACGTGCTGTAGCTGGAATCATGATTACGGAAATCACACCACAGGCAGAACAAGACGAAGTAGAAGATTTGATTGAAGACCTACTGTAATCTTCTCTTAAAAAAGCACAATTAAAAATAGAATAAAAAGACTTGAAAAACTCTTTCGCATGCCTCCAATTCAGAAGAAATGAAGTGAGCGTCAGAAATGTTTTAAGTCTTTTTTGCTACAATTTTTCTTGGAAAAACTCTGTCTTGGGTCATATATGTCGAATGAAGAGCTTTCAGATAAGGAACAGAGACGCAAATTCGGAATTAAGTAAGTGGAAAAACAGTTCTGCTTCTCAGTTTAGCGCAAGAGGTTAGTCATCAATCTCAGGAAAGAATGATTTTAATTTTCTGAAAATTTATGCTATAATGGACACAATTAAAGAGAATTGGAGAAATTACATGGTAAAAACTATTCATACAGATAAAGCGCCTGCTGCTATCGGACCTTATGTTCAAGGTAAAATCGTTGGAAACTTTCTGTTTGCATCTGGTCAAGTTCCCTTATCGCCTGAAACTGGTGAAATTGTAGGTCAGACCATTGAAGAACAAACTGAGCAAGTCTTAAAAAACATTTCTGCGATTTTGGCAGAGGCTGGAACAGATTTTGACCATGTTGTTAAAACGACATGCTTCTTGTCTGACATGAACGATTTTGTTCCATTTAATAATGTTTATGCTACAGCCTTTAAGTCAGATTTCCCTGCTCGCTCAGCAGTTGAAGTGGCTCGCTTGCCAAGAGATGTTAAGGTAGAAGTAGAAGTCATCGCCTACATTGATTAGTGAGGTCTCATCGCAAAGTTTATCAAGGACTGGATTTCCAGCCCTTTTTTTGTAGACTCTCTCTGTTAATGCGAGAAGGAATAGATCAAAAGTGCTATAATGTAAGAATGGAGGTAAAGAAAATGTTTTCAAAAATGGAGTACAAGCGTACGATTTTAGCCTGTCTATCTCTTATATTGGTGATTTTATTAGGTTCCAGCCTTTACAGTTTGATTTTTGAAAGACCAGGTCAGGAAAAGACTGTGTCTGAAGTAGAGTCTAATAAGCAAGTCAGAACCGCGCGTGTAGTAGCCAATGGAGATATTCTCATTCACGACGGTCTGTACAGCAGTGCTGCACAAGACGATGGCAGTTATGACTTTAAACCATATTTTACCTATGTGAAAGATTGGATTTCAAAGGCAGATCTTGCTATTGGTGATTATGAAGGTACAATCAGCCCAGATTATCCATTAGCAGGCTACCCTCTTTTTAATGCGCCAAGTGAGATTGCAACAGATTTAGCTGAAATTGGCTATGATGTTATTGATTTAGCCCACAACCATATTCTTGACTCAGGGTTATCAGGTGCTCTCAATACTCTTGATACGTTTGAAAAGCTAGGTCTCTCAACAATTGGTATCTATAAAGAGGATAGAAGTAGTGAAGATTTTTTGATTAAAGAAGTTAATGGTATTAAGATAGCAATTTTAGGCTATTCTTATGGTTACAATGGCATGGAAGCTAATTTGACAACGGAAGAGTATAATGCTCATATGTCAGACCTTGATGAGAAGCAAATCAAAGCAGAAATTCAAGAAGCTGAAAAGAAAGCAGATGTTACCATTGTTATGCCTCAAATGGGAGTTGAATACCAATTAGAACCTACTCAGGATCAGGTTGACCTTTATCATAAAATGGTTGATTGGGGTGCCGATGTTATTTTTGGAGGTCACCCACACGTTGCGGAACCCTCAGAAACCCTTGAAAAAGATGGCGAGAAGAAGTTTATCATCTACTCCATGGGAAACTTCATCTCAAATCAGCGTTTGGAAACAGTAGATGACATATGGACAGAGCGCGGCCTCCTCATGGATGTTACCTTTGAGAAGAAAGACAAAAAGACTATTGTGAAAACCGTCAAAGCTCATCCAACCATGGTTCAGGCTACTGCTAGAGGTATTATTGGTAAAGAAGGATTTGAACTCTACGACTACAGAACCCTAATCCTTGAAGATTTTATTGAAGGCGGGAAATACCGTGATGAGATTGACCAAACAACTCGAGCTAAGGTGGATACAGCCTATCAAGAAATGACTGACTTGGTGAACCTACAATGGGATTGAAAACATTTAGCAACTTAAAGAAACTCTATTACAAATCCTTTCCGCCCCAGGAAAGGATTTCCTTGTGGCTTTTAATGGTCAATAGCTGGCGCAGACTTGGGAGATGGCATCTCTACCAAGAAAAAGGTAACTTAATAGCCTTTGCCTATACAGTCGAGACAGCAGAGCTCTATTTTATTCTCTTGCTGGCTGTCGCTCCAGAACATCAGTCCCAAGGGTATGGCAGTCTTATTCTGCAAGAATTGATTCAGACAGCAGGACTGAAACCAGTCCTTATCACTATAGAACCTATGGATCAGCAGAGCGAAAACTATAGCCAACGCCTTAAACGACTTGCCTTTTATGAAAAGAACGGTTTCGAGCTCACTAATCACTACTATCATGAGGGAGAAGAAACCTATCAGATTATCACAAAGAATTCTCAAACAGAGCTTGAAAAATTCGAAAAAATCATGCAAAGATTTTTTGGAAGAAGCTTAAAAATTAAGGTAGACTAGCCAAGCTCTGCTAATGAGTTTAAAAAACAAGAGCTTTTCAAAGTAGTTTCCGCCCTCTGATAACTTAACATGTAGTGTTCTTTTCTTTATGTTTTCAAGTGGTGAAGATTTGACATTCAAGACTATTATTGTTAAACTGACATCATTAATATTTATGGAAGATTCCTTATCACTGTATTCATAAGACATTTATTCTTGATCGTATAATCCTGAATTAATGATTTAATTCCTTATTACGATATAATGATTTAGACAGAACTTAATGAAGTTTCCCCTCTTTTTTAAAGGAATCTAGTTAACATCTAATAATTAGTTGTTAGCATTGTAAGGAGTGAACAAGATGTGGGTTGTAAGAAATACCAATTGGCGCAATGGTAATCAATATGTTCAAGCACAAAAGAGTTTTGAGACCTATGAAGAGGCACAGAAATTTAGAGAAAAACAGGCTGTGAGTACTGAAATATATGAGACTAATCAATCAGTAGAGGATTTTGGAACTTTTTAGACATAAAAAATAGTCGTGTAAAAACTCAAATCTGAGTTCTTCTTTTGAAAAATAGATACTTTAAAAAGGCATAGAATTAACGTTTGTGATAATGAAATTCTATGCCTTTTACTGTATTCTGGAATCTTTGCCCAGACTTTTCAAGTTTTTCAAAAATGTTAAAGCGTAATCGAATGAATTATCAGAAAAGCTTAGTATTATAACATAGTACTTGGAAGTTGTGCTACTGAAATCAATGAAAAGGAAAAAAGTATTCATACAAATAGGATACCGATATTAATTCATAGAATGAACAGTGTAAATATTTTAAATTTTGGTCACTTTTACCTACTGAAATATTTTTTGAAAAATGACGCTAAATCCTTGAAAAAGAATTTCTGACGTGATAAAATAGCAATGTTGACTAAATGCACATCCTGTGCAACCGCACGAAAATCGTATCAAGTAATCTCTATGGTTCACGATTTAGGCGAGTCTTCACAAGAGGGATATCCTCAGACAAAATTTTATAGGAGGTGCATAATGAGCACATACGCAATCATCAAAACTGGTGGAAAACAAGTTAAAGTTGAAGTAGGTCAAGCTATCTACGTTGAAAAACTTGACGTTGAAGCAGGAGCAGAAGTTACATTTAACGAAGTTGTTCTTGTCGGTGGTGACAAAACTGTAGTTGGTACTCCAGTTGTTGAAGGAGCTACTGTTGTTGGAACTGTTGAAAAACAAGGAAAACAAAAGAAAGTTGTTACTTACAAATACAAACCTAAAAAAGGTTCACACCGTAAACAAGGTCACCGTCAACCTTACACTAAAGTTGTTATCAACGCTATCAACGCTTAATTTTTTAGTCGCATGATTGAAGCACGATTTACAAAAGATGCGTCTGGTTGGTCTGAGATGCTTATCACAGGACATGCTGGAAGCGGTGAATACGGCTTTGATGTGATTTGTGCCTCAGTTTCGATGTTAGCATTCAATTTTGTTAACTCAATTGAAGAAATGACTGGGCATGAACCAGCGCTTGAATTAGTCGATGATGGTGGATATCTGAAGGTTTCGAAACCATCAGGATTCACAGAACAACAAGAGCAGGTCTGGCAAACTCTCTTTCAGTCTATTGTGATTGGATTTGAGAATTTAGCGGAAAATTCTCCAGAATATGTCCGTCAACCTGTGATTTATTAAATTCAACGAGAGGAAATTAAAATGATTAAACTTAATCTTTCTAACTTGCAATACTTCGCCCACAAAAAAGGTGGAGGTTCAACTTCTAACGGACGCGATTCACAAGCTAAACGTCTTGGAGCTAAAGCAGCTGATGGACAAACTGTAACAGGTGGATCAATCCTTTACCGTCAACGCGGAACACACATCTACCCAGGAGCTAACGTTGGTCGTGGTGGAGATGACACACTTTTCGCTAAAGTTGAAGGTGTTGTTCGTTTCGAACGTAAAGGTCGCGATAAAAAACAAGTTTCTGTTTACCCAATCGCAAAATAAGACTGGAAACAGTATAAGAAAAAGGCTTTCTGAGAAATCAGAGTGCCTTTTTTTGTTTTAGTGAAAAATTTAATAATGTCTGATGAATTATGATGTTTGATAATTACTGACTATAAAAGACCTTGTCTTTGTAGTTATCATCTCCATGAATGAGGTCTTTAGTTAGGAAGAGTCGTTCACGACTTGTGTCAGAGTCATCTACCTCACCATCTTTATTGAAGTAGTATGAAGGTAGTTTGATATTGGCAGGGACATAGTATAGTGTTTGAGGAATACCACTACCTGTGATGACAGTCATTATGACAACTTCACCATCAAGTCGAGCATCAGTAAGAAAAAGGTCACCTTGAACACTACCGTCACTTGCAATCATTAGATAGGTTTGTTGATTTTCCCAAGTACCTGCAATAAGGCTAAAGTCGCCAGTTAAAATCGAATCATATAAGAAGTTTTGATCACTTGTATCTGTAATACTAGGTTCATCCTGATTATTAGACGAACCTGTTTTTGTATTTATTTTTGAGGATTCATTTGATTTGTCAGCCTCTGGACTGGTAGAGGAGGTGCTTTCTTTTGTATTGGTTTCTGTGGTACTAATGCTCGTAGAATTTTGTATATCTGGTTGACAGGCACTCAGGCTTAAAGTAAGTAATAGTAGAGTAGTTAAAGCTCCCAATTTAGGTTGTTTCATAGTATCACTTCCTTTCACCTACTATTATACTACGAGTCAATTTTTATCTGTTATAAAAAATGGCTTTGAACATTGAAAAGAGTTACCACTCTCTCAATTTCTGCTATAATATAAGAAGATAAAATGACAAAAGGACACATTATGCAAACGATATTATCTCAACGTCTCCAAGACGTTGCAAACTATATACCGACAGGGGCTCGCCTCTTAGATGTGGGCAGTGACCACGCATATTTACCGATTTACCTTATGGAAAAAGGGTTGATCGACTTTGCTATTGCTGGAGAAGTTGTTAAGGGGCCTTACGATTCTGCCGTGACAAATGTTGCTAGCTCAGGCCTTTCTGATAAGATTCAAGTACGGTTAGCCAATGGCCTTGCAGCTTTCGAAGAAGCAGACGATATTTCAGTCATCACAATTTGTGGTATGGGTGGCTATTTAATTTCTGATATTTTGGAAAATGGCAGAGCTAAGTTAACCAATGTTGACCGACTCATCTTACAACCTAATAACCGTGAAGATGAACTACGCGATTGGCTAGGACGAAATGGTTTCAAGATTATTGCCGAAAAAATCATGACTGAGAATGATAAATTCTATGAAATCATGGTTGTTGAACCTGGTCAAATGGACTTAGATGCTCGTGAGCTTCGCTTTGGTCCTCACCTCTTGCAAGAAAAGTCTCAGGTATTTAAGGCTAAGTGGCAACGGGAACTAGGGAAGCTAGAAATTGCTCTAAGTCATGTTCCTGAGAGTCATGAGGATGACCGCTCTGCTATTTCCCAAAAAATCCAAGCTATCAAGGAGGCTATCAATGAAAGCTAGAGAGTTAATTGAACGTTATGAGGCCTACTGTCCACAGGAACTTTCTATGGAAGGGGATATCTCAGGTTTGCAGATTGGAACCTTAGATAAATTAGTGGATCGTGTTATGGTAACTTTGGATGTCCGTGAGACAACGGTTGCTGAGGCTATTGAAAAAGGTGTTGATTTGATTATCACCAAGCATGCCCCGATTTTTCGTCCATTGAGTGATCTTGTTGCTACACCGCAAAACAAAATTTACTTGTATTTGATTAAGCATGACATTGCTGTTTATGTCAGTCACACTAATATTGATATTGTTCCGGATGGTCTCAATGACTGGTTCTGTGATCGACTAGGGATTAAGTTTACTAAACCACTCTCTTTAACACATGATAGCTATGGGATTGGCCGTATTGGCGATATTCCAAGACAGACTTTCTCTGAGTTTGCGCTAAAAGTTAAAGATACTTTTAATCTTGACAGTGTAAGGCTCGTTAGTTATGGTCAAGAAACAAAGGTAATTCGCCGTGTCGCTATCTGTGGCGGAAGTGGTCAAAGTTTTTACAAGGAAGCTTTGGCTAAAGGAGCTGACGTTTACGTGACGGGTGATATTTACTATCATACTGCTCAAGAAATGATTACAAATGGTTTGTTAGGGATTGATCCTGGGCATCATATTGAAGTCCTATTTATTGAAAAATTGATTGAAAAAATGGAAAAATGGAAATATGAAAACCAGTGGAATGTGACTTTCATTGCTAGTCAAGCACAGACCAATCCATTTAGTCATCTTTAGGAAGAAGGTAGTCTTATGTTTGAATGGATAAGTTCGCAAAATGTGGTTTTGCTGGCTTTTCTAGCAGGATTGTTTACATGGGGATGTACCATTTTAGGTGCAGCAATTGTTTTCTTCTTTAAAAATATCAGTCGTAAGCTCTTAGATGTTATGATGGGATTCGCTGCTGGTGTTATGATTGCGGCCTCTTTCTGGTCTCTCTTGCAACCTTCAATTGCCTATGCTCAAGATAATGGTTATGGTGGCTGGTCATGGTTTCCGGCTGCAGCAGGGTTCTTGCTAGGTGGTTTTAGCCTTCGTATTATCGATGCTTTGGTTCCCCATCTGCATATTGGTGATGAAATTTCTCAAGTAGAAGGAATTCAGCCTCAGAAAAAACTGTCAAAAACAGCTCTGCTATTTTTGGCTATAACCATCCATAATTTCCCTGAAGGATTAGCGGTTGGGGTTAGCTTCGGTGCCCTTGCGACTGGTCAGCCATCTGCGGCAGCTGTTATGGGAGCTATCGGTTTGGCAGTGGGGATTGGTTTACAAAATATTCCAGAGGGCGCTGCCCTCTCGGTGCCCTTACGTGCGGACGGGAAATCGCGTGCGCGTGCTTTCTATCTCGGTTCTATGTCGGCCATCGTTGAACCAATTGGAGCCGTTTTAGGAGCAGCCTTGGTCATGTTAATGCTTCAAATCATACCCTTTGCCCTTTCATTTGCTGCAGGAGCTATGATTTTCGTTGTAGTTGAAGAGCTCATTCCAGAATCTCAAACCAATGGTAATACAGACGTTGCAACACTTGGTCTCATGCTGGGCTTTGTAATTATGATGGTCATGGATGTTGCCTTAGGTTAGGAGTCTAGTTATGTCAAAAAAAGAAAAAATTGCCATTGTGGGAGCGGGAGCAGTGGGAAGCACTGCAGCCTACTATCTTTCACAAGACTCCAATCTTGAAATCACTGTTTTTGATTACGGACATGGGCAAGCTACCAAGGCTGCAGCAGGGATTATCAGCCCCTGGTTTTCTAAGAGACGTAACAAGGCTTGGTATAAATTAGCCCGCTTGGGTGCTGATTTTTACCCTGACCTAGTTGCTGACTTAGAAAAAACTGGTGCTGACACTTCATTCTACCAGCAAACAGGTGTCTATCTACTCAGGAAAAATGAAGATAAGCTACAAGAACTTCTTGATTTGGCTCTCAGTCGTTTGGAAGAATCACCCATAATTGGACAGATTAAACTTTTGAAAGCAAGTGAAGCTCAGGAAAAATTCCCCGGTTTACAAGGATTTGAAAAATTGCTTTATGCCTCAGGTGGTGCCAGAGTTGAGGGAGCTAAATTGACCCAAACTCTCTTGTCAGCCAGTCAGCTTACTTACATCAATAAAGAAGTTCAAATCCAACCTCTTGAGGAGGGATACAGGATTGATGGTCAGATTTTTGATAAGGTAATCTTAGCAACGGGTGCTTGGCTGGGACAAATTTTAACTCCGCTTGGTTTTAAAGTGGATGTCCGTCCCCAAAAGGGTCAGCTCCGCGATTATTACTTTGAAAACCTGAATACAGACGCCTATCCGGTTGTCATGCCTGAGGGAGAAATTGATATCATTCCTTTTGACAATGGCAAAATCAGTCTTGGTGCCAGCCATGAAAATGATAAGAGCTTCGATTTGACTCTAAATCAAGGTATTCTTGATTCTTTTCAAAATCAAGCTCAGACTTATTTTCCACATTTTGAGGCCGCTGAGCAAAAAAGCGCTCGAGTAGGTATTCGTGCCTATACCAGTGATTTTTCGCCTTTCTTTGGACAAATAGCAGAGCTGCCAGGCCTTTATGTAGCTAGTGGTTTAGGATCAACAGGATTAACAATTGGACCATTTATAGGAAATCAGTTGGCAAAGATGGTACTTGGACAGCCAACACAAATAGCCCCAGCTGATTACCCAACAAATAAATATATAAAGAAAAGTAACTGAGTTTCATTTCAGTTATTTTTTACTATATGGCAATAACCATTTATATAGGTTTTTGAAGAGAGATGACCTAGCTCTGCAGTTGCACTGACCATTACATGCCAAATTTCTCCATTTTCGGTATAATACAAGTATAATAAAGTCCAGGAGGTAGCACATGCACATTCTTATAGCGCCAGATTCATTTAAAGAAAGTCTCTCAGCTCGTCAAGTTGCTGAAGCACTGCGTCAAGGATTTTCTCAATCTCTGCCCCATGCAAGCTTTGACCTAATGCCAGTTGGAGACGGTGGCGAAGGTACTATGGTAGCCCTCATTGACGGTCTCTCTTTGGAAATAAAGACGCATCAGGTAACTGGTGCTCTTGGGAAACTAGTTAACGCACACTATGCTAGCAAAGAAAACCTTGCGGTTTTTGAGATGGCTGATATCTGTGGACTTGAAATGGTCCCAAAGAATGCAAGAAATCCTTTAAGAGTCACCACTAAAGGCGTTGGGGAAATGCTAGCTTACCTTACTCAAAAAGGTTTTACTCAAATTATGGTCGGAGTTGGAGGAAGTTCCAGCAATGATGGTGGCATTGGTATGGCAGCAGGCTTAGGCTACCGCTTTTTGGACAAGCAAGGAAAGGAACTAGAAGCAGTGGGAGCAAATCTAGGGAAAATTTCTTCTATTCTGCCTCCCAAAGAAAATACCCTTCAAAGAGTTTCAGTTACCATTATTACAGATGTTACAAACCCTTTATGTGGAAAAGAAGGAGCTAGCTATGTTTTTGGAAGTCAGAAAGGTCTTCACAGCCAAGACTTTGAAAGTGTAGACCAGAGGATGAGAAAGTTCTACCAGCAGGCTAATCCAGATATATTTAATATGGCTGGTGCGGGAGCGGGAGG
The DNA here is from genome assembly GCF_000376985.1 of Streptococcus henryi DSM 19005. Lineage (GTDB taxonomy): Bacteria > Bacillota > Bacilli > Lactobacillales > Streptococcaceae > Streptococcus > Streptococcus henryi. The sequence goes on from NZ_AQYA01000029.1 coordinate 43,140, forward strand.
AGGAATGGCAGCAGGGTTGGTAACCTTTGCAGGAGGGAAACTTCTCTCAGGAATTGATGCTGTTCTTGATATTCTAAATTTTGACCAGCGTGTGAAGAAGGCAGACCTAGTTGTTGTTGGCGAGGGACGTATGGATAAACAAAGTCTATCAGGAAAAGCTCCAGTAGGAGTGGCTCTGAGAACACCAGATGACATTCCAGTTATTGCTATTTGTGGCTCTTTAAAGGATGATTTGCCAGATTTTCCAAGCCATAAGATTCAGGCAGCCTTCCCCATCATAGCTTCAGTTGATAGTCTAGAGAATACACTGGCTCAAGCTCAAGAAAACTTGAGACGAACAGCACTAAATATTGGAAATTTAGTATTAATTACAACAAATAACTTTATAAATGAAAGATAAAGAGGCTGGGCAAAAACTCAATCTATACCCTTCTTTTGAAAAATAGACACTTTAAAAAGGCATAGAATCAACGTTTTGGATAACGAAGTTCTATGCCTTTTACCGTATTCTGGAGTTTTTGCCCAGCCCCTTTTGATGTTTGAAATAGAACATGGCCTCAGTAGTTTTTGTGGAAACTCCTTCACGTCTAACCCTAAATTATCTTGAAATAAAAATTCAACCAAAGATTTTTTTCCAGAGAGATTTTTTTTCAGTTTGTTCAGAAGAAGAGGGTTTTGGCTCCTCAAACAAGTTTGGAAACTGACTTCTTATATCTGGATTAATAATATCAACAGGCTTATCTGAGTGAATAATGACACCGTAAGGGGATAAGCTTTTATCTTCCCGTATGACAGTTACATTTAAATTAATCTGATTAGCTAATTTCATGTAATTCATTTGTAAACTGTTGGGAAGATTTGAAGATAGTTTGACGTGGGGGTTCTCGTGGATTTTGATAATTTGATTTAAAATATCAGCTAATTGATTTCTGACAACTTCTAAACGTGCATCTTCAAGAGTAATAGCTAAGATGACTCGCTCTTCAAATGTCCCTAAGAAACGACGTTGTTGATCTGGGTCAAAACGATGTTCGCCACTTGAAGCCTGTAAAACTTTTTGATCTAAATTTTCCATGAAACACCTCTTTTCAATACTTATTAAGCAAATTATACCTTATTCTTATGGAAAATACAGTTAAATAGATTTGATAGATGAATCTAGCATAACTAAATCGTAAGATAATTAAAGAAATATCATCTAAAATGATAAAAGTTTTAAATAATCTAAGGAAAGAAAAGAGAAAGGAAAACATTTTAATACAAATCTTTTGAAAATAAAAATGAATTTCATAATAACGCATTTTAGTTTGATTATTAACTGAGATTGTGGTATTATTAACATGTAAAAATATTAAACTCATAAGGAGAGTAACATAATGTCAATTATTACTGATGTTTACGCTCGCGAAGTCCTTGACTCACGCGGTAACCCAACACTTGAAGTAGAAGTTTACACTGAATCAGGTGCTTTCGGACGTGGTATGGTTCCTTCAGGAGCTTCTACTGGTGAACACGAAGCAGTTGAACTTCGCGACGGTGACAAATCACGTTACCTTGGTCTTGGTACACAAAAAGCTGTTGACAACGTAAACAACGTTATCGCTGAAGCAATCATCGGTTTCGATGTTCGCGATCAACAAGCTATTGACCGTGCAATGATCGCACTTGATGGTACTCCTAACAAAGGTAAACTTGGTGCCAACGCTATCCTTGGTGTGTCTATCGCTGTAGCTCGTGCTGCTGCTGACTATCTTGAAGTGCCACTTTACACTTACCTTGGCGGATTCAACACTAAAGTTCTTCCAACTCCTATGATGAACATCATCAACGGTGGATCTCACTCAGATGCTCCAATCGCATTCCAAGAGTTCATGATCATGCCAGTTGGTGCACCTACTTTCAAAGAAGGTCTTCGTTGGGGTGCTGAAGTATTCCACGCTCTTAAGAAAATCCTTAAAGAACGCGGACTTGTTACTGCTGTTGGTGACGAAGGTGGTTTCGCTCCTAAGTTCGAAGGAACTGAAGATGGTGTAGAAACAATCCTTAAAGCTATCGAAGCTGCTGGATATGAAGCTGGCGAAAACGGAATCATGATTGGTTTCGACTGTGCTTCTTCAGAATTCTACGACAAAGAACGTGGAGTTTACGACTACACTAAATTTGAAGGTGAAGGCGCTGCTGTTCGTACATCTGCAGAACAAATCGACTACCTTGAAGAATTGGTTAACAAATACCCAATCATCACTATCGAAGATGGTATGGATGAAAACGACTGGGACGGTTGGAAAGCTCTTACTGAACGCCTAGGTGGACGTGTTCAATTGGTTGGTGACGACTTCTTCGTTACAAACACTGATTACCTTTCACGTGGTATTGCAGAAGGTGCTGCTAACTCAATCCTTATCAAAGTTAACCAAATCGGTACTCTTACTGAAACTTTTGAAGCTATCGAAATGGCTAAAGAAGCTGGTTACACTGCCGTTGTATCACACCGTTCAGGTGAAACTGAAGATTCAACAATCGCTGACATCGCAGTTGCAACAAACGCTGGTCAAATCAAGACAGGTTCATTGTCACGTACTGACCGTATTGCTAAATACAACCAATTGCTTCGTATCGAAGATCAACTTGGTGAAGTTGCTCAATACAAAGGTATCAAATCATTCTACAACCTTAAAAAATAATTTATTTATTGCATAAAGGGCTAGAAACCTTGATATTAAGCACTTTGGGGCATCATCCCGAGGTGCTTTTTTAGAATTTACTACCCTTTTTACTACCCCTAGTGAAAATTAGGTATAGTAAGAGGGTAACCCAAGATGGGGCAACCCTTATAAACTATTGATTGCTGTTTCATAATTTGAGACAGCTTTTTTTGCGTTTTCTTGGTTAGTGTGCCAATATACATTTTCAGTCATCATCAAGTTAGAGTGCCCTAGTCTGTATTGTACATCTTTAGGGCTAGCTTGAGCATAGAGCATCATTGTTGTATGTGTGTGACGAAAACCATGGAATGATACGTTAGTCACGCCAGCAGCCTTAAAATGCTTATTTAGGCGTTGTCTTAAATTACAAGCATAGGCATATTTTTCTGTAAATACAGAGAATACAACCGTTTCAGACCGCCCTAGTTGCCATGATTGTACTTGTTGGCGGTTTTTATATTGCTTGAGCATAAGTAACGTTGCATTGTCTATTGGTATATCACGATAACCAGCGCTTGATTTAGGCGAGTTTATCTCTTGAAATCTGTTGAGTGTCTTGTTAATGCTGATAATACCATTATCTAGGTCAATATCAGACCATTCAAGAGCTAGAGCCTCACCGATACGGCAACCAGTAGCTAACAAAGTCTTGTATAGGACAATATCAAACAGGTTTTCATAGTTTGATTGGTCTAAGATATCGAGATAATCAAGAAATTGTTTTAACTCTTTGTTATCTAGATATTTTACACCAGCTTTTTCTTTTTGTTGCTTACGTGGCACGATAACATCGTTAGCTGGGTTATATGTTATCACTTGCAGAGAAACACCGTATTTCAAAATACGCTTATTCATGTTATGCAGAAAGCGATAGTTAGCATATGCCCCTTTTTCGCCCTTATTTGCTTTCTCAGCCCATTTGTTTACTTGTTGTTGGATAATAGGTGTCGTTAGCTTAGATAGCTTGTAATCGCCAAATACAGGCAATAAATGAACTTTTATTAAACCGTCGTATGATTGTTGCGTATTTGGCTTGAGAGAGCTTTTATAGCTATCCCACCAACTATTAGAAAGCTCCTTATACGTTGTAATTGTTGGCTTGTCTTTAACTGTATAGCCGTTAGCAGCAAAAGCATTGATAGCATCACGCGCTTTTATTCTAACGCCCTTTTGGGTAGTGGCTGTAACAGTTGTACGGGCTTTCTTGCCCGTTAGTTGGTCAACTCCTAGGTAAACACTAGCATAGTAAACTTTTTGACCGTTCTTTTTGATTTTATCTTTGATTTTCATGTATTTGTACCTTTCTTTCCATCAGCAGGCAAGGCGCGTGGTTTTGTTAGGTATTTATACATGTTATTACAATAGAATGATTATTATTTTTTAAATTCGGTAATCATTTTAAAAATAATTTCTTTATCTGATGAATCTAACAAAGAAAGAAAGACTAGCAAATCACTTTTAAGATATTCTTTTTTATCTAATAAAAAAGTTAGATATTTATAAAATTCAAAGTCTGTCTCTTTGTCGCTTAGTTCCTGATATACTTTTTGACCATACCGAGCTTTTATTTTTTCTCGGCTACTTCGTACCAGTATAGCCATATCTTTGACTTGCTGAACTTGAGGGTAAATATCGCTATCTTGTTCAATATTCTCAGCCATATCAATTAGTTTTTGAGTCTCTTTATAAAAACCTTCTTCATCACTAGGAAATTCAAAAGCAATAGTTTCCTCATGATAACCTAGAAGATATGGGACAGTTACACCGAAGAAATCAGCTAGTATTTGAGCAGGCGCAGACTTTATCGGTGTTCTATTTGCCTCCCAGTTTTGGACAGTCCGTAGAGTAACAGTAAAATCAGACTTATCATTTAGCATTTCTGTCAGAGCTTTTTGAGATAAGCCTCTTTCTTTTCGCAATTTTTGCAATCTATTCATTAGGTAAAACCACCTTTCCAAAATGATTATAACATATTTTTTTATTTTTAACGAAAAAAATTTCGCAAACCCCTTTACAACGAAAATAATTTCAGTTATAATCAAAATATAAACGAAAATAATTTCGTTAGAAAGGAGAGTGAAAAGATGCTTATTACAGAAGAAATTGCTGTAAAAGTCCGAAAAAAACGAGCTGTTGAGCGTTTAGGTAAAGTGGCATTAGCTAAAAAGTTAGGAGTCACACCACCAACTCTAGGAAAAGTTGAGAATGGTAACTATGATGCTCCTAAACGCATCTATGAAAGCGTGATGACTTGGCTAGTAGAAGAAATTTAAGCCAAGCAAAAAGCCATGTACAGGCGACCAAACCAACGTACACGGCTAAGGAAAAATAACAAAACTCAAGCAAGGCAAGGCGCGTGGTTTTGTTAGGTATTTAGTAAGAGTGAAAATTATCGCCCTTATAAAATATATCACTTTAATTTTACCAAAAACAAAGGAGAAAATCAAAATGACATTAAGTACACGAAACATTAAACAGCAGGGAAACCAAATTGATGAATTGCTCCCACGTATTGAAATTATCCAAAAGCTAGGTCGCGCTTTACTGCTTGCTGATAATGCTGGAGCAGATAGCGTTGTTTTACTCTATCAAATGAAACAAGCATTTTGCGTTATTTCTGAAATGACTGAACAGTTATATCAAGAATTAGACCTAATCGCTTGTAAGTTGATAAATTGTGATGATGATAAAGAATTGGAGACTATTAGACAACATGAACGATAAGATTTTAAGCAACTATGAATTGCTATGTGCAGAGCTGGAAAATGTTATCAGCACCTTAGAGATGGCTATTAGTGATATTGACCAAGACAAAGCAACAGCTCTTGTAGCAGTAGCAACCAATGGGCTAAAGCATCTTGTTTCAGAACACACAGAATTATCAGATAGATTTTTCAAGGAGTATGACAATGAATGAGTTAAATTTAACACCAACTGAAAGTATTATCTTGATTATCGTATATTTGGTTATTCTCGTCTTGTTATGGCGTTATGAGAGCTATATAGAGCTTGATATTAGCCCACAAATTGATGAAGCAGAGGAAAACACCACAGACCACGTAAAAGAGCGCTATGGGCGTTATATTCAGCTTGCAGGTAAACGTTACAACTAGGAGGGGAGTATGGGAATTGATTTAGACAAAATTGATTTAGACCAATTTGAATTGGGTACGGGCACCTATTCTAAAGGCTATGAATTAGCAGATTTAAAAATACGAATATTAACCGCGAATAAATTGTTTGAATTTTTTAAGGAGCACTATGATGGGGTCGATATTGTATCGAAAAAGAAAGCGTCAGAGCGCCTCGGAGTATCGTATACAACTTTAGATAATTGGGAACGCCTAGGACTTCGGAGGCTGCAAAGTCCTTATGAAAGTAGCAAAAAAGTGTTTTATCTTTGGACAGATATTATTGCTTTTCTTACTGTACGCTAGGAGGTCTATTTTGAAAGTATTTATTATTGATGGTGATGCGTGGAGAGGTAAGGCGCATTACTCACCTAGTTTAGATGTTGTTTTCATCAGCGATAAAGTGGATAAGCACGCGCGTGACGAACTGATTGAACGTGTGACGAAATCAAGCAGTAGAACAATTTGGAGGTAAGGAATTATGAAATTAACTGAGTTTATGATGAGTCACGATAGAGCTTTACAAGCAATCGGAAAAATTGAAGAGTTTTTGGCAGAAGAGCAGCTGGATGGTATGGCAACCTCACTAGAAGTTATTAAAAGCCATATATCATTAATGGAGTGTGATTATATTAGTCTTTGTGATGTTATCTTAGAGGAGAAATAATGGCAGAAGAAAAGCGTTACTGGTGGTTGAAGATGGAGCATGATTTTTTTGAACAAAAAGAAATGAAAGCCTTGAAAAGGATGGCAGCAGGGTATGTATATACCACTATTTATCTAAAATTGTTACTGAAAAGTCTAAAAAATAATGGCTCATTGTATTTTGAAAGTATTGAAGATGATTTTGTATCAGAGCTTGCATTTGATATTGATGAGACAGTAGAGGATGTTGGAGTGGTATTTGATTTTCTAAAACGTAAAGGGTTACTGGTTGAAGTATCAGAGGATGAAGTTTCATTACCGGGTGCAGTACAACGTATAGGCTCAAAAACTCAATCAGCAGTAAGGATGGAAAGGATGAGAAAAAAGAAAAAGCGGGAGAGTGGTGTAACAACGTTACACCAAACCGTAACTTTGTCACAAGATAGTTACGTAGAGAAGAGTAGAGAAGAAAAGATAAGAGATAGAGAAAGAGTAGAAGTAGATAAAGAACAATCACCTACTCCCCCTACCCTTAACCAAGACTTTGTAAATCTATATAAATCTTTTGAGCAAGAAACGGGAAAAGCCTTATCGCCAATACAGATGCAAGAATTACAGTACATGCTAGAGGATTTTAGCGCTGATGTTATTCATGAGGCATTGAGAGAGGCAGTAGGTCAAGGTAAGGCTAATTTTGCTTATATTCAAGCTATTCTCAAGCGATGGAAACAGGATAACCTATTGACGGTAGAGCTTATTAGAAATAATAAGGCAGCGCGTGAGGCTAAGAAACAGCAAAATAATTCAAAACCAGAATCACAAACCCGTGAAGAATGGTTGGCGAACTGGTCAGAAGAAAATCCATTTTAGAAAAAGGAGTTACATATGCTAACGCAAGATGAATTTATCGCAAATACAAAGACACTAGAAGAGAATTGTCCCATTCATGGCATCCCGTTAATGCAGCTTGATAGAGTTGTTAAAATTTCTGGGGAAGATAAACCACGGAAACCGTCTCCGTTTTGTCCTAAATGTGCCAAGGAGCAGATAGATAAGCAGGTACAGCGAGATATAGAGAAACATTTGAATGCTGGTATCTATCAGAAAACCTATGATGTGCTTATGCGAGACAGTACAATTCCAGAAGACTTAAAAGCGGCATCTTTTGATAATTTCATTATTGAGTCACCAGAGGAAAAGCAGATGTTAGATTTTGTAAAAAGTCAAACTCAAAAATATCTGGATGGTATGAATGGAAATACTTTGCTAACAGGCACTACAGGGGTTGGAAAAACTCATCTAGTTGTTTCTCTTGCAAAAGAGCTGAATGAGGCATATAGAGCCAAAGGAGAGCCTAAGAGCGTATTATTTATTAACCTTACCGAGATACTAAGAGAGATCCGAGAGAGTTTTAAGTTTACTAGCAAAGAGGGTTATTATTCGCGGATGCTGAAAGAGGCTGATTATCTGATTTTAGATGATTTAGGGGTTAAACTTGGTAACTCATCGGGTCAATCTAAGTCAGCATGGGAGGAGGGGTTTATTTTTGATGTGCTTAGTCATCGAAAAAATACTATCATCACAACCAATTTAAGCAATAATGAAATAGCAAACCTATATAGCGAACGTGTTGCAAGTCGTGTCCGTACAGGGCTAGATGGTAACTATTTCAAAGTATTTAGTATCAAAGATAAGCGTTACTCAATCAATCAGCTAAAAAACAAAATATTTTAGAACAGGAGAATTAAAATGACTTATGATGAAATCAAAACACTTGTCTTTGAGAGATTAGATGAGCAAGTACAGTATGAAGTAAAAATGTATCTTGATGGTAAGGAAACGATGCTTGAGAAAACAGCTATACTTGAAGCGATTTTGGTTGCTTTTAATTATATTGATAGCGCCCTAAAACAAGACTTGCTTGTGCGTAACTTACAAACCTAAACAAACCATGAAAAAACTTGATATCTCTATCTTTATGGTTGTTTGGTTGGAAAATTCAACAACTTATTAATTTTTGAACAGGAGACTTAAAATGACTTATGAGGAATTAAAAAAATGGCTTGATGAACAAGAAAAACTAGCACTTGATGCCATGCTTGAGGGAGCTAGTTATTCCAAAGAGCAGATAGAGGGTGTATTTTCTAGTTTGTATAATACTATCAGTTGCATCAATATGATGTTACGTGATAATGAACTAACTTACAAATCTAAACAAAAATAGACACTTTTCATGGGGTAAGAAATCGCTCCAATTTAGAAGTAGTTGCCATGCTTTCCACGACCAAATAAATCAAGCGTGGCAATCTAACCAATTTGAAAAATCATCCATAGGGGACACAAAAAGGGTAGTATTTTAGCATACGAACCCTAAAAACCTAGTGAAATCAATAGGCTAGGGGTATTCAGATTATAATAAAATGAAATAAAGGAGCGAAAACGTGGATTTTAAAGATATTCAACCAATGGAATCAGTAGCTGAATTATTAAGCCAAGGCTGGATAATTTTAGAAAAAGATGGTATAATTAAAAAAGTCAATAATGTAAGTCATGGTAGTGTAGAAATCCATTTTAGGGCTGGCGTGCCATATAAAAAGACTAATCATGTTGACAGTTTAATTTAATAAATAATGCTAGAGGAAGAACCCAATGCAAATTTCAAGGCTTATGGCTTTGTTATTGTGTTGGGTTCTTTTATTTGTCATAAGGAGGATTTTAAAATGACAACATCAAATGTATTGCCTAAAATTCAATCTATCGTATCTCAAGTTAAGGCAAAGCATGAGGCTTTAGAAGAATATAAAGAAAAGCTTGATGCAGCTAAAACAGAATTAGAACAAGCCCGAATTGATAGGGAAAAGAATTTTTCATTTGAAACTGATACTAAGGTGGCGGAGTTAGAAGGGTTTATCTCGCGTATTAGTAGTCGTTACAATCTTGAAAAACAGACTTTTGAAGAAGAGCGACCAAATAAGTTAAGGGCTGTTGAGGAACTTTTTGGGGATTATGTTATTGAAAAATGGGGAGCAGACCCAGAGGCGCGCGAATTAACACAGCGTACTATCGAGAGCTTTAAAAATACAGTGGTCTTGCTAAACCAGTACACATCAAAACCAAAAGACATTCATCAGCAAGCGCTAGCAGATGTTATTGACGAAGATTTTAAAATAGCTTTTAGTGGTTTAATAACCTTGATGACGGCTAATGGTTCAACTTATTCATTAGCTAATTCAATCCCTTTAGGTTATGATACATACCAAAAATTATATAGCGTTGGGCGTTCATTGGGAGTTAAATTCGAGTGATTTATAAGAAGTATCATACAGCATTGGTATTTACGCTTGTTTTGCAACATATGCTAAAAGATACTGAGTTAGAGGAAAAAGCATTTAATTTGTATGCTGACATTGTAGAACAAGAGAGAGTACCAATGCATCAAATAAAATCAGCCAATTTATACTCAAAAAGAATTATCAGAGCCTTTGAAAAGGGGCAAATTTCACAGCCATCACCCTTTACGAGGTTGCAGGAAGTTAGGCAAATCACCAAAAAGGGTATAGCTAAAATGGTTGGTTATTTTAGTCCATAGGGGGTACTATCCCCTTTTTACATGTTAGGAGGTATCGGATGGCAGGAAATGAAAATGATAGCCTTACATCCAGACAAGTCAAATTTATAGATGCCATGCTTACCGAACCAACGATAGAGAAGGCTTGCGAAAAAGCAGGGGTATCTAGGGCGACAGGTCATAAGTATCTAAAAGTTGCAGCAGTTAAAAAGACATTAAGGGTAAAGCAAGATGAGATGATGGATAAAACAACTCAAATGCTTTACTTGGCATCATCCAATGCTGTTTCTGTACTCAATGATATTATGATGGATAGCAAGGTTAATCCGTTTATAAGAACCCAAGCAGCAAAGGCTATACTTGAACAATCTTATAAGACCCATGAAATTTTTGGAGTTGTAAGGCAGATTGAAGAATTGAGGTTAGAAATTGAGGAAGTATCTAAAAGAAATCAAAGAGTTACGAGAGCTCAAGGAATTATTGAGCAATAGAAGTATGCCAGAGTTTATTATTGTTGAGGGAAACAATGACCTAGGAGAATTTTTCCGAATTGATGGCGAGCTATTTAGTGATAATGAACTGTTAGAAAATCTTAAAAAATGGCGTGAGTGGCAAGTACCAGTTATTGTTGATGATTGGTGCAATCGTATCCTAAACGGGGATGAAACAGAAGTCTTATACTTTCCCACTCATGAGGATAAGATGGACTATATTAGAGTTAATAAAGGCTTAGAACCTTTGTATCATACGCCGAACAAGCCCCATACAATAATTTCTAAAAGTGAATGGTTAGAATTGTTAGATTGATGATTTAGGAGGTAGAAATGACTAAGAAGAAAATAGAGCGTATTTCTGTAATACATCGAGAGAAGATTTTATGGCTCAAGTGGTATTTCATGCGAGATAAAGAACATCCTAAGTATAGTGTCCTTGAGCGAAAAATGTTTGATGCTGCTAAAAATCAAGATATGCTAGCTTATCAAAAATATGCAACTATCAAGCAAATAACAGATATTAGAGTACAGACAAGCCCAGAGGATGTGCTAGAGACTGTAAAAGAGGTTTATGTATATAATCGTATGAATGTTATTGGAGCTTGTCAGAGGATACTATTTCTTGCTCAATCATCAGCCTATACTAAGCTGAATCAGTGGTTTGATACCTATTCTGATTTGTATTTTAGCATTGTGCCTTTACCTAATATGGGGGTATATCATAATAAATTAGAGGAGGTATAACATGGGAAAAGCTATTAGTATTAAGATAGATTTAGGCGGGATAGAGAAAAAACTTAGTCCACAATCCTTACAAATAGGAAAGATAGCAATGATGAACCAAATGATGCTTGATACCAATAAATATATCCCAAAGAAAAGCGGTAATTTGCGAGCATCTGGGCATGTAGTCGGAAATTCTATAGTTTATAACCCACCTTACGCAAGAGCGCAATATTATGGACCAAAGCGGAAAGGTTTTGTTTCTGAAAAGCAAAGACGATTTTTCTTTGCTAACAGGGAGAAATTACTAGCAGCTAAAAGAAAGTACACAACGCCCGGAACTGGTACGCATTGGTATGAGAAATCCTTTAAAAATGCCAATAATATTAGAAATTGGAAAAGGGTATTTATAAAAGCGATTCATATAGATGCTACTTGATAAATTTTAATACTGTTTGATATAATGATTTAAGCACAAAGGATAGTATAGAAGGAGTACACCTTGATAGAGGTAGCCACGGTGCGAATCCGTGTCATTGTGCTAGCATCTAGGAAACTAGGTGCTTTTATTATTGTGAGAATTGACAAATACCTTAAAATGTGCTACAATGTAACACAAAGAAACGAGGGAAATAACATGAGTACAGTAACTATCAGATTAAATCAAGAAGAAGAAACGTTTTTCAAAAGTTATGCTCAATTAACAGGACAAAGTCTTTCAAGTCTTTTCAAGAAAGCCTTAGAGCGTGATATCGAAGATGAGTATGATTTGAAAATTTATAAACAAGCCTATGCTGAATACAAAGCAGACCCAGAGACAATTAGCCATGCTGATTTTAAGAAAGAGCTAGGCTTGTAATATGTACAGTATAGAGTATTCTAAAAAGGCTCAAAAGCAGATTAAGAAACTAGATAAGCAGATACAGCGGTTGTTATTTGCTTGGATTGATAAGCACTTAGAGGGCACAGACAACCCACGCGCCAATGGTAAAGGTTTAACAGGAAACCATGCTAACGAGTGGCGCTATCGTATTGGCGACTATCGCCTAATTTGTGATATTCAAGATGATAAAATGGTTATTCTAGCTCTTGAGTTTGGGCACAGGAAAGATATTTACTGATTACTGGAGAAGTAAGATGCTTAAAAATAATGCTATCGGTAGTAACTGGAAAAATATAAGAGCTGGGTTATTCAGCAAAGAATAAATTTTAGAAAGTGATATGCGCGTGGCTATCATGAGTGAGCTTATCGAGGCTAGAAATGAAAAGGGCATTAGTCAGAAGAAACTAGAGGAGATGATCGGTGTTGGTCAACCAGTTATTGCTAGGATGGAAACTGGTAAAACTAGCCCACAACTTGATACAGTTTTAAAAGTATTGGCAAGTCTTGGTAAGACCTTAGCAGTTGTACCATTAGAGCATGAACAAGTATAATTTTTTTTATAGAGAAAAAGTAGATATATTTGCTGGAACAACGACAATCTATACAATTTGTTAAATATATCAATAATAAGGAGATACATTTGAAAATTAAACAAAAATGGCAACGTAGGTCATTTGCAACGGATTTTATCGTTAAAGGTTTATTTTGGATAATTCTTTTTGTGGTTTTACTTTTCAGTTTTAACTATGCAATCTCTGGCAGTTTGTATGCGTCTGAATTTTGGGATATGATTGGGGGCGTACTTGCATTTATTGCCTCTTTCATAGCTTTGATATTTTTTGCTAGACGAGCAATAATAGAAGGCTATTATATTAGTGTTCATGATTGTGTAATGGCAACATTTTATACTGATATTGAAAATGACCCCTATTATTCAAAAACCTATCATGATATAAATAAAAAATATGCTGACGATGTTAAAACACGTTTAAAAGCTTTAGAGCCACTACAAAAGCATTATTTTTATTGTTGTTTTAAAGAGTATATAGAGCAAATGAATTGGTTAGAGAAATTTGTGATTTGTCTTTATAGTGCATTCACAGTGGGAAGTTTTTCAACTCATCTGGAGTTATCAAGGGCTAGGAGAAGAAACTGGTTTGAGGATAAGGACAATGATTTTCTATAACAGTAAAAGGCATCCAGTAAGATGCCTTTTGTCTTGCCTGCTGAACTCATCAATTTAATACCTTTTTTACTACCCCTTTAGTATATTGTACTTGTTTGTACTTTACATTTTAGAATAAAAAAGGTAAAAAGTAGGTTAATAATTTAGTGTATTTTATTGAATTATTTGATACTGCGATAACCTTAAAAAATAATCTAGTTTTAGGTTAAAGGTTTAGAAAACCAAAAACATCTTAGAGATTTTCTCTAAGATGTTTTTTTTACTTATGTGACTTTCTTGTTTAAAAGAATGAAAAAGAGCAGTTTCCTGATAAAGGATAACCACTCATTTTTTCTTATTGCATCTTCATTGATTGAATTTTTTCTTCAGTTGGAGTCACCCGTAGTGTTTTTTGTCCAGTATAGGTTACAAAGCCTGGTTTTCCACCACTAGGTTTATTGAGTTTTTTGGCTTCAATCATATCGACTTGAATAAGGTTAGATAATCTCGCTTTAGAATAGTAGGCAGCTAGCTCGGCAGCATCTGTCTTGACTTCATCACTGGGATTGAGATTGTCTTTGATGATAACATGACTGCCTGGAATATCCTTTGCGTGGAACCACAATTCACCTTTTTTAGCCATTTTAAAGGTCAATTCCTCATTCTGCAAATTGTTTCGTCCGACCATGATAATGGTTTTACCGTCTGAAGCAAGATACTGTTCAGGTTTTTTCCTCTTGTGGCGTTTATCAGTTGAACGACGTTTCATGAAACCAGCTTGAACCAATTCTTCACGGATATCTTCGATTTCATCCAAATTAGCCTGTGAAAGGTTGTAGTCTACACTTTCAAAGTAGTTAATGGTTTGTTTAGTTTCATCAATTAGTCCGGTCAAATGTTTAACAGCCTCTTTTAGTTTTTGATATTTCTTGAAATAGCGCTGGGCATTCTGGTTAGGTGTTAGGGCCTTATCGAGTGCGATGGTAATTTTCTCATTGGTATAATAGTTGTCAAGCTCAACGCTATCCTGATTATTTGGCACCATACTAAGAAAGGTGGTCAGTAGCTCCCCTTTTTGACGGAATTCTTCGGCATTATCCGTGTTAGCTAGCTCTTTCTCCTGTTTACCTAACTTCTTGATATTCTTATCTAATTCATTTTGAACACGGTGAATGAGGTCACTGGCCTGTTGGGCGATGCGATCACGTTCTGCCTTGTCTTGGTAGAAGTAGTCGAGTAGTTCAGAAAGGCTTGGAAAACTTTGGCCACTATCGGTAAATGGCACAGCAGCAAAGCTTTTTTCAGTGAGATTAGGCTTAATCTCTTGGGCGAAGAAGCTACGGAACTCTTTAAGTTTGTCGTTTGACAGCTGCGCAGCTAATTGGCTGGCAGTATCGCGACCAAGTCCTTGGAAAAGCTTTTGAAGATTTTTAGCTGATAATTCCTCCGTTTGAAGAAGTTCGAAAAGTTTCTCATCCTTAATGGTGAAAGGATTGACGCTGTCAGTCTGAGGAGGCGCGATGTAAGTTGACCCCGGCAAAATAGTCCGATAACTGTTTTGAGAAAAGCCGACGTGTTTGATGGATTCAATAATCTTACTCTCAGCTTTATCAATCAAAATGATATTACTGTGTTTACCCATGATTTCCACTACCAAGGTAGCCTGAATGTGGTCACCGATTTCATTTTTATTGGAAACAGCAATCTCTAGAATACGGTCATTATCGATTTGTGTAATGGATTCAATAACAGCTCCCTGCAAATACTTTCTCATAATCATTGTGAAAGTGTTAGGGGTCTTAGGGTTTGGAAGTTCAGCCTTTGTTGTTTGAACACGTCCAAAAACGGGATGAGCGGAAAGAAGAAGTTTATAATTTTGTCGATTGTTACGAATGGTTAAAACCAATTCACGTTCAAAAGGTTGGTTTACTTTTTGGATACGTCCATAAAGGACCTGTTCTTGTAATTCCTTAGTTAAATGGTGTAAGAAAAAGCCGTCGAAAGACATGGTTTCTCCTCTCTAAAATCTATTCTACCTATTATACCATAAGGCGTATGTAAAATATATTTTTGGAAATTTTTTCAAAACCGCTTGCAATTTTCAGAATTTAGTATATAATTAAAGAAAAAACACAGGAGGATACTAAGATGAACATGACACAGACTCTTACTCATTGGCAAAGCTGGCGTAGGTAAAAGTTGTGTTTATGTGTGTGCATAGATACGGCTTTTGGAGTACTTCTAAAAAGTATCTATGCGCTGAGTCTTAGTTCAAGATTAAAAAGCGCGTGGTGAGGTTTCTTGCTAGGCGTTTTTTCTTTTTAGTTGTCTCATTAATAATTATATGTGTTGAAGTAATGGAATCAGGAGAAGGAAAATTATGAAAAATAAAGCACTTATTGGAACATTGGTGGCACTTGGCTTTTTAGTTGCTGGATCATTGGTTTATAATAACATGAATTCCAGCCAGTCTGTCGCACAAAAAGATGTGGTAAAAGTTGGAATCCTTCAGTTTGTAACCCATGAAGCATTGGATCAAATTGAGCAGGGGATTGAAGATGGTTTAGCTGATGCTGGTTTTGACGGTGATAATATTGAGTTAACCCTCTTAAACTCAGAAGCTGACCAAAGTAAGATTCAAACCATGAGCAAAAAATTGGTCAATGATGGAAATGATATCTTGATTGGAATTGCGACACCTGCTGCCCAAGGTTTGGCCTCAGCAACCAGCGACATTCCAGTTGTGATGGGGGCAATTTCAGATCCTGTTGGAGCAAAACTAGTCAAGAATCTTGAAGAACCTGAAGCCAATGTAACCGGAACATCTAACCAGGTACCTACTGGACAAACAGTTGACTTGATTACTTCAATCACTCCAGATGCTAAAACAATCGGTATTCTCTATGCCAGCAGTGAAGATAATTCTGTTTCTCAAGTTGAGTCTTTCACTCAGTATGCGGAAGAAGCAGGGTTGACAGTTGTTCCTTATGCTGTACCATCTACCAATGAAATTACAACTACTATGGCAGTCATGACAACTAAGGTTGACGCCATCTGGGTTCCACAAGATAATACCATCGCTTCAGCATTTACAACTGTCCTTTCAGCAGCTAATCAGGCTAAAATCCCAGTTTACTCAACAGTAGACACAATGGTTAAACAAGGAAGCCTTGCTGCCATTAACCAAAGTCAATATGACTTGGGTGTTGAAACTGCAAAAATTGCGGTTAAATTGTTGAATGGTAAAGAAGTTAAAGATATCCCAGTTAGTGTCATTGACACTGGAACACCAACACTCAACTTAAAAGCTGCCAAAGAATTGGGTATTACTATTCCTGACAGTGTGCTTAAAGAAGCTGAAATTGCAGTTGAAGAAGATTAATAGAAAGAGTTAGAACATGATTATCTCATCAATATCACAAGGCCTTTTATGGGGAGTTCTTGGTTTAGGAATTTACCTGACCTTTAGGATTTTGAATTTTCCTGATATGACAACAGAAGGTTCTTTCCCTTTAGGTGGAGCAGTGGCTGTTACCCTCATGAATGCAGGGATTCACCCTCTCTTAGCAACCATAGTTGGAGCGCTCGCTGGCTGTGTGGCTGGCTTGGTAACAGGTCTCCTCTACACAAAAGGTAAAATTCCAACCCTCTTAGCGGGAATTCTGGTTATGACCTCTTGTAACTCTATCATGCTCATGGTTATGGGCCGTGCTAATCTTGGTCTCTTGGATAGCAGAACGCTTCAAGATTTGCTTCCATTTGCTAAAGACAGCAACCTTTTGATACTTGGTTTGATAGCAGTGGTTTTGGTAATAGCAGGGCTGATTTACTTTTTGTATACTAAACTTGGCCAAGCCTACATCGCTACAGGTGATAATCGCGACATGGCTAAAAGTTTTGGGATCAACACAGACCGAATGGAAGTTATGGGCTTGGTCATCTCAAATGGTTTAATTGCTCTGTCAGGTGCCCTGGTTTCTCAACAGGATGGCTACGCTGATGTCTCAAAAGGGATTGGGGTTATCGTTATTGGACTTGCCAGCATTATCATCGGTGAAGTTCTTTACTCAACAGGCCTTACTCTTTTGGAACGTCTTATTGCCATTGTTGTGGGTTCTATTTTCTACCAATTCTTGATTACAGCTGTAATTGCACTTGGTTTCAATACTAATTACCTCAAACTCTTCAGTGCCCTTGTCCTAGCAATCTGCCTCATGGTACCAGTACTGAAAAATAAATTCTTCAAAGGAGTGACCTTATCGCGATGAAAAAAATTGTAGAATTAAAAAATGCGACTGTTCAGGTCAATAATGGCTTTGATGAAATGAAAACGATTCTTGATGATGTCAATCTTGATATTTATGAGCATGACTTTTTAACCATTCTTGGTGGAAACGGTGCTGGTAAATCAACCCTCTTTAATGTCATTGCAGGGACTTTGATGTTAACTAGCGGCAGCATTTTCATCATGGGAGAAGATGTTACGCATCTTCCAGCTGAAAAAAGAGCTAAGTATCTAGCGCGTGTTTTCCAAGATCCTAAAATGGGAACAGCTCCACGTATGACAGTTGCTGAGAATCTCCTCATTGCTAAATACCGAGGTGACAAGCGCAGCTTTTCCCCAAGAAAAATTCATGCCTTTACAGAAGAATTTACTGGTCTGATTTCTAAAACTGGAAATGGCTTAGAAAAGCATTTGGAGACTCCGACAGGTCTTTTATCAGGAGGGCAGCGGCAAGCACTTAGTCTCCTTATGGCTACACTAAAGCGACCTGAACTCTTGCTTCTCGATGAGCATACTGCGGCCCTTGATCCTAAGACAAGTGTATCTCTTATGAATTTGACGGATGAGTTTGTGACTGGGGATAAATTGACAGCTCTCATGATTACCCACCATATGGAAGATGCTCTGAAATATGGTAATCGCTTAATTGTCATGAAGGATGGTAAGATTGTTAAGGATCTTAATAGCACTGAAAAAGAACAGATGCAGCTCAGTGACTATTATCAATTTTTCGAATAATGTAAAAAGCTGGAAGACCTCCAGTTTTTTCTATTGCGTCACATTGAGGTCATAAACTTATGCTATAGTAGATAAAAATAGAAAGAAGGAAAAATGATGAAAATAGCTTTCAAAGAATTGCTTTTTTACAAGAAGAAATACCTACTTATTGAGCTACTTGTTGTTCTCATGATGTTCATGGTGGTTTTCTTGTCTGGTTTAACGAATGGATTGGCACGCGCGGTAAGCGCTAGTATCGAAAATATGGATGCTACTTACTTTATAGTAGCAGATGATGCTGATCAGGTTATTACCTATTCATCGCTTTCAGAAGAGAAACAAGATAGCATAGATGAACTGGATCTTGAGACAGCTACTGCCCTAAATATCCAACGAGGTAGTTTTGCTGAAAAGGGTGAGAAAGATAAAATTGACGTCACTTATTTTGCCGTTGATACCGATAGTTTTATTGCACCTGAAATCATTTCTGGAAAGACTGCAAGCAAAACGGATACTATTGTTTTAAATGATTCTTACAAGGAAGACGGCTTTGAAATCGGTGATAAAATCGTTGATAAGGCTTCTGAGAAAACCCTGACTGTTGTCGGTTTTACTAAGAATAGCATGTATGGTCATACTGCGGCAGCCTATGTCTCAAAAGAGACCTTTGTTGAAATGAACCAAGAATTGAATCCACAATATCAATGGCTTCCACAGGCTATTGTGACTCAAGATGAGGACCTATCAAGCAAAGAACTTAACAATCTTGAAATTGTTGATAAGCAAAGTTTAATCAGCAAGATTCCTGGTTATAGTGCTGAACAGTCAACTTTGAATATGATTCTCTGGGTCTTAGTCCTTGCTGCAGCTGCTATTTTAGGTGTTTTTTTCTATATTGTAACCTTGGAAAAACGCCAGCAATTTGGGGTTATGAAGGCCCTTGGAACAAAAATGTCAGAGATTGCTTATCAAGAAATCTCGCAAACATTCCTTTTGTCACTTTTTGGAGTTGTCTTGGGTGATGGTTTGGCTATTCTCTTATCAAGAGTTCTTCCAGCTAGCATGCCCTTCTTCCTAAACTATGGGGATGTCTTGACGGTATCGGCTGCCTTCATCCTAATTTGTCTCTTGGCTGGCTTGATTTCTGTCTTGAAAGTTAGCCGTATTGACCCAATCGAAATTATCAATGGAGGTGAGGACTGATGTCAGTTTTAAACTTAAAAGCAATTAGTAAGTCTTATCAAGATGGTGAAGAAGAACGTACAATCTTAGATAAGCTTGACTTACAAGTATCGGCTGGTGAGTTCGTTGCCATCCTTGGACCTTCGGGTTCTGGTAAAAGTACTCTCTTATCCATTGCAGGTGCCCTCCTATCAGCTGATTCTGGAGAAATCTATCTCGATGGAGAAAAGGTTGGCTCACAAAAAGAGTGGACCAAACTCCGTCGTGAAAAAATTGGCTTTATATTCCAAAATCATCAATTGTTGCCATTTTTGACAATAGCAGAGCAGTTAGACATGATTGGTAAATTCTCTAAACGTTTTTCAAAAACAGAGATAAAACAACGTCAAGAAGCTTTGCTGTCAGAATTAGGGATTGCAGACTGTGCTAAAAAGTACCCTAAACAGCTCTCAGGCGGTCAAAAGCAGCGCGCAGCTATTGCCAGAGCCTTCCTCAACCAACCAAGTTTAATCCTTGCTGACGAACCGACAGCAAGTCTTGATGCTAGTCGTGGCCGTCAAGTGGCTGAGCTGATACGCCAAGAGGTTAAGGAAAGACAGACAGCTGTCGTTATGGTAACTCATGATGAGCGCATCCTAGATGTGGTGGATACGGTCTATCGTCTGGAAAATGCTAAGCTTGTTAAAGTTAATAACTAAAAAATCATGATACAATAAGTAGAAGAACATTTGTAAAGGATTTATCATGATTAAACTTCTGGTCGTTGAAGATGATAGGGTGATTCAAAAGCTGATTTCAACACGCCTAAAACAAGATGGTTATAGTGTTTTATTGGCCTCAGATGGTCAAGAGGCACTTGACTTATTATCATCCACTCAAGTTGATTTAGTGATTACAGATTTGATGATGCCCCATTTAGATGGACTAGGCTTGATTAAAGCTCTAAGAGCAGCTAACTACAACTTGCCAATTCTTATTGTTTCTGCCAAAGGACAGCTAGAGGATTTGGAAGATGGTTTTGAGCTTGGTGCTGATGACTATATGGTTAAACCCCTTGTTTTGAAAGAACTTAGTTTACGGGTCAAGGCACTCCTACGAAGAGCACAAATTAATGCAGATCATCAAATTAGAATTGGTTCCCTGGTTTTAGATGAGGAGAGCTACAGTTTGATAAATGGGAAGAGCCTGCTGACCTTTCCAAAAAAGGAATTCCAAGTTCTCTATCATCTCTTAGGTCAGCCCAATAAAATTTTTACTCGACTGGATTTGCTTGATGCTATTTGGGGCATGGAAGAAGATTATGATGAACGCCTGATTGATGCCTGTATCAAAAAAATTCGACAAAAGATTGCAGCCTATCCCTTAATCCAAGTTCAGACCGTTCGTGGTGTTGGTTACAAGGCTATTATAAACGAGGATTCAAATGACTAAAAAACGTCTTTTCCGCATGCCCTTAAGACCTTATTTTACCCTCTTATTTGTCTTTATCTTGATTTCAAGTTGTCTTTTGGCGACAGGTTTAGTTGTAGGGGGATTGCTTTGGTTCAACCAAGGTCAGTGGGATAGAAATCACTTGATTTTAGCTCTGCTATTGACCTGTGCCCTAACTATCGGATTTGGGGCATTGACTATGTGGTTTGGGGCCTATCGCTTGACGCAGCCCCTAATTGAGATGAATCAAGCGGTCATTGAGATTGCCAAGGGGGATTTCTCCACACAAATTCATCGAAGTCAAACCTCGCGCAAAGGCTACCCTTATCTTAATGAATTGGATCAATTGTCTCTAAATATCAATCATATGGCTCTGGACTTAGGTCAGCTGGAGGCAATGCGTCGTAGCTTTGTTTCTAGTGTTGCCCATGAGTTTAAGACGCCTTTAACCTCCCTTTCGGGCATAGCAGAGCTTCTTCAGGAGCAGGATTTACCACAAGAAGAAAAGAAAGAACTTCTAAGTCTTCTAGCCCAAGAGACGCAGCGCTTATCTCAATTAGCGGATATGATTCTCAGTTTGTCTAGAGTGGAAAATCAGACTAGGCTTGCAAAAGATGACCTGATTAGGCTGGATGAGCAGTTGAGGCAAGCCATTATTCTGATTACAGAAAAATGGTCCCATCGAACCATTGAGATTAGTCTGGATTGTCCTGAGATGACTCTGCTATCTAATGCCAATCTTTTGATGGAAGTTTGGATCAATCTCCTAGACAATGCTGTAAAATATTCAAAAGAGCCTATCGAGATTTCAATTAAGGTCAGAAAAAGTGAAGATAGCCTAGAAGTTGTTATTTCTGATAAGGGCATTGGCATGGCTTCTCAGGAATTGGACCGCGCTTTTGAAAGTTTTTATCAAGCGGATGCTTCTCATAAAAGAGAGGGAAGTGGTCTAGGTTTAGCCATAGTTAAGAGCATCATCCAACATCTTGATGGCAGCATTAGCTTGACTAGCCAAGTTCAAAAAGGAACAAGGGTGTCTGTCTTCTTACCAACTGGAGTTTAAAAGATTCAAAAAAAATTCTTGTGCTGGGTTCAAGTTCGATGTCAAAAGTAAGTGTTTCATGTAGGTTATTAGAGTATCAAAGATCGCTTGCTAAACTTCATAAAGAAAGTTCTACCTTATCAAAAAATTGTTGATAGGGTAGATTTTTAATACTCTTTGAGTATTAACGAAAGGACATTGCCTAGCTTCCTTTTTTATATGGTTATTTCCAGAAAAATCTTTGAAAATGTGGTACAATAATAGTGCTGTAATTCGACTTGTCTATGCCCACATGAATGGGTGTTTTGGCAAGGACCGTTTGTGAGAAAAAGCGTCAGAGTTCTACATTTGAAATCAATTGAAAGATAGTAAACAAGTATTTATCATTGAAAATTGATTGTGTTAAAAGCTCTGCTATGAAAATAAAAATTCCAAAAAGGAGATCTAATGAGCGATATTAAGATTATCGCCCTTGGAGGTGTCCGTGAGAACGGTAAAAACCTCTATGTGGTTGAAGTAAATGATTCTATATTCGTACTTGATGCAGGACTCAAGTACCCTGAAAATGAACAATTAGGTGTGGATGTGGTTATTCCAAACCTTGATTATTTGATTGAAAACAAGAAGCGTGTGCAAGGGATTTTCCTAACCCATGGGCATGCGGATGCTATCGGTGCACTTCCTTATATTATTTCTGAAGTTAAAGCACCTGTCTTTGGTTCACCTTTGACAATCGAATTGGCTAAATTATTTGTTAAGAATAATGGGCCAAAGAAATTCAATAATTTCCATGTTGTGGATGCGGAAACCGAAATTGATTTTCAAGATGCAACCATTTCATTCTTTAAAACAACTCACTCTATTCCAGAAAGCTTAGGTATTGTTGTTGGGACAGAAGAAGGAAATATTGTCTACACTGGTGACTTTAAATTTGATCAGGCTGCTCGTCCATATTACAAGACAGACTTATCACGTTTAGCAGAAATTGGACGCGAAGGTGTCTTGGCACTTCTTTCAGATTCTGCAAATGCGACAAGCACTGTCCAAACTGCAAGCGAAGCAGAAGTTGGTGTTGAAATTGATAATGTAATTGCGGATGCTGAAGGGCGTGTTATCGTTGCAGCAGTTGCGTCTAACCTTGTTCGTATTCAACAAGTTTTTGATTCAGCAGCAGATCATGGTCGCCGAGTTGTTTTGACTGGATATGATGTTGAAAATATTGTACGCACAGCTATTCGTATGAAACGTCTTCGTGTATCTGATGAAAAGCTTATTATTAAGCCGAAAGAAATGGACAAATTTGAAGACCATGAGTTAATTATTTTGGATGCGGGTCGTATGGGTGAACCAATTAACAGCCTACAAAAGATGGCTATCGGTCGTCACCGTTTTGTTCAAATTAAAGAAGGTGACTTGGTTTACATCGTTACAACACCAAGTATTGCTAAAGAAGCAGTGGTTGCACGTACAGAAAATTTGGTTTACAAAGCTGGTGGTTCTGTCAAATTAATTACTCAAAACTTGCGTGTATCAGGTCATGCCAATGGACGTGATTTACAGTTGTTGATTAACCTTCTGCATCCTAAATATCTTTTCCCAATTCAAGGGGAGTATCGTGATCTTGCAGCTCATGCTGATGTGGCGCAAGAAATTGGTATGTTTCCAGAGAACATTTATATCGTTAAACGTGGTGATATTATGGTCCATAGTAAGGATGGATTCCTTCACGAAGGAAGTGTTCCTGCTGGGGATGTCATGATTGACGGTAATGCCATTGGTGATGTAGGGAATATTGTTCTTCGCGACCGTAAAGTCTTATCTGAAGATGGTATTTTCATTGTAGCTATCACAGTTAACAAGCGTGAAAAGAAAATTATTTCTAAAGCGAAAGTTCATACCCGCGGTTTTGTCTATGTTAAGAAGAGTCGCGACATCTTGCGTGAGGCTGCAGATTTGGTGAACACAACTGTTGAGAATTATTTAGCTCAAGATACGTTTGATTGGGGTGAACTTAAGGGTTCTGTTCGCGATGACCTTGCTAAGTTCCTCTTTGACCAAACAAAACGCCGCCCAGCCATTTTACCGGTTGTCATGGAAGTGCGTTAATAATCTCAGAATTCAAAGACTAGTTTCCATTCTTCAGTAAGAGAAAAGGTAGCTCAGTGTTTGAAAATTTAAAAATAAGGAAAGGCTAGTTTACTGGTCTTTTCTTGTAGGAGGAATTTATGGCATTTTTTAAAATTGAATATAACTCAAAAGTTTTAGGGATGGAGTGGCAGGTCAATGTCATTTATCCAGATGCCTTTGAATTAGCAGCTGATGAAGTAGATGACCAGGATATTCCAGTTCTTTACTTGTTACATGGTATGGGTGGCAATGAGAATTCATGGCAGAAGCGTACTGCTATTGAACGTTTGCTTCGTCATACGAATCTTATTGTGGTTATGCCTTCAACTGATTTGGGATGGTACACTGATACAGCTTATGGTTTGCCTTACTTTACTGCATTGGCGGAAGAATTGCCGCAAGTTCTGCACCGCTTTTTCCCAAATATGAGCCAAAAGCGTGAGAAAACTTTTATTGCTGGGGTTTCTATGGGAGGCTATGGGGCTTATAAAATGGCTTTGGCTACTGACAACTTTTCACATGCAGGTGCATTTTCGGGTACCCTTAATCTCAATGCTAGCGATTTGATTGATAAATCACCTGAACAAAAACCTTATTGGCAAGGTATTTTTGGGGATTTGGATAATAGCAAAGCGCTTGAAGAGCACTATCTCACCACTTTGGCTCAAAAATCTGATAAGCGCACCAAGTTCTATGCTTGGTGTGGTTACGAAGATTTTCTTTACCAGGCCAATGAAGTTGGTATCGCAGAGTTGAGGAAATACGGCTTGGATATTGATTATCGCAATGACCATGGTACCCATGATTGGTATTATTGGGAAAAACAGCTTGAAGCCTTTTTAGAGTGGTTGCCAGTTAAGTATGTTAAGGAAGAACGTCTTTCTTAATAATTTGTAATCTGAAATTGTTGCTAGTTTTTCTTTCTAAGAGTCCGCTAGCTAAAGCTTATTTTAAGATAGAAAAAAGAAAATGATATTTGATTGATCCCTTGTCTGCTAGATAGCAGGGAGTTCATCTATCATTTTCTTATCTTTTTTTGGTATAATGTTAACTATGAATATTGCACATTTTTTGTTAATGGCACTTGTTTGTGCTTTTGAAACTTATTTTTTTAATGAAGCCATTTTTTCGGGATCTTACCTCGTAGCAATTCTCTGGGGAATCTTACTTCTAAGAGATTTACAACGCGTCTATCGTGTGACAAAAGTGACTCAGGCTATTCTTTCAGCTACCAAGAAGAAAGACTGACTTCACCGCTGCGAAGCGTCATTTCTTGACCATTTTCAAGTCTTACAATGAGATGTCCTTGGTCTGTTATTTCTTCTGCAATGCCACTTATGGTTACATCATTTTCAATGAAGGTCACTTGTTTATCTAGAACGAGTGACTTTTCTTTATAGACTCGAATTAATTCATGTTCTGGGATGGTGAAAAAGAGGTGCCAAATTTCTGTAATCAATTGATTGCGCGTGATGCTTGGTTCTGAAGTACAAAGGCTAGTTGCTTTGCTCTGCAATTCTTCTGGCAAAGAAGAAACATGGAGATTTAGGCCAACTCCAATGACGATGTCTGTCACGAGACCTGTTTCGATAGAAGCGACAGCCTCAGTTAGAATGCCTGCTATTTTTTTCCCATCCAAATAGATATCGTTAACCCACTTAATGTCGGTTTGAATACCAGTTAAGCGTGAAATTGCTTTGACGATGCTTGAAGCAACCATGAGAGTGTAGGAAGGGACGTCATCAAATGGACAGTTTGGTTTGAGATGGAGTGACATATAAATGCCGCCTTGCTCAGATGCATAAAAAGTTCGTCCGAACCTTCCCTTGGCATTTTTTTGACTGGGAGCTAGATAAAGGTGAGGGGCTGCTGTATCAGTTTCAATTCCTCGCTTTGCATCTTGTTGAGTTGAATCACTTTTTTCATTTAAAGAGACATCTATCCCCAAAGTTCTACTTATTTTTTCTGGCAGAAGGAGATCCCCTGAGATAATTTTGTATCCTCTGTTTTTTACGGATTCAATTTGAATGCCTTTGCTTTCTAATGTTTGGATTGCTTTCCAAATTGCAGTGCGGGATAATTCAAATTCCTGTGCTAGTTTTTCGCCACTTGTAAAGTCGGATTGTTGACTGAGGTAGTCGTATAGTCTTTCATATGTTTTCATAAATATAGTATAATACATTTTTCTTATTTTTGTTGCTTTTGATAGAGAAAAATTATCAGTAATTTATCAATTTTTTATATCATATTTTCGTGAAGCATGGTACAATAGGTGGTATTGTAATGAGTCCCGATAAGACACTTTTCGAACTAAAACAGTTATATGCGTTGTCAACTTGGCTCGGCATACTCCAGTATAGCCTTCGCCCGCATTTCCTAGCCTCTAACTGTTTTTGAATCGAAAAGGACAGCGAGAAGTTGTCCTTGTAAAGTGGTACTTTGTAACTCTCTTTGTTTTATGGTGAGTGAACTCGCTCATAAAACAACGGAAAATCCTATGGGATTTTTCCTAAGAGACTTACTAGGAAAAGCCCAAGATTATTAATCGAATCTTGGTTTTTCCGTCGTAACAGACTGGTAAGTTGAATTGGAAAGAAAACCTAGTTTTTTTCGACAAGTGCTTTTCACTCAAAGTGATAGGCAATTTTTCAAAAATTTTAAGGGGGGACATTTTTATGTCAGAACGTAAACTTTTCACGTCTGAGTCTGTATCTGAGGGGCATCCTGATAAGATTGCAGACCAGATTTCCGATGCTATTTTGGATGCTATTTTAGCTCAGGATCCTGAGGCTCACGTGGCAGCTGAGACAGCTGTCTATACTGGGTCAGTCCATGTTTTTGGTGAGATTTCAACGACAGCTTATGTTGATATCAACCGTGTGGTGCGTGATACTATTGCTGAAATTGGTTATACCAATGCGGAATATGGCTTCGCTGCTGAGTCAGTTGGGGTACATCCTTCATTGGTTGAACAGTCACCAGACATTGCTCAAGGTGTCAACGAAGCCCTTGAGGTTCGTGGTGATGATGATCAAGATCCGCTAGATTTGATTGGTGCAGGGGACCAAGGTCTCATGTTCGGCTTTGCTATTGACGAAACGCCTGAACTCATGCCTTTGCCAGTCTCACTTTCTCACAAATTAGTTAAAAAATTAGCTGACTTGCGTAAATCTGGAGCTATTTCATACTTACGTCCAGATGCTAAATCACAGGTTACTGTCGAGTATGATGAAAATGACAAGCCAGTTCGTGTGGATACGGTTGTTATTTCAACCCAGCACGATCCAGATGTGACTAACCAACAAATTCATCAAGATGTTATCGAGCAAGTCATCAAAGCTGTTATTCCAGAAAAATATCTTGATGACAAGACTAAATTCTTTATCAACCCAACTGGCCGCTTTGTTATCGGTGGGCCTCAGGGAGATTCAGGTTTGACAGGTCGTAAGATTATCGTTGATACTTACGGTGGTTACTCTCGCCACGGTGGCGGTGCTTTCTCAGGTAAGGATGCCACTAAGGTTGACCGCTCCGCTTCTTATGCGGCTCGCTACATTGCTAAAAACATCGTAGCAGCAGGTCTAGCAAGCAAGGCAGAAGTACAATTAGCTTATGCGATTGGTGTGGCGCAACCTGTTTCTGTCCGTGTCGACACTTTTGGAACAAATACAGTTGCTGAAAGCAAGATTGAAGCAGCAGTTCGTCAGATTTTTGATCTTCGTCCAGCTGGTATCATCCAAATGCTTGACCTCAAACGTCCAATCTACCGTCAAACAGCGGCTTATGGACACATGGGACGTACAGATATCGACCTACCATGGGAAAAATTGGATAAGGTGGATGCCTTGAAAGAAGCCACTAAATAGAAAAATAAAGATCGTCATATCACCTGATATGGCGGTTTCTTTTGTATTGGAATCCCATTATCTTTGTTCAAAATTTCTAGGGCAATGGGGTATAAATTCTGTTATACTTTCAGTGAGAGGTGAAGAAAGGAATTGAACGTTGATTTAAGTTGCTAGAAGAAGGGAGATTGCTTTCCTTGTCTGTTGCTTGGTACAGTCTGCTGGACTATTTCAACGTTCTTGGTATCTTTATAAATGATGCATCAATTTAACCAAACTATGAATTATTTAGAGACTGTTTTGGATTCAGAAATTGATTCTAAGAAAGTTCAGCAGCTATCAGGATATTCCTATGCCATGTTCAGTCGGCTCTTTTCGATTTTGGCTGATATGAGTTTGTCGGAGTATCTGAGAAATCGTAGACTTTCATTAGCTGTTAATGATTTAAAAGAAACATCAGAAAAGATTATTGATATTGCTGTCAGATATGGCTATGATTCAGCTGATGCTTTCAGTGCAGCTTTTAAGAAATTTCATGGTTCCACCCCAACTCAAGTTCGCTCTGGAAGTGCCTATAAGGTCTTCCCACCCGTTAAATTATCACTAAAAATAACAGGAGGAAAAGATATGGATATCAGAATTGAAAAGAAAGATGCTTTTGCAGTAGCAGGCCTCTTACTAGAAGGAGTTGATAATAGTCAATGCCCAGCTCTATGGGATAAGCTTTACAGCACTTATTCCTTTGAAACTTTGGAAGGACTGGGAAATGGGCAATCCTATGGTATTTGTACGGATGTCAAAGAAGAAAATCTCATCAATTATATGGCTGGCTATGATGTAACCGACAAGAAAAGGCTAAAGAATTGGGACTTTCTATCATAGAAGTTGAACCAGCTGAATATGCCATTATTCCTGTTAAGGGACCAATCCCAGGATCCATTCACCAGGCTTGGAAGTATGTTTTAGAAGTCTTCTTTCCAGAAACAGGCTATCGTCATTCTGGAGCCCCAGACTTTGAAGTATATTCAGAAGCCGACATGCACTCAGATGACTACGAAATGGAGCTTTGGGTACCAGTCGTGAGGTAAGTTTCATTAACTATCAAAAATTTATCTAATTAAAAACTATTAAATTATTTAAAAAAGCGAAACAAAAACCATTGTTATCGCTTTTTTTGTGTGTTATAATTTGTTTGAAATATCAAGTTATCTTTTTATGGGGGATTAGATAATGAAAAAGAAAATGTTTTACGTCGCTGCAATATCTGGAATTTTGTTATTTCCAACAACAGTTTCAGCAGAAAATGGTACTGGAATGTACCGTTTATACAATCCGAATAGTGGTGAACATTTTTACACCGCTGCAATTGGAGAAAAAGATTTTTTAGTTAAAGTCGGTTGGAAGTATGAGGGTGGTGCATGGACTGCTCCCCAAAATGGTGTTGATGTTTACCGATTATATAATCCAAATGCTGGTGACCACCATTATACAACTAGCAAGGGTGAAAAGGACATGCTTGTAAAAGTTGGATGGAAGTATGAAGGTGTTGGTTGGAAATCGGGAGGATCATCAAAAGTATACCGTCTTTATAATCCTAATGCGAAAAAGGCTGGGGCTCATCACTATACATTGAGTAAGGGGGAGTACGATTCTTTAATCAAGAAAGGTTGGAAAGGTGAGGGTGTTGGTTGGTATGCAGAAGATACCTTTGATCCTAAAGTTAGAGTAACGAGCAAAACTGAAACAACGAAAGAAATAATTAAATATAAATCTATTACTAAAGATGACGATAGCCTATACAAGGGCGAAACCAAAGTCAAGGTAAAAGGGCAAGATGGTTACATTGAAACAACTTATAAAATAACTTACAAAGATGGTGTCGAAAGTAAACGACAAAAAGTTAAAGAAAATAAAAAAGATGCAGTTGACGAGGTTATCTTGAATGGGACTAAAGATAAGATAACAACGAAGACTGAAACAACAAAAGATGTTTTACAATATCAAACAGAATATCAAGATGATGATACTTTAGAAAAGGGACAAACTAAAGTAAAAACAGTTGGTCAAGATGGCTATGTTGAAACAACCTATAAAATCACCTACACAAATGGCATGGAAACAGGACGTGAAGTGGTTAAAGAAAATCGAAAAGAGCCGGTTAATGAGATGATTTTGCAAGGAACATATTATCAATATACTCAAGAATTAACTCCGTTTGATGATGATTATTACGATTATAACAATAGAATCTTTAAAACAGAATATGTAGAGGATGCTAGTATCCCTTATGGACAAACTAAAGTTTTAAAAGAAGGGAAACAAGCCTACTATATCGTTACAGAAAAAAATGGTGCTGTTGTCTCTAAAGAGTTAACGCCAGCTCAAAATGAAGTGATTGGGATGGCTACTGGCGATGTCGCTATGCCATCTACCTATGGTACTCTCTTCACTTATCTAAATACCTACAATGAAGATCAATTGTTCGAAAACGCTAACGGCAATTATATTGGTCTTTCAAGATTTTCAAAAGATGAATTAGCTAAGATTAAGAATACCATTGATATGGACTTGGTTACCAAATATTTCCTTGAGTATTTAAATGCGGATAGAGTGGCTCAGGGATTAGAACCAGTTACCTCAACATCATATGGACGAGAAATTGCATCAATACGAGCTCAGGAACAAGCTGATTATGGTTATATGTTTACTGAAGGGAAAAGTGAAGTTCGTCCTGATGGCAGCTCTTGGAAAACGGTTGATAGTCGAGGGACAGCTCTTTTTGAAGAAGCTTCATTTGCAAGTAGCGAGTTCCATGAAATAGTATCTGAAAAATATTTAGCTATGGATTTTTATTATAATAAGTGGAAATTTTACTCTTCTTTCTCTTTTAGAAAGAACTACTCAAGAGTAAGCTTAGGCTTGGGATTATCTAAAGGAAAACTAAGAAATGGTAGTAGTATTCAATTTGGTCGTGATGAAGAAGGTGTTACATCGGTTGTAGTATTTATTGCTGAATGATGATAGATGATTAATTTAAAGTTTTTTACATATTGTTTAGATTTATGTAATTATTACTGGTTGTGATTATGAGAGGGGGATATGAACTTCTGTATCAAACGTGCTGGCTAACTAGTAGTTGGTATTTAAGGAAGGCCAATTTGGTCTTCTTTTCCATTATCTTGTAGCAAAGCAATTATTGCAGTTTTTAAATTTCCTTGATAACAAAGCAACCTGTATAGAATCCAAACTCCATTTTAAAATCCATAGTTTTGTTGATTTGTAAAATATTCTAATATATGTTAGAATTAAAAGGTTGAATTCTAGTTATCAGAAAGATTTGAATGTAATGCGTAAAATTATTATTAACGGTGGCAAGCCACTTTCAGGTGAAGTTGCTGTTTCAGGCGCTAAAAATAGTGTCGTTGCTTTAATCCCAGCTATTATTTTGGCAGATGATATTGTTACTCTTGACGGTGTTCCTGCTATTTCAGATGTAGATAGTTTGATTGATATTATGGTCTCTATGGGGGCTAAGGTTAATCGTGATGGTGAAACTCTTGAAATTGATCCGCGTGGTGTTAAAGATGTACCAATGCCATACGGTAAAATCAATAGTCTCAGAGCTTCTTACTATTTCTATGGAAGTTTACTAGGTCGATTTGGTCAAGCAGTAGTAGGTCTACCAGGTGGATGTGATTTAGGCCCTCGCCCAATTGACCTTCACTTGAAGGCTTTTGAAGCTATGGGTGCAAGTATTTCATATGAGGGTGAGTCAATGCGACTTGCAACAGATGGTGAGCCTATTCATGGTGCACATATCTATATGGATACTGTAAGTGTCGGTGCAACTATTAACACAATGATTGCCGCAGCCAAAGCAAAAGGACGCACAGTTATTGAAAATGCTGCGCGTGAGCCTGAAATTATTGATGTTGCAACTCTTCTAAATAATATGGGTGCCCATATTCGTGGGGCTGGTACTGACGTTATTGTCATTGAAGGTGTTGAAACATTACATGGAACACGCCATCAAGTGATCCCAGACCGTATCGAAGCTGGAACGTATATTGCAATGGCAGCTGCTGTTGGACAAGGTATTCGTGTAACCAATGTCCTTTATGAACACTTGGAATCTTACATTGCAAAATTAGAAGAGATGGGTGTACGTATGACAGTTGAAGAGGATTCTATCTTCGTAGAAGCTCAAGAAAACTTGAAAGCTGTATCAGTAAAAACCTCACCTTACCCAGGCTTTGCAACTGACTTACAACAACCAATCACACCATTACTTTTAACAGCTCAAGGCCGAGGTGCAATTGTAGATACAATCTATGAAAAACGTGTTAACCATGTACCTGAAATGGCTCGTATGGGTGCAGATATTTCTGTTGTGGGTAGCCAAATTGTTTATAATGGGCCAAATCAATTATCTGGTGCACAGGTAAAAGCTACTGACCTACGTGCGGGAGCAGCGCTAGTTATTGCTGGTTTGATGGCTCAAGGAAAAACAGAAATTACAAATATTGAATTTATCCTTCGTGGTTATTCAAACATTATCGAAAAATTGACTGCACTTGGTGCAGATATTCAACTAGTTGAAGAGTAATCCTTTATTTGAAGAAAACCAACTCCCTTATCTTTCTGGTGAGGGAGTTTTTGTGCTCCCTAGTATAGTAATGAAGTGTTCTATTCTCTTCGAGTATTAGTGAGTATCTCTTGAATTTTAGCAAGCACAAAGCAATTTATATATCAGATTTTGGTCAAAAATGTTACAAATGGATAATTTTTTAGAAAATTCATCATTTCTTGTTCTATAATATTTTTTATATGTTATAATACAAAAAGAGTTGCAACCGATTGCAATAAAATATAAGGATTTAGGGAGATAAAAATTATAAGATAAATATAGAATTTTGATAAATGCTAGTATATAACCAGTTGTATTTGGTTTTTTATTTTACATCACAATGAAAGCGGTTGCGCTCTAAAAAGTTATTATCAAGGAGATTCTTCATGCTCAAGAAAAGCAAGAAAAAATCGTTTAAGAAGTTACTGTTCAAATCAACCTTAATTCTAACCTTGTTTGGAACGGTTGTTCTTGTAAAAGACACTAATGTCTATAGCGAAACAAGCTCAGCAAGTTCTCATTCAGAAGTCTCAATGAAAGACGGGACAATTCTTCATGCTTGGTGTTGGTCTTTTAATACTATAAAAGATAATATGGCGGCAATCAAAGACGCGGGGTACACTAGTGTTCAAACCTCGCCAATAAATGCAGTAGTAGCAGGAAAAGGGGGAGATAAGAGTTTATCAAATTGGTACTATCAATACCAACCGACTCTCTACACCATAGGTAACTACCAACTCGGGACTGAAGCTGAGTTTATTGAAATGAACAGAGTTGCTGAAGAATATGGTATTAAAATAATTGTTGATGCTGTTTTGAACCATACCACTTCAGATTATAACCAAGTTGATGCTTATATTAAATCTATTCCAAACTGGACTCGTGGCAATACACAAATCAGAAATTGGAATGATAGATATGATGTCACTCAGAATTCTCTGTTAGGCCTTTACGAGTGGAATACACAAAGTTATGAAGTGCAGCAGTATTTGCTTAAATTTTTGAAAAATGCTGTCGCTGACGGTGCTGACGGTTTCCGATATGATGCTGCAAAGCATATTGAATTACCTGGTGAATACGGAAGTAATTTTTGGAATGTTATTTTGAATAATGGTTCTGAGTTCCAGTATGGAGAAGTCCTACAAGACTCAATTTCAAAGGATGCAAGTTATGCAAATTTGATGAGTATTACGGCCTCAAATTATG
Organism: Streptococcus henryi DSM 19005; assembly: GCF_000376985.1. Lineage (GTDB taxonomy): Bacteria > Bacillota > Bacilli > Lactobacillales > Streptococcaceae > Streptococcus > Streptococcus henryi. The sequence goes on from NZ_AQYA01000029.1 coordinate 76,916, forward strand.
GACGACAAATTCGAGATGCACTGCATGATCGTAGAATTAATTCAGGAAATCTAGGAAATTATCAAGCAGCTGTAGATCCATCTAATCTTGTGCTTTGGGTTGAGTCACATGATACCTATGCTAACGATGATCAAGAATCAACTTGGATGAGTGATGAAGACCTCAAATTAGGCTGGGCAATGATTACAGCACGTGCAAAAGGAACTCCACTTTTCTTCTCTCGTCCAGTAGGTGGTGGTAATGGAACACGTTTCACAGGACAGAGCAGAATTGGTGATGCAGGTAGTAACTTGTACAAAGACAAGTCAGTTGTTGCAGTTAATAAATTTAATAATACTATGATTGGTGAGTCTGAATATATCCGTAATCCTAACGGTGACGAACAGGTTGTCATGATCGAACGTGGTAACAAAGGCACTGTTATTGTTAATCTCGTCAGCAATGAAAAAAATATCAATTCAGAAACTAAGCTAGCAAATGGAACCTATATTGATAAAGTATCTGGAAAAACATTTACTGTAGCCAATAATAGAATCACAGGTAATGTGCCAGCCCGTTCAGTTGTAGTACTATACAATGTTGAAGATAATAAAGCTTCCGCATCAATAAGTGGCTATAATGAAGGTAATAATACCATTACATCAGCAACGGAACTTACCCTGAAAACCTCTGATGCTAAGAAGGCGACTTATCAGATTAATAAAGGTAACGAAGTTACATTTAAAGATGGAGATAAGGTAAGAATTGGTGATGATTTGGAAGTTGGTCAAAGTGTCACAATTACTTTAACAATTACTGATACTGCTGACAAAGTAAGTTCAAAAACATATACCTTTACTAAGGAAGATCCAAATGCCAAGACAAGTCTATATTTTGACAATCCTGATAATTGGACAGATGTTTACGCTTATATGTATACTTCTAAAGACTCAAAACTCCTAGGTGCATGGCCAGGTACTAAGATGACTAAAGATTCATCTGGACGTTATACTATTTCTGTTCCAAAATCCTATGTGACTGATGGCGCTAAAGTGCTTTTCACTAATAATCAAGGTGCTCAATATCCGCAAAATGTTGGTTTTGAATTGAAAGCGAACGGTATCTATTCTAAAAATGGATTAACGGGCACAGCCTCAACAGTGGAATATAAGGAAGTAACAGAGCAAGCTTCAATTCCGTTTGATACAAAAACTGTTGAAAACGCAGAATTGGCAAAAGGAACTTCACGTACGGTAACAGAAGGTAAAGATGGCGTAAAAGAGATTACTTTCAAAGTTACTTATACTGATGGTGTTGAAACAGCACGACAAACAATTTCAGAAACTGTGATGACAGAACCTATTACAAAAGTTGTTGAAGTTGGTAGTAAAGTTGATCAATCAGAAGTGTCTGAATTTGCAAACCGTGTCTATTTCAAAAACACTCAGAACTGGAATAAAGTTTTTGCTTATGTTTATGATAGTAAAGGTAATCCAGTAGCTGGAACTTGGCCAGGGAAAGAAATGCAAAAAGATGATTACGGTTATTATCTTGAACTATCAGAAGACCTAGTAGGTGGTAGAATTATTTTTAACAATCCGGATACTAAGGTTCAGTATCCTGCACAGAATAAAGCAGGTTATGAAATTGAACTTGGGCATATCTATGATATCAACGGCAATCACGAGTCTGTAGGCAATGACAATCTCTCAGAAGGGATGACACGCATCACTTTTGAGAATCCAGGTGGCTGGGATGCAGCTAATGTCTATGCTTACTATGGAAATCCAGTTCAAATGCCACTCGGAGCATGGCCAGGAAAAGAAATGCAGAAAAGTAGTCAAGGTAATTTCTATATTGATTTACCAGAAGACTATGCAACATCTAGTGTAAAACTAATTTTCAACAAGCCAAATAGCAGCATTCAATTTCCTACATCAGTAGGCTTTGACTTTGTCTTAAAAGGCAGTTATAACAAATCTGGCTTAAAATAATAGTATTTGAAAACCAAAATGGTATAGTTCGAGTGAATTAGCTTTCAAACAAGAACTGAGGTGCAGGTAGCGCCAGGAGTGGTTTAGTCTCTTGGAGATTGGTCTTGAAGGAACTTCTTTGTCTCAACTGGAATAGGCAAGTCAAAACTGACGATGTATCATTTTGGTTTTATTTGAGTATAATGACTTTTTTTCAAACTAGATGAAAGGTAAACAAAAACGAATGACTCAAGGGAAGTTTAAAAATCTTCTAGTGACGTCATTCGTTTTTTATATCTTTTATTTTAAAATAATAGCAAAGAGTGTATGGTAGTTTGGCAAAGTCAGTGATTGCCACAAAAACTATTAATCTTTTAAAGTAAAATGTAAGAATTCAATAAAATGGTCAGCCCAATGTTTTTCATGGTGAATCTCGTTAGCCATAATCAATAACTGAATATTTTCCATTGGATGGCCAGTTTTAAGAAGAGACTGATAGTAGTGTAGGGTACAATCAATATAAGCCTGGTTCATATTTGGTGCAAAGGTTTCATCAACTTCATCACCCTCTTTAGTTCCAACTTGGATAAAGACTTTACTGTCTTTATTTAAAGGATGAGAGTCACAGAAGCGCAAGAAATCACGTTCGCTAAACCATGAAGCAAGTGAGAAAACACCTAGATTTCCAAAAACTTCAGGGTAGGCAGCCCCCATATAGGCAGTGATGATACCGCCCATTGAAGAGCCCGCTAAGAGTGTATTTTCTCGGCCAGGTTTTGTACGATAAGTTTTATCTATGAAAGGTTTCACGGTATTGACTACCCACTCACCGTAGGCCATGCCATCGCCACCAACACTGGCAGTCTCACGAGTTGTACCAACATCAGTCATCCAAGGGGCATATTCATTTAGTCGATTGCCCTCTGCGTTATCAATACCAACGATAATAACCTTTGGCAGCTCTTTATGATTCTTAATCGTTGGAATTATTTTCCATGAGTAACCTGAGAATGATTCCTTACTATAGAAAATATTTTGGCCGTCATGCATGTATAAAACAGGGTAGCTAGCCCATTCTTCCTTATTATAATCTTTGGGCAAAAGAACACGAATTCGACGCTTTTCTTTGTAATAATCGACATCCAAGTAGTGCTCTTTCATTTCAAGATAGTAATTATTAAGTTTAGTTTTTTTCATAGTTACTCCTAAAGGGAAAGTTACAGTCATTATATCATAATTTAAGTTTATTTTGAATATTCTGTCCAATCTCTTTTGGAAATAGCAGAGCATTTAATCGAATGAGTCGAAAAGATTACATTTATCGATTTGAAGATTATTTTTAAGCTTTGCTTTTAAGGTGATTTTGTCTGAGATTGTCATACCATTCTAAAGAAATGCACTAGGTAATGTGGTATAATTGAGATGTTATGACGGAAAATAAAATGCGTAAATATGCTGTTGTTGATTTAGAGGCTACTGGTGCCCATTCGACAGCAGAGATTATTCAAGTTGGGATTGTGATTATTCAAGGTGATGAGATTGTTGATACTTATCAAACTGATATTAATCCCCATCAGCCTTTGAGTGAACACATTATTAAATTAACTGGAATTACAGATGAGCAGTTGGCAAAGGCACCAGATTTTTCTCAAGTTGCCAGAGACATTTTTGAATTAATCGAAGACTGTGTTTTCGTGGCTCACAATGTCAAATTTGACGCCAATCTTTTAGCAGAACAATTATTTTTTGAAGGTTATGAACTTCGGACGCCCAGAGTTGATACGGTTGAGTTGGCGCAGGTTTTCTATCCGACTTTTGAAAAATACACTTTACCAGATTTATCAGAATTATTGGAGTTGGAACTTTCAGATGCTCATACTGCGATTTCAGATGCTTTAGCAACAGCTCAGCTATTTTTTAAACTAAAAGAAAAAATTGCTAGCTTACCAAAGGAAACTTTGGAGCAGATTCTAGACTTATCAGATAATTTTTTATTTGAAACTCGGATGGTTGTTGATGAAGTTTTTGAAAAGTCGAGACTTTTTGCCCATGAAAAACATCAACTGGTAGGTGGACTAGTCTTGCAAAAAGCCAGCTCAGTCCAGTCTGAACGTCATCTTTCAGAGGACTTCGATGTCAATATGGCCCTGCTCGGTTTGGAATCAAGAGAACAGCAATCAGAATTTGCAAATCTTGTGGAGCAAGAACTTGATCAAAGGGAAGTTAGTTTTTTGGAAGCTCAAGCTGGCCTTGGTAAAACCTACGGCTATTTGTTGCCTCTTTTAAAGCAAGCAGAAAACACTCAAATAATCGTGTCTGTTCCAACTAAAGTTTTACAAGACCAAATGATGGCTAATGAAGTTAAACAGCTGTCTCAAGTGTTTCAAATCAGTAGCCATAGTCTGAAAGGTCCTCGTAACTATATTAAATTAGATAATTTCTATAATAGTTTAAGGAATCAAGGGGACAATCGCTTGGTTAATCGCTATAAAATGCAGATTTTAGTTTGGCTGACTGAAACTGTAACTGGTGATTTAGATGAAATCAAGCAAAAGCAACGCTATCAAGCCTACTTTGATTTGATTAAGCATGATGGACATTTGAGTGCAGAATCTCAGTTTTATGATGTTGATTTCTGGCAATTGTCTTACTTAAGAGCGGAGTCGAGTAGACTTTTGGTAACAAATCACTCTTATTTTTTTGAGCGTGTTCAAGATGATAAAGCCTTTGCGGCTGGTAAAATCCTAGTTTTTGACGAGGCTCAAAAATTGATTTTTAATTTAGAGCAGTTTTCACGAAGACAGGTTAATCTGACGCAATTACTACAAAAGACACAGAAGTGCTTGGTTGACCAACGGCCACTTTTAGAGCAAAGACTCCTAGAAGGTCTCAGTTTCGAGCTATCGCAGGCTGTATTAAATTTGCATCAGAATAGACAAGTGAGACTTTCATCAGATCAGATTGAGAGAATAAGTCATCTGGTGACGGAGCTTTCACTTCCAGAAGTTGAGGAATTGCGAGATTGCTTTAATCCACAATTTGATGATTTTTGGTTAGAATCTCAAGAAGAAAATGAAAAGCGTACTGTTTACCTAAATGCGGCTAGTGATGCTATCCTAGATTTTAATGCTTTCTTACCAGAAACTCGAAAGACCTATTTGATTTCAGCGACACTACAAATTAGTCCTAAAGTTAGTTTGGCACAGTTGCTGGGCTTTGATGACTATCGTTATGTAGCAATTCCGAAAGAAAAGAGACCTAATCAAAAGATTTGGATTGATGAAACAATGCCTGGAGTTGATGAGGTGTCAGAGGAAGATTATTGTTTAGCGATTGCAGAACGTCTTTTAAAACTTGAAAGTCTGGATAAGCCGATCTTAGTACTTTTTAATGCCAAAAAAATGATGCTGAAAGTTTCAGAGATTCTGGATAAGTGGGAAGTTCGACACTTGACACAGGATAAAAATGGCTCTGCTTATAACGTTAAACGACGTTTTGATCGTGGCGAGAGCTTTATTTTGCTGGCTACAGGCGCTTTCTGGGAGGGTGTTGATTTTGTGAATCCAGATAGAATGGTTGAAGTTATTGCACGTATTCCTTTTGACAATCCTGAGGACTTTTTTGTCAAAAAAATAAGTAATCATCTTCTAGCTGAATGTAAAAGTCCATTCTATGATTATTCATTACCAATAGCTATCCTTAAACTTAAACAGGCTATTGGTCGAACTATGCGTCGTGATAGTCAAAAGTCAGCTGTTCTTATTTTGGACAATCGGATTTTAACTAAATCTTACGGTGGAATCATTCAAAAAGCATTGTCCGAAGAATTTTATGTGTCTCAGGAAAAAAATGAGGACAGGCTGGTAGAATTGGCAAAATTTCTGGTATAATGAAATAGATATTGTATTAAGGAGGAAGCAATGAAGAAATTAACACCAGTAAAGCAGTATTTACTTGGCTTTACCCTAGTTTTCATTGCGCTTCTAATAGCAATAGTCGCTGTCTTTTATTCTGCTTTAAGTCCACGTTGGCAAGCAGAAAAAGAAGCCCAAGCTCTTGCAAAAGAATTTGCGGAATTAAAGACGATCACTTCGGTTGATGTGTACAATGGTAAACAGGCTTACTATAGTGTTTTTGGAAGTAATTCTAAAGACGAAAAAGAAGTCGTTGTCATTAGCAAAGAGGACCAAGAGATATTTGTTTTTGAGGAATCAGAAGGCATTAGTCGAAAACAGGCAGAGAAAGTAGCGAAGAGTTCAGGTGCAAAAGGGATTTCGAAAGTAGTTTTTGGTCTTTCGAATCAAGAACCTATCTGGGAAGTGACAGCTGATAATGGTTTTTATCTCATTAGCTTTGAAACAGGCGAGCTCATTAAAAAGGAGGGCTTATGACAAAATTATCAAATCGTGTGTTGGAAATGGAAGAAAGTGTTACTCTAGCTGCTAGTGCGCGTGCTGCAGCACTAAAAGCGGAGGGAAGGGATATTTTATCCCTAACTTTAGGGGAACCAGATTTTGTTACTCCAAAAAATATTCAGGATGCTGCTATTGAGTCTATTCAAAATGGTAAAGCTAGCTTTTACACAGCAGCTTCAGGTCTACCGGAATTAAAAGATGCGATAAATGTCTATATGACCAAGTTTTATGGTTATTCAGTTGCCCGTAATCAGATTGTTGTTGGTTCAGGTGCTAAGTTTATCCTCTATGCCTTTTTTGCAACAGTCATTAATCCTGGAGATGAAGTTATTATTCCAACACCATGTTGGGTTTCTTATGTGGACCAAGTCAAGATGGTAGATGGAGTGCCTGTAACCGTTCAGACTGTTGAAAGCAATGATTTTAAAGTGACAGTTGAGCAACTTGAGGCTGCTCGCACAGATAAAACTAAAGCAATTCTTCTAAATTCACCTTCAAATCCGACAGGCATGATTTATAGTCGTGACGAATTACAAGCAATTGGTGAATGGGCAGTTGAACATGATATCCTAATTTTGGCTGATGATATTTATGGTCGCCTGGTCTATAATGGTAATGAATTTACTGCCATTTCAAGTTTATCAGAAGCTATTCGTAAACAAACAGTTGTGGTTAATGGCGTGTCTAAGACTTTTTCAATGACTGGTTGGCGTATGGGATTTGCTGTTGGTGAACCTGAAATCATTTCTGGAATGGCTAAAATCATTAGTCAAACAACTTCAAATCTTGCTGCTGTTACCCAATATGCTTCAATCGAAGCATTAACTGGTGATCAATCTTCTATTGAAGAAATGAGACGAGCTTTTGAAGAAAGACTAAATACAATTTATCCATTACTTTGCGAAGTGCCTGGATTTGAAGTAGTTAAACCTCAAGGTGCATTCTATTTATTCCCAAATGTCAAAAAGGCTATGGAAATGAAAGGTTTTAATGACGTTAATGACTTTACAAATGCTTTGCTAGAAGAAGCAGAGGTTGCACTTGTGACTGGTGCTGGATTTGGTGCACCTGAAAATGTTCGCTTGAGTTACGCAACTGACCTTGACACACTTAAAGAAGCTGTCCGCCGCCTCAAAGCCTTTATGGAAGCATAATCTTTCTGAAATAGCTTTGCTATCTATTTTAGAAATGATAAAATAATACATAGATAAAATTAGAAAAGAGAAAATCAAACGATGACTAAAGATTTAGTAACGATTATTGATGTGCCTAAACATGTTGGTGAAGAAGTCACTATTGGCGCATGGGTTGCAAACAAATCTGGAAAAGGAAAAATTGCCTTTCTTCAACTACGTGATGGCTCTGCCTTTTTCCAAGCAGTAGCTTTCAAACCAAATTTCCTTGAAAAATTTGGTGAAGAAGAAGGAGCTGCTAAATTTGATACCATTAAGCGTCTTAGCCAAGAAACATCTGTTTATGTGACTGGTGTTGTTAAAGAAGATGAACGTTCAAAATTTGGTTATGAATTGGACGTGACTGACTTGGAAGTAATCGGTGACTCTGTAGACTATCCAATTACACCAAAAGAACACGGTACAGATTTCCTTATGGATAATCGTCATCTTTGGCTCCGTTCTCGTAAGCAAGTTGCTATCCAGCAAGTACGCAATGCCATTATCTATGCGACTTATGACTTCTTTGAAAAAAATGGTTTTATCAAGTTTGATAGCCCAATTCTTTCAGGAAATGCAGCAGAAGATTCAACAGAACTTTTTGAAACAGATTACTTTGGTCAGCCTGCTTACCTAAGTCAATCAGGACAGCTTTATCTTGAAGCTGGAGCAATGGCTCTTGGTCGTGTTTTCGACTTTGGTCCAGTTTTCCGTGCTGAAAAATCAAAAACTCGCCGTCACTTGACAGAATTCTGGATGATGGATGCTGAATATTCATTCCTATCTCATGAACAATCTTTGGACTTGCAAGAAGCTTATGTCAAAGCACTCATTCAAGGTGTTATTGATCATGCTCCTCAAGCTCTTGAAACACTTGAACGTGATGTAGACGCTCTTAAACGTTACATTGCTGAGCCATTCAAACGTGTCTCTTACGATGATGCTATTACACTTCTTCAAGAACATGAAGCTGATGAAGATACAGATTACGAACATCTTGAGCATGGTGATGACTTTGGTTCACCACATGAAACTTGGATTTCAAATTACTTTGGTGTTCCAACCTTTGTTGTAAACTATCCTGCTAGCTTCAAAGCCTTTTACATGAAACCAGTCCCTGGTAATCCAGAACGTGTTCTCTGTGCCGATCTTCTTGCACCTGAGGGATACGGTGAAATCATCGGTGGTTCAATGCGTGAAGATGATTATGATGCCCTAGTCGCTAAAATGGATGAACTCGGTATGGACAAGTCAGAATACGATTTCTACCTTGATCTTCGTAAATACGGTTCAGTACCACACGGTGGATTCGGTATTGGTATCGAACGTATGGTAACTTTCGTTGCAGGTACTAAACATATCCGCGAAGCTATCCCATTCCCACGTATGCTTCATCGTATCAAACCGTAAGCATTAATTCTGTATTCATGGTATCAGACTCTTAGGCTCCCACAATCTAATGTCGCTCTAACTGGGTAGAGACAAAGAAAGAGTGGTTATTATGCCAAAAATAAAATCAAGTTTGATTATTATCGCGATAGTTTTTTTAATCAGATCTTTATGGCAACTCATTGTTCATGGCAATGCCTTTGAAGATTTCATGACCACAATTCTCATTAGTCTGCTTTTTGGTTTGCTAAGTATGCTTGGTGGTACTTTGACTAAATGGTATTAGTAATTTTTGGTGATAATATCTGAGCAGATGCCATATGTCATTGTTGAATCAATTGAGGAACCACTAGTTTGATTTATACAGATAATATTATCAAAGCGCCTCCATGGCGCTTTTTTATGAGGAGAAAGAAATGAAGTATTTTGAAGAAGAGATTTTTGAAGGCAAGAGCATTTCTGGAGATTTGCTTGAAAATCTTCATTTTTCAGATTGTCGTTTTATTGATTGTCGTTTTGAGCAAGTGACGCTTTTGAATTGTCATTTTAGCAATTGTGATTTTAAGAATTGTCATATCATCAGTCCACGTTGTTTGCAATCCACTCTTGAAGCAGGCTTTTTTAGAGATTGCAATCTCATTGGACTAGATTGGTGGTCTTTACGATCAAAGAATCTTTTGGCTCAGCCATTTGTTAAAATTCAAAACTCCTATCTTAAGTACAATACCTTTGTTAATTTGAATCTGAAAAAATTTGACTTTAGGGAAAGTCAGATCGAAGAGTCTAGTTTTGAAGATTGTCAGCTTACAGAAGCACTCTTTTCTTCTTGTTCTTTGAATGGGACTACTTACTTAGATTGTGATTTGCGCAAGGCTAATTTCAAAGAGGCAAAAGGCTACCTTATTGATGTCACTCGTAATCTTATAAAAGAAGCTCAATTTAGCTATCCAGAAGCATTAACACTTTTAGATTCTTTAGGGATTATTGTGGATTGATCAGGCCATAAATACAAAGAAAAACACGAAATTTCCATAGCCTTATGGGCTCAAAGGATTTCGTGTTTTGATTTTTTATTGAGATAGCTGAGCTTTCTGCATTTTCTTAGCGGTTGTCATCATGAGACGGATCCGGTTGAGCTGGTTGACTTCTGAAGATCCAGGATCGTAGTCAATTGGGGCAATATTTGCACCTTTGTATTGACGGCGAAGTTCTTTAACCATACCTTTTCCGACAATATGATTTGGTAGACAACCAAATGGTTGAAGACAGACGATGTTCTTGACGTCATTGTTGAGAAGTTCAATCATCTCACCAGTTAGGAACCAGCCTTCACCAGTATGATTACCGATGGAAATAATCTTAGAAGCGTCCTCAGCGATATCATAAATGGATTCAATGCCTTCAAAGCGCTCAGATTTTTCTAGTGCCTTGTTCATTGGTTTTTCCAAGAGATTGATGGCATCAATGCCAAGTTTAGCAAAACGTTTTGCTTTTTGGCTCATGTTGAGTTCATCAGCCTTCCAGATATTATTGAAAAGAGAGTAATTCATAAAGCCAATGAGGTCTGGGACAACAGCTTCACCGCCTTCATTTTCAATAATAGCAACGATGTCATTGTTGGCAGTTGGAGCATATTTAACCAGGATTTCACCCACAACGCCGACTCTTGGTTTTTGACCAAAATCGACTGTTGCTAGGTTGTCAAAGTCCTTGATGATACGCTTCATATTGCGGTTGAATTCAAAATAGGAGCCTGACTTGATGTTTTTCTTAGCGCTGCTCAGCCATTTTTCATAAAGGGCATTGGCAGAGCCAGGGACAGCTTCGTAAGGACGGACGCGATAGAGGACGCGCTCAAAGAGGTCGCCATAGAGAACGCTGATAAGCAGGCGCTTGACAAATGGGAGGGTGATATTCCAGCCTGGTGTTTCCTCAGTCCCCTGATTACCCATGGAGATGGAAACCACTGGAATTTGAGGGAAACCTGCGTCTTTAAGAGCCTTGCGTAGCAGTGGAATATAGTTTGTTGCACGACAGCCACCGCCGGTTTGGGTCATCATGACACTGGTGTTGTCAAGGTCGTAGTCACCCGATTGCAGTGCTTCAACCAACTGCCCGATTGTGATAATTGCTGGGTAGCAGGCGTCGTTATGAACGAATTTTAGGCCGACATCAACAGCTTGACGATCCATAGCAGGTAGGATAACCACATTATAGCCTGCCTGTTTGAAGGCTTCTTCAATCAATCCATTCTGGTGAATTGGGGATAGCATTGGCATGAGAAGAGTGTGAGTCTTCTTCATTTCCTTGGTGAAGACAGGTTCTTGTGGAGCTATCTCCTCATCTGGTGTCTTAAATTGCGGAGCTTGGTTGAAGATATGGTCAAGATTGGCTTTTTTGAGCTTATTGTCACGTTCTTCAACAGCTGCCTTGAGGGAACGTAGGCGGATACGAATAGCTCCCATATTGCTGCCTTCGTCAATTTTGAGAACAGTGTAGAGCTTATTGTGACCTCGCATGATTTCTTCAACCTGGTCAGTGGTAACGGCATCCAATCCACAGCCAAAACTATTGAGCTGAACCAGTTCTAAGTTAGGATTTTTTGCAACAACTTTAGCAGCAGCATAAAGGCGTGAATGGTAGACCCATTGGTTAACAACGCGCAAGCCATTGACTTCTTCTAGGCTTGAAACCATATCCTCAGTCAGAACATGGAAACCTTCTTGAGTGATAATATTAGCGATACCATGATTGATTTCAGGATCGAGGTGGTAAGGGCGACCAGATAAGACGATGGCTTTCTCACCCTTGATGGCAAGGCTAGTCAAAAGCTCATCTGCCTTGTCTTGTAGGTCTTTTTTGAAATCAGCTAGCGCTTGGAAACCATTTGCAACTGCTGACCTAATATCTTCAGAGCTAATATCTTGGTAATCTGCAAAAGCTTTAACTAAAGATTTGACCACAGATTCCTCATCCGCCAAATTAATGAAGGGATGGAAGTATTTAATCTCTCCATCACGGATAGGGTCAACATTCTTCTCAATGACTTCAGGATAGGATTGGACAATAGGACAGTTATAATGGTTTGGAGCTTTGCTATTTTCAATTTGCTCATAAATGACACTAGGATAGAAGATAGCATCCACCTTCTTGTCAATAAGGGCTTGGATATGGCCGTGAACCATCTTAGCAGGGTAGCAGACAGTGTCAGAAGGAATGGTTTCAATCCCTTTTTCAAAGAGTTTTTTATCTGATTTCGGTGAAATTTGTACACGGAAGCCAAGTTCTGTCAAAATAGTATGCCAGAGTGGGTAGTTTTCATACATGTTGAGAACACGTGGAATACCAATGACACCGTGGATGGCATCACGTTTTGACAATGCTTTGTATTTGAATAATTTTTTGTACTTGTAATCAACGAGGTTTTCTTTGGCGTTGCTACGGTCGAATTTTATCTTGGTGACTTTTTCAGCACCGCGTTCACAGCGATTACCCGTTACAAATTTAGAGCCATCAGGAAAGATAGTGACGGTTAGGGCACAATTGTTTTCGCAAAGTCCGCAACGAGTGAATTCTTTTTCAGAGCTGAAATTTTCAAGCTCCTCTAAGCCCATAAGACCGGAGCCCATTTTAGAGTTTATTAAATTTTCATTTATCATTTCTTTCCTCCTTAGGCCATGGCCATTTGGTCTTGGGTCAGATGAGCCATTTCATCTTCATATTTTTCTTGGGCAATGAGGGCACAGCCATAGGCTCCCATGAGTCCAGCAATGCTTGGACGGACAACTTCGCGACCGCTAACGAGTTCAAATGCTCGAAGGACGGCTTCATTGTAGAAGGTTCCACCTTGGACAACAATCTTTTCTCCCAGGTCTTCGGGTCTCTTAAGCTTGATTACTTTATAAAGGGCATTCTTGATAACGGAGTAGGATAGACCAGCAGAAATGTCTGCAACGCTAGCACCTTCCTTTTGAACCTGTTTAACTTTTGAATTCATAAAGACCGTACATTTTGATCCTAAGTCAACGGGATACTCAGCCAGAAGAGCGATTTGGGCAAAATCTTTGACATCATATTTGAGGGATTTAGAGAACGTTTCAATAAAGGAGCCACAGCCTGAGGAACAAGCTTCATTGAGTTGAATACTTGAAAGAGCCCCATCTTGAACAAACATAGCCTTCATATCTTGACCGCCGATATCCAAGATGAAATCAACTCCAGGGTTAAAGTAATTGGCAGCCTTAAAGTGAGCCACGGTTTCAACTTCACCGTAATCAACACGGAGAGCTGCTTTGATTAAGTTTTCTCCATAACCTGTCACACATGATCTAGCGATATAGGCCTGTTCTGGCAATTGCTGGTACACTTCCTTGAGAATGGAAATAACATTTTCAAGGGGTTGTCCTTGATTGTTGCCATAGTGCTCAAAGACGATTGCGCCTTCTGGATCGATGAGAACAACTTTTGAAGTAGTAGAACCCGCATCGATGCCAAGAAAGAGTGGTCCAGAAACAGTTGTTATGTCACGATATTGGGCACTTGCTTGGTTATGGCGCTGACGCCAAGTATCAAGTTCCTCTTGGCTTTTAAAGAGGACATCTAGGGTGTTTTTGGGAACCAGTGAATCCGAAGAATTATGCTTGAGATTAGTCATGATTTGAGAGAACGAAAGCTGTGTTTGTTCCTCATCAAGTGCTGCTCCCATAGCAACAAAGAGTTGAGGATTTTCTGGGAAAATGATATTTTCTTCCTTGATATCAAGGGTTTCGATGAAACGCTGACGCAGTTCACTCATGAAATAGAGTGGGCCGCCAAGAAAGGCGATATTGCCAGTAATTTTACGGCCAGAAGCTAAACCAGCAATGGTTTGATTGACCACAGCTTGATAAATAGAGGCTGCGATATCTTCTCTTCTGGCTCCTTCGTTGATGAGTGGCTGAACATCAGTTTTGGCAAAAACGCCACAACGGCTGGCAATAGGGTAGATGGTTTCATAGTTTTTGGCTAGTTCATTTACCCCATTGGCATCAGTTTTAAGAAGCTCTGCCATTTGGTCAATAAAAGCGCCTGTTCCACCAGCACAAGTCCCGTTCATCCGCTGCTCAAGGGAATCGCCGAAAAAGGTCATTTTGGCATCCTCACCGCCTAGTTCAATAACCACATCGGTTTGGGGAATTTGGTGCTCAACTGTCGTTGTAGCTGCGATAACCTCTTGGACAAAAGGGATTTCAGCGGCATCTGACAAGCCCATTCCACCAGAACCAGTGATGGCGATGGAGACCGTTTTATCCCCGATTTCATCAATGGCTTCGCTTAAGACTTTAATGGTTGCAGACTTAACGTCTGAGAAATGACGTTCATATCTAGAAAAAATCAATTGATTATCTTGGTCGAAGACAACTAGCTTAACTGTTGTTGATCCGACATCAATACCTGCTCTATACATGTTTTACCTCTAAATTCTAGGATATCAATTCAATCCTATCAACATTCTGTTGCTTATTAAACAGTCTGTTTGTTATAATGTTATTATAAAACTTTCATTTTTAATTGCAATCGTTGATTTTTGGTAATCTGTTGTTTAAACAACACTTAGTCAACAATCTGTTGATTATCTCGGAGGAAAAAATGAAACTAACTGATATTCGTTACTTAAGAACGGAAAAATTGATTTTTGATGCCTTCACGAAATTACTAAGTCAGAAGGATTATGAGAAAATTACTGTACAGGATATTGCTGATGAAGCAATGATTAATCGTGCAACTTTTTATACCCATTATGCTGATAAAGATGCTCTCCAAAAAGGGATTCAAGATCAACTCTTGCAGCAAATGTCTGATATGATTGATGCGGCACAAGTGGCGACCGAGGACACAGTTATGGTCAAAAAAGCGGAAGAATTGTTGTTCAACTTTTACCATGCCTTGGAAATAAATTCTTCTTTGGCTCAGTTGGCGCTCAAGGGTGTCTCACAAGAATTGATGCAGAAAAATTTTGGAGACATGGTCAGACAAAAATATGCCCACATTTTGAGCAAACTCAATGTGACAGAGTCCGGTCAACCTGTTCCAACTGACTTTATCGTTTCTTATTTGACCAGTATTTTTACTGGGACGCTAGCTTGGTGGATTAAATCGGGTTTCTCTATGCCGGCAAAAGAACTTGCTCGTCTTGTTATTACCTTAATCAGTAATGGTCATTTGACAGTTATGGGAATTACTATAAATAGAGAGTAAAAACACTGAGAATTCAGTGAGTTTCTGCTATAATAGGCTAATGAAAGAAGGAGCACAATGGTAGAAGAGGAATATCTAATTGATGCAGTTGATGGTAAGAAGAAAAAGCTAGCTGAAGGAGTATTTCTTTCAGAACTCAATAGTCGTTTGCAGCAGATTATCTTACATGATCATCCAAACTTAACTGCTCAAAGTTTTATCAGTTATCCGAATTTAGCAAAATATCGCTTGTTATTTGCACAGCAAGTTATTGACAAAGCTAACCGCAAGAATGACTTTGTTAGAGAAACAGTCTTTGATGTTTCAAAACATCAAGATTATCAAGCTCTCGATGTCCAAGAAGAGTGGGATAGTAAGGTGACTTTTGGACAGAAGGTCGCTGATTTGGTTGCTCGTTTTGGAGGTTCTTGGACCTTTATAATTTCCTTTGTCTTACTAATGATAGTATGGATGGCTTTTAATGTTATCAATCCTTTTGGTCTTTCTTTTGATGCTTACCCTTTTATCTTGCTTAATTTAGCCTTGTCAACCCTTGCGGCTATACAAGCTCCGCTAATTATGATGAGTCAAAATCGAGCTTCTGATTACGATAGACTACAAGCAAAGAATGATTACGGTGTCAATCGTAAATCCGAGGAAGGGATTCGTCTATTGCACGCTAAAATAGATCACTTGGTTTTGCAAGATCAATCTGACTTATTAGAAATTCAAAAGTTGCAAACTGAGATGCTAGCTGACATTACCGCTCAGTTAGATACTCTAGAGAGGAATTACCAGGTGCTCTCGGAGTCATTAAAAAATAAAGAAGATAAAGTAGAGTAAGTGCTTATTGTAAAAGAAACAGCGAGAGGAGAAAAAATGACAAAAAGTAAATTAAATTTAGTTATTGTTACTGGGATGAGTGGGGCAGGAAAGACTGTAGCCATTCAGTCTTTTGAGGATTTAGGCTATTTTACAATTGATAATATGCCACCCACTTTGATGCCAAAATTTTTGGATTTGATTGAACAAGCTAATGATAACAACCAAGTAGCATTAGTGGTCGATATGCGCAGTCGCTTATTTTTCAATGAAATCACGTCTGTTTTAGATAAGATTGAATCCAATGAAAATATTGACTTTAAGATTTTATTCTTAGACGCAACAGATGGTGAATTAGTTTCTCGTTATAAAGAAACTCGCAGGAGTCACCCTCTAGCTGCTGATGGTCGTATTCTAGATGGAATTAAGCTTGAACGTGAACTGTTAGCACCATTGAAGAGTCTTAGTCAGAATGTTGTTGACACTACTGAGCTAACACCGCGCCAATTACGCAAGACCATTTCAGAGGAGTTTTCTGGTGACCGCAACCAAACATCATTTCGTATTGAAGTCATGAGTTTTGGATTTAAATATGGCTTGCCCCTTGATGCAGACTTAGTTTTTGATGTTCGCTTTTTGCCAAATCCGTATTATAAACCTGAGTTGCGTGATTTAACAGGTCTCGATGAACCAGTTTATGATTATGTTATGAGTCATGAGTCCTCTCAAGAATTCTATCAACATTTATCAGCATTAATTAAACCCATTCTGCCTGGTTATCAGAAGGAAGGTAAGACTGTTTTAACCATTGCAATTGGATGTACAGGTGGTCAACACCGAAGCACCGCCTTTGCACACCGTTTAGCTGCTGACTTAAAAGACGACTGGTCTGTCAATGAGACACACCGTGATAAAGATCGCCGTAAGGAGACTGTGAACCGTTCATGAAAAAACCAAAAATAACTGTTATCGGGGGTGGAACGGGTATCCCTGTTATCCTCAATAGCCTGCGTCATGAAGACGTAGAGATTACAGCTATAGTTACTGTTGCTGATGATGGTGGTTCATCAGGAGAACTTCGTTCTGTCATGCAGTTGACACCGCCAGGTGATTTGCGAAATGTTCTTGTTGCCATGAGTGACATGCCAAAGTTTTATGAAAAAATCTTTCAATATCGTTTTCAAGATGGAGATGGTGCTCTTTCAGGTCACCCCCTAGGAAACCTTATCATTGCAGGAATTGCAGAAATGCAGGGGTCAACTTATAATGCTATGCAAATACTGACAAAATTCTTCCACGTAACTGGAAAAATTTATCCTGCCAGTGAAAACCCCTTGACCCTGCACGCTGTCTTTAAAGATGGTCATGAAGTGGTAGGCGAAAGTAACATCGCAAATTACCAAGGTATGATTGACCACGTCTACGTGACAAATACATACAATGAAGAAGAACCTTCAGCCAGTCGAAAAGTGGTTGATGCTATCATGAACAGTGACATGATTGTTCTCGGACCAGGCTCTCTCTACACTTCAATCTTGCCAAACCTTGTTATTCCAGAAATTAAACAAGCCTTGCTAGAGACAAAGGCAGAAGTGGCCTACGTATGTAACATCATGACACAACATGGTGAAACCGAGCATTTCACAGATGCAGACCATGTAGCTGTTCTTAACCGCCACCTAGGTGTGGATGTTATTGACTCAGTTTTGGTTAATATTGAAAAAGTGCCACAAGATTACATGAATTCCAATAAATTCGATGAGTATTTAGTCCAAGTTGAGCATGATTTTAATGGCTTACGTCAATTAGCCAAGCGCGTTATTTCTTCGAATTTTTTGCATTTGAAAAATGGCGGAGCTTTTCACCATGGCGACTCAGTAGTTGAAGAATTGATGAATTTAGTGAGGATTAAACATTTATGAGTTTTACGATAAAAGTTAAAGAAGAAATCCTCAGTCAAAGTGGAATTGATAAGAGTGAGTTGTCAGCAATTATCAAAATGTCAGGAAGTCTCGGACTAACAGGCCAAGGCTTGACACTTTCAATAACAACTGAAAATGCTAAAATAGCCAGACACATCTATAACCTTATTGAAGGCATTTATAACGTTGTACCTGAAATCAAATACCATCAAAAAACAAATCTCAAAAAGAATCGTGTATACACCGTTTTTATTGATAAAGATGTTAACGAGATATTGTCAGACTTGCAATTAGCTGATTCCTTTTTTGGCATTGAAACTGGTATTAAACCAAGTATCCTTGAAAACGATGATAAAGGACGTTCCTACCTTCGCGGAGCCTTTCTGGCAACAGGTACAATCAGAGATCCTGAATCAGGGAAATACCAATTAGAAATCTTTTCAGTTTATCAGGATCACGCAGAAGACTTAGCCTCTTTGATGCGAAAATTCATGCTGGATGCTAAGGTGATTGAACATAAAAATGGTGCTGTTACCTATTTACAAAAAGCTGAAGACATTATGGACTTCTTAATCGTTATTGATGCTATGGATTGCCGTCAAGCCTTTGAAGAAGTAAAGATTATGCGTGAAACTCGTAATGATGTCAACCGAGCAAATAATGCGGAAACGGCCAATATTGCAAAAACTATTACAGCTAGCATGAAGACCATAAACAATATCATAAAGATTATGGATACTGTAGGATTAGAAAGTTTACCCATTGAATTGCAGCAGATCGCTCAAATTCGCGTTGCTAATCCAGATTCTTCAATCCAGCAGCTTGCAGACAATATGGAACCGCCTTTAACAAAGAGTGGTGTAAACCATCGTTTGCGCAGGCTGAACAAAATTGCGGAAGAACTGTAACATAAAGAAAGAGTCTAGGACAAGAATGACCCTAGACTCGTATTTATTTGACTATTAATCCTCAATAGAAACAATAATCAGAAAGAAAGGGGGGTAAGAAAAATTGCACAAGATAACCTTTATCTGGGATTTTGATGGTACTTTAGTCGAGTCTTACGACGCTATAAGAGAAGTACTGGTCCTACTTTATGAGGCTTATCAAATTGAACTTGATGAAGACTTCGTTTTTGATTTTATAATAAAAGAGTCCGTCGGTGCTCTCCTTCGACGTTTAGCAGCGGAGCATAATTTGCCTTTTGAAGAATTGCTGCGCTTTTTTAACCGTGAACAAGAAGCGCGTGACCACATGATTAATCTCATGCCACATGCCAAAGAAGCTCTGCAATTTACCAAAGAAAAAGGAATTCAACTTTTTATCTATACCCATAAAGGTGCGACAACAGGAGCAGTGCTGGCTCGATTGGGAATTGACCAATATTTCACGGAAGTTATTACCTCGGCTAATGGATTTATCCGTAAGCCTCATCCTCAGGGGGTGGACTATCTGATTGAAAAGTATGATTTGGACAAGGAGCAGACCTACTATATCGGAGATCGCAGATTGGATGTTGAGGTTGCTGAAAATTCTGGAATACAATCTATTAATTTAGGGCAGCCAGAATCAAAAATCAATCAAAAAATTGAGAACTTATCTCAAATTATTGATATTTTTGGTGAATAAAGTTTAAAGATTCAATTAGGAGTAATGTGTCAGTTGCTCCTTTTCACTTTTGATATTTTTGATATAATAGAAAAGTTGACGTTTCTAGTCAAAACCTTATAGAAAAGAGAGAGAATTTGGTTAAATCATACAGTAAAAATGCTAATCATAACATGCGACGTCCAGTTGTATCTGAAAATATTGTTCATTTTATGAGAACACGTCAAAAGGAAAATGAAGGACATTTGGCTGAATTAGAAGCTTTTGCACGAAAAGAAAATATTCCTATAATCCCCCACGAAACCGTTTCTTATTTCCGACTGTTAATGCAAACAATGCAACCCAAGAAAATTTTAGAAATTGGGACAGCCATTGGTTTTTCTGCTCTATTAATGGCAGATAATGCACCGGATGCAAAAATTACAACAATTGACCGAAATGAGGAGATGATTGGCTTTGCTAAGGAAAACTTTTCAAAGTACGATGTCCGTAATCAAATTACTTTGGTTGAAGGAGATGCAGTTGATATGCTCTCAACACTAGATGAGACTTTTGATTTTGTCTTTATGGACTCTGCAAAATCTAAATATATTGTTTTCTTGCCAGAAGTTTTACAAAAATTGGAAGTTGGAGGAGTTGTTGTCTTAGATGATATTTTCCAAGGAGGAGATGTTGCTAAGCCGATTATGGAAGTGAGACGAGGCCAAAGAACCATCTACCGTGGGCTTCAAAATTTATTTGATGCAACCCTAAAAAATCCAGATTTGACAGCAACACTAGTTCCCCTTGGTGATGGCCTACTTATGATTCGAAAAAATGCAGAGCAGATTAGCTTGTAAAAGTTAAGGCAATTTTAAGAAAATGTGGTACAATAATAGAGTTAATGACAAATTAAGGAGTCTTATTAAATGGCAAAAAACGGAAAAGGCTTGAATAAAGCTGTTACAGGAATTGCTACAGTAGCTGTTACAGCGCTATTAGCATCAGGAGTTACATATTTGGCTGTAAAAGGCGGTAATTCAGAAGATACTAACTTGATTACACTTAAAGGTGATACTATCACTGTTTCTGATTTTTACAATGATGTTAAAACAACTTCATCAGCTCAACAATCAATGCTTACACTTGTTTTGACACGTGTCTTTGAACAACAGTATGGTGATAAAGTGTCTGATAAAGACGTAACTGATGCTTACAATACTACAGCAGCATCATACGGAGATTCTTTCTCAGAAGCACTAGCGTCAGCTGGATTAACAAGTGATTCTTATAAACAACAAATTCGTACGACTAAGTTAGTTGAATATGCTGTTGAACAAGCAGCCAAAAAAGAACTAACAACTGAAAACTACAAATCTGCTTATGAGACTTACAACCCTGATACAACAGCGCTTGTTATCAAGTTGTCAGACGAAGAAACAGCAAATTCAGTTTTGGAATCTGTAAAAGCAGATGGAGCTGATTTTGAGAAAATTGCTACAGAGAAAACAACTGATACTGATAAAAAAGTCAAATATACCTTTGACTCTGCAGACACTGACTTGCCAAGTGATGTTATGTCAGCTGCTTTCAGTCAGGACAAGGACGGTATTTCTGATGTCATCTCAGTTCTTGATTCTTCAACTTACACATATTCATATTATATTGTGAAAACAACTGAGAAAACTGAAAAAGACTCAGATTGGAAAACTTACAAAAAACGTTTGAAGAAAATTCTTATGGCTAAATACCAAAGTGATTCTAACTTCCAAAATACTGTAATTGCGAAAGCACTTGAAAAATCAAACGTTAAAGTTAAAGATGATGCCTTTGCAAGCATCTTGTCACAATATGCGTCAACTGATAGTACAGCAAGCTCATCATCTTCAATAACTTCAACATCTTCAACAACTGAAGAGTCAACAGAAAGTTCATCAGCTGAATAATTTGCTTGACCAAGGACGTAAAAATAAGTATAATAAATTATTGAGAATTGTCTTCCAATAAACCAGATTCAGAAAAATGGCGGTTGCTGCGAGCCATGGATGGTAGGAAAACATGCTACTCAGTTTAACAATTTAAGACATAATGAGAATGACAAGTTCATTGAATGAAGGTGGTACCGCGGTTTTTCGCCCTTCGTGAAGTGAACTTGTCTTTTTTTGCATTGGAGGTTGAAATGAAAACTTTTCAGGTTAAGCAAAAAATGTGGTCACTCGGTGGGAAATTTACCATTTCAGACGAGTTAGGTATTCCTACATATCTCGTTGAAGGATCTTTCTTTAAAATACCTAAGTCTTTTACGATTTCCGATATGCAGGGGAATTTAGTCAGCAAGATTGATAAACAATTTATGACTTTTTTACCCAAATTCGATGTTATCTTGGCTGATGGAAGATCATTTACCATCAAAAAAGAATTCACTTTTTTTAAACCTCGCTATACTATTGAAGGGTTGGGAATTGAAGTCCAAGGAAATATCTGGGATATGGATTTCGTTCTAAGAAAGAATGGTCAAGAAATTGCTAGAATTTCACAAGAATGGCTGCGTATGACATCTACCTATAATGTTGAAGTATACGAGGATTCATATGCGGGCTTGGTCATTTCACTGGTTATTGCAATTGACTATGTCAAAGAACAACAGGCCGCAAGCTCCTCAGCCTCAAATTAATGTCTTGAAAATAAACTTCTCAAATAATATATATCCAAAAGAAAGTCAATGAATTCGTCCTGTGATTGTCAGTTTCTGAATTCTTTCAAATGACAAAAAAACACTAAAAGAAAGGAAGTTTAGTTTAGTTAATATGCTAAACTGAACCCGCCCGGAAGGCTCGGAAAAAAGATAAACTGTCTGGGAAATCAGGATTTCCCGCCAGTTTCCTATTTTTCAGTCGCCTTCTAATCGGGCTTGGTATCTTATACTATGAAACAATTATCTTCTGCTCAGATTCGTCAAATGTGGTTAGACTTTTGGAAGTCTAAGGGGCACTCTGTTGAGCCTTCTGCCAACTTGGTTCCAGTAAATGACCCAACTTTGCTTTGGATTAACTCTGGAGTTGCGACCCTTAAAAAATACTTTGATGGATCTGTCATTCCTGAAAATCCACGTATTACCAATGCTCAAAAATCAATCCGTACCAATGACATTGAAAATGTTGGTAAGACTGCTCGTCACCACACTATGTTTGAAATGCTTGGTAACTTCTCAATCGGTGATTATTTCCGTGATGAGGCTATCGAGTGGGGCTTTGAGCTCTTGACTAGTTCAGACTGGTTTGATTTCCCTAAAGATAAGCTCTATATGACTTACTATCCAGACGATAAAGATTCATACAACCGCTGGATTGCTTGCGGAGTTGAGCCAGATCACTTGGTTCCAATCGAAGATAACTTCTGGGAAATTGGTGCTGGGCCTTCAGGACCAGATACCGAAATTTTCTTTGACCGTGGTGAAGACTTTGACCCAGAAAACATCGGCATCCGTCTTCTTGAAGAAGATATCGAAAACGACCGTTATATCGAAATCTGGAATATCGTTTTGTCACAATTTAATGCTGATCCAGCTGTGCCACGTTCAGAATACAAAGAACTTCCTAACAAAAATATTGATACGGGAGCTGGTTTGGAACGTTTGGCAGCCGTGATGCAAGGGGCTAAAACTAACTTTGAAACGGACCTCTTCATGCCAATCATCCGTGAAGTTGAAAAGCTTTCTGGTAAAACTTACGATCCAAATGGCGACAACATGAGCTTCAAGGTCATTGCTGACCACATTCGTGCGCTTGCCTTTGCTATCGGTGATGGTGCCCTTCCAGGAAATGAAGGCCGTGGCTACGTTCTTCGTCGTCTTCTCCGTCGTGCCGTTATGCACGGTCGCCGTCTTGGTATCAATGAAACATTCCTTTATAAATTGGTTGTGACAGTTGGTCAAATCATGGAATCTTACTACCCAGAAGTCCTTGAAAAACGTGATTTCATCGAGAAAATCGTTAAACGCGAAGAAGAGACCTTTGCTCGTACTATCGATGCTGGTTCAGGTCATTTGGATCAATTGCTTGCGCAGCTTAAAGAAGCTGGAAAAGACACGCTTGAAGGAAAAGATATCTTCAAACTTTACGATACCTATGGGTTCCCAGTTGAATTGACTGAGGAATTAGCAGAAGATGCCGGTTATAAGATTGACCACCAAGGATTCAAAGCAGCTATGAAAGAACAACAAGACCGTGCCCGTGCAGCTGTTGTCAAAGGCGGTTCAATGGGGATGCAAAACGAAACCCTGGCTGGTATTGTTGAGTCTTCAGTCTTCAACTATGAAAAGGAAACTCTAGAAAGCACACTTTCAGTTATCATTACTGACAATGAACGCTCAGAAGCTGTTTCTGAAGGTCAAGCCCTTCTTGTTTTTGCGGAAACACCATTCTATGCTGAAATGGGTGGACAAGTTGCTGACCACGGTCTTATCAAAAACGATAAAGGCGATACAGTTGCCCGCGTGACTGACGTTCAAAAAGCACCAAATGGTCAGGCCCTTCATACAGTTGAAGTCTTAGCTAGCTTGTCAGTAGGAACAAGCTACACACTTGAAATCGATAGCAGCCGTCGTCACCGTGTCATGAAAAACCACACAGCGACTCACTTGCTCCACGCAGTTCTTCACAATGTTATCGGAGAACACGCAACTCAAGCGGGTTCATTGAACGAAGTTGACTTCTTACGTTTTGACTTCACTCACTTTGAAGCTGTAACGGCTGAAGAACTTCGCCGCATTGAAGAAGAAGTCAATGAGCAAATCTGGAATGCTATCCCTGTTGAGACTATCGAAACAGACATTGATACTGCCAAATCAATGGGAGCCATGGCCCTCTTTGGTGAAAAATATGGTAAGAATGTTCGCGTTGTTACAATCGGTGACTATTCAGTAGAACTTTGTGGTGGTACCCACATCAAGAACACTTCTGAAATCGGACTCTTCAAGATTGTCAAAGAAGAAGGTATTGGTTCAGGAACTCGCCGTATCCTTGCTGTAACAAGCCGTGAAGCTTTCTTAGCCTACCGTGAAGAAGAGGACGCTTTGCGTGCTATTGCAGCTACAGTCAAATCTCCACAAATCAAGGAAGTGTCAAACAAGGTAGCTAGTCTTGCTGAAGAGCTCCGCCATTTACAAAAAGAAAATGCAGAGCTTAAAGAAAAAGCAGCAGCAGCGGCAGCTGGTGATGTCTTCAAAGATGTCAAAGAAGCTGGAGCTGTGCGCTACATCGCAAGCCAAGTCTCTGTTTCAGATGCAGGTGCCCTTCGTACCTTCGCAGACAACTGGAAACAAAAAGACTACTCTGATGTCTTAGTCCTTGTAGCAGCTATCGGTGAGAAAGTTAATGTCCTTGTGGCAAGCAAGTCTAAGGATGTTCATGCCGGCAACCTCATCAAAGTCTTGGCACCAATCGTGTCAGGTCGCGGTGGTGGTAAACCAGACATGGCCATGGCCGGTGGTTCAGATGCTTCAGCAATCGACGCTCTTCTTGCAGCAGTGGCTGAAAACTTGTAATTATTATAGGAGGCTGGGCTCAAGTCCAAGCCACTGTAATAAATTTTCGGAATATGACCAAGACGCAGTAGCCTAGTGGATAATCCTTCGCTTTTTCAAAGCTCGAACTATCTTACTAGGCCTAGCGGGGGTGGGACTACGAACTCTTTTACACTTGTCGAGTTCTGTCCCACTCCCTTTTCTTTTCTCAAAAATAGAGTATAATGTAAGAAAAGCCCAAAGGAGAAGATTATGCGCGACAACCACCTACATACCCATTTTTCATACGATTCTGATGCAGATTTTAAAGATTATTTGGATAATTACGATGGTAGCATTGTGACGACTGAGCACTACGACCTGTCTAATCCCTACACTAAGCAGGATGATGTTCCCGATTATGAGGCTTATTCGGCAGAAATAGCAGAGCTCAACAAAAGCTATGACAACCGCATCAAGCGTGGCATTGAAATCGGCTACTACCAACCGCGAGAAGCAGATATCATCAGCTTCCTAGATGGCAAAGACTATGACCTCAAACTCTTGTCCGTCCACCATAATGGTACTAACGACTATTTAGATGATGAAGTAGCAGACATGGATAAAGATGCCATTATTCAAGAATACTTGGACAAGCTAGAATATGCCATTGGGCGCGTGGAAGCTGATGTGCTGGCGCATTTCGACTATGGCTTCCGTCTTTTCCAAGTCAGTGTTGATGAATTAAAGACCTATGAAGACCAGCTCCGCCGCATTTTTCAAAAAATGATTGACCATGATTTGGCTTTCGAACTCAACAGCAAATCCATGTACCTCTATGACCATGAGCATCTCTATCTCTATGCCCTAGACTTGGTTAAAGAGTTGGGTTGCCACAAATATTCAATCGGTTCTGACGGTCACAAACTGGAACACTTCCGCCTTAAATTTGACCGTATTCAAGAAATCTTGGATGAAAAAGGGATAGGAGAAGGGGAGATAATTTGACTTTTAAAATTTGAATTGTAACATCAATAGTCAGTTGAAGTTTTGTTTCTAATCTGCAAGGCAGATATATTATCAATTATAAAGAGTTTGGAATTCCAAGCTCTTTTTGTTGTTTAAAAAATAATTTATATGCTTTAATCACCTCCCCACTATATA
Organism: Streptococcus henryi DSM 19005; assembly: GCF_000376985.1. GTDB lineage: Bacteria > Bacillota > Bacilli > Lactobacillales > Streptococcaceae > Streptococcus > Streptococcus henryi. The sequence continues at coordinate 103,058 of NZ_AQYA01000029.1, forward strand.
TTTTTCTGATAACCAGATATAAATAATATAGATTTCCCAGCTTTCACTTGATTTGTTAAGATATAAAAAACAACAAAAAAGGAGGTTTTTATGGCTTTAACAATCATTTCTGGTGGTTTAGTTGGTTTGATATTTGGTTTTGTTTTACAGAGGACTCGTTTTTGTATGACAGGCGGTTTCCGTGATATGTACATTGCTAAGAATTTTACTCTTTTCAATGCTTTCTTGATTGCTATTACGGTTCAAAGTATTGGTGTTCTCACTCTTGTAAAGTTTGGGATTGTCTCTAATCCTTATGAAGATTTTTCAGTATTGGGAGCGCTAGTCGGTTCATTTTTGTTTGGTATCGGTATTGTCTTGGCTGGTGGTTGTGCAACTGGTACATGGTATCGAGCTGGTGAGGGATTAATTGGTAGTTGGGTGGCTCTTTTCTTCTATATGTTAAGCGCAGCTAGCATGAAGAAAGGTTCGCTCCTTCCATTAAATCAACTGATTGCTAAACATTGGGTAATCAATGAGGATTTAGCTGGAAGTTTAGGGATCTCAGTTTGGTATTTTCTAGCTTTGCTTGTCTTAATTACTGGATATATTATCTACAGAGAAGTTAGAAAACCTAAAAAAGTCGTGGCGACATTGCCGCCGAAACACACTGGAATCCGTCATTACTTATTTGAAAAAACCTATCATAAGTACTTAGCAGGTTTTATTATCGGCCTTATTGCTTTAATTGCTTGGCCTGCAAGTGAGATTACTGGCCGTGTTGGTGGCTTGGGAATCACGACACCGTCTGCTAACCTCATTACCTATATTACAACTGGCGATTCTTCTCTATTGAATTGGGGAGTATTCCTTGTTCTTGGGATCTTAGTTGGTTCTTATTTGGCTGCTAAGGGTTCGGGAGAATTTCGCTGGCGCTTACCTGACATTAAAACCTTAGGTAAGAGTGTTAGTGGTGGTATTCTCATGGGAATCGGAGCAGCATGGGCTGGCGGATGTACCATTGGTAATGGACTGACAGCAACTGCAGTTTTCTCAACAAAAGGTTGGATTGCGCTACCAGTGACTATTCTTGGAGTGTGGACTGCATCGTATTTTGTCTTTGTTAAACCTAACAAACAGTAGGAGGAAAGAAATTATGGCTTTAGTAAAACTCGAAACAGGCGGATTGGTTTGTCCCTTCCCCCTCATCGACGCTAAAAAGAAAATGGCAGAGCTAGAGATTGGTGATGAACTGCTCATTAAGTTTGACTGTACGCAGGCAACTGAAAGCATTCCCAATTGGGCTGCTGAAAATGATTATCCAGTAACCCGATTTGAGCAAATTGGTCAAGCATCTTGGGAAATCGTTGTACAAAAAGCATAGTAGATCATAAAAAAGTTGACCTTCACAATTTGTGGGTCAACTTTTTGTAGTATGTCTTTAATGTAAGATAAAGTGCTCAATTTTGATATCGTAGTCACTGTATTTTTTCTTTAAGATATCAGTAACTTCTTGGTATAAGTCTTTAATCTGAGCACGTTTTTCAGGAAATTCAGAACCAATGTAGTGAAATTGGCACTCGATGGTTAGAAATAGCTCATGAAAGAGTTCATTCATTGTATCAATTTTCTCAATGAGTTCGGCATCTTCTGAAATAAAGTCAGGTGCCTCTTGGTCTTGACCAAGGTAAGCATCGACAAGTGTTAGTGGATAAGTGCCGTATTCGAGACAAAGTTCATAGGTCATGTGGAGCTCCTTGCTTGTTTTTATTTATTGTAACATAGCAGAGCGAGAAAGCGAAAACATCTGCTTTGCTATTATTCTTATAAAAATTAAGCTTTGGTAGCACACATTATAGCTTTCGTGAGATGCAAGTTTTTAATTACATGTCGAAGAAGTATAAGCCTAGGGAATCGGCAACAGCTTTGTTTGCGATTTTTCCTCGATAAATGTTAAGTCCAGTACGTAGGGCAGAACTTTCAGCAATAGCTCTATCAGCTCCTTTATTCGCAAGTTCAAGTACGTAAGGAATTGTTGCATTTGTTAGGGCAAGTGTAGATGTACGGGCAACTGCTCCAGGCATATTTGCAACAGCATAGTGAACAACTCCGTCAACAAGATAAGTTGGATTGTCATGTGTTGTCACACGGTCAGCTGTTTCAATGATACCACCTTGGTCAACTGCTACATCAATAATAACTGAGCCAGGTTTCATTGTAGCAACCATCTCTTTAGTGACTAATTTTGGAGCGCGCGCGCCAGGGATAAGTACAGCGCCAATCAGTAAGTCAGCCTCTTTAACGCTTTCGGCGATGTTTAGTGGATTAGACATAAGGGTTTGTACTTTACCATCAAATTGTGTGTCGAGCTCAGCAAGACGTTTTGGATTGATATCAAGGATGGTTACATTTGCTCCGAGACCTACAGCCATTTGTGCAGCATTAACTCCGACATTTCCTCCGCCAACAATGACAACATTACCTTTCTTAACACCAGGTACTCCTCCAAGGAGAATTCCTGATCCACCTTCAATCTTTGTAAGGAAGTGTGCACCTAGTTGTGTAGCCATACGGCCAGCAACCTCACTCATAGGATTTAGTAGTGGCAAAGTGCCGTTGTCAACAACTGTCTCATATCCGATAGCAATAACATCACCATCAAGTAAAGCTTGTGTTAATTCAGGTGCGGGTGCTAGATGGAGATAAGTGAAGAGCAGGAGTCCAGGACGGAAGAATTTATATTCACTTTCTAATGGTTCCTTTACTTTTAATACCATATCGGCAGCCCAAGTTTCTTCAGCACTATTCTTAATAATAGCTCCTTGTTCAGTGTACTGTTCATCTGAAAAACCAGAACCAAGTCCGGCACCTTTTTCAACCCAAACATCATGTCCGGCTTGTTTTAGTGTCAAAACACCTGATGGTGTAATACCGACACGATTTTCATTATTTTTAATTTCTTTTGGAATACCAATTATCATTATTGAAACCTCTTTCATTTAATATTATAATTGTCACACAATCTCAAAAACAAGTCAACTAAAAAATTGTAAGAAGATACTGACAATTCAATGACAAAAGTAACAGTCTTTAAAATATGATTGTCTTTGGTTAAAGGTTTTGTTATAATATTTTGAAAAATTGGGGAGGTTGAATATGGAGCCATATAAATCCTCTTTTGATATTATTGTCAATCAATCTGCCAATAATTTTGTAGTAGAAAAATCAATTTTTAAGGAAGTGAAAGATGATTATTAGATATGAAGATAGCTATCAAGAAGAACTTATCAAGCTAATCTTAACTATTCAGCAGGAAGAATTTGGTTTAGATATTGGCCTAGAGCAACAGTCGGACTTGCTTCAAATTGGCAAGTACTATCAAGAAAATGGCGGACAATTTTGGTTGGCTGAAGGAGACGGAAAGGTGGTAGGCTCTATTGCATTAATTGCTTTGGAAAATGGCAGAGCTGCTTTGAAGAAATGTTTGTTGCTAAAGATTATCGTAAATCAGGACTTGGTAAACAGTTGGTTGATACATTGGGTGATTTTGTAAAGAAGAAGGAATTGAAGAAATCTACCTTGGCACCACTCAGCGTTTTGTATCAGCACAGCAATATGGCTTTGAAAAAATTCTTAAAGGCTCTCTTCCAAATGATTTCCCACTTTTAGATGTCGATGATACTTTTTATGTCTATAAGCTTAGATGACAAATGCTAGGGTGGAGATTAATCTTATGACTAAAAAACAAAAAATCGCTCCACTTTGGAACGATTCTTTTATAGAATTAGTGTGACACGCGACGGCGTGCTGCTTTTTTGCGGTTTTCTTGGATGAAAGCTGCTTTTTCTTCTTCTGGATCAATGATTGTTTTCTTAACAGCGAAAACAGCACAAGCTACAGTAGCAGCAGTAGCGACAACGCCTGTTGCCAAACCTTTAACGAATGAAAATTTTTTAGCCATAATAGTCTCCTTTTGATGAAGAAAATTTGACTCTTTGAGAAGTCTCTTCATCTTATGTTATAATAATGGTAACGAAAAAAAGCCTAAATTTCAAGTGAAAATGTTTACTTAAAGAAAAATCAGGCTTAGGACCGAGAAAATTTTCAGAAAGAGAATGTCATGTCAGAGAAAATCAAAATACTTGCTGTTGTTGGGCCGACAGCTGTGGGAAAAACAGCTCTTGGGATTGAACTGGCCCAAGCATTTAATGGTGAAATCATCAGCGGTGACAGCCAGCAAGTCTACCGAAATTTAGACATTGGAACAGCCAAAGCAAGCCCTGAGGAACAAGCTGCGGCTACCCATCATCTCATTGATGTCCGAGATGTGGACGAGACTTACTCCGTTTATGATTTTGTCCAAGAAGCAAAGGCTGCAATCAATGATATTACTAGCCGTGGCAAGCTCCCTATTATTGTGGGAGGTACTGGTCTCTATTTACAGAGCCTGCTGGAAGGTTATCATTTAGGCGGGGAGTTAGATCAGAAGGAGCTCTTGGCTTATCGTACAGAGTTGGAAAGTTTATCTGATCAAGATTTATTTGGAAAAATAGCAGAGCTGGACCTTGATATTCCCCAACTTAATCGCCGCCGCGCCATTAGGGCACTTGAATTGGCCAAGTTTGGTCAAAATATGGAGAACAGTCAAACAGACTATGATGCTCTGCTTATTGCCCTAAACGATGAAAGACCAGTCCTTTATGAGCGCATTAATCAGCGGGTGGATGCTATGGTTGAAGGCGGCTTGCTTGAAGAAGCTAAGTGGCTATATGATAACTATCCTCAGGTCCAGGCTGCGCGTGCTATTGGTTACAAGGAACTTTTCCCTTATTTTGCTAGGGAACAAAGTCTTGATGAAGCCTTGGATAAGCTCAAACAAAACACGCGTCGTTTCGCAAAAAGACAGTTGACCTGGTTCCGTAATCGTATGCAGGCTGATTTTTATATGGTAGGTCAAGAGGACTATAAAGAAAAAGTTAGAAAAAATGTTTCAGATTTCTTGACAAGGCCTTGAAAATCAGGTATTCTAGTATGGAACGTGAAAATGTTACAATATCTTGAGGAGGTGAAACACATGTCAAAAACAGTAGTTCGTAAAAATGAATCACTTGACGATGCACTTCGTCGTTTCAAACGTTCTGTAACTAAAGCTGGTACTCTTCAAGAATCACGTAAACGTGAATTCTACGAAAAACCTTCTGTAAAACGTAAACGTAAATCAGAAGCAGCTCGCAAACGTAAAAAATTCTAATTTTAGAATATGAGAAAACTGGAGATTTTATCTCTAGTTTTTTTGTTTTAAAAGGGCTCTTTGTCAACTGTAGTGGATGACTTTAATAGCACCAAAAAGAGGCTGGGCAAAAACTAGCTTCAGAACACAAAAAAAACGGGCATTTCCGCAGTTGGAGATGCTCGTTTTCCTATGTCATGGTTTATAATTATAATAACGACAAAACAATTAGAAAGCCATGACTATGTATAAAGAGTATAACACAAATCAGTTAAGTTTGGAACTAAATCTTGCTTACGATATTCCCATGAACCATGAAGTTAGACTCATCAGTCTTTTCGTGGACAGTATCCCTA
>NZ_AQYA01000030.1 GCF_000376985.1 Streptococcus henryi DSM 19005
GCCGGATGGAAGGCTGGTCGGCCAGTATGAGACTTTTCTTCCAGTAAAACATGATTAGGGATACTGTCCACGAAAAGACTGATGAGTCTAACTTCATGGTTCATGGGAATATCGTAAGCAAGATTTAGTTCCAAACTTAACTGATTTGTGTTATACTCTTTATACATAGTCATGGCTTTCTAATTGTTTTGTCGTTATTATAATTATAAACCATGACATAGGAAAACGAGCATCTCCAACTGCGGAAATGCCCGTTTTTTTTGTGTTCTGAAGCTAGTTTTTGCCCAGCCTCTTTTTGATGTTCCAAACGATGAGAATTCTTATTTTAAAGTTGTCAAAGTTCCGAAAGCCAAAGGCATTTCGTTTAATGACTTTGACAAGGTTGTTTGTTGTCTCTAGCTTTGCATTTGAGTAAGGTAGTTCAATCTTGTCTTTGTCTTTTAAAAAGGTTCTAAAAACAGTTTGAAAGATAGGATTTACAATGGAAAGCGTCTTCTCAATGAGACCAAAGAAATGGTCGGCTTGTTTCTCTTGAAAATGAAAGAGTAAGATTTGGTAGAGTTTATAGTGTTCTCGAAGTTCTTGTGAGTAAGAGAGTAGCATTTCTAAAATCTCTATGTTGGTCAAATGCAAGCGAAAAGTCGGGCGATAAAATCGTTTATCGCTGAGTTTACGACTGTCTTGTTGGATGAGCTTCCAGTAACGTTTTAGTGACTTATACTCGATAGATTTTCTGTTAAATCGGTTCATGATTTGGATACGAAGACGATTCCTAGCCCGACTCAAATGTTGGATAATGTGGAAACGATCGAGAACGCTTTTGGCCTTTGGAAAGCGTTTCTTAGCGATGTCGTAGTAGGGACTGAACATGTCATGTCCATGGTGATGACTTTAATACGGCTTCTGACCTGTCTTGTGTAGCGCAGGAAGTGATTGCGAATGGTTGCTTGTGTTCGTCCATCCAAGATGGCCAGTATCTTGAGAGAGTCAAAATCCTGAGCAATGAAACTCATTTTACCTTTCTTGAAGCTGTATTCATCCCAGCTCATATTGGTTGGTAGCCAGGTCAGTCTTGAATTGGAACTCTTTAAGTTTTCGAATGACCGTGGAGGTAGATACGGCTAAGCTTTCAGCGATGGCTGTCATAGATGCTTTTTCAATAAGATATTGTGCGATTTTTTGGTTGACAACGGTTGCGATTTGGAGGTTTTTCTTGACCAGAGAGGTCTCAGCGACCGCCATCTTTCCACAAGCCTGACAGCGAAAGCGTCTTTTTCTTAAACGAATCAAGGTCTTATAACCAGCACATTCCAGATAAGGGATTTTAGATTCTTTTTGGAAGTCATATTTAGCCATCTGACCATGACAGCTGTTGCATTTAGGAGCTGGATAATCAAGCTTAGTGAAGATTTCCTTATGTGTTCCAGCATCTAGATATTCCAAAATGCTGATATTCTCATCTTTAATTCCCAGTAAGTTTATTAAAAAATTTAGTTGTTCCATATGAGTCTTTCTAAAATGATAGTTTGGTCGCTTTTCATTATAGGTCATATGGGACTTTTTGTATACACTCAAAAAGGCTCCATAATCTCTGCGGTGGATTTACCCACTACAGAAATTATGGAGCCTTTTTCTTTTATCAATGTAGTCGTCAGTGTGTCATCACGAACAAATATGTTATAATATTCTTGTATAATTCGTAAAATTCATCTGTTTTGCGAACCTAACTCAGATTTTGGTCCATTCCAAACGTTTTTCTTTATATTGAGGTATTGTAGCTATGAAATTGTTAGTTGTTGGTTCAGGTGGTCGTGAACACGCCATTGCTAAGAAGTTATTGGAGTCTCCGCAGGTGGAGCAGGTTTTTGTGGCTCCTGGAAATGACGGCATGACCTTGGATGGTCTGGATTTGCTTCCTATTGCTATTTCCGAACATTCCAAACTCATTGATTTTGCCAAGGGAAATGACATTGCCTGGTCCTTCATCGGTCCGGATGATGCGCTAGCAGCTGGTATCGTGGATGATTTTAATGCAGCTGGTCTCAAGGCTTTTGGTCCAAGCAAATTGGCAGCGGAGCTGGAGTGGTCTAAGGATTTTGCTAAGGAAATCATGGTCAAATACGGCGTTCCGACAGCAGCCTATGGCACATTTTCCGACTTCGATCAAGCTAAGGCCTACATCGAAGAGCATGGCGCTCCAATCGTAGTCAAGGCTGACGGTTTGGCGCTGGGTAAAGGCGTTGTCGTGGCAGAAACCGTGGAGCAAGCGGTAGAAGCGGCTCGTGACATGCTTTTGGACAACAAGTTCGGCGATTCAGGTGCCCGTGTGGTCATCGAGGAGTTCCTGGACGGCGAGGAGTTCTCCCTCTTTGCCTTTGTCAACGGAGACAGCTTCTACATCATGCCGACGGCTCAGGACCACAAACGTGCCTACGATGGCGACAAGGGGCCAAACACGGGTGGTATGGGGGCTTATGCGCCTGTTCCCCACCTGACTGACGACCTCATCAACCAGTCCATCGAGACCATCGTCAAGCCAGTCCTCAAGGGCATGATTGCCGAAAACCGCCCTTACCTAGGCATCCTTTACTGCGGCCTCATCGTGACGGCTGATGGCCCTAAGGTCATCGAGTTCAACGCCCGCTTCGGCGACCCTGAAACCCAGATTATCCTCCCTCGCCTGACTTCCGATTTCGCTCAAAACATCAGCGATATCTTGGATGAGGTGCCGACTGAGGTGACCTGGACCGACCAAGGCGTGACACTGGGCGTGGTTGTCGCTTCCAACGGCTACCCCCTCGATTACGAAAAAGGCGTGGTGCTGCCAGCTAAGACCGACGGCGACATCATCACCTACTATGCAGGGGCTAAGTTTGATGAAAATGGCCAAGCACTGCTCTCAAACGGCGGACGCGTATATATGCTGGTCACCACAGCAGATACCGTCCAAGCTGCGCAGGACAAAATTTACGCTCAACTGAAAACTCAAAACACAGATGGACTCTTTTACAGAAATGATATCGGAAGCAAAGCCCTTGGAAAATAAATCCTGTGTCTTGGTCAGCGCCTGCCTGCTAGGTCAAAATTGCAAGTACAACGGCGGCAATAATTATAACCAAGCTGTCATTGACTTTGTCGCAGACAAAGACGTCATTCCCATCTGTCCAGAAGTAGCAGGCGGACTCCCTGTCCCAAGAAATCCTGTTGAAATATCAGATGGTCAGGTCTTTGATGCCCATGGCCAGAACTATGGCCAGGAATTTCAAGCAGGAATTGACCGCACCCTTGCCAGCATGGCTGGAAAGGACATTGATCTAGCCATCCTTCAATCCCGAAGCCCATCCTGTGGTGTCAACCAAATTTACGATGGCAGCTTCACAGGCAAGAAAATAGCAGGCAGCGGCCTCTTTGCCCGAAAACTCAAAGAATTCGGCTATAGAGTTCTTGATGTAGAAGATTTCAAAGACTATCTAGAGTCTTGTACAGAATAAAGATAAAGCCAGGCGACGAAGTCGCTCTCTGAAAAGAAAGAAGAAAGGAACTGAACACGCCTACGATACTGTGCAAAAAGATAAGTCATTCCTAGAGGCCTGTGCCTCGTCGTCAGACTTCCTATTTTGCTGTGTGTCGCTTAACGGCGTTTGTATCTTATATTATGAAACCAGTAATTTCTATCATCATGGGCTCAAAATCTGACTGGGCCACTATGAAAAAAACAGCAGATGTTTTGGATAACTTCGCTATCCCCTACGAAAAGAAAGTCGTCTCTGCCCACCGCACGCCTGACCTCATGTTCAAGCATGCGGAGGAAGCGCGTAGTCGTGGCATCAAGGTTATCATCGCAGGTGCAGGTGGCGCTGCCCACTTGCCAGGTATGGTAGCAGCTAAAACGACCCTGCCAGTCATCGGCGTACCCGTAAAATCACGTGCCATGTCTGGTCTTGACTCCCTCTACTCTATCGTTCAAATGCCAGGCGGCGTCCCAGTAGCGACCATGGCTATCGGAGAAGCAGGCGCAACTAACGCTGCTCTGACTGCCCTTCGCATCCTGTCTATTGAAGATGCAGCAATCGCCCAAGCCCTTGCGGATTTCCACGCCGAACAAGGCCGTATCGCAGAGGAGTCAACCAATGAGCTGGACTAAAACAATCGGAATTATCGGTGGCGGTCAACTGGGTCAGATGATGGCCATTTCCGCCATCTACATGGGGCACAAGGTCATCACCCTGGATCCAGCGGCGGACTGCCCAGCCTCTCGCGTTAGTGAAGTCATCGTAGCTGCCTATGATGATGTGGATGCTCTGCGTCAACTAGCTGAGCGCTGCGATGTCCTGACCTACGAATTTGAAAACGTGGATGCGGATGGTCTCGATGCGGTTATTAAGGAAAATCAGCTGCCGCAGGGAACGGATTTGCTGCGCATTTCTCAAAATCGTATCTACGAAAAAGATTTCCTGGCTCAAAAAGCTCAGGTTGTGGTGGCTCCTTATAAAGTTATCAAATCAAGTGACGATTTGGCAGACCTAGATTTGTCCAAAAAATATGTCCTCAAAACCGCAACAGGCGGCTACGATGGACATGGACAAGTGGTCATCAAGTCTCAAGAGGATTTGGCTGACGCGAACCAATTAGCGGATTCAGCTGACTGCGTCTTGGAAGAATTCGTCAATTTTGATTTGGAAATCTCAGTCATCGTATCAGGCAATGGGCAAGATGTGACCGTCTTCCCAGTCCAGGAAAATATCCACCGCAACAATATTCTTTCTAAAACGATTGTGCCAGCCCACATTTCAGATGAATTGGCTGAAAAAGCCCAAGCCATGGCAGTGCAAATCGCCAAAAAATTGGAGCTGTCAGGAACCCTCTGTGTGGAAATGTTTGCGACTGACCATGACATCATCGTCAATGAAATCGCACCTCGTCCTCACAACTCAGGACATTATTCTATCGAAGCCTGTGATTTTTCTCAGTTCGACACTCACATTCTGGGAGTGCTCGGTTTACCGCTACCGCCAATCAAGCTTCACGCACCAGCAGTCATGCTCAATGTACTAGGTCAGCATATGGAAAAAGCACAAGCCTTTATCCAAGAAAACCCTAGCGCCCACCTCCACCTTTATGGTAAACTAGAAGCGAAGCACAACCGCAAGATGGGGCATGTGACCCTCTTTGCGAAGGATGCGGAAGAGTTTGGGAAAGGTGTGGAATTTTAAAGGGGTTTAAATTTGGATTTTTTCATTAATTATGTGGTTCCTGTTTTAGAATTGATAATGTCAATTACTGGAGTTGTTTTTCTATTTAAACCAACGGAACCATCAATTCATATTGGAGTTGGAGATAAATATTATTTTGCTCAGAATACCAATGTGACAAGTAGTCAGAGTTCAACAAGTCAAAGTGACTACGGACCTGTAATTTTTGCCATGATCATACTGTTTGGGACCTATCTTTTTTACTCTTTGATAGGAAAATTAATGATTTTTATAATCATGGTAGTTGCTTTAATAAAAATCATTCGGTACAAGCGTTTAGGAATTGACTTCAGAATTGAATTAATTCCACCAATAATAAGCATTTTAGCATTTTATTCGTTGAACTTTGTACCAACTAATGTAAATGAATTTTGGGAAAACAACATCAAAGTTGACTTTGGTAAATTTACTGGACTAAGCTCCTCTATAGAATCAATTTTAGCCCCCTTTCCTGAATTTGTTAAATTGTTTACAAATTTTGAAGAGGATAAGGTCCGGAATATTTCGATTTTTGCTACCTTATTAATGACTTTATTTGTTTTATTTTTTGAAGGAACTTCTATATTTCAGAAAAAAGAAAATCTAAAAGTTTCATCTAAAGGTTTTGTAGCCTTTTATTGTATATCCTTATTAATCTTACTGGGATATGCATTTTATCATATTGAGCAAAACCCTGTGAGAATTGTGACAAAATCAATTATAAATTGGTTTAATAATTAGGTTTTGTTATCTAATAGCTTATTATGTTTGTATGTCAGAAAAGCATAGGTAATTCGTGTCCGTTTAACTAAATTCTGACAAAATTAATAAAAATTAAAAATACTGAGTTCCCTGTATTCTCGAAACTGAATACGGGCGTCTCTGTTCCACAAATTTAGAAAGGACTAGGGCATCATATTTGCTGAACTGAACCCGGGCGGAAAGCTCGGAATTTAGATAAACCGCATAGGGCGCAAGCGCCCGTCGTTGGTTTCCTAAAATTCAGTCGCTTTCTGGTCGCCCTTGGTATCATAATCATGCTAGAACGTTATTCTCGCCCTGAAATGGCGAATATTTGGTCGGAAGAAAATAAGTACCGTGCTTGGTTGGAGGTTGAAATCCTCGCAGACGAAGCATGGGCTGAGTTGGGTGAAATTCCCAAGGAAGATGTGGTTAAAATCCGTGAGAAAGCGGACTTTGACATCAACCGCATTCTTGAAATTGAACAAGAAACCCGCCACGATGTGGTGGCTTTTACCCGTGCGGTTTCTGAGACGCTCGGTGAAGAGCGCAAGTGGGTCCATTATGGTTTGACATCAACTGACGTGGTGGATACAGCCTACGGTTACCTTTACAAACAAGCCAATGACATCATCCGTCGTGACTTGGAAAACTTTAAAAACATCGTTGGTGAAAAGGCTAAAGAGCACAAGATGACCATCATGATGGGTCGTACCCATGGTGTCCATGCTGAGCCAACAACTTTTGGTCTCAAATTGGCAACTTGGTACAGCGAAATGAAGCGCAATATCGAGCGTTTCGAGCGTGCAGCTGAAGCAGTTGAAGCAGGTAAGATTTCCGGTGCCGTTGGTAACTTTGCCAATATTCCACCATTTGTGGAAAAATATGTCTGTGACAAATTAGGCATTCGTGCTCAAGAAATTTCAACCCAAGTCTTGCCACGTGATCTCCATGCAGAATACTTCTCAACTCTTGCCATCATTGCGTCATCTATTGAACGTATGGCGACTGAAATCCGTGGTCTGCAAAAATCTGAACAGCGTGAAGTGGAAGAATTCTTTGCCAAGGGTCAAAAGGGCAGCTCTGCCATGCCTCACAAACGCAACCCAATCGGTTCTGAAAACATGACCGGTTTGGCGCGTGTTATCCGTGGTCATGCTGTCACTGCCTATGAAAACATTTCTCTATGGCATGAGCGTGATATTTCTCACTCATCTGCAGAGCGTATCATTGCGGCGGATACTACTATCCTCATCAACTACATGCTCAATCGTTTCGGAAACATCGTCAAGAACTTGACTGTTTTCCCAGAAAACATGATTCGCAACATGAACTCAACCTTCGGTCTTATTTACAGCCAGCGTGTCATGCTTAAACTTATTGAAAAAGGCATGACTCGTGAAGAGGCTTATGACCTTGTTCAACCGAAAACAGCTCACTCTTGGGACAATCAAGTCGACTTCAAACCTCTCCTTGAGGCTGACCAAGCCGTGACATCTCGCCTAACTCAAGACGAAATCGACGAACTCTTTAATCCTGTATATTATACAAAACGCGTGGATGAAGTCTTTGATCGTATCGGTCTTGGTGATTAATCTTTTGAAAAATAGCAGAGCACCTCAGCTGAAAAGTTGAGGTGTTTTTTATCTATCTTAAGTCAAACCTCTTATTTTTTGAAGGAAGTAGAAAATGTTGTGATAGCAATACTTAGCAATTATATATTTTTCACACAAAGTGAAACAAAAGTTTACTAAATGTATCTATATTTGCTATAATATTAAAAAGAAAACGTTCACAATGAGGTGCTAAATGAAGGAGACATTTGGAGAAAAAGTCAGATTGCTTAGAGAAGGGAAACAACTGACTCGTGAAGAGTTTTGTGGAGATGAAACAGAATTGTCAATCCGCCAGTTGGCCAGAATAGAATCAGGGAAATCCACCCCTAATCTAGCCAGAGCACAATTTATAGCTCAACAATTAGGAGTAGGACTCGGAGAACTAACAGACGGAAAAAGTCTGGAGCTTCCTAAGAGGTATACTGAGTTGAAGTACTTAATATTAAGAACACCAACTTACATGGATGCAGAACGATTAAGAATCAGAGAAGAGCAGTTTGATGAGATTTACGAGAAATTTTATGAAGAGTTACCTGAAGATGAGCAGCTTACAATAACATTTATCCAATCAAAGTTTGAAGTTTATCAAACAGGAGATACTGAATTTGGAACGGATGTTATTGAAGATTATTTTAAGCAAGTTCAAAAAAAGAAGTTATACACATTAAATGATATAGTGTTAATTGATTTATTCTTAACATGTTCAATTGTGTCGAATTTTACGTCACATCTTTTTGATAATGCTATCTATGAATTGCTGTCATCTAATCTTATTAAACAAAGTGAATATCTTCCAATAGAAGATTTACCACTATTAAATAGTGTTTTGCTTGTTTGCGCAGATGCCTCTGTAAGACTTGAAAAATTTAATTTACTTAGTAATCTACTTTCCGCTAGTCATTCTTTAATGACTAAGATTCAGGATTTTCAAAAAATGCCAATCTATAATATGTTGATGTGGGAATACTATTTGTTTGGAGAAAATAATTATGTTCAGGCAGAAAATCATTATAACCAATCAATATTATTTGCCAAGATGATGAATGATATCCATTTAGCTGAAAAATTGGAAAAAGAGTGGGAGATGGATAATTTAGGGAAATAATAATTTGCAGCATGACAAGGATGTCATGTTGTTTTTTTAATAGAATAGGTATAATGACAATATAAAAATTAAAGGAGTTAAGTTACTATGAAAAAACTTAAACAATATCAACTAATTTTACTTTTTGCTGCCACAGTCATTGTAAGAACTGCTGTGTTACTCAAAGATTTTGATTGGTGGCGTATCGGTTAATAGTTATAATTATCAGTTAAATATTACTGACTTCATAGTAAAGGAGTAATCTCATGCCAATCTTACGCATCAAAAATAAGACTTACATTAACCAGCTAATATGGGTTATTCTAAAAGATAAGCCTGAATCTCATCATTTAACATTTTTACAAGCTGGAGAAACTAGGAGTTTGGTTTTTGAAGATAATCAGACTGTTATCATTCGTGATCGCAGCCCCTTTTATGAATTTAAATCTTCAGATTATCATCGTATGTCAAGGCATTTTGAATTCTTAACAGAACAAGTTCAGGTTACTAGTTAGCCAAAACACTCCTGCTAGGTTAAAAATAGTCTCAGCTCAGCTAAATTTTTGCTATAATAACTGTATGACTAGAATTTTAGATAATGATTTGATGGGAGATGAAGAGTACGTAGAACGTACCCTGCGTCCCCAGTATTTACGAGAATATATTGGACAGGATAAGGTTAAGGACCAGCTCAAGATTTTTATTGAAGCGGCCAAACTTCGTGATGAGTCTCTGGACCATGTGCTCCTTTTTGGTCCTCCAGGGCTTGGTAAGACGACCATGGCCTTTGTTATCGCTAATGAGCTAGGTGTTAACCTCAAACAGACCTCAGGTCCTGCCATTGAAAAGGCTGGTGACTTGGTGGCTATCCTTAACGACTTAGAACCTGGTGATGTCCTCTTTATTGACGAAATCCACCGCATGCCCATGGCTGTAGAAGAAGTCCTCTACAGTGCCATGGAAGATTTCTATATTGATATTATGATTGGCGCTGGTGAAACCAGTCGCAGCGTCCACTTGGATTTGCCACCCTTTACCCTAATTGGTGCGACGACTCGAGCTGGGATGCTCTCTAATCCATTAAGAGCACGTTTTGGTATTACGGGCCATATGGAATACTACGAAGAAGCTGACCTCACAGAGATTGTTGAACGTACCGCAGCTATCTTTGAGATGGAAATCGTACATGAAGCTGCGCAAGAGCTGGCAAGACGTAGCCGCGGAACACCCCGTATTGCAAATAGACTCCTAAAACGCGTCCGTGACTATGCCCAGATTATGGGAGACGGTATCATCACAGCCCAGATTACTGATAAAGCACTAAGCATGTTAGATGTAGACCACGAGGGATTGGACTATGTTGATCAGAAGATCCTAAGAACCATGATCGAAATGTATAACGGTGGTCCAGTTGGTTTGGGCACTCTATCAGTTAACATCGCAGAAGAACGTGATACCGTTGAAGACATGTACGAACCCTATCTCATTCAAAAAGGCTTTATCATGCGTACTAGAACAGGACGCGTGGCAACGGCTAAGGCATACGAACACTTAGGCTACCCTTTATCAGATAAGGGATAAGCACCTCTCGAAGCTCTCTGATGATTTCCCTAAATAGTCTAAGTTTGCCAAAACATTTTGATGCTTTCCAAAAGAATAAATTTAATCTCATGCCTTTCGATGTGAAGGGCTTTTTAGGTGGAAAAAGCGGACAAAATAAGGTAATATTATTATTAGAATTGTCATAGAAGAAAAGGTTGAATATGAAAAGAGTTCTTTTTGTTTGTTTGGGAAATATCTGTCGCAGTCCCATGGCAGAATTTGTTATGAAGGATCTTGCGAAAGACTACAATATTCATATTGAGAGCCGTGCAACGTCTAATTGGGAGCATGGAAATCCCATTCATCCAGGAACTCAAAAGACCTTGAAAAAACATTCTATCTCTTTTGATAAGCAGAAAGGTTCTCAGCAGATTTCTCGTCAAGATTTGGAAGATTTTGACCTCATTTTAGGTATGGATGCTCAGAACGTTAAAGATTTAAAGAGACTTTCACGAGGTCAATTTGATCACAAAATTTTTATCTTTAGAGAGTCTGGTGTTCCCGATCCGTGGTTTACTGGAGATTTTGACGAAACATATGACTTGGTAACCACCGGTTGTGAAAAATGGCTAGCGCAGCTATTGGCACAAAAATAAAGGAAAAGAAATGAAAATAAGACAACTAACAAGAGGACATCTGGAGCTGATCGCTGTCATTGTGATTGTATGCTGTGCTTTGTCTGTCTTTACGCTAAATTTAAAGTCCCAAACGAACCTTCGATATGATCATGGGAAGATTACCTATACCGGCAGTGTTGTCAATCATCGAATGAACGGTCGAGGAAAACTGACTTTTGAAAATGGTGACACTTATGAAGGCGACTTTGTTAATGGTGTTTTTGAGGGGGAAGGGACCTTTACATCGAGTACAGGTTGGACCTACACTGGAGAATTCAAGAAGGGTCAGGCAGATGGTCAAGGTATCCTAACAGCTCAAGATAAAAAGGTCTATAAGGGAAGATTTAAACAGGGGATTTATCAAAAATGAGAATAAAATGGTTTTCACTGGTGCGCGTGACAGGTTTACTGCTTGTCTTGCTCTACCATTTCTTCAAACAAATCTTTCCGGGCGGATTTATCGGTGTCGATATTTTCTTCACATTTTCAGGCTATCTTATTACCGCCTTGTTGATTGACGAATACGCTAAAAGCGAGAAAATTGAATTGCTCAGTTTTCTAAAGCGTCGTTTTTATCGGATAGTACCTCCATTGGTGATGATGATTTTGCTCATCATTCCTTTCACCTTCTTAGTTCGTAACGATTTTCGTGCTGGTATTGGACCACAAATTGCAGCTGCTCTGGGTTTTGTGACAAATATTTATGAGGTGATGACAGGTGGAAATTATGAAAGTCAATTTATTCCGCATCTCTTTGTTCATACATGGAGCTTAGCCATTGAGGTACATTTCTACCTTGTTTGGGGGATTTTACTTTGGCTAATATCTAAGCGTTCAATGACGTCAAATCAGTTTCGTGGTTTGGTTTTTATGATTTCGACTGGATTCTTTACCTTTAGTTTCCTATCCATGTTTGTCAGAAGCTTCTTTACAGAAAATGTTTCTGTTCTCTATTTCTCTACCTTATCGCATAGTTTCCCTTTCTTCTTGGGTGCTATGTTTGCGACAATGACCGGAGTTAAAGAGACGACTAAGCGTTTTTCTAAGAATGTAAAACTTTGGTCTCAAAGACGTGTGGTTTTATCAATGGCAGGGTGTGTTGCACTTTTGTTCTTGTTAACCTTCTTGCTTGATTTTAATCACCAGTTTACATATCTTTTTGGTTTTGTTTTAGCCAGCTTGTTTGCATCACTTATGATTTATGCAGCGCGTGTTTTACATGAGCAGACTCCTAAGCTTCAAGAACCAGCAATCATCACATTCTTTTCGGATATTTCATACGGTATATATTTATTCCACTGGCCATTTTACATTATATTTAGTCAAGTATTTGGCAATGCAATAGCAGTGCTGATGACCTTGCTTTTTTCAATCATTTTAGCAAGTCTATCATATTATGTCATCGAGCCTTTCATTATAGGAAAAATACCAATTCTACTGGGATTGAAGATTGATATAAAACCTTATAAAAAATGGGTATTTGGAATTGTTGGACTCCTAAGTTTGCTAACAGTTATAACAGCTAGTACAGCTCCAAAAGTGGGTCGCTTTGAGACAGAACTTTTAGTTGACTCTCTTCATCAAGCTCAAAATAATATGAACCGAACTCATACTCTGGCTGCGGGTGATGCCAATGCCCTAAGTAGCATCAGTATTATTGGAGATTCAGTTGCCCTTAGATCATCAGCAGCATTTTCACAACTGATGCCAGAAGCGCAGCTTGATGCTGCAGTTAGTCGAAATTTCGATGATGCTTATAGTATTTTTGAAAATCATATTGCGTCACAAACCTTATCTCGTACCATAGTTCTGGCGGTAGGTGTTAATTCACTAGAAAATTACCAGGAATCTTTGCAACAATTCATTGATAAGTTACCGGATGGTTATCGTATGGTATTTGTCAGTCCTTACAACGCGGCTAATGCGGCAAAAGTAGCTGAAGTAAGGGAATATGAATTGTCATTGGCAAAAACTTACTCATTTGTAACTATCGCTGACTGGTACAAGGTATCAGTTGAGAATCCAGCTATCTGGAGTGGCACTGACGGTGTTCATTATAGTGATAGTGATACTACTGGGGCGACCCTCTATGTTGAAACAATTCAAAAAGCCATTCAAAAAGCAGCTAAAAAAGCAGCTAAAGGTGAATGATTGTCTCCTAGAAAAATTTTGATGTTTTTTTTGTCAAATCAATAAAATAAACGAACGATTTCTTTGAAAAATTTGAATAAGAAGTCGTTCGTTTTTATTGTGCTCAAAATAGAATTAATTTGCTAATCAGTTAACAAAATTATACGGAGCTTAGTTATAACTTTAAAGCCATATTTAGTTTTGGTCTTATTCAAACTCAAATAGAAGACCTAAGAAAAGCAATGCAAATTATTCTTTTGGTTTCTGAAATTTTCATGAAACTAATCAAATAAATTTCTTAGAGGATATGGAGCAGAAATAATTTAAAAAAATAAAAAATTTTTTTGTAAGAATTAAACACCCTCTAAACGCTGTTGTATCAATGGTTTTTGAATCTTTGAAGAATTCTAATACAAATAAGTTTGAAAAAAAGTTCACAATTTTTGCATGAAACTGTTTACAAAGAAAATTATTGTGATATAATTAACATGTAAATAAATTTGTGAAACTTTTAACAAAAGTTTTTAAGGAGAATCATATGGCTGAAAAAACTGTTACACCAGAAGAAAAATTAGCACAAGCTCAAGCACACGTTGACGGACTTGTCCAAAAAGGTCTAGTGGCTCTTGAAGAATTCCGTAAATTAAATCAAGAACAAGTTGACTATATCGTCGCAAAAGCATCAGTAGCAGCATTGGATGCTCACGGTATCTTGGCAGCTCATGCTGTTGAAGAAACAGGTCGTGGTGTCTTTGAAGATAAAGCTACTAAAAACCTTTTTGCTTGTGAACACGTTGTTAACAATATGCGTGGTGTAAAAACAGTTGGTATTATCGAAGATGATCCAATTACTGGTCTGACTAAAATTGCTGAACCAGTTGGTGTAATCTGTGGTGTTACTCCAACAACAAACCCAACATCAACTGCAATCTTCAAATCATTGATTGCTTTGAAAACACGTAACCCTATCGTATTTGGTTTCCACCCATCAGCACAAGAATCATCAGCTCATGCAGCACAAATCGTTTATGATGCAGCTGTTAAAGCAGGTGCTCCTAAAGACTGTATCCAATGGATTACAGAACCATCTATCGCAGCGACTAATGCACTCATGAACCACGACGGTATCTCAACTATCCTTGCAACAGGTGGTAATGCCATGGTTCGCGCAGCTTACTCATGTGGTAAACCTGCTCTTGGTGTAGGTGCTGGTAACGTTCCTGCATATGTTGAAAAATCTGCTGATATCCGTCAAGCAGCTCACGATATCGTTATGTCTAAATCATTCGATAACGGTATGGTTTGTGCATCTGAACAAGCGGTTATCATTGACAAAGAAATCTACAAAGAATTTGTAGAAGAATTCAAATCATACAAAACTTACTTCGTTAATAAGAAAGAAAAAGCTCTTCTTGAAGAATTCTGCTTCGGTGTAAAAGCAAACAGCAAAGATTGTGCTGGTGCTAAATTGAACGCTGATATCGTTGGTAAACCAGCAGCATGGATTGCTGAACAAGCTGGTTTCACAGTTCCAGAAGGAACAAATATCTTGGCTGCAGAATGTGCTGAAGTTGGGCCAAACGAACCATTGACTCGTGAAAAACTTTCTCCAGTTATTGCTGTTCTTAAAGCAGAAGATACTGAAGATGGTGTGACAAAAGCTCGTCAAATGGTTGAGTTCAACGGTCTAGGTCACTCAGCTGCTATCCACACTAAAGATGAAGAACTTGCTAAACGTTTCGGTACAGAAATGAAAGCTATGCGTATCATCTGGAACTCACCATCAACATTTGGTGGTATCGGGGATGTTTACAACGCATTCTTGCCATCATTGACACTTGGATGTGGTTCATACGGACGCAACTCAGTTGGTGATAACGTATCTGCTATCAACCTTCTTAACATTAAGAAAGTAGGGAAACGTAGAAATAATATGCAATGGTTTAAAGTTCCTTCAAAAATCTACTTCGAACGTAACTCAATCCAATACCTTCAAACAGTTGAAGATCTTGAACGCGTTATGATCGTTACTGACAAATCTATTGAACGTCTTGGTTTTGTACAACGTGTTATCGACCAATTGAATGCTCGCAGCAATAAAGTGACAATCCAAGTCTTCTCAGACATCGAACCAGATCCAGATATCACAACTGTAGAACGTGGTGCTGAAGTGATGAAAGCTTTCGAGCCTGATACAATCATCGCACTCGGTGGTGGTTCACCAATGGATGCTGCTAAAGTTATGTGGCTCTTCTACGAACAACCAGAAGTTGACTTCCGTGACCTTGTTCAAAAATTCATGGATATCCGTAAACGTGCCTTCAAATTCCCATCACTTGGTAAGAAAGCTAAATATATCGGTATTCCAACAACATCTGGTACAGGTTCTGAAGTAACACCATTTGCCGTTATCTCTGATAAGAAAAATAACCGTAAATACCCACTTGCTGACTACTCATTGACACCAACAATCGCTATTGTTGACCCTGCTTTGGTAGAATCAGTTCCAGACTTCATCGCAGCTGATACTGGTATGGACGTATTGACTCACGCAACTGAAGCATATACATCTAACTTCGCTAACGATTACACAGACGGTATTGCCCTTCAAACAATCAAGTTAGTCTTCCAATACCTTGAAAAATCAGTTAAAACAGCTGACCCAGAAGCACGTGAAAAAATGCATAACGCTTCTACAATGGCTGGTATGGCCTTCGCCAATGCCTTCCTTGGTATGAGCCACTCAATGGCCCATAAGATTGGTGGGGTTCACCACACAGTTCACGGACGTACAAATGCAATCTTGCTTCCATACGTTATCCGTTACAACGGTACTCGCCCATCTAAAACTACTACATGGCCTAAATACAACTACTGGAAAGCTGATGAAAAATTCCAAGACATCGCTAAAATGCTTGGATTGCCACACTCAACTCCTGAAGAAGCTGTTGAAGCATATGCTAAAGCAGTTTACGACCTTGGTGTTGCAGTAGGTATCGAAATGAACTTCAAAGGCTTTGGTATTGATGAGCAAACTTGGAAAGATAGCTTGCATGAAATTGCTCTTCTTGCTTATGAAGACCAATGTTCACCAGCTAACCCACGCTTACCAATGGTAGCAGATATGGAAGAAATTATGGCTGATGCATACTATGGTTATGCAGAACGTCCAGGACGCCGTAAATAATTAAAAGACATAATTCACCCCAAAAGACCTTATCAGCAGTCGATAAGGTCTTTTTGGCATTTTTTCGTCAACTGTAGTAGGTATTTTTTAACATTTTGATGTCAGAAAACAATACATAAAATTTATTTTAAAAAACCTTATAAATAGGCTTTACAATAAGCTTTTGTAGCGTTATAATGATGGTGACATAAGGTGTTATAAAAGGAGGGGCGAGGATATGGCTGACCATTTTTATGAAGTGTTAGCGACCATTTGGATTTCCATTGCTGGAATGGATTCCCGTTGGGGTAATTAGGGCTGTTTGCAACCATCCCAATTTTGGGATGGTTTTTTCTTGATAAATTTCGCAAATTTTCTGATAATTGTGGTATAATGCTAAAAAGACTATCAAAATGAGGACTGAAGATGACATTAGTATACCAATCAACACGTGATGAAAATAATAAAGTTACAGCTAGTCAAGCAATCTTGCAGGGCCTGGCAACAGATGGCGGTCTCTTTACACCGCTGACAACACCCCAAGTTGACCTTGATTTTGACCAGCTCAAAGATGCTTCTTATCAAGAAGTGGCTAAACTTGTTTTGTCAGCCTTCTTGGATGACTTCACAGAAGAAGAACTAGATTACTGTATCAATAATGCCTATGATAGCAAGTTCGATACGCCTGTCATTGCTCCTGTAGTTAAATTGGGCAATCAGTACAATCTTGAACTCTTCCACGGCTCAACTATCGCCTTTAAAGATATGGCGCTTTCTATCTTGCCTTATCTTTTAACAACTTCTGCTAAAAAGCAGGGTGTTGATAACAAGATTGTAATCCTAACAGCAACTTCAGGAGACACTGGTAAAGCTGCTATGGCAGGTTTTGCAGACGTTCCAGGAACTGAAATCATTGTCTTCTATCCAAAAGACGGTGTTTCAAAAATCCAAGAACTTCAAATGACCACTCAAACTGGTGACAATACGCACGTTATTGCTATTGATGGTAATTTTGATGACGCTCAAACTGATGTTAAGCGTATGTTCAATGACCAAGATTTGCGTGCAAAATTGTTGGCTAATAAGACACAATTCTCTTCAGCTAACTCTATGAACGTTGGTCGCTTGGTGCCACAGGTTGTCTACTACGTTTATGCTTATGCTCAATTAGTGAAATCAGGTGATATCCAAAAGGGAGATAAGGTCAATTTTACAGTTCCGACTGGTAACTTCGGTAACATCTTGGCAGCCTACTATGCTAAAGCAATTGGTGTTCCTGTAGGAAAACTGATTTGTGCTTCAAATGAGAACAATGTTCTTACAGACTTCTTCACAACTGGCACTTACGACAAAAAACGTGACTTTAAAGTAACGACTAGCCCATCTATGGACATCCTAGTGTCATCTAACTTGGAACGCCTTATTTTCCATCTTTTGGGAAATAGCGCAGCTAAGACCAAGGAACTTATGGAGAACCTAGCATCTGCAGGTGAATACACCTTGACTGATGCAGATCAAGACATCTTAAACTTGTTTGCAGCTGGCTTCGCTACAGAAGAAGAAACAGCAGCGGAAATCAAACGTGTCTATGACCAAACTAACTATATTGAAGACCCTCATACAGCCGTAGCGTCTGCTGTTTACACAACCTATGCAGAGAGAACAGGCGACAATACACCGACAGTTATTGCTTCAACAGCTAGCCCTTACAAATTCCCTCGTGTAGCTGTAGCAGCAGTCACTGGGAAAGATTCAGGGGATGATTTTAAGGCTGTAGAAGAGCTACATGAACTTTCAGGGGTTGCTATTCCAGCAGCAGTCAACGGTCTTGAAACAGCTGAGGTTCGTCATAAGACTGTGGTTGCAACTGCTGAAATGCAAAAAGCAGTTGAAGACTACTTGGGACTATAATTATTAGTTCAGTCAAAATAGAAATAATGAAAAAGGCATCGTGATTGCATTCACGGTGTTCTTTTTTATATAATAGAATTCATGACGATGACAAGAAAAATTCTACGACTGGCCTTGCCTGCTATGGGAGAAAATCTTTTGCAGATGCTTATGGGGGTAGTTGATTCCTATCTAGTTGCTCAGCTTGGCCTTATTGCGGTGTCAGGTGTTTCAGTGGCAAACAATATCATAACCCTTTATCAAGCACTATTTATTGCTCTAGGCGCAGCTATTTCCAGCCTAATCGCCAAAAGTCGTGGGCAAAGAAATGAAGCACAGACTCTAACCTATGAGGCTGACGCTCTATCTCTTACCATAATCGTAAGTCTTTTATTGGGGCTGATTTCCCTATTTTTGGGAGTTCCGATTTTAGAGTTTTTGGGAGCTGATAAGGTTGTATCTGTGGTTGGAGGAGACTACCTAGCTATTGTTGGTGGAGGAATCCTGAGTTTGGGGTTGTTTACGACTCTAAGTGCCTTCATGAGAGCCCTGGGGAAAGCTCGCTTGCCTCTTTATATTAGTTTGTTAATTAACATCTGCAATGCTCTTTTATCAGCCTTGGCAGTCTTTGTGCTAAATTGGGGAATTCTTGGTGTAGCTTGGGCTACAATCTTTTCTCGAACTCTAGGTGTATTTCTCTTGGCAAGTCAGCTACCAATTAAGACTATAGTCGGCAGAGTTCGTCTTAGAATTGATAAAAATCTTATTGAGCTAGCTCTACCATCTGCGGCAGAACGTCTGATGATGCGGGCGGGGGATATTGTTGTCGTGGCTATAATTGTTAGATTCGGGACGGAGGTAGTCGCAGGGAATGCTATAGGCGAAACCTTAAGTCAGTTTAACTATATGCCCGGTATGGGCGTTGCTACTGCGACAGTAATTTTGGTAGCTCATAGCTTAGGCGAGCAGAATTATCAAGCAATTCGAGAATTAGTTAAAAAATCTTACCTGATTTCAGCGATTTTTATGCTAGTGATCAGTTCTTCTAGTTACCTCTTTGGTCCTTTTCTGATTTCGCGTTTTACGGGAAATGCTGGCGCTATCCAAGCTAGTCTAGTAGTTCTATTGTATTCTTTTCTTGGAAGTCTGGCGACAGCTGGTACTTTAATATACACCGCAACTTGGCAAGGATTTGGAAATGCAGAATTACCTTTCTATGCAACTAGCTTTGGTATGTGGTTTATTCGAATTGCTTTTGGCTACTTACTAGGGATTGTATTTAACATGGGACTAACGGGTGTCTGGCTTGCAACTCTTATGGATAACATCTTCAGATGGACCTACCTTCATTATAAATACAATAAATATATGAATCGAAATTAGCTGGAAAAGTTCCGGTTTTTTTCTATTTATAGGAAAAGAATTGTAAAAGATTGAAATGCACGGGTGAAAACACTTTCTTGAAAAAAACTAAAAAAACGAGTAAAATCCCTTGCAATGCCACCGGGTGTGTGGTATTCTAATATGGTGCTGTGAAACAACAGCTTTAGCTATGATACAAGAGGTTGCGACACACTCGGTTGCATTGCCACGCAAGGTGTGTTGGTTTTCTTGAGGAGCTAGCCTATTATCTTAAATAGACGAAAAAGGAGAAAAAGATGGCAAACAAAAAAATCCGTATCCGTTTGAAAGCATACGAACACCGTATACTTGACACAGCGGCAGAAAAAATTGTTGAAACTGCAACACGTACAGGCGCTACAGTTGCTGGACCAGTTCCACTTCCAACTGAACGTAGCCTTTACACAATTATTCGTGCGACTCACAAATACAAAGACTCTCGCGAACAATTTGAAATGCGTACTCACAAACGCTTGATCGACATCATCAACCCAACACAAAAAACTGTTGATGCTTTGATGAAACTTGATCTTCCAAGTGGTGTTAACGTAGAAATCAAACTCTAATAGGATTTGATTGAGCACAAAAAACGCTCGTTAAAAACTTTTTTGAGCATGAAAAACGCTCATAAAAAACTTTTTAAAATACAAATAAGAAAAGGAAATATTTTCTCATGACAAAAGGAATCTTAGGGAAAAAAGTGGGAATGACTCAAATCTTCACTGAAGCTGGTGAATTTATCCCTGTTACTGTCATCGAAGCAACACCAAACGTTGTTCTTCAAGTGAAAACTGTTGAAACTGATGGTTATGCTGCAACTCAAGTTGGTTTTGATGACAAACGCGAAGTATTGAGCAACAAACCTGCCAAAGGCCATGTAGCAAAAGCTAACACAGCTCCTAAGCGCTTCATTCGTGAATTCAAAAACATTGAAGGCTTGGAAGTTGGTGCAGAAATCACTGTTGACACTTTCGCAGCTGGAGATGTTGTTGATGTAACTGGTACATCTAAAGGTAAAGGTTTCCAAGGTGTTATCAAACGCCATGGTCAATCACGTGGTCCAATGGCTCACGGTTCTCGTTACCACCGTCGTCCAGGTTCAATGGGACCTGTTGCGCCTAACCGTGTTTTCAAAAACAAACACTTGGCAGGACGTATGGGTGGTAACCGTGTGACAATTCAAAACCTTGAAATTGTACAAGTTATCCCAGAGAAAAACGTTATCCTTATCAAAGGTAACGTACCAGGTGCTAAGAAATCTCTTATCACTATCAAATCAGCAGTTAAAGCTGCTAAATAATAAGAAAGGAGAAAACAGTTAAAATGGCAAACGTAAAACTATTTGACCAAACTGGTAAAGAAGTTAGCTCAGTTGAATTGAATGACGCTATCTTCGGTATCGAACCAAACGAATCAGTAGTATTTGATGTCGTAATCAGCCAACGTGCTAGCCTTCGCCAAGGTACTCACGCAGTTAAAAACCGCTCAGCAGTATCTGGTGGTGGACGTAAACCATGGCGTCAAAAAGGAACTGGACGTGCTCGTCAAGGTTCTATCCGCTCACCACAATGGCGTGGTGGTGGTGTTGTCTTCGGACCAACTCCACGTTCATATGGATACAAACTTCCACAAAAAGTTCGTCGCCTTGCTTTGAAATCAGTTTACTCAGCAAAAGTTGCTGAAGATAAATTTGTAGCTGTAGAAAGCCTTTCATTTGCAGCTCCAAAAACTGCTGAATTTGCAAACGTACTTTCAGCACTTAACGTTGACTCAAAAGTACTTGTAATCCTTGAAGAAGGAAATGAATTTGCAGCTCTTTCTGCACGTAACCTTCCAAACGTAACTGTTGCTACTGCAACAACTGCAAGTGTTCTTGACATCGTGAACGCAGACAAACTTCTTGTTACTAAAGAAGCAATCTCTACAATCGAGGAGGTTCTTGCATAATGAATTTGTACGACGTAATCAAAAAACCTGTTATCACTGAGAAATCAATGATTGAACTTGAAGCAGGGAAATACACTTTTGAAGTTGACACTCGTGCACACAAACTCTTGATCAAACAAGCTGTTGAAGCAGCATTTGACGGAGTTAAAGTTGCAAACGTGAACACTGTAACTGTTAAACCTAAAGCTAAACGCGTAGGTCGTTACACTGGTTTCACAAGCAAAACTAAAAAAGCTATCATCACTCTTACAGCTGATTCAAAAGCAATCGAGTTGTTTGCAGTTGAAGCTGAATAATCAAAGGAGGAATTAACGTGGGTATTAAAGTTTATAAACCAACGACAAATGGCCGTCGTAACATGACTTCTTTGGATTTTGCTGAAATCACTACAAGCACTCCTGAGAAATCATTGCTTGTTTCATTGAAAAACAAAGCTGGTCGTAACAACAACGGTCGCATCACTGTACGTCACCAAGGTGGCGGACACAAACGTCATTACCGTTTGATTGACTTCAAACGTAACAAAGATGGCGTTGAAGCAGTTGTTAAAACTATCGAGTACGATCCAAACCGTACAGCTAACATCGCTCTTGTACATTATACTGACGGTGTGAAAGCTTACATCCTTGCACCAAAAGGTCTTGAAGTTGGTCAACGTATCATCTCAGGTCCAGATGCGGATATCAAAGTTGGTAACGCACTTCCACTTGCAAATATCCCAGTTGGTACAGTTATCCACAATATCGAGCTTCAACCAGGTAAAGGTGCTGAATTGATCCGTGCCGCTGGTGCATCTGCACAAGTACTTGGTCAAGAAGGTAAATACGTACTTGTTCGTCTTCAATCAGGCGAAGTTCGTATGATTCTTGGTACTTGCCGTGCTACAATCGGTACTGTTGGTAACGAACAACAATCACTTGTTAACATCGGTAAAGCTGGTCGTAGCCGTTGGATGGGTATCCGTCCTACAGTTCGCGGTTCTGTAATGAACCCTAACGATCACCCACACGGTGGTGGTGAAGGTAAAGCACCAGTTGGACGTAAAGCGCCATCTACTCCTTGGGGTAAACCTGCGCTTGGTCTTAAAACTCGTAACAAGAAAGCTAAATCAGACAAACTTATCGTTCGTCGTCGTAACCAAAAATAATTTAGCTCACATCATCCGCCAGCTCGGTAGCCTGCTTCAAGCAGGCAGGCCGTTGTGGTACTACATTTAAAGGAGAAAACTACAAAATGGGACGTAGTCTTAAAAAAGGACCTTTCGTCGATGAGCATTTGATGAAAAAAGTTGAAGCTCAAGCAAATGACGAAAAGAAAAAAGTAATCAAAACTTGGTCACGTCGTTCAACGATTTTCCCAAGTTTCATCGGATATACAATCGCAGTTTATGATGGACGTAAACACGTACCAGTTTACATCCAAGAAGACATGGTAGGTCACAAACTTGGTGAATTTGCACCAACACGTACTTACAAAGGTCATGCTGCAGACGATAAGAAAACACGTCGTTAATAGGAGGAGGACACAATGGCAGAAATTACTTCAGCTAAAGCAATGGCTCGTACAGTGCGTGTTTCACCTCGTAAAACACGTCTTGTACTTGATCTTATCCGTGGTAAGAAAGTTGCTGACGCAATCGCAATCTTGAAATTCACTCCAACTAAAGCTGCTACAGAAGTTGAGAAAGTTCTTAACTCAGCAATCGCTAATGCTGAAAACAACTTTGGTTTGGAAAAAGCTAACTTGGTAGTATCTGAAACATTCGCTAACGAAGGACCAACAATGAAACGTTTCCGTCCACGTGCGAAAGGATCAGCATCACCAATCAATAAACGTACTACACACATCACTGTAGTAGTTGCAGAAAAATAAGGAGGTAAAATCGTGGGTCAAAAAGTACATCCAATTGGTATGCGTGTCGGAATCATCCGTGACTGGGATGCGAAATGGTATGCTGAAAAAGAATACGCGGATTACCTTCATGAAGATCTTGCAATCCGTAAATTCATTAACAAAGAATTGGCAGACGCTTCAGTTTCAACTATCGAAATCGAACGCGCTGTAAACAAAGTTATTGTTTCACTTCACACTGCTAAACCAGGTATGGTTATCGGTAAAGGTGGAGCAAACGTTGACGCTCTTCGCGCTCAACTTAACAAATTGACTGGAAAACAAGTACACATCAACATCGTTGAAATCAAACAACCTGATCTTGATGCACACCTTGTTGGTGAAAACATTGCTCGTCAACTTGAGCAACGTGTTGCTTTCCGTCGTGCTCAAAAACAAGCTATCCAACGTACAATGCGTGCAGGTGCTAAAGGTATCAAAACTCAAGTATCTGGTCGTTTGAACGGTGCAGATATCGCTCGTGCTGAAGGTTATTCAGAAGGAACTGTTCCACTTCACACACTTCGTGCAGATATCGATTATGCTTGGGAAGAAGCTGATACTACTTACGGTAAACTAGGTGTTAAAGTTTGGATCTACCGTGGTGAAGTTCTTCCAGCTCGCAAAAACACTAAAGGAGGCAAATAACAGATGTTAGTACCTAAACGTGTTAAACACCGTCGCGAATTCCGTGGAAAAATGCGCGGTGAAGCAAAAGGTGGAAAACAAGTAGACTTTGGAGAATATGGTCTTCAAGCTACTACTAGCTCATGGATTACAAACCGCCAAATCGAAGCTGCCCGTATCGCTATGACGCGTTACATGAAACGTGGTGGTAAAGTTTGGATCAAAATCTTCCCACACAAATCATACACTGCTAAAGCTATCGGTGTACGTATGGGTTCTGGTAAAGGGGCACCTGAAGGTTGGGTAGCACCAGTTAAACGTGGTAAAGTTATGTTTGAAATTGCTGGCGTTTCTGAAGAAATCGCACGTGAAGCACTTCGTCTTGCTAGCCACAAATTGCCAGTTAAATGCAAATTCGTAAAACGTGAAGCAGAATAAGGAGAAAACATGAAACTTCAAGAAATTAAAGATTTTGTTGCTGAGCTTCGTGGACTTTCTCAAGAAGAACTTGCTAAGAAAGAAAACGAACTTAAGAAAGAACTTTTTGATCTTCGTTTCCAAGCTGCAGCAGGTCAACTTGATCAAACTGCTCGTTTGAACGAAGTTAAAAAACAAATTGCACGTGTTAAAACTGTGCAATCTGAAACTAAATAATAGATTGGGAAAGGAGCAATTCTAATAATGGAACGTAATCAACGTAAAACCCTTGTTGGACGCGTAGTATCTGACAAGATGGATAAAACAATCACAGTTGTAGTTGAAACAAAACGTAACCACCCAGTCTATGGTAAACGTATCAACTATTCTAAAAAATACAAAGCACATGATGAAAACAATGTTGCCAAAGAAGGCGATATCGTACGTATCATGGAAACTCGTCCACTTTCAGCTACAAAACGCTTCCGTCTTGTAGAAGTTGTGGAAGAAGCTGTTATTATCTAATCAAACTAAAAGGAGAATATTGGAATGATTCAACAAGAAACTCGCTTGAAAGTTGCTGATAATAGCGGTGCCCGTGAAATCCTTACTATCAAAGTACTTGGTGGTTCAGGACGTAAATTCGCTAACATCGGTGACATCATCGTTGCATCTGTAAAACAAGCTACTCCTGGTGGAGCAGTTAAAAAAGGTGACGTGGTTAAAGCTGTTATCGTTCGTACAAAAACTGGTGCTCGCCGTCCAGACGGTTCATACATCAAATTTGACGACAATGCTGCTGTAATCATCCGTGAAGATAAAAACCCTCGCGGAACTCGTATCTTCGGCCCTGTTGCACGTGAATTGCGTGACGGTGGTTTCATGAAGATCGTGTCACTTGCACCAGAAGTACTTTAATCTAAACACAAACTCAGTCCCCTGGCCTTGGTCAGGGTGCCCTTAAGGGCGTAAGAAAAAATTAGGAGAATAACTCAAATGTTTGTAAAAAAAGGCGACAAAGTTCGCGTTATTGCTGGTAAGGACAAAGGCGTTGAAGCTGTAGTTCTTAAAGCTCTTCCAAAAGTTAACAAAGTTGTTGTTGAAGGCGTTGCTATCGTCAAAAAACACCAAAAACCAAATAGCGAAAACCCTCAAGGAGCAATCGTTGAGAAAGAAGCTGCAATCCACGCATCAAACGTTCAAGTTCTTGACAAGAACGGTGTTGCAGGACGTGTTGGTTACAAAGTTGTAGACGGCAAAAAAGTTCGTTACAACAAAAAATCAGGCGAAGTGCTTGATTAATCACGAAGGAAAGGAGAAGCATAATGGCAAATCGCTTAAAAGAAAAATATACTAAAGAAGTAGTTCCTGCGTTGACAGAAACATTTAACTACACATCTGTAATGGCTGTGCCAAAAGTTGAGAAAATCGTTCTTAACATGGGTGTTGGTGATGCTGTTTCAAACGCTAAAAACCTTGAAAAAGCTGCTGCTGAGTTGGCACTTATCTCAGGTCAAAAACCACTTATCACTAAAGCTAAGAAATCAATCGCTGGCTTCCGTCTTCGTGAGGGTGTTGCGATCGGTGCAAAAGTTACCCTTCGTGGTGAACGTATGTACGAATTCTTGGATAAATTGGTTACTGTTTCACTTCCACGTGTACGTGACTTCCACGGTGTTCCAACAAAATCATTTGATGGACGCGGAAACTACACACTTGGTGTGAAAGAGCAATTGATCTTCCCAGAAATCAACTTCGATGATGTTGATAAAGTACGCGGTATGGATATCGTTATCGTTACAACAGCTAACACTGACGAAGAAGGACGCGAATTGCTTAAAGGCCTTGGAATGCCTTTTGCAAAATAATCTAGGAGGTAAATAAATTGGCTAAAAAATCTATGATTGCTAAGAACAAACGCCCAGCGAAGTTCTCTACGCAAGCTTATACACGTTGCGAAAAATGTGGACGTCCACATTCAGTTTACCGCAAATTTAAACTTTGCCGTGTTTGCTTCCGTGAATTAGCATACAAAGGTCAAATCCCAGGCGTAACAAAAGCGTCTTGGTAAGATTATGATACTAAGGACGTAACGGACCAAGTGAAAATAGGAAATCCAGCGAAGAACGCAAGCGTTCTAGGTGGATGTATCATTTTCACACAGGCCGTAGTCCGAGTTCAAATTGGCACATCATGTTGCTGTGAGAACAAACCGCCCCTAGGGGCACATTAACTAGCAAGTGCAACTTGCAAACTACTAGTAAGAGGAGAAACTATAAAATGGTTATGACTGACCCAATTGCAGACTTTTTAACACGTATTCGTAACGCTAACCAAGCAAAACACGAAGTACTTGAAGTACCTGCATCAAACATCAAAAAAGGGATTGCTGAAATCCTTAAACGTGAAGGTTTTGTAAAAAACGTTGAAGTTATCGAAGATGACAAACAAGGTATCATCCGCGTATTCTTGAAATACGGACAAAACGGTGAACGTGTTATCACTAACTTGAAACGTATCTCAAAACCAGGTCTTCGTGTTTACTCAAAACGTGAAGATATTCCTAAAGTTCTTAACGGACTTGGAATTGCAATCATCTCTACATCAGAAGGTCTTTTGACAGATAAAGAAGCTCGTCAAAAGAACGTTGGTGGTGAGGTTATCGCATACGTTTGGTAATTTGTGACTTTCAATTTCGTCATCTGTCTTCGTTAGAAGGTCTTATCGTACGTCAGTACTGTCTACGACCTTCTGCCTAGACATATATTTAGGACTTGAAACCCACAAAATTATCATCGGCCCCGTGAAAACTTGTCGCTCATAGCGGCTTGACAATCTAACAGGAGAAAAAATAAAATGTCACGTATTGGTAATAAAGTAATTACATTGCCTGCTGGTGTTGAAATCACTAACAACAACAATGTTGTTACTGTAAAAGGACCTAAAGGCGAACTCACTCGTGAGTTCAACAAAAACATTGAAATCAAAGTTGAAGGAACTGAAGTTAGTCTTCACCGTCCAAACGACTCAAAAGAAATGAAAACTATCCATGGTACTTCACGTGCTAACTTGAACAACATGGTAATTGGTGTTTCTGAAGGTTTCAAAAAAGCACTTGAAATGAAGGGTGTTGGTTACCGTGCTCAATTGCAAGGTACAAAACTTGTTCTTTCAGTTGGTAAATCTCACCAAGATGAAGTTGAAGCTCCAGAAGGTATCACTTTTGTATTGGCTAACCCAACTTCAATCGTAGTTGAAGGTATCAACAAAGAAGTTGTTGGTCAAACAGCAGCTTACATCCGTAGCCTTCGTGCACCAGAACCTTACAAAGGTAAAGGTATCCGCTACGTTGGTGAATACGTACGCCGTAAAGAAGGTAAAACAGGTAAATAATAGTTTGTATCTGCTTAGCGAGATTTATTCTCGCTGGTGTAGGCTATTTAAACTAATACCTTGTCATTAGACAAGTTTAATAAATATTTAAGAGGTGAAAATTGTGATTTCGAAACCAGATAAAAACAAAATCCGCCAAAAACGCCATCGTCGTGTGCGCGGTAAACTCTCTGGAACTGCAGAACGCCCACGTTTGAACGTATTCCGTTCTAATACAGGCATCTACGCTCAAGTTATTGATGACGTAGCGGGTGTAACGCTCGCAAGTGCATCAACTCTTGATAAAGAAGTTTCTAAAGGAACTAAAACAGAACAAGCCGTTGTTGTCGGCAAACTTGTTGCTGAACGCGCAGTAGCTAAAGGTATTTCTGAAGTGGTCTTTGACCGCGGTGGATATCTCTATCACGGACGTGTTAAAGCTTTGGCTGATGCAGCTCGTGAAAACGGATTGAAATTCTAATAGGAGGACACTAAGAAATGGCTTTTAAAGATAACGCAGTTGAACTTGAAGAACGCGTTGTTGCGATTAACCGTGTTACTAAAGTTGTTAAAGGTGGACGTCGTCTTCGTTTCGCAGCTTTGGTAGTTGTTGGTGATCGTAACGGTAACGTAGGTTTTGGTACTGGTAAAGCTCAAGAAGTACCAGAAGCTATCCGTAAAGCAGTTGAAGCTGCTAAAAAGAACATGATTGAAGTACCTATGGTTGGTACAACAATTCCTCACGAAGTTCGTTCAGAATTTGGTGGAGCTAAAGTATTGTTGAAACCAGCTGCAGAAGGTTCTGGGGTTGCCGCTGGTGGTGCTGTTCGTGCCGTCATCGAATTGGCAGGTGTTGCAGATGTTACATCTAAATCACTTGGTTCAAACACTCCAATCAACATTGTTCGTGCAACAGTTGAAGGTTTGAAACAACTTAAACGTGCAGAAGAAGTAGCTGCTCTTCGTGGCATCTCAGTTTCTGACTTGGCATAAGAAAGGGGATAATAATGGCTCAAATTAAAATTACTTTGACTAAGTCTCCAATCGGTCGCATTCCTGCACAACGTAAAACAGTTGTTGCCCTTGGACTTGGTAAATTGAACTCTTCAGTTGTAAAAGAAGATACTCCTGCTATCCGTGGTATGGTTAACACAGTATCTCACTTGGTAACTGTTGAAGATGTTAAATAATTGGTAAAACAGGAAGTATAGTACATCTTGTTAAACCTCGCTAAGCCGACTAGCTTGCTTGCAAACATTCAGTTGCAAACTGCCAGTCGGTTAATGCGTATAAAAAGACTTGTCCATTTTTAATGGGCAAAACAAAAAAGTATAGGCGAGTTCTTATGGGGAGTCCTTTCCCCTCATAAGGGCGCTAGCATTTTACAAATAAGGAGAAAATAAATAATGAAACTTCATGAATTGAAACCAGCAGAAGGTTCACGTAAAGTTCGTAACCGTGTAGGTCGTGGTACTTCATCAGGTAACGGTAAAACTTCTGGTCGTGGTCAAAAAGGTCAAAAAGCTCGTTCAGGCGGCGGTGTTCGTCTTGGTTTTGAAGGTGGACAAACTCCATTGTTCCGTCGTATTCCAAAACGTGGATTCTCAAACATCAACGCTAAAGAATATGCACTTGTTAACCTTGATCAATTGAACGTTTTTGAAGATGGTGCTGAAGTAACTCCAGTTGTTCTTAAAGAAGCTGGAATCGTTCGCGCAGAAAAATCAGGCGTTAAAATTCTTGGTAATGGTGAGTTGACTAAGAAATTGACTGTTAAAGCAGCTAAATTCTCTAAATCTGCAGAGGCAGCTATCGTTGCAAAAGGTGGTTCTGTCGAAGTCATCTAATATGGAGGACTCGAGATGTTCTTTAAACTACTAAAAGATGCTTTAAAAGTGAAACATGTTAGAAATAAAATTTTCTACACATTGTTCATTATTCTCGTATTCCGAATCGGAACTCATATTACAGTTCCAGGAATCAACGTGAAAAGCCTAGAACAACTTAGTGATTTACCATTTCTAAATATGTTGAATTTGGTGTCTGGAAATGCTATGAGAAACTTTTCTGTGTTCTCTATGGGTGTTAGCCCCTACATTACAGCATCAATCATTGTTCAACTTTTACAGATGGATATTTTACCTAAGTTTGTTGAATGGGGTAAACAAGGTGAAGTTGGACGTCGTAAGCTTAATCAGGCAACTCGTTACATTTCACTTGTATTAGCTTTTATTCAATCAATGGGGATTACTGCTGGATTTAATACTTTGTCATCAGTGGCATTGGTACAAACTCCAAATATTAAGACCTATCTATTGATTGGTGCTTTGCTTACAACCGGTAGTATGGTTGTTACATGGCTCGGAGAACAAATTACTGATA
Source organism: Streptococcus henryi DSM 19005 (assembly GCF_000376985.1). GTDB lineage: Bacteria > Bacillota > Bacilli > Lactobacillales > Streptococcaceae > Streptococcus > Streptococcus henryi. The sequence goes on from NZ_AQYA01000030.1 coordinate 30,114, forward strand.
AAGGTTTTGGTAATGGTGTATCAATGATTATCTTTGCGGGTATCATTTCATCTATTCCAAGTGCTATTTCAACCGTTTATCAAGACTTCTTTGTTAATGTGCGTTCTACAGACATGTTGTCATCATACATCTATGTTGGTATTCTAATCTTTGCTGTATTGGCCATTGTCTTCTTTACGACATTTGTTCAACAAGCAGAGTATAAAATTCCAATTCAATATACAAAACTTGTTCAAGGTGCTCCAACGAGTTCTTATCTTCCGTTGAAAGTTAATCCAGCCGGCGTTATTCCCGTTATCTTTGCCAGCTCGATTACAACTATTCCAAGTACGATTATTCCATTCTTTCAACACGGAAAAGAGATTCCTTGGTTAACCACTTTGCAAAATTTACTTAACTACCAGACACCAACAGGAATGGTCATTTATGCTATTCTTATTATTCTCTTCTCATTCTTCTATACTTTTGTGCAAGTAAATCCGGAAAAAACAGCTGAAAACTTGCAAAAGAGTTCGTCCTATATTCCAAGAGTTAGACCTGGACGCGAAACTGAAGAGTATATGTCATCGTTATTGAAAAAATTGGCAACGGTTGGTTCAGTATTCCTTGCATTTATTTCCTTAACTCCTATCATGGCACAGCAGGTATTAAATTTATCTTCTAGCATTGCCTTGGGAGGAACAAGTCTTCTTATCTTGATTTCTACAGGAATTGAAGGTATGAAACAACTTGAAGGATATCTCTTGAAGAGACAGTATGTTGGATTTATGAATACAGCAGACTAGGGCAGCTATTGCTCAGAGCTTAACAACACAAAATTGAGGATCGGGGAAATATCCTTGTTCTTCTATTTTGTTTTTAAATCAGTTTAGCAGTTATTTGCTTGACTGATTTAAAAACAAAATAAGGAGACTATCATGAATCTTTTAATCATGGGTTTACCAGGAGCTGGAAAAGGAACTCAAGCAGCTAAAATCGTTGAAAAATTTGGTGTGGCACACATCTCAACAGGCGACATGTTCCGTGCAGCAATGGCTAATCAAACTGAAATGGGTGTTCTTGCTAAATCATATATTGATAAGGGAGAGCTTGTACCTGATGAAGTAACAAACGGTATTGTTAAAGAACGTCTTGCTCAAGCTGATATCGCTGAAAAAGGCTTTTTGCTTGATGGTTACCCACGTACGATTGAACAAGCTTATGCTTTAGATGAAACTCTTGAAAACTTGGGAATTAAGTTGGATGGTGTTATCAATATTGATGTAGATCCATCATGTTTGTTGGAACGTTTAAGTGGTCGTATCATTAATCGTAAGACTGGTGAAACCTTCCATAAAGTCTTTAACCCACCTGTTAAAGATGAAAACTACAATGAAGATGACTATTACCAACGTGAGGATGATAAACCTGAGACAGTTAAACGTCGTTTAGATGTTAATATTGCTCAAGGCCAACCAATTCTTGAACACTATCGTAAAGCTGGTATTGTTTCAGATATCGAAGGTAATCAAGAAATCGATGCAGTTTTTGCTGATGTCGAAAAAGCAATCACAGGATTAAAATAAATAGTATTTTAAGCTTGCGTAAGCTAAGAACTCGTGATATAATAGGCTAGTCTGGCTTATAATTGTTACCTCTGTGCTCAGAGGAAATCAAATCGAAATTTAGGGGGTGCTTTTGCGTGGCAAAAGAAGATGTGATTGAAATTGAAGGTAAAGTTGTTGAGACTATGCCGAATGCAATGTTTACTGTTGAATTGGAAAATGGACACCAAATCTTGGCGACTGTTTCGGGTAAAATCCGTAAAAACTATATCCGTATTTTGGTTGGAGACCGCGTTACTGTTGAAATGAGTCCATATGATTTGACACGTGGACGTATCACATACCGCTTTAAATAATCGAAATAATTGGAGGGATTAAAACATGAAGGTAAGACCATCGGTTAAACCAATTTGCGAATACTGTAAAGTTATTCGTCGTAACGGTCGTGTTATGGTTATTTGTCCAACAAATCCAAAACACAAACAACGTCAAGGATAAGATAGAAAGGAGAAAAAATGGCTCGTATTGCTGGAGTTGATATTCCAAACGATAAACGTGTAGTAATTTCACTTACTTATGTCTACGGTATCGGTCTTCAAACATCTAAAAAAATTCTTGCTGCTGCAGGTATTTCAGAAGATATCCGTGTTAAAGATTTGACATCAGATCAAGAAGACGCTATCCGTCGCGAAGTAGATGCAATCAAAGTTGAAGGTGACCTTCGTCGTGAAGTGAACTTGAACATCAAACGTTTGATGGAAATCGGTTCATACCGTGGTATCCGTCACCGTCGTGGACTTCCTGTCCGTGGACAAAACACTAAAAACAATGCTCGCACTCGTAAAGGTAAAGCTGTTGCGATTGCAGGTAAGAAAAAATAAAATAGGAGGTTAAAAAATTGGCTAAACCAACACGTAAACGTCGTGTGAAAAAGAACATCGAATCTGGTGTTGCTCATATTCACGCTACATTTAATAACACTATTGTTATGATTACAGATGTGCACGGTAACGCTCTTGCTTGGTCATCAGCTGGTGCTCTTGGATTCAAGGGTTCTCGTAAATCTACACCATTTGCTGCACAAATGGCTGCTGAAGCTGCTGCGAAATCTGCACAAGAACATGGTCTTAAAACGGTTGAAGTTACTGTTAAAGGTCCTGGTTCAGGCCGTGAGTCTGCTATTCGTGCTCTTGCTGCCGCTGGTCTTGAAGTAACTGCTATCCGTGACGTTACTCCTGTACCACATAATGGTGCTCGTCCTCCAAAACGTCGTCGTGTGTAATCATTATTGTCAATAGTACACAAGATTCGTTTCGAGGGAGTATATAAATGATTGAGTTTGAAAAACCAATAATAACAAAAATTGATGAAAATAAAGATTACGGCAGATTTGTCATCGAACCACTTGAACGTGGTTATGGTACAACTCTAGGTAACTCTCTTCGTCGTGTACTTTTGTCATCACTTCCAGGTGCTGCAGTAACATCAATTAAGATTGATGGAGTACTCCACGAATTTGATACTATCCCAGGTGTACGTGAAGATGTGATGCAAATCATCCTTAACATTAAGGGTCTTGCTGTAAAATCGTATGTCGAAGACGAAAAAATTATCGAATTAGATGTTGAAGGACCTGCTGAAATTAGCGCTGGTGATATTTTGACAGATAGCGACATCGAAATTGTTAACCCAGATCATTATCTTTTCACTATTGCTGAAGGTCATAGCTTAAAAGCTACAATGGCTGTAAACACTAACCGTGGTTACGTTCCAGCAGAAGGAAACAAAAAAGATGATGCACCTGTTGGTACACTGGCAGTAGATTCTATTTACACACCAGTAAATAAAGTTAATTATCAAGTTGAACCTGCTCGTGTAGGTAGCAATGATGGCTTTGATAAATTGACTATTGAAATCATGACAAATGGCACAATCATTCCTGAAGATGCACTAGGTCTTTCTGCGCGTGTTTTGATTGAACACTTGAATCTCTTTACTGACTTGACAGATGTTGCTAAAGCAACTGATGTAATGAAGGAAGTTGAAAAAGTGAACGATGAGAAAGTGCTTGACCGTACTATCGAGGAACTTGATTTGTCAGTGCGCTCATATAACTGTTTGAAACGTGCAGGTATTAATACTGTACTTGATTTGACAGAAAAAACTGAGCCTGAAATGATGAAAGTCCGTAACCTTGGACGTAAGAGTCTTGAAGAAGTTAAGGTTAAACTTGCTGACCTTGGTCTCGGATTAAAAAACGATAAATAATATAGGAGGACAAAATGGCTTACCGTAAACTAGGACGTACTAGCTCACAACGTAAAGCAATGCTTCGTGATTTGACGACAGATCTTTTGATCAACGAATCAATCGTAACAACTGAAGCTCGTGCTAAAGAAATCCGTAAAACAGTTGAAAAAATGATTACTCTTGGTAAACGTGGTGATCTTCATGCTCGTCGTCAAGCAGCTGCTTACGTACGTAATGAAATCGCATCAGAAAACTATGATGAAGCAACTGATAAATACACATCACAAACTGCTCTTCAAAAACTTTTTGATGAAATCGCACCTCGTTATGCTGAACGTAACGGTGGATACACTCGTATTCTTAAAACAGAACCACGCCGTGGAGATGCTGCTCCAATGGCAATCATCGAATTAGTATAATTTTTATCAATTTTGTTGAGTGTTATGATGATGGGGTGTTTTACCCTTAGTCTAGCTCTGGTCTACCGCCGATTTTTTCGGCGGTAACACTCATCATATTGGTAATGATTAACGCTTGTTTACGAAATGTCTCTATGTCTAGAAACACTTCATAAGCAGGCGTTTTTTGTCGTCTTAAGGCTTCTTTGTCAACTGTAGTGGGGTGACTTATAGCTAAAATCTAGAGAAGACCAGTCTAGTTTGGTCTTCTCTTAAGTAGTTGACTTATTATGCTCAAAAAAATCAAAATCAGACGAGGAAGTGCTAGGGTACGGCAAGTCGAAACTACCGTGTGTCATTTTGATTTTAAAAGAGTATTAGGCTTTGTCTCAATTGAATTGAGGTCTTATTTATGATATTTTAGGTGGTTACTAATTTTTCTTTTACCCTGACTCATCTTCCGCAGTGTAGTCGATTTGTGGATAGTTCTAAGCATGTTAGTCATGACTTGGAAAATGTAGCTTCAGTAGTACTTTTTATGGGACTAAGTCACATCTCTGTCTAATGGGTTAAATTGAAAATTACTTGGATTAGGGTCCAAGTAATTTTTTAATTATTCTATGTAGTAGAATCAGTTAATATATGATTATATTGAATATATTTGATTTTTATTTTTTACGTCTGGCAAAGTCTACAAATTTAAATTTTTCAAGCTTATGGCGGCTCTCTGTGAATTGAAATTGTTGATTGTTTGCTAGGTATACTTTTGATTTGATAGATACGACATGGTGTTCTGGTCCAATGTCTAAGAGGATTTTATCTTGCTCGGTTAGTTGGTCAATTGTGATTTCTTTTTGAGCGTAAGAAATATCAAGATTGAGGTCTTGTTCAAGGTATTTATAGATTGACTGCTCTGCTATTTCTCGGCTAATATTTGGAACTGTTGACTTACAAAGGTAGTCAATATCAAGCACTGAGGCAATTCCATCAACGACTCGCTGTCGTGTGATACGCCAGACTAAGCTATTAGTTTTAAAACCTGTGAGTTGAGATAATTTGTCATCAACGATGATTTTATCAATGCTTATCACGTTTGTCTTTGAATTGATACCAAGTTGATTTATGAGTTCTTGATAACTGGTGAGTTCTGATACTGGAAAATTGATTTGCTCATGTTTTAAGACTTGAGAACCAGAACCGTGGCGTTTTTGGATAAGATTAGCTTCAGATAATAGGGATAAGGCTTTACGAATTGTATCTCGACTTACTTGATAATGTTTGGATAGTTCGTTCTCTGTTGGCAGATAGTCTTCTGGCAGATAGTCACCTCTAAGAATTTGTTCTTCAAGATCTTTAAAAATTTTTTCGTATTTCTTCATAGTTTACTTCTTCTAAAGTTGTTTTTGTTTTATCATACAACTACTTATATTTTACCATATTTTTAAATTATTTTTTGCAAACAACTTGCCTACAAATCAAAAAACGCTTACAATATACTTGTGAATCGCGTCGCTATGACCATTTTACAGTCATCGCTCTTTGCAAGTCAATACTAAGATCTCGTTACAGATAGTAACTAACTAATAAAGTTAAATATTTCTAGATTTGTTTATAAACAAGAAATGTTTAACTCTTGAACTTTTAAGTTTTGATTTTCATAGGGCAAACTAAAAACTTGAGGTCACTCAAGAGAAAAGAAAAGGAGTTCGCTCATGGGAAAATTTGAAAATGAAGCCCGCGAGATGTTAGAAGCTATTGGCGGTAAAGGAAATGTTGCTGCTGTAACGCACTGTGCGACACGTATGCGTTTTGTTTTGAATGATACGGGTAAGGCAGATATTAAGAGGATTGAAAAAATTTCTGCTGTAAAGGGTACTTTTACCAATGCTGGTCAATTCCAGGTTATTATTGGTAATGATGTTCCTATTTTCTACAATGACTTTACTGCTGTATCAGGCATTGAAGGTGTATCTAAAGAAGCTGCCAAATCTGTAGCTAAGTCAAATCAAAATCCAATCCAGCGTGTTATGACTATGTTGGCTGAGATTTTCACACCTATTATTCCAGCTATCATCGTTGGGGGGCTTATTCTAGGTTTTCGTAATATTTTGGAAGGTGTTGGATTTGAGTTCTTAGGTCAAAAAGTGGTTGACGGGGTTAAACAGTTTGATGCTGCTGGAGAACCAGTTTGGAATACTATCACAAATGTATCTACTTTCTGGAATGGGGTGAACCATTTCTTGTGGTTGCCTGGTGAAGCAATCTTCCACTTCTTGCCAGTAGGTATTACTTGGTCTGTAACTCGTAAAATGGGGACTACTCAAATTCTTGGTATTGTTTTGGGGATTTGTCTGGTGTCGCCACAATTGCTCAATGCTTATTCTGTTGCAGGAACATCAGCTGCTGAAATTGCTGAGAATTGGGTTTGGGATTTTGGTTACTTTACTGTTAATCGTATTGGTTATCAAGCTCAAGTTATCCCAGCACTCTTGGCAGGTTTGAGTCTTTCTTATTTGGAAATCTTCTGGCGTAAACGTATTCCAGAAGTGGTATCAATGATTTTCGTTCCATTCTTGTCATTGCTTCCAGCTCTTATCCTTGCTCATACTGTTCTTGGTCCTATTGGTTGGACAATCGGTAAGGGTATCTCATTTGTCGTTCTTGCTGGTTTGACTGGTCCTGTTAAATGGCTCTTCGGTGCTATCTTTGGTGCTTTGTATGCACCACTTGTTATCACTGGTTTGCACCATATGTCAAATGCCATTGATACACAATTGATTGCTGATACAGCAACACATACAACTGGTTTATGGCCAATGATTGCTCTTTCAAATATTGCTCAAGGTTCGGCAGTATTTGCATATTATTTGATGAATCGTAAAAACGAACGTGCTGCCGAGATTTCTCTTCCAGCTGCTATCTCTGCTTATCTTGGTGTCACTGAGCCTGCCCTCTTTGGGGTTAATGTGAAATATGTTTACCCATTTGTTGCAGGGATGATTGGTTCAGGTGTAGCAGGTCTCTTATCTACAACATTTAATGTTCAAGCAAACTCAATCGGTGTTGGTGGTCTTCCTGGGTTTATGGCTATCAATGTTAAATACATGGTGCCATTCTTCCTATGTATGGCTGTAGCTATCATAGTTCCAATGTTCTTGACATTCTTCTTCCGTAAATCTGGTATTTTGACAAAGGCAGAGGATGAAGCTCTTGAAAGTGCTGAGGAATTATCAACTTCTTCAGCTCCAGTAGTTGAAGAAGCAGCATCTGGTTCAAAAGTTGCAATCCTAAGCCCATTAACTGGTAATGCGCGTGAATTGTGTACTGCAAATGATCCAGTATTTGCACAAGGTGTTATGGGACAAGGTGTCCTTATTGATCCGACGGAAGGTGAGTTGGTTTCGCCTGTTGATGGTATTGTGTCTGTTCTATTCCCAACAAAACATGCCGTAGGACTTGTTTCTAGTGATGGTGTGGAATTGTTGATGCATATTGGTATGGATACTGTAAACCTCGAAGGAGAAGGATTTATAGCCCATGTTGCTCAAGGTGACCACGTGAAAGCTGGTGATAAGTTGATTAGCTTTGACATTGCTGCAATTAAAGCCGCAGGCTATGTAGTAGAGACACCAGTAATCGTGACTAATCAAGATACTTACATGCCAACTGATATGATTACTCTTCCAGCAGATGTTAGTCGTGGTAGTCAGTTAATGACAGCTACAAAATTATAATAAATGATAAGCCCAGTAGGAAAAATGAGCTGGGCTTGTTTTCATAAAGTAATGCTTTATAATAGTCTTAGAATAAAAATGAGAAGGAGAGATAATGGCTTTCGACAAGAAAAAAGTAGTTTATCAAATTTATCCAAAGTCTTATAAAGATACAACAGGTAATGGTGTTGGAGACTTGCGTGGAATCATTGAGAAACTTCCATATCTTGAGGAATTAGGAGTAGATGTGATTTGGCTTAATCCTTTTTATCCAAGTCCTCAGCGTGACAACGGTTATGATATTTCAGATTATACTGCTATCAATTCGCTATTTGGAACCATGGCAGATTTTGAAGAACTTGTTGCCGTAGCTAAAAGTCATGGCATTGATTTGATGCTAGATATGGTTCTTAATCACTGTTCTATTGAACATGAGTGGTTTCAAAAAGCTTTAGCAGGAGATAAGTTCTATCAAGACTTCTTTATCTTGCGTGATGAACCGACTGACTGGCTTTCTAAATTTGGTGGAAATGCTTGGGCTCCTTTTGGGGATACTGGTAAATATTTCCTACATCTTTACGATAAAACTCAGGCAGATTTGAATTGGCGTAATCCTCATGTACGCGAAGAACTTTTCAAAGTGGTTAATTTCTGGCGTAATAAGGGGGTCAATAGCTTCCGCTTCGATGTTATCAACGTTATTGGTAAAGATGAGGTCTTGGAAGACTGTCCTGTTGATGATGGCAAACCAGCCTACACAGATAAACCAATTACTCATGACTACCTTAAGATGCTCAATGCAGCAACTTTTGGTCAAGATCAAGTCAGCATGACTGTTGGGGAAATGAGTTCGACAACTATTGAGAATTGTATTGGCTACAGTAATCCAGATAATCATGAGTTGTCTATGGTCTTCAATTTCCACCATCTTAAGGTTGATTATGACAATGGTCAAAAATGGACCCGCAAGGCTTTTGATTTTGAAGAGCTCAAGAATCTCTTTCATACTTGGGGTGAGGAAATGAGCCTAGGTAATGGCTGGAATGCTCTTTTCTGGAATAATCATGATCAGCCACGTGCCCTTAACCGTTTTGTGGACATCGAGAATTTCCGTAATGAAGGGGCTACAATGTTAGCTGCCAGCATTCATTTGTCACGTGGAACACCTTACATCTACATGGGTGAAGAGATTGGGATGATTGATCCTGATTATGATTCAATGGCAGATTATGTGGATGTGGAGTCCATTAATGCTTACGATGAGTTGCTTGCAGCAGGCAAGTCGCCTGAGGAAAGCTTTGCTATTATCCAAGCAAAATCACGCGATAACTCACGGACACCAATGCAGTGGGATGACAGTCTCAATGCAGGTTTCTCAACAGGGACACCATGGCTAAAGGCGGGTAAATCTTATCAAGAGATTAATGTAGCCAATGAAAAAGAGGGACCAATCTTTACTTTTTATCAAAAATTGATTGCTCTTCGTAAGGAAACTCCAATTGTTGCTGAAGGATCTTATAAGGTGGCCTATAAGGATAGTGATAAGGTTTATGCCTTTGAGCGTGAGCTGAATGGGCAAAAACTCTTGGTGCTGAATAATTTCTTTGGCCAAGAAGTTGAGCTTGATTTGCTTGCTGGATATGAAGCTGGGCAAGTCTTGATTAGCAACTATGATGCTCCTGAGTTGGCACAAAAAATTCGCTTGATGCCATACCAAACATTAGCAATTTTAGTTGATTAATAGATAACAAGCTGAAACCCTGTGTTTTGGCTTGCTTTAATTTTCACAGACTGTGCTATAATGGAATCATATCTTTCAAAGAAGTGAGTCGTTATGAAAATTAATCAATTGTTTCCGGAGGGTCTGGTACGGGAAGAGCGAAATCTGGAGCTAACCTCAGAATACCTAGAATTAACCTTGAATGGGTCTTATCTTTACCTTCCAAAAGAGAGCTTATCTGAGCGTGAGCTCTTGCTTTCAGGCCTGTCTACAGAGGTTTTGGAAATAGCAGAGCAGGCAGAAAAAAATGTCTGGCAAACTTATCTTGTTCAAAAGAAAGGACATGCCCCTCAGCTCTTTGACAAGGTTCAGTTTATTTATGTAGACCATCTCTTGCCTCTATCCAAAGACTTAAAGGATTTTTTTGCTAGTCTTTTAGTTAATCTTGAAGCTATTGTTGAAGTCTCATCAACACGAACAGTTCTCTTGCTTAATCAGGATATGTCCTTTGATGCTCAAGATTTGATCAAAGATATTTTGCCTACTATTGAGAATGACTTTGATATGAAGTTAACGATTTTCTTTGGTAATAGCTGGGCTAAGCTCAAGGATGATGAATTACCTGCTTATTTTGATAGTGAGAATAGGCTGTTCTCAGATGTTATTAATTATAAGGCGGTTGATAATACGTTTGCTTTTTCTCAGGTTCTGCTCTGGGGAATGGCAAGGCAGAGCGACCTCACTTTGGTGAAGAATAAGATGCTTTCTTATATCAATGATACCAAGGATATTCGAGATATTGTCATAGCCATGTGGGAAGAACATGGCAATCTTGTGCAGACTGCTCAGAAGCTCTTTATCCACCGTAATTCCTTGCAATATAAGTTGGATAAGTTTTTAGCCCTCTCAGGCTTAAATTTAAAGAAATTGGATGATTTGGCTTTTTGCTATCTTTTGATTTTGACAGAATGATTTTTTGGAGATAGATTGAAGAGTTTTTCTAGTTTTGATTGGTCAGTTGAGATAATTGTGTCATTTTGGTCACCTTGCACAATTTTTTTTGGCAGGGCTGCCTATATCGTGAAAACGCTATCTTTGATACAATGAAACCATCAAATAAGAAAAGAAGCTCTGCTATTTTCCAAAAGAAAAAGTGTGGAGCCAAAAATAAAGGAGCCGATCATGGTTGAATTAAATCTAAATCACATTTTCAAAAAATATCCAAATGCAACTCACTACGCTGTTGAAGACTTCAACTTGGATATCAAAGACAAAGAATTTATCGTTTTCGTAGGTCCTTCAGGTTGTGGTAAATCAACGACTCTTCGTATGGTAGCTGGTCTTGAAGATATCACTGAGGGTGAACTCAAGATTGATGGTGAAGTTGTTAATGATAAAGCACCAAAAGATCGTGATATCGCCATGGTTTTCCAAAACTACGCCCTCTATCCTCACATGACTGTTTATGATAACATGGCCTTTGGTCTTAAATTGCGTAAATACTCTAAAGATGATATTGATAAACGTGTTAAAGAAGCTGCTCAAATTCTTGGTTTGACTGAATTCTTGCAACGTAAACCAGCTGATCTTTCTGGTGGTCAACGTCAACGTGTTGCCATGGGTCGTGCTATTGTCCGTGATGCAAAAGTATTCTTGATGGATGAGCCTTTGTCAAACTTGGATGCTAAATTGCGCGTGTCAATGCGTTCTGAAATTGCTAAGATTCACCGTCGTATCGGATCAACAACTATCTACGTTACTCACGACCAAACAGAAGCTATGACGCTTGCAGACCGTATCGTTATCATGTCTTCAACTAAAAACCCTGATGGTTCAGGAACTATTGGACGTGTAGAACAAATTGGTACTCCACAAGAGCTCTATAACCAACCTGCTAATAAATTTGTTGCCGGCTTTATCGGAAGTCCAGCTATGAACTTCTTTAACATGACTGTTGAAAAAGATCGTCTTGTTAGCGATCAAGGTTTCAGCTTGGCTCTTCCTGGTGGACAAGCTAAGGTTCTTGAAGCACAAGGTTACATCGGTAAAAAAGTTATCTTTGGTATTCGTCCTGAAGACATCTCAAGCAATCCAGTTGTTCGAGAAACATATCCAGATGCAACTGTAACAGCTGAAGTTATGGTGTCTGAATTGCTTGGTTCTGAAACTATGCTCTATGTAAAAGCTGGTAACGCGGAATTTGCTTCTCGAGTAGATGCGCGTGACTATCATAATCCAGGTGAAAAAGTATCTCTCACTTTCAATGTGGCAAAAGGACACTTCTTCGATGCTGAAAGTGAAAAAGCTATTCGCTAAGTTCTCCTAAAGAATGGAATCCTCAAGTTTTTTGAGGATTTTCTTTTGAAAAGATGTGCAATCGATTGCATAACAAAAAAGAGAATCTTATTTCTAAATTTATGGTCGACTGAATTAGCATTCAGATAAGGAGCGGAGGTGCAAACATCTCCAATGCTCCGGGATAGATTCTTGGAGTTTTGAATTTAAAGAAATATCTTTCTCTCAACAGGGGTATAGCAAGCCGAGAGTGACGATGGATCAAAGATAATTCAAATGATTACATCTTTCGATTTGTCTGAGGTTCAGTGTATTTTGTAAAGAAAGAAGGAACATCATAATGGAAAAACAGTGGTGGCACAGTGCTACAATTTATCAAATTTATCCAAAATCCTTTATGGATTCAAATGGTGACGGTATTGGAGATTTGAAGGGAATTACTAGCAGGTTGGATTATCTTCAAAAACTTGGAATAACAGCAATCTGGTTATCTCCTGTTTATAAGAGTCCTATGGATGACAATGGCTATGATATCTCTGATTATCAGGATATCGCTGATATTTTTGGTGATATGGCAGATATGGAGGAACTGTTAGCTCAAGCAGAAGAACACAATATCAAAATTATCATGGATTTAGTGGTCAATCATACTTCTGACGAGCACGCTTGGTTTGTTGAAGCGCGTGAGAATCCTGATAGCCCTGAGAGAGACTACTATATCTGGCGAGACCAGCCAAATGACTTAGTTTCTGTCTTTGGTGGTTCTGCTTGGCAGTATGATGACAAGTCTGGCCAGTACTATCTCCACTTTTTTAGCAGGAAGCAACCAGATTTGAACTGGGAAAATGCGGAGCTGCGTCAGAAGATTTATGACATGATGAATTGGTGGATTGATAAGGGGGTTGCTGGCTTCCGCATGGATGTCATAGACCTTATTGGTAAGATTCCGGATCAAAAAATCAAGGAGAATGGTCCAAAACTACATGACTACATCAAAGAAATGCACCAGGCTACTCTTGCAGGCAAGGACTTACTGACTGTTGGTGAGACTTGGGGAGCAACGCCAGAAATTGCCAAACAGTACTCTAGTCCTGCTGAAAAAGAACTCTCCATGGTCTTCCAATTTGAACATATTGGACTTCAGCACAAGCCTGATGCTCCTAAATGGGATTATATTAAAGAATTAGATGTGTCCGCACTCAAGGAAATCTTTAACAAATGGCAGACAGAACTGGAGTTGGGTCAGGGTTGGAACTCTCTTTTCTGGAATAACCATGACCTGCCACGTGTCCTCTCAATCTGGGGAGATACAGGCCTTTACCGCCAAAAATCAGCCAAAGCGCTAGCCATTGCCCTCCACCTCATGAGGGGCACTCCCTATATCTACCAGGGTGAGGAAATCGGCATGACCAACTATCCTTTTGAGGACCTGAGTCAGCTTAATGATATCGAATCCCTTAACTATGCCCATGAAGCTATGGAAAATGGCAGAGCTCAAGAGCAGGTTATGGACAGTATTCGAATGATTGGCCGTGATAACGCTAGAACCCCTATGCAATGGGATGCTGACGCTAATGCTGGCTTCTCCAGCAGCACTCAGACCTGGCTCCCAGTCAATCCAAACCATGCTGATATTAATGTTGAAGCTGCGCTGGCTGACCCAGATTCTATCTTCTACACCTATCAGAAACTCATTCAGCTGCGCAAGGACAATGACTGGCTGGTTGATGCAGGTTTTGAACTCTTGGATACAGCTGACAAAGTTTTCGCCTATAAACGTGACAACTATCTGATTGTTGTTAATCTGTCAGGTGAAGAACAAGCTTTAGATTTTGCTGGTGACTATAAGGAAATTATAATTAGCAATACTGATGTTGAAGCAATCTTTGCTTCAGGAAAATTGGAAGCTTGGGACGCCTTCTGTGTGAAGGTGGAGTGATATTCTTGTAACTTTTGACATTACCATCTTTCAGTTGAATCGTCTTTGCAAAAGTGGTACAATGTCGTTACAATAAGGAGGGCGATCATGGCTAAAACAGGAACTTTAAATTTAAGAGTAGATGATAATGTGAAACGTGCGGCAGATGATATTTTAAAACGTTTGGGTATCCCTATGTCAACTGCTATTGATATGTTTTTGAATCAGGTTATTATGACAGGTGGGATTCCTTTTGATGTTTCTCTACCTGAGGCACCACGAGATGTTAATGCTGATTTCATGACGAAAGATGAATATTTTGATAAACTTATTTCTAGTTTTGAAGATGCTAAATCTGGGAATCGCCAAGAATTGAAAGAGTTTTTATCGAGCTTTAAGGTAAGTGAGTGATGAAAGAATATAAGGTAAGTATCTCTGATGGGACCAAAAAAGATTTATTAGACATTTATAATTATATTCATAATGAACTTTGTGCCCCCGTAGCAGCAGAAAGTCTAATGGAAAGTTTATCTAAAGCTATGCTATCTTTAACTATTTTTCCAGAACGTTGTTCAGTCATAGAAGCACTTTTAAATCGTGGATATACCTTTAGACAATTAATTGTAAAAAAATATCGTATCATCTACCATGTTATCGGTAATGAAGCGATAATCGTAAGTATTGTTTACGGTTCACGTCACTTGGATAATTGGTAAAATATTTGGCACCTTGCTTAGTAGCGAGGTGCTATTTTGTGCTTAAAAAGTTAGGATTTTAGCTTATACTCAAAGAAAATCAAAATCAGACAAGGCAAGCTGACAAAGGCATACCTGGAGGTAGGCAAGGAGGCTTAACGATGTATCATTTTGATTTTCAAAGAGTATTAACTGCAGTAGTGTCATTCAATAGTTAAGCTATAGTTGGTTTTAAAAGTATAAATAAAAAGATTAGTACAGAAAAATTGTACTAATCTTTTGGGAAAGCTTGGGATGCCTTTTGTGTGAAACGAAACTAGTTTTCCAATATTTTTATAACTTAAAAAGTGAGCAGAAAAAGAAATCTGCTCACTTTTAAAATTGTTTGAGAATCGGATGGATAATGAACCTTATAAACTTACTTATTGGAAGCTCTAATGATTTTTGTATAGCTACTATATGATTCCAATTTATTATCTGAAAGTATTGAATCAGTGATTATTTTATCAAATTTATTGGTGTCATAAAAAACATAAAAATCATAGGCATCAAATTTTTGGTGATCGACTAAAAGGATTTTCTCTAGAGATTGATCCAAAGCAAGCTGTTGAATAATTCCTTCAGACTCACTATAGGTTGCGACTGAATTTTTAAAGATACCATTTGCACTAATAAATGCTTTTGAAAATTTCAAGGATTTTATATTTGAACTAGCTAATGTTCCAACAAAAGCACCGGTGATAGGACGATATTCTCCACCGATTAATAGTAAATCAATATTTGTACAATCTTTTAAAATATTGAATACAGGGAGACTGTTGGTAACAATCCTTAGGCTTTTATATCGTAACTCTTTTGCAAAATACTCTAGAGTAGTCCCAGGGCCAATAAAAATAGTTTCTCCATCTTGTATTGTTTTTGATGCAAGAGAGGCTATCTCTCTTTTTTCGGGTACCTGTTGTGATAATTTCTCAGTATTTGATTTTTCTTCAACATTTAAAGTATCAACGCTTTGGGCACCTCCGTGTATACGAATAAGTAGGTGCTCTTTTTCAAGTTCAGTTAAATCCCGACGAACAGTCATGTCAGAAACGTTTAATTCTTCAATAATTTCATTTACTGTAATAATTTTTTGGTATTTAAGGCGATTTAGAATCCAATTCAACCGTTCTTTCTTTATCATGACTTACTCCCTTGATAGCTTATGATGCTATTATAACATAAAACAAACAAATAGCACTGAATTTAAACAAAAAACGCACATTAATATGGGATATTTACCAAAAACTAACGTATGTTAAGGTTGGTTTTTTAAAAAATGCACAAAATAAACATTTTTAAACAAAAATAACTTGACAAAGTGTTTGTTTAGGTTTAGTCTTTTATCAAAGACAAACAAATATAAACAAGGAGACTTTTATGGCTATTGTTATTGGTGCAGATGCACAGGGAAGTAAACTCAAAGAAATCATCAAAGATTATCTTCTGGAAAACGATTATGATGTCGTGGATGTAACTGACACAAGCAAAGATTTTGTGGATATTACATTAGCGGTTGCCGATGCAGTTAATGCATCAGAAGGAAATCTCGGTATTGTAATCGATGCTTACGGCGCAGGACCTTTCATGGTGGCAACCAAACTCAAAGGTATGGTAGCGGCAGAGGTTTCAGACGAGCGGTCAGCTTACATGACCCGCGCTCACAACAACTCACGCACGATTACAGTTGGTTCTGAAATCGTCGGAGTTGAAGTTGCCAAGAATATTGTCAAAGGATTTGTGACTGCTGATTATGATGCTGGCCGTCACCAAATTCGTGTCGATATGCTAAATAAAATGTGCTAAGAAAAGATGAGAGGAAGATAAGATGAAAGTTGCTATCGGATGTGACCACATCGTAACAAATGAAAAAATGGCTGTTGTAGATTACTTAAAGGGTCAAGGGCATGAAGTTCTTGATTGCGGAACCTATGACCATGTGAGAACGCATTATCCTATCTACGGAAAAAGGGTTGGTGAAGCAGTTGCCAGTGGTCAAGTTGACCTCGGTGTTTGTATCTGCGGAACAGGCGTAGGCATTAACAATGCTGTCAACAAAGTGCCAGGCATTCGCTCAGCCCTTGTCCGCGACATGACAAGTGCTGTCTATGCTAAAGAAGAACTAAATGCCAATGTGATTGGTTTTGGTGGCAAAATCACAGGTGAGTTGCTCATGTGTGATATCATTGATGCCTTCATAGCAGCTGAGTATAAACCAACAGCAGAAAATGAAAAATTGATTGCTAAAATCACTCAAGTTGAAAGTGTAAACGAAAATCAAACCGATCAAAACTTCTTCGATGAATTCCTTGAAAAATGGGATCGTGGAGAATACCACGACTAAATCTTGAAGCTTAAGGAGAAGAAAGATGATTCTTACAGTAACGATGAACCCTTCGGTTGACATCTCTTACCCCTTGGATGCCTTGAAGCTCGATACGGTTAACCGCGTCTCGACGGTTAGTAAAACACCAGGTGGTAAGGGGTTGAATGTGACCCGCGTACTCTCAGAGGTTGGGGAAGATGTTGTTGCTACTGGCTTGGTAGGCGGAAAGCTTGGCGATTTCATCAAAGAAAAATTGGATCAAGCCAAGATTGGTAACCAATTCTTTGATATCCGTGGAGACACGCGCAACTGCATTGCTATCCTACATGAAGGTTTACAAACAGAAATCTTAGAAGCTGGGCCTAGCATAGCCCCTGATGAGGCGACGGCCTTCCTTCAGCATTTTAAGGAACTGAGCAAAGACTTTGATGTTATTGCTATTTCGGGTAGCTTACCCGCCGGCTTACCATCAGATTATTACGCTACAGTGATAAGCTTAGCCAATGCTAACCAGACAAAAGTTGTCTTGGATTGTTCAGGCCAGGCCTTACAGGATGTCCTAGACCAATCTGAAAAACCATTCGTCATCAAACCCAATACTGAAGAACTCGCTCAATTAGTGGGACGAGAGGTGACGGATGACATCGAGGATTTAAAGGCGACTTTAAACCAAGATTTATTTGATGGTATTGAGTGGATTATTGTATCCCTAGGTGCTAAAGGTGCCTTTGCCAAGCATGGAGATAAGTTTTATCGAGTGCGTATCCCTAAGATTGAGGTCGTCAATCCTGTAGGCTCAGGGGACTCCACTGTGGCAGGCATTGCATCAGCCTTGGTTCAAGGTTTCTCCGATGCTGATTTGCTCAAGCGAGCCAATGTTCTAGGTATGTTAAATGCTCAAGAAGAAATGACGGGGCATGTCAATATGTCAAGCTACGAAACGTTATTCAATCAAATCCAAGTAGAAGAGGTATAAAAACAAATGGTACTAACACAAGCAAAACAAAGTTATCTTGAAAAACTTAGTCGCAATGGCGTTATTTCAGCCTTGGCCTTTGACCAACGCGGTGCTCTCAAACGCATGATGGCACAATATCAAACCGAAGAACCAACAGTTGAGCAAATTGAACAATTGAAAGTTCTCGTCTCTGAAGAATTGACAAAGTACGCTTCATCAATCTTGCTCGACCCAGAATATGGATTGCCAGCAAGTAAAGTTCGCGATCAAGAAGCAGGGCTTCTCTTAGCCTATGAAAAGACTGGATACGATGCGACAACAACTAGTCGCTTGCCAGATTGCTTGGTTGAGTGGTCTGCCAAACGGCTAAAAGAAGAAGGAGCAGATGCCGTTAAGTTCTTGCTCTATTACGATGTGGATGGAGATGACTATGTTAACCTCCAGAAAAAAGCTTATATCGAACGTATCGGTTCAGAATGTAAAGCAGAAGATATTCCTTTCTTCCTTGAAATTTTAACTTACGATGAGAATATCGCTGACAATGGTAGCGTGGAATTTGCCAAGGTCAAAGCTCATAAAGTCAATGAAGCCATGAAAGTTTTCTCAGATGAACGCTTTGGCATCGATGTCCTCAAAGTTGAAGTGCCAGTTAATATGAAATATGTTGAAGGTTTTGCTGAGGGTGAGGTTGTGTACACAAAAGAAGAAGCAGCACAAGCCTTCCGTGACCAAGAAGCAGCTAGTCACTTGCCATACATCTACCTCAGTGCAGGTGTTTCTGCCAAACTCTTCCAAGACACTCTAGTCTTTGCAGCAGAGTCTGGTGCGAAATTTAATGGTGTCCTCTGTGGACGTGCTACTTGGGCTGGTTCTGTCAAAGTTTATATTGAAGAAGGTGAAGAAGCAGCGCGCAACTGGCTTCGTACAGAAGGCTTCAAGAACATCAATGAGCTCAATAAAGTCTTGGAAAAAACAGCAAGCTCATGGTAGGAAGAAATTTGAATTATAAAACATAAAAGGTTAAAATGTTTGATTTTTTAAAAATGTTTAAAATAAACAAAAAAACATAAAGAAAGGGTTTACATTTTAAAATAACGTGTTATAATGAAAATGTAGAAATTCAATAAGAGTGGATTGTAACTAAGATATTAGGCAAGACCGCAAATAATCTAGGGAGAAGACCCTAGTTTGTTTGCGGTTTTTATTTGTCTAAAAATATTCAAGGAGGTAAAAATGTTCCGCATTATACAGGCGCTCAATAATAATGTAGCTTTAGTTAAAAATGAGCAGGGAGAACAAGCGGTTGTTATGGGACTTGGAATCGTTTTTCGAAAGAAAAAGGGTGATCTCATTAGACCAGAACAGGTGGAAAAAATATTTTCTTTGAAAACCGAAGAATCGAAAGAAAACTTTTTAATGCTTTTGAAAAATATTCCGCTTGATATCCTGACGGTGACCTACAACATGATTGATAAACTAGTGCAAAATCATCAATTTCCTGTTCAAGAATATTTGTATGTCACACTTACTGATCATGTTTACTCAGTTTATCAGAAGCTTCTAAAAGGAACTTATCAGGAAAGTCGTTTACCAGATATTTCCAAGGAATATGTGACTGAATTTTCTATGGCAAGAGAGGCAGTTGAAATCTTAAGTAATAAGTTATCAGTGAACTTTCCAGATGATGAAATTGGACGTATGGCTCTGCATTTCATTAATGCCAAAGGAGACTATGAGATTTCATCTAATCAAGAAGAAAGTGCTAGAAAACGAGTTTTAGAATTAGTTGAAGAGGAATTATCAAGGAATGGTATTAGGCGTAATGCCGAAAATAGTAACTTGTATGACCGTTTGATGATCCATTTGACCTATCTGATTAATCGATTGCAAACTAGTCAACAAGACGAGACTTCTTTGGTTAATATGGAAGACTTTGTAAAATCTGATTATCCAAAAGCATTTCGAATTGGACAAGCTATTCATAGAATATTGGAACAAGAATTTAAACTAGACTTATCACGAAGTGAGCGTGTTTATCTAGTTTTGCATATTCAACGTTTATTAAATTAGGGAGAAAAAATGTATCAATTACCAGAAGATTTTATTTTTGGTGGGGCAACAGCAGCCTACCAAGTTGAAGGAGCTACTAAAGAAGGCGGTAAAGGACCTGTAGCTTGGGATGAGTTTTTAGCAGAACAAGGTCGATTTAGTCCAGATCCTGCAAGTGATTTCTATCATCAATACCCACAAGATATTGAACTTTGTGAAAAATTTGGTGTCAACGGACTTCGTCTTTCTATTGCTTGGAGCCGTATTTTTCCAGAAGGCAGTGGAAAAGTGAACCAGGAAGGTGTGGATTTCTATCATAATGTTTTTGCTGAGTGCAAGAAGAGAAATGTAACTGTTTTTGTAACCTTACACCACTTTGATACACCAAAAGTTTTGTTTGATAACGGTGATTTCTTAAACCGCGATACCATTGAAGCTTTTGTTAACTATGCTAAATTCTGTTTTGAAGAATTTACAGAAGTTCGTCATTGGAGCACTTTTAATGAAATCTATCCAGTCGCAACTAATCAGTATTTGTTGGGTATTTTTCCACCAGGGATAAAATATGATTTTACTAAGATTATCCAATGTTTACATAATATGATGTATGCTCATGCGCGTGTAGTTAATTTGTTTAAAGATGGTGGTTATCAGGGCGAAATTGGTGTGGTTCATTCCCTTGAAACTAAATACCAAGCTAGTGATAGCGAAGAGGATAAACATGCAGCTTTCTTAGATGATGCCCTATCTATTCGTTTCTTACTAGATGCAACTTATCTAGGTTATTATTCAAAGCAAACAATGGAAGCGCTTAACGAAATCTGTGCAGCTAACAATGCCAGCTACGAATTCCTTGATGGTGACTTTGAGGAAATGAAAAAAGCCAGCCACCGCAACGATTATCTTGGTATCAATCATTACCAATGTCACTTTGTCAAAGCCTATAATGGTGAAAATGACATTCATCACAACGGTACAGGTGATAAGGGGACATCAGTATATAAAGTCAAGGGCATCGGGGAACGCATATACAAAGAAGGTATTCCAAGAACGGACTGGGATTGGATTATCTACCCAGAAGGTCTGTATGACTTGCTTCTTCGAATCAAAGCAGATTATCCACATTATAATAAAATCTATATCACGGAAAATGGTATGGGCTATAAAGACGAATTTGATGATGGTATCATCATGGACCAACCACGTATTGATTATTTGAAAGTTTACCTGCAATCTCTTGCTAAAGCAATTGATGCAGGGGTTAATGTTAAAGGTTACTTTCTTTGGTCTTTGATGGACTTGTTCTCATGGTCAAATGGGTATAATAAACGCTATGGTTTGTTTTATGTTGATTTTGAGACTCAAAAGCGTTATCCAAAAGCATCAGCTTACTGGTATAAACATATTAGTGATACAAAAATAGTAGAATAGGGGGATTTATAAAGATGGATAAAAAAGAATTACAAATGTTAGGATTTGAAATTGTAGCCTACTCTGGAGATGCAAGAAGCACTTTGTTGCATCTATTAAAAGAAGTGAGATCTGGTAACTTTGACAATATTGAAACAGCTGTGAAAGAAGCCGATGATAATTTGGCTTTAGCACATAATGCACAGACCAAGCTTTTAGCTCAGGAAGCAGCTGGGGAAGACTTGGAACTAGGTTTTATCTTCATTCATGGTCAAGACCATTTGATGACAACTTTGTTATTACGTGACTTAATTCAGGATTTTATTGAGTTATATAAAAATCGTTAATTTTTAAAAAGAAGAAAGGATTTGGACCGGACTTGGTAGAAGCACAATCTCCTCTTAATATACTAAGTCTTCGGTTCTTGGGGAGTTTTATCATGAACAAACTCATTCAACAGATTGAAAAAGGGAAACCTTTTTTTGAAAAAATTTCACGCAATATTTACCTCGGGGCCATTCGTGATGGTTTCTTAGCTGCTATGCCAGCTATTCTATTCTCAAGTATCTTTATCTTGATTGCTGCTATTCCTGAGATTTTTGGAATTACTTTGCCGGCTGCTTTTTCAACATGGTTATGGAAGGTTTATGGCTATTCAATGGGAATTGTAGCATTGCTTGTTTCAGCTACGACAGCTCGCTGTTTGGCAGAATCAATGAATCGACAAATGCCATCTAATAAAAAAATCAATGCAGTTTCAGTTATGTTGGCTTCTATCACTAGCTTCCTTTTGCTAAGTGCAGATCAAATTGATGGTGGCTTTGCTAATGGCTACATGGGAACAAAAGGGATTCTTGCAGCTTTTGTTGCAGCTTTCATCACTGTAAACATGTATAAATTCTGTGTTTTGAAAGATATTACGATTAAGATGCCTAAAGAGGTTCCAGGTACCATTTCGCAAACTTTTAGAGATATCTTTCCATTCTCATTTGCAGTATTTGCTGCTGTTCTTCTTGATACATTAATTCGTTATTTCTTTGGTCATTCCTTTGCGGAAGCCATCATCTCTTTGATGCAACCACTGTTCACAGCGGCTGATGGTTATCTTGGAATTGCAATAATTTGGGGAGCAATGGCTCTCTTCTGGTTTGTAGGTGTTCATGGTCCATCGATTGTGGAGCCTGCAATTGTAGCAGTTATTTATACAAATGTTGAAGCTAACTTGCAATTGATGAAAGCTGGGGAACATGCTTCAAACGTCTTAACGGCTGGTCTTGGAAACTTTGTAGGTACGATGGGAGGGACAGGTGCAACACTTGTTGTACCATTTATCTTCTTAGCTTTTGCTAAATCAAAACAATTGAAAGCGGTTGGTAAAGCTTCTTTCATTCCAGTCTGTTTTGCGGTAAATGAACCACTTTTGTTTGCAACGCCAATTATTTTAAACCCATATTTCTTCATTCCATTTCTATTAACTCCGATTGTTAATGTCTGCATCTTCAAATTCTTTGTTGATGTTTTGAAAATGAATAGCTTTATGTACGTCCTTCCTTGGGCAACTCCTGCACCAATTGGTCTTATTTTAGGTACAGGAGTTAGCCTTCTAGCGATTGTTTTGATGTTTGTTCTGTTAGCTATTGATATTGTCATTTACTTCCCATTTGTTAAAGCTTATGATGCAGTTCTTTTGGAAGAAGAAGCAGAGAATGCAGCTAAAGAGACTCTTGAAGAAAAAGTAGCACCAGTAAAAAAATTAGAAGATGAAATTAAAGTTACAACAGATAAAGATGTTAATGTTTTAGTTCTTTGTGCTGGTGCTGGAACAAGTGCTATGTTGGCTAATGCACTAACAGAAGGTGCTCAAGAAACAGGTGCTAAGATTACAGCTTCTGCTGGTGCCTATGGCTCTCATTATGAAATTATGAAGAACTTTGATATGGTTGTTTTGGCACCGCAAGTTAACTCTTTCTATGAAGATATCAAGAAGGATACTGATGCTTTAGGTATTAAGCTAGCAGCAACCAAAGGTGCCGAATATATTAAATTAACACGCGATCCAAAAGGTGCAGTTGCATTTGTAATGTCATATTTTGCTTAAATATTTTCATGGATAAAGCTAGGATAAATTATGAAAGAACTTAAACAAATTATTACTTTTGTTTTGGTAATTATTGGGTTTACCTCAGTAAGTACTCAGATAGTTAGGGCTGATGACTTTATTAATGGAGCGGACATTTCAATTCTAGATGAAATGGAACAAAGTGGTGCTGTATACAAAGTTAACGGTAAACAAAAAGATCCCCTAACCATATTAAAAGATAATGGTGTTAACTATGTTCGTTTGCGACTTTGGGTTGATCCTTATGATAGCTCGGGAAATCCTTATGGTGCTGGAACAAATGATTTAAGCAAAACTATTAAACTTGCCAGAAGGGCCAAAATTAATGGGTTGAAAGTCTTGTTAGATTTTCATTACAGTGATTTCTGGGTTGATCCAGGAAAACAAACTCTTCCAAAATCTTGGGAAAATCAAACTTTTGAGCAATTGAATTCGAGTGTTTACCATTATACGGTTGATGTTCTTAATAAGATGAAAAGTCAAGGTTTGTATCCGGATATGATTCAGATAGGAAATGAATTGAACAGTGGTCTACTATGGCCTTATGGAAAAAGTTGGGGTGGGGATGGTCAAGAGTTTATCCGACTAGCTACTTTTTTAAAATCGGGAGTGAAAGCTGTAAAAGATACACAAAATAGTGATATTCCGATAATGCTTCATTTAGCAGATGGCGGAGATAAATCAGTTTTTCAATGGTGGTTATATGAGATTACTAATCAATCAGTTGATTTTGATATCGTGGGAATTTCTTATTATCCATATTGGCATGGATCATTGGCTGATCTTGCTGAAAACATGGACAACATTAGTGAACGTTACAACAAAAAAGTTGTCGTTGTTGAAACAGCTTATGCAAATACACTTAATAACCTCGATCAAAAAATAAATGCATTCACTAAAAATGAAGAAGATAGTGGTGGCTATAAGGCTAATCAAGATGGGCAGTACCAATTTTTGACGGATTTAGTCGATAAGATAAAAGATGTTAAAAAAAACAATGGCCTAGGTTTCTTTTATTGGGAGCCTCTTTGGTATAATGCTAATGTTTCCTGGGCGACACAGGCAGGAATGTCTTATCTTGGTGTTTCAGATTTGACAGGAAACGAATGGGAAAATCAAGCTGTCTTTGATTTTTCAGGAAATGCTTTGCGCGGTATAAAAGCTTTTAATTATTCTAATTTAACAAATCTCATACAAAACAATAGCTTTGAATGGGATGGTTATACCGAAAGTCCATCAAATTGGAACAAATGGACTGCCAATAAGAATGCTGGAATAAAAACAGAAATATATGATGATTCTCGTCATAAGCTTACATTCTGGTCAGATAAAGCCTTCGAAAGTTCAGTTTATCAAAATGTTTTTAATCTCAGTTCAGGGACCTATAAATTAAGTATAGATGCTATGGGGGATGTTAATATTGAGACTGCACAACTATATATAAAGAATTATGGAGGTAGTGAGCAAAAGATTTCTCTTAAAGAATCTCTTATATGGAAAACCTACACCATTGATAATATTCGAATTACAAAAGGACAATGTGAGGTAGGTGTTTATGTGAAATCATCTGCCAACAAGTGGGTTTCGATTGATAATATTAGACTTGTTAAAGTTGACTAGTTAAAAACATTCCCAAAGAAATTTTGGGAATGTTTTTTTTAATAGTTTATTTCTTATATGTTTTTTTTCGATTTTTTGTTTTTTGAAGAGATTATTATTGCATCTATTTTTAAGTGAGCACAAGAGCTATTTTGAAACAAAATCTTGGAACTGTTTTTCAATAATCTGTTACAAATGGGACGTATCAATCCGATAAATGATGGCAATCAGATTGACTCCCAATCAATTTTCCTGTCTTTATAATAATATTTTCGGTCTTTTTCATTGATTGGTCTTATAACTTTGGCTGGGCTGCCAAAGGCTAGAACATTTGCAGGGATGTCTTTGGTAACAAGGCTGCCTGCACCGATAACACTATTGTCACCGATGGTCACACCGGGCAAGATGGTGCTGTTTGCTCCAATCCAACAATTCTTACCGATGCTCACGGGAAGGTTGTACTGGTAACCTTTTTGGCGCAGCTCTGGAAGAATAGGGTGGCCTGCGCTAGCGATTGTCACATTTGGGCCAATCATAGTGTAGTCGCCGATAGTGATCTGGGTATCATCGACTAAAGTTAGGTTGAAATTAGCGTAGACATTTTTGCCGATTTTGCAGAATTTACCGCCCCAATTAGCGTGCAAGGGAGGTTCAATATAGACGTTTTCTCCGACCTGGGCAAACATCTTCTCTAGGAGTTCTTGGCGCTTTTCTCCCTCAGAAGGTCTGGTTTGATTGAAATCATAGAGTAATTCCTGGCAAAGTGTTTGCTCCTTGAGAATGTCAGGGTCGGATGGTAAGTAGAGTTCGCCGGAATGAAGTGGATTTCTCATAAGCTTCTTATTTACTACTGCTGCGAAGTGTTAAAACAGTTGCTAGTTTCATCATTACTGGGATTTCAGGTGTGAAGCTCTCTAATTGTTGATTGAGGGTATTCATAGCGAGAATTCCCATTTCCTCGGTAAAGACAGTGACGCTACTTAACGGTGGGTAGACTTGTTTAGCTACGACGGTATCGTTGAAGGAAATAATGCTGACGCGGTCAGGGACTTTGATGTCCTTTTCTTGTAGGGCACGGAGGGCGCCGATAGCTAAGGCATCACTTGCAATAAAGAAGGCTTCTGGGAGGTTGTCTCCACAAGTCTCAATTGCATTTTTCATCAATTGGTAGCCGTCATCTGTAGAGAATTTACCGATAAAAACATAATCGGGGTTATAGAGTTTTTGTTGTGTTAGGTAATTCTTAAAAGTATAGAAACGAGGATCAATGAGAGGAAATTCATGGTCAGCTGTCATCTCTTCACCTGTTAAAATGCCAATCTTAGTTTGTCCTTTGTTAATAAAATGATCCAAAGCGCTAATAACAGAATTGGTAAAATCAGTAGTCACACAGGTATGACCGCTGCTCAGCGTATCACTATCAACGAAAATAAGGTTATCGCTGATTTTCTCCAAATCTTTAATCTGTGAGTTGCTGTATTTTCCGATGGCAATAACTCCGTCGGCTGATCGAGCATCATCTAAAGGAGAGTCGTTAAAGAGTCGGATGATTTCATAGCCAAGCTCAATGGCACGACGTTCAATACCAATACGTATAGAGTAATAATAGAGGTCATTAATCTCTTCAGATTCTGTGTACCATTGGATGATAGCGACTTTTTTATTTTCGTTTTTAGCAATGAGATTTTTTTTATAACGTGTGTAGCCTAGTTGATCTGCGGTTTTAAAAATTTTAGCGCGTGTCGCTTCACTGACAGACATAGACTCATCGTTATTTAGAACTCTAGAAACTGTTGCGATAGAAACCTCTGCATGTTCTGCAATATCCTTGATTGTTGCCATTTTCATCCTCTCCTTAGAAAAAACAGAATTTTAGTAAAAATACTTGTTGCTTTTATTATATCACAAAAGAAGGGATTCTACCTATTGATATGAAGTGAAAAACTTAAAAATATCAGATGATTAAAGTATCTTTAAGAGGTGTTAGAAGCTAAGAGTAGGGAATTTTAATTGGCTCTGATTTAATAGAAGGGGAAAAACAGGCAAAACAGCCTTGAATTATTAGTAAAAATAAAGTAAAATAATTAGTGAAAAAATTAAGTAAAGAAAATGAGGTGTGCTATGTCTGATTTGATTAGATTTGATTCAGAAAATAAGGTCTTTCACCTAAGTAACAATAATATTTCTTATCTACTATCCATAGATGACGGTGGCCTAGTCAGCCATTTATATTTTGGTAAAAAAGTAAAGCGCTACCATAACCATTTATCTTATCCTAGGATTGATCGTGGTTTTTCTGGAAATGTCCTAGATAACCTTGATCGTGGCTTGTCCAAAGATACCCTTCCTCAAGAATACAGTGGGAGCGACTCTGGTGATTACCGTCAGCCAGCTTTGATTATTAAACACGGAGATGGCAGTCGTTCCAATGCCTTTGTTTTTAAAGATTATCACATCCAAGATGGCAAACCTGGACTTTCAGGATTGCCTGCCTCTTTTGTCCAAGATAAGGCTGAAGCTCAGACTTTGGTTATTACTTTGGAAGATAAGGTAAGCCAAGTCGAGCTTGATTTGCTTTACAGTATTTTTAGAGATTGTGACCTTGTGGCACGTTCGGTTCAGGTCAGAAATCAGGGTTCTCAGTCTATTATGCTGGAAAAAGTAGCCTCTTTACAGCTTGATTTTGTTGCAAAAGATTTTGAAACAATCAGTCTTCCAGGAGCCCATGCCAATGAACGTCATATGGAACGCCAGTCAGTTGGCTATGGTCTTCAAAGATTTGCTAGCCGCCGTGGAACCTCAAGCCATCAAATGAATCCCTTTTTAGCCTTAGTTGATAAGAAGACCGATGAGTTTGTTGGTGATGCCTATGGATTTAGTCTGGTTTATTCTGGAAATCATGCTTTCGAACTTGAAAAAGATCAATTAGCTCAGCTACGTTTGCTTGTTGGTATTAACCATGAAAACTTTGAATGGGAGTTGGGGGCAGGAGATGCTTTTCAAACTCCGGAAGTTCTTATGGTTTATTCTAATCAGGGCTTGAACGGGATGAGCCAAGAATTTCATAAGGTTATTGGTCAGCATTTGGTTCGTAGCCAATTTAAGAATCAAGAACGTCCTATCCTGGTTAATAACTGGGAAGCAACTTATTTTGATTTTACTGAAGAAAAGCTTCGCCCTATTGTTGATGAAGCTAAGCAGCTGGGAATTGAGATGTTTGTCCTTGATGACGGTTGGTTTGGCTATCGCAATAATGATCAATCATCTCTGGGAGATTGGTTTATCAATCATGAGAAATTTCCTCAAGGAGTCAAAGGTTTTGCGGACTATGTTCACCAGCAAGGACTCAAGTTTGGTCTCTGGTTTGAGCCTGAGATGATTTCTATGGATTCTGATCTTTTCCGAAATCATCCGGATTACTTGATGCAGGTTCCGGGTCGTCAGCCGAGCCCATCTCGCTCTCAATTTGTTCTTGATATGGGGAGGCAAGAGGTTCGAGATAATATCTTTAATCAAGTCAAAGACATTTTAGATCAGGGCTACATTGACTATATTAAGTGGGATATGAATCGCCATTTGTCAGACATCTACTCACTTGATTTACCTGCCCATCGTCAGGGTGAGACTAGTCATCGCTATGTCTTGGGTGTTTATGACTTGCTGGAGCGGATTACAAGTGCTTATCCTCAGATTCTTTTTGAAGGCTGTTCAGGAGGCGGTGGCCGCTTCGATGCAGGTTGGGCATACTATATGCCTCAATCTTGGGCCAGTGATAACACCGATGCCATTTCACGCTTGACCATCCAGTATGGAACTTCTCTTGTCTATCCTATTTCTATGATGACTTCGCATATTTCAGCGGTTCCCAATCACCAAACGGGACGCATAACGCCTCTAGACACTCGTGCCCATGTAGCTATGAGCGGTGTTTTGGGTTATGAATTGGATTTGACTTCCATGTCTGATGAGGAGAAAGAGGCAGTCAGGGAAGAGGTTGAGGCTTATAAAGCGATTCGTCCCCTAGTTCAGTATGGGAAATTCTATCGCCTTAAATCACCTTCCGATGGGAATGCAACAGCTTGGCAGTTTGTTTCTGAGGATAAGACTGAAAGTCTCCTCTTCACTGCTCAAACTCTGGCAGGAGCTCAGCCATTGTTGACAAAAACAAAAATGGTTGGTCTGAATCCAGATGCTGACTATGAGCATGTGGCTCTTTTCAAGGAGGGAGAGGACCAGGGGGTTGGTTATTTTACGTCGATTTATGCTAGTCGGCCACTTGAAGTGGGGGCTGTTTTGTCTGGCGATGAACTGATGAATATGGGGATTTATGATCCTGTTGTTCGTCGTGATTTTGTGACACATCTTTACTATTTTAAAATGAAAAAATAAAGGGAGTTTTCTATGACAACTATTCTTCCAAGTTTGGATTGGTTAGAGAATCCAGAAGTTTTTGCAGTGAATAAGATTCCTGCTCATTCCGACCATGCCTATTTTGCCAGTCAAGCTGAAGCGGATTTGGGGCAGACGGAGCTCAAGCAGTCTTTGAATGGAACTTGGCAATTCGCTTATGCGGTTAATCCAAGTCTGCGTCTGGCTGATTTTTATCAGATGGACTTTGATACGTCATCTTTTGATTTTATTCAGGTGCCGGGTCATATCCAAAATCAGGGTTATGATAAGCGCCAATACATCAACACTATGTATCCTTGGGATGGTCAGGAAGCCTTGCGTCCGCCTCAAGTTTCCAAAAGCTACAACCCAGTTGGGTCCTACGTTAAACATTTCAAGCTGGATGAGGCCCTAGCTGGCAAAAAGACCTTTATCTCTTTCCAAGGGGTAGAGACGGCCTTCTATGTCTGGCTCAATGGTCACTTCCTTGGTTACGGCGAGGATTCCTTTACTCCGACAGAGTTTGAAATCACAGATTTTCTTCAGGAAGGAGATAACAAGCTGGCTGTCGAAGTCTACAAACGTTCAAGTGCCAGCTGGATTGAAGACCAGGATTTCTGGCGTTTCTCTGGCATTTTCCGAGATGTTTACCTCTTTGCAGTACCTGATGTTCACATTGAAGACCTCTTTGTCCAGCAAGAGTTGGTCAATGACTATAAGGATGGTCATTTAAGGGTTTCTGCAAAAATAGCTGGCGCTTTAGAAGGGGTTGAGATCACTGCGCAGCTTTTGAACCAAGACCAGAAAGCAGTTTACCAAGGGACCTTGGATGAATTAGAACAAGGGATTCTTCTAGAAGGGGTGTCGGCTTGGAGTGCTGAGGAGCCGAATCTTTATACTCTGGAACTTTACGTCAAACGAGGTGAGGATTTAATTGAAATTGTCAAACAAAAGATTGGCTTCAGAACTTTTGAAATGAAAGATGGCGTCATGCTTATCAATGGTAAGCGAATTGTTTTCAAGGGTGTTAACCGCCATGAGTTCCACCATGAGCGTGGCCGTGCCATCACTGAAGAAGAGATGCTTTGGGACATTCGTTTCATGAAGCGCTACAACATCAATGCTGTCAGAACTTCCCATTATCCCAACCAGACGCGCTGGTATGAGCTTTGTGACCAGTATGGCATTTA
Source organism: Streptococcus henryi DSM 19005 (assembly GCF_000376985.1). Lineage (GTDB taxonomy): Bacteria > Bacillota > Bacilli > Lactobacillales > Streptococcaceae > Streptococcus > Streptococcus henryi. The sequence continues at coordinate 60,726 of NZ_AQYA01000030.1, forward strand.
TCTCATCGATGAAACCAATTTAGAGAGTCACGGTTCTTGGCAGAAACTGGGACAGCTTGAACCTTCTTGGAATGTTCCTGGCAGTCTGCCAGAATGGAAGGAAAATGTTCTTGATCGCGCCAATAGTATGTTCCAGCGTGATAAAAATCACCCTTCTGTCATTATCTGGTCTTGTGGTAATGAATCCTATGCGGGCGAAGACATTTTAGCCATGACAGACTTCTTCCATGAAGTTGATCCAAGCCGATTGGTCCATTATGAAGGTGTCTTCTGGAATCGTGATTTTGACCAGATTTCCGATATGGAAAGCCGTATGTATGCCAAACCAGCAGGTATTATTGACTATCTGGAAAGCAAGCCGGCTAAGCCTTACATTTCCTGTGAATACATGCATGCCATGGGGAATTCTCTGGGCGGTATGAGTCTCTATACAGACCTTGAACAGAAATATGACCAGTATCAGGGAGGTTTTATCTGGGACTACATTGACCAATCTATCCTCAAGCATAATGAGTTTGGTCAAGATGTTCTGACTTATGGTGGTGATTGGGACGATCGCGCTACAGATTATGAATTCTGTGGGGACGGGATTGTTTTTGCTAATCGTGTGCCATCACCTAAAGCACAAGAAGTCAAACAACTCTATTCAAATGTCAAGCTACAAGTGACTTCGAAAGGGGTGACGATTGATAACCAAAATCTTTTCATTGATACCAGTGCGTCCTATTTTAAAGCTACTTTGAAACGTGATGGTATTTCAATTTGGGAGCAATCTTATGATTTTCTTGTACCGGCAGGTGAATGTGAGACGTTTACCATTGATTTCCCTGCAGCTGAAAAAGCAGGAGAGTATACTTATGAAGTGACTCAGCATCAGAAAAAAGCGACTCTTTGGGCAGAAGCGGGCTACGAATTGACCTTTGGTCAAGCTGTTGAAACAGTTGGTCACGTTGAAGAAGTTACTCCGAAAGATAAGGCCTTCCGTGTGGTGCGTGGGGATGTTAATATCGGCATCCATGGCTGGAATTTCTCAGTCCTTCTTTCGATTGCGGAAGGTGGCTTGATTTCACTGGTTAAGGATGGGCGAGAATACATCACAAGAACACCTAAGACCAGTTTCTGGCGTGCTGTGACCGATAATGACCGTGGAGCTAAGCATGGTTTTGACCGCGGCATGTGGCTAACAGCAGGGCTTTATCAAAAACATGTTGATATGACCTTGGAAGAAACAGAAAATGCAGTCACTGTGACTTTCAAGTATCAATTAGCAGCTCCGGGTCAACTTTTCCATAGTGTTTCTTATAAGGTCGACAGTCAAGGGGACGTAACGGTAAGTCTGGATTATCCAGGTTATGACAATCTCCCTTCTCTGCCAGCTTATGGTATGGATTTCAAATTGAAATCTGCCTACCAAAATGTTCGTTTCTATGGTTATGGTCCAGATGAAAACTATATTGACCGTAAAGAGGGTGCTCGACTAGGTATCTTTGAAACAACAGCGCAAGCCAATGAGGCCTCATATTTGGTCCCTCAAGAAACAGGAAATCGTTGTGGGGTGCGCTGGCTTGAAGTGACGGATAGTCTTGGAGCGGGTCTGATTTTTGAAGCGGTTGGAAAACCTTTTGAAACCAGCGTATTGCCGCATAGTGTTTATGAATTAGACAATGCCAGCCACCAAGAAGAGCTATCTCCATCCCACTTTACTTGGGTGCGCGTATTAGCAGCTCAAATGGGTGTTGGAGGAGATGATTCATGGGGAGCTCCTGTTCAAGAAATTTACCAACTACCAAGTCAAGACAGACAGACTATTAGCTTTAAAATTAAGGTAAAATAGAGTTGAGCAAAGCCATCTTAGGAGTGGAAACAGGTAAAGAGAAAATATAAAGTGAGGTCTGGAAGTTATCCAGGCCTTATTTATCTGATCTATAATAGTAAAAAATAGTAAAATAATATTGAAAACAAAAAATGAAGAGGATAACAGCCTCTCTATTTTTGAATATTTCGACAATTTAAAATTAAATAAGTAAAAAAATAACTTAGCGTATAAGATACAAAAGCAAGTAATGACAAAGGTTGGTCTATCGCGGTTTAGAAAGTTCGTGAAATAAATAACTTATAAAATAAGTAAAAATTACTAAAATAATAAGTAAAAACACTTGCAATGAAAACGCTTTTATTATATAATAAAACCATCAAAAATAAACGTTTAAAAGGAGAGTATCTCTATGAAAAAGAGAACAGTTGGTGCTCTATTGGCAGGTGCCTTATTTTCAAGTCTATTGTTGACAGCTTGTGGTTCAAGTTCAAATGGTGGCGGAAGCTCAACAAGTGATTCTGGAGCTACAGAATTGACTGTCTGGGCTTGGGATGCTAATTACAATGTCAGAGCTTTTGAAGAAGCTGAAAAAGTTTATGACAAAGAAGTTCCAGATACAGTTGACTTGAAGATTGTTGAAAATGCACAGGATGACATTATTCAAAAATTGAATACCTCATTGAGCTCAGGTGTTACAGATGGTCTTCCTAACATTGTGCTTATCGAAGACTACCGTGCCAAGAGTTTCCTAGAAGCTTACCCAGATAGCTTCTTCCCATTGACAGATGTTATCAAAGCAGATGATTTCACAGACTACAAGGTAGAAGCAACTTCTGTAGATGGTGAAAATTATGCTGTGCCATTTGATACAAGTTCAACAGGGCTCTATGTTCGTACAGATATCCTAGAAGAAGCTGGTTACACAGTTGACGATTTGAAAGATATTACTTGGGAAAAATACATCGAAATCGGTAAAGCTGTTTCTGAAAAAACAGGTAAAAAGCTCATCTCTCTTGATGTTAATGACCTTGGACTTGTTCGTTCTATGATTAACTCAACAGGTTCTTGGTACACTGGAGAAGACGGTAAGACACCGACACTTGCTGACAACGAAGCTTTGAAGGTGGCCTTCAAGGACGTTAAAGCGATGTATGATGCCAAACTTGTTGATGATAACAGTGACTGGAGCCAATGGCTGAGCGACTTTAATAACGGAGTGGTTTGGTCAGTTCCTACAGGTAACTGGATTACACCATCTATTACAGCCCAAGAAGATCAGGCTGGTAAATGGGCAGTTGTATCCTTCCCACGTCAAGAACTTGATGGATCAGTCAACGCTTCAAACCTTGGCGGTGCTTCAATTTACGTCTTGAATGTTGATGGTAAAGAAGCAGCTGCTGAATTCTTGAAAGATACATTCGGATCAAGTACAGACCTTTATAAAACACTGGTAGAAAATATTGGAGCAATTGGATCATACATTCCAGCGACCGAAGCAGGTGTTTATGATACTGAAGCTGAATACTTCGGCGGACAAACAATCTACAAAGACTTTGCGGAATGGTCAACACAAATTCCAGCAGTAAACTACGGTGAAAATACTTACGCTATTGAAGACATCCTTATCAAAGCTATGCAAAACTACTTGAAAGGTGATGATTTGGATAAAGTCTTAGAAAATGCACAAAAAGAAGCAGAAAATCAACTGAAATAAGCAGTTGTTTAACCAGATAATTTAGTTGCTTGATTGTCCTTGTGCTGTCAGAACTAAATTATTTGGTTTTTTAGTGAGAGAATAGAGGATTAGAATGAAAAAGATAAATCCATTTTTAAAATCAAAAATAATGGGATGGCTGTTTGTCATCGTTCCAACCTTATTGATTGCCTTGTTTTACTTTTATCCAATGGTAGAGGCCTTTAAATTGTCTCTGTCATCTGGTAAGGGTAATAACTTGAGCTTTGTTGGTCTTGCCAACTATAAGCGTTTGTTCAGTGACCCTGTCTTTATCAATGCCCTAAAAAATACCCTGCTCTTCTTGATTGTTCAAGTGCCAGTCATGGTTATTTTAGCCATTTTCTTCTCGGTCTTGCTTAATAACAAGGCTTTGAAATTGAAGGGGCTCTTTAGGACTATTGTTTTCTTGCCATCAGTAACTTCTTTGGTTGCTTATTCTATTGTTTTTAAATATTTGTTCTCAAATGATGGTATTATCAACAAAATCCTTCTTTCCTTGAATATTCTTCAGGAGCCAATGGCTTGGTTGTCAGATGCCTTTTGGGCAAAGATTGTCATCATCATAGCTATTACTTGGCGTTGGACAGGTTATAATATGATTTTCTTCCTATCAGCTCTTCAAAATATCGATCCAGAAATCTATGAAGCTGCAGATGTTGATGGGGCCAGTGCTGGTAAGAAATTCTTCAATATCACAGTTCCACTCTTGAAACCAGTTATTCTCTTTACGACGATTACATCAACAATTGGTACTTTGCAGTTGTTCGATGAGCCTATGAATATCACCCAAGGTGGTCCTGGCGATGCAACAACAACCATTTCACAATACATTTACAACCTAAGCTTTAAATATACACCAGATTTTGGTTATGCTGCGGCAGTATCTTATGCTATCGTTGCTTTGGTAGTAATTTTATCTATTCTTCAAACAAGATTGGGAGGCAGAGATGAAAAGAAATCGAAATAAGACAATTGCGACCTATGTTTTCTTGGTCATCATGTCTATAGTATTTGCATTTCCATTTTACTTTTTGATTGTCAGTGCGACAAATTCAAGTATTGATGTCACTAATGGACGTATGTTGCCTGGTGGTGAGTTGTTTAATAACTTGAAAAACATTTTCAGTCAGACTGCTATGACTTCTGCCTTGAAAAACTCTTCTGTTGTCGCTCTCTTTCAAACGATTTTGGCTCTCTTGATTGGTTCTGCTGCTGGTTATGGTTTTGAAATTTACCGGAGCAAAGGAAAAGATATTGTTTTCAATATTATTCTCCTCTCCATGATGGTTCCTTTTGCGGCTATTATGATTCCTCTCTTTCGTTTGTTCGGTAAGATGTCATCTATTAGTCCGATGATTGGTATCAACTCTTATGCCTCAATCTTCTTACCTTACATCGCAACGGCTTTTCTGATCTTCTATTTCCGCCAAAATACCAAAATGTTTCCTAAGGAATTGCTGGAAGCAGGGCGCATTGACGGTGTGTCAGAAGTTGGGCTCTTCTTTAAAATTTATATGCCGACCATGAAGACAACCTATGCTGCAGCGGCCATCATTACCTTCATGAACAGTTGGAACAACTATATTTGGCCTTTGGTTGTTGTTCAATCAACGGAAAAACAAACAGTGCCACTTTTGATTTCTCAATTGGGATCAAGCTATTCGCCTGACTATGGTATGATTATGGCAGCAGTTTTGGTTGCAACAATACCAACTTTAGTTATTTTCTTCGTTCTTCAAAAACAATTCGTTGCAGGAATGTTGGGGGCTAATAAGTAGATATTACAAAAGAATCTTCGGATTCTTTTTCTTTTTGGTAAAAAAAGGTAAAAATATGGTAAAAATAGTAAAATATTTACCAATAAATATTGATTTTTTTACTTTAGTGTCTTATAATTAAGGTAATAAAACTCAAAGGAGACCCTCATGAATACAACTGAACTTAATCAAGCTTTTACAGCAATTTTTGGTGCTGAAGCAGATGCAACTTTCTTCTCACCAGGACGTATTAATCTCATTGGTGAACACACAGATTACAATGGTGGACATGTTTTTCCTGCTGCAATTACGCTAGGAACTTATGGTGCTGCCCGTAAACGTGATGATAAGCTCATGCGTTTCTACTCTGCTAATTTTGAAGACAAGGGCATTATTGAAGTTGCTTTAGATAATCTTGTCTTTGCTAAGGAAGACAACTGGACTAACTATCCAAAAGGTGTTGTTAAATTCTTGCAAGAAGCAGGGCATAAGATTGACAGCGGCTTTGACCTCTATGTTTTTGGAAATATTCCAAACGGATCTGGCCTATCATCCTCAGCATCCCTTGAACTTCTTATGGGGATTGTGGCTGAAGAATTGTTTGGTTTGAAGCTAGAACGCCTTGATTTGGTAAAAATTGGTAAACAAACTGAAAATGAATTTATTGGTGTTAATTCAGGAATCATGGACCAGTTCGCTATCGGAATGGGGGCTGATAAAAAAGCTATCTATCTTGATACCAACACTTTAGAATATGACCTTGTGCCACTAGATTTGGGTGATAATGTTATTGTTATCATGAACACTAACAAACGTCGTGAATTGGCCGATTCTAAATACAATGAGCGCCGTGCTGAATGTGAAAAAGCAGTTGAAGAACTCAATGTCCTCCTTGATATTAAAACTCTAGGTGAACTTGATGCTCAGACTTTTGACGAATATAGCTACCTGATTAAAGATGAAAATCGCATCAAACGTGCCCGTCATGCCATTTGGGAAAATCAACGTACCCTTCAAGCCCGTCAAGCTCTTGAAGCAGGTGAGTTAGAGCAGTTCGGTCGTCTAGTTAATGCCTCTCATGTTTCTTTGGAACATGACTATGAGGTGACTGGGCTTGAGTTGGATACTTTGGCACATACAGCTTGGGAACAAGAAGGTGTTCTTGGTGCCCGTATGACAGGAGCTGGTTTTGGTGGTTGTGGTATCGCTATTGTTGCCAAAGATAAAGTCGATGCTTTCACCGAAAATGTTGGAAAAGTCTACACAGAAAAAATCGGCTACGCACCAGCCTTCTACATTGCTGAAATTGCAGGTGGAAGTCGCGTCTTGTCACGCAAGTAAGCTAAGTCAGAACAAGCGCTTTAAAGGTATTCGGGCATGAATACCTTTAAAAATAGATCCAAAGAATAGAAGAAATTCCTATGAAACTATTAGATACTTTCGTCGCAAAAGTTATTGAAAGCAGCGACTACACAAAGGATGACATTTTTTACCTGACAAATCGCATCCTTGCTCTTGTTGGGGAGGATAATGCTCAACAGGAAACTGCTCAAACGGAGCTGATTGCTCTAAAAGATGAGCTAGTTGACTTAGCTGTTGCAAATGGCAAGGTTGGTGAGCTAGCAGAAGAGAAGGATTGTTTGGGAGCAGAATTGATGAACTTCATGACGCCAATCCCAAGTCAGGTCAACAAGAATTTCTGGGAAACTTATGCACAATCTCCTCAAAAAGCTATCTCAGAATTCTATGACCTCAGTAAGCGTAATGACTATATTAAGGTGGCAGCTATTGCCAAAAATATTGCTTTTACCACACCTTCGGACTATGGAGATATGGAAATTACCATTAACCTGTCTAAACCTGAGAAAGACCCTAAAGCCATTGCTGCTGCTAAGTTGGCCAAGGCTTCTTCCTATCCTAAGTGCCAACTTTGCATGGAAAATGAAGGTTACCAAGGTCGCATTAATCATCCGGCCCGTGCCAACCACCGCATTATCCGCATGGATTTAGCTGATGAAAAGTGGGGCTTCCAGTACTCGCCTTATGCTTATTTCAACGAGCACTGCATTGTCCTCAACACCCAACATGTGCCCATGGTTATCAGTCAGGACACTTTTGCCCAGCTACTGGACATCGTGGACATCTTCCCAGGTTATTTCGCAGGGTCTAATTCTGATCTACCGATTGTTGGAGGCTCCATCTTGACCCACAATCACTATCAAGGTGGCCGTCATGTTTTCCCTATGGAAATGGCAGAGCTGACACAACAATTTACTTTTAAAGACTTCCCAGATGTGACTGCAGGCATTGTTAACTGGCCTATGTCTGTTATCAGACTTCGTGGAGAGAACAAGTCTCGTTTGGTTCAATTAGCTGAGGTCATTCGCCTAGCTTGGCGTGATTACTCGGATGTCCAAGTGGATGTTCTGGCTTACACAGACGATACGCCACATCACACAGTTACTCCAATTGCCCGTAAACGTAATGGTCTCTTTGAATTGGATATTGTTCTTCGTGACAATCATACTTCGAAAGAGCATCCTGACGGTGTTTACCATCCCCACGCTGACGTGCAGCATATCAAAAAAGAAAATATAGGGCTAATTGAGGTTATGGGCTTAGCTATTTTGCCGCCTCGCCTAAAAGACGAACTGGTGGAAGTTGAAAAATATGTTTTAAACCAGTATAATGAAATGGCAGATTACCATAAGGACTGGGCCGATGCCATCAAGGCTGACCACCCAGATGCTAATCAGGAAACTGTTTCAGAAATCGTCAAACAAGCAGTTGGGCAAACTTTTGTCCGTGTCTTGGAAGACGCAGGTGTCTACAAGGGTGATGAACAAGGTCAAGCGGCCTTCGTGCGTTTTGTAGAGAGTGTTGGAGTGGAGTAAAGAAGAAAGGCAGGTTCATTGTGCTAGTCGCTATGGCAACTAGCTATTCCCTGCACTAGATTTGAGTTCAGGTATTTGAACTCGGTCTTATTCTGACTGACCTTTTGAAAAAATAAAGAAAGGATAGGGTTTGTTCTAGTTTTCGAAGCTAGAATTGAACCCGCCCTAAGGCCTGTGCAAAAAAGATAACTCTTTCTAGACGCAAGCGTCTTCGCAAGAGTTCCTATCTTTGCTTTGTGTTTTGGTTCTTTCTAATTTGGTTTGCAAAAGAGGTAGAAATTAAAAGAAAGGATAAGGTTTGAGTTCAAGAACTTGAACTCGGTCTTATTCTGATTGACCTTTTGAAAAAATAAGGAAAGGATGAGGTTCGATACCAATTGTATAAATTGGAATTGAACCCGGGCTAAATGCTGTGTAAAAAAGATGCCTCTTCCTAGAGGCTTTGCCTCGTTGTCAGAGTCCCTATTTTTACTTTGCATTTCGGGCCCTTGGTGTCTTAGTTTATGTCTATTTTAGTTTTGGGTGGGGCTGGTTATATTGGTTCTCACATGGTTGATCGTTTGATTGAAAAGGGTGAGGAAAAGGTTGTCGTTGTTGATAACTTGGTGACTGGTCACCGTGCTGCGGTGCATCCTGATGCGACTTTTTATGAAGGAGACTTGGCAGATCAAGATTTCATGCGCAAGGTCTTCACTGAAAATCCTGATGTGGATGCTGTGATTCATTTCGCGGCCTACTCTTTGGTTGCTGAATCAATGGAAAAACCGCTTAAATATTTTGATAACAATACTGCTGGTATGGTTAAGCTGCTTGAAGTCATGAATGAATTTGATGTTAAGTACATTGTCTTCTCATCAACTGCAGCAACTTATGGTATTCCTGATGAAATTCCAATCAAGGAAACAACACCGCAACGTCCTATTAATCCATACGGTGAAAGCAAGCTCATGATGGAAACCATCATGAAATGGTCTGACCAAGCCTACGGCATCAAATTTGTGCCCTTGCGCTATTTCAACGTGGCCGGTGCTAAACCAGACGGTTCTATTGGTGAAGATCATGGTCCTGAGACACACCTGCTTCCGATTATTCTTCAAGTAGCTCAAGGTGTGCGTGAAAAAATCATGATTTTTGGTGATGACTATAACACACCAGATGGAACAAATGTCCGTGACTATGTACACCCATTTGACTTGGCAGATGCCCACTTGCTTGCGGTTAACTATCTTCGTGCTGGCAATGAGTCAGCAGCTTTCAACCTAGGTTCTTCAACAGGTTTCTCAAACCTTCAAATCCTTGAAGCAACTCGTAAGGTAACTGGTAAAGAAATTCCTGCTGAGTTGGCAGATCGTCGCCCTGGTGACCCAGATACCCTTATTGCAAGTTCTGAAAAAGCGCGTGAGGTGCTTGGTTGGAAACCAGAATTTGATGATATTGAAAAAATCATTGCCTCAGCCTGGGCATGGCACTCAAGCCATCCAAATGGCTACAATGATAGATAAATGATGGAAGTTGGATTGAAAAATCCAGCTTTTTATATCTTATTAAGGAGTGATTATGATTATTTCCATTCAAGGTTCAATGGCAGTTGGCAAGACAGCCTTGGTAACCTATTTGAAGGATGCTATTCCTAAGGCGGTTCTTAGCTACGAAGATATTACTCCCATAGTATCGGAGGTCAAGGAGAGGGCGCTCGATAAGAACAAATTTGAAGATTATCTTGAAATCCAGAAACTCTGGATTGCTCATGAAATTCAGCGTTATCAGAAAGTTAGGGATTTTCCCTTAGTTCTCATGGATTTTGGTGCGGAGGAAATCGATTTTTATACCCGTTTTTGCCCTCAGGCAGCTGGTTACGACTGGAATCCTCTTCCTTTTTTGGAAAATGAGCTGACGCAGCTAAGCTATTGTCTTCCAGATCATATCATTTTTTTAGAAGCAGAAGATGAGGTGCTCCAACAACGCAAAGCTTCTGACAAAACACGCAGTCGAAACTTCTTTGATTTTCAGCTGGAAAAACTATTACCTCTGAAAAGAAAATGGTTTGCGGAAAAAGAAAATGTTATTTTCCTTGATACAAATGGCCTATCAAGGGAAGAAGTAGGTCAGAAAACTGCGGATTTAATCCGTCAAATGTTAGCTGAAGAAAAGTGATAAACGTACGGAAATCAAACCTTTTCATCTCATTAATTTGGAGAAGCTCTGCTATTTTCCGAAAAAAGCCTTTACAATATATTTGAATCATGTTATATTAATAGAGCTTAGAAACCAGATGTTTTCTAGCAAATATAAACCCGAGTAAAAAAAGCCATGGACGGGCTGGGTTGAATGCCGAAGCGTGCCGATTTCTGGCTAAAATACTCTTATACGTCGTCAAAGGCTCTTTGCCGTACCACAAGTACTGGCTTCATCGCCTTTCCTAGTCTAAGAGCATTTTATCTTCAGAAATCAGAGAAGAAGCTATTCTTTGAAGTGAGTTTTCTCACTGGCACATTATTGATAGGGTTAAAAGCCTACATTTTATAAGTTGATATTAGGACCTGGTTCCTAATTCGTATATCAAAATTAGTGTGGTGAAAGCACACGTCATCTTGTGAAACGGTCAATAAAGTACGTAATATTTGCAACTAGAGAGTTAGGAAACATCCGGAACAGACATACTCAACAGAAACAAACTAATAAACGTCAGTAGATTGTAGAGCAGGTGAAAACCTGCTCTTTTTTCATAGGTGAGACCTTTGGAAATCTCAGTATTATCAAATATCAAGTCTAGAATAAGCCGCTTTTCAAGGTCGTTTTCCTAGACGAGAGGGAGATTGCCAAAGATAAAATCCAGAATATTCTGGAAATATAATCCTTAAAGGAGTCTGTCGTGTATCAATTAGATCAACATCAAGCCCCAATTTATCAAGGCTTGGTGAACTTACGGAAAAAAAGGATTGTTCCTTTTGATGTTCCAGGTCATAAACGAGGTCGTGGAAATCCGGAGCTTGTTGAATTATTGGGGGAAAAATGTGTTGGCATTGATGTTAACTCCATGAAGCCACTGGATAATTTGGGGCATCCAGTTTCTATTATTCGTGAAGCTGAGGAGTTGGCAGCAGAAGCATTTGGCGCAGCCCATGCCTTTCTTATGATTGGCGGGACAACCTCATCGGTTCAGTCCATGATTTTGGCTACCTGCAAGGCTGGGGATAAGATCATCCTGCCCCGCAACGTCCATAAATCGGCTATCAACGCCTTGGTCCTCTGCGGAGCCATTCCCATTTACATTGAGATGAGCGTCAACCCTCAGATTGGCATTGCCCTAGGGTTGGAGAATGACCGAGTAGCCCAAGCTATCAAGGAGCACCCAGATGCTAAAGCAGTTCTGATTAACAATCCCACCTATTATGGGATTTGTTCGGACCTCAAGGGGCTGACTGAAATGGCCCATGCAGCAGGTATGAAAGTTTTGGTTGATGAAGCCCATGGTGCCCACCTTCATTTTACGGACCAGCTGCCCCTTTCGGCAATGGATGCTGGCGCTGATATGGCTGCTGTGTCCATGCATAAGTCTGGGGGAAGTTTGACACAGAGTTCCATTCTCCTGCTGGGCAGCCAAATGAATGCGGAATATGTTCGCCAAATCATCAATTTAACCCAGTCAACGTCAGCTTCCTACCTGCTTATGTCAAGTTTAGATGTCTCAAGAAGAAATCTTGCCCTCAGAGGTAAAGAATCCTTTGAAAAAGTCATCAAAATGGCAGAGTATGCCCGTCAAGAAATCAATGCCATTGGTGGCTACTATGCCTATTCTAAAGAATTGGTTGATGGTGTGTCGGTTTATGATTTTGATGTCACCAAGTTATCCATCTATACCCAAGGGATTGGCTTGACTGGGATTGAGGTTTATGACCTCTTGCGAGATGAATACGATATCCAAATTGAATTTGGAGACATCGGCAATATTCTGGCCTACATTTCAATCGGTGACCGTATTCAAGATATCGAACGCCTTGTTGGCGCCCTAGCTGACATCAAACGCCTCTATTCAAGAGATGGGAAAGACCTGATTACTGGCGAGTACATTCAGCCAGAAGTTGTCCTATCTCCCCAAGAGGCCTTCTATGCCCAGAGCAAAATTATTCCTCTCTCTGAATCAGCAGGGGCCATCTCAGGAGAAGTGGTCATGTGTTACCCGCCAGGAATTCCCATCCTAGCACCGGGAGAAAGAGTGACTCAAGAAATTATTGACTTCGTCCAATTCGCCAAAGACAAAGGTTGCTCCCTCCAAGGAACAGAGGACCCAGAAGTCAATAACCTAAAAGTGATTTTGGAGAGTTAATCATATTGGAAAAAGTTAATCTCCTATGGTTAGGTTAGTGACTTACTTGAAGTCGTATCAGACGTATAGCTTATCAAACAAGTAGCCCTGCCAAAACGAGCGAAGCGAGCTACTAGGCGGCGCAGTCGCCAAGACACCCAGTCGCCGCCGTGCTCTTAGTAGCCTAACCTTTGGTTAGGTTACAGGCAAACTGAAAGACCTAAGGCTTTCAGTTTAGCAATGAAACGCCATAGGCGGTTGCTTGCGTGCCAAGCACATCAGGACGACTGGAAAAAATAACATTATTAACATAAGGAGAAAAAAGTGGATCTTTGGTTCTCAGAAGTCCATACCCCAGATGTCAAACTGTCCCTGCGGACAGCCCAGCAACTCTACTCTGGTAAGAGTGAGTGGCAGGACATTGCGGTTTTGGACACCCCAGCCTTTGGGAAAATCCTGACCCTCAACGGTCATGTGCTTTTCTCAGACGCTGATGACTTTGTTTACAACGAAATGGTGGCCCATGTTCCCATGGCAGTCCACCCAAATCCCAAGAAGGTTTTGGTTCTGGGAGGTGGAGACGGAGGTGTTGCCCAAGTTTTGGCCCTCTATCCCGAATTGGAACGCATTGATATTGTGGAACCTGATGAAATGTTGGTGGAGGTTTGCCGCCAGTATTTCCCTGATTTTGCGGCCGGACTTGATGACCCCCGTGTTCATATCTATTATCAGGATGGTCTGCGCTTCTTGCGTAATTGTGAGAATGATTATGACATCATTATCAATGACGCCACAGACCCCTTTGGTCATACAGAAGGACTCTTCACCAAAGAATTTTATGGCAATAGCTACCGGGCCCTCGAGGACGATGGCATCATGATTTACCAGCACGGCTCTCCCTTCTTTGATGAAGATGAGTCCGCCTGCCGCAGCATGCATAGGAAGGCAACCCAGTCCTTCCCCATTTCCCGTGTGTACCAGGCACATATTCCGACCAGCCCTGCTGGTTACTGGCTTTTTGGCTTTGCTTCCAAAAAGTATCACCCCATTGAAGATTTTAAGAAAGACAAGTGGAAAGAGCGCAAGCTTTTTACCGAATACTACACTGCCAACCTCCACATTGGAGCCTTCATGCTACCTAAGTATGTGGAAGATATTTTAGAAGAAGAGGAAAGAAAACTATGAGTCGTTTGCTAGTTATTGGTTGTGGGGGCGTTGCCCAGGTTGCTATCTCAAAGATTTGTCAGGATAGCGATACTTTTAAAGAGATTATGATTGCCAGCCGGACCAAGGCCAAATGTGATGACCTCAAGGCTAAACTTGAGGGGCAGACTGAGACTAAGATTGAGACAGCAGCCCTTGATGCGGATAAGGTCGAGGAAGTGATTGCCCTTATCGAGAGCTACAAACCTCAGGCGGTTCTAAACGTGGCCCTTCCTTACCAGGATTTGACCATCATGGATGCCTGCTTGGCCACTGGCGTTGACTACATTGATACCGCCAACTATGAGGCTGAGGATACGGAGGACCCAGAATGGCGCGCCATCTACGAGAAACGTTGTCAGGAGCTAGGTTTTACTGCCTACTTTGACTACTCATGGCAGTGGGCTTATAAGGAGCGTTTTGAAAAAGCAGGGCTGACAGCCCTTTTGGGATCAGGATTTGACCCAGGTGTGACCAGCGTTTTCTCTGCCTATGCCCTGAAACACTACTTCGATGAAATCCACTACATCGATATCCTAGACTGCAACGGTGGTGACCACGGTTATCCATTTGCGACTAACTTTAACCCAGAAATCAACCTCCGTGAAGTATCTGCACCGGGTTCTTACTGGGAAGATGGCAAGTGGGTGGAAGTTGAAGCCATGTCTATCAAGCGTGAGTATGACTTTCCGCAAGTTGGTCAAAAAGACATGTACCTCCTCCACCACGAAGAAATTGAATCTCTGGCTAAAAATATTCCAGGTGTTAAACGCATCCGCTTCTTCATGACCTTCGGACAATCTTATTTGACTCACATGAAGTGCTTGGAAAATGTAGGCCTCTTGCGCACAGATGCCATTAACTTTAACGGTCAAGAAATTGTGCCAATCCAATTCCTAAAAGCCCTGCTACCAGATCCAGCCAGCCTTGGCCCACGTACCGTAGGGAAAACCAACATTGGCTGTATCTTTACCGGTGTCAAGGATGGGGTTGAAAAGACCATCTACATCTACAATGTCTGCGACCACCAAGAGTGCTACAAGGAAGTTGGCTCACAAGCTATCTCTTACACCACTGGTATACCAGCCATGATTGGTACCAAATTGGTTATGGACGGCACTTGGAAGCAACCCGGCGTCTTTAACTTGGAAGAATTGGATCCAGACCCATTCATGGAGGCCCTCAACAAGTACGGTCTTCCATGGCAGGTGGTTGAAAATCCTCAAATGGTGGACTAATGAAACTAGAACACGTACCAACACCAGCCTATGTCATCGATCAAGCAAGGCTGGAAAACAACCTCAAAATCCTTGCTCGAGTGCAAGAAGAGGCAGGCTGTAAGGTCCTTCTGGCTCAGAAGGCCTACTCTCTCTATGCCACCTACCCCCTCATCAGCACCTACCTATCTGGTACCACAGCTAGCGGCCTCTACGAGGCTCGCCTTGGTCGTGAAGAGTTTGGCGACGAGGTCCATGTCTTTGCCCCGGCCTTTAAGGATAGCGACATCGACCAGGTCCTAGAAGTCTCTGATCACATCGTCTTTAATTCTGAACGCCAGTTGCGTAAGCATTTGGAAAAATGCAGGGCAGCTGGAATCAGCGTGGGTCTCCGTATCAATCCAGAGCATTCCACGCAAGGTGACCATGCCCTCTATGACCCCTGTGCCCCCGGCTCACGTTTCGGAGTAACCCTGAACAAGGTCAGTCCAGAATTAGTCTCCCTAGTCGATGGCCTCCATTTCCACACCCTCTGTGAACAGGATGCTGATGACCTGGCAGCCACCCTAAAAGTGGTAGAAGACAAGTTCGGGGCCTATCTCCATCAGGTCAAATGGCTCAATATGGGTGGTGGCCACCATGTGACTCGGGAAGGGTATCAACTGGACCTACTCATCTCTGAAATCAAGCGGATTAAAGAAACCTATGACCTAGAGGTCTACATTGAACCAGGTGAGGCTATTGCCCTCAATGCTGGTTATCTGGCGACTGAAGTTCTGGATATTGTGGAGAACGGCATTGAAACCTTGATTTTGGACGCTTCGGCTACCTGCCATATGCCAGATGTGCTAGAAATGCCTTATCGCCCCCCTCTTCGAGACGGTTTTGAAGCCGGAGAGAAGGCTCATACCTATCGTTTGTCATCCAATACCTGTTTGACTGGAGATGTGATTGGAGATTACAGTTTTGAAAATCCCGTAGAAATTGGTGACCGGCTCTACTTTGAGGACATGGCTATCTATTCCTTTGTTAAAAACAATACCTTCAATGGCATTGGCCTCCCTAGCCTCTATTTTATGAAGGAAGATGGAGACTGTCAGCTGATTAAAGCCTTTGGCTATGAGGATTTCAAAGGGAGGTTATCATAATGACACCTAAAGAAATGGGCTATGCCATGCCTGCAGAATACTTCCCCCATTATGGCACCCTCATGATTTGGCCGACCAGGCCAGGTTCCTGGACCTATGATGGCAAGGCTGCCAAAGAGGCCTTTAGCCGGATCATACTTGAAATTGCCAAGAGCGAAGAGGTCTATCTTCTCGTAGCTCCAGACCATATTGAAGAAGCAAAAACCTACTTGGGTGAAGAAGTCATTTATCTTAATATTCCTAGCAACGACGCCTGGGCTCGGGATACTGGGCCGACCATTCTGGTTAATTCCCAGGGAGAAAAATTGGCTATGGACTGGGAATTTAATGCCTGGGGTGGGGATTATGACGGCCTCTATCAGGATTATGAGGATGATAATTTGCTAGCGTCAGCCTTTGCTCAAAAACTTGGGATTCCAGTCTACGATGCCAAACCTTTTGTGTTGGAAG
This sequence comes from Streptococcus henryi DSM 19005, assembly GCF_000376985.1. GTDB lineage: Bacteria > Bacillota > Bacilli > Lactobacillales > Streptococcaceae > Streptococcus > Streptococcus henryi. Next base: position 77,252 of record NZ_AQYA01000030.1, read on the forward strand.
GCGGAGCTATTCACACGGACGGTCAAGGGACCCTTATGGTGACAGAATCCTGTCTTCTTAGCCCAGGTCGCAATCCGGATTTGACCAAGGAGGAGATTGAGCAAAAACTCAAGGACTTTTTGGGAGTGGACAAGGTTATTTGGCTGCCTTACGGGATTTATGAGGATGAGACCAATGAGCATGTGGACAATGTAGCGGCCTTTGTGGGCACGGCCAAGGTGGTTTTGGCCTGGACCGATGATGAGTCCGACCCTCAATATGCCATGTCGGCTGCCAACCTCAAGGTTCTTGAGGCTGAGACAGATGCCAAGGGTCGGCCATTGACCGTTTACAAGGTGCCTATTCCGGACAAGACCCAGGTGGTTGAAGAAGATGATTTGCTGGGCTACCGTTTTGCCCAAGGAGAGGACGAGCGGACTCTAGGTGAGCGCTTAGCGGCCTCCTATGTCAACTTTTACGTGACCAATGATGCTGTCTTGGTGCCACAATTCGACGACCCACAGGATAAGCCTGCGCGTGACCTCTTGCAGGAACTCTTCCCCCATCGCCGTATCGTTGGGATTCCAGCCCGAGACATCCTCCTAGGTGGAGGAAATATCCACTGCATCACCCAACAGATTCCGTTATAGAAAATTCTTTAGAAAGTGAGAATCATGTCCAGAAATGTAACTGTTGCTGCTATTCAGATGCAGTGTTCAGCCCAAGTGGCTGATAATATCAAGACGGTAGAAAGATTGGTTCGTAAGGCTGCTGGTCAAGGAGCTCAAATCATTCTCCTGCCAGAGCTCTTTGAAAGGCCTTATTTCTGCCAAGAACGCCAGTATGACTATTACAGTTATGCCCAGTCTGTAGAAGACAACACTGCCATTAAGCACTTCAAACCTATCGCCAAGGAATTGGAAGTGGTTCTGCCAATCAGCTTTTATGAAAAAGATGGCAATGTCCTTTACAATTCAGTTGCCGTCATCGATGCGGATGGGGAGCTTTTGGGAGTTTATCGCAAGACTCATATCCCTGATGACCACTATTATCAAGAGAAGTTCTACTTTACCCCTGGAAATACCGGATTCAAGGTCTGGGAGACCCGATATGCTAAGATTGGAATTGGCATCTGCTGGGACCAATGGTTCCCAGAAACAGCCCGCTGCCTAGCTCTGAATGGGGCGGAGCTCCTCTTTTACCCAACAGCCATCGGTTCCGAGCCTATCTTAGATACTGATAGCATGGGGCATTGGCAAAGGACCATGCAGGGCCATTCTGCGGCCAATATCATGCCAGTCATTGCGGCCAACCGCTTCGGCTTGGAGGAGGTATCTCCTTCTGAGGAAAATGGTGGCCAGACTTCAAGCCTCAACTTCTATGGTTCATCTTTCATGACTGATGAAACAGGCCTCATTATCGAGGAAGCAGGGCGAGAAGGAGAAGTTATTCTTCAGAGCACTTATGACCTGGATAAGGGAGCGGCAGAGCGCCTCAACTGGGGTCTCTTTAGAGATCGCAGGCCTCATATGTACAGCGCTATCACTAAATAAGTCCTATCAGAAAATTGAGCTTTCTCTAAAAATTGTGTATGATTAAGCTATTATTTACAGTTGAGGTGAGTTATGACAAGATATGAAGAAGCCGTTAGTGGTTTTGAACCAATTACAGTTGCTCAAGCGCGTGAGCGTATTGCTAGTGAAGCTAAATTTATCCTTTTTATGGGCTATCCTACTTGCCCATTTTGTCAACGCTTTGTTCCAAAACTAAGTGTTGTAGCAAAAGAATCAGGCGCAAAAATTGCCTATATTAACAGTCAAGATTGGAGTCAGGCTGAGGATATTCAAGTCTTTCGTAAACGTTATGGGATTGCCACTGTCCCAGCACTTTTCGTGGCTGAAAATGGCGCTGCTAAAGTTGTTTGTGATTCTTCCTTGTCGCTAGATGACATTGAAGACTTTATATCTTAATTATAAATGCAGAGAAGGCTGATTTTATCAGTCTTTTCTTGCTATCTAAGCCTAATTTTGGTATAGTAAGATTTGACTTTTAAAAATTTGGAGGAAGACTAAAATGCCATCAATGCTAATTATGCTGGTTGTTATGGGTGGAATGATCTGGTTCATGCAACGTCAGCAAAAAAAACAAGCTGAAACACGTCAAAATCAATTAAATGCTATTCAAAAAGGTGATGAAATCATCACGATCGGTGGAATGTATGCCATCGTTGACGAAGTGGATGTAGCGGCTAAAAAGATTGTCTTGGACGTTGACGGTGTCTATTTGACATTTGAGTTATCAGCAATTAAAACTGTTGTTACTAAAGCGGACCAAGCTGTAACGACTGTTGCAGAAGAAGTTGTTGAGGTTCAGGAAGATGCATCTGTTGAAGCAGATGATTCTTCAGATTCAGCAATTGAAGAAAACTAGGGCTATCTGAAAATCAAAATCAAGCATCTGTAGCTCTTTTTGGTTTTCATTTTAATATAGAAACATTTAGGTGTGAAATCAGGTGGTTAGCCATCTGATTTTTTCACGTTCAAGCAGAGTTAGACTGTTATAAAATTTATTTTATTTGACATTAAAATGTGGTAAAATAAAGAGAATAGTAACTTTTTAAGGATTTTTATGCTAAATTTATTTAAGAAAAAAGAGCAATCCGTGACTTTGGACAAGATTCCAAATCATATCGGTATTATCATGGATGGTAATGGTCGTTGGGCTAAGAAACGGATGCAGCCACGTGTTATGGGACATAAAGCGGGGATGGATGCTCTTCAAGAAGTAACCATTGCAGCATCAGAGTTAGGTGTTAAAGTGCTGACCGTTTATGCTTTCTCAACAGAAAACTGGACTCGACCGCAAGATGAAGTCAAGTTTATCATGAACCTACCTGTTGAGTTTTTTGATAAATATGTTCCTGAGCTTCATAAAAATAACGTCCGTGTCCAAGTGATTGGAGAGACAAGTCGTCTTCCTAAGGATACATTTGAGGCTATGGAACGTGCGCGTGAGAAAACGAAGCATAATTCTGGTCTCATCCTTAACTTTGCATTGAATTATGGCGGTCGTGCTGAAATTACGAGTGCGGTTAAAGAGATTGCCCAAGATGTTTTAGATGCCAAATTGAATCCTGGTGATATTACAGAGGACCTCATTGCCAATTATCTAATGACTCACAGTCTCCCATATCTGTATCGTGATCCTGATCTGATTATTCGTACTAGTGGGGAACTACGTCTCAGTAATTTTCTCCCTTGGCAATCGGCTTACAGTGAGTTCTACTTTACACCTACATTGTGGCCTGATTTCAAAAAAGACGGCTTAATTGAGGCTATTACGGAGTACAACCGCCGTCACCGTCGATTTGGTGGGGTCTAGAAAAGAGGAAACTTATGCAACAACGTGTGATTTGGGGTGCGATAGCCCTCGCTGTTTTCCTTCCCTTTTTGATTTTGGGAGGATTATCGTTTCAATTTTTTGTAGGGCTGCTAGCTATGATTGGTGTTGCTGAAATGCTACGCATGAAAGGCTTAGAATTCTTTTCATTTGAAGGTGTTCTAGCTATGCTAGGGGCATTTGTGCTCACTGTTCCGCTTGACAATTACTTAACTTTCCTTCCTATCGATTCTAGTTTTGCAGCTTTTGGTTTGGTAGTATTCTTACTCTTGGCTGGAACTGTTATCAATAGCAGTGCTTATTCATTTGATGATGCTAGCTTTCCAATTGCAGCTAGTCTCTATGTGGGAATTGGTTTCCATAACTTGGTGACTGCACGCATGGATGGCTTGAATAAGGTTATCTTGGCCCTCTTTATTGTCTGGGCGACTGATATTGGTGCCTACATGATTGGTAAGCAATTTGGTAAACATAAATTATTGCCAAGTGTTTCACCTAATAAGACTATTGAGGGAAGTTTAGGAGGAATCCTATCAGCTATGGTCGTAGGGGCTATCTTTATGGCTTTCGATAAAACTGTTTATGCTCCTCATAATTTCCTTGTAATGTTAGTCTTGGTAGCGCTGTTTAGTGTTTTTGGTCAATTTGGTGATCTAGTTGAAAGTGCCATTAAGCGTCATTTTGGTGTCAAAGATTCTGGAAAATTGATACCAGGTCATGGTGGCGTTTTAGATCGCTTCGACAGCATGATTTTTGTTTTCCCAATTATGCATCTATTTGGCCTGTTTTAAGCTAACAGCCTACGAAAGTATTGCAAGGTGAATTTTTCTGCAATGCTTTGATTGGAGTGTATTAGGCAAGCTCGGAAAAATGTGACAATAATTGCTTGTTTAAATACTGGAAAGGAAATTCATGCTAGGTATTTTAACCTTTATCATTATATTTGGAATTTTAGTGCTGGTCCATGAATTTGGACACTTCTATTTTGCTAAAAAATCAGGTATCTTAGTGCGAGAATTCGCAATTGGTATGGGACCTAAAATTTTCTCTCATACTGATAAAGAAGGTACAGTTTATACAGTACGTATTCTCCCTTTGGGTGGCTATGTTCGTATGGCAGGATGGGGAGATGACACCACTGAAATTAAGACCGGTACGCCTGCTAGTTTGTCTTTGAATGCAGAAGGACAAGTTACTCGGATAAACTTGTCTAAAAAACAGCTGGATATGACTAGTCTTCCGATGAATGTTCTGACATATGACTTAGAAGATACACTTGAAATTACAGGTCTTGTTATTGATGAGACAAAGACCTTTCCTGTGAGTCATGATGCTACAATAGTAGAAGAAGATGGTACAGAGATTCGTATAGCTCCACTAGATGTTCAATATCAAAATGCAACTATTTGGGGCCGTCTGATTACCAACTTTGCTGGTCCAATGAATAATTTCATTCTCGGGACCTTTGTATTTATCCTTCTAGTCTTCTTACAAGGCGGTGTTCAAGATGAGACAACCAACGCTGTTCAGGTTACGAATGATGGAGCTATGGCGGCAGCTGGTGTGGTATCAGGTGATCGTGTTCTGGAGATTGAAGGTTATAAAGTCTCAAACTGGGCTGACTTGACTGAAGCTGTTGATAAAGCGACAGCAGATATTTCACAAGGGGATGAACTAGAAGTTGTTGTTGAAACATCAGATGGGACCAGTAAAACCTTGAGTGTGAAGCCTATTGAGCAAGAAGGTAGATTCTATGTTGGTGTCATGCCGGGGCTTAAAACTGGTTTTTTGGATAAAGTAACTGGTGGTTTTGTTTATGCATGGCGTTCTGCAACTGCAATTATCACTGCCTTGAAGAATCTCATTGCCCAATTTAGTTTAGATAAATTAGGTGGCCCAGTGGCTATGTATCAAATGTCAAATCAAGCAGCACAGAATGGTATTGAAGATGTTTTGATGTTGATGGCTATGTTATCTATGAACTTGGGTATCTTTAACCTCATTCCTATTCCTGCTCTGGACGGTGGTAAGATTTTGATTAATTTCATCGAACTTATCCGTCGCAAACCACTTAAACAAGAGACAGAAACTTACATCACTTTATTTGGTGTTGTTATCATGGTGGTCTTGATGATAGCTGTGACTTGGAATGATATTATGAGAGTTTTCTTCTAAATCTTTGATAAACACTAAAAGTAAGAATAATTTTTAAAAATAGTTAATTGAAATGAAAGGAATACAGGGTTATAAAGGATTAACCTTGTAATGTAATAATAATGAAGCAAAGTAAAATGCTTATTCCAACGCTTCGCGAGATGCCAAGCGATGCTCAAGTAATTAGTCACGCCCTTATGATGCGTGCTGGTTATGTCCGTCAAGTTTCAGCAGGTATTTATGCTTACCTACCATTGGCAAACCGTGTTATTGAAAAATTCAAAACGATTATGCGTGAAGAATTTGACAAAATCGGTGCAGTTGAAATGCTGGCACCAGCACTTTTAACTGCAGATCTTTGGCGTGAATCAGGTCGTTACGAAACTTATGGCGAAGACCTTTATAAACTTAAGAACCGTGATCAATCAGATTTCATCCTTGGTCCAACTCATGAAGAAACTTTCACGATGTTGGTGCGTGATGCTGTTAAGTCTTACAAACAATTGCCACTTAACCTTTACCAAATCCAATCTAAATATCGTGATGAAAAGCGCCCACGTAACGGACTCTTGCGTACACGTGAATTTATCATGAAAGATGGTTACAGCTTCCATAAAGATTATCAAGATCTTGATGTAACTTATGAAGATTATCGTAAAGCATACGAAGCTATCTTTACTCGTGCTGGTCTTGATTTCAAAGGTATCATCGGTGATGGCGGAGCTATGGGTGGTAAAGATTCTCAAGAATTTATGGCTATCACACCAGATCGTACAGACCTTGATCGTTGGCTTGTCCTTGATAAATCAATTGCTTCAGTTGAAGAGATTCCAACAGAAGTACTTGATCAAATTAAAGCTGAGCTTAATGCATGGCTAGTTTCAGGTGAAGATACAGTTGCTTATTCAACAGAATCAAGCTACGCTGCCAACCTAGAAATGGCTACAAATGAGTACAAACCTTCAACTAAGGTTGTCGCTCAAGAAGAAGTAGTCAAAGTTGAAACACCAAACAGTAAGACTATCGATGAAGTTGCTGAATTTTTAAATGTTTCTGAAGAACAAACTATTAAAACCCTCCTCTTCATCGCTGATGAAAAACCAGTTGTTGCCCTCCTCGTTGGTAATGATCAAGTTAATGATGTTAAACTTAAAAACTTCTTGGGAGCAGACTTCCTGGATCCAGCAAGTGAAGAAGATGCTGTGAAAGTCTTCGGTGCTAACTTCGGTTCACTTGGACCAGTTGGACTTTCTGAGGATATTCGCATTGTTGCGGACCGTAAAGTTCAAGATATTGCCAATGCAGTTGTTGGTGCTAATGAAGACGGCTTCCACTTGACTGGTGTTAACCCAGGACGTGACTTCCAAGCAGAATATGTTGATATTCGTGAAGTTAAAGAGGGAGAAATCTCTCCAGATGGTCAAGGAGTTCTTAAATTTGCTCGCGGTATTGAAATTGGTCATATCTTCAAATTGGGCACGCGCTATTCAGATAGCATGGGAGCAACTATTCTTGATGAAAATGGCAGAGCTGTTCCTATGGTAATGGGATGCTATGGTATCGGAGTAAGTCGTATCTTGTCAGCTGTTATCGAGCAACACGCCCGCCTCTTTGTTAACAAAACACCAAAAGGTGACTTCAAATTTGCATGGGGTATTAACTTCCCTAAAGAATTAGCGCCATTTGATGTACATTTGATTACTGTTAACACTAAAGATGATGAAGCACAAGCATTGACAGCTCAAATCGAAGCTGACTTGATGTCTAAAGGGTATGAAGTGTTGACAGACGATCGCAACGAGCGTGTCGGTTCTAAATTTTCTGATAGCGATCTTATCGGACTTCCAATTCGTGTTACCGTTGGTAAAAAAGCAAACGAAGGTATTGTCGAAGTTAAAATTAAAGCAACTGGCGACAGTATTGAAGTTAACGCAGAAAACCTTCTAGAAACATTAGAAATCTTAACAAAAAACTAAACATGATTGAGTGAAGGCTGTCCAAATGATTAAAAATAATATTTGACAAATTGATAAACTTAGTTTATAGTTTTGTTTGGGCACCTCATTCGAGGTCAGATTAAAAAGCTTCCTGGAAACAGGGAGCTATTTTTGTTTTTTCTCCCAGATTTAAATTGAAGAATGTGGCTTTTATCCGAGCCACGAATCATGGAGGTCAATATGACAAAATACATTTTTGTAACAGGCGGAGTAGTATCATCTATCGGTAAAGGTATTGTGGCAGCGAGCCTGGGGAGATTGCTAAAAAATCGAGGTCTTAAAGTAACAATTCAAAAATTTGATCCTTATATTAACATTGATCCGGGGACTATGAGCCCTTATCAGCATGGTGAAGTCTATGTGACAGACGATGGTGCAGAGACTGACCTTGACTTGGGACATTACGAGCGTTTTATTGATATCAATCTTAATCAGTATTCAAATGTAACGACAGGGAAAATCTACAGTGAAGTTCTCCGAAAAGAACGTAAAGGAGAATATTTAGGAGCAACGGTACAAGTTATTCCTCATATTACAGATGCATTGAAAGACAAAATCAAGCGAGCAGCATCAACAACAGACTCTGATGTTATTATTACTGAAGTTGGGGGAACAGTTGGTGATATCGAAAGTTTGCCGTTCTTGGAGGCGCTCCGTCAAATGAAAGCTGATGTTGGTGCCGAAAATGTCATGTATATCCACACTACGCTTCTTCCATATTTGAAAGCAGCAGGCGAAATGAAAACGAAACCTACGCAACATTCAGTTAAAGAATTACGAGGTTTAGGAATTCAACCTAATATGTTGGTTATTCGTACCGAGCAACCCGTAGATCAAGGGATTAAAAATAAATTGGCACAATTCTGTGATGTAGCTCCAGAGGCTGTCATTGAATCAATGGATGTTGAGCATATTTATCAAGTACCGCTTAATATGCAGGCACAAGGGATGGACCAAATTGTTTGTGATCACTTGAAATTGGATGCGCCGGCAGCAAATATGACAGAATGGTCAGCAATGGTTGATAAAGTACTTAACCTCAAAAAGACAACAAAAATAGCCTTAGTAGGTAAATATGTCGAATTGCCTGATGCTTACTTGTCAGTGGTAGAGGCACTTAAACATTCAGGTTACGTTAATAACTCAGCCATTGACCTTAAATGGGTTAATGCTAATGATGTGACTGAGGAAAATGCAGCAGAGCTTCTAAGCGATGCAGATGGAATTATTGTCCCAGGTGGCTTTGGACAACGTGGTACAGAAGGAAAGATTCAAGCAATTCGCTACGCACGTGAAAATGATGTTCCTATGCTAGGGATTTGTCTAGGAATGCAATTAACCTGTGTCGAATTTGCCCGCAATGTGCTTAACATGGAAGGTGCAAATTCAGCAGAACTTAATCCTGAAACCAACTACCCAATTATTGATATCATGCGTGATCAAATTGATATTGAGGATATGGGAGGAACACTCCGACTTGGACTTTATCCATGTAAATTGAAACCAGGTTCTAAGGTGGCGGCTGCCTATAATAACCAAGAAGTTGTACAACGTCGTCATCGCCATCGTTATGAATTCAATACAAAATTCCGTCAACAATTTGAAGAAGCTGGTTTTGTATTCTCAGGTGTTTCACCCGATAATCGCTTGATGGAAGTTGTCGAGTTACCAGATAAGAAATTCTTTGTAGCTGCACAATATCATCCAGAGCTTCATAGCCGTCCAAATCGTCCAGAAGAACTCTACACGGCATTTATTACTGCAGCAGTCGAAAATCATAAATAATTAAGAAAGAAATAGTTTAGGCTATTTCTTTTTTTAATAAATTGCTGTAAAATACAGGGTATGAAAAAGATTCGATTATCAAAGTTAATACCTTTTCTTATTTTGATTGCCTTTTTAATATCTCTTGGCGCAAGTTTTTACTTCTTCCGTGTTGCTCAAATCCGAGAAGACAAATCCTTTATCAACAGCTCATCAAGAAAGAAAGACAACCCGCTCTATGTTTATGAGCAATATTTTGACAGTCTAGAAAAAACAACTCTTCAAATGACTAACCAAGGCCTAAATCAAGTTGCTTGGTATGTGCCGGCTGATAAAGAAACAGACAAGACTGTTATTGTTGTTCATGGTTTTGTCAGTAGCAAGGAAGATATGAAACCTTATGCATGGCTTTTCCATGATTTGGGGTATAATGTCCTGATGCCAGATAATATGGCTCATGGAGACAGTCAAGGTCGTATCATTGGATACGGTTGGAATGACCGTTTGAATCTTGTAAAATGGGCAGAGCTATTAGTAGATAAAAATCCTTCAAGCCAAATCACACTTTTTGGTCTTTCAATGGGAGCAGCAACTGTTATGATGGCAAGTGGGGAGAAAGAACTACCTAAACAAGTTGTCAATATAATAGAAGATTGTGGCTATAACAGCGTCTGGGAAGAACTGAAGTACCAGGCTAAAGATATGTATGATCTACCAGCTTTCCCAATTCTTTATGAAGTATCTGCGCTATCAAAAATTAGAGCAGGTTTCTCATATGGTCAAGCAAGTAGCGTAGAGCAATTAAAGAAAAATAATCTTCCTGTTCTCTTCATTCATGGTGATGCAGATAAGTTTGTTCCAACAGACATGGTTTATGATAATTATAAAGCTACACAAGGATACAAAGAGCTTTATATTGTTAAAGGTGCAAAACATGCCAAATCCTTTGAAACAGACCCTGAAACCTACCGAGAAACAATTTCAAATTTTTTGAAAAAAAGTGAAAAATAGTGTTGACATCGTTCCTACCACCTGATATAATAATTTATGTTGTTAAGGAACAGCGGGGATGGCGGAATTGGCAGACGCGCAGGACTAAGGATCCTGTGGCCGCTTTAGGCCGTGTGGGTTCAAGTCCCACTCTCCGCATCGTAACCGAGCCTAGCCAAGGGCTCGGTTTTTTAATGCCTGATAGTAATTCAGATAATATGATTTTCAGGCAGGTTTAGCATTTTAGAGGAAGAAGCAAAGTTTATTTGATTTTCTTGATAGATTTATCTTGCTTATTCCTGTTTAATGTGTTAAAATTTTATGGTATGTGGTGTTATACACCCTTAATCTAAGCAGGAGGACGCAGATAATCATGGCTAAAGTTTGTTATTTTACAGGTCGTAAAACTGTATCAGGAAACAACCGCTCACACGCAATGAACCAAACAAAACGTACAGTTAAACCAAATCTTCAAAAAGTAACTGTTCTTATCGATGGAAAACCTAAAAAAGTTTGGGCATCAGCTCGTGCGCTTAAATCTGGTAAAGTAGAACGCGTATAAAAACCAAAAGCCTCTCAACAGGCTTTTTTGTTTGTTTTGAAAAAATATGAAAACGTTAAAATAACGGGTTCGCGCTTTCAAATGCCTATATTTTTTTACAAGACGGCTAAGATATGATAGAATAGAGTGATAAAAACTTGAGAGGTAGTCAACTATGACTGTAAAAATTAATACAAAAGATGGTCAGATTGAGCTATCAGATGACGTTATTGCAACTGTCGTTGGTGGTTCAGCAACAGAAATTTTTGGCGTTGTCGGTATGGCAAGTAAAAGTGCTATTCGAGATAATGTTCAGGCTCTATTGCGCCGTGAAAACTATGCTAAAGGTGTTGTTGTCAAAGCAACTGAAACAGGGATTTCTGTTGATGTCTATACAGTGATGTCATACGGTGTTAAAATCTCTGAAGTATCAAAAAACATCCAAGAACGCGTGAAATTTAATCTTGAAAATCAGCTCGGCCTAACTGCTGATATGGTGAATGTTTACGTTCAAAATATTAAAGTTGTAGGAGAAAACTAGTGTCAAATATTACAACAAGTTTATTCCAAGAAATGGTGCAAGCAGCTGCTACCCGTCTTGGTAAACAGGCAGAATATGTTAACTCGCTTAATGTCTTTCCAGTTCCAGATGGAGATACTGGAACTAACATGAGCATGACCATGGACAATGGTGCTAAAGAAGTTGCAGACAAACCAGCTAATACAGTTGGTCAAGTGGGACAAATCTTGTCTAAAGGTGTCTTGATGGGAGCTCGCGGAAACTCAGGTGTTATTACATCACAACTTTTCCGTGGTTTTGGTCAATCTATCAAAGATAAGACTGAGTTAGACGGTAAAGACCTAGCTCATGCCTTCCAGTCTGGTGTTGAAGTTGCTTATAAAGCAGTCATGAAACCAGTTGAAGGGACAATCTTGACAGTATCTCGCGGTGCTGCAACAGCTGCCATTAAAAAAGCTGAAGAAACTGATGACGCTACAGAAGTTATGCGTGCAGCACTTGAAGGTGCTAAACGTGCTTTGGCTAAAACACCAGATATGCTTCCAGTTTTGAAAGAAGTTGGTGTTGTCGATTCAGGTGGCCAAGGACTTGTCTTCATTTATGAAGGTTTCTTGTCAGCTCTTACTGGAGAGTACATCGCTTCAGAAGAGTTTCAAGTAACACCAGCTGTTATGTCCGAAATGATTAACGCTGAACACCACAAGTCAGTGGCAGGTCACGTTGCAACAGAAGATATCACATTTGGTTACTGTACAGAAATCATGGTTGCACTTGGTCAAGGCCCAACTTATGTTAAAGAGTTCAACTATGAAGAATTCCAAGGATATTTGTCTGGACTTGGGGACTCACTTCTCGTTGTCAATGACGATGAAATTGTAAAAGTTCACGTCCATACAGAAGATCCAGGTCTTGTTATGCAAGAAGGTCTTAAATATGGTGCCCTAATCAAGGTTAAAGTTGACAACATGCGTGGTCAGCACGAAGCCGTTCTTGAAAAAGAAGCTGGCGCTCCAGAACCAGTTCAAGAAGCAAAAGACTTTGGTTTGATTGCTGTTGTTGCAGGGGATGGACTTGCTGAAATCTTCAAGTCACAAGGCGTTGACTACATCATTTCAGGTGGTCAAACCATGAACCCATCAACAGAAGATATCGTCAAAGCAATTGAAGCTGTAAATGCTAAAAATGTCATTATCTTGCCAAACAATAAAAATATCTTTATGGCAGCTCAATCAGCTGCTGACGTAGTGGACATTCCAGCTGCAGTAGTTGAAACACGTACTGTTCCTCAAGGATTTACAAGCTTACTTGCTTTTGATCCATCAAACAGTCTTGAAGAAAACTTTGAAGCTATGACTGCAAGTCTATCAGATGTCGTAAGTGGTAGTGTAACTCTTGCAGTTCGTGATACAACTATTGATGGTTTGGATATTCATGAAAATGATAATCTTGGTATGGTTGACGGTAAAATCGTGGTATCAAACCCTGATATGACGACTACTCTCAAAGAAACTTTTGCTAAGATGATTGATGGAGACAGCGAAATCGTAACAATCTACGTTGGTGAAGATGGAGACCAAGACTTGGCTCAAGAAATCGCTGACTATCTTGAAGATACTTATGACGACGTAGAAGCTGAAATCCACCAAGGAGATCAACCAGTCTACCCTTACTTGATGAGTGTTGAATAACATTATAATAGAAGAAATCGTTTCAGTTTTTTAGCTGAGGCGGTTTTTTAATTCTAGAAGCATGAGTTTGAAAACATTAATTCTGAGAGTATTTAGCTCTGCTATTTTTCCTAAATTATCAACAGAAAGCAGGTTCAAAAGCTGCAATTATCACAATAAAATCTATATACGAAATTTTCTGAAAATTTCTTGACTTTGGCTCAGAAAATGTTAACATAGAGTGTAAGATTGAATGTGTGAGGAGTTAAAAAACGATGAGAAGTGATATGATCAAATTAGGTGTTGATAAGGCACCTCACCGTGGTTTGCTGTATGCAACTGGTCAAGTAAAATCAGCTCGCGATATGCAAAAACCATTTATTGCTATTTGTAATTCATATATTGACATTGTACCGGGTCACGTACACTTGCGTGAGCTTGCAGATATTGCTAAAGAAGCTATCCGTGAGATGGGTGGTATTCCTTTTGAATTTAATACAATTGGTGTAGATGATGGTATTGCCATGGGCCATATTGGGATGCGTTACAGTCTTCCATCTCGTGAGATCATCGCTGATGCTGCTGAGACTGTTATCAATGCTCACTGGTTTGACGGTGTTTTCTACATCCCTAACTGTGACAAAATCACACCAGGTATGATTTTGGCAGCTATGCGTACCAATGTCCCTGCAGTATTCTGTTCAGGTGGGCCTATGAAGGGTGGAGTTGACATGACTGGTCACCAAGCAACCCTTTCTAGCCTCTTTGAAGCTGTGGGTACTTACCAAGCTGGTGATATGACTAAACAAGAACTAGACTTCTTGGAGCAAAATGCCTGTCCAACTTGTGGTTCATGTTCAGGTATGTTTACTGCCAACTCAATGAACTGTCTCATGGAAGTGATGGGCTTGGCCTTGCCAGGAAATGGAACAACTTTGGCTGTTTCTGATGCTCGTCGCGAATTGGTTCGTCAAGCTGCAAAACATTTGATGGATAATATCAAGAATGACTTGAAACCACGTGATATCATCACTAAAGAAGCTATTGATGATGCTTTTGCCCTTGATATGGCTATGGGTGGTTCAACAAACACTGTTCTTCATACTTTGGCCATCGCGCGTGAAGCTGGTATCGAATACGATCTTAAAGACATTAACGAAATTGCTAAGAAAACACCTTACCTTTCTAAAATTGCGCCGTCAAGTGTTTACACCATGCATGACGTTCATGAAGCAGGCGGTGTTCCAGCTATCATTAACCAATTGATTAAAAAGGGTTCTATCAAGGGTGACCGCATTACGGTAACTGGTAAGACGCTTAAGGAAAATGTGGCTGGCGCTGAAATCAAAGATAAAGAAATCATCCATCCAATTGAAGACCCAATCTCACCAGTTGGAGGATTGTCAATCCTCTATGGTAACATTGCCCAAGATGGTTCTGTTATCAAGGTCGGAGGAGTTGATCCATCAGTAACAACTTTCCGTGGTAAGGCTATCTGTTGTGACTCTCAAGATGAAGCTCTTGAGTTGATTGACAATGGAACTGTTCAAAAGGGACACGTTGTGGTTATTCGTTATGAAGGCCCTCAAGGTGGACCTGGTATGCCAGAAATGCTTGCACCGACATCTAAGATTGTAGGTCGTGGTCTTGGTAAAGATGTTGCCCTTATCACAGACGGACGCTTCTCAGGTGCTACACGTGGTATTGCCATTGGTCACGTTTCGCCTGAAGCTGCTGAGGGAGGAAATATCGCTCTTATTGAAGATGGCGATGAAATTGTTATCGACCTTCCAAACCGTACCATTGATTTGATGGTTGATGATGCGACATTGGCAGAGCGTCGCAAAGGTCTCAAACCATTTAAGTCTAAAATTTCAAGTGGCTGGCTACGTCGTTATACTCACTTTGCTTCATCAGCTAACTTCGGTGGCTCAATGATGACAGAAGAAGAATTCCAAGAACGCAAAGCTGAGCGTGAAGCTGCAGAAAAAGCTAGTAAATAAAATAATAAATAAAAAAGCAAGTAATAATGAAGATTAATGCCTTCATCTACTTGCTTTATTTTTAAAAAATGTTATCATAGATACAAGCTTTTTGAATTTTTTGATAATTCGAAATATAATTGAAAAGGAGGAGCTTGTGAAGCAGATTAAATTAAAAGAAGCAAAAACAGGATCAGACCTAGTGCTTGAAACTTTAGCAAATTTAGGTGTTGAAACAATCTTCGGTTATCCTGGTGGTAGTGTCCTTCCTTTATATGATGCCATTTATAGCTTTAAAGGTATTCGCCACATTTTAGCTCGACATGAGCAAGGTGCGGTCCATGAAGCAGAAGGCTATGCTAAGTCAACTGGTAAAATTGGTGTTGCTTTGGTAACATCTGGTCCGGGAGCAACAAACGCTATTACAGGAATTACAGATGGTATGAGCGATAGCGTTCCAATGCTTGTTTTCACAGGTCAGGTGACGACTCCTGGTATTGGTAAAGATGCCTTTCAAGAGGCGGATATCATTGGTATCACAATGCCAATTACCAAGTATAACTATCAAGTTCGTCATGTCACTGACATTCCTCGTATTATTACTGAAGCTGTTCATATTGCGACAACAGGACGTCCTGGTCCAGTTGTTATTGACCTTCCAAAAGACGTTTCTGAAGCTAAAACGACTCATTATAACGACCCTACGGTCAACATTCCAAGTTATCAGCCAACAGTTGAGCCTAACACTCTTCAGGTTCAGAAAATTTTGACTCAACTTAAGAAGTCTAAGAAGCCGGTTATCATTGCCGGCGGTGGTGCTAACTATTCAGGTGCTTCTGAGGAGTTGGTTGCATTTGCGGAACGTTATAACATTCCAGTAGTATCAACTCTATTAAGTCTCGGTGTGATGCCTATTGAACATCCATTATCTCTAGGAATGGGTGGTATGCACGGTTCTTATGCGGCTAATATGGCAATGAGCGAAGCTGATTTCATGATTAATTTTGGTTCACGTTTTGCGGACAGATTGACAGGAAATCCAGCAACCTTTGCTAAACATGCAATAGTTGCCCATGTGGATATTGATCCAGCTGAAATTGGTAAAGTTGTCAAAACACAAATTCCAATCGTTGGTGATGCTAAGAAAGCTCTGCAAATTTTACTTGAGACTGAAACTGTTAAAACACGTCATGGAGAATGGACTGAACATGTCTTGGCTAATAAGGCAAAAGCTCCATTTGGTTATGACTTTGATGAAAACATCATCAAACCACAACACGCTATTGAAACAATTGGTAAGATTACAGACGGTGAAGCTATCGTTGTTACAGACGTTGGACAACATCAAATGTGGGCTGCCCAATTCTATCCATACAAGTATGAACGTCAGATTGTCACATCTGGAGGTCTTGGAACTATGGGATTTGGTATTCCGGCAGCAGTCGGTGCCAAACTAGCTAATCCCGATAAGGAAGTTATCCTCTTTGTAGGGGATGGTGGTTTCCAAATGACTAACCAAGAATTAGCGATTCTCAATGGTTATGGTGTACCAATCAAGGTTGTTTTGATAAACAATCACTCACTTGGTATGGTTCGTCAGTGGCAAGAGTCTTTCTATGATGAGCATCGTTCAGAATCTACTTTTGATGATGAACCAAATTTCCAATTAATGGCAGAAGCCTATGGAATTGCTCATTATAAGTTTTCAAATCCAAATACTTTGGAAGAAGACCTTAAAGTTATTACTGAAAATCGACCAATGCTGATTGAGATTAACATTTCCAACCGTGAACATGTTTATCCGATGGTACCATCAGGAAAATCAAATGCAGAAATGTTGGGGGTGAAGTTTAATGCGTAGAATGTTAACAGCAAAACTGAAAAACTCAACAGGTGTATTGAACCGTTTCACGGGTGTTCTTTCTCGTCGTCAAGTTAATATCGAGTCTATCTCGGTTGGACATACGGTTGATCCTGATATTTCACGTATCACAATCATTATTGATGTCGATACTTTGGAAGAGGTAGAACTTATCATCAAACAGCTTAATCGCTTGATTGATGTTATACGAGTTCGCGATATTACCGATATTCCTCACTTGGAACGAGAAGTTATTTTGGTTAAATTGTCCGCTCCAACAAGCAAACGTGCAGAAATTTTGGCCGTCATTCAGCCTTTCCGCGCAAGCGTTGTTGACGTTGCACCAAAATCAATCACTATTCAGGTGACTGGTGACGCCGATAAGATTGAAGCTCTGATTCGAGTTGTCAAACCTTACGGCATCCAAAACTTAGCTCGTACTGGAGCAACTGGATTCTCGAGAGATTTCTCTTAATCCGCCCCTAATTTTAGTTAATCCTTGCCCTAATGGCAGATTTTAATACTTATGAATTTACCTATCGGGTGATTTTTCAAGAGTAGAATATATTTTATTAGAAAAGAGATACATATACTATGGCAGTAACAATGGAATACGAAAAAGACGTTAAAGTTGATGCACTTGCAGGCAAAAAAATTGCCGTAATCGGATACGGTTCACAAGGACATGCTCACGCACAAAACTTGCGTGATTCAGGTTATGATGTCATCATCGGTGTACGTGCTGGTAAATCATTTGACAAAGCTAAAGAAGATGGTTTTGACACTTATGAAGTAGCAGAAGCTACTAAATTGGCTGACGTTATCATGATTTTGGCTCCAGACGAAATCCAAGCTGACGTTTATGCAGCAGAAGTTGCACCAAACCTTGAAGCTGGTAATGCACTTGGTTTTGCTCATGGTTTCAACATTCATTTTGGTTATATCAAAGCTCCAGAATCTGTTGACGTCTTCATGTGTGCTCCTAAAGGTCCTGGTCACCTTGTTCGTCGTACTTACACAGAAGGTTTTGGTGTACCAGCACTTTACGCTGTTTACCAAGATGCTACTGGAAATGCTAAAGACATCGCGATGTCGTGGGCTAAAGGTGTTGGATCAGCTCGCGTTGGTTTGATGGAAACAACATTTAAAGAAGAAACTGAAGAAGATTTGTTCGGTGAACAAGCAGTTCTTTGTGGTGGTTTGACTGCTCTTATCCAAGCTGGTTTCGAAGTTCTTACAGAAGCTGGTTATGCTCCAGAATTGGCATACTTCGAAGTTCTTCATGAAATGAAACTTATCGTTGACCTTTGTTACGAAGGTGGTTTCAAGAAAATGCGTCAATCAATTTCAAACACTGCTGAATTTGGTGACTACGTTTCAGGTCCACGTGTTATCACTGAACAAGTGAAAGAAAACATGAAAGGTGTACTTGCTGACATCCAATCAGGTAAATTCGCTGATGATTTCGTTAACGACTACAAAGCTGGTCGTCCAAAACTTGAAGCATACCGTGCAGCAGCCGCTGACCTTGAAATTGAAAAAGTTGGTGCTGAACTTCGTAAAGCAATGCCATTCGTTGGTCAAAACGATGATGATGCATTCAAAATCTATAACTAATAGATAATAAACAACCATTCCTAATTTTGGATTGGATAAGAAAAGGGCGAAAGCCCTTTTTGTTGTGAGGTGAATCTTAGTTACATTTATTGATATGCTGTTTTCAGGAAAATGCTGAAAATAGAAAAAACAGAGACTCAGTTGGATTAAATTATGTTATAATATTAGAAATAGACAGAAAATTTTGAACAAAGAAGGTAAATATATGATAACAGCAAAAGATGTTGTGCGTGCCTATGGTGTTTTAAAAGATGTTGTTGAACGTACGCCTTTAGATTTTGACCGATACTTGTCTGAAAAATACGGGGCAACAGTTTATTTGAAACGTGAAAATATGCAAAAAGTTCGTTCTTTTAAAATTCGCGGTGCTTACTATGCTATTCATGAATTGACAGAGGAAGAGAAGAAACGTGGTGTCGTTTGTGCTTCAGCGGGAAATCACGCCCAAGGTGTAGCTTTTACCTGTCATGAGATGAAGATTCCAGCTACTATCTTTATGCCTGTAACTACACCACAACAAAAGATTGGTCAGGTTAAATTTTTTGGTGGCCCTTTTGTAACTATTAAATTGGTTGGAGACACTTTTGATGCCTCTGCTCAAGCAGCTCAAGAATTTACGAAAGCTGAAGGTATGACTTTTATTGATCCTTTTGATAATGCTAATGTTCAGGCAGGTCAGGGGACAGTTGCTTATGAAATTTATGAACAAGCTCAAGAAGATGGGGTTGTATTTGATCAAATCTTTGTTCCTGTCGGTGGAGGCGGTTTGATTTCAGGTGTTTCAACTTATATTAAAGATGTGGCTCCTGAGATTGAAGTTGTTGGTGTTGAGGCAAGTGGCGCTAGAAGCATGCGTGCAGCCTTTGACAAAGGTCGTCCTGTAAAACTCGAAAAAATCGACAAATTTGCTGATGGTATTGCTGTTCAAAGAGTTGGAGACACAACGTATGAAGTTGCTCGTCGCCATGTTGATAAGCTTGTTGGAGTTGATGAGGGCTTGATTTCCGAGACTTTAATTGATATGTATTCTAAACAAGGTATCATTGCTGAACCTGCTGGCGCAGCATCAATTGCTGCTTTAGAGGTTATGAAGGACGATATTAAAGGTAAAACAGTCGTTTGTATCATTTCTGGCGGTAACAATGATATCAACCGCATGCAAGAGATGGAAGAACGTGCCCTTATTTATGATGGGGTGAAACATTACTTTGTGGTCAATTTCCCGCAGCGTCCAGGTGCCCTTAGAGAATTTGTGAATAATATCTTGGGACCAAATGATGATATCACACGTTTTGAGTATATCAAACGTGCTAATAAGGGAACGGGGCCAGTATTAATTGGTATCACTCTTGGCGATAAAAATGACTATCCAACTTTGATTTCTCGCCTGTCTGAATTTGACCCATCTTATATTAATTTACATGGAAATGAAAGCCTTTATAACCTGCTTGTATGAGACTAGAATAATAGGTTGATTCATCCATTAACCCTTGGTATGACTAGATACTTATGTTTTTTAAGATGACAGTTTTTTCTTGACTGGGGTGGGGAAAGTTGTATAATAATCTTATAAATATTGAAGTCAGAGGAGTTTGTCACTGTAGGGGCAGACTCCTTTTTTCATATTTATGAATCCATTTTAACGTTAAAATATCAGATAAATTGTTGACTTTTATTCTCATTAAGAGTAAAGTTGTATTAATTAAAGCGAACAAGAGGTGATAAATATGAACACTACTTGGTTTATCTTGTTTTGTGCAGCCATTGCTATTGGTTCTAGCTTATGTTCCAATAAGGACAAATGATTTTTGGAGGATTTACTCATGTTAACAACCATAATTGTACTTGTTTTCCTTTTTCTTATCGTGTTAAGTGTTGTTGTCAGCACGCTTTATGTGGTGCGCCAGCAATCTGTCGCAATTATTGAGCGCTTTGGTCGCTATCAAAAAACGGCTACCTCTGGTATTCATGTTCGTTTGCCTTTTGGGATTGATAAAATTGCTGCGCGAGTGCAACTGCGTTTGCTCCAAAGCGAAATTGTCGTAGAAACAAAGACCAAAGACAATGTATTTGTTACTTTGAATGTTGCGACACAATATCGTGTTAACGAACAGAATGTTACAGACGCTTACTATAAATTGATGAAACCAGAAGCTCAAATTAAATCATATATTGAGGATGCCTTGCGTTCATCTGTCCCTAAATTAACCTTGGATGAACTCTTTGAGAAAAAAGATGAAATCGCACTTGAAGTTCAACATCAGGTGGCTGAAGAAATGTCTACTTATGGTTACATCATTGTTAAGACCTTGATTACTAAGGTTGAGCCAGATGCTGAAGTTAAGCAATCTATGAATGAAATTAATGCAGCCCAACGTAAACGTGTTGCAGCTCAAGAATTGGCTAACGCAGATAAGATTAAAATTGTTACTGCAGCCGAAGCAGAAGCTGAAAAAGATCGTCTTCATGGTGTTGGTATTGCCCAACAACGTAAGGCTATTGTTGATGGTTTGGCAGAGTCTATCCAAGAACTCAAGGATGCTAATGTTGGCATGTCAGAAGAACAAATCATGTCCATTCTCTTGACCAACCAATACCTAGACACCCTTAACCAATTCGCATCAGGTGGAAACCAAACAATCTTCTTGCCAAATTCACCAAATGGTGTGGATGATATTCGCACACAGATTCTGTCAGCTTTGAAGGCAAGATAGAAGAGATTATTTTAATAATCTAGATAGAAGGTGATTGCTGTGTTAAACGAAAAGACCTGTCCATATTGTGGCGGAAGTGACTTGCTGGAAGCAGAACAAACAACTGGCTATTCTAACGTCAGACCGAGAGGAGCTGTTTTCAGTAGTGGTCAAAAATTATTCATGGATGTCTGTGCCTCATGTGGTACAGTTGTCAGAAGTTATGTTGAAAAACCCGAAAAATTAAGACGATAAAGAAGTCCCAGAAAAGTGAGAAACTTTCCTGGGATTTTTAAGGTTATACTTAACAAAAATCACAATCTAAAAAACAGCCCCCAACGGTTTTTGTTGGGAGGCTGTTTTTTATTAGGGTAATTCTTATTTCAAGAAACGTTTCAAGAACTCTTTTGTACGCTCTTCTTTTGGGTTTTCAAAGATTTGCTCAGGTGTGCCTTCTTCGGCGATAAGGCCTTGATCCATGAAAATGACACGGTCAGAGACGTCTTTGGCAAATTCCATTTCGTGGGTTACGATAATCATGGTCAAGCCTGATTTAGCCAGGTCTTGCATAGTTTTAAGAACTTCTCCAACCATTTCTGGGTCAAGAGCAGAAGTAGGCTCATCGAAGAGCATGGCTTCTGGATTGACAGAAAGGGCACGGGCGATAGCCACACGTTGTTTTTGTCCGCCAGAAAGTTGTTTAGGTTTAGCCTTCCAGTATTGTTCAGTCATACCAACTTTGTTGAGGTTTTCTTTGGCAATAGCTTCCGCTTCTGAACGTGGGCGTTTTAATACAGTTGTTTGAGCTACAATTGCATTTTCGAGAACATTGAGATTATCAAATAGGTTGAAGGATTGGAAAACCATACCAAGTTTCTCACGATAATTGTTTAAATCGTAACCTTTGTCCAAGACATTTTCACCGTGGAAAAGGATTTCACCAGCAGTTGGTTCTTCCAAAAGGTTAATAGAACGAAGGAAAGTTGATTTCCCAGAACCTGATGATCCAATGATTGAGATCACCTCTCCTTTATTAACAGAGAGGGAGATATCTTTAAGAACTTCGTTTTGCCCAAAAGATTTTTTCAAATGTTTAATTTCAAGTATTGCTTGTGACATTATTTCACGACCTCCGTTTGCATTTGGTTAGCACCAGTTGTGTATGTGTCAGCATCAAAACGTTTTTCAATATAGCGCAAGATGCGAGTCACAGTGAAGGTGAGCACGAAGTAAATGAGGGCAATGATTGTGAAGGTTTGGAAGTATTGGTAAGTCTGAGTAGCCACTGTATTTCCTGAGAAATAAAGTTCAACAACTGAGATAACGTTCAACACAGATGTATCCTTGATATTGATGACAAATTCATTACCAGTTGCAGGCAAGATATTGCGAATAACTTGAGGAAGGACAATCTTGCGCATGGTTTGACCGTGTGTGAATCCAAGGGCTGTTGCAGCTTCAAATTGCCCTTTATCAACGGCGAAGATACCACCGCGTACAATCTCACTCATGTAAGCACCGGTATTGATTGATACGATGAAGATCGCAGCGAGTGTACGGTCGATAGAAATTCCAAAGGCTTGAGCAGTCCCGTAATAGATAACCATAGATTGTACAATCATAGGAGTCCCACGGAATACTTCAATGTAGACATTAAGGAACCAACCAAAGACTTTTTGAAGAAGAGCTAGCGCTTTGTTTGCTGCTTTTGGAGCTGTTCGATAAACACCAATCAACAAACCGATAAAGAGACCAACAATGGTACCAACCATTGAGATAAGAAGTGTAATACCTGTACCTCGTAGGAATTGTTTCCAGTTCTTTTTAAGAATTGCCCAAACTTGCTGGAAGAAGTTTGGTGTCTCTTCCTCATCACTGCTTTCAGCAGGTTGCTTAGCAATCATGTCATCCATGAGTGCAACACGTTCGTCTTCTGAAATCGTCTCAAGAACGGCGTTGACTTTAACAAGATTTTCAGTATCATCCTTACGAAGACCAACAGCGATGGCAGCATCTGATTCAGAAACCTCGAAACCAGGATCAAGTGTGATCATTTTGAATTTTTTGTTGGCACTTTCAGCTGTCATAGCTTCTGGACGCTCAGAGATGTAGGCATCAATAATTCCTGAAGCAAGGGCCTGACGCATTTGAGAGAAGTCACCCATCGGTGTTTGTGCGTTGGCACCAACTAGTTGAGGTAGAAGGTTGACGTGCCAAACACCTTGTTGTGCAGTAATTTTAGCACCTGAAAAATCTTCAATTGTGCTAGCATTAGCAAAATCCCCATCTGTTGAAACGACCAAAACTGGTTCACTAGTGTAGTAGGCATCTGAGAAGGCAATTTCTTGTTTACGTTCCTCAGTTGGGCTCATACCAGCAGCAATCATGTCAATTTTTCCAGATGTAAGTGCTGGAATCAATCCTGTCCATGATGTTTTAACAACCAACAGTTCCTTGTCCATTGATTGAGCAATTTTTTTAGCAATTTGAACATCATAACCGTTAGCGTATTGATTTGTCCCTTCAATTGGAACAGCTCCGTTTGAATCATCGTTCTGTGTCCAGTTGAAAGGAGCGTAAGCTGCTTCCATCCCAACACGGAGGTACTCGTCTGCTTGTACGGTTGACATGCCGCCAAAGGCAAGTAGTACAGCAGCGAATAAGCTTAAAAGTACTTTTTTCATTAAAAACTCCTAATTTAGTAATATGCTTATATTTTACAGGAAAAGAGCCTTGATTTCAATATAAGTGGTCTTTGAATCGGAATATTTAGACATTTTTTGGTAAAAAATTCAATTATCAGTCAATCGTTGCTAGCTTATATTTTTGTAAAAGATACTGGTTACCCATTGTTCTATAAAATGTATGGAAGTATATAAGTTTAGAAATATAAATTTAAGGTTAAAGCCGTCTATTTATTCAAAATTTTGTTATAATGAGGGGAACATATTTTTGAGGAGATATCATGCTGATTATTGAATTATTAAAAGCTCTTTTTCTAGGGATTGTTGAAGGAATCACTGAGTGGCTTCCTGTATCTAGTACAGGACATCTGATCTTGGTACAAGAGTTTATGACTCTTAATCAAAGTCAAGATTTTATTGACATGTTTAACATTGTTATTCAATTGGGTGCTATCTTAGCCGTTATTGTGATTTATTTTGAACGTTTAAATCCATTCCAGCCAGGGAAATCAGCGCGTGAGGTGCGTTTGACTTGGCAGTTGTGGTTAAAGGTTGCCATTGCTTGTATTCCATCAATTATTATTGCTCTTCCTTTTGATGATTGGTTTGAAGCTCACTTTAACTTTATGGTACCAATTGCCATTGCTTTGATTGTTTACGGGATTGCTTTTATTTGGATTGAAAAACGCAATGCTGACACAGAACCAAAAGTAACAAGCTTGGCTCGTATGTCTTATAAGACAGCGCTCATGATTGGTATTTTTCAAGTTTTAGCAATTGTTCCTGGTACGAGTCGTTCAGGTGCCACAATCTTGGGGGCTATTATTGTTGGGACTAGTCGTGCTGTTGCAACAGACTTCACTTTCTTTTTAGCTATTCCAACAATGTTTGGTTACAGTGGTCTTAAAGCAGTTAAATTCTTTTTAGATGGCAATATCCTTAACTTTGGACAAGTTCTTATCCTATTGGTTGCTAGTGTGACAGCCTTTGTTGTCAGTCTCTATGCCATTAAGTTCTTAACAGATTACGTTAAAAAACACGATTTTACTGTCTTTGGGAAATACCGTATTGTCCTTGGAACAATCTTGTTAATCTATTCTTTTGTGACTTGGATTTTTTAAGAAACTTCCATTATCATTACTTGATGAAACTATTTAGGGATTGGACCTTGTGTCCAGTCTTTTTTACTATAAAGAATAGTTGAAATCGGAGATTTCTAACAGAAGATAAACAGCTTTTTAAGTGGTTTTATACTCAAATAAAATCAAAATCAGTCAAGGAAGTAAGACGAAAGTACTAGGGTAGGGCAAGTCGAAACTGACGTCTATCATTTTGTTTTTAAAAGAGTATTAACGGGTTATTACTAGCTCTGCTATTACCAAGACTAGCCTTGAAATTGAAATATGGTCATATTTACTGTATAATGAAATAACTACTCGTGCGAGGTGAATTAGTATGGAAATGAAACAAATCAGTGAGACGACACTGAAAATAACAATTAGCATGGAGGATTTGGAAGAACATGGCATGGAGCTTAAGGACTTCCTTATCCCTCAAGAAAAGACTGAGGAGTTTTTCTATAACGTTATGGATGAACTTGATCTGCCTGATAATTTCAAAAACAGTGGTATGCTCAGTTTTCGCGTGACACCAAGGAAAGATCGTATTGATGTCTTTGTGACTAAGTCTGAAATTAATAAAGATTTAAACTTTGAAGATTTAGCAGATCTTGGTGATGTATCAAATATGTCCCCAGAAGATTTTTTCAAGACATTGAAACAAAGCATGCGCTCTAAAGGTGACACGGATGCCCATGAAAAGCTTGAAAAAATCGAAGAAATAATGGAAGCTGTCGCGGACGAAGCTATGAATGAGCAGGCTGTTGAAGAGTCTGAGGAAGCAGTGGAACCAGCTGACTACGTTCACTATGTGTTGGATTTTGCTAGTCTGGAAGATGCTGTACTTTTTTCTAAAACGGTTGATTTTCCTGTTGAAGCTTCAGAGTTATATAAACAGTCTGATGCTTATCATATGACTGTTTTGCTTAATTTAGTTAATAAACCAAGTTATTTTGCTAATGTCATGTATGCTCGTATGTTAGAACATGCAGCTCCTGGTACTAAAACACGCGCTTATCTCCAAGAACATGGCGTTCAGCTGTTAATGGATGATGCTGTTCAAAAACTACAATTGATAGATTTGGTGTAATATGAATTCTTTTACCATTGAATATATCCTGGTCTTGATAGGAGCTTTCTTAATTTCCCTGATTTTGTCTCCTTTGGTTAGATTCTTAGCTTTTCGAATTGGGGCTGTTGATAACCCGAATGCAAGACGTATTAATAAGGTTCCTATGCCAACTGCAGGGGGATTGGCGATTCTAATTTCTTTTTTAATCAGTACCTTGATTATCATGCCCTTTGTGACAGAACGAAATTTTTTAGGGCAAACCTATTTTGATTTTATTCTCCCTATAACAGTAGGGGCTGTCATTATTGCTGTAACTGGATTGATTGATGATATTGTAGAATTATCACCTAAACTGAAGCTCTTAGGTATTGTAGTAGGTGCTCTGGTTATCTGGTTCTTTACAGACTTTAGATTTGATAGTTTTAAGATTCCGTTTGGGGGACCTTTGCTTGAATTTAACGGTTTCTTTACCTTTATCTTTACCATTATTTGGATTGTCGGTATCACAAATGCAGTTAACTTAATGGATGGATTGGATGGATTGGTTAGTGGTGTTGCTATTATCAGCTTGCTGACCATGGGTATTGTTTCCCAGTTCTTTTTACCTATGCCAAACCTCTTTTTGACGCTGACAATCTTTGTACTGATTGCTTCAATTGCAGGATTCTTCCCTTATAATTACAACCCAGCTATTATCTACCTTGGAGATACAGGGGCCCTCTTGATAGGTTTCTTGATTTCAGTTTTGTCTCTTCAGGGTTTGAAAAATGCTACCGCTGTTGCAGTTGTAACTCCTGTTATTATTTTAGGAGTCCCAATTATTGATACCGGTGTTGCAATCATCCGTAGAACCTTATCTGGCCAGAAATTCTATGAACCAGATAAAATGCATCTCCATCACCGTCTCTTGGCTATGGGCTTCACCCATCGCGGAGCAGTATTGGTCGTTTATGGAATCGCTATGCTTTTCTCCCTAACATCTCTCTTGCTTAATCTTTCTAGTCCAATTGGTGGTGTCTTACTTATGGTGGGACTTCTGTTTGGTATAGAAATCCTGATTGAGGGTATAGAAATCTGGGGAGTAGGACGAACACCGCTCTTTAATCTTCTGAAATTCATTGGGAATAGTGACTATCGACAGGCGACTCTTCTCAAATGGAAAACCAGGAAAAAGTAAACATAAGGAAAGCCTATTAAGGCTTTTTTTGTTATAATTTTAAATGTACTGATATCCTAGCAGCTACTTCATCAAGGGAGCTTGAGGGCTAGATATCAGAAATTTAACAGTTTTTAGCAGTATAAACTGTCTGATTTTTCCAAAAACACCGCACGGGGAGTTCTCTGTGCAGCTATAAATGAAAAAGGAGTTGTACAAATGTCTGTACTTGAAATAAAAAATCTTCATGTGTCTATCGAAGATAAAGAAATTCTTAAAGGCGTGAACTTGACGCTTAAGACTGGTGAAATTGCGGCTATCATGGGACCAAATGGTACTGGTAAATCAACACTTTCAGCAGCTATTATGGGTAACCCAAACTATGAAGTGACTGAAGGTGAAATTCTTTTTGATGGTCAAAATATCCTAGACCTGGAAGTTGACGAACGTGCCCGCTTGGGACTTTTCCTTGCTATGCAATACCCATCAGAAATTCCAGGAATCACAAATGCAGAATTTATCCGCGCAGCTATGAATGCTGGTAAAGAAGACGAGGATAAAATCTCAGTTATGGATTTCATCACAAAATTGGATGAAAAAATGGAACTTCTTGGCATGAAAGAAGAAATGGCAGAGCGTTACCTCAATGAAGGTTTCTCAGGTGGTGAGAAAAAACGTAATGAAATTCTTCAACTCCTTATGCTTGAACCTAAATTTGCCCTTCTTGATGAAATTGACTCAGGTCTTGATATTGATGCCCTTAAAGTGGTTTCAAAAGGTGTTAATGCCATGCGTGGTGAAGGCTTTGGTGCTATGATCATCACTCACTACCAACGTCTCCTCAACTACATTACTCCAGATGTGGTTCATATCATGATGGATGGTCGTGTAGTTCTCTCAGGTGACGCTAGCCTTGCTGCTCGCTTGGAAAAAGAAGGTTACGCTAAATTGGCTGAAGAACTTGGCCTTGAGTACAGCGAAGAAGTTTAAAAGTCATTGACTTCTAAAAGATAAAGGAGGACCTATGACTAAAGAAACAATCATAAACTTTTCACAAGCCCACGCTGAACCAGCTTGGTTGCAAGATCGTCGTTTGGCGGCTTTTGAAAAAATGGCAGAGCTAGAATTACCAACTATTGAACGTGTCAAGTTCCACCGCTGGAATCTTGGTGACGGGACAATCGCTGACAGTGAAGCGTCTGCTAATGTACCAGATTTTACTGCAACTGGAGACAACTTGAAATTGGTTCAAGTGGGTACACAGACTGTCTTTGAACAAGTACCAGCTGACTTATTAGCCAAAGGTGTTGTTTTCACAGATTTTTACTCAGCCTTGGAAGAAATTCCAGAGGTCATTGAAAAGCATTTTGGATCTGCTCGTCCATTTGACGAAGACAAACTTGCTGCTTATCATACTGCATACTTTAATAGCGCAGCTGTTCTCTATGTCCCTGATAATGTTGAAATTGACCAGCCTATCGAAGGTCTCTTTTACCAAGATAGCTCATCAGCTGTGCCATTGAACAAACATATCCTTATCATCGCTGGCCGTCATTCAAAATTCAGCTACTTGGAGCGTTTTGAAACCATTGGTCAAGGTCAGGAAAAAGCGACTGCTAATATTGGTGTTGAGGTTGTCGCCTTGGATGGTAGCCAAATTAAGTTTGCTTCTATCGACCGTTTGGGTGATAATGTGACAACCTACATCAGCCGTCGCGGTCGTCATGGTAATGATGCTACCATCGACTGGGCACTTGGTGTTATGAATGAAGGTAATGTCATCGCGGACTTTGATTCAGACTTAATCGGAAATGGCAGCCATGCTAACCTTAAGGTTGTGGCAGCTTCATCAGGTCGTCAGGTTCAAGGGATTGACACGCGCGTCACAAACTATGGACACAATTCTGTGGGCCATATCCTTCAACATGGAGTTATCCTTGAGCGTGGGACACTGACCTTCAACGGTATTGGTCATATCATCAAGGGAGCTAAAGGAGCAGATGCTCAACAAGAGAGTCGTGTTCTTATGCTTTCTGACCAGGCCCGCTCAGATGCCAACCCAATTCTCCTCATTGATGAGAATGAAGTCACGGCTGGACACGCTGCCTCAATCGGTCAAGTTGACCCAGAAGACATGTACTACCTCATGAGCCGTGGCTTGGACAAGGATACTGCAGAGCGCTTAGTTATCCGTGGATTCCTGGGATCAGTTATTACTGAAATTCCAGTCAAAGATGTTCGTGACGAAATGGTTGCAGTCTTAGATAGCAAATTAGATAAACGTTAATAGTTTTGGACACCTAATAGGTGTGTCAAAATAGAAAGTAAGAAAGAGGAGATTTTATTGTTAGATATAAAAAAAATTCGTCAGGATTTTCTCATATTAGATCAAATTGTCAACGACGAACCTCTTGTTTATCTTGACAATGCTGCTACTACGCAAAAGCCCCAGCAGGTCTTAGATGCTCTAAATGACTACTATCACACCACCAATGCCAATGTGCATCGTGGAGTTCATACCCTAGCAGAGCGTGCGACGGCAGCCTATGAAGCTAGTCGTGAAAAAGTACGTAGCTTTATTAATGCCAAGTCAACTAAGGAAGTTCTCTTCACGCGTGGCACTACAACAGGTCTTAACTGGCTAGCCAAGTTCGCAGAAGAGATTTTGCAGGAGGGTGATGAGGTTCTCATTTCCATCATGGAGCACCATTCAAACATCATCCCTTGGCAAGAGGCTTGTCGCAAGACAGGAGCTAAGTTGGTCTATGCTTACATTAAAGATGGTGCCCTTGATGTGGATGATCTGCGCAGCAAATTGTCACCAAAGACAAAGTTCGTCAGCCTAGCCCATGTCTCAAATGTTCTAGGTGCTATTGCACCTGTTAAGGAAATAGCAGAGCTGGCTCATGGCGTTGGTGCCTACATGGTAGTTGACGGTGCTCAATCAGCCCCTCATATGGCTATTGACGTTCAAGACCTAGATTGTGACTTCTATACCTTATCAGGGCATAAAATGCTAGCTCCTACAGGGATCGGTGTCCTTTATGGTAAGGAAGAAATCCTTAATCAAATGTCGCCTGTTGAATTTGGTGGCGAGATGATTGATTTTGTCTATGAACAGGAAGCTACTTGGAAGGAATTACCTTGGAAATTTGAGGCTGGCACACCTAATATTGCAGGTGCCATTGCCTTGGGAGCTGCTCTTGACTATCTTACTGAACTTGGTATGGACCAAATTCATGCCTATGAACAAGAATTGGTTAATTATGTCTTGCCAAAATTGCAGGCTATTGAGGGATTGACTGTCTATGGCCCTCAAGATCCAAGCCAGCATGCAGGGGTTATAGCTTTTAACATTGATGGCTTACATCCACATGATGTGGCGACTGCCCTAGATTATGAAGGGGTAGCTGTTCGAGCTGGTCATCATTGTGCTCAGCCCCTCATTAATCATCTGGGAATCTCATCAGCTGCCCGCGCCAGCTTTTACATTTACAACACAAAAGCTGACTGTGATAAGCTTGTTGATGCGATTTTAAAAACAAAGGAGTTTTTCAATGGCACTTTCTAGATTAGATAGCCTTTATATGGCAGTGGTTGCTGATCATTCTAAAAATCCTCACCATCACGGGGTTCTGGAAGATGTTGAACAAATTAACCTAAATAACCCTACTTGTGGTGATGTTATTAATTTGTCTGTTAAGTTTGACGGTGATGTCATTTCGGATATTGCCTTTGCGGGTGATGGCTGTACTATCTCTACAGCTTCATCCAGCATGATGACAGATGCCGTTATTGGCAAAACAAAGGACCAGGCCTTGGAATTAGCAGACATTTTTTCTAAAATGGTCCAAGGTGAAAAAGCTGACAGTCAGAAAAGACTAGGAGAAGCTAGCTTCTTAGCTGGCGTGTCAAAATTCCCACAACGCATCAAATGCTCAACGCTTGCCTGGAATGCCCTCAAAAAATCCATCGAACGTAGTGAGATGTAATCGCGCCAGGAGCGAAAGCAGTCGATTATACTGCTTGAAGCGACTTAGTCAGTCTCCGAGCTAGTTTCACTGGAAACTAGCGTCCTGAAACGCCTTGCTTTAGCAAGCGCTGAAGGAGGAGAGTGGAACGTAGTGAGATGTAATCGCACCAGGAGCGAAAGCAGCAGTAGAGATTGAAGTCTTTTAAACTTAAGAGAAATAGATAGTAACAGTTCATAGCTAGCCGACTTGGTTAGAGCAACTGTGAAATAGAAAAAACGAAAGAGAACAGAATATGTCAGAAAATGAAAAAGTAGAACCAAAGCCAATTGACCTTGGTGAATATAAATTTGGTTTTCATGACGATGTTACCCCTGTCTACTCAACAGGAAAAGGTTTGAGCGAAGAAGTGGTTCGTGAATTATCAGCAGCCAAGGGTGAACCTGAATGGATGCTAGACTTCCGTCTCAAATCACTGGCGGCTTTCAAAAAGATGCCAATGCAAACCTGGGGAGCCGACCTATCAGACATCAACTTTGATGATATTATTTACTATCAAAAAGCATCTGATAAACCAGCCCGTGACTGGGATGATGTCCCTGAAAAAATCAAGGAAACCTTTGAACGTATCGGAATCCCTGAAGCAGAACGTGCTTACTTGGCCGGAGCTTCAGCCCAATATGAATCAGAAGTGGTTTACCATAACATGAAAGAAGAGTTTGAGAAGCTAGGTATCATCTTTACGGATACAGACTCAGCCCTCAAAGAATATCCAGACCTCTTCAAGCAGTATTTTGCTAAACTTGTTCCTCCTACGGATAATAAATTAGCTGCGCTAAACTCTGCCGTTTGGTCTGGCGGAACCTTCATTTATGTCCCTAAAGGTGTTAAAGTGGATATCCCGCTTCAAACTTATTTCCGTATCAACAATGAAAATACGGGTCAATTTGAACGCACCTTAATTATTGTTGACGAAGGAGCAAGTGTTCACTACGTTGAGGGCTGTACTGCCCCAACTTATTCTTCAAACAGTCTCCATGCGGCAATCGTTGAAATCTTTGCCCTTGAGGGATCTTACATGCGCTACACAACCATTCAAAACTGGTCAGATAACGTTTATAACCTTGTTACAAAACGTGCGCGTGCCCTTAAAGATGCTACTGTTGAATGGATTGACGGAAACCTTGGTGCCAAAACAACTATGAAATACCCATCTGTTTATTTGGACGGAGAAGGAGCGCGTGGAACTATGCTCTCTATTGCCTTTGCCAATGCAGGGCAACACCAAGATACAGGTGCTAAAATGATTCATAACGCACCGCATACCTCTTCCTCAATTGTTTCAAAATCAATTGCTAAATCAGGAGGAAAAGTTGACTACCGTGGACAAGTTACCTTCAATAAAGACTCTAAAAAATCAGTCAGTCATATTGAATGTGATACTATCCTCATGGATGACATCTCTAAATCAGATACCATCCCATTCAACGAAATCCACAACTCACAAGTAGCCCTTGAGCATGAAGCTAAGGTCTCAAAAATTTCAGAAGAACAACTCTACTACCTCATGAGCCGTGGCCTCTCAGAACAAGAAGCCACAGAAATGATCGTCATGGGATTCGTAGAACCATTCACAAAAGAACTTCCAATGGAATACGCCGTCGAACTCAACAGACTCATCTCCTATGAAATGGAGGGGAGCGTGGGCTAATTTGAATAGAGGCTGGGCAAAAACTAGCTTCAAAATAAAACCACACAGTGATTTCCGTCTCGAAAACAATCAAGATGAAAGAATCACTGTGTGGTTTTTGAGTATGTGATGTTTTTGAGCCTAGATTCTTGGCCAATTTTGTGAGATTCATACTCATGAAGAGGAAGCCGACTTCCGTTTGGACGGCTTGATTACCTCTAACGTGAACTCTGCGAACGCCAAAAACACTCTTCAATCGGCCAAAAACGGGTTCGACATCGATTTTCCGTTTGGCGTAGATACGAGAGCCTTCTT
>NZ_AQYA01000031.1 GCF_000376985.1 Streptococcus henryi DSM 19005
AATTCTATCAATCTCCCAGCCATCCTTATGGTAGTCTGAAATAAGTTCCTTATCTAAGCGTTCTAAGCAATGAGCCAAACTCTCTGTAAAGACCTTACTCATCAAACTCATTATTTCTGTTTCTAACTCAGATAAATGTTTACTAGTCTTTAAAATTTTTCCAATCTTTGTTACAATAGTCATAGGTTCTATATCCTTTTGGGTTATTTCGTCATTTCCTAGGATATAGGACTTTTTTTATTTTGAAAACATGTAAACGTTTTTCCGAGTATTATTTTACACTAACAATAGATAGATTTTAGCTAGAATTTCTCAACTTTTAGCAAAATTCAATAAACCACTTCAGTATCTCATTGACTGGGGTGGTTTTGCCTTGTTTGGTCCCATATATTGTGCTAAACTATCCTTAACAATACGATATCTAGTTTTAGGAGAAATATATGTCCAACTTAACTGTTGCTTTTATCAGCCTCAGTGGCAATACACTGAGCTTCGTCAAACGTTTGAGTGACTATCTCAAATTGAATCATAACATTGACACGCGCCAAATTAACATTAAAGATCTTAATCACGAAACTTTCCCAGTTGATGAGCCATTCGTAGCTATCTTGCCTACTTACCTTGAAGGGGGAAATGGAATTGATCATGGCGATATCGAAATTCTTACCAATCCTTTGGGAGATTTTATTTCTGCTCACGATAATTACAAAAACTGTTTTGGGATAATTGGCTCAGGTAACCGTAACTTCAACAATCAATATTGTCTAACTGCCAAACAATATAGCCAACGTTTTGGCTTTCCAATGCTAGGAGATTTCGAACTTCGTGGTACCATTAGTGATATCGAGCGCCTAGCAGCTATCATCCTAAAAGCACAAGAAGAATTTACAGCTCAAAGATAAAGGTAAACTATCTCATAATTTTATATTTATACTAAAAAGACTAAACGAAAGTTGAGTCTTTTTAAAATTCTTTGAAGAATGTCTAAAAGCAGTAGACTAATGAAGTCTTTTGATATCAGACTAAAGCAGGCTCTTTAAAAAAATCTGTTCTAATCCCTTATTTTTATACAGTTTATATTTGTAATTTTCTGACCTTTTGCTATAATGGTAGCTAAATATGTTTTATTCTGAAAGCCTTTTCTGTTTTTAGTAGAAGGAGATTCTCATGAAAAATACCGTATTAAGCTTTCAAAAGGCTAAAATTGACGGTAAAAAATTAACGATGTTAACCGCCTATGACTACTCAACAGCAAAACTAATCGACAGTACCGGTGTCAATAGCATTCTTGTTGGTGATTCGCTTGGAAATGTCATCCTAGGCTATGAAGATACTATTTCAGTAACCATGGAAGACATGATTCATCATGGTAAAGCTGTGTGCCGTGGGGCAAAAAATGCTTTAGTTATCGTAGACATGCCCTTTATGTCTTATCAAATTTCTGTTGAACAGGCTTTAGAGAATGCAGGGCGTTTGATGAAAGAAACGCATTGCCAAGCTGTCAAACTCGAAGGTGGTAAAAATATTTGTCCACAAATCGAAGCCATGGTCGCTGCTGGCATACCTGTTTGTGCTCACCTGGGCTTAACACCACAACACATTAATGCCCTCGGTGGTTTTAAAGTCCAAGGTAAGACTGAAATGGCCGCTAAACAACTCCTTGAGGATGCTAAAGCTGTTCAGGATGCTGGTGCATTTGCCCTAGTTCTCGAGGCCATTCCAGCCAAACTAGCCAAATTGATTACCCAAACACTAGATATTCCAACTATCGGAATCGGGGCAGGAAATCAAACAGATGGTCAGGTGCTGGTCTATGCTGATTTGTTAGGACTCTTTTCAGATTTCACTCCAAAATTTGTTAAGCGCTACGCAAACATTGCCACACTTATCGATCAAGCTGTCAAAAACTTTATTGATGACGTTGACCAACAGATCTTCCCTGGTCCAGAAAATCAATATCAGATTGATGACAGCATCATTGATAAACTTTATTAAGTAGAAAGAGGCAGCAAATACATGAAAATTGTTCGTACTGTTGAAGAAGTCCGCCAAGCTGTAAGAACTTGGAAAGCTGAAGGTAAAACCATTGGTCTCGTTCCAACCATGGGGTATTTGCATGAGGGACATAAAAGTTTGATTGACAGAGCCGTTGCCGAAAACGACCATGTTGTTGTCAGTATTTTTGTCAATCCTATTCAATTTGGACCAGCTGAAGATTTAGAGACTTATCCCAGAGATCTTGAAAAAGATTCTGAACTTTGCCAAACAGCTGGCGCTAGTCTCATTTTCCATCCAGATCCTAGCCAAATGTACTCACCAACTTTTTCAAGCTTCATTAACATGTCCACTCTAACTGGAGGACTTTGTGGAAAAACTCGTCCTAGTCACTTCCAAGGAGTCTGTACTGTTGTTGGAAAACTCTTCAACATCGTTGAACCCAATAAAGCCTACTTTGGCCAAAAAGATGCCCAGCAATTAGCGGTAATCAGACATATGGTCGAGGATTTAAATTTCAATCTTGAAATTGTAGGTTGTCCAATTGTACGCGAAGCTGACGGTCTTGCTAAGAGTTCACGTAATTCTTACCTCTCAAAAGATGAACGAAAGGCTGCACTCGTCCTCTCTCAAAGCTTAGCTATTGCCCAAAAGATGATTAATGAAGGCGAGAGAGACACAGGGAAGTTGACCTTGGCAATGACCAAACATATCGAAAATGAACCTCTGGCAAAGATTGACTATGTTGAATTTGTTGATTGGAAAACACTTGAACCTGTAGGTTTAATTGATAGACCTGTGTTGAATGCTATCGCTGTCTACATTGGTAAAACACGTTTAATTGATAATCATATTTACGAATAAGGGAGTCTAATCGTGCACATTCAAATGCTAAAATCAAAAATTCATCGCGCTGTTGTTACTGGAGCGGAGGTCGATTACATCGGCAGTATCACTGTGGACCCTGTCCTTTTTGAAGCTGCTGGTATGCTAGAATATGAAAAAGTTCAGATTGCCGATGTTGAAACTGGAAACCGTCTAGAAACTTACATTATAGCGGGTGAGCCTGGCAAAGGGGAAATTTGTCTAAATGGCGCTGCTGCTAAACTGGTCAACCTTGGTGATCATATCATCATTATGTCTTATGCTGATTTAACTCCTGAAGAAGCTAAAAGTCATAAACCTCACGTCGTCTTCGTCAATGAAAAAAATCAAATCTCACGCCTCACTCGCTACGAAAAAGCAGGGAGTTTGTATGACCTAGAGGTCAATAAATAATAAAGCAAAGCAATCTAGAAAATTTTCTGATTGCTTTTTCAAATAAAAGAAAAATGATAACTTATCAGACTAATACTTAAATAAAATCAAAATTAGACGAGAAAACGAGACGAAGGCAGTATTAGGTAGGGCAAGTCGAAACTGACGATGGATCATTTTGATTTTAAAAGAGTATAACTTTCCCCATTTAAATCCTTCTCACCTAACTTCCAGTTTGGAAAGGAAAGTGGAACTTACTTTAAAAAATTTCCGATTTAATAATAATTTAAACTCAACTTTTTACTACCAGCACAATAAGATTTTTTTCTGATATAATGGAATGATGATATTTTAGATTGGAGCAATTATGAAAACAACCGTAGATTACATTACAAGATTAACTAATATTCCTTCACCAACTGGTTTTACTGGTAAAATCATGGACTATGTCCAAAATGAGCTAGAATCTTTTGGTTATACACCTGTTCGTACTAATAAAGGCGGGCTAATGGTTTCTGTTCAAGGCCAAGATGATGGCAAGCACCGTATTGTAACAGCTCACTTAGATACTCTTGGTGCTATGGTTCGTGCCATCAAAGCAGATGGCCGCCTTAAAATGGATTTGGTCGGTGGTTTTGTTTACAATGCCATCGAAGGTGAAAACTGTACGGTTCACCTTGCCAAAAATGGTAAAGAAATTTCAGGGACTATTCTCATTCATCAGACTTCTGTCCATGTTTACAAAGACGCAGGAACTGCTGAACGTAATCAAGCTAATATGGAAGTCCGTTTGGACGAAAAAGTGACGACAGCTGATGAAACACGCGCCCTTGGCATTGAAGTTGGAGATTTTATTTCCTTTGACCCTCGCGTTGTCGTGACTGAGTCAGGCTTCATCAAATACCGCCACTTGGATGACAAGGTCAGCGCAGCCATTCTCCTAAAACTCCTCAAAACCTACAAGGAAGAAGGAGTTGAGCTGCCACATACCACTCACTTCTACTTCTCTGCCTTTGAGGAGGTTGGTCACGGGGCTAACTCAAGCCTTCATCTAAAGGCCGTGGAATATCTAGCCGTTGACATGGGAGCTATGGGGGATGACCAAGCCACTGATGAATACACCGTTTCAATCTGCGTCAAGGACGGTTCTGGCCCTTACCACTATGACCTTCGCCAGCACATGGTAGCCCTCTGCCAAGCCAACAATATTCCTTATAAATTAGACATCTACCCTTACTATGGATCTGATGCATCTGCTGCTATGCGTGCTGGGGCTGAAGTTAAGCACGCCCTTCTTGGTGCCGGCATCGAGTCTAGCCACTCTTACGAGCGCACCCACACCGATTCTGTGGAAGCGACTGAACGCCTGGTTGACGCCTACCTCAAGAGCGCGGTCCTCTAATGCATTCAGCTCTCCTCTTGGGGGACTCTCTCTTTGCCCGTTTTGAGGGAATGGCAGAGCCCCACATCAATGTCGCCCTCAAAAACCTTTTGCCCCTAGTTCAGATTGATAACAAAGCTGTCTCTGGCGACAATAGCTTTGACTTACTCAAAATCTTACAAAAGCAGATTCTAACCCCCTCTGACTGGGTCTTTGTCTTCATTGGCGCTAATGATTTGGCACAACATAAGCAAGTCTTTCTGGGAGAATACTGGGAGAACCTCAAAGCGATTGTCAAGCTACTCAAAGAAACCTATCCCAGCCAAGGCATTTGTCTTATCTCTCCACCACCAGTTGACGAAAGCAAGCAGGCCTACCGCAGCAACTACTTGGTCGCAAAATATACCGAGGTCCTAGCAAAAGTCAGCCAAGACTATGGAACGCACTTTATTTCACTCCAAGATTGTTTCCAAAACAGTGGCTATCCCCTTGAAGAACTGACCAAGGGAATCCTAGACGATGGCCTGCACTTTGGAAGTCTGACCTACAAGCTCTTAGCCAAAGAAATGGTAAAAGTCATCAAGTCAGAAGAAGAAAAGTCATTCTAGAAAATCCGAAACACCTCACGATTGCAATGAAAAGGAGAATCCATGAAACTCTTACAAAAAGGTGACCACATTCGTGTCATAAGCCCCTCAGACTCCATTCATAGGATTGGTGGTTTTGAAGCAAATCTAGCTGCTAAAGAAAGACTAGAAGCACTTGGTTTTAAAGTAACTTTCTCAAAAAATTATTTACAAGCTGCAGATGCTTTTGGCTCCACTTCAATTGCAAGTCGTGTGGCTGATTTTCATGAGGCTTTCCTTGATGATTCCGTGGATCTCATTCTGGCTACCATTGGTGGTTTTAACTCAAACGAGCTCCTTCCTTACCTGGATTACGATTTGATAAGACAACACCCCAAACTTATCTGCGGCTACTCTGATTCGACAGCTTTTCTCAACGCCATCTACGCTAAAACTGGACTCCAGACCTTTATGGGACCAGCATATTCCAGCTTTAAAATGAATCTGGGTCAAGACTACCAGACCAAGATGTGGCTTGAGGCACTGAGCTGGCCTTCTTATAAGCTCCTGCCAAGTAAAGAATGGTCTAGCGATGCCTGGTTTATCCCTGACTCTCCTCGACAGTTTAAGCCTACGGCTTGGAAGGTTTATGCTAATGGCAGAGCTAGCGGTACTTTAATCGGAGGTAACTTATCTACTTTTTCTCTCCTATCAGGTACAGACTATGCTCCTCAGGAAAGTGACTATATCCTCCTTATTGAGGAGGCGGAAGGTTACCCGCCCGAACACACAGCCCGTCAGCTAGCAGCCCTCCTGCAAGTCTATCCCAATCCAAAAGCCCTGCTCATAGGACGTTTTCCAAAAGAATGTCAGATGACTGAAGAAGTCCTACACTTTATCTTAGACAAGCACCCCATCCTCAAGACCATTCCAGTTCTCTATGACTTAGACTTTGCCCACACCCAGCCCCTATTCACAGTAGCTATCGGTGGACAAGCTAGCATAAATACAAAGGAAATGAGGATATTGGTGGAAAGGATGGAAAAATGTCAAAACTCATTTTGATTCGTGGAAAT
Source organism: Streptococcus henryi DSM 19005 (assembly GCF_000376985.1). GTDB lineage: Bacteria > Bacillota > Bacilli > Lactobacillales > Streptococcaceae > Streptococcus > Streptococcus henryi. The sequence continues at coordinate 6,276 of NZ_AQYA01000031.1, forward strand.
TCCGCATCAGGTAAAACTACTTTGGCTAAGGCACTACAGGCTGAGTTAGGCGAAAATACTTTACTCCTTAGTCAAGATGAGCTTAGACGCCATATGCTTATAGCACATGATGGCTTCGATACACCGACTATTCCACTTTTACAAAATCTTCTAACTTATGGGTATAAAAATTGTCAATACGTCATCCTAGAAGGTATTCTTCGCTCAGATTGGTATGAGCCCGTTTGGAAGACTATCTTGGAACTTTATGGGCAAAATGTTTTTGCTTACTACTACGATCTTAGTTTTGAAGATACGCTTATACGCCATGCTAGCAGAGAAAAGTCTAAAGAGTTTGGGGCAGATGCCCTCAAACGTTGGTGGAATGAGAAAGACTATCTTGATCAAATTCACGAGAAAAAAATATACGCTGATGCGAGCTTAGAGAATAATCTGGAAAGAATTATAAATGATATAGCCGTTTGAATTTGTTGATACATCGTCACTTTCGTCTTGCTCTACCCTCGGCTGAGTGCAAGATGTTTCCTAAGACCCAGCTCAGTTCCTTGTCTGAAAGCTCTTCATTCAGCTCTATTATAGTTGTCTTATACTCAATGAACATCAAAATTAGAGGAGGCAAGCCGACGCAGGCATATCTAATGGTAGGCAAAGAGGCTTAACAATCTATCATTTTGATTTTCGAAGAGTATTAGAATCCTCTCTGAACGATAAGTTCTACACATAAAATAAGATGAACCTTCCTCAATCCGAGTGCAGGTTCATCTTATTTATAATATTCTTTAGGGGATAGAACTCAAAAATCAAGCTCAACTTCTAGTCCATAGTGGTCACTCACAACGGGAGCTGTACCTCCATCAAGAGCTACTTTTGAAGATAAGATATGGACATCCTGAGTAGCAAAGATATGGTCAACCTTGAGAGACTGCTTATTATCTTCCCAGCCATCAATATCCTCTATAATAGTATGCCGTCCTTTCACCTTTTCCGCTACGGCATGGCTGTCTTGAAGATTTAATGGGCTATCCAAAATCATCTGATAACCAACGTCATCGGTTGGATTATTAAAGGCTCCCATCAATACAATTGGTGTTTTTGCATCACGGAGTGCATCCTCCAATCGGGGCCATTCCGTCTCAAATCCTTTTCCAAGCCAAGACATGTGGACACCAACCACTGTGACAGATTTGCCATCAACCTCAGTCTCAGCAAGAATAGCACGGCGTGTATTAAAGTTTGTTTCATCATCTGTCTCTGAAATATGGACATCTCTTGCTTGAATGGGGCTCTTAGATAAAATCGCAATCCCTTCATGATACCTATCGTAGCCGATATGATTATAAGCCCATGTCCAATAATAGGTCTTCCCTTGAGTTTTCAAATATTGAACTAATTGCAGAGCAAAATTATCTTTTGTTAGTGCCGGTGAGTTTGGGAGCTCTTGGTAATTTGAGGCAACCTGGGCCAGCTCACTGCCGATACCTTGATTAATTTCTTGCAAGCAAATCACATCACATTTTTCTTCCAAGATATGTTCGCCTAAGTCAAATAATTTTTTGAGAGCATTCACTTCTCTCCAAGAATGGGTATTTAAAGTTAAAAATTTAGCGGTCATCTTTTATCATCCTAAATCGAGAAATCTATGATAAGCAAAGCATTGTAATCGCTTGCTATTTATATTTATTCTAGCATTTCTGAATCATTTGTAAAGTATTTTCAGGCAGACAATTACATTTTTCATTTCTTAAACATTGCATTGGCCTTCGTGATAAACTGTTTCACTTAAAAGACTTCCTCATATTATCCATTCATGAAAATAAGATGAACAAACCTTTTAATTCCATGTCACAGTTAAGCCGTAGTGGTCACTCACAACAGGACTAGCTTTCCCATCAAAAATAACCTGAGAACTTACAAGATTAACATCCTTGCTGGTAAAAACATGATCAACTTTCAGATTCTTCTCATTACCATCCCAACCATCGATGTCAGCTTTGATCGTATAATCACCAGAAACAAGGTCTGCAACTTGGTGGCTATCTTGCAACTCCAATGGGCTAGATAAAATCATTTGATAGCCCTGCTCATGACTTGGATTGTTAAAATCCCCCATCAAAACCAGAGAACCATCTCTATCTAAAAGCGCAGCCTCAAGCTTGCTCCACTCTCCTTCAAATCCCTTGCCGAACCAAGAAAGATGAAGACTAACCACGGTCACTGCTCTGCCATTGACCAAAGTCTCTGCCACAAGGACCCTGCGCGTGTGGTAGTCCGTTTCATCATCCATCTCCGAAACTAGGATTCCATCGGGTTTTATAGGAGTTTTGGATAATAAAGCTACGCCTTCATGGTATTTGTCGTAACCAATGTGATTGTAAGCCCAAGACCAGTAATAGGTCTGGCCCTGCTTTTCAAGAAGTTGGACCAGTTTAAGGGCAAAATTGTCCTCATGAATTGGGGGCGTTTCAGGAATCTCTACATAAGAACCTAGCTTATCCGCAAGGGGTGATGCTATGAGCTGATTAATTTCCTGCAGACAAATCAAGTCATAAGATCCTTCAATAATCTGAGCTGTAATAGCCTCAAGCTTGTCCAATGGAGCATCCTCAAGCCAAGAATGCGTATTAAGAGTCAAACATTTAATCATCTATTTCTTTCCTTCTCTCTAGTTGTTTTCGAAGAGTATTACCAAGATGAAGATTAGCCTATCAGGGTTTGATCAAGCTTACAGGATCTAGTCTGATGTTGCTTTTCTTCGACTATTAACAGATAAGGAGTTGGGAAATCCCAACTCCTCTGTAGTTCTCTTTATATTATCTCATTAGAGTTCAACTTTAGCAACAGGAGCTTTTGCAGCAAGATTGCCTTTTGCTTCCAATGAAACAGATTTGATTTCTGCTGTATTTGTGAAGACAACAACGATTGTTGTTTCACGGTCAGCTGATTTGATGGCTGCTAGGTCTGCAACTGCCAAGACATCCCCTGCCTCAACACGTTGACCTTCAGTCACCTTAACTGAGAATGGCACACCATTTAGAGCTACAGTGTCCAATCCAACGTGAACCAAAACTTCCAATCCCTTATCAGTCAATAAACCATAAGCATGCTTAGTTGGGAATACGCCAGTTACAAGACCTGAAACAGGAGCTACAATAGTGCCATTTTCAGGTTCTACAGCGAAACCATCACCCATCATTTTTTGAGCAAAGACAGGATCTTTAACATCTGCAAGGTCGATGACTTGACCATCAGCAACTGAAAGAACGTCTTCAGTCACACCTTTAAAGTTATCTGTTGCAGCTTTGCTATCATCAACAGCTGAGAAGTCAACACTTGGGATTGCAGCACCAGAGTCGAGCAAGTCTTGAATATCAGATTTCAAGATATCAGCTTTAGGTCCATAGACAGCTTGAACACCTGAGCCTTTGACAATAAGCCCCATAGCACCTGCTTTTTTCCAATTATCTTCTGAACCCACTTGATTAGCGTCTTTAACAGTCACGCGAAGGCGTGTCATACAAGCGTCAACGTCTTCAATGTTGCTGCGTCCGCCAAGAAGATTAATGATTTGGACAACTTGAGTATCGGCATCAACCTCACTTGCTGCAGGAGCGTCAGCTGATTCTTCCAACATATCGGCATCATAGTTACCATTGCGACCTGCTGTTGCAAGGTTTAATTTCTTAATCATGAAGTCAGAGATGAAGTACATGATAACTCCGAAGAGAACAGATACCCAGATAAAGTTGATAAGATCTCCACCAAGTCCTGCTTTGATAGCCATTGGTGTACGAGTGAGCAATTCAATATTACCAAATGAGTGAACACGAAGGTGTACAAAGTCAGCCATAGCAAAGGCACAACCTTGAACAAGTGCGTAAACAACATAGAGTGGCATTGCAGCAAACATGAACATATATTCAAGTGGTTCTGTAACCCCCGTAAGGAATACAGCTGCTGCTGCAGAAACGAACATCATTTTGTATTTTTTCTTTTTATCAGCATCGACATTACGGTACATTGCAAGGGCAACTCCCATAAGGATACCAGTAGCACCAATCATTTGACCAACTTTGAAACGAGCTGGTGTAACAGAAGCGAAAAGATCTGCTGCTGCAGAAGTGTCACCTGCACCTTTAAGATTAATGATATCAGTTACCCAAGCTAACCATAGTGGGTCTTGTCCAAATACTTGACTGCCTGCTGCTGCCCCTGTCATAACATCATAAGTACCACCAAGAGCTGTGTAGTTCATTGGAATGGTCAACATATGGTGCAAACCAAATGGCAAGAGCAAACGTTCCAAAGTACCATACAAGAATGGCGCCAAAACTGGCGCAGTATCTTGAGATGTTGCAATCCATTTACCAAAACCATTGATACCTGATTGAATGACAGGCCAGAAGAGGGCAAGAACAATCGCAACAATAGCAGAGCGTGTAATAACAACAAATGGTACAAAACGTTTTCCGTTAAAGAATGACAATACGTCAGGAAGTTTACGATAGTTGTAGTATTTATTATAAGCAGTTGCACCAACAAAACCAGCGATGATACCAACAAAGACACCCATGTTTAGTGCAGGATATTCAAGAACACTAGTGAAGTAGTCTGCAACTACCATCTCAGTACCTAGGAAGCTTTTTACAACAGCTGTTGAATCTGCTAACATATCACTTGAAATCCCATAGATACCACCTGTGATACGGTTAATCAAGATAAATGATAAACCAGCTGCAAACGCACCGCCAGCACGTTCTTTAGCCCAACTACCACCAATAGCCAAAGCAAATAATAGATGAAGATTACCGATAACAGCCCAACCAATTTGAGCTACAACGTTACCAATAGTAGCCAAAAGCTCTGAATTAGGATTGATGAGTGGAATAGAATTTCCGATAGATACCATCAACCCAGCTGCTGGCATAACGGCGATAACCACCATCAAACATTTCCCGAATTTTTGCCAAAATTCGAAACTAGTCAAATTTTTAAATGCCTTTTTCATTAGACAACTCCTTTAGTTTTATCAGTTGCGCAAACGTTTGCGCTATCTTTATGAATTTATTATAGCACATTTTTTCAATAATGCAAACGTTTCCGTAAACTTTTTTTAAAAAAATCTTCAGGGTAAACTGAAGATTTAGATTCATTTAATACTCGCTGTTGATTCTCTTTCGATAATTTGGTGAGGAATAATTAGAGTTTGCGACTCTTGTAGAATCTTCTTAAGTAAGAGATTCGCGGCCTCTTCTCCAAGTTCTTGTGGGAAAATATCAACTGATGTTAGTGATGGGTTAGCGATCTCTGTTATCAAAGAATTGTTGAAACCCAGAAGAGCATAACGATTATTAGCAATGTCAGCTTCTTTGAAAAGGCGCTGCAGACGGATGGCCTGAATATCATCACAAGCGATAAAGGCCTCAATTTCTGGATTTTTGGCTAAAAAGCTCTGCAATTTCTCCAAATTAGCTCGGTTATCTACACGAGATAAGCCTAAATGATGGTCCCTGAGGCCCTGCTGGTTAATGTAAGACTGGTAGCCTTCATAACGCTCAGCTTGGACCAGCTCTTCAAGATCAGTGTAGGCATAAACTATATTATGATAACCCTTCTGCCCTAAAAATACTGCTGCATCATAGCCTGCTTGGAAGTTGTTGTTATCCACATACTGAATATGAGCCGTTGGAGCATCATATGCTTGTCCAACAACCACACAAGATACTTTCTGTTGTTTGACATAGTCAAAGACGGGGTCTCCCTTCTTAGAATAAAGGAAAATCAGTTTATCAATATTGCCACTTCGGATCAAAGTCTGAACATTTTTTTGTAATTCTTCATTTGAACGCCCGGTCGCTAGACTTACCATGTAATCATTCTCACTACAGATGCTTGAAATTCCCTGAATAATCTGCATGAAGAAGGGATTGTTTCCAAGTGAATCCTGATTTTCACGGACAGGTAGAACAATCCCCACAGTATTAGTTTTTCGATTAACTAAATTTTGTGCAGCATAGTTAGGTGAATAATCAAGCTCTGCCATTGCCTTGCGTACCCGCTCTTTAGTTGCTTCACTAATCATATTACTATCGTGTAAAGCTCGGGAGGCTGTCGAGGCCGATACCCCAGCTAATTTTGCCACATCTTTTATGGTTGCCATCGTATTCCCTCACACATTCATTCTTATATCTAGAATAGTCATTTTCAAGAACCCTGTCAAGAAAAAATAAGACAATACGCCTGTCTCAATTAGCTCTTCATAGAGAGTTTGGTTGTTTAATGCTCAAAAAAATCAAATTCAGACAAGACATGTCTGTAGGTAGTTTTTGACTTTTTCTTGAAACCAAAAAACCTAGCAGGAGACTAGGTTTAAAGCATTTTATTCATTTCAGTCGCATAGCTGACAGCGCTAAGAGCATAAAATGGTGCTGTTTCTGTTCGCATGATGCGCGGTCCCAAGCCAACTTTAATTCCGCCAGCTTCTTCAAAGGCTTCAATTTCCTTAGGCGAAATGCCACCTTCTGGTCCGAAGATGAAAAGAATCTTTTGTCCTCTCTCTAAGTCAGCCAACTCACGCGCTAGAGTCGCCAGTTCTCCAGCCTTAGCTGTCTCTTCATAGGCAATGAAGACCTTCTCGAAGTCTGCCACGGTCGCTAGAAAATCACGTTTTGACTCAAAGAGTTTGACCTCAGGAACCAGATTGCGTTTGGATTGCTCGGCTGCTCCCAAAGCAATCTTAGCTAATTTATCTTCCTTTTTAGCCAATTTTTTGCCGTCCCATTTGACCACTGACCAGTCTGCTGGGAAGGCCCAAATGGCATGAGCACCAAGTTCTGTTGCCTTTTGAGTGACCAAGTCCAGCTTATCACCTTTAGGAAAACCTGACGCGATGGTCACCTGAACTGGCATTTCGACATTATCGTCTAGTTCTTCGATGATTTTCAAAGAATGGGCTGCGCTGTCTGTCACGCACGCTAGGCGTTTGATACCGTCGTCAAAAACCAGCACGACTTCGTCCTCTTCAGCCAAGCGCATGACGTTAAACATGTGCTTGACCGTGTCCTTGTCGGTGATAGTCACAGGATTTTCAGCTCTGCCATTTACAAAATACTGCTGCATCTATCCTCCAATCACGCCTGAAATATCGTCGGTTTTCTTGAACACACAGGCGTTCCACTCGCCCTGAACCATGTGGGTCTCAAGGAAAAAGCCTGCCTTCTCAGCGCTCTCACGCACCATGTCCCACTTCTCAGAAATGATGCCACTCATGATCAGATAGCCCTCGTCCTTGACCAGACGGTAAGCATCCGCTGTCAAATTGACCAGGATATCCGCCAAAATATTAGCGACAATAACATCAGCCTGGATATCAACACCCTTGAGAAGATCGCCGGCTGCCACATGGATATTGTCCATATTAGGGTTCATATCGATGTTCTCTTTAGCCACGCGCACTGCTACATCATCCAAATCATAAGCGAAAATCTCCTTGGCACCAAGAAGAGAGCTTGCGATGGAAAGGACACCTGACCCTGTCCCCACATCGATGACGGTTTCACCGCCGCGCAAGACTTGTTCTAAAGCGAAAAGACTCATCTTAGTTGTTGGGTGAGTCCCTGTACCGAAGGCCATACCTGGGTCCAGCTTGATGATTTTCTCAGCAGGACCAGCCTCATAATCGGTCCAAGATGGCACGATGGTCAGGTCATGGGTGATACGAGCTGGTTCATAGTATTTCTTCCAATTGTCAGCCCAGTCTTCTTCAACCAACTCTTGACTTTCCAGAGAAATATCCCCTGTCTCCAATCCGAAACCTGTCAGTTCAGACAAGCGACTAGCCAAATCTGCCTTGACTGCCTCAATGTCCATAGTATCTGGATAGTAAGCCGTAATGGCAACCATTTCAGACTGCTCCACATCAGGGTAAAGCTCCCCAAAACGGTCCTCTTGACCGATATAGTCAGCAGAGTCACTGATTGCAACCCCCTGACTGCCTGTTTCAATCAAGAGATTTGAAACAGCCTCTTCTGCATCACGATGAACGTGAATGGTTAATTCTTGCCATGAATTCATAATATAAGTTACCAAGCCCGTAAAAGCCACAGCAAAAATAAGGACTCTGAACAAGGCCATTTGGCCTTGAAAGAGGCATCATTTTTGCACAGGATTTAGGGCGGGTTCAGTTAGATAGGCTAACTGAATTTTCCTTTCTATAATTGTTTCAAAGGAGTTCCTAGTATTTAGCCCAGGTTCAGTTTGGCTCTGTAACTGAACTCTCCTTTCTTTCAAATAATATTGTGTTGAGTAGAAAAAGTGATACCTCCCATATACCAACTCTCACAACTCATCTTCTATTTCTTTCAGCGTACGCCCCTGCTCATCTTTCCAATCCGTTCGTCCATTAGTATTCCTCCCCAATACGAACGAGGCAGCATAAGACGGGCTGTTGAAAAATTGATTTTCACACAAGACTCCATCTTGAATGATACCTTTGTCTTGTAATTCATTTCGCAAGGTTTGAATGACTTCTGGAATGACTTTACCGTCCTCCGTCTCAATCATGCTCCCTTTGAGCACAACAAATCCTTCTGTCGTCTGTTTACAAGTTGCTGTGATTTCACGCCCTGTCCGCTTAATCTTTCGCTTCAGTGTAAAGATCTGCTCCGCATCAATCTGTTCTACCATCTCACTACTCACCCGCGGGATGAACAAGCGATACCCCAGCGACCCAATGATGATTTTTGTGTTTTCAACCACCTCATCCAACTCAGACTGCTTTTCTTCCGTCACATTTCCAGAATTGGGCTCATTCCCATTTCGCACCAAAAATCGATTGGCATCCTGTGCCAACTGGGTAAATTGATTTTCCAGATAGCTGATTTCCGTTGGTCCAAAGGAATTATTTTGCGTAGTCAAAATAATCACATCGTTAAAATAATCTGCGTGGTTGTCCCGAGTGTGCTCCTGCACACGCAATAAGACGCCTTCGCCATTTTTTCTCGTTGTTGCTTGCCCGATATAGACTGTGTCTTGTTGCTTGTCCTCATCATGACCAAACAAGAAATATATACCGCTCTGTTTCATTTCAAGACGTGTTTTTAAGTCCGCCAGCTGAATTCTAGGAATTTTATAAATCACACCTGTCCAGTTGGAAAGAGTGCACTTTATCTTGCCTGTAACATCGCCATCCATGAGAAAGATATTGATATTTTTGCCTCTTTTCCCCATCTCAATACCTCGGATAGGCAAAAAACTCACTTTCTTTCAATTCCGCTCTGCCATTTTCAAAAGCTTCGTCATCCCAAGTCAAGCCGAAGTCTAGGGCATTTTCGTCGGTAAGGAAATCCATGAGGGCATCTAATCCTTGAGTTGCTACTTGGTTAAGCGTCTCAGCAAAGTAGGCCAAGAACTCACGTGACAAGCCTTTCTTAGGCTCATAAGGGATGGTCAGCAAGTAATCTTCCTTGTCAAATTTTGACTTGGCAGGATTGTAAAAAAGAACATAATCTTCAAAAATGATGTCTTCTTTACTCACTTCTCCGCTGGCATCAACGGTCTCGATGTTAGCGGCATTTTGGGCCTCAAGGACAAATGTCACTTCCACAGCATGGTTTTTCTTGTCCCAATCCATTGCATAGTCAAATGTAAAATGTTTGTCCATTTCTTCTTCAAGCACTGATAAAAAGCCAAATTTAGCCATCTCTTTTCTTCCAATCTTCATTTTGTGATACAATTATTATACCATACTTGGGATGAAAGACTCCCAACTATTCCAGGACTAATATTTAACTATACCCACTACTCGGAGAAAATTCATGCAAAATAATCTCGCGCTTCGTATGCGCCCCAAAACGATTGACCAGGTTATTGGTCAGCAGCACCTGGTTGGTCAGGGAAAAATTATCCGCCGCATGGTTGAGGCCAACATGCTCTCTTCTATGATTCTCTACGGTCCTCCCGGAATCGGGAAGACCTCAATCGCTAGCGCTATCGCAGGGACGACTAAGTATGCCTTTAGAACCTTCAACGCCACTACTGACAGTAAGAAGCGGCTGCAAGAAATTGCCGAGGAAGCTAAGTTTTCCGGCGGTTTAGTTCTTCTCCTGGATGAAATCCACCGCCTAGACAAAACCAAACAAGACTTTCTCCTGCCTCTCTTAGAAAATGGAAATATCAGTATGATAGGGGCAACAACAGAGAATCCTTTTTTCTCTGTGACACCTGCCATCAGAAGCCGGGTGCAAATTTTTGAACTGGAGCCCCTCTCTAATGAAGATGTCAAAAAAGCCATCAGCACTGCTCTTTCTGATAAAGAGCGCGGTTTTGATTTTGAGGTCAAACTAGATGACAAAGCATTGGATTTCATTGCGACAGCTACCAACGGAGACCTCAGGTCTGCCTTTAACTCTCTTGATTTAGCAGTCATGTCTACTCAGGCAGACCAGGACGGCAGCCGCCACATCAGTTTAGACATCGTCGAAAATAGCCTCCAGCGCAGCTATATTACCATGGATAAGGACGGTGATGGCCACTATGATGTCCTGTCCGCCCTACAGAAATCCATTCGCGGATCTGATGTTAACGCCAGCCTTCACTATGCTGCTAGGCTGATTGAAGCTGGAGACCTGCCTAGTCTGGCTCGCCGTCTGACTGTCATTGCCTATGAGGATATTGGCCTTGCTAACCCCGAAGCCCAGATTCACACCGTGACTGCCCTTGAGGCCGCCAAACAGATTGGCTTTCCTGAAGCCCGTATCCTGATTGCCAATGTTGTCATTGATTTAGCGCTCTCACCCAAGTCCAATTCCGCTTATGAGGCTATGGACAAAGCTATCGCTGACCTTCATAAGAGTGGTAATCTTCCTATCCCTCGTCACCTACGAGACGGCCACTATGCAGGAAGCAAGGAGCTTGGCAATGCTCAAGACTATAAATACCCTCATGCTTATCCTGAGAAATGGGTTAAACAGCAATACCTGCCAGATAAATTGGTCGGTAAAAACTACTTCCAACCTAATGAAACTGGAAAATATGAGCGAGCTTTAGGAGCTAATAAAGACCGAATTGACAAGCTTTCACAATAATATCTTAACAGTTGTCAGGCGCAAACGTTTACAGAAAATTCACTTTCCCCCTTGAAATTTTTCTAAAAAGTGGTATCATAAGTACATAGATAAATTGCTGTGGCATACGAATTCACATCAATGTGTTGACCGACTATTTTTTTGTATTTTCGGGAAACAAAAGTCTTTCATCAGTATGCATGCCGTTACACCCGGAAGCAACTAAGATGAAGCGAGTTGCCCACCTGCTTAATTGCGCGGGTTCAATACAAAACGTGAATCACCGGTGCCAATACAGCTTCCTCCTCTCTTAGCTCAGTTGGTAGAGCAGTGGACTCTTAATCCATGGGTCGTAGGTTCGAGTCCTACAGGGAGGATTGTTTTACCTAAAAAACGTTGATAGCAATCAACGTTTTTTTGTTGGAATTGAATTGATATCTATAGAACATCTAACTAATCATCATTTTATTTTAGTAATATTATAGTGACCCTCATACTATCACTACTGAAGAATCACAACATTTACATTTTATGATAGAATATGTAATGTATCATATTTACAGATTATAATCTTAAATACTAGTGTTTTTTGGAAGTTAGGAGGCTATATGGACCTTGATCAATTTTTAATGACTGAAACTGAGCATGAACGTTTACAACGCGTTGCAGGCTTCATTCCTGATGTCAGTGATACTGAAATCCAAAATGGAGTCATGCAATTACCTTCCCGGCTCTTCTTTGATAATAAGGATATCCATATCTCAAAGCATAGTCGTTATGCCGACTACCCTGAACACTCTCACCAATTTTTGGAACTCAACTATATGTACAAAGGAAGTTGTCACCAAATGATTAACGGGAAAGAGTATGATTTACATGAAGGTGATATTCTTTTAATGGATGCAGGTAGTCGACAAGCTATCTCTGCTCTTGGAAAGAATGATATTCTAATCAATATCCTCTTTCAAAATAACAGTGTCTCCCTTGATTGGCTTTCTCGATTACAAGGACAGAATAGTTTACTTTATCAGCTACTTCTAGCTAATTCGACCGAACACCATCTAAATAATTACTTGATTTTACCTACAAAGAATAATACTCATGTTCAGACTATCATAAAACAGATGATGACTGAATATTTCATTCCACGTGATTTTTCTCAACAGATTATCAGTCAATATCTACCAATTCTATTTTATGAATTGGCACGTTCAATGGAATCTATTAGTACAAGTAAGAAGATTAACTTAGAGGAAACACCTTATTTGCAAGTACTCCGATTGATAGATGAAGAATTTCAAACACTTTCACTATCTTCACTGGCAGATAGGCTCAATTTCAATAAAAACTATCTCAGCAATTTGATTAAAGAGCAATCTGGTAAAACATTTACTCAGTTAATCACACAAAGAAAATTGATGAAAGCTCAGCTATTGCTCCAATCAACCCGTATGCCAATCTACGAGATTGCACTTGAGGTTGGCTTCTCAAACAAAACCTATTTCTACGACAAGTATCGTGAACACTTTGGTCACTCACCTCGTGAAGAAAGAAAATAATAGATATTACTAAAAGCCACCAAGGAAATTCTAGGTGGCTTCAATCATTTCAGCAAAAAATTTTTTTAGAAAAGTTCTTTATAGAAGGCAATGGTTTCTTCAAGTGTTGGCATGAATGGGTTACCTGGTGCACAGGCATCAATCAAAGCGTTTTTAGAAAGGTATTCGAAGTCAAATTCTTCTTCCTTGATATCAAGTTCAGTCAATTTCTTAGGAATACCAACTGTTTCAGACAGTTTTTCGATTTCAGCGATGGCGTAATCAGCGCATTCTTGGTCAGATTTATCTTCTACATGTAAGCCAAGAGCTTTGGCAACATTACGGAAGGCTGCTGGTACGCGTTTGGCATTTTCTTTTTCAACAATTGGGAGAATCATAGCACAGCAGACACCATGTGGCAATTTATAAACTGCTCCAAGTTGGTGAGCCATTGAGTGCACATAACCAAGCCCTGCATTATTAAAGGCCATACCGCCAAGGAAAATAGCATTTACCATAGCTTCACGGGCTTCGATGTCCTGGCCATTTGCTACCGCACGTGGAAGGTATTCTTTGATGAGTTCAATAGCGCCAATTGACAATTTTTTAGTAACGTCGTAGGCACCTGGTGTTACCAAGGCTTCAATAGCGTGGGTCAATGCATCCATACCAGTTGCTGCAGTAAGATCTGCTGGTTTAGACAACATGAGTTCAGGGTCATTAACGGACATGAGAGCAAGACTGTTCTTGTCTACCATAACCATTTTGACCTTACGTTCTTCATCTGTGATAACGTAGTTAATAGTGATTTCAGCTGAAGTACCTGCGGTTGTATTGATAGCAACAACTGGCAGACCTTTGTTTGCTGATTTGTGAAGGCCTTCAAGTTCTTGCGGAGTTACATCATTTGTTGCCATGACTGAAATACAGCTAGCAGCATCTTGAGGTGAACCACCACCAACTGAGATGATGAAATCACAGTCATTATCCTTCAAGACAGCCAAACCATCATAGACATTTTTACAAGTTGGATTAGGCTCAACATCTTTAAAGACAACATAATCAATACCTTCTGCATCAAGAGGGGCAACAACTTTAGTCAAGATATCACTTGACGCAATAAAGTGGTCTGTTACCAAAAGAGCTTTTTTGTAGCCCAATTCTTTGATGTGACCACCAATTTCATTAACAACGCCACGACCAATAAGGTTGACTGCAGGAACATAAAATACTGACATAGGAATAAGTCCTTTCTTCATATTGGGGCAAAGCCCATTTTATAGATTTTTAGAAATCGTTTACAATGTTATTTTATCATTTGCTCATTTAATCACAATATCAAATTCTATTACATTTTGGATCAAAAATACAGGTAAAAAAAGATTAAATAATCTTCCTAAATTTCCTTTTAAAATGGAAGCTCATTTTCATTAACCAGTTTACACTGTATTCTTTCATCTTGAGTTTTTTGTGATTTGATTCGTATCTCTAGGTGCTTTATCAGTTCAAGTTCCTTTGAAGAAAAACCAGGAAAATTCAGGATTTGTTTGCTAGAATATCTTGCCAAATCCTCTGCACTGTAGATTTGTTTACGAGCCAGTGTTCCCTTTGCTTTTTTGGATAGCTGAGCTTTTAAACTATCAAAGGAATCTTGGTCAAATCCAACAAGTTCTTGGCTTATTGGGTCCCAGATAAGCTCTACTCCCCCATAATCATCTGCAGTCAAGTTAGCTCTCTTACTTTCAAACATTCAACACCTCACTAATCCTGATTATTCTAGCTTGATTGTAACAGTTTGAAGGATAATTGCAAGGAAAAATGGAATCTAGCTGACTCTTTTCAGACATTATAAAACACTCCCTTGTTTTTAGGTAATATCCTGAGACACAAGGGAGTGTTTTTATACTCAATGAAAATCAAAATCAGACGAGGAAGTGAGACGAAGGCAGTACTAGGGTACGGCAAGTCGAAACTGACGATGTATCATTTTGATTTTCGAAGAGTATTAGTCTACCGTCACGATGACACGACGATAGGTTTTTAAAGGAAGTGCAACTTTGTTCTGAACTTCTAAAATCAGGTGGATGCTATCTCCTGATTTAGCATCTGCTGGCACGGTAAAGCTCACAGCTTCTGCGTCAGCATTTTATATCCTAAATCTCCTGCTTATTAAGCTGGTCAATAACTGCTTCATAGAGCGGTCTTGCTTCAGGTGCCGCACCTAGGACTTCAACCAAGGTCATGCCTCTAGCCATGTCAATCATAGGATTGTCAAGCATGCCTGGTGCCATTTGGTTAAACATTGCCACCGCTAATGGTTGCTCCAGAATGTCTCCGAAAGTACTTTCCAAACTAAAGCGTAGGAGGGTTAAATCTGTGGTCGTTTCATATTCATGATGATACTGTCCGGAACCAAGTGTAATGACTTCTTCTTTTTCTGGCAGATAAAGCTGGGCTGTCGTATTGGCTGGAACTGTCACATCAACGATAATTTGGCCATTTCGACAAATCCAGTGACTTGAAATCTCTCCATAAGGTGTTTCCAAAGTAGCTGTCACCTCATCCATCCCTTTGACAAAAAGCGGCTTGATGGCAAAGGTCTTATAACCTGGAGATGTTTGATTAATACCCGCAACCTTGCGATAGAGCCAGTAACCAATAGAACCATAGGCATAGTGGTTAAGAGAATTCATACCAGACTCATCAAAGGTTCCGTCTGGTTTAATAGAGTTCCAGCGTTCCCAAATGGTGGTTGCCCCCATATTAACAGCATAGAGCCAGGATGGGTAGTCCTCACGCATAAGAAGTGTTCCTGCCACATCATGGGCACCATTTTCTGACAAGGCATGATTGATGTAAGGTGTCCCCACAAAGCCAGTGGCCAAATGATTCTTATGATTTTCGATATTGGTCACCAAGGTCTTGAGGATGCGCTCACGGTCCTCAGGTCTTGCCAAATTGAAATATAGTGAGAGAATAGCACCTGTCTGTGTTTCGCTAACGATACGGCCTGTTTTGGTGTAGTATTCATCTTGGAAAGCTGCTAGCACCTTATCATAGAGTTCTTTGTAGGCCACTGCTTCTTTTTCCTTGCCCAATAGCTGAGCTGTTTGACTGACAAGGTCTGTCACATAGAGATAGTAGGCATTGGCAATCAAATACTTGTCTGTAGCCCCTGTACGGTCTGCACTCTCTTCCTTATCCAAAGCCAGCCAGTCACCATATTGAAAACCTGACATCCAAAGGCCATTGTCTTCGGCATGGTTGGTGATGTAATCAACCCATTCATGCATGACTGTCCAAGAATCTTCTAAAACACGAAGGTCACCGTAAACTTGATAGACAACCCAAGGCACTACAACTGCCACATCAGACCAGGCAGATGAGCTGTAGGAACCTAGAATATCAGGAACTACGTGTGGTACCCCTTTTTCAAGAGAGGAATCGGCTGCCACATCCTTCATCCATTTACTGAAGAATGGTGCTACATTGTAGTTGTAAGCAGCGGTCCAAGAGAAGACCTGGGCATCCCCTGTCCAGCCTAAACGTTCATCACGCTGCGGGCAATCTGTCGGCACATCTAAGAAGTTGCCACGCTGTCCCCAGCGGATGTTGCTCTGGAGTTGATTAATCTTAGGATTTGAAGTGGTGAAAGTTCCTGTTTGCTTCATGTCTGAATGAAGGACACAGGCTGTAAAGTTGGCATCAGCATCTTCAAAACCAGTAATTCTGATATAGCGGAAGCCATGGAAGGTAAAGTGAGGACGGAAAACTTGCTCAGTCCCATCACAGATATAGGTATCAACAGAAACCGCCTGACGCAAGGTTTCCTTATAAAAATTACCATCCTTATCAAGAACTTCTGCATGTTCAACCACCAATTTTTGACCTGCTTTGCCCTTGACCTTAAGCTCAACCCAGCCAGTCATGTTTTGACCGAAGTCAAGCAAGCGCTCCCCATTTGGTGCAATAAAGTCTGCGACAACTTCACGGCGTTCTGTAATGCGAACGGGTTCGTTTTCTTGAGCCACTAGAGTTGTTTTATCAAATGGCAAGACAAGAACATTACCTTTTAGAATTTGAGGTTGATAGCTGTCAATGGTTTCGCCTAGGTAAATTTCGCTGGATTTAATAGCACCCGTCTCAACAGACCAAGTTTCATCTGTGGCAATGCTTTCTCTGCTACCATCTTCATAAGTGACATTGAGTTGTAAAAAAGCTCCAACATGGTCACCATAGTGGTGGTTTTTCATCTCAAATCCCATGATGCCAGCATACCAGCCTTGACCGACCGTCACAGCAAGTTCATTAGACTCTGATAACTGTTCCGTCACATCGTAGATTTGATACTGAAGTCGTTTATTGTAAGAGGTCCAGCCTGGTGCAAGGTAGTCTTGCCCCACCTTTTGACCGTTCAATTCCAATTCATAAACACCCTGGCTGGTCACATAGACCATAGCTTTCTTCACCTTCTTATCAAGGCTAAAGGCTTTTTTGAAAATAGGCGGTGCTGTCACACTTGCATCAAAATCATGGCCAATCATTTCTGCAACAAAGTTCTGAGGATCAGAAATACCTGTTGTAAATTGTGTCACTGCTTCTGCAATTTCCCCATGATTGTCTTCAACTGTGATTTTGACCTGATAGTTTGTCTCATCTTCTAAGTCAGCGCCAGCATATTCAATTAGAATAGACTGGTCAGACGCAACTCTTCCGCTATCCCATACAAGTGAATCACCATTTGAAACAATAACTTGGTAGGCTTTTTGGACAGTGTCATTTTGGTCACTAGCCAATTTCCATGAAAATCGTGGGAGTTTCACAGCTAAACCGAGAGGCTCTGTCTGGTATTCAATAGTTATATCATAAAGTTTCATACATTTCTCCATTATTCTTAAAAACAAACAGCAAGGATTGAAAAGCCTCCTTTCCAACCCTTGTCTGCATTTAGGCTTTAAGTTCCAAGACCTTATCTGCCTTAGCAACTGTGTCAGCAGCTATAGGTTTAATCTCAGTATAGTCTTTAGTATTAGTTACAAGAAGGACTGTTGTATCGCTTAGACCAGCGTCAGCAATTTTAGCCTTGTCGAAAGTACCAATAATGTCGCCTGCTTTGACTCTGTCTCCTTGTGAGACCTTAAGATCGAAACCATCACCATTCATTGTCACGGTATCAATACCGACGTGAACAAAGATTTCGGCACCATTTGGTTTCACAATATTAACGGCATGACCTGTGGCAAAGGCTAGGCTAACCTGACCAGCAGCAGGGGCATAGAGCACACCCTCACTTGGTTTGATGGCAATACCTTGACCGATTGCACCATTTGAGAAGGCTGGGTCATTCACTTCTTGCAATGAGAAGGTTTGACCAGCAACAGGAGCAAGAAGGACTTCGCCTTTCACAACTTCTGCTTTTTCGATGGCTAGCGCAGCTTCTTTTGCCTCGCCCCCAGCACGACGCTCTGCAATGGCTGCATAAATTTCAACCATACGACCTTCTAAGTCAAATTTGCGAAGGGCTAGGAAGACAGCCAAGTTCAAGAGAAGCGGAATATAAATTGAGAAAGTAAAGATGGCTTGACGAACAGGTTCTGTTGCAACAGTAGCAGTTCCATCATAGCTTGCAAGAGCTAATGTCCAACCGACCATTGATGCTCCGATACCAGTACCAATTTTATTAGCAAAACTTTGTGCACTAGAAGAACGTCCAACCATTTTTGAACCAAACTTGTAGTCGTTATAGTCAACAACCATTCCCATGAGAACACCTGTAAGAGCCATAACTGGAATACCAGTAAAGGTTGTTACCAAACCAATAGCAGTATTAAAGATGAAGTGATCTGGATTGATAATTCTGACTGCTGTCACAATAGTTGTAATCAAAGCCATATTCTTCAAGAGTTTTGTAGGACCAAATTTCTTAACAAGTGGTGTTAGAAGAGCAAATCCTAGGAAGGTTGGAATCAGTCCCAAACCACCCATAACCGCAACAAGGTTATCATTGCCATAAATCCATTTAGCATAGTAGGCACCTGAAGTTCCAGTCAAACCGTAAGAAACATTGGCAGCAAAGTTTACAATCAATAAAAGAACCCAGTATTTGTTTTTGACGAGTTTTGAAAGGGCATCACGCATGGTCATTTGCTCTTCTTCAGCAACCACCTCTGCAGTCTCAACTTTATTTTTACGATCAACTGCTGATTCTTTAGCAAAAGCATAACAAACGAGCATAAAGACAACAATGAGAGCGCCAAAGATTGTTCCCAATTTTACCCAGGCTGCCTGATTACCACCCAAGAGATTTGTCACAGGGATAACCAAGATAGAGATAAACATCCCTGATACATAACCTGCAGCCGCACGCCAAGTTCCGATGTAAGAACGCTCTTCCTGACTATGTGTCCGCACAATTTGAAGAGAGACATAAGGAACTGCTATAGCTGTATAGAGGATTGCTGTCAAAAGCAGATTGGTTGCCATAACGTAACCTAATTGGAAAACGTCTGTTCCTTTAGGCACTGTAAACATGGCAATGAGCATTAGACCAGCTGGAACACCAGCCTTAAGCAACCATGGACGATACTTTTCCTTACCAGGTTTGGTATTATCAATAATGTTCCCCATGAAAACATCGGTGAAAGCATCAAAGATTTTATTGACCATGAAGATGGTAGCAATGGCACCTGCAGCCAAACCTACCTTATCGGTGTAGAAATAGGTCAATTGTCCAACAAGTCCAGAAATCACATTAAGCGAGAACTGTCCAAGCGAATCCGCAAAATAGTCACGAACACGCATTACTTTTTGAATGCCGTCACGGTCATAACGGATAGCATTCTTATCTTTTTTAGGTTTTCTAGCCATGAGAAGCTCCTTTTAGTTTTTTCTTAAGTTTATTTTACATGATATTGTAAGCGTTTTATTGTAGTATTGGTCTTTTTTTTATAATTTTAGGTCATCTTCTTGACTTATTATTAAACTCAAGAAAAGATGTGATAATCTACCAATTATTGCTACTAATTCTTTTCATTTTTTAGAAAAATAAGCAGGTGTCGAGTAAAACACAAAAAAACTTGAACTTTTTCTTGGATTTGCCATACTATTCCTAAACAGAGGTGAAATAATGAATCAATCCAAAAGAATTAGAACTGCAATTTCAAATATTTCAGAAAACAAAGTTATTTTCGCAAGTGAGCTATTTCTAAAACTAACTAGTGGCGAAGACTATTCAGAAGAAAATTTTTACAAAGTATTAGAAAGACTAGTAACTAAAAAATCTCTAATGCGTATTAGTAAAGGTGTTTACGTCCGGCCAAAGGTATCTCATTTCGGTCCGATAGGTCCAACAGATGACGAAATTATCAGTCTATTTATTGACCATGAGAAGGGGATGCTAATCGGTTACCATCTTTATAACCAATTAGAGTTAACAACCCAAATTTCAAAAAATTATAAGGTCCTTACCAATAGTTCACACGGAAAATCCACCATACAAAATATATCCATAAAAGAATGTCATCTTAAATTTACAGAATCTGTTAAACAGATAATATCCATGCTTGAGGTGCTGTCCCATGTGGATACAATACAAGATTTAAATGAAGAAAAATTTATTATTTTTTGTAAAGAATTTGCGAATAAATATTATGATAATCTTGTTTTAGAAACTGTTTTGCAGGAAATGAAATATAAAAAGTCCACACTCTATTTTCTTAAGTTGATTTTAGATGCCTATCAGGTCCCAAATACCCTACAAAAATACCTATCAAGATTATCCAAATATAAAGAACCGCAGGTAAGGTATTATGAAACTACATTTGGATATAAACACATTTGAAGATCTTTCACAAATCGTAAGTCAGTGGCGACAAATACCCATTGAAGCAGTAAAGCGAGATTATTTAATCGTCCTTATGCTCCAAAACTTATCTAAAAGCCATCTTGCTGATTCCTGTATTTTCAAAGGTGGAACCTCATTAAGCAAATGTTATCCTGGGACTATCCAACGATTCTCTGAAGATATTGATTTAACTTTTTTAGATACTGTTCTGAGTAACAAACAAAAAGATAGAATGCTAAAAGAAATCGAAAAAGTTATATGGGCAGATTTGCCTCATAAAAAAATTGCTGACGAACGTAGCAGGATTTCAAAGAGCTCATTTGTATGGTTAAAAGAAATTGGCAAAGAAAATCGTATCAAACTAGAAATTGGTAGTACCATCCGTCCTGAGCCAAGTCAAAAAATGACTCTAAAAACTTACTTTCAAGAGTTTTTAGAAGAAAATGGGTATGTTGATCTTATTTCAACCTTTGAGCTAGAATCTGTAAATCTTAGTGTTTTAGATATTACAAGAACATTTTTAGATAAAGTTTTAGCCGTTAAACGTCATGCTTTTAATAATGATTTGAAACGTAAGGTCCGTCATATATATGATGTCGTCCAACTCTTTCATACCACAGAAATCCAACTATTCATGGAGTCCCATCATGACCTTAAAAATCTTCTCACCCTAACAAAACATACAGATCACTATTACATATGAATCCTTATTCCTTTGAAGATTGGAGGCATCTCTTTGAAGACAAAGAAATAAGAAGCGCCTATCAAAATCTTCATAAGGATTTACTGTACACAGAAAAACCTCAAAATTTGAAGAAGCCATTCTTGTCTTTGAACACATTAATAAAGCTCTTGAAAAAGTAGAAAATGACTAGTCCCCAAAAATCTTCTAATCGTTTTTCTCTTGGTCAACAGTCAGGGATTCAATTACAATTTGATAGCAACCTATAGCAAAAACACCATGAGCATTATTGTCAGTTTGACCTTACTCATGGTGTTTTATTATTCTCTTGATTTTCTACTTGCTTCCAGCCTCATAGGACTTTAGCTATTCAAAGCATCGATAAGTTGCTGCAAACTAGCCTTTTCGACACCCGGTACAAAGCTGAGCAGCTGACGCAAAGGCATTCCTTCCATCATGGCTGCGAACATTTCAGCATTCATCATGTCGTCTGGACCTGCTTCAGCTACCTTAGCAGCTTCTGAATTTCCCATCATAGCCCCCATGCTTTGCTCAAGAATAGCTTTACCTTTTGGATCTGCCATGATTTCCCCCATGGTGGAGTTAAGTGTAAAGACTTTTGGCAATGGCAGAGCTGGGCTTACATGAACCTTAGCATTAACAATAGTATCCACAGCTGAACGTCCAAAACCAATCTCGTAATCTAAATCCTCGACATACCAGTCATGGATAGTTGTTTCCCAGTAAGCAAAGGCCCGTTTGTCAAGCTCGAAGGTCACAGTCTTAGTCTCGCCTGGCTCAAGTGAGACTTTGTCGAAGGCACGCAGTTCCTTGACAGGACGGATCAATTTACTATTTTCTGGTGACACATAAAGTTGAACCACTTCTTTACCAGCAAGACTACCAGTATTAGTGACATCAACTGAAACTTTAAGAGTCTCTGCATCAGATAGTTTTTCTTTATCAATGGTCATATTACTGTAGGCAAAAGATGTGTAAGAAAGTCCATGTCCAAATGGGAAAATAACGGACATCTCTTTCGAATTATAGTAACGATAGCCAACAAAGACTCCTTCTGAATAAATTGACTGATTTTTTTCACCACCAAAGGTTAGATAGGCTGGTGTGTCTTGGAGACGAAGTGGGAAAGTTTCAGCTAAACGGCCGCTAGGATTTACTTTTCCGTAAAGAACATTTGCTGTTGCTCCGCCGACTGCTTGACCGCCAAGGTAAACTTCAAGCACCGATTTAACCTTATCAATCCATGGCATTTCAATAGCTGAGCCATTATGAAGAACGACAACAAGATTTTCTTGAACAGCTGCTACTGCTTCGATTAAGGCAACTTGATTAGCTGGCATTTGTAAGTGTTTGCGATCATAACCTTCTGATTCAAAGCTATCAGGTAACCCCACAAAGAGAACCGCCACATCTGATTCAGCAGCAAGCTTAACAGCTTGAGCATGTAAGTCTTGGTTCACGTCTTCTGTAGAATCATCAAAGCCAGGAGCATAGCTAACATTTTCTCCAGCGACTGAAAGAGCTGACTCAACCTTATGGCTGTTAATATGTGAGCTACCACCACCTTGGAAACGTGGTTTGTCTGCATATTTACCGATATAGGCAACTTTTTGGCTAGTCTTTAATGGTAAAAGTGAAGCCTCATTTTTCAAAAGGACAATAGACTCTTCAGCCAATTGACGGGCTACTTCATGATCTTGGTCTAAAGTGTAAGTCGCTTCCTTATCACGATTATCTTCAAAGCGATAGACAATGTTTAGGAGGCGCTCAACTGCTTGGTCCAAGACAGCTTCATCTAAATGACCTGCTTTGACTGCATCCACAATTTCCAAATCATTAGTCGTGTTGCCACCTGGCATTTCCAATTCACAACCGGCTTGAAGTGACTTAACACGGTCATTCATTGCTCCCCAGTCGGTTACTACGAAACCGTCAAAGCCCCAGTCATCACGAAGGACACCAGTAAGCATGGCTTCATTTTCACAAAGGTAAGTGCCATTTAACTTATTGTAGCTGTTCATGATAGTCCATGGCTTGGAATTTTTTACCATTCCTTCAAAAGATGCAAGATAGATTTCACGTAGGGTGCGCTCATCAACAATGGAATCGCTAGTCATACGACGGTACTCTTGGTTATTAGCTAAGAAATGCTTAGGACTTGTTCCTACATTTTTTGATTGAACGGCATTGACGTAAGCTGCGGCCATCTCTGTTGAGACCAAAGGATCCTCAGAAAGGTACTCAAAATTTCGACCGCAAAGAGGAGAACGCTTGATATTCATTGCTGGACCAAGGATGGTACTAATATTTTCAGCTTGACATTCATTTCCAAGTGTCTCACCTAATAGTTGAGCTACTTCACGGCTAAAGCTTGAAGCAATGGCACAGCCTGCTGGGAAGCAAACTGCCTCAATACTATCAAGCATGCCAAGATGGTCCCCACCCTCACTTTGTTTGCGCAGCCCATGCGGACCATCTGATACCATTACTGATGGAATTCCCAATCGTTCAATTGCTTTTGTACGCCAGACATCTTTCCCCGAACAGAGAGAAGCCTTTTCTTCTAAAGTCATTTTACTAATCAATTCTTTGATTTCTTTACTAGTCATTGAAAAACCTCACTTGTTTTTTTCTTACATTTATAATACAATTTATTGAAAGCGTTTTATTGTAAAAAGAGATTTTTTCTTGTAAAATTAGATTTTATTTAAAAAGGAAACTGTCATGAATTTAGAAAAATTTTGCCAAACCTTCTACTTAGCTACCTATATTCCCATCACCAAAATGACGGTACCTGCTCAAGTTAATTATTCTTTTCCTAAGCACACTATGGATCTACCTGTCTTTTCTAGCTACACGCAAAATATTCACTTTAACAAGAAGACAGATTACTACATCACCAAATCCTTTGCTTTCTTTGGTATTATTGAAATCAAAAATAGCTCAGACTATTTAGTCATTGGCCCAATCTTCAGCACAAGTTTTGTCTCTAATCACGTGGAAGCCTTTATGCAAGAATTTGACATTCCAAAAGATTATGAAGAAACTCTGCACAATCTTTTAGAAAATACACCTGTTTACTCTCTCAATCAGTGTCTCCACATGCTCAATTTTCTCAATCTCTATTTGAACAATGAGCTCATGGATTTAACACAAATTATAACTCCCAAAAACAAACACAGGACAGACTTCAATCGTCAATTAGCTCAGCAATTGACAGAGAGGAAAGAGGAAAAACGTATCCACAATACCTATCATTTTGAACAAAGTCTGCTTAAGGCTGTTGAGACTGGCAATACCAAGAGAATTATGGAGATTCTTAATGAAGCTGGCAATATTAGCGCTGGGAAGGTAGCAGAAAATACCCTTCGTCAGCAAAAAAATATTTTCATTACTGCTGTCACTTTAGTCACACGCGCTGCGGTTGCTGGTGGGCTAGACATCGAACAAGCTTACAGTTTGAGTAACATTTACATTCAAGAATGCGAACGCCTGGGTGACATCAATAAGATTTTGGACCTCAGCCAAACCATGTATCTTGATTTCACAAGTAGAGTGGCTAGACAGAAATTGAACACCCAAATGAGCAAGGAAGTCTTTGATGCAATCCAGTTCATTCACAATCAGACCAACCAAAGCATTCAAGTGGAAGATGTAGCAGAAAACTGTGGCTATAGCTACTCCTACTTAAAGAAAAAATTCAAAAACGAAGTGGGCATGACCATCACTGAATACGTCACCCACACCAAACTGGAAGAGGCCAAAGAATTGCTCAAGTACTCTGATTACAGCATCAGCGAGATTAGTAACTATCTTTGCTTCTCCAGCCAATCCTACTTCCAAAACCTCTTCAAAAAACACTATAGCATCACACCGCTGCAGTACAGAAAGGGGAAATAGAGCAGATATTTATCAAAAGACTTAGGCTATTTAACCTAGTTTTGTCCTAAACATGCATGAGACCTATCACAGCATTTTTAACTAACTCACTCAGTCCAACTTCTCCTCAATTAGCAATCAAAAGGAGGTATTATGCTTAATTTTGAAGATATTTCCAACTTGTTACCACAAATCTATCAGTCCTTTGAAATTCCAGTCATGCTCTATAAAATTAGCGATTCTGAAGATTTTATTTTCTATCCCGAGGTCAAGCACTATCAAGAATTACTCCTGCCTTATCAGAAGACATTTGCAAACATGAACCAGTCTGTCCACTATCATATTAATGAACTCTTCTATACTGTTGCTTGTTTTTTTAACGCTGCTGAAGGTTATAAATTAATAATAGGGCCGGTTCCTTCAACTCTTGTATCTAAATCGACCGCCAAATCTTTACTTCAAACATGTAAATTGCCATCTTCAGAATGGCTAATCAAGGAAATACTAGGTTTACCGATTTATCAACAGATTCGCTTATTTAATATCTTTAGCCTCCTTCATCAAACCATCTTAGATAAACATATTGCTCCTCTTGAAATCACCAACATCATAGACAAGTCGACTTCTATTTCCCTTGCAGAAAAAAAGACTGAAGAATTTTATCAGCGGACAGAGGAACAAAATTTTCACACCTCTTGGGAATTTGAACAGCGTTATTTGACCTATATTGAAGAAGGAAATTTAGCAAAACTGAGGTTGTTATTAGATAATCCCATAAATGTAGATACGGGTATTGTTGCCGATGACAATCTAAGACAAATAAAAAATCTCTTTATTGCATCAATTACACTGGCAACCAGAGCAGCAATTAGAGGTGGCTTGGAACCTCAAGTCGCCTATCACTTTAGTGATTTAGCAATCTTAGAGATGGAAAAACTGAACACACTTCAAGTAATGATGGAATGGCAAAGAACTTCAATGTATGAATTGACAAAACAGGTTGCAGCTTTAAAAACAAGTAAGGAAGTCAGTCCAGTAGTCCAAAACACTCTCAATTATATAGCAACTCATATCAATGAACCTCTATCTGTTGCTAAACTTGCCCAAGAGCTTTATCAAAACCGTTCCTATCTGTCACGACTTTTTAAAGCTGAGATGTCTGTCAACCTTAGTGAGTATATTTTGACTCGGAAAATTATTGAGGCTAAAGATCTATTGCGCTTTAGTGAAAAATCAATCAGCGAGATTAGTAATTTTCTTGCCTTTTCTAGTCAATCTTACTTTCAAACGGTTTTTAAAAAACACACTGGTCTGACACCCGTTCAATACAGAAATCAAGAAAAATCTTATTCTTAATAAAAAATGAGTTGTAAAGTCATCCTAATATCTGACTCTAGCAACTCATTTTTTTGTTTACATGGACTGACTAAAAACTACTGATCCAAAAGAGCTTTTTTCGGTCTTCCATATTTTTCTTCGAACTTGAAAAGCCCCATACTGCCCCAATTTTCATAGTCTGCTGCCCAATAACGGATACCATTCACACCGTGATTTTTCCCCCACTCGGTTACATCTCGATAGATAGCCGCTTGTCCCTCTTCGCTATCCTCATAGCCTTTTGCCTTCTTATTCCAACCTGCAAAATCGCCAGACATCTGCCCTGAAGGATAAGAAAATTCACCAATAAATACCGGAAGTTTAGCCTGTTTATTGATAGCCATGACAGTCTTTTTGTAAAGAATCATTGGATCTAGGTACATAGAGGGTGCGCTTGGATAGAAGCTAATTCCTGCTGTATCCATGTCATAGCCATATTTTTGCATGGCTGTAAAATATCGGGCACTAGCCTTAGGGGTCATGACAACAGTTGCAATATGTGTTGAAAATTTAACATTTTTACTATCTACCCCAAGGTCATCATAGGCTTCTAAAATGCCTGTTTTAACTGCAAGAAACTGACTTGCATTGTACTTCCAAATATTTTTCTCCAACCATCCTGGATTAAAAAGAGGAAGAAGATAGCGCATCATATCCGGAACGCTCTCCAATTTTGGATTGACCGCGGTTTTCAATCCTAAACTCACTCCTGCAAAACCAAAATTTGCTTCATTTCCAAGATTCCAATTATTAACTTTACTTCCTGTTTTTAGAATTTCAGTGGCAAGAAATTTACCATAAGCTTTTAAGACTAGGTTCATTTCATCTAAGCTTAATTCACTCCAATCCTTACCTTTTTGCAAAGCGTAAATTTCTGGATATTCATGAAATCTTGGAGCCTGCTGTTTTTCCATATCCATGTATGTATAAGCTACCATTACTTCTGGATTTAAAGGAATATCTAATTTTGCAGAGATTTTAGCCAATTCAATAGCTTGATCAAAGGTATGAACATTGGCATTGCTATCCTTCTCGCCATCCGTAGTATCTTCTTGGCTAACATGGCGTTTGGTTGCAATCCTAACATACATCTCAGTAGCACCCTTATCTATATACAATTGTTCAAGTTCTTCTGTTGAAGTGATGGTTTTTCCTTCGTATTCATAAGTATAACCTTCCTTGAAACTTTTCTCTGTAAAAGGACTGACTGATAAAGCTAAACGAAATGGTTCGTCAGTTTCAACTGGTTCGTAGCCTTTTTCAGAATAATAAAACTGTGATATCAGGATCTTCCCTCCAATTACCAATACCAAAAATGTCAATGCAACTAATGCTAAACGCACTATTTTTGTATTTTTCAAGAATCTCATTCTAAACTGTTTACTCCAATCTTTAAGTTAAGCTTCTATGATACAGCATTTCAAAATATAATTATTTCATTTTCGTTACTTATTTTTTGAAATAGTTACTTGTTTCAATTGGTCTGTAATAGCTATACCTGAACGATTGAATCACATCCAGAAAAACAGTGGGGCTACACTTAGAAATTCCTTTCTTGAATATTCTTGAATCTTTACTAATTTTATACAAATAGGCTGTTAAAAAGCATTCTCAGCTCACTCCGCTCTCATTTCAACCATGGTTTTATCCAGGGATTCTAGAGATTGTTTTACTGAATCATGGATAGCAGCAACAATGTCATCTTCTGTCACACCAAGATACTCCGCAGCCTGTGTTTTGTCAATAAAGAGCTTATTGCACTGCAAGTCAGCAAATTTGACCATTTCCAAGCCACCTTCATGCCCTGCTTTTTCCTGAGCCTTAACAATCTGTTTGCCAGCTAAAGCGTAGGCCCATTTGGGAATAGAGATGACCTTTTTCTTTGGTGTTCCGATGGCATCATGAAAATGGCCTAACAATTCTTTCCAGTCCATATTGTAATAACCAAGCGGGTAGGCATTACCTCCACGATTCTTTTCCAAGGCACCAGCCAAGGCTTGTCCAACCTGTTTGACGGTAACCATGGTCGTTCCGCCTTTTGTCCAAAAGGTCCATGGCTTCATATCACGAATTGACTTAACAAAAACAGACCATACTGGCTTTCTGCCAGGCTGTGTCCCAAAAATGTAAGGCAGTTCAATAATAGAGACATCAAAACTCTCATCCGCAAAAGACAAGGCCATGATTTCCTGGTCTCTGCGACTGCGAATATAGGGATGGAAATTACTTAGTTCCAGTTCAGGCCAGGCTTTTTCAAAGTAGGCGAAATAGGAACCGCAGACAACGGCATGTTTGACACCTACTGACTTACCTATCCTAAGCAAGCGTTCCAAGGCCGTAATGTTATACTTCTTGAACAAGTCGTAAATTGGCGCCGGACCTTCAACTCTCTCGTCAATACCAGCTGCGAAGATTAGACCCTGACACCCAGATAATAATGTTTCAAGTTCACTATCAGACATGTCCAGATAATTGCCGTAAACAATTTCCATTTCCGAAGGAAGAATGGCCCCTTCAGGTAAAGGAGGAAGGGCAACCCCTACCACCTCATGGCCCCGGTCTATTAATTCTTGAGCAGCTTGGGCCCCTAAAAGACCTGTTCCACCAATAATACATACTCTCATTTGCCTACCTCACATTCTTTTCTGAAACAATTTTTGGGTACTCTCTTAATTCTGTCTTATCATGCAGTGGGTTCCAGACTTGGGCAAAGAAGGGCTCCTTCAAGGCTCTCTGGCCATAATTCCATGATTTGCTTTCGCATTCGGGACAGAAATGCCCCGCCTCTAGTACTAGTTTAGGACTGGCTTGGAAGTGGTGATTGAAGGCGCATTGGAAGCGGAGCTTTGTAGTCCAGTCCCCCATAATCATCCTATCTGAGAGGCAAGCCCCACCCCGGAATTTAGCTGCGCTTTTGACATCATCAAGAGATAGTTGATTTTTTGGTTTTGATTCATCATAGCCATGATCCAATAGCTGAATTTCTGACCAGTTGGTAAAATGAGTCATCTGACTTAGCTTGGTCGGAAGGCTCTGCCATTTTTCCCAACCACCCCAATAGGCTTCAACCTTATCGTCCAGCTTATCTTCAATGAAGCGAAGGGTACCAAATTGAGTTCTAGCCACCTTTTTAAAACGCCTTTGGATGATACTACCCATCAATTTTTGCCCACCAGGCAATTTATTGATGAAGCGAATCAGTGGTTTGGTACGCTCAACATTTTTGTCTAAGCAATCATAAAAATACTGGATGCTGTCTTGGCGAAAATGGAGGTAGTTTTCTAACTTATCTGAGTCCAAATAATATTGGCCATGAAAATTTCGCGTCGCGTAGAGCTTAGGATTGATGACATGGTCTAAGTTGGTAAAGCCCATACCGCCATACATGACTTGATACATCTCATAGGTACTGACCCGACAGGACTCGCCCCCACCGATATTATAGACATGGTTCCAAAAGTCGTCGGGAAGACTAGAATCTGCAACATACTGACAAAGATGGGCGACCAGTCTGCCCGAATCCCTATCTGAAACATACTCTAAGACATTGTCCAAGCAGTTATGGAACATGATGGCGTCATCTATACTTGCCATGGCTGGTCCCATAATTCCTGTTTGACGAAGGCTGGCCCAATAAGACAGGCCGGATTCAATTAGGTAACGTTCTGCAGCCACCTTAGAAACGGCATAGTAGTCAAAAATAGAAGGCTTTATGGGATCTCCAACCCGCCCCCAATGAATTCCAGGCATGCGGTCACCGGTCTCAGCAACTGTCCCAATGCTGACTAGTTTAGTCCTTTTCTCCTGGCCCCAGTGATAGATGGCTTCAACCAGATTTTTCATGGAACCATAATTGACCTGCATGGCCTTTTCAGGATAGTAATCTGCTGCAGGCGATACAAATGCTGCAATGTGAACAATCAAATCAATCTCTTTAACGATGGTTTGAACAAAGCCTTTGTCGGTTAAGTCCCCATAGACCATTTTGATTTTGGGATGATCCAAATAGTTTTTGACAGCCTTTTTGTCTTTTTCCGTGTCTAAAATGGGTAAGACCAATTCAAAGTTCATATTCCCCTTTACAATTTCTTTTAAACTGCACTGCCCCATGGCACCAGAGGCACCCGTCATTAATACTTTCATATCTTTCCTCTATTTCTGATTTTTCGGTAGATTTGGAACCTTATATTTTTTGAAAAAGTAGAACATGGCTTTAATGACATGTCCATTCATGAGATCAAGGATTCCCTGCGCCATTTGGTATTTGAATTGACCCGCAGAGGCAGCACTCATGGATCGGATGCTATTATTTGGCATCATTTTGGAAATGAAGACCCCATTCTTTAAGCGCGTGGTCCGCTCAGGCCCATCAGGAAGTTTAAGCGCATTTTGATAC
Organism: Streptococcus henryi DSM 19005; assembly: GCF_000376985.1. Lineage (GTDB taxonomy): Bacteria > Bacillota > Bacilli > Lactobacillales > Streptococcaceae > Streptococcus > Streptococcus henryi. The sequence continues at coordinate 37,072 of NZ_AQYA01000031.1, forward strand.
TGTTTCTGACCAACACCAACTACCGCTCGGTAAAAATACTTACCAAGGAAATGAGACTTGAATTCATCTAACTTACTGTCCAGAGAATACTTTTCGGATTGGGTCAGTTCTGAACAATCGCTACTTTCTAGCAAAGTTTCAAAAGTTTCCAAAGATATGGTTTCTATCAAGGCAAGGTCATAATATCCTTCTAAAATATCTCGCTGATAAGGACTTCTTATATCCGGCTGTTCTTCAATTCTTATCTCTTTTGTATCTAAGATTTTTTGGCTTGAAGTGGCAATATGAAATAAGTATTTACCATTCTCAACAACCCAGTCCTTTAGTTGTGTGTGGTAATAAGCAAGGTCCTTTAAGTCAAACTCAAAGGTCACTACTTTAGTTTCATCAACTTCTAAAAAGACTTTTTCAAATGCCCTAAGTTCCTTAACAGGCTTATAAACATCTGACTTTGGATTTGAGACATAGAGCTGTGCAACCTCAGCACCAGCAAACTTACCACTATTTTTTATTTTTACAGACGCTATTATTTTCTCATCTAGATAATCTACCTTGAAATCTGAATAATCAAAGCTAGTGTATGATAAGCCATGGCCAAATGAATAAGCAACTTTACTCCTATCAACTCCGTCGTAATAGCGATAGCCAACAAAAATAGACTCACGGTAGTTTTCGACTTTACCAGTAACATAATCTTTTCCAAAGGGCACTGAATCATAACTGCTAACCCAGGTCTCCGCCAGTTTTCCAGATGGGTTCTTTTCTCCGAAAAGGAGTCTAGCTGCTGCTTCACCCCCACCTTGACCAGGTAGGTACATATTTAATATTGCGTTAGTTTGATTCACTTTAGACAGTTCAACAGGAGACCCTCCAAATAGGATGGTTACAACCTTCTTCCCAGTTAAGAGAAGTTTGTCTAGTAACTCTAACTGATTTTCTGGTAAAGAAATATCATCACGGTCATAGCCCTCACTCTCAGTGAAGTCCGTTTGCCCCATAAAATAAAGTATGATTTCTGCATCAGCTAATTTAGACTCAACCTCCGACCACAAGACTTCTGAATCTGCTAGGCCAGTTTGATCATAACCTTTTGCAAAAGAATAATTAAGTCCTCGCATTTCAAAAGCCTCTTTTGGACTTGTGATTTGTCGGGGATTGACTAAAGAAGATCCTCCACCTTGGAAGCGCATGTCTTCAAAGAAGTCGCCAACAAGGAGATACTTCTTATCTTTTGAAAGAGGTAAGATCCCATCATTCTTCATTAAGACAGCCCCCTCAGTAGCAAGTTCAATGGCCAAGTCATGATGCCTCTTCCAATCAGGTTCTATCACTTCTTCTGTCGAAACGGTTTTGTCAATCAACTCTAAGACTCTAAGAACTGACTGATTCAGCTCTATTTCTGACAATTCGCCAGAACGGATTGCTTCAAGCAATTGAAAACGGTAAAATTCAACATCACCAGGCATTTCCAAGTCCATTCCAGCCTTAAGGCTCTTCACCCGATGATTGACACCACCCCAATCACTAACAACAAGTCCTTGATAACCCCACTCTTTTCTCAGAATGTCATTTAGAAGGTATCCGTTCTCTGAACAATAGAGACCATTGACCTTGTTATAGGCACTCATAACTGTAGAAGGTTTAGCCTTTTTCACAATCCTTTCAAAAGCCTTCAAGTAAATTTCACGAAGAGCACGTTGATCCAGGCGTGAATCACCATTAAAACGGAAATTTTCGTTATTGTTGACGGCAAAATGCTTGAGTGAAGTGGCGACACCAGCCTTCTCAATTGAAGCAACAAACCTTTCACCTAATTTTCCACTTAAGAGAGGGTCTTCTGATAAATACTCGAAATTTCGACCACATCTGGGATTTCTCTTTATATTGACAGCTGGCCCAAGAAGCACCTGAACATCATAAAATTTTGCCTCCTCAGCCATGGCCTGACCCATTTGTTCAAATAGCTCAGGATTCCAACAAGAAGCTGTACACGATCCTGTTGGAAAGGCGGTAGCCGGTTGACTCTCGTTTAATCCTAAGTGGTCTGCATTGTCTTCCTGGCGCCTTACCCCACAAGGACCATCAGTTAAATTAATTGAAGGGATTCCTAATCGTGGGATAGGATTAGTCTTCCAAAATTCTGTTCCTGAGACCAGTGCCACCTTCTCTTGGGTGGTCAATTGTTCAAGTAAAAGGCTATAGTTCTTCATCTCAAACTCCTTATCGACTCGTTTATCCTTATTTTAGAGTACATTTACAAAAATATATTATAAAATTGTTGCCAATATTTTGATTTTGTGACTGTATTTAAGCTAATTTTTGACGATTGGACTAATAAGAAAAAGCAACGGAAAACAGTCCATTGCTACATTTCTAAATATCTAAGCTAAAGCGCTTCTCCAACCAGGCTTCTGCCAAGTCTATCCACTTGCTAACGTCTGAGTTGAGGTGAGAGCTCTTTGAAGCTGTTGCCTGAGTACCAAGAGCAAGGCCATGTTCACCCTCTTCAAAGATATGGAGTTCAAAAGGAATTCCTTTCTCGGCCAGGGCTGTAGCTAACCTTGTAGATTGACTAACATGAACCAATTGGTCACCTGCTGTTGCCCAGATAAACATGGGAGGAGTTGCCTCATCAATCAGACGACTGGCACTTGCCGCTAGTAGTTGCTGGTCACTTGGTTTCTCAGCCCCAAAAAAGGCTAAATTCGAAAGCTTAAAGAGCCCCTTCATCCAGTCCTCTTGTTGATCAACATACGCTTGATGAGAGAGATAATCAGTAATAGGGTAACCAGCTATGACCGCTGCTGGCTTCAAAACTGCCACATCAAAGTCCTGTGTTAAAACAGGTTTATTCCAATGTACTGCATAATTGGTGACGCTGTTCCCACCAGCTGAAAATCCACAGAGGATTAATTTATCGGTATCCACAAGCCATTCTTCTGCCCTTTGGTGGATAATGGTAAAAGCCTGCGCAATATTTCTCATTTGAGCAGGAAAGATGTCCTCCTCCCTATCTTCTAGAGAAATCTGGCTCAGCTGTGAAAAATCAAAGTCCCTAGCTCTGCCTTCTCCCCTACCATCCGACAAGACTTGATAACGCAGCACAAAGGCATGATAGCCCATAGCAGCAAAGCGCAAGGCGACTGCCTCAGCCTCCCTATCCGAACAGTAGAGGTAAGCACCTCCCGGGCAAATGATAACCGCTGGCCTATTCTTGCCATTGAGGAGTTCCTGAGAATCTTCTAAAAGATAAGTGGTTAATGTCAATTCCGGCTTGGTCTCATCTAACGATATTTTTTCAATAATCATCATTGTCTCACTTTCATCAGTAAAGAAAGCAAGGATCAGGTCATGTAGCCCTAATCCCTCTTCCTATTAGCTTATTTGCTAAGTAATGTAATTTCTTCAGTCAATCCAAATGGCTCAACCAGCAAATACTGGTTAAGTCCTCCACGGAAAACTGTTCCAAGGGTATTTGTCACCTCAATGCGAAGCTCATTCTCACCATCATGGAAAAGACCTGCAACATCAAAGCGGTAAGGTGGGGCAATCTGAATCCCAGCTGACTGTCCATTGACAAAGACTTGAGCAATTTCATAGGCGTGGCCTAAATCCAATCCAATGATATCACTGGCCTTGTCAAGGTTAACTGTCGCAGAATAAGCAACTGTTCCACTCTTGCGATCATAACCATCAAGGAGATTAATTGGTTTGAGAGCTGACATGGTCGTTACAGGCTCAAAGTTTGGATAGCTTTGCGCATCTGCCAAATCAACTTGCCAGTTTGCGCTTAATAGTAGCTCATGACTTGCTTGAACCTCCTCGTCAAGTTCGTTTTCTTCACCAAAGACCCAGACGATGGTTTGGTAGGGTTCTAAGACAAGTTGATTATCATTGACTACTTTAAAGCAATCCTTATAGGCATCATAGGCAATAGCTCTGCCCTGGTTACTTGCAAAGTTGACCTTAGTATTGACAGTCTCTGACAAGCTTTCATTGAAGAACATCCAATAATCTTTGCCATCTTTTTGATAGTGGTAATAAACTAATTCAGGGAATTCTTGATCTAATTGCAATTCTACATGAACTGCCATTTTTTGACTGAGTTCTTCCAGGGCCACCACTTCCGCCTGGCTATGAAGCTCTGCCTTGTTTTTAGGAAGGGCGTCAAGGAAGACAACTTGAATTCCAGCTGCCATAAGCTTGTTAAGGATTCCCATCACTTTTTCTGGAATGTACTCTGCATAAGGGACCACCAAAGCTTTAAAGTCATGCTGATTAATGGTCAATTTATCTGAAGAAAGCTCCGCTTTTTCCAAAAGATCGGCACTAACAATATCAAAATCAATTTGTGCCTGGGTCAAAACCCGAGCAGGAACTTCGACCGGCATGTAGGCGCCAGCCCACTCAAACTCAGCAGGGTAAAAGAGTGCCACAGGAGCCTTGTGGTGGCCATCGCTAAAGAGGGTCATGAGGCGGTTCATGTAATCCGTCAATTGATTCATGTATCTAAACTGAGGATTGTTGCCACGGGCATAAAAATGCGGTGGGCAATCCCAATCTGGGTAGTCTTTTGGACTAAAGGCATGGGGAACGATATAATTGATACCGCGGACAATCAGGTGGTCTGTAATCCATTTCATGGTTTTTAGACCCTCATTCCATCCATAAGCCCCGTAGGCTTCACACATGGCACGGCCTTTTTTATGAGGGTAGAGGTCCGCCTCTGAAGCACCCAATTTGGCAAGGGCATAGTGGTAAAACTGACCATCACTGCCCACTGATTGGAAGGAATCGTGGTGGTAATTCATACCTGGAACGACTTGACCGCCGATAACGTCAATTCCTGAAAAATGCTGGGCTTCTTGACCACGGAAGAAATGTCCAGCACCATATCCTAAGCGAGCATGGGCTCCATTATCCTCAATATTGTGCCCCAAATAATCAAGGCCGTGAGCCTGACACCAGTCAGCTAGAACTTTTACAAAATTCTTATTGTATTCCTTAGTAATCAAGTCCATATAGGCATAACGAACCTCACGCTCGGATTCATCAGCAGAAGGAACCCAAAGCAAAGGAAGGAGTGACTTGTCAAAAGCTAAATCCTTTTCAAGACCAGGTCGCCAAGGAAGGACCATATCAGGCTTGCCAATTGGTGCTTCTGACCCAGAAGCATTACCAAAACGAGGCTCATCTGAGAAAAATGCTGTAATGGTTGAACCAAAGTGTTCTCCAACATGGGCCAAATGCTTCTCATAAACTTCATCAACCAAAACCTGCGTCGCTTCAGCAACAAGTGGATTCAAGTAATCCTTGGTACTAGCTTCACCACCTTCATGAGTTGAAAAGACGACAAAGACAGACCAATGTCCAGCAGGAATATCCAAATAGATGGTGTCGTCTTTGAAGGCGTCTGAAATATCAACCAGACTAGTCATATCAATTGGGTCGCCAGATGTCTTGTAATCCAGATGGCGTTTAACCATGTAAACACCAATGACATCAATCATTTCAGTTTGTCCAGGCTCCCATGGACGACCTTTAAGCTGAGCGGCATCAATACGAGCGCCAGCCATTGGACCTACCACGTCAAAACGACGCATGGTTAGATATTGTTTAAGGTATTGAGGATAGTCCTCTTTCACTTTTCCATTAGCAAAGCCAGTTGGAAAATGAGAGTCATCAAGGACCCATATCTTCATATCCCGCTTTTGACACTCACGGATAATAATACCTAGGTCTGTCCACCATTTATCCCCTACAAAATCAGGGTGGGGACGAGACTCAACACAAACAGCCTTCATTCCGGACTGATAGATTTTTTCAACGTATTCTACTAAAATTTCCTCTTCTTCTCCATGTTGCCAGAAGAATGGGAATAAATGATTAGAACTTTTCATAAACACCTCATACTAAACTAGAAAATCCTGCCCAAAGCATTTTCTTTCTGAGCAGGATTAAGTGACATTATTTCTTAGACTCTTCACCTGTACCAAATACTAAGTTGAGAATAATTGGTCCGAAGAAAGCGATAATTGAAGCAATTAAGAATGAATAGAAGCTCTTCATATTGCCGTCAGGTCCAATAAAGAGAGGGAAGGCAAAGAGACCACCGCCACCAAAGGCATAAGCTACCGCATGGTTAAATCCTTGAATAGCACCAGCAATACCACCAGAAATCATGGCATAGATAAACTGTCTGCGGTATGGAAGAGCAACTGAGTAAATAATTGGTTCTGTAATACCAACTAGACCTGTTACCCCAACCGAGTAACCAAGTGATTTATTTTTAGGATTTTTTGTTTTCAAGGCAAATCCAATCGCTGCCCCTGCAAGTGCTGTTACGGTTACACTAAATACAGCGTTAAGTGGATCTTGTCCCAAGTTAAAAGTATTGTTAATCAAGATTGGTACAAAGGCATAGTGAAGACCAAAGATAACCACCAATTGCCAGAAAGCACCACCGATGATACCAAAGAGAATTGGGCTGATACCATAAATAGCCATAACAACTGTCGCCAATGCATTTGACAACCAAGTCATGACAGGACCAATAGCAAGAAATGCCAAAGGTGCTGTAATTAAGAAGGTCAAGGCTGGTGTCAGCATCCAGTTAATGGTTTCATGGATGTGTTTCATAAAGAATTTCTCAATTTTGGCTGCAACCCAAGCTGCAAGCATGGCTGGGAAGAGTGATTGCGTATAGTTAACTAGGACAATCGGAATACCAAAGAAACTGATGGCTTCTCCAGCTGACTGTAGCGCAACAATATCTGGATAAATGAGGGCTGCACCTAGAGCCGCACCAATGAATTGGTTTCCTCCAAATACCTTGCTGGCATTAAAACCAACCCAAATTGGAAGGTAATAGAAGAAAGCTTCTGAAATAGCATACCACACTTGATAAGCACCATCAGTTTCTGCTAAGAGACCAGCTGATAAAGCCAAGGAAACAAAAGCCTTGATAATACCGGCAGCAGCCATTACACCAAAGGTAGGTGACATGATACCAACGATGGCTTTAAAGAAGCGATTGAAAAGGTTGGTTTCTTTTTCCTCTACCACTTCCTCATCAACTTCAGGAGCTCCCATTACTGTCAAAAATTCTTTGTGTACATCAGGTACACTCATTCCAATGATAATTTGATACTGTCCCCCTGAAAAGACCGAACCAGCAACCTTTTCCAAACTATCAACCTTCTCTTTGTCGACCGCTTTCTCGTCTTTTAAAACCAGACGAAGACGGGTTGCGCAGTGAGTTGCCCGTGTAATATTATCCTTACCACCTACAGCAGCAAGAATATCTGTAACTAATTGTTCGTAAGCCATGGATCTTCTCCTTTAAGTTTTTATTTTTGAATAATAAGCAGAGCATCTTTGGTAAAACGATGCATGTTCACTTGAGTTTGATTCTTTTCAGCAGCGTAATGAGCTGTCGCAACCATCCTATCCTTGGACTCAAGATCCAGATAAGTCATCTGAGCATCCGTCAAGTCACCTGATAATTTAAGGGTGATGTTTGATGGAATGTAGACCAGGATAAGTCTGTCATTTTGAGCAAGACGAATTTCTGATGTCTCATTTTGCAAAAGCTCTTGAGCTGGCTGCAAGTCAAATAAGTTTTGACTCTCAATGAAATCCTTGATAAAGGCATAATCCCATGCTCCTTTAAAATGCAGAGCATCATGCCAATCATAGGGACTTTCAAAGGCCTCGCCAACACTGGAATCAAAGTCTAATTGACTATTGTGCCAAGACCAAATGCCGTGAGCTCCGTAGGTTAAGCCACTAGTGGCTCCCGATAAGACGCTCTGCCATGCCGCCTTGCGGACATCTTCCCTAGAAAAACGACCGTAGACACGGCGACTGTAGCCCATCATTTCATAACAAGGTTCAGAGTTGAGCAAGGGACGCTTGGGTTCCATTTGGTAGAAGCTTTCCGCTAACTGATAGCTCATCTCCTTGAACTCGCTATTATGTCCCGATTGGAACATATAGAAATCTAAATTAGGATTTTCTTTTATAGCCTTAGGCAAATCGGCCTCACGACCACGAATATGGAAGGTCGTCACCGCATGAGGATTATTGTTCTTAACACTGTCAAGGGCAGTATTATAGTAGTCCTCAATGACCTCATCCGTTTGAAAATCTGTATCTCCGCTAATGACATAGATAGGATTATACTTGTCAAAAAGATTCATGACCTTATCGACATAAGATTTCACTTTATCTTTTGGAAAAATTCCTAATTGCTTAATGGGAATCTGGCTGGCCCAGGTGTCTGGAACATAATTAGCCCATAGTAGAACTAGGGCAATGGTCATGCCCTTACTGTAGGCTCTTTCAAACATGTACTCAGCCCGTTTAAAATAGGTGTCATTGTAGCTGCCAAAATTAAAGCTTCCATCTGCATGGACTTCAAAAGGCTTCATATCAAGTTCTGTCTGACTAGCATCCCATTGCTGCAACATGTTGACTTGTAAAACATTAAAGCCCTGCGATTTGCGGTAATCTAGATAATAATCCCAATCTTTGTCATCGATATTGGTAAAAGCTGACCAACAGGTGTCCGCTAGGTAAAATGCAGCTTTTCCATCTTTTTCAAAGTGACGCTGATTCTTTGCTATTTGAAACATGCTACTCCTTTCCAAGATTACTTCTTAGTTTAAATCAAATATCATTTTTTTGTTTTTCTTTATCCAAGATTATTTCTTATTTCGATATCATTATAGCGCTTTCATGCTATAATAGAAATATCAATTCTTGATATAAGGAATATCACTTTTTTAGGAGACTCTATGAACTTTGAAGAACTAGACCTAGAACTTTATCGCCTAACCGACAGTGAAGAACGCTATCTCCATCATGACTATATAGATTACAGGGCGACAGCCTTGACCACATCTCCTAAAGATAGTCGACTCTTCCAATTTTCTTTAAAGCATATGATTGATCAGGAAAACAATGGCACCAGTTACTATATTCGAAAACAAAGCCGTTTTGCTCCAGTCCCAGCCCATATCACTGATGTTATTGAATTAAATTATGTCTACCACGGCGAAAGCACCCAATACATCAACGGTAAAAAAGTTGACCTCCTGGAAGGTGATCTCATTCTTATTGATACAGAAGTTTCCCATCAAGTTGAAAGTGCTGATTACAACGACATTATCATCAGTATTAACATTGAACAATCCTTCTTCAAGGAGCACTTCCTTAACCACCTTCAAAATCAATCTGCCCTAAGTAATTTCCTCTCTCAGGCCATTTCAAAAAGCCAAAACCATAACCAACACCTACTATTTAGAAGTCAAAATTCCCAAAATCTAAAACTACTCTTTCAGCAACTACTTTGTGAAGTCTATGATCCCAAACTACTAGATTCTGACTACAAGAACCATCTCCTACAACTCATCTTATTGGAATTAATTCGATCTTTTTCCGTAGAGGTCAATGGCACCAGCGAAGACTCCCATAAGCAACAACTAACCCTAGAAATCCTTTCCTATATCAACTCTCACTATAGTCAAACCAACCTTGAAAAATGCGCTCAGCATTTCGGTTACAACTCCAGCTATTTTAGTAGTCTAGTCAAAGACTACACTGGTCAAACCTTCATGCAATTATTACAAGACAAGCGTTTAGAAGCAAGTTTACCTCTCCTTCTTCATAGTAAAGAATCCATAAGAGACGTCTCATTGGAAGTTGGCTTTTCCAATCTAAATCACTACTACAAACTTTTTAAAGCAGCCTATGGCCTGACGCCAGCCCAATATCGAAAAACAAGATGAGTGCAGACGAGGCTGCGAAGAAAATTGAGTCTTAGTTTGACTTTCGAAAAATGAATATTTAAAAAAGGTATAGAATCAACGTTTAGATGACGTAATCCTATACCTTTTGTGTACTTGGGATATTTTATACCCTCTTTTCCTATCTTTTAAAAACTTTTTCAATCTTCTCCAAAGTCACATCTTTAGTTGTCTCAAAGCGTGCCTTAGCATGATTTAGTTCAGGTCCGCCTACTCCGATTGATACTATTCCTGCTGTGTTGATAGCAGTTATACCTGCAACTGAGTCTTCTAGACCAACACATTCTGATGGAAGCAAGTCTAATTGTCGAGCTGCTGCTAGGAAAATATCTGGGGCAGGCTTTCCTTTTCTCACTTCTGAGGGGTCTACAATGGCATCAAAAACATGAGCTAGGCCTAATTTATCCAGAATAATTGGACCATTCTTACTGGCTGATGCCAAGGCTAGTTTAAGGCCTTTTGACTTACAGTCATCAATTAAAGATTTAATCCCAGGTAGGATATCTGTTTCTGTCATTGTAGTTAAAGATTGAAGGTAAAGTTGGTTTTTTTCAATAGCTAAAGCTTCAAATTCTTCCTCAGAAATATCTATCTTGAGGTAGCTTAAAATAGCTGTTAAGGAATCCTCGCGACTAACCCCTTTGGTTTTCACTTCCAATTCATCTGGTAAGTCACAATTGAAATGCTTTTTAATGAGCTGTCTCCATGCACTAAAGTGATAGACAGCAGTATCAGCAATAACACCATCTAAATCAAATAAGATTCCCTTCATCTCAAACCACCTTATCTTGGATCTGTGACTGACCAGCTTCTAAATCACGAATACTACCGTCTGACAAGACGAAGTGTGCTTTTGTGCGAACAGGTAAGTCAATGGTTACAGTCACAATATCACCTTCAATTTTCCAGCTAACATTCAGGTTCCCATTAGGAGTTTTCAAACCACCTTTTATCCAGTCCAGCTGCTTAGTATAATGAGGTTGAATCTTATAGGTATCAGTTACATCATCCACTTCTGGTAAGTTAATACCTAAGATTTTTTCAACAACAAAATCTTGTACAGAGCCATATGCATAATGATTTAGACTATTCATACCTGTTCCACTAATGCTTCCGTCAGGCAAGATAGAATCCCAACGTTCCCAAGTAGTGGTTGCTCCCATGTTTACTTCAAATAGCCAGCTTGGAGCTGCTTCTTTAAAGAGGAGTTCAAAAGCTTCAGTCCTCAAGCCATTTTCCAAAAGGGCATGTGGCAAAGCTGGCGTTCCTGCAAAACCTGTTGTTAGAAAGCCATCGTGCTCTGCCATTTTTTCTTGCAATTTTTGGCTTAGAGCTTCTTGGGCTCTTTGGCTTGGATAAAGGCCATAGCGGAGCAAAAGTGCCAGTCCTGTTTGGGTATCGATAGCTGTTGGAATTTGAACACCTCCGTAAGATTGAGCCATCTGCTGACGCATGAGTTCAACCTCAGATTGAAGCGTGACAGGAGTTAGGTTAAGCTCGTCTTCTATGAAATAGGTCTCCAAAATAGCTTGCTTAACCTGATTAGATAATTCATGATAGAAACTAGCTCTGCTATCACCCAAAACAGCCAAAGCTTGAGCAGTATAAGTAGCAGAAATATAATAATAAACACTTGCAATAAGAGAGGAATCTGTAGCTCCAAAAACAGAACCAGCAATACCTGAATCCAGGGCTAACCAGTCGCCTAATTGCCAGCCAAAGTCCCAAAGTCTCCTTCCACCACGCGCCTGGTCTTGTTCATAAATATAATCCACCCAGTCTGTCATGGCATCAATATGCTGAGCAAGAAGCCCTTTGTCACGGAAGTGTTTGTAAAGGGTGTAAGGAAGAACCGTACCAGCATCTCCCCAGACTGCAGCTCCTGCTGAAGCTAAAAATGGATTTAAGCCTTCTTGTGGAGCAATCTTAGGATAAGGCGCAAAGAAAGGAACAGCACCCTTCAATTCTTTTTGCTCGAGTCGAAGGTTCTTCATAAAATGTCCCAAAAAAGCTCTGGTTTCCATATTATAGGAGGCAGTATTAGCGAAGACTGTGATGTCCCCAGTCCAGCCCATACGTTCGTCGCGCTGTGGGCAGTCAGTTGGAATACTAAGGAAATTATCCCTCTGACTCCAACGGATATTACTCAATAACTGATTGAGTTTCGCATGTGAGGAATTGAAGGTAAAGGTCCCATCCATCTTACTTTGAAGGGCTTGAGCTGTAAATTTCAGAGCTTCTTCCTCAGACAAGCCTGTAACCTTGACATAACGGAAGCCAAAGAAAGTAAAGTGAGGTCGAATCTGACGCTCTTCCTTATTATTTCGGATGATAAATTCCTGCTTTGCAGTCCGAAGATTATCGATATAAAAAGCGCCATCTTGTAAGACTTCAGCAAATTGGAAACTAACATTGGATTTATCAGCAGGTAGAGGCCCACTAATCCAACCTGTGATTTCTTGACCAAAATCAAGAATCAAATCTCCCTTGGAATCAAAGAAGGCACGTGCTTTCAAGGTTTCAGCAACCTCCACTGGCAAATCAAGTCGTGCTGTTAATAGTTCTTTTCCCGCCTCTTCAACTACTGTTGTCAACTTTTGAATTTTAGCGGCGTAGTCTATAGTCTCACCATCATAGATAGCATTTTCTTGGGTATGATTGCTTCTTGTCAACCAAGTGCCATCAGTTACAATGACATCGTCGCTACCATCTTCATAAGCTATATGGAGTTCGGCAATAAGTTTTTGCTTATCTCCATAAATATTTTCAAAACCACCTTCAAAAACAAAACGTCCGCGATACCAACCATCACCAACCAAAAAGGTTAAGTCTGTATCTGCCTCTAAATAATCAGCCACATCATAGGTCTGATATTGTTTCATTAAATCATAACTGTGATATCCTGGCGTTAGGTATTCATGACCGACTTTTTCTCCATTAATTTCTAACTCGTAAAGACCTAAAGCAAGCGTATAAAGTCGGGCACTTTTAATAGCTTTTGAAAAATGTAATACTTTTGAAAAGCTAACACTAGCTAGACTCTCTTCCTCATATGAAATCCAGTCTGCTTGCCACTCTTCGTCCATTTTTGCCGTTTCAAACCAACTTCTAGCACTGCTATTCCCAGCTGATACACGCCAAAAATATCTGCTGCGAGGTTTTAAAAATTCAGCTTCAGTTGACAAATTATTAAAACTGCTATCAGTTTCACCTTGCCAAAGAATGTTTTGGAAGTCTGCATCCTCTGAAACATCAACCGAGAATGAAAGAGTGTCTGGCACAGTTGCAGCCTCTAAATCCCAAGAAAATGTTAAATAGTCAAACTGGTAACCAAGCGGTTCATTGATACCATTAACCTTTAAATTACTTATCTTCATGCTGGAGTTCCTCCAAAATATCATTTTCACAAAAGGGATTCACAGGACTAATCCCTTTAAAATCACTGTCACCTGTTAATTTAGCAATGGCCGCCTCGATAAAGTGATCATAGTTACAGTAGGCATTGACAACAGTATCAACCATGGGTAAATCAAAAATATGATAAGGATTGCCAAAACTAATCAGAGCTGTAGGAATTTCTTTGACAAACCAAGGTAAATTATTTCCCAAGCCAAAAAGTGTATGCCAATTAATACGAGCGACGGTTTGATTGCTAGCATTTTCAACATTGGCAACATAGAGAACCGCATCATATTTGCTAGAAAAGTCACCTACTGTATCTAAATCCCAGAAATTAGTTTCTGGCTCGTAGAGACTAACATCAAATCCACGGTTCTCTAGCTCCGCCTTTACCTTCTTAGACACACGTGCATTAGATTCAAAACTTCCAAGAATTTGAACTAAAAGGTGTTTTTGCTTATCAGCTGATAACGGTAAAAGTGCTTGCTCATCTTTGACAAGGGTCACAGAGCGGTCTGCTAAATCTTCTTGCTCGGCAGTGTAATCTTCAAAACTTGCTGTACCATGATCTACAGTCTTATGCAAGCCAAGGGAAGCTTTAGCCGCTAAGATTCTAGTAACTGCCTCATCCAGTCTTTCATGTGTTAGGATACCATTTTTGAGACCATCTTTCATAAATTGAACATCTTCTTCAAAGACACGATTGAAGAGCAGCATATCACATCCTGCTTGGATGGTATAAGGTACTGCTTGACTGCGTTTCATAGCAGAGCAGAAGCCAACCATGGGGCTAGCATCTGTTATGGTCAAACCATTGAAACCCAAATCCTCACGAAGAAGATTATTCAAAAGTTTGGAACTAAGTGTTGCTGGCATATTGTCTCCTGAATAAGCAGGAAATGCAATATGACCAATCATAACAGCTTTAGAGCCAAAGCCAATTAACTCCTGGTAGACTTTTCCAAAAGTCTTCTTCCATGCCTCTACGGATAATGTATTCACAGACGTTAATAAGTGCTGGTCTCGCTCATCAACACCATCCCCAGGAAAATGCTTGATAGAAGTCATAAGATTATTCTCATGAAAGGCACGAATGTATTCTTTAGCATTAGCAATAACGTGTTCAACGTTGCTGCCATAAGTACGTACATTTGTAATGGGATTTCTAAAATCAAAATCTAAATCAACAACGGGTGAGAACCCCCAATTGACACCAACCGCTTTTCCATCACGCGCAGCGATTTTACCCAATGTATAGGCATCCTTGGCATCACCTGTAGCAGCGACCGCCATTTGACGACCATAGGCTGTCGCTTCAAAAGCAGCACCATTGCCGCCATCTTCTAAGTTTGCCGTTGTCAAAAGTGGAACTTTGCTTTTCTTTTGGATATAGCTGTAAGTCTCCTGAACCTCCTTGGCTTCCCCAGGTCGGAAAAAGAGGCCACCAATGTTGACTGAGGCAAGGTGATCAAGATAAGCAGTTTCTGTAGAATAACCAATTGGCAAAAAAAGCTGCCCAATTTTTTCATCTGTCGTTAAACTATCACGTGTGTCTGCAACCCAAGCGATTGCTTCATCATCTAAATAAAATGGATTTCCCTTTAAATTCATTTCGTCTCCTTTGTAAAAATCACAAGGGAGTGTGTCCACGACCCAACTCCCTTGTTAACATTAATCTTGGTCATCACCATGATGACGGGCTTGAATTTCTTTAACAATTTGTGGCAAGTTTTTGTCTAAATCATAGAATAGCATCAATACAATTGATAAAACTGATAAAATAATTGGAATGTAGGCAAAGACTGCTTTGATAGCAAAGATGGTTGCTACTGACTGAGTAGCTGCACCAGCTACATAACCACCAATTGACATGACAACACCAAGAATCAAACCACCAATACCTGAACCAACCTTTTCACCAAAGGTTGCTGCTGAGAAAATCAATCCATCTGAACGAATACCAGTTTTCCACTCACCGTAGTCTGCAACGTCACCTAGCATAGCAAATCCTGCTACTGCACCTGGTGCAATTCCCAATCCGCGGATTACTAAGCCCACAATCACCATTGAAAAGTTAGTTGGGAAAAGAGCAATGATACCTGTTCCAATAAGCATGACAATATTTCCTAAAATCATTACTGCACGTTTTGAAAGTTTAGCCATGATAAAGGGAACAATTAGACTTCCAGCAATAATTGGAGCAAAAGAAAGCATCCCAATAATTGCGACTTTTGACACATCTCCCAAGATATACTGAGCATAGTAGATGTTAATACCACCGAGACCTGACACAATAAAGCTGATAAGCATGGTCAAAATAAGAATAACCCAGTATTTATTTTGGAATAGAGCTTTGATATTATCTTTAGTTGAAACTTTATGGGCTTGATCTGCTCCAAGAGCTTCACTAGTTTCAAGAACACGTTCATTTGAATTTTTATAAAGAACAGTCAGAAGAACAACGGATACAAGGGCAAAGGTGGCAGCCATTTTGGTCCATGAAGAAGCTGCTGTAACTTGGCCAAAACTTTCTACGATTTTAAGCACAGCCCCATTAACTAAGAAGGCACCACCAAAACCAAATAGGGTACGAGAAGTTGAAAGGTAACCACGCTCTTTTGAATCAGAGCTGGTTGTCCCCATCAGGGTGTTATAGGGTACCATGGTCATTGTGTAGACACCAGCAAGTGCTATAACATAGGTGATAAAGGCATAGATAGCTTTCATCCCTTCAGGCAAGAAGGATGGTGAGGTGAAAAGTAAAACAAGGGCCAAGGCGTAAGGAATAACCATGCGCTTAATCCAAGGGCGAGCCTTACCTGTCGCTGTCGCTGTTCTGTCAACAACCGCTCCCATAAAGAGATCTGATACGCCATCAAAGACACGGGCAAATAGAAGGATAGATCCAACGACACCCATAGTTAAACCAACGACATCTGTGTAGAAATAGGTAATGAAACCATTAGCTGTGGTAATCATGAGATTGGCTGCAAGATTACCAAAACCAAAGGTAACTTTTTCACCTAAAGGAACTTTAGTTGTTGAAGTATTTTTAGTCATGCTTGTGCATTCCTTTCAAAGTTATGTTTTAAAGCGCTTTTATAAGATTATTTTACACTTTGAAGTAATCGTTTACAATGCATTAAAGATAGGTTATAATGAACTATCTACAGATTATTGAGGAATTTTATGAATCTAAGTGAACTTGAAACCTACCTCCACCATATTAATATTTTTGAAAAAAAACAAAGAGAAACGGGAATCTCTCAAAATGATATTCCTATCTTAGATAGCTCAAAAAAGGATTATTCATATATAGATCCCGTCCTTAATATCGTGCGTTTCCCAAAATCTGTTTTCTTCACTCAGGGAAATAATATATACATCAGCCGTCATAACCGCTTTGCTCCTATGATTGAACACATTCATGATTTTATTGAAATGACCTATGTCTATTCTGGACAGTGCACTCAGAACATTAATGGTAAAAAAATTAAACTCCATCAAGGAAGCTTCTGCGTTCTTGATCGTGACGTCCCCCATTCTATTGAAGCTCTCGGAGAAGAAGACATCTTGATTAATATCTTGATTAATGAGGAGACCTTTTCTTCACTTTTTCTACTAAAGCTTCAAAACACAACTAATCTACTAGCAAACTTCCTAGCAGATGCCTTCAACCAAGAAGCCAAGCACAATCAATTCATTATCTTTGAGGCCAAAGAAAGCTCCCTTATCCATAATCAGATTCAGCTCATGCTTTGCGAATACTGGTCTTACAAAGCTCAAGGAAATGAATTTCTGTCACACTATCTAGAGCTAATCCTTATGGAATTAATGCGAATTTATAGCCAAGAAACTTATCGTTTAAATAGTACGAACCATTTTAATTATGCTAAAATCCTCAATTATATAGACCAACATTACCAAGATTTAAAACTTGAAAAATTAGCTAAAGAATTTGGCTATAACAGCAATTACCTTAGTAACAAGTTAAAGCGAAGCACGGGAAAAAACTTTCAGGAAATTCTTCTAGAAAAGAGACTCCTTATTGCCTGCGACTTACTCTCTAACACTAATTTATCCTTGGAAGAAGTCTCTTTTGAATCAGGCTTCAACTCCAGCAGTTATTTCTTCAGACAATTTAAAAAGCATTACCAATGTACGCCATCTGAATACAGAAAGAATCAACACTAAAACCCAAGCCACTCAGCTTGGGTTTCACACTCTATTCAATTTTTTCTTACAAATCCAAGAATCCTTCATGAGGGGTCATGCCAAAGAATTCTGCGATTTCTTGGAGTTCTTGGTCTGTGATTTCTTGTTTGATAACACCACCTTGAGCTCCTACTTGTGAGAAGATCATGGCTGCTTTTTCGATAACTTCAACAAGACCATAAGTTTCATCAAGGGTTACACCTGAAGCGAAGAGACCGTGGTGTGGCCAAAGCACCGCTTGGAACTCAGACATTTTCTCAGAGGTTGCAACACCAATTTCATTAGTCCCTGGTGTCATGTAAGGAATCACACCGATACCTTCTGGGAAGACAACAATAGATTCAGCCTGCATTTTCCAAAGGATACGAGACAGATGACGTTCTTCTAGAGGCTGTGTAAAGCTCATAGCTATCAAGTTAGTTGGGTGGCAATGGAAGACCACGCGCTGATTAGGGTTAACCTTGAGGCGTCCAATGTGGCTCATAAGGTGACTTGGAAACTCAGAAGTTGGTTTACCACCATCTTCAAAGCCCCAAACAACATCATAGCTTTGACCATCTGCAGAAATCTTAACCAATCCAAGATCAAGTGTTGGACGAGCATAAACATTACGGAAGTAACGACCAGTACCCGTTACAAGGTAGTAGTAGCCAGCTAGAGCTGAGGCATCAAAACCAAGTTCATAAGTAGCTGAGACCTCAGTCACATCCTCGTAGACTTCAACTTCCTCTGCTAGAAGACGGTAAGAAACATTACCACCGTTACGCTCATCCCAATAACGAAGATAAGATTCACGCGTCACTTCACGCATATTAGTTACATAAGGAGAATCAATAAATTTTGCCATAATATCAGATACCAAGGCCGACCAGAAGGTGACTGAAAAATAGGAAACGCAACCAAGATACTTGCATCTATTTTCCGAGCCTTCCGGTCGGGTTCAATTCCTTTCTTTTTTGAAAATAGCAGAGCTTTGACTGCATTAGCCTGCTTATTCTAATGAATGTTACTCTTAATTTTTACAATTATGCACGTTTGCTCAAAACATCTTTTTCATATTGACGAACTTCAGCCAACCAATCTTCTCCGACTGGCACACCCTTAGTCAAGCAATAGTAATCCCAAACCGCACCAAATGGGAAAGATTTATACTCTTCAACAAGAGCCAAACGAGCTGTCAAATCACCTTCAGCTTCAGCTGCTTTAAGGTCTTCAAGCGGTGTCAAGAAGGATTGAAGCAAGGCTTTTTGAGTATTGCGAGTTCCGACAACATAAGCCGCTACACGGTTGATGGTTGCATCAAAGAAGTCAAGACCAATATGAGTTGTCTTAATCAAGTCATTGTAAACCAAGGCATTGGTAATGTTACGGAGCATATCATCCGCAATAACAACGTGGTCAGAATCCCAGCGCATTGGACGAGAAACATGGAGGTATAGACCTTGATTGAAAGGAGCTACTGCTGCAAATTTATCACCAGGATCTTCAGTCGGATGGAAGTGACCTGAGTCAATTGTCCAAAGGATGCCACGACTCATGGCATAAGAAAGATAAAATTCATGAGTCCCAACAGTGTAGGCTTCCACACCTGTACCAAAAAGTTTCCCTTCAACAGCATCCAAGGTATTTTCAGCAGGATAGTCCACTTCACGCGCCTTGTCCAAAGCTTCCATCAAACGTTTACGTGGTGACACACGGTCAATTGGATTGTCTTTGTAACCATCTGGAATCCAAATATTGTTACAAGAAACAATGCCAGTTTCTTGACCAAAGTAGTTAGAAATCTCACGCACACGACGAAGATGTTCAATCCAAAACTCCTGAACTTCAGGGTCAGCTGATGAAAGTGTGAAGCCTGACTCAGCTTTTGGATGTGAGAAGAAAGTCCCATTGAAGTCCAAACCTAGACCACGTTCCTTAGCCCACTCAACCCATTTGGCAAAGTGTTTTGGCTCAATTTGATCAAGATCAATTGGCTCATCAGATTCCCCATAAATAGCATGAAGATTAACCTTGTGGGTACCAGGAATCAGACTCAAGGCCTTATCCAAGTCTGCACGAAGCTCATCAGCATTACGAGCCTTACCAGGATAGTTACCTGTTACAGAGATAGTCCCTGACAACTCTTGATCTGGGAAAAGAGACCCATTGATGTCATCACCCTGCCAGCAGTGCATTGAAATTCTCACCTTGTCCAAGGCCTCAATAGCCTTATCAACATCTACCCCGATACCTGCGTATTGCTCTTTAGCAATTTCATAAGCTTTTTGTACAGTTTCTGCATTTCTCATGTTTTTTCTCCTAAAATACTGTTTTTTGATATTGTTTTAAATGATCCCTATCTGCAATAGGCTGTGGCTCATAGCGACTTAATTCTTGGTTTTGGCTAAGCCAATGGCGAGCTTCTTTCAAATCTTTCAACTCACCAGATGTCAGCATCTGCACCATAATATTGCCCAGAGCTGTCGCTTCGCCCGGACCAGCAACAACTGGTTTGCCGATAACGTCCGCCGTCAATTGGTTAAGCAATTTAACATTGCTGCCGCCTCCGACAATATGGAGTACTTCCAGCTCACGACCTGTCAAGCGCTCCAAAACCTTCCATTCATGAGCGTAAGCTAGTGCTAGGTTAGAATAGACACACATGACCAGCTCACCCACGGTCTCAGGAACGATTTGATTGCTTTCACGGCAAGCTGCCTGGATCTCTTCAATCATATTGTCAGGATTGGTGAAGCGGTCATCGTTGAGGTTGATGTATTGTAAGAATGGTTCAACCTGATAGGCCTGCTCTGCCATTTCCGCAAAAGAATACTGATAATCCAGCATACGAGCAATTTCTTGTACGGCCCACATACCTGTAATGTTTTTGAGGAAGCGGTAGGTTTTGTAAGCTCCCCACTCATTAGTGTAGTTCTCCGCAAAGGCTGCTTCAGTGGCCATAGGCTTGTCATTTTCTACCCCAATCAGAGACCAAGTGCCACTTGAGAGATAAGCCCAGTTGTCAGTCGTGGCAGGAACACCAACGACCGCAGAACCTGTATCATGAGTCGCTACTGCTATGACTTGAGCTTGAGGCAAGTCGTAGCTGTCATAAAGTTCAGGTAAGATTTGACCGATGACTTGACCCGTTTCAATCAGCTCAGGCAGTTTATCCCCTGATATACCTGCCACATCCAGCAAGTCCTTGTCATAGGCACGGCTATGAATGTTAAGATACTGAGTGGTTGAGACATTGGTTACCTCACCAACCTTTTTACCAGTCAAACGATAGGCAAGATAGTCTGGAATGAGAAGAATGTCCTTGGTTTTTTCAAGCAAGTCTCTATCTTCAGCGTAGAGTTGGTAGAGAGTGTTAAAATTCAAAAATTGAATACCTGTTTTACTATATACTTCCTCTTTAGGAATTTTAGCAAAAACCTGATCCATGACCCCTTGAGTTCTAGCATCGCGGTAAGCAACTGGCTCAGCCAGCAACTTACCCTCCTCATCTAAGAGGACATAGTCAACTGCCCAGGTATCAATACCAATGGTACAGTTATCAATACCCGCTGCCTTAACCTTTTCAAGTCCTTTTAAAATTTCCTCAGTCAGCTGTGTGACATTCCAACGGTCATGACCGTCTATTTTAGAAAAACCATTTTTAAAACGGTGTAATTCAGTTAATGTCAGGCCATTGCTAGTATCAGCTAAGATGACACGACCACTTGATGCACCGATGTCAATTGCTACATGATAAGTCATATCCTTACCACCTTTATCTTTGTTATCGTTTACATCATTATTTAACTATATTTATCCCACATAAACAATATCATAGACTAATGACAAGAGTATCAATTTTACAGGTTATAACAAAAAGAGGCTGGGAAAAGTCCCAATCCTCATTTTTTAAGTCATAGACCCAAGACGCAGTGGTTGATTGGTAGTAAAACGGTCTGGAAAGAGATCTCTTGAAGTCAACAAGAAAAAATAAGACTTGTTGGAAAATCTATTTCCCAAATTACTAATTTCTGTTCTACTTCCAATTATTCTTCAGTTGACCAATAAACTGGTTCAATATAGTCCTTTAGTTTTGTTTTTGTAGTATAAGTTGTTAGTTTTTGCCAAGTCCCCTTAGCATCTTTCTTTTGGACATCAAATGTCTCTTCTTCTATCACAAGGGTACAGATAATGTTTCCTTTTTCTCCGACTGGTACTGGATAAGAAGCTCTGCTTTCATATGCTGGATCTTTCTGTAAATTTACAGGAAATCCATCAACTCTTAGTTTCCCCTTCATATTCAAGAACATTGTTCCTTCTTCATCACTGGCTTCTACTGTATCAATGAGGTAGTCACTATGTTTTGATAGAGTTTTATTTGAGGTTCGCTCAGTTTTGTAAGCCTGAGCCTCATAACCTCCCAACCACTGAAAAGCAAATCTATCTTTAGCAGTAGTAAATTCATAAATAATCTCATTCTTTTTATCATATAACCTTCTGCTATCAAGTAAGCGATAAGACCCTAAAATACCAAAATAGAATGATAAGATGACTCCGCCAATAATGGAAACAAGCACAAGAAATATAATTAATTTTTTATAAGTCTTCATCTAAATCACCTCATTATGTTAGCGTTTTCTATTATTCGCCATCATTATATCATATTCTCTTTTGAGTTTTGGATAGTAAACATTCACGAGAATAAACATAGTCTCTCTAATCTTTTTTCACTTTACTATTAGTAATTATTCATGACTTCAAAAATCAACTAAAAAGACTTAACATCTTGCTTTTTAAAACGAGATATTAAGTCTGTTTACTTTTCATTCTTAGAAATAGGATAGCTATTCTGCTCTGCTATATTCAAAAGCAATATGATAAGTTTTTGTCGTATTTGGTTCGAGTGTAATGTCGCCAAAATCATCGTGGTTAATGGCATCTGGCAAGAATTGTGCTTCTAATGCGACAGCTTCAAACTCCTTAGCTTCTTGGCCTTTATCACGCGCTGGATAAATACCTCCTGGTAGTCCTCCCATAGTATAAACAACCCAAGCATTACGATCTGAATAAAGTTTAAGTTGGTCTCCACTTTCTTCATCTTTAAAAAGTCCAACAGGCTCAACCAATGATGGCTCAACAACAAAGGCATCGTCAAAACCACCAATCTGAGCAATTGCAGCTCCCAAATTTTGTCCTTTTCTGAAATCATAGGCAGTCCCTGCTACATCAAGGAATTTTCCAGTTGGCACCAAATCATCACGCGTTTCCAAATACTGGTGACTCAACAAATGAAAGCTATGATGTGTCAAATCTTGTCTTTCTCCTAGATTAAAATAAACGTGATTGGTTGGATTAAACAAGGTTGACTGACTTGTATCTTTTCCTGTATAAGTAATTGCAAAGCGGTTAGCATTATCTAGAGTAAACTTGGCTTCAATCTTCATATCTCCAGGAAAACCATCAACTTCTCCTTTGGCGCTATAAGTCAAAATAACACTGACAGCATCCGAAGTTTCTTCAAGTCGATAATCCCAGTTTTGCTTATGAAATCCTTGAGGTCCCCCGTGTAAACAATTTCCCTTTTCATTTTGTGGCACTTGGTAATCGTGACCATTTAAGCGAAAGCGTCCTGCATCAATTCGCCCTGCAACACGACCAATACTTTGACCAGCACAAAGTGAGTTTGTAAAATAATCACTTGGCTTATCAAATCCTAAAATTAGATTTTTAGGCTCACCACTTGATGTGGGAACTAAAAATTCTTGCCAAGTAGCTCCCAAGGTCAATACACTTGCCGAGACACCCTGATCATTGACAAGAGTGATTTTTGTAACAGGTTTTCCATCTATCTCTTCTACAAGTTGCGTTTTAATTTCCATATTAATATTCCTTTCGAAGATATATACCCCTATATTTTACTCCAAGAAACAAAGTTTGTAAACGTTTACTTAAAAATTTTACTAACATTAGCATTCAACTCATTTTTCTAAAAAATAAAGCCTGCCCTACATGAGGACAGACTTTAGAAAATATAAGTTTGTTGGTTAGATCTTAAAACTTAGAATACCCATTAAGCTAGGAAATGGAGCTAATAAACTTGGAAACTTATTTTACAACAATGTTGACAAGTTTATTAGGAACAGCTGAAAAGCTCTGGGGGAGGTTTTCAGGTTGGAAATAAGCAAATAAATTGGTTTACTTAATATCGATATTAACCAATTTAGTTGGCTCAAACAGTTTGGGGAACTGTTGGAGGTGGGAAATGAAGCTAACAAGCGAGTCTTACTTAACTACAATATTGACGAGCTTGTTAGGTACCGCTATCACCTTCACAATCTCTTTGCCTTCGATTTCGGCTTTGACTTTGTCGTTGGCAAGAGCAATGGCTTCAAGTTCTTCACGGCTTGAGTCTTTGGCTACCATGAGTTTAGCGCGGACTTTACCTTTGATTTGAACCACGATTTCGACTTCGGCTTCAACCAGTTTTGCTTCATCCCATGTTGGCCATGCCACGTGTGAGATTGACTGGCCAGAAGCTGTAAGGACTTGCCAGAGTTCTTCACCCAAGTGTGGTGCGAATGGGGCAATCAATTGAACAAAGCCTTTAGCATAGTCAGCAAAGAGTTTGTCTTCCTTGTTGGCTGCGTTGACGAAGACCATGAGCTGAGCGATAGCCGTATTGAATTTCATTGACTCGATTTGCTCAGTCACTGATTTAACGGTTTCATTGTAAACCTTGTCCAAAGCTCCGCTATTTTCAGCAACGATTTCCTTAGTTGAAATGAGACGGTAAACGCGGTCAAGGAACTTACGTGAGCCTTCAAGGCCTTCTTCTGACCAGGCGATTGAAGCGTCGAGTGGTCCCATAAACATTTCGTAAACACGAAGAGTGTCGGCACCGAATTGTTCCACAACATCGTCTGGGTTGACAACGTTTTTGAGGGATTTAGACATCTTAGCTGGCGCTTGTTCGAGCTCTTCACCTGTTTCCATGTGGAAGAAGGAACCGTCACGTTTTTCAACCTTATCAGTTGCCACAAGAGCACCACGGTGGTCACGGTAGCTTGTACCTAGAATCATCCCTTGGTTAAAGAGTTTTTGGAATGGTTCTTTGGTTGGAACAACTCCCAAATCATAGAGAACTTTGTGCCAGAAACGTGCGTAAAGCAAGTGAAGCACAGCGTGTTCAGCACCACCTACATAGATATCAACTGGCAACCATTGTTTAAGAAGGTCTTCATCAGCCAATTTTTCAGTATTGTGTGGGTCGATGTAGCGGAGGTAGTACCAGCTTGAACCAGCCCATTGTGGCATGGTGTTGGTCTCACGACGACCTTTAACGCCATCTTCACGGACCACTTCCAACCAGTCTGTCAAGTTAGCCAGTGGTGACTCACCTGTACCTGAAGGGCGGATATCCTTGGTTACTGGAAGGACAAGTGGCAATTCGCTTTCTGGAACAGCTGTTGATGTGCCATCTTCCCAATGGATGATTGGGATTGGCTCACCCCAGTAACGTTGACGGCTGAAGAGCCAGTCACGCAGGCGATAGGTTACTTTTTCATTTCCGACACCTTCTGCTTCCAACCAGTCTACCATTTTGGCAATAGCGTCACCCTTGTCCAAGCCGTCTAGGAAGCCTGAGTTGATGTGAAGTCCGTCTTCAGTGTAAGCAGCTTCTGCCACATTGCCACCTTCAAGAACTGGAATGATTTCTAGGTTGAATTCTTTGGCAAATTCCCAGTCGCGCTCGTCATGGGCAGGCACGGCCATGATGGCACCTGTTCCGTAGCTAGCTAGGACGTAGTCGGCAATCCAGATTGGGATTTCCTTGCCGTTGACAGGGTTGATGGCATAGGCACCAGTCCAGACACCTGTTTTTTCTTTGGCAAGGTCAGTACGGGCAAGGTCAGATTTTAGGCTGGCTTGACGTTTGTATTCTGCAACTGCTTCCGCTTGGTCAGCGGATGCAATCTCGTCCACAAGGGCATGCTCAGGCGCCAGAACAGCGTAAGTTGCACCAAAAAGCGTGTCAGGGCGAGTTGTGAAGACGGTGAAGTCCTTATCCGTGTCCTTGATTTTGAAGGTTACGTTAGCACCAGTTGATTTGCCAATCCAGTTGCGTTGCATGTCCTTGATAGACTCTGGCCAGTCGACTTCTTCCAAGTCTTCCAAGAGGCGCTCTGCGTAAGCAGTGATTTTAAGCATCCATTGGCGCATTGGTTTGCGGACAACGGGATAGCCCCCACGTTCAGAAGTTCCATCAGGAAGCACCTCTTCATTGGCGATGGCTGTTCCAAGCTCTTCTACCCAGTTAACTGGCACTTCAGCTTCATAGGCCAAGCCTTTTTCATAAAGCTTAGTGAAGATCCACTGGGTCCACTTGTAGTAGTTAGGGTCAGTTGTGTTGATTTCACGGTCCCAGTCATATGAGAAACCAAGGGCGTTAATCTGACGCTTGAAGTTGGCGATGTTCTCAGCTGTAAATTCAGCTGGGTCATTACCGGTATCCATAGCATATTGCTCCGCTGGCAAACCAAAGGCGTCCCAACCCATTGGGTGGAGAACATTGTAGCCTTGAGCGCGTTTGAAGCGGCTAAGAATATCAGTTGCTGTGTAGCCTTCTGGGTGTCCTACGTGAAGACCGGCTCCCGATGGGTAAGGGAACATATCCAATGCATAAAACTTAGGTTTTGAAGCATCAGTTCCTGTTTTAAAAGTATGATTGTCAGCCCAGTGTTTTTGCCACTTAGGCTCGATTTCTTTGTGATTGTATGTTGCCATAAATAAGATACCAAGGTCGACCAGAAATTACTAAATTTAAGAGCTTGCTTAAAATCTTATTTTGACTAGCAAGTTATCCTAAGAATAGGCTTTCTGACCGGATTAAATTCCTTTCTCTGTGCTCAAGTTATCTCTACCATTATAGCATGGAAAAGGTAAAGAAAAAAGGGAGTGGACTAAAAATCGGTAATTCATTTTTCTGAGTTTGCTATAAAGTCAGTGAATTTGATTTGGTCTCCCACTTATCAATCTCAATGAATCAGTAATCAACTAGACAAATTGGTAAAAGCTCTGCATCAATTACTATTATTCGTGTCAATTCACTCTGACTCCTCTAGGGATTCCTTATTCTGCTAAATAGCTCTGCAATTGTCCCATAGTAGCCTCAGCGTCTGATAAACCAAGGTTGTAGGCCTCATCAAATTTATCAGGATTTTTCTCGAGACGGCCGATTTCAATAGCTTGATGGGGACGAACAACAAAAACTTCCCCCTTATTCTCAAGGTCTATTATTTTTTCAACAGTTTCGTTATATTGCTCTGGACGTCTAGTCGCCACTTTAACAAAGTTTGGGTATTTCTTATAAAGGAGTTTGTAGAGACGTCCGCTGGAGGCTTGTTTACGGTAATCAATAGGACGGGTCAATACCACAATAAGCTTGTCAAATCCCAGACTTCTGGCAAATTCGACAGGAATAGAGTCAGATAAACCACCGTCAAGGTACTTATTGCCCTGCCATTCCACAATTTTGGAAGCTACAGGCAAGGCGGAACTCGCACGTAAAACTTCCATCTCTTCAAAAACATTCTCAATTTTATGGTACTCAGGCTTTCCTGTTTCGATATTGGTCACTGTTGCATAAAAGGGAATATTAGCTTTTTCGAAGGCGACTTCGTCAAAGACATCTAACTCCATAGGAACTTTGTAGTAGGTGAATTCTTTATTAACAACGTTTCCTGTTCTGAGCCAAGATCGGAGTCCCATATAATTTGGGTAAGAAATGTATTTTTTATTGTAACGAAGAGCACGTCCGCGCTGACCAGAAACATAATTCACCCCAAAAAGAGCCCCTGCCGAAACGGATACTATCCCGTCAACCTTAATGCCCGCATCTAAGAAGGCATCCAAAACACCCGCTGTATAGAGCCCTCGCATTCCTCCACCTTCTAAAACTAAACCTACTGACATCTTCCCCTCCCATTCTAATAAGTGTGGTATAGAAACGATAATTCCTTATATTTGCTACTTTTCTATGCCAAAAAAGCCCTGCAAAAGCAAGACTCTTCAACTATTAAAGTTCAGCAATTTGGTACAATTCCAACTCAGCAGCTGTTTCAGTACCAAACATGTTAATCATGATTTTAACCTTGTTGTTTTCAATTTCGACAACACGGCCTTCTTGTCCCATAAAGGCACCATCGATGATTTGAACCACATCACCAACCTTGATGTTTGTGTCAAAGACATCAACAGTTTGACCCATTGAAATAAGGATTGAACGAATTTCTTCTTCCAAAAGTGGTGTTGGTTTTGAACGGTTACCGTGTGAACCCACGAAACCTGTAACGTTTGGTGTGTTACGCACAACAAACCAAGCTTCATCAGTCATGACCATTTCTACCAAAACGTAACCTGGGAAGCGATTTTCTTCGATTTCTTTTGATTTACCGTTTTTCTCAACATTTACAGTTTGTGTTGGAATCTCCACGCGCAAAATGTTGTCAAGCATGTTATAAGTTTGAGCACGTTGCAAGAGGTTTTCCTTAACCTTGTTTTCATACCCTGAGTAAGTTTGAAGGACGAACCAGCCCTTATCAAATGAATCAATCATAAGAATTCCTTTCATTATAAAAAAGCCCTGTCGGCTTTCGGTTTGATTTCTTAATCTTATTATAGGGAAAATAGCTGGCGCTGTCAATGATTTACCCCATCTGAATACGATAAAAGAGCTGAAACCGTGGTTCCAGCTCTGCTATTTTTTAAAAACGATTAATCAATTCCATTACACCGAGGGACAAGAGTTTGTCGAAGATGTAAATGATTAGGGTAAAGAAGGCAGTGTACTCCAAAACGGAGAGAAAATCTTTCCAACGTTGCCCTTGGTTAGGCCAAGTAGTGTCCTTCAAAACCGTGAAAATACTTCCGATAAATTTCACTGTAATCTCCTTTGTTTACTGGTCAATCCTGCTATTAACGCGTTTCTTTGTGCAGGGTGTACTTCTTACAATATTTACAATATTTATTAACTTCTAGACGTGTTGCTTTTGGTGTTCCACTTACTCCGATAGAGTAATTGCGGCTACCACATTCTGAACACGCTAAACTTGCTTTTTTCTGTGCCATAACGCCTCCGTAACTTTGATTCTATCATATTTCTCAACTAATGGCAAGTTAATTCATTTGCTCGTTGAACCAGTTTGAAACGTTATCCCAAACATCTTTAACGACTTCACCCGCTTGATCAAGAGCCTGACTAAGTGAATCGCTGGCTGTCTGGGCAGATTCTTGAACTTTATCTAAAATATTGCTACTATCAAGGCCATATTCTGGTGATTCATCGGTGTCATCCGCATTATAGGTGAGTGCGTAACCATTCTGGCTATAGGCATTTTCCACAGTAAATTGGGTTCCTGCTGTATAAGGCAAAATGGCGCTGGCTGTCGCGCTAAAGATAGTCGATGCTGTTCCTGAACTTGAATCAGTTAAATAGTGATTTTCATCCGTTGAATCATAACCTATCCATTGAGCTAAAACAAGATCTGGAGTGTAGCCAATGACCCATTGATCACTAGTCAAATCAGCATTAAAGCTAGCCTCAACAGTTCCTGTTTTACCAGCCATAGTATAACCATAGGCATTAGCATTGACACCCGAACCATTTGAAAAAGTACCTAGCATCATGCTAGTCATCTTATCTGAAACAGACTGACTTAGTACTCTAGTCGAGGTTTCCTTAAAGGCAGCAATGGTTTCACCTCTGGCATTTTCCACGCGCTTAATTAAATGAGCCTTAGGCATGACACCATTATTAGCAAAGGTCGCGTAAGCTTGAGCCATCTTGAGCGGACTGGTTGATATACCCCCACCAAGAGCAATACCAAGTTCCTCATTGACATTTTTCATATTGAGACCAAATTTCTTCCCGTAGCTGATCCCTTTGGAAATCCCAATTTCATTTAACAAGTAAACAGCCGGGATATTGTAAGAATTAGCCAATGCTTGATACATAGGCACATCTTCCGTTTCGATACCAGCATAGTTTCCTGGGGTATAACCGTTAAAATCTTGAACGGTATTTGGTAGAAGGCTTGTCACGCTGTAACCAGAGGCAACCGCCGGCGAATAGACCACTAATGGTTTAATAGTCGAACCTGGACTACGTGAAGACTGCGTTGCATAGTTAAAACTGCGGAATGTTGCTGAGGTTGAACTTACTCTACCCACAAGTCCTCTAACTGCACCAGTTGTCGGGTCCATAGCTACGCTGGCACCCTGAACGCTCTCTCCATCGAAATCAGAGACTGGGAAATTATAGGTATTATCAAAAATAGCCTGCATGTTAGCTTGATAATTCTGATCAAGTTCTGTAAAAATTTTATAGCCATTATTAACAATATCATTCTCAGAAATGCCATAAGTCTGCTCAGCTTCCTGAATAACCGCATCAAAATAGGAAGCGTATTGATAGTCATCTGAACTACCCGTGTAAGTATCACTCAATTGGCTAGAAATATCAATGGACGAAGCTGAATCAGCCTCTTCCTGAGATATTTTTCCAGCATCAACCATAGCTTGCAAAACAGTATTACGGCGATTGGTTGCATTTTCAACCGAGTAATAAGGATTATAGATTTCTGGTCCTTTTAGCATACCTGCTAATGTGGCTGCTTGTTCCACGGATAAATTAGCTGCGCTAGTCCCAAAATATTTTTGACTGGCATCTTCAATTCCCCAAACAGAGTTACCAAAGTAGGCATTATTGAGATACATTGTCAAAATGTCGTCTTTGCTATATTTCTTTGTCAATTCCAGAGCTAAGAAAAATTCTTTTGCTTTACGTGTAACAGTCTGTTCTTGTGAAAGATAGGCATCCTTTGCTAACTGCTGAGTGATGGTTGATCCACCACCGAAACGTCCCATGGTAAAGACAGCAAGAAGAAAACGAGACAGGTTAATCCCGCTATTATCATAAAATGTACGGTCCTCAGTCGCAACAACAGCAGCTTCCATATAGTCACTCACCGCATCCAGTTCAACATAGGTTCCCTTCTGACCAGACAAAGACCCGACCTGTTGATCGTTTTGATCATAAATGATTGTCGTAGCCTTTAGTGCATCCTGCAAATCTGAAACCTTAGTCGATTTAGCGACATAAAAAAGATAAGATCCAACCCCTAGAACAAAGAGAGCAATCAACAATAACAGAATTTTCCCAATATGATAGCGACGCCAGAACCGTCTAATTGGACTCTTAGGAGAAGGCATAAAACGGTCAAATTTCTTTAGCCATTCTGGACGATTTTTCTCCTTTTCTTGATGTCCACGACTACGTCGATAAGTAGCAGATGATTCAGCCTCTTCTGACAAGTCATCCACTGACCAATCTCTTAATGCGTCATCCCCTTCATATTCATTCTTCACTTCTTTTTTACTTAAGGAGCTCAATTTCTCCCTTAAAAATTCAAATACTTTCATGCTCCCATTATAACAATTTCTCTAAAAATCTTCATAAACCAAGGATTAGTAAAACGTTTTAAATGTCAGAGAAAATAAACAACAACTCTTCCATCTAAAAATGATGTACCAAGTAAATCTAAAGAATCCGCCGCCTACCTAGACTCTACCCTCCGTCAGAAATGATGTCTTAAACTCACTACACACCGTTATTTCTAACCTTTTTCAAAAACGACTAGTTTTCGCCATTTTAATCTAAGTGTTTTCAATTGGTTGGTGGTATAATAAGAGTGTAGGAAATCAAGGAAATGAGAGGTTACACATATGGGTAAACAATTTGAAGCCTTCAAGAAAACATTGTCTGCTGATAGCCTCCGGGCCATTTATGATGAAACCCGAATTGAAGTTGCACCTGAAGAATCTGAAGGCACAGAAGCCTTTGCCATTGCAGTTGCGACTCAGATGGCAGTCAATCTGTTAGAAAAATATCAGGACTGGTTAGATGAATTATAGAAGCCCTGCTTTTATTCATATCCATGGCACCATTAGGTGCTTTTTTTATCTCTAGTTGTTATAATAGAAACATGACATTTACCATTCACATTACAAACCCATATGATTCCTGCACCGTCAAAGAATTACTTGAAAACCACCTTCTCATCCCTCGCAAAATCCGCCACTTCCTACGTACCAAAAAACACGTTCTCATCAATGACCAAGACATCAATTGGCAAAGTATGGTCAATAAAGGCGATATAGTTCAACTGACCTTTGATCAGGAAGATTACCCACAAAAAAGTATTCCTTTTGGAAATGCTGCGCTGGTCGACTGCCTTTATCAAGACCAGCATCTAATCGTTGTTAATAAACCAGAAGGCATGAAAACCCATGGCAATGAACCAAATGAAATAGCCTTGCTTAACCATGTCTCAGCATACACTGGACAAACCTGCTATGTTATCCACAGACTAGATATGGAAACCAGCGGAGCTGTTATGTTTGCTAAAAATCCTTTTATCCTGCCAATCTTGAATCGTCTTCTTGAAAACAAGGACATCTCTCGTGAATATTGGGCACTAGTCAGTGGAAAATTTGAACCCAAACAACAAGTTTTTAGGGATAAAATTGGAAGAGATCGCCATGACCGCAGAAAACGTGTTGTTGATAAGCGAAATGGTCAAGCTGCACTAACAAGCGTTACTAGGCTAAAAGCATATCCCAAGACTAGTTTAGTCAAGTGCCAACTTGCCACAGGACGTACCCACCAAATCCGTGTTCACCTTTCTCATCATGGACACGCTATTCTGGGCGACCCTCTCTACAGTCGTATCCCGTATAAACGTCTCATGCTTCACGCCCATAAGCTAAGCTTTACACACCCACTCACTCTTGAAAAGATTTCCGTTGAAGCCCCATCACCAACTTTTGAATCTGGATTAAAATAATAAATAGAGGCTAGGTAAGAACTCAAATCTGAGTTCTTCTTTTGAAAAGTAGATACTTTAATACTCAATGAAAATCAAAATCAGACTAGGCGACAAGACGCAGACAGTACTAAAGTACGGCAAGGTGAAGTCAACAAAGTATCATTTTGATTTTCCAAGAGTATAAAAAGGCATAGAATCAACGTTTGGGACAACGAAATTCTATGCCTTTTAGTGTATTCTGGACTTTTGCCCAGCCTCACAATATAGTTCCTAGTAACATCAAAACCCAGTAGTCTAGTAAGTTTTAGTTCGCCATTTCATGACTTCTTAAACTCTACTAACCCTTGCGGAGCGAAGTGAGAGTAAAAGAGCCTGGGGAGGGGCTCTTTCAGCCTGAACCTAGAAATGAGGACCTGAGGGGACCTCTTTTTACTTGGTCGAGTTCTGTCCCACTCCCTATTATTTAACTCTTATTCTCAATGTCCAGACTAATAACTTATTGTTTTGTCAGTGTTTGTCCCTCAAGAGGGTGACTGAAGTCAAAATCATCGTTGACATTTGTTTGCCAAACAACTGGTTTAATACTTGACCCATTAATTTGAACACCGTAGGTATACTTGACACCAACACCACCAATACCTCCTACGACAAAGGCTGAAACATCAGCACCATCATCGTAAACATATTGATATAAACCATTACCCTTATCTTCAACCTTTGTTACTTTGGCAGAACGATTGGTATCAGGTGTTTTATCATCTTTAAAGTTAATTTTAAGATTAACCGTACCATCTTCAGCAAAAGTCATCGTAATCGTATTACCTTGCTCTTTTCCTGACCAAGTTCCGATAAGGTCCTCTGGGAAAATGCTGGCTGCTTTAAGGCGATTTTCTTCACTCGTTACCGTAATTGATTTTTGACCAGACTTAGAAACCACATAAGAATCACCTGATTTCTTCAAGGTCACCTGACCAACTAATTCTTGAATAATATCGCCCTGAGTACGCTTAGCACTATCAGTAGATTCATCATAATAAAAATCGTAAGTTGCAGAGAAATCAAGAAGGTAACTTTCCTTGCCGACCTGTGTCATATTATTGACCCAGATACTTGGAATAGTAATACTTGTCGCTCTTCTCTTGTCAGTCAGCATTTTTGCTGAGACACTTTCCTTCAAACCTTTATAAAAGTCATTCTGAGCTCCGCCCTCAAAGACTGTGCTAAGATCACTTGGATCCTGACCCTGATTCAAGTAAGCAATTAACTGGTCAAAGGTAGAAATTAAGACCTTACCAGCCGTATCCTCATCAAGAAGCTTATCCACATCCAAAGCTACAGTCGCTCCTTCAGTAATAGATGAAAGGGCAACTTCTTTAGACCTCAGGTCCCCATCAGAATATTTTTTCTTAACATAGGCTTGCGCAGCATCTGTCAAAGGATAATCACTTACCTCATATTTTCCATTAGACAAACTACCAACTCGGGTGTCATCAAAATAGAGTTCACCGTCCTTGATGTTACTTGTGACAGTGAAATTCTTGAAAGACACCGTCAAATCAAGCACCTTATCTTGCCCATCATAATTTCTGCTCAACTCCAACTTCTTGCCCTTATAAAGACCAGAAATGCTGGCAGTATAGTCAGCAATAGGGAGACGTTCTAATTGAATTGAGAAATCTTCAGAGTTTGTCGTCACCACTTTCTTTTTATTAAGCAGGATATCAACCTTATCAACATTAGTTTTAATCGTTAAATCCATTGGTTTAAAAGCAATTTTATAATTAGGGAAAATCCCCCATCGACTGCCAACCCTCTTAACAAAATAATCTGATGACTCATCAGCATTCTTCAATTCCTTGGATAATTGCTGAGCTTCTGAGGCATCAAGAGCAGTAAATTCCGCATACTTAGCCTCATCATTTGTAATCTGTTCAGCTGTATCAGACCAAACAAGGAAGCCCTTGATATTCTCAAAAGTATCACCCGAATCACTGTAAGCTGCTACATAGCGATCAATAATTCGTGATTTTGAATAATGAAGACTACCCCAAATGACAAAACTAAGAAGGACAATACCAACAATAAGCGAGGGAATCCAAACCTTCTTACGCTTCAATAACGCCTTAAACTTTTCCATAATAGATTAACTCCATTCACATCTTTCTAAAAGCATCTCAAACTAGAGCAATACCCTAATCAGATTCTTTTTTTATTTTTTCGAAACGGTTACACTCTTATTATATCAAAAAGACTATTTGTCACCTATTGCAAACTAATAACAAGATCCAACTAATCTAAAAAACTTGTAAATAAGACGTTATTTTTCTAAAAATTAGTGACCTCCTTGATAAGTATCCTTCCTGCTCACAACATCTAATAGACTTTGAAAAACATAATGATAGAACCCTTGATCATCCAGCTGACATATCTAGCCTAGAAAAAAGGCTAGGACATTGTCCCAACCTTTTATTGACTGCATAATACTCTTTGAAAATCAACATGATAGAAGTCCGTTTCGACTTGCCCTACCAGTACTGGCTTCGTCTCACTTACTCGTCTGATTTTGATTTTATTTGACTATAAACTTTAAGTAAGCTACTAAGCAAATTAATAATCATTATCAAAACTTTGCATCAATAGCCTCCTAATTCCTAGGAAGAAGTAAAAAATTAGAAATTAGGATAAATGTAACTGACATTTCCAGGTGTTTCACTGTTACTTGGATCAAACCAGCCACGGTAATTATCAATCCACTGCTGGTCATTATAATTAGCCTCCAAAACTTGGATTCTACCATCTTGAGCAACTTCCGTCACATAGGCAACATGACCATAACCGCCATCAGTCCAGCAAATAATAGACCCTACCATTGGCGTATAACCTACTCTATATCCCTGAAGACTGGCGCTTGATGCCCAATCGCCACCATTTCCCCACCAGTCGCCAACCCAAGAAGCCAGTTCTTTGACAGCCCAAGTACATTGACCGATAGGATAAGTGTTCGTGATTAGACCATTTTCATCTTTCTGATAAGTAAAACTAGTTTCTGTTGTGACAGTTTCAACCACACTTGTCTGATAGTAAGTCGTTACAGAACTGGAAACTGAAATCTCCTGACCAGGCAAAATTAAGCTATCAATGGTCATATTATTCAAAGCTGCCAAATCATAGATATCCATGCCATACTGACTGGCAATGCTATAGAAAGAATCACCGTATTGAATAGTGTAACTATCCGCATCAACTGATGAAGTACCTACATAAGCTGCTGCCAAAAGAGAAGATACTCCAAGAGCTGCCTTAGCTAGTGTATTTGTTTTAGTCTTTTTTTGATTCATATTAACCTCCGTTGATTATTAGTCTAACAAAACAATATGACAAGTTTTTAACGTATTATTGATATCAGATGAGATTAATATTAAGAAACTTTTCTATGGATGTGACTGAAAGCAATTATTTATAAATATTTTGATATAGCTAGAGTTCAAAAAAGCCTATCCTTTTAAGGATAGACTTTGAGTGATTTTTGTTAAGAGATAATATCTTAGAATCCACCCATCATGCCTGGGTCCATAGCTGGAGCTGCTGGTGCAGCTGGTTCTGGTTTGTTGGCAACAACTGCTTCTGTTGTTAGGATAAGGCTAGCTACTGAAGCTGCATTTTGAAGGGCAGAGCGAGTCACCTTAACTGGGTCGATAATTCCTGTTTCAACCATGTTTACCCACTCACCATTAGCTGCGTTAAAGCCAGTTCCAATCTCGCTATTTTTAAGGCGGTCAATGACAACTGAACCTTCATAACCTGCATTGTAGGCAATTTGACGAACAGGCTCTTCAAGGGCACGTAGAACGATGTTACGGCCTGTTGCATCATCACCATCAAGTTCCAATTCAGAAACTTTAGCAATGACGTTAACAAGGGCTGTACCACCACCTGCAACGATACCTTCTTCAACAGCTGCACGTGTGGCGTTAAGGGCATCTTCAATACGGAGCTTCATTTCTTTAAGTTCCGTTTCAGTTGCGGCACCAACTTTAATAACAGCCACTCCACCTGCTAACTTAGCAAGACGCTCTTGAAGTTTTTCGCGGTCAAATTCAGAAGAAGTTGTTTCCAATTGTGACTTAATCAAGTTAGCTCGATTGGCAATTGCTTCGCGTGAGCCAGCTCCTTCAACGATAACTGTTGAATCTTTATCAACAGTCACTTTAGCAGCCTGACCAAGCGCAGCCATTGTTGCATCCTTAAGCTCAAGACCAAGGTCTTCTGTGATGACTGTACCGCCAGTCAAGATGGCAATGTCTTCCAACATTGCTTTGCGGCGGTCGCCAAATCCAGGAGCTTTAACGGCTACTACATTGAAGGTTCCGCGAATCTTGTTGAGAACAAGAGTTGGTAACGCCTCACCATCCACGTCATCAGCAATGATAAGAAGTGGGCGGCTTGTTTTAAGCACTTCTTCCAAGAGTGGAAGCACATCTTGAATGTTTGAAATTTTCTTGTCTGTGATAAGGATAAATGGATTTTCAAGGTCCGCAACCATTTTCTCGTTGTCAGTTACCATATATTGAGAAAGGTAACCGCGGTCGAATTGCATCCCTTCAACCACATCAAGTTCAGTCTCCATACCGCGAGACTCTTCGATAGTGATGACACCATCTTTACCCACGCGCTCCATAGCTTCTGAAATGTAGTCACCGACTTTTTCAGAACGTGATGACACTGCAGCAACTTGAGCAATAGCTTCCTTGTTTGCAACGGGTTGAGCGATTGCTTTTAGCTCGTCAACGGCAACAGCAACCGCTGCTTCAATCCCACGACGGATACCAATTGGATTGGCACCAGCTGTCACATTTTTAAGACCTTCACGAACGATAGCTTGAGTCAAGACAGTGGCTGTAGTTGTTCCGTCACCAGCGATGTCGTTGGTTTTTGATGCCACTTCAGATACCAATTTGGCACCCATGTTTTCAAAATGATCTTCTAACTCAATTTCTTTTGCAATAGTTACCCCATCATTAGTGATGAGTGGTGAACCAAAAGCTTTTTCCAAAACAACGTTACGACCTTTAGGGCCTAAGGTTACTTTAACTGTATCTGCCAAGATGTCAACACCGCGAACCATAGCTGCGCGTGCATCTGCAGAAAATTTAATTTCTTTTGCCATAATTAAGATACCAAGTCCGCCAATAATCAGATAGAAAATGAGGCGTCCAATGCTGAAGAATGACTCCAAGGAAGACTATCTCTTTTCCAACGATTATAGGAGGAATTCAATTCCTTTCAATCTTTGATTTTCTATATAAGTTAAGGCTTGCTTTGCTTGCCTTCTTCTCTCAATTTTAAAAATTTAGCCTAAGATTGCCAAGATGTCGCTTTCACGAATGATGCTAACCTTGTCATCTCCATCTTTGACTTCAATTCCTGCTCCATTTTCCACAAGAACCTTATCACCTGCGGCAACACTTGGAGCTACCAAATCTCCTGTCAATGTGCGAATCCCTTGACCGACAGAAAGAACCTGAGCAACTTTTGTCGCTTCATGACTAGCACCTGCCAAAACAAAACCACCACTTGTTTTTTCTTCTACTTCTTCAAATTTAACGACCACGCGGTCCCCTAATGGTTTCAATGACATAACTCTTCCTCCATTGATTTTTTTGAAAATAGCAGAGCTAAACACTTATCTTTTCCTCTGCTTTTAGCACTCTAAACAAAAGAGTGCTAACTCTTACTCAACTATTCTATCACTTGGTCAAAAATAGTCAAGAAAAAAGTCTATCGAAGACACCAATAATCTTATCCTCAAATAAAATCAAATTCAGACGAGAAAGTGAGACAAAGACAACACCAAGAATCTATCACCAGACTGGAGTATAGCCAGTCGAAACTGGTAGCTTTCATTTAGATTTTAAAAGAGCATTAACCACAAACAAAGGGGAGCCCAGCCCCCCTCACATGAATAAAGTTTTGTAAAAACACCATGATTGGCAGCAAAATTTTATCGTTTCATTGAATAAAACAAATAAAAAGCAACCAATAATGCACTAACTATAATACCTACCTTCAGAGTTGTCGTCATGCTATTGACATCCTCTTTGCCTGCTCCCCGGCTTTTAGCGGTAGTCGCATCATCACTCATATGTGTTTGATTCGCAATTTCACTCCACTTTATATACTCCTGAACAGGTTCATCTTTGTCCATCATGTCCCTACTCCTTTTCATGGAACTCGTATCTTTCAGACTCTAAACATCTAAAAGATATTGCAGCAGTAAAATTACTGAATCCTTGAGAGCAATCCTCTATGTTCTATTTAGACTTGTGGTATCGAGCCAAGCTAAAATTAAACAAAGAGTCTTATATGTATGAATAATCATTCATACTGTCATATTATATCAAAGAAAAAACTCCTTTGTAAAGGCGGTTACTAATTACTAAATCTTTCGAATTTTTAGGTTTCATGTATTATTATTAGAATTTCGAAAATAGATATACAGTTTGTTGAAATATGTTTGTTATCTATGAGAAGTTCCAAAGCGTTTATATTGAACATCTATGAGCTGTCAATGATAAAAAAACTATTAGTTATTTACCTAAAAACATCCCTATCTTAATCAGATATTAACACCCACTAATCCCATATTTTATGATATTGTCATTCGAATTAGCTTTGATACATCGTCTCTATCAGCTTGCCATACTCTCGGCTGATAGAAAGACGTTTCCTTAATTCCCCACCTCAAACAGTCACTTCCCTGACTATTTGATCTACTCGCGCCTTACGTTCCTTGTCTGAAAGCTCTTCATTCGACTATAATACCTTAACTTTCCCTTCTAATTTAAACCCTTAAGTTTTTATATGATTCTCAAAAATGGCTAAATAAGAAAATGACCCAACCACAAGACTACTCAGCCTATAGTTAGGTCACTTTAATTTAACTTAAATAATTCTTTTTATGTACTTATTGCTTAACCCAATACTAGAGCATCATCATTAAGAACCTGACCACTATTTTTGTGGAAGAGGTCCATCAATTGAGCCACAGTGAGATTTTTCTTTTCTTCACCTTTGACGTCAACCACGATTTTACCGTGATAGAGCATGACCAAACGATTACCGTACTCAATGGCATGTTCCATGTTGTGGGTAATCATGAGGGTTGTCAACTTGTGTTCTTCAACTACTTTTTTAGTCAAGCCCATAACCATGTCGCTAGTTTTAGGGTCAAGAGCTGCAGTATGTTCATCAAGCAAAAGGACTTTAGGACGCACCAAGGTTGCCATAGCCAGTGTCAAGGCCTGACGTTGACCCCCTGAAAGAAAGGCAGCATCCGTCTTAAGACGATTTTCTAAACCAAGTCCTAGTTCTGAAAGAGCTGCTTTAAAAATTTCACGGTCTTTTTCAGTAACTGATTTTTTGAAAATGCTACGCTTTTTCCCACGAAGGTAGGCAATAGCCATATTTTCCTCAATACTCAAGTTTGTCGCTGTCCCCATACGAGGATCTTGGAAAACGCGGCTGATGTGCTGTGAACGTTGAGCTACTGATGCTTTGCGGATAGATTCCCCTTCAAGCAAAATATCCCCTTCATCAACAGTTACAACACCTGCGATAGAGTTCATCAAAGTTGATTTACCTGCACCGTTACCGCCGATAACAGAGATGAAATCACCTTGTTCAATTTCCAAATCCAAGCCACGTAAGACGTGATTTTCATTGACTGTCCCTTTTTCAAAGGTTTTATGAATATTAGATAAAGTTAAAAGAGCCATTACTTGTCACCTCCTGCATTTAACGATTTTGAAGGCTTGATACTCAAGAAAGTACGAATCTCTGGGATGTAGAGGATGATAGCAAGTAGAATTGCTGACACCAATTTAATCATTTGAGCATCCACATTCATTGCCAAGATAATGACAATAATCAAGCGATAAAGAACGGCACCTACCACGATTGACAAAAGTCGTTTTCCAAGTGGCAAGTATTTGATGATTACCTCTGCTAGGATAATTGAAGCCAAACCGATAACGATTGTTCCTACCCCCATATTAAGGTCAGCGTAGCCATTATTCTGAGCCAAAAGAGCACCAGACAATGCTATAAGACCGTTTGAGAGCATGTAACCAAGAATCTTCATGCGGTCAACTTTAATTCCGTTTGCTTCACCCATTTCCAAGTTATCACCTGTCGCACGAAGTGCCAAACCAAGCTGAGTGTTAAGCAGAACAACAAGAGATAGAACTACCAAGGCTACAAAGATGGCACCGATAATAAGCACAGCCGTTGTTTTTGTGAGACCAGTGTCAGTCAAGAGAGTCACCAAAGTTGTTTCACCAGAAAGCGAGACATTTGAACGTCCAAGAATGAGCAAGTTAACTGAGTAGAGCCCTGTCAAGGTGATAATACCTGTCAAAAGTGCTGGAATCTTCATCTTTGTATGCATAAAGCCTGAGACAGCCCCTGCAGCCATACCACCTAGCATCCCACCAAAGGTTGCTAAGATTGGGTGATAGCCATTGATAATCATGAGAGCACATACCGCTGCCCCCATTGGGAATGATCCCTCAGCTGACAAATCCGCAATGTCTAAGATACGAAAGGTTAAAAATACACCAATGGCCATAATTGACCATAACAAGCCTTGTGATACGCTTGATAATACGATATCCATATTTGTTTCCTCTTTAATCGAGAATCTCGCTTACGAGGTTTCTCTCCTTAATTTTCTTCTTTAATACTAGTTACATCAATACCTAAGATGTCTGCCATTTCTTCGTTAACAACAACTTTTAGGGTATTTGGATATTCTGCTGATAGATCACTAGCTTTTTTACCTTCTAGGATTTCAGCAGCCATTTTTGCGGTCTGACGTCCCAATTCTTTATAGTCTGCACCATATGATAAGAGCACACCGCCAGGTACCATATCTGCTGAACCACCGACGACTGGAATCTTCATTTCTTTAGACAAATCTCCAAGAAGAGTTACAGAACTTGCAACAATATTATCTGTTGGAACAAAGAGAACTTCTGTTTGTCCCATCAAACTCTTAGCAGTATCTTGAACATCATTTGTTGACGCAATGCCTTTGACAACTGTTTCAATGCCAGCTTTTTTGAAGGCTTTTTTAGCGTCTTCAACTTGAACTTCTGAATTACGTTCGCTGGTTGTATACATGATACCAACTTTTTTAACATCAGGCATAACTTTTTGAAGCAATTCAACCTGTTTATCAATTGGTGACATGTCACTTGTTCCCGTAGCATTACCTCCAGGTTTTTCCATTGAATCAACCAATTTAGCAGAAACAGGATCTGTTACTGCTGTAAATAGGATTGGTATTTCAGTAGTTGCTGCTGTCAAGCTCTGCGCAGCAGGTGTTGCAATACCAAGGATTAGGTCGTTATCTTTAACCAAGCTTTCAGAGATGGTTTGAAGGTTTGCTTGGTCAGCTTGAGCATTCTGATAATCAATAACGATATTATCACCATCTTTGTAGCCCAATTCTTCCAACTCTTCAACAAAGCCTTCACGTGCCGCTGTTAAAGATTCATGTTCAACATATTGCAAAATCCCAATATGTTTTGCATCACTTGAAGCAGAATCATTCCCTTTTGATGCACATCCAACCAAAATCAAGCTTGCTGCTCCCAAAACAAGAGCACTTTTCAATAGTTTTTTCATAGTAGTCTCCTCATCTTCTACTTTATTGATTACAATCTTCCTGAAACGAAATAAAACCAGCTAGATAAATGAAAATCTAGCCGGTTAACTCATCGTATATATCCAAATACACCCATGTTTTTGCCTGTTAGATTTTCTAATGATCTAATCGGCTTTTCAACAGTAAAATGCTTTAGCTTCATAGATACAAACGGTTCTGACGCTTGCATCCGAGTGGCTACAAACGTCTATCTAAAGAAACTAAAGTAATAAAAATGATTCAGTTTTTGATTAGTTGCTGACGCCTGTTTAAGCATATCACTGTCTCCTTCGTTTTGGTTATTCTAACTATACTCCAATTTTCCACTCTTGTCAATACTTTTTTAAAATTCAGAAGATTTAGAATAGATAAAAATCCCCTGCTAAGATAAGACTAGCTAGGGGATTTGGGGATAAACTATGTTCTAAATACCTTTAACTTTTCCTCAAAGTCATCAATTACTTTGGCCAGATTTTTTCTTCCCTTATAGATGCCATAGCCAAAGAGTAACATTCCAAGGATACCAACAAGTGCTAGTAATATACCAAGGAGAGAGAGTAGATAGATTGTTTGACGGAAACTGTAGATTAATACAATGCCGAGACCTGCAACCAATGTTAGAAGCGTCAGCCATCTACCTAAGTTTTCAAGCATATGTTTCTGATAATTAATTTCAGCCTCATAGCCCTGAATCATTTCATGTTCTGTCATTTTTTCCTCCACATCTACTTTTGGATAGTGATTAATAATAAGTATGCCGTTGATTCGATAGAATGATTTGACTTTTGGGACTAGGTATTAGTTTTCTTAATATGACAAACCTGGGTTGAAGAAACCAACAAGTACACCGACAAAGGCAATGACAACAAGAAGCAACATTACTTTAATTGGTGAGATGTTTTTCTTAGCCATCAACCACCAACAGAAAACGATGAAGATACCAGTCAAGAGACCTGGATAAACAGCATCAAATTGGTCTTGCAATACCAAGAAGGCTTCACCAGCAGAATTTTTCATTTGGAAGGATGTTTTTACAGATACCCAAGTGGCTGCAACACCCCCGATAACCATACCACCGACAATACCGATAGCTTTACGGATTGCTTGTCCTTGAGGACCTACAAGGAATTCAACGGCCTTATCACCGAGTTCATATCCTTTGAAGTAGGCAAATTTCATACCAAAGTAAGCCAAGAGGTTCCATACGATGATGTAGAAGATAGCACCAACTGGTGAACCACCGTTTGACAAACCAAGGGCAATACCAAGAAGAACTGGAATAAGTGTCCCAACAATCAATGAGTCACCGATACCTGCGATTGGTCCCATAAGACCAGC
This sequence comes from Streptococcus henryi DSM 19005, assembly GCF_000376985.1. Lineage (GTDB taxonomy): Bacteria > Bacillota > Bacilli > Lactobacillales > Streptococcaceae > Streptococcus > Streptococcus henryi. The sequence goes on from NZ_AQYA01000031.1 coordinate 80,406, forward strand.
ACGCATACCATTGATGGTTTCATCATCAACTGAATCGCCATTAGCACGCGCTTCTTCAAGACCAGCAGTAACACCGACAACGATAGTACCAAGTTGAGGTTCTGTATTAAAGAAGGCAGTATAAGTTTGCATGGCTTCTTTTTGCTCTTCCTTATTATCATACAATTCTTCAACAATAGGAAGCATTGATGTCAAATAACCAAAGGTCTGCATGTGTTCTTGAGAGAAACATGTCAAGTGACCATAGTACCAATGATGGAATGATTTTGTTAATGTTTTTTTAGAGATTTTTTTACGTTCAGCCATCTTAAATGTCCTCCTCATCGTCATCATCAAAGTCTAAGTCAGCACCAGCTGATGCTTTTTTGATTTTCACCATATCAATTTCATAGAAGAGAAGGGCGAAGATCAATGATACAACCGCACAGGCAACCAAGTTAAGGCCAAGTGAAGCTGCCAAAGTGAAACCAACGAAGAAAGGAACAAAGTCAGTTACTTTATCAACAATTTGTTTCAAGAGGATAGCAATCCCCACACATGGAAGGAGTGAACCAACTGTGAAGAGGGTTTTCATTGCAAGGCCATCCATTGGCAATGCAGCTTGAATAGCAGTTACAGCTGAGGCACCAAGTTTACACATGATAAGTGTTGGAAGGAATGAGAAAACAAAGTGTGAAACCCAAGGAAGACCCCAGTCAACCATGTAAAGTTTCTTGAAATCACCTTTTTCAACAGCGTTCCAACCAATGTGTTGCCAAGCAAGGTTAAGTGTTGCTGTACCGTAGAAGAGGACAGTACCGACAGTACCTACAAGAGTACCCATTGATTTAGCCAAGTTAGCTGCATCAGCTGAGTCAGGAGAGATTCCTTGAGCATGAATAGCAACCATAGCAAGAGGAATACCAATGTATGAGACAGCACGAACGTCAGCTGAAACAGTACCACCAGGTGTTACAAGAGCGATGTATACCAACTGCATGGCAACCCCACAGATAATACCTGTTTTTAAATCGCCCAGGATAAGACCACAGACGAGACCACCAACTAGGGGACGACCCAAAGTATAGTTACCAATACTTGAGCCACCCATACCTGGCATTGAAGACAAACTAGCAAATAGCCCCAAGAGAGCAGCTTGCAACCAAGAAATTGTCATAACAAAACTCCTTTTATTAAGATACAAAGGCCGTGAAACGAGTAAAGCAAAAATAGGAGATTGACGCTGTGTGCTTGCACACAAGAAAATCTATCTTTTTTGCACAGCTCGTAGGCCGTGTTCAGTTTATAAGATACAAAGAGCGTTCACGAGCAAAGTCAAAATAAGTGGTAAGTCAGAAATCTATGATTTCGTTGACGTACCCTCGTCAGGACGACTAGGACTCTCAATGTCTGGTTAAGACGAAGAGAGTTCAGACGTCTACGACGAAGTTTAAGACGCCGTGTGCTTGCACACAAGAAAATCTATCTTTTTGACACAGCTCGTAGCTCGTGTTCAGTTTATTTAAGATACAAAATTTGTTGTTAACTAGAAAGATCTACAGATTAGAGATTGGAGATTATAACCTCACATCTATATCATTTCTTATATTCGAAGAGTACTAGTAACCAAACTTAGATTTGAAGTCAGACCAGTAACCGATTGATACATCTGGCAAGAGTTGGAATTTCACTTTATAACCAGCTTTTTCAATGGCTTCAATAGCATCTGCTTCTTCTTGTGTGATTGATTGGTTGTTACCCAATTTAACAGCACCTGGGCGGTCGTTACATGGGCCAACGATGATTTCTTTGACATCACTTGGCACAAATCCTTGGTCAACCAAAAGTTTTTTCATGTCGATTGGATTTTTGGTAATCACGAAGTATTTTGTATCTGATTCCAAAACTTTTTGTGATTTTTGCCCAAAAGCATCAACAGTCCAAACAAAAGTCTTCTTGTCTGAAGCTCCCTTGTAGGCCTGAGTCAAAACTTTGTTGCTAGCAGCAGCATCGTTAACGGCAATGAGTCCATCACAAGGATATTCTTTTGCCCAACGTGTTACGGTTTGACCGTGAATCATCCGGTCATCGATACGTACAAATGAAACTACCATTTTAGGTCTCCTTTTTATTTTTTAAATATCGTCATCTTCTTCGTCGTCATCATCCGATACGACTTTAAACTCTTGAAGGGCCGTTTGCGCTTCAGGAAGCACTGCATTAACAAAATCCTCGCCCTCAAGCATATCCTTCATAACAGCTGATGTAATTGCCATCGGTAGGTTCATTCCTCCAAGGACAATAGCAGAGCTAAGCAAGCCTTTTTCTTCTAGGACACCTAGAGCTGTTGTCAGTGGACTTCCACCAACAATATCAGCTAGGACAACAACTGAGTCATCTTCAGTCAGTCCTGAGATTGCTTGTCTGAAGTCTTGTGCAAAATCATCAACAGTCTTGCCATTTGCAAGACCACCAGCGATGACTTGGTCCATCTTGTCACCAGCAAACATAGCTAAAGAAGTTTTCAAACCTTCAGCAAATCCACCATGACTAACCAGTAGTAAATATTTCATAGCACCTCTCCTTTGTTTACCCTTATTTTATCATCATCTAAAGCGATTTCATATTTCCATTTGTCACCCAAGACGACTGACAATAGTCATCTAAAATATGACAAATGTCACATGGTATTTTTTTGGAGGGCCACAAAAAATAAAGACTCAGGAAAAATTTCCCGAGCCTTACTATCTCTATCAAAAATGGTCTTATACTCTTTTAAAATCAAAATGATAAACGTCAGTTTCGATTTGCCGTACTCCAGTACAACCTTCGTCTCACTTCCTCGTTTGATTTTGCTTTTATTTGAATATTACTGCAAGCTATCCTGAACCTCTTTTTGAATAGCAAAGAGATCTTTATCTAAACTGTTATTTGCCATGGCTTTGGAAATGAGGTAGTCCGCTTGCTCCATAGTAGTATTATAAGTTTTAAAGGTTGGATTGGTGATTCCTTGGCTGAGCATAGAATCCAAAGTGATTGGCGTTAAGGAATCTGAACCAAAACCATCTTCTTTCAATTTATTCTCAGTCTCCTCACTAGTCATAACGGACTTGAGTACCGAGGTTCCTTGAGAATAGTCGAATAAAGACTGCTGTGTATCCTCATCAATACAGAGTAATTGTAAAAATTCCCAAGCTAAATCTGCTTGCTTGGTCTTAGAAGATATGGCAAAAAGTGAAGTTGATACTTGTGTTGCATCGCCTCCGGCTTCTCCAGCAGGCATGGGAACACAAGACCAAGAAAAAGTTGAATACTTGGCGACATGGTAAGGATAAGGTTGATAGGTTCTATATTCCGCCACAGTCATAGGAATAAAAGCAACCTTACCTTGGTCAAAATCATTGGAGTTAACCATATAATTACCACTGAGGCTCTGCAATTGTAACATGACGTTCAAAGCTTCCCTAACTCGGTCGGTATCAAAATACGCCTTAGTACCGCTTGAATTAAAGAGGTCGACACCATAGGCAGCGACAGCTTTTTGCCAATCATAGCCCGTGTAACCGTATTGGTCAGTAACTCCGTCACCATCGGTGTCCTTAGTCACTTGCTGACAAATCTTATAAAAATCAGCAAGGGTCCATCCAGATTCTGGAATAGCAATCCCTTCTTTCTCTAAAAGATCAATATTGATACACATCATCATGGGATTACTTTCAAAAGGCAAAGCAAATTGACTGTTGTTATACTTACCAGCATTGTAAGCCGACTCATAAAAAATATTGCTATCAATATTGGCTGTAATATTTTTATCTAAACTGGCGAGGGCGCCTGTAGATGATAAGAGATTGAAATCATTTTCAGGGACAATGAAGATATCAGGCTGCGTTCCTGATACTATCTGATCTGTCAACCAATCTGAATAGTCATCCTTTGAGATACCACTCTCATAGACAACCTGAACATCTGGATGACTTTTTTCAAAACGAGCAATGGCACTATCAACGACCTTGTAGTCATTACCATTGGGGACGCCCCAACTACTCCCTGAGTAAAAACCCAACTTCAGGGTTCTCTCATGCTGACTATTAAAATAAGCAATGGTGAGTCCTACCAGAACAAGAAGAGACAGAAAAGCAACTGGTAAAATTTTCCCTTTTTTAAAGAAATTAATCATGGTCATCCTCGAAATTCTTCAATGTCACACCTGTCTGTACCGCCCAAATAGCTAATTGCGTGCGATCACGCAGACTTAGTTTAGAAAGGATATTGGATAAATAATTTCGAACTGTTCCTTCTGACAAGAATAGCTTAGCTGCAATTTCCTTATTAGACAAGCCAAAACCAATTTGTTGGATGATACGCCACTCCATTTTTAGAATGTCATTGGTATTTTGTTCATCAACTTGAATAGCATAATTGGATTGAGCCATTTGCGAAAAGAGCTTAAAGACTTTGGTAGCAATATCAGGATTGAGCATAGCCCTCCCTTCATTAACCGTGATGATGGCATCGTGTAAATCTTCCATCGATGTTCCCTTGAGTAGATAGCCCGATGCCCCATGCTTAAGAGCACTAAAAATGAAGTCATCATCATCAAAAGTTGTTAAGATAATGATCTTTGTTTTGGGATACTCCTCTTTGACTCTCTTGGTGCATAAGACACCATCCATTTTAGGCATGCGGATATCCATAAGAATAATATCTGGACGAGTTTGTGTTAGTATTTCTAATACCTCAGTTCCGTCCCCGACAGCTCCCACAACTTCTATATCAGGATAAGCTGACAAAATAATCTTTAGGGACTCTCTTATTAATTCTTGATCATCTGCGATTAGTACTTTAATCATGCTTCTTCTCCTTTTGCTTTGGGAATATGAACGAGGGTAGAAAAGCCATCCTCCCCACTAAAGGCTACACGCCCACCTATAATAGCCAAACGCTCAGTCATTTGTGTCAAACCAAATCCATATTGAATATCTGAGCTTCCAACGCCATTATCCTGAATAATGAGAACATAATCCCCTTGATTAAGCATGGTAATGGTTACCTGACTGGCTTGACCATGCCGGAGGGAATTGGTTACCGATTCCTGAATGACTCGGAAGATGATATCTTCCTTAGTCTTATCAAAATCCACATCATCCCACTGATAATCTAAAGTAATCTGCAGATGTGATAGTTCCTGATATTCTGACAACATCTTTTCTAGGGCATCTTTGAGAGTATGGTCTTCTAGCGCACCAGGACGCATCTTATTAAGAGATCTTCTAACATCCACAATACCTTCTCTAACAACATTTGAAACATTATCAAGTTGCTTTTTGGCATGTTCAGGATTTAAATCAATAAGTACTCGAACAGCATCAATTCCTGCGGAAATTCCCGTCAGAGCATGACCAATGGTATCGTGAATTTCTCGGGAAATACGCTTGCGCTCTCTATCCTCAGTGATTTTTTCAGATACGGCTACATATTCTTTGAGACGTGTATTGGCCTGCGAAGCCATTAGCAATTCTTCTTCAATCTTATGATTTTCTGTAACTGAATAGATGATATAGGTTACCAAGGATACGATAAAAACGATGATGTTAAGCGAGGTCAGAAAATTCTTGAGAAAGAGCACTGCAAATTTTACCCGAGTTGGGAAGAAGTCAATGTAGACATCCAAAGAAGGCGTCCTCACCAAAAGGGAAAGGACATCGTAATTTGATAGCAATAGTATGCCGAAACTAGCTACGATAAAAAGCAACCAGGATTTCTTCTCTTTAAACTTATAGAAGTCCGTATAGGTGAAAAAGATATCCATAAAGACCAAAAGAATAAGGCCGTTATAGGAAAATTGCAGAGCGATAAAGGTAATAATGAGACAAAGCACCTCAAGCATGGCAAACCAATCACGCGCAATGTCTCCCTTCTCAAATTTCCGGTCACGAACATACATGGTTAAAAGTAGGAAACCAAAAGAAAGGTTAGAAAACCAAAAAATTCTCGTCGGCGAGCTTGGAATGACACTGATTTTTTCCAAAAGTGTATGACTTAGCCCCTGCTCAACAATATACTTAGTCCCAAAAAGATAAATGGAGCTAAAGAAAAGTACAGCTATAAAATTGATGAAAGATAATGCTCGTTTGGCAAAGCTAACACTAGTTAAATTAGTCATCACTGCCACCCCGCTAAGTCATAATCAGAAATATTATTAGCCGTTATAAGCTTTACAGGAACAATAATCTCAGAAGCAACCTTTTTACCGCGATAAAGCTGGTAACCAGCTTGGATAGCCTTCTGGCCAATTGTCATAGGGGATTGAGCTACTGTTGCTTCTAATTCTCCGCTCGTTGCCAAAATAGATTTCATATCAGGTGAGCCATCTACTCCATAGATGGCAACTTGCTTATCGTAAGCAGAGTCCTTGATAGCAGCAAGGGCACCAATCGCAGCCTGATCATTTAAGGCCATGACGGTATCAAAGGTCGTCCCTTCTTCAATAACTGCTTGTACTTGAGGCATGGCAATTTCAGTTTGTCCGAGACAATCTCTGCGATCAACGACTTGGTAAGAGTCATAACCTTTAATCGTATCAGTGAATCCCTTGATACGATCAACTCCTGAAACAGCAATATCATGCTCTAAAAGTAAAATGTTGGCACTGCTCTGCTCTTTCATTAAATGTTGAGCACAAAGAACACCTGCCTGATAATTATCAGAAACGATAGTGCTATCTACCGAAGAATTATCCGAAAGCTGACTATCAACCACAACAATTTTAATCCCAGCATACTTAGCCTTTTTTAAAACCTTCAGCAGTTTTTTACTGCTAGCATCAACGGGATTGAGAATAATGATGTTAACCCCATTAGCGATAAAAGATTCAATTTGCTCAACCTGCTTATCCACACTTAAAGCCGGATCCCTAGTATACAAAACATCATCATTCTTAGCGATTTCTTTTTCAATTTCATTATTGAGAATTTTATAAAAATCATTATTCATGGTCATGTAGCTTGCGCCAATTTTTAACTGATTGCTATTAAAGGGAGTTGTCAAGTATTGCCAATAAACACCTAAAATAATGGTTATCCCAATAAGAGCGCTGATTAAAATTTTAATGTATTGGTTCCTGTTCATCTCACACTCCCTCTTTGCAAACCTTATCATTTTTCATTATAACATACTTAATTTTTGGACACAATTTGATCTGGAAAGCGGTTTAATAAAGATGCTAAAAATATGCTTCTCAACTAATTATTCCATACACATCACAAAAACAGCCCATAAAAATGGGCTGAAAAATCACTTTAAGGCTTAGACTTTTTGCCAAAATGTCTGATTTTTTTCTTTTATTCAATTTAAGATTAGCGATTAATCTTCTCTTTTCCTGTTTTTGAAGCCAAGAATGCTCAAGAAGCCTGCTAAAGCAGTGAGAAGACCGAAACCAACAGTCGCTTGTGATGATGAATCACCCGTTTGAGGTAAGTTATCAGTTTTTGTAGAGACAGACTTAGCTGAAAGCTTTTCATCTGCTTTGCTAGTCTTAGACATCACAACTTTTATCGCTTCTCCATCCTTAAGGATAGGTTTAACGGGACTATCCGGTCTGTCCGACGTACCTGGTTCGTCTGGACTGTCAGGAGTGTCCGGTGTACCTGGTTTAGCGGGACTATCTGAACTACTTTCTTTATAAACCAAACCGTATTGACTGAAGTGCTTAGCCGTGAAAACAACAACATCAATAATGTTACCATCAGCATCTAGAACAGTTGTCTGTGTGAAATCAAGGATTTCTTCTTGATCTGAATTTGGTAAGTAAACCACTTTTTCTACTTCTTTCCCTGCATCAATAGGTAGAATTACGAGGGCATCTTTGGTATTGCTGATGGCTTGTCCATCTTTATCTCGTAAGACGATATCAAAGAGGTCATAATCTTTTCCGCCAAGAATAGCTGGTGTTTCAGCATCTTCAGTTTCTTTATGGTCAACCGTAATACCTACAATGGCTGCTAACTCACCTTTTTGAAGGATAACACGAACACCTGTCACTGGGTCCACTAACTCTTTTTCAGATGTAATAACGTCTGGTGTGTCTGGTTCGTCTGGGCTGTTTAGGTCCTCGATAAAGAAGTTTTGTACTTCCATAGCACCATCCCAAATACCAAGACCTAGATAAGCATCATTATAGAAGTCTTCAACTGCATCAAACTGATGGTCCATGTAGTCAACACCATCAACTGCAACTTTGACACCATTTTTTGTTTTAGTCACTTTGATATGGTGGAATTCATTATCATTTATAGTTCCTTCCATGTTGACTTCAGCAATGGTATCGCCAAAGAAGCGATAAAGTCTAATAACATTGCTATCTCCAAATTGGATGGCATAGGCAAAGGCAGGGTCACTGTTCTCAGAAGCAAAGAAGACATTAATCAATCCTCTTTCATATTTCAAATCTAAATTAAGAGAGTACTCTTCCATGCCCACCTTGCTAGCAGTCATGTAATAATCATTTGCACTAGTGTTTGAAATCTTAAGGGATTCGCCATCTATATACCAGTCACCTGCAAGAGCGGTCAAATCTGTAAGATTAGTTTGGAAATTATTTTCTAAAATATCAATGGTATAAGTTTTGACTAAACTTGGATTTTCCTTGGATCTTGCATAAACAGTTACATTGCCCTTTTTGAGAGCAAGAAGAGAAACACTATTACCTGTTCCATCCAAAGAAACAATTCCCTCTTCACTTACAGTCCAAATGACATCTTGAGCGATCTCAGCAGGCATAATGTAAGCCTTCAAGTTAATGGTATCACCCACGTTAATGCGATGACTATTTGCTGAAGCCTGAATCAAATCAAGCGGCTCAGTCACCGTTTCTTTATCTTTCCAAATTGATTGCAGTTGGTAAACTGTTATGTCAGCCTTGGTACTTTCGCCTTCCACTAGAACACTGAGTCCGAGGCTGGTTGGCGCTGGGAAGATTTGGTTTGCGCCCGCCACTGTATAACCTTTGGCAAAGACTTCTACACTAGCCTTGTCGACATAAAGGTGAAGGTCAATGCTGCCATCTGCGTTCTTCTTAACAGATTGTTGATTGATACCGACAAATTGATTGCTTAGAATAACACCAGATTGACTTCTATCAATGGATAAGGTTTCTGTTTCCAAATCATAGATAACCTTAGTCACTTCTCCGTCACCGACACGAAGATTGAAGCCGACCTTTCTTGTTCCTGCTTTTGGTCGGAAAGTTGATATGATTTCATAAGTATCAGCGCTAAATTCGCTAAAGAGAGTATTGTCCTCTGCAATATCAAGATTTGTCAAATTGATGGCCGAGTCAAGATTACGTAAATCTTGGTAGGCTTTAATCGGTGTTTGAGTAAGCTTGTATTTACCATCTTCGTAAATCAAACCAAGTCTAAGGTTGAGATTGAAGGTACCATTGAAAGTCTGACCAACTGTCTTGGCAACTAAGTTACAGTAATCTTCCCAAGTGTTCATCCAATTAACTTCAACAAGTTCTGGAATAGTTGGATTATCACTGTTGCCGAAGTCCTGAACATAGTAGGTCATAGCTGCGTAGGAATCCTTACCGAAGTTCATCACTTCATCACTGTCTTGGTACTCTGCATCTGGTACGAATGCCCATTTGCCATCTACTTCTCTAAAATCACCAATCTTATAGAAGCGACCGCCTCGAGAAAGCACCCATTTAACACTTCCGTCTTCAGTTTCAAGGGGATAAAGATCCGGGCATTCTGTATGGAGGTCAGCATAAGCTGTTTCACAGGTCCAATCCATTAGGTTGTCAGAAGAGTAAATTCTTAGTGGACCACCAGCTATAACCATAAACCATTTATCTTCCCAGCGGAAAACTTTTGGATCACGGAAATCACGGTTGTTGAGTGGATCTTCTGTCCAGTCTGCTGCAATCTTATCAGATTTGGTCCAAGTTTTTCCTTCGTCAGTACTGTAGGCTAGTTTGATGCGCTGTCCTTCACCATTAACAGTAATTAGAGCAACCATTCCCCCTTCACCTTCAGGGAATAGACCTGTAGTATTCTTATCATCCACTACAATACAACCAGAAAACATAGTTCCGTTAGCATCTGGATAGAAAGCAATTGGTTGTTCTTCCCAATGAATCAGGTCCGTGCTAGTGGCGTGTGCCCAATGCATTGGTCCCCATTGTGTGTCATCAAAGAATTGATAGAAGAAATGATAAGTTCCATTGTAATAGACTAGACCGTTAGGATCATTTGCCCAACCGTCTTTCACTGAGTAATGGTATTGACCGCGATAAAGTTCATTATAGTAATAGTCAGCTGACTGTCTGCGGTGTACATTGACACGATAAGTAAAGGCAACTACATTTCCTTCTTCAGTTGTGTACTGGCTAGTTACTGTTAAATAATTTGCGCCTACTGATACTGGAATATCGCTATAAGATTTATAAACATTACCTGCTGCATCTTGAACTGTGATAGTTGCATCTGCATTCTGAGCCACAAAACTTAAATCAACTGTTTCAGCAGCATTGTCAACGTACTGGATATAGGTTACTTCTTTAGGGAAGAATTGCCCCTTAGTTTCAACAGTTCCCGTTTTCGATGATACAATCACATCTTCTATAAACGGAAGTTTATCATCCTCCAATTCTTCGAAGAATGTATTTTGGAAGATCATCTCACCGTTCCAGTTTAGGAGACCAAAATAACCATCAGAAATATAAGTATTTTGCCCCATGTCATTGCGTTGCAAGGTGTAATCACTTAAATTAGCAACCAGAACATCATTAACATAATAGGAAATCCATTCATCCGCTGCGATGACTTTGAGATTATACTTATTGTCTGCAGTGGCTGCTATTTCTTTTTCATCAATAAGGTTAGCCTCTGCCCAACGCCAGAACTTCACTTTATGGCTATAACCATCTAAATTAACGGTATAACTTCTTAAATTCTCCCAATCATTATTAGTTCTAAATAGCAGGGATGCTGCCCCGCCATTTTGTAAAAAGGTTACATCAGTTTGGAAAACAAAATTCTTCCCATGAGATTCTGAAAAGAGGAAGTTGTCTCCTTTGTCAACTGCATTGCTGTAGAGACCATCTTCACGAACTTCCCAAATGCTTTCGTCATAAGAAAGTTCTTTAAGATTAGTTTGATAACCGCTTGCTAGGGTGTCCTTTGTCGTTTCCTTATCAGCTTTTCTTTCTTCGCCTAAAGCTGATACGAGTGCTGCTTCTAACTCAACCTCATCAGTTACATTTTCTTCATTTTTACTTTCTGTCTTCTTCGATACTACGACATCTGCATCCGATCTACCTTCCTGATCGGCTTCTGTAATTGTATCTTGAACGAGTGGAGTCGCTGCTTCACTTTGTCCTGCAGCTTCAACAGTCGCCTGGTCTGCAACAAGGACCACTGTAGCGTCTACTGTTTCCGTAACAGGTGTATCTGAAACTGTTGTTTCTACAATAGATTCTGCATTTACATTTTCTGGTTCTGAAGCGACTACTGGGACCTCATTTTCAAGGACTTCAGAACTGGTAATTTGAGTTGTCTCTTCAGCTTTTACTTCACTAGTCGGTCCTGCCATTATCAAGCTAACTGCTAAGATTGAGCATCCGTAGACCCAACTCTTGCCTCGCTTACGCATAAACCAGTTTGTACACTTCTTTTCTTCTTCCATTTTCATTAGTTATTTCCTTTCTTTTAGCTATTTACACGGCTATTCCTCGATTATTTTTGCTATATTGCTCCTCCTTTACTTCTTTACTTTATTAGTAATTAACACAGAAAAATATGATGTTACCATAAAAATATTCTCTTTAATAAAAAGAATATCAAAAAAAGAAAACGCTCTCAATTTATGTTTGTCACCTTTTAAAAGTGACATTTATCACAACTATAAGGAGGAATGTCATATAAATAAAAAAACTTGAGTTTTCCCTCAAGTTCTTCTCAAATATCTGAAATTGGAAATTTTCTCAAAGATAATCTGACAACACCAGCGCTATGCCATCATGGTTATGGTCTGCCGTGATATTACCAATAGCATCCTGAACTTCTTTTGGTCCATTACTCATAACAAAGCCTTTTCCTACAGTCTGGAGCATGTCCAAGTCGTTGAAATTGTCACCAAAAGCAATGGTGTCCTCAATCGCAACAGACAGATAATCCGCAAAAGTCTTGACAGCTTCGCCTTTTCTGATTCCTGGAGCCATAATTTCAATAAAATAAGGTGCTGATTTGGCAACGGATAAATCTGGATAAAGTTCTTTTAAGCTTATTTCCAGCGGAGCTATAAGATCTGGATTCCCCATGAGGAGAACCTTATGAACAGCCTCTAAATCTTCCAAAGCAGACAGCTCTGCCTCATGTGACAAAACCCCAACAATCTCCTCTTCACGCTGAATCCAAGCATTAGAGCGGTCCATCCCATACCAGTCATGGTAGCTGTAGATGTTCCAAGCGATTTGAGGATGATTTTTCTGGATAAAATGGCAGAGCTCAAGAGCAATCTCGGTCTCCATAGGACTAGAAGTGATGGTCTCGTCATCCTCTGTTTGCACCAAGGCACCATTGTAAGAGATAATAGGTGTCTTAATTCCAATAGTGTCAATGATAGGTTTAATAGCTTCTGGCATGCGCGCTGAAACAGGAACGAAGGTCATTCCTTGATTAATTGCCTGACCAATAGCAGACTTTGTCTTTTCAGTTACTTTAAAGTCACTGTTTATCAAAGTACCATCAATATCACTAAAAATAATTTTTACCATAACACCAAACTCCTTTATCTGATTAAGGATTTTTCTTATAAAAAGTTATCATCATCACTCTCTCATGATGACGGTTCCATTTTTAAGAAAATTACAACAATTACACATTTCATTCATTATAACACGTTTTCAGGAGCAATAAAATCCCTGACTTCCAGTCAAATAAAAACTCCTCTGAGTCAAAATCTCAAAGGAGCCGTTTTTATTGTTGTGTAAATTTCTTTTGCTTAAGTTCGTAAACTACATCTGTTTCTTGAGCGACAAGGGACTCATGGGTGACAATAATAACTGTCTTATTCTGTTCATGAGCAATATCCTTGAAAATCTTTACGATGTCCTGAGTCGTTTCTTCATCCAGATTACCCGTTGGTTCATCAGCGATAATCAAGTCATGTCCTGTTGCCAAAGCTCGAACAATGGCTACACGCTGTTGCTGACCACCTGACAGCTGCAAAACTGGCTGATCAATCGGATCTCTGTGAATCCCGACCAAATCAAATAAATCTTCAATTTGATTTTTATCAGCTTTCTGACCCGAAATTTCCAATGCCGTTTCAACATTTTGTCGCGCTGTCATGTAGGTCATCAGGTTATAGGCTTGGAAAATGGTTGACACTGAATTTTTTCGATAGTTGCTTAAACCTGATTTATTGATATCCTTATCGTCCAAATAAATTTCCCCAGCTTTCGGAGAATCTAAACCAGCTAGAAGAGAGAGAAAGGTGGTCTTTCCGCTCCCTGACTGACCCAAAATAGCATAGACTTTGCCTTTTTCAAAAGTCAGATTGACATCTTTAAAAAGATAGTCGTCTGGATTATTGGTATACCAGTAACCAAGATTTTTTGTTTGTAAAGTCATAGTGCCTCCCTTAATTTGATGATAAGATATCTTTTGGCTTCATACGGACAATTCCAATACTTGCTAAAATAGTTGAAACGAAGGATATGAGGAGTGCAATGCCGCCAAGTTTAGCAATATCTGTTCCCGTCAGCTTAATATCTAAGTCCTCAATTTCTTGGGAAGGAGAAACCATTTGCATCATGCCTTCCATGCCTCTTCCAGATGGTTTATTTGTTTGACCAGAGCTTGAATTAGAATCATCGTTTCCTTGATCAAATCCTCTACCACCGCCCGGTCCTCCTTGCTGACTGGTAGTTTGTTCAGTAGAGGAAGATAAGAGTTGATTACCAAGTACATTTCCAACAGCATTACCTGCAAATGAAGCAATTACAAGAGATACTAGAGTTACTAGGAAAAGTTCTGTGAAGAATTGACCGATAATCTTTAAGCGTTCTTCACCTAAACTCATGAGAACACCAATCTCATAACGACGTTCACGGATACTAAAAACCACAATAAGTGTCAGAATAACCGCACCAGCAACTGCTACTAAAATAACAATGTTTTGTGCGATAGATGAAATATTGTTTAGAGGAGATAACATTTGTTCATAGAGTTCATCGCTCGAAACAACAGAATAGCTGTCAGTATCAATTTCATTTTCCACTTCATCAACAAAATCACTTAATTCCTCTGGATTAGATAAAGTGTAGACTGCCGAATCAAGAACATCTTTTTTACCTTTCATGGTGTTGGCAGTTGTAATGTTGGTATAGATATTATTTTGTGGATTTGAAGCATTGAACATCATTTGAGCTGTGCTTGCTGTTGATGTACTCTCGTAGATACCAATCACTTTTAAGGTATAATTGGTTTCTTTGTCATCGACTGTTGCGATGACAGTAAAAGTATCTCCAACTTTCAAATCATTAGCATCTGCCAAATCTGATGAAATGACTGCTGCATTGTCATCAGTATTATTTGTTATACCTTCTCCCTCTGAAATCTCAGATGTTCCAGAAGTAAAATCACTGGCATTAGCTGTGCTATTGACACCAGTAATAGTAAAGTCACCGGATGCCATTTTCATGCCTCCACTTTTTTGAGAGGCCCCGCTTGAAACATCGACATTATCAGATGCATCTGTAGCTTCAGAATCCGTTGATGTCGTCGATATAGCAGAAATGTTATCTCCTGCAGTCACGGTAGTAGTTGAACTGAAATAATAAGAAGACACCCCTTCTTTCTCAGCAATGGATTGTGCAAGAGAAAGATCAACAGAAGTTGTTCCCTCGTCACTAGAAGAGTCAGATGATGATTCATCTGGTCTGAAAGCTTTCATCATTGCCTCTCGATTAACCGAAAGGCTTACCGTTGCCCCAGCCTTACTTTTAGCGGAATCAACGGCAGACTCAGCTGCATTCTTTATGGTCAAACCAGCCAATACAAAGATTAAAATGGCAGAGGTTACCAAAATGAGCAAAGCAGTGCGTCCCTTTTTAGCTTTGGTCACTAACCATGCTCGCTTGATAAAATTCATGAACAAACTCCTTTATCTTATAAACTATAATTCAATTTTATTTGAGCTACCTTAACAGAATCTGAAACAAAACTAAAAGAAAACTTAATAGCTAACCTCATCTTATTATTCAAAAAACATGATATTATCTTGTCTAGTCTTCACTTTGAAACTAGAAAAACTCCGACAATTCTTATCATCGGAGTTTTCGATATTAAAACGGTAATTCCTCTTCTTCCAGTACCAAATCTGCCAAATCTTCAGCGGTATTATTTTCACGCATAGCACGCTGAGCACGGCTTTCCAAGAGTTGAAAAGACTGAGCCAGGACTTCTGTAATATAATGAGTTTGACCGTCTTTTTCATATTTGCGCGTGCGCAGTTCACCATCTAGAGAGATGAGGCTTCCTTTACTTCCATAAGAAGCCAATGTTTCTGCCAAACGTCCCCAAACAACAACGTTAACAAAGTCCGCCTCACGTTCACCAGAAGCAGATTTAAATCTTCGATTGACAGCAACTGTCACGCGCGTGACTGATTTATCATTTGGCGTTTTAACCATCTCAGGTGTCGCGACCAAGCGACCGATAATAATAACTTTATTGTACATTTGTGTACCTCCTTCACTTATACTATTCGAAAGAGAAATCAAAAAATAGTAAAAATTTTATTAATTCTTCATTCTTTATACTCAAATAAAATCAGATGAGGAAGTGTGACGAAGGCAATACTGGAGTATGGCAAGACGAAAGTGACGATGTATCAAACACACTAATTCAAATGGCTATAAAAAATATTACTGTGAATACCACTGCTCATCTACGCAAAAACCGATAGTCACTCTGGTCTTGACTATCGGTTTTTACATATTATGATTTAATTATCATAGTCATCTGTTTCTGAGCTATCTTTGTCGGGGCTAGGAGCTGGAATAGGTGTCCCAGTATACCAAGCGCCGTTGCTGATACCCATTTCAACTGTATAATTGAGCGGCAACCAAGTTTCTTTGGCACTTTGTTTGACAACAGTTCCCTTAGGTTGGTCGGAATTAACATAATAGCTAGTGAAATAGATTTCAGCTCCTTTTGAGCGAAATTCTTGATAGAAATACTCTTGCAATTCCCCTTCATTCTTACCAGTTAGGTCACGAATATAAGGTGTTCCTGCTGAATAAACCACCTCAACATTAAGGTCATCTTTCTCGGTTAGCTCAATTCCTGCAGCCTGAGATTGGGAAAGCAATTGTCCATAAGCCTTATCACCATAAACTTGGCGAACAATGACATTTAAGCCTGAGACAGAGCTAGCTTGGCTCATAGAAATTTGTGAAAAATCAGGAACAGTCACACCTTTTCCAGCCGAAATAGTGATATCCATCTTAGACTTTTTAGCAACCTTTTCATTAGCTGCGACGGATTGTCCCATCACGAGACCAGCAGCAAGGTTAGCACTTGCTTTTTCGATATAAGTTATTTCAATACTGTTACTCTTTGCCCAAGTCTCAACTTCAGATTTTGGCTTATCCTTGAAATCGGGCACAGTGATATTAGCTTCCAGAACTTCTTTCCCGCGTGAATAAGTCAATGTAGCCTTATTACCACGTGTGTATTCACTAGCAGGAACAGAGTTAGCAATATCTAGCTTGATGAATTTTCCTTTTGCAATCGTATCGTTAAATTCCTGGGTCACTTTGAGGTTTTCTGCCTTGTTTTCCTCAACCCACTTCATTGCCTGACTATAAGACATGTCTTCAAATTTAGGCAGTTCTAGAACTTCTTCCGGGTCAGCTCCTAGTGAGCTTACTAAACTCAATGGACTTCCCTTGGCAATTTTCTTGCCAGCTTTTGTCTTCTGGGAAATAATGACATTGGCATCATACTTAATACTGTATTCTTGAGTCAAGTTAATTTCAACTTTGTTTTGATTCCCCCATTCTCTAACTTCAGATACAGGTTTTCCAACAAAATTCGGAAGGGTCACGTGTGTCATCTGATAATAAGTAAAAAAGAGAATGATTACTGCTAGAACACCTGCACCAATAGATAATATTATGCGACGCTTTTTCTTTTTTTGATAACTCGGATCAATTTCGACTTCTTCATGAAAGTCATCTCGACGACTTCTGGTCTGTTCTCGACCTTTGCTTGAATCTTCTGAATTAGCTAAGTCCTGTGAAGAAATTACTTCAACAGAGTCAGAGGACAGCTCTTCTTCTTCAGAAGTAGAGTCTGTTTTAAGCTGATTAGCTGGCTCGGTATATTCTGCCTCTTTAGGAAGCTCTTCACGAGAAGGAATTTTTTTACTGGGAGATGCCGTCAAGTCATCTGATTGACTAACCTTTTTCTCCTTGTTTTTTTGGTCGTCAGCTAAGAGTTTGTCATATTTATCCCCAGAGAATTTTGATAAAAAATCACTCATAGGCTTTCAACTTTCCTTTTCTTAAATAATAAATCTCATCTGATAAAGAAGCAATTTCTTGAGAGTGAGTAACCACCACAACACATTTCCCATGCTCATGCGCCAGTTTCTTAAAAATCTCAACAATTTCTGCTTCCATCTCCTCATCCAGATTTCCAGTTGGTTCATCTGCCAGAATCACATCAACATTTGTTGCTAGAGAGCGGGCAATAGCCACGCGCTGCTGTTCTCCCCCTGACAACTGGGTAACCAAACGATCAGCTTTACTCTTGACAATTCCAATGTAATCCAACAAATTATAAGCTACCTCCGCCTGATTTTGTGGCAGCTCATTTTCCGTAATAGCCATCGGAATCATAACATTTTCAAGGGCTGTCATATAGGGAATGAGGTTATAATGTTGGAAAACAATGCCCACATGATTACGGCGGAAGGTTTCGTAGCCAATCTCTTTAAGATCCTTGCCATTATAGAAAACTCGACCTTCCTTTGGCTCTTCAAGAGCACTGAGGAGTGATAAAAGTGTGGTTTTCCCAGAACCTGACTGACCTAAAATCGTATAAAACTTGCCCTTTTCAAAACTGATACTAGTGTCTTTTAGAATATAACGACGGTTCTCCCCATCCTGATAAAAATAGGACAGATTATTTGCTTCTAATATTGCCATAAAAATCTCCTTTCATCAGGTCTCGCCTACATCATTATCCGTTTTGGATTGAGACGGACAACATAGGTTGTTGGGATAATTGTAGCTACTAAAACTGTTCCCAAACCAATACCATACATGAGAGCAACATAACTTGGTGTCAATCTGACTTCATATTCTTCTACAACATCATCTAGTGTTGTATCGCTATTAAGTTCAGAAAGTCCATAATATGTAATACCGCCACCCATTTGATCCTGTTGCTGAATTTGATTCTGAATCAGAGTATCAGAAATACCTTTCGCCATTATATTTCCTGAAAAAACAGATAGAGATATGGCAACAAGCGCGATAATAAAGACCTCAATCAAGGTTTGCATAACTACTTTAGCTTTTGCTTCACCCAATGATAAATAAATCCCCAGTTCGTGTTTGCGATCACGCAAGAAAAGAAGGACAACCAGTGTAATCACCATAACGCTGGCACTAATAGCAGCAATCAGAACATAGCCTGCTATCTTAGACATGGACTTAACTGGACCTGCAATGTTATCGTAGTCATCTGATGACGCAAAAACAATATAATGTTGAGGTAATAGAGCTTTAGCATCTTGCTTGAATTTTTCAAGATCTTCTGGATTTTTCAAAAGATAAAGAGGTTCACCCACACTAATACTCTCTTCAAGATCAGTTTCAGTCATGTCTGAATTAGCATCAAGGTATGAAGTCATGTTTTCTCGACGAGTCTCCTCTACTAGCTTATTGGGTACGTAGATTTGATTAGCTTCCATTTGTTCTTGATAGGCTTTGTTCCAGTCATCAGAATTAGCTGAATCTGATGATTTTGCAGACTTCTTATCTTTGCTTGCAGTACTTTGATAAATACCCACAACTTCTAACGGATACTCTGTCTTAGACTTTATTTCATTGTTTTCGTAGTCAAAGACAGCATTGACGAAGGTTGCAGTATCTCCAGCCTTAATTTGGTTCAACTCAGCCAACTCTTTAGACATCAGTGTCACAGCTTTGCCATTTGCCACTTCATCAGCCGTAAAGGAACGTCCTTCAACTATCGTAATGGTCCCTTCTTCAAGAGGAACGATTTTATCCGATTGAACACCACGAAGACCATAAGTATAATAAGCAGACATATCATCTCCAGAAGTCATGCCACCTTGTTCTTCAAGAAGTTCCGGAACATAGGCTTTTAAAGATTCTGATCCCATATAGCCTGTCATCACATAGTCATAGTATTTAACATAGGAGAGCTCACCAACTTTAGTAATCGTGTCCTTGCTCAACTCCTCAATGTTTTCATAGTCACTTTCCTTCATATTTTCATAATCCAGACGAACAGTTACTGCAGCACCCATCTTACTCTTAATCGACTTCTCCACATTCTGAGTAGCCTGCTGAATAGAAACCGCACCAGCAATCACATTACTCAAAATAAAGATAATAACGAACAACAAAAGGGATTTCCCCTTACGACGAGTAACGCTTAACCAAGCGCGTTTAAGATAGTTCATAGAAATCTCCTCTCCTTTGATGATTTTATAAAATAGCAGAGCTATAGAACGAATAAAGTCTGCCGAAAGAGCGAAAAATACTAATAATAAAGACTTCAAAAAGCCTCATTTCACTGTCAAAACAACAATGTAACCGTTTTTACATTATATTACCACTTTCATACAAGAAAGACAACTATTTACCTAAACCCTAACCATTAGCAAGAGTAGAGATTGTAAAAATGAAAAGTCCAAGAAATTGAATCGCATCCTAAATCCAATTCTGAAAAAATGAAACTTATTCTTTTAAAATTCCATTTGTCACTAATATAACGAGTGGAACCAAAAAAGGTTACAAAAAAATCTGGGACAAATTGTCTCAGATTCCTTAGTTATAAGCAAGTATTTGTTAATAGTCAATGTAGTCATTTGAATTAGCCTTGATACATGATCACTGTCGTCTTGTCGTACTCCAGTACTGCCTGCGCCTCAGTTCCTTGTCTGAAAGCTAATTCATTCGACTAAACATCGTCACTATGGGCTTGCCATAGTCTCTAGTATATTTATCCCAATGTCCAGTGTTTGGCTGGATCAAAAGCTTGACCAACTACAGCAGAGTCATCAAGTTCGATAATACCACGTTTTTGTGGAGCATTTGGTAATGCCAGCTCACGTGGAGCACACATCATACCATAGCTATCTTCGCCACGAAGTTTACCTGGGAAAATAAGGCTTCCGCTTGGCATCATGGCACCTGGCAAAGCAACTATGGTTTTAAGCCCAAGAGCTGCATTTGGAGCACCTGCAACGATTTGAACAATCTTATCTTCTGCAATTTGAACCTGACAGATGTTAAGGTGGTCGCTGTCAGGATGGGCAACCATTTCCTTGATTTGACCCACAACAAAGACTGGGTTGACAGGAGCTTCCAACTGCTCAGCAAAGCCTTCCTTAGCCAATTCAGCATTCAAAACTGCCATTTCATCAGTATTTGGAAACACTTGTCCAGCACCTGTTAGAGAAATCAAACTTGATGCCTCAAAAATATTCCAAGCGACTGTTTCACCTGTTTCTTCTAAGAAGACACGCGCAATTTTCCCTTTACGTTCTACATTGCGATCACCAGCTTTTTCAGCCACAATCACCATTAAAACGTCGCCAACTTGTTCTTTGTTATATGCAAAAATCATTATTTCTCCTATTATTCTTTACTTTCATTTTTACTAGAGCTTATTTTCAAATTAAATAATCATAATCAGAAATGCCCTTTCGTTCTCTAGAGTCCAGCTAAAAAGCTATTGATCTCATCCTTGGTCTTGCGCAGCCTATTAACCAAGCGACCGATTTCTTTCCCATTTTCCACAACGACAAAACTCGGAATACCAAAAATGTTCAACTGCTCTGCCATTGCCATAAACTCATCACGGTCAATACGGATAAAGGTGCAGTCAGGATTTTCCGCTTCAATCTCAGGCATTACCGGATAGATAAAGTGGCAGTCAGGACACCAATCTGCGGCAAAAAAGAGGACAAGCCTGTCTTCTCTTTCTAATAAATCTGCAATTTCTACGTAGGATTTTGGAATAATCATCGTTTTTCCTCCCGATAGTCAATCTCACCATCTCGGTATTCAAAAAGGAAGGTAACGTCATCATCAAAGACAACACCGCCCTTAACACAGGTGTTGGTAGACTCAAACCCATTGATATAAAGCACTTCAATAGTACCAAACGAATCGAAAAAGGCACGCACTTCAGTCAGAATCTGCTGGCGCCTTTTGTCATCAAGCTGTTTCTTAACCACAGCCCCTGTCACAAACAGGCCTCCCAGCCCCAAAAGACCTGAAATCAGGGCGAATTTCTTTTTCTTCATGTCTACTATTGTAACATAAAACCGCCTTTAACAGCCAAGCTTTACACCCATTTTTCCTAAAAAACAGGCACAATTTTCTAGACTGCCTAACTTCCGCCAGTAATCAAAATGACACTCCCACCCCCATAGCCAGCCCTCACCTCAGAAGTAGGAGTTTGTATTTTCCCTTGAAAGTGCTAAAATAGAAACAGACTTACTGAAAGGTAATAGATAAACAATATGACTGATTTATTTTCAAAAATTAAGGCAGTGACAGAACTTGATGGCATTGCTGGTTATGAACATAAGGTCCGCGACTACTTGCGTGGCAAAATCACACCCCTAGTTGATGACGTTGAGACTGATGGTCTTGGCGGCATCTTCGGTATTAAAAAAAGCACAGCTGACAATGCACCACGAGTTATGGTAGCTGCCCACATGGATGAAGTGGGCTTCATGGTAAGCGACATCAAAGCAGATGGAACCTTCCGTGTAGTTGGTATCGGTGGTTGGAACCCCCTTGTCGTGAGCTCACAGCGCTTCACACTCTACACCCGAGATATGCGAGCTATCCCAGTCATCTCAGGTTCAGTGCCTCCTCATTTCCTTCGCGGGGCCAATGGCGGAGCTTCTTTACCAAAAGTTGAAGACATCGTTTTTGACGGAGGGTTTGCCGATAAAGCTGAGGCAGAAAGCTACGGCGTACGCCCAGGAGACATCATCGTTCCTCAATCAGAAACTATCCTAACCGCAAATGGCAAAAATGTCATTTCCAAAGCTTGGGATAACCGCTACGGTGTCCTCATGGTCACCGAACTTCTCGAAAACCTTAAAAATGAGCAACTAGGAAATACCCTTATTGCTGGCGCTAATGTCCAAGAAGAGGTTGGCTTACGCGGTGCCCACGTCTCAACCACTAAATTTGATCCCGAAATCTTCCTAGCTGTTGACTGCTCACCTGCAGGTGATGTCTACAGCGACCAGGGCAAAGTTGGAGACGGTACTCTCATTCGTTTTTACGACCCTGGCCACGTCATGCTCAAAGACATGCGCGATTTCCTTCTCACAACTGCTGAAGAAGCAGGCATCAAGTATCAATACTACTGTGCAAAAGGCGGAACTGATTCAGGTGCTGCTCACCTTAAAAACGGCGGTGTCCCATCAACAACCATCGGTGTCTGCGCGCGTTACATTCACTCACACCAAACTCTTTACGCTATGGATGACTTCCTCCAAGCTCAGGCCTACCTCCAAGCAATTGTCAAAAAACTGGACCGCTCAACTGTCGACTTAATTAAGAATTACTAGAAAGGACAAGAGCCGAGGATAAGTGGGTATCCCCCTAGCTTCCTTGAAACTCTTTGTGACTCATCATGAAAATTGGATTTATCGGAGCCGGAAAAATGGCTGGCGCAATCATCAAAGGTCTTAAATCAAGTGATTTTGAACTCATGCTTTCAGAACGCGATGCAGAAACCAGTCAAGCTGTCGCTGCTGAACTTGGGATTGCTGCTGCAACCTCTCACCAAGACCTTATCGATCAGGCTGACCTCGTCGTTCTAGGTATTAAACCGCAATTCCTTGAGTCAGCCCTTGCTGGACTTGATATGACTAAACCAGTCTTGTCAATGGCAGCAGGTGTGACTTTAGAACGTTTGGCGGCCTTGACCAGTTCAGACATTCCCCTCATCCGCATCATGCCCAACCTTAATGCGCAAATCCTCAAAAGCACAACAGCTATCTGTTTTAACTCACTAGTCTCTGACGACATGAAAATCGTTGCTAAAAGAATTACAGATAGTTTTGGATCAACTTTTGAGATTGCCGAAAAAGACTTTAACACATTTACAGCTCTTGCAGGATCAAGCCCAGCTTATATTGCCCTCTTCATTGAAGCCTTGGCCAAATCAGGTGTTAAATATGGCTTTGCAAAAGACTTAGCCTTGGATATTGTCAACCAAACCGTCCTTGCTACAGCTGAAAATCTTCTAACAGGAAGCGACAGCCCGCATACCTTCATTGATAAGGTCTCAAGCCCAGGCGGCACAACCGTTGCTGGCGTTCTTGACCTTGAAAAGACAGGTCTGACAGCCAGCGTTGTCTCTTCCATCGATGTTACAATCGATAAAGCCAACAACCTCTAATAATCCATAAAATAGATTTCAAAAAACTTCGCCTATAATCAAAAGACAGCTAGCTCTAGTTATCAGAGTAGCTGTCTTTATTTTTGCATCTAGGAATCGAAGAAGCTGGGCTCAAGTCCAAGCCTCTGTAATAAAGTTCGGAATATGACCAAGACGCAGTAGCTTTCAAATAAGTTTCAAGGTGGCTAGTTCTACCAGAGTCTGCAGACCGATAGTGACTATGTATCAATGCAAATTCAAATAAGTATCACAGTTGATTTTAAAGTCTTTGGCAACTTTTTTACGTCAATAGCGTCAAGACAAACATTAAAGCTACTGCTAGTGCATTGTTCAAGAAATGAATGGCAATAGTGTATTCTAGTTTCTCAGTTTTGCGGTAAATCCATCCTAATACCAGTCCCATTCCACCATAAAGAATCCAAGCGCCAATAGTTGTTGGAACGTGGATAAGTCCAAAGAGGAAACTTGATATGAGCAAGCCAATCACAGATTGACTATTAAAGACTCGGCCCATTAAGAGACCACGGAAAACTGTTTCCTCCACAATTGGTGCTACAACTGCTGTAAAAAGTGTCAGAATAAGTGGATGCATCCCTGCACTTTCAATAATTTCCTGGTTGCCAGTATTAGTCACACCCTCAAGAACCAGAACGATTCCACCAAGCATTTTCACAAGATAAAGAACTAGAAAACCTAAGAAAATCGTCTTCAAAGCTCTGCTATTTCCCAAAGCCTTAAAACCTTGAAGAAGACCGACACGCTTGGCGATATAAAGGGTTGCTCCACAAACCAGGAGGATAACTAGAGCAAGCAAAAGAATTTGCCAAATTTGACTGACTCCAACAAAAAGGGTTGTGGCCTGCTCAACCGCGAAAATGACAAAAGCAAGGGCAAAATAGATAAAGCTGTTTAAAAATTTATTCGTTTTCATGTTCAAGATTCCTTTACAGTATTTTTGAAAATAAGAGTCGTAAAATGGCAAAACCTACTATTAAGCCATAAAGCAGAATCATCAGCAAAACTGGATAAGCAAGGACAATATCTGCGAAAGCAAAGAGAACGATTAAGGCAAAAATAAGGAGAAAGATCAAAATAAGAGTTGCCAAGGCTGTCACCATCAAAATCTTGTTATTACGCTCATCATGAGCTTCTACATACATCTTATGTAGACGTTTTGGCTGACCTATCACAATTAGAGTATAAATGCCAAATGCAAAAAATGTGATGGTCATTCCTGTCAGCATACCTGAGCCAAAACTGCTCAGCTTAGCAGATAAGGCCACAGGAATTCCGACAATTCCTAAAATAATAGTGATGATACCTATGTACTTTAGATAATTTTTATAATCTTCTTCTGTTTGTTTCTTAGTCAGAAGATGAGCAACTTTTAATAACATAATGATTTCTCACCCTTTCTTTTGAAGTTTATAATAATTTGCAAGATAGACAATAGCACATAGATTCAAAATAATGCTTGCTACTCGGACAATATCTGATAAAAAGTTGTAATTGTCTAAACAAGTCGACAAGAGCATGGTTGAAATTCCCAATAGCAACATAGCAAATCCTCTTGCTTGCATACTTTCGATTGAATTTTTTTGAGTATCTTTTTTAACATTTCTGAATATCATGATAGGCCTCCTTTTGAAATCTTACCTTCGCGACACAAAGCTGATATCCTACTGAAGCAGCCAGCAAGTCTGATAACCCCAAACAATTGCTTAGCTTTTAGGACCCTGTCGTGTCTGTCTTAAATTAATCACTGTCTTCAAAGAGAAAAACTTCTTCGATTGTCTTTCCAAAATACTTAGCAATCTTATAGGCCAGCTCCAGCGACGCATTGTAGCGCCCCTTCTCCAGGGAAATGATGGTCTGCCTGGTCACATCCAGAGCATCAGCCAACTCCGCCTGACTAACCTTATTAGCCTTGCGCAATTCTTGTATTCGTGTTTTCATTGCCTCACCTCTACATCATAGTTTTCGTTGATAATACCATTTAAGGCTGTAGAAGATAAGAGCAAGGAGGGCGGTTAAGCCTGCAAAAGCTGCCGCCAATATTCCTTGAACCTCTGATGATAAGTCTTGCGAAAAGTAACCCAAGACTAAACCAGCACCTGTAAAATAGAGAACGAATATAATTTGGAACATGCGGCGTAGGACAATATTTTCAATTTGAACATTACGCTCATCCGTCCTTCTAATCCAGTACTGCTTCAAATAAGTTTTATCTATCAATAACCGGATAGAACGGTAGCCATCGCTTATCCATACCAAAGCAATAATCGTGAGACCGACCACCATATCATCTCTGGAGAATACGGCATCCATTATTAAATAGACGATGATTGCTGTTAATACCAAGGTAGCAAATAAAGTTGATTTAGCATCTTTTATAAGACTTTCTTGTGTTATTTTTTTCATGTTTATTTCTCCTTTGTACTTTGTACTTTGTCAAGTTAACTTTACACTTTTAGTATAGTACCCTTTACATTTTTTGTCAAGCAAGTTTTACATTTTTCGTAAAGTTTTCTTTACTTTTTCTGTTAGCAGGCTTCAGAGCATGCAAAAAAGCTGACCAATTTCTCAGCCAACTTTTCTGGTCTTATCATAAATGTGATAACTTATTTAGTTTTGAGTCGTTCAACGTCACGAGCAATGACAAGCTCTTCATCAGTTGGAATGACAAAGACTTTGACTTTTGATTCTGGTTTTGTCACATCGCCTTCAACACCAAAGACGTTCTTTTCTGGATCAACATCGATACCAAACCAAGTCAGACCATCAAGAACTGCTTGACGGAAAGGTACTGAGTTTTCACCAACACCTGCTGTGAAGACAATAGCATCAACACCGTTCAAGACAGCAACATACTGGCCGATATATTTTTTAACACGGTCAACATACATTTCAAAGGCAAGGGTACATTTAGCATCGCCCTCTTCTTTACCTGCAATGATATCACGCATATCGCTTGATTTTTCAGAAATACCAAAGAGTCCTGATTCGCGGTTGAAGATGTTACGAATAGCTTCAGCATCTGCCAATTCTGGTTCACGGTCAATCAAGAATGGGATGATTGCTGGATCAAGGTCACCAGAACGTGTTCCCATCATGATACCGCCAAGTGGAGTCAATCCCATTGATGTATCAACAGATTTTCCGCCCTTGACAGCAGTGATAGATGCACCATTACCGATATGACAAGTGATGATTTTAGTATCTTCGATAGGTTTTCCAAGCAATTTAGCAGCTTCATGTGCTACATATTGATGGCTTGTCCCGTGAGCACCGTATTTACGAACTTGATAGTTGTCATAATACTTGTTAGCGATTGGGTAACGGTAGGCTACAGCTGGCATAGTTGTATGGAAGGCTGTATCGAATACCGCAACGTTTGTCACCTCTGGCAGTACTTCTTGGAAAGCACGCATAGCTGCAACGTGAGCTGGGTTGTGAAGAGGAGCAAGTGGGCTAAGATCTTCAATTTCTTGGATTTCTTTTTCACCAATCAAAGCTGACTCTTTAAAAATTTCACCACCAGCAACAACACGGTGACCAACACCTGTGATTTCATCATAGCTTGTAATGATATTCAAACGAAGCAAATCTTCTAAAAGAATCTTAACTGCAATTGTATGGTTAGGAATACCAGTTGTTTCTGTTTCCGTCTGACCATTAAATTTAACTGTTGAAACACCGTCTTCAAGACCGATGCGTTCAATCAGACCTTTTGCAATCACTTCTTCTTCTGGCATTTTATATAATTGCCATTTAAGACTTGAACTTCCTGCATTAATTGAAATAGTTTTTGACATAATTCACCTCTAAAGCGTTTTCAGAATGTATCCTTATTCTATCATAATTTTTCACAAATTCATATTATCATTTTTCCATTTTTGAAAATTTTCAATGAAATCTGTAAGAACCTCACGATTTTGCAAATCTGATAAAGGATAAACAAAAGTCTCTGGTGCTTGCTCTGCTTGTTTCTGCAAAACAAAGATTGACTTGGCATTGGCACTGTTACCAAAGACATTTTCAGGTAAGGTTACCACTGCAATGACATCAGCGTAGCCCTTAAGCCAATCCTTCAGGAGTTGACTTTGATCGCTGGTCAAGAGACTCATAGGTGCCAAGAAAATCGCTATGCCATTTTTCTTAAGATACTTGAGAGATTGCTCCATGAGAAGATGGTGGGCATAGGTATGACCTTGCGGGCTAGCTACCTTGTAACGCTTGGCAATGTCATCATTTGGATAAAAGCCGACTGGTAAATCACTGATGATGACATCACTTTCCTTAAGAATCTGTGGACGAACAGCATCTTCTTGAAGAAATTGAGCACTGGATTCCATAATTTCTGCGATGCTGGCAGAGAGATCAATCAGTAAATCATCCACTTCAATTCCCATGTAATCAAGCTCTTTTGATGAATTATTGAGAAGAGTTTGGGCCAAATTACCTGTTCCGCTGCCAATTTCAAGGACATCAAGTTTTTCTTCACTCGTCATGTTCTCTAGCAAGAACATGAGGATAAAGCCAATAGCATCTGGCGTAAACTGATGGTTAGCTTGTAAACTTTCCGTTTGTCCAACCTTGATAAAGATAAATTGAAAGGCTCTACGCCATTCTTCCTTAGTCAAATCAAGCTGACGGAGCTTATCATTATTAGCAGCAACTCTTTCATTTGCTCCTTCTGCGCCAAGATAGAAGGAATTTTGTTCAATCAAGGCATCGTAAATGTGAGTTTTTAACTCGTTTTCAATCACTTGGATATTTTCTAAAATCAGCTCGTAGGCTGTTTCGATTTTTTCAAAATTCATGATTTCCTCCGCCCCTTATCATACCAAAAAATAAGCCAAATGAAAAGAAAGCCCTACTTATCAATAGAACTGTCATCAATATTTCTTGTCAACTTACTGTCAACCTCCTGTTTCTGTTCTCTAGCGAACACATAGGAGAAGCTCTGCCCATTATCCAAACGAACCTTAACGGAAAGTTGGTCCTTTTTGTGAGAATAGCTGGCGCTACCTTGATTAAAAGAGACAGTTCCAGCATCTTCAGTTGCCAAATCCTTAGTGACTTCAGCCATTAGAAAGGCCTGACTTGCTGATAATTGTGCTATTGACTGTCTCTCATTAGCCTGAACGCGCAAAAGATAAAAGTTTAAAAGCAGGGCAAAAACAGCTGACATAAGAAGAGCGTAAAGCAAAATCCCAGCCTTAACCCGCTTCCTCAAAAGCATACACAAAACTCCTCTCCAAGCCACCTTCAAATTCTAAGTCAATCCTCACAATATTTCCTTTTTTAGAAATAGCAGAGCTTTTAATTCCAAAAAGCATGGGCTGATAGCCTTGACCAGTTGCATTCGTTTTTCTAAAATCATCATTCTTGGATTTCCCAAAAGCTATGGTCTTATCAGCCTTAGTCACGTAAAGTTTATCATTCTCAATTCTTTTAAAACGACTGCTCTCAAGCTCAGAACGCAATTGTTGAGAGAACAGTAGCCAGTTACTCTGTTCATTATTTGATAAATAGACTACATTAGCCGAAAGAGACCGTGTCAACCCACTGTAAACTAAAACCGAGCCCGAGAGACAAAACAGGGCGACCAAACACTCCAAAAGAGTAAATGCAGCTAATCTAGTCTTTTTGAACCTGTAAAAGCAGCTTGTCACCTTTGTAAACATGGATACTCTCACCCTTTCTAATAATAGTTACACTGACACCGTTCAATGTCAGCTTATCCTGCTTGGTCTGTACAGCCATAGTCGCCACATTGAGCACTTCCTGCCGCCTCAAATTATCCTCCATCCGTTGTCTATTTAAGTCCATTTGCCCTAAAACAAGGGTCGTTATGGCTGCCAAGATACCTAAAGCAACCAAACTTTCAAGGAGAATATAGGCTCTCACTTTCTGTCTTTTTATAATTACCACTCCCTATGTAAAGTTGATATGTCACGCGCTTGTTCCCACTCTCAAAAACGATTTTGGTCAGGGAAGAATTACCACCAGCCTGATTAAAAGTGATAGAATGCCTGTTCACCACCTTTATTCCGTCAGGTAAATCCAATCTAGCCACCCCATTTGATATCTGACTTTCTGAAATCTCAAGAATCATACTCTCCTGCTTAATATTAGCTAGTTTCTGTGTATCACGATAGAGATTTTCAAAAGACAGAAAGAAAAGTTTCTCCTCAACCCTTTGAAAAATTCCAGAGACAGAAACGGATAAAGATAAAATCATAAAGGTTGTTATGGCTAGGGTCAAGAGGCTGTCAAGCAAAGTAAAAGCCTTAAAGCGCCTAGAAAGCAAACTACTTCTTAGTCCCATTGTAGATATCGGCTTGGTCCTGCGAAATGTAGTCATCAGCCACTAATTCTGCTACTGAACCCGATTTTCCATTTTTCAACTCATAGAGTTCCAGCTGACTCTCAACCACCTTGACGACTGCCGCATTACCCTTGTCCTGAACAGCAACCTTCTGCTTGGTCAAGTTAGGGACAAAGAGCAGCATCAAAAAACTTATGATGAGAAGAACAATTAACATTTCTACTAAAGTAAACGCAGAAACTGTTCTCT
The DNA here is from genome assembly GCF_000376985.1 of Streptococcus henryi DSM 19005. Classification (GTDB taxonomy): domain Bacteria; phylum Bacillota; class Bacilli; order Lactobacillales; family Streptococcaceae; genus Streptococcus; species Streptococcus henryi. Next base: position 110,676 of record NZ_AQYA01000031.1, read on the forward strand.
TCTTCATCACATCAAACATTTTTTTCATTTACAAATATCCTCCCATATTGTCATAGATAGGTAAAAGCATGGCCGCATAAATCATGACAATGACCAAGGCCACACCGATAAAGACTAGGGGCTGAACCAGTTGGGTCGCCCGTGTCAACTTAGAAAAGAAAGTCTCCCAGGCCTCTTCTGCATAGATTTCCAGCTCTTTACCCAGCTTGGACTTGACCTGCCCGTACTCAATCATGAGGCTGAGCTCCCGCAGGAAAAAGGGGTAGTCCAAGACTTTTTGACGAAAGTCCCGCCCAGACATGAGCCCAGATTCCATATCTTTTCCGATTTCTTGAAATAGCAGAGACTTCTGACCCTGCATGAGCTGAACAATTTGGGCCATATCCACACCCTGTCTGATCAGATTCCCCCACTCACGCGCATAATAGGCTGTCAGGTAAAGCTTGACATAAGGACCAAGCAAGGGCATCCTGCTAAGACGACTGGCTAAGGCTATGCGCGATTGGCGTCGGCTGTAGATGTAAAGTCCCAGCGCAGCCATTGCCAAAAGTGCCAATGAACCCAAGAAAATCATAGGAAAATTGGCAATCATGCTGGTAGCAAGGTTGCCCTCCTCCAGCTGCGGCAGCAAATAATTCTTGAGCCCCAGCATAATCAAAACCAGAAAAGTCAGCAAGATAATGGGGTAGGTCGCTACCTCTATCAGCTTCTTTCTGACAGCCATGAGGCTGGTCAAATAGGTTTCAATTTTCAAGAGGCTCTTCTGCGTATTGCCATGGATGTCTGCTAGGGAAATTTGGGTAACGACAGCGTCTGAGAATCCCAATTCTGCCATCATTTCAGGCAGACCCTGTCCATTGAGCAGCGTTTGCTGCATGCGGTCGGTATAGTCATCTGCCAAGAGCTGGCTGCGCCTGAGAAAGGTAACCATTTCTGTCAGGTTAAAGCCGCTCTCCAGCAGATTGTTAAAGAGCTGGATGACCTTGCGCTGCTTCTTAAGCGGCAATCTTTTCGATTTTTGCTTGCGCAGCAGTGATATGTCCGTCACGAGCAAGGCTTTCAATCTGCTCATTCCATTTGTCTGGCTGATGGTTTTGGAAGTCTGAGTCCGCAAAGTCAATGACACCTCCTCCCCCAATCAAACGCTGATAGGCTATCAGGCGCAAGCTATTGACCAACTCCTGATGACTGACACCCAACTCCAAGAGCCTAGCGTAAACGCCCGCTATGCTCTTAGCGTGGACGGTGGAGAAGACCATAGTGCCTGTTAGACTGGCCCGAAGAACCGCACGGGCTGTCTCACTATCACGAATTTCTCCTATGATGAGGATGTCGGGGCGGTGGCGCAGAGAGAGCTTGATCAGATTATCATAAGTCATGCCGATACTCTCATTGAGCTGCAGCTGCAACATGTTGTCCTGCTTAATCTCGACCGGATCCTCGATAGAAATAATCTGCTTGTCAGGAAATTTTTCAGCTACTAACTGGTGCATGAGAGTGGTCTTGCCGCTCCCAACTGGACCCGAAAAAAGATAGAGCCCTCGACTGCCAACAGCTTCCAGAAGATTGCGCATGCCATTGAACCAATAATGCAGGTCATGGCGGCCCGAGTAGAGCAGGCGCACAACCAAACTTTCCTTACCGCGATAATCACCGACACTGGACAGGCGCAGAGAAATCTCCTCCCCATCCGCAAAAGCATAATCACAGGAGCCCAGCTGACTGCGGCGCTTCTCACCCACATTCATCCCCGCCACAAACTTAAAATGACTTATCAGAGCCATCATCTGCTGACTCTCAAATTCATCGATAAAACGGCGCTCATCACCAATTCGCATATAGAGCTCATAGTAGTCAGCCCTTGGAATCATATAAATATCCTGAGCATTGACCTCCACAGCCTGCCCGATAATCTTTCTCGCTAATTTTTGAACCATTGTTCCCTCCTCACTATTATTATTCGCAAACAAAAAGAAAAAAACCTTACAAAAGTAAGATTTTTAAAACTTATTAATAATTTAAATAGTAATCTACTAGTCAACCAGACCAATCTTGTCTGGATTGGAATGAGCAATACGACTGGCAGCCGAAGCAGCAATTGCACCTACAATATCATCTAGGAAAGTATTGCAAGAAGGTCCATTTTTGCTATCCAATTTTTTAATAATACCAGGCTTTAGTTTATCAATATAGCCGTAGTTGGTAAAGCCGATGGAGCCAAAAACATTGACAATGGATAGAGCCAAAATTTCATCTACACCATAGAGGCCCTCATCTTCCATGAGGATATCATTGAGCGGTTGGGACAATTTCCCCTGCTCTGCCAGCATGTCTAATTCAATCCCAGTGATAATAGTATTCTGAACTTCACGCTTCTTAAGAACAGCTTTAACACTCTCCAAACATTCTTCAAGCGTCAAATCTTTGATATACTGATTTTGTAAAAATAGAACTAGTTCAGCGATATCTTTAAGCTCTACACCACGTTCTTTTAACAAACTCTGAGATTTGATATTTAATTCGTTATCAGATTTCATAAGACACCTCCTAGCCCTATTGTAGCAAAAAACTAGGAAAAGGTCTGATTAATAAAGTTGATCACTCGATTTTCTAACAATCGGGCTTTTAACGTTTTATAGCACAGCTTGATGGTAATTCTGGAGTAGCATTTCGTTGCTCAAAGTCTTCTAATGAATAGTCTTCTGTCAGCTCTTGACCATCCTTCAAGAGTAAAATAGAGTGATACTGTTGTAGATATTCATCACATTCTTCACACCAGCGTTGCTCAGATTTATCCCAAAAAGCTGCTAAAAGATTTTTATGACTTTTATAGCTAGGTAAATCTGATTTTAGGCGCAGCCATTCTTTCTCGTAAGCTTTGAAGGCATCTTCAAATTTAACATAAGTTGCTTCCTCTATAATATCATTCTTCCAATCTTCCAAAAACCACCATGGTTCCCAGTCTCCATACATTTTTATAACTTGATACATAATATTTTTCCTCGTGCTTTATTATATCCAAAATGGTGACTTTTTAAAAAGCATTTGCTCATTTGGCATGATTTTTATTAGAAAAATAGCTTTGCTTAAAAAGGATTAGCTGTTAAGATAAAGAAAGTTTCCTAAGAATTGAAAAAAGCCTGAGAAAACTCAGACTTTTTCTGTTATACTTGAAAACCAAAAATATTTTGATTTTCAATATTGCCTATTCAGCTTCTGTCGCTTGAACTTCTTCAACAACTTCTACAGTCGCTTCTTCTGTTCCATCTAATGGATCATTAACAGCTTGTGGTTCAAGGTTACGGTAACGTGCCATACCTGTACCAGCTGGAATGATTTTACCGATGATAACATTTTCTTTAAGACCGAGAAGGTGATCTTTCTTACCACGGATAGCAGCATCTGTAAGAACTCGAGTTGTTTCTTGGAATGATGCAGCTGACAAGAATGAATTCGTTTCAAGGGAAGCTTTAGTAATACCCATAAGGACTGGACGTGATGTTGCAGGAATACCACCAGCGATAACGATATCTTTGTTAGCATCTGTAAAATCAGAAATGTCCATAAGAGTACCAGGAAGAAGATCTGTATCACCTGGATCCATGACACGAACTTTGCGAAGCATTTGGCGAACCATTACCTCAACGTGTTTGTCACCGATTTCTACCCCTTGGCTACGGTAAACTTTTTGTACCTCAGCAAGAAGGTAAGTTTCAACTGACAAAGTGTCACGAACTTCTAGGAGACGTTTAGGTTGAATTGAACCTTCAGTAAGAGCAGCACCGCGGGCAATTTCGTCACCAACTTCAACTTTCATGCGAGCTGTAAATGGTACTACATACTCACCCATACCAGTCTTACCTTGAACGAAGACTTTCTTAGTACGTGTTGAAGAATCTTCTTCAATCTCGATAACTGTACCTTTAACTTCAGTGATAACAGCTTCCCCTTTAGGGTTACGAGCTTCGAAGATTTCCTGGATACGAGGAAGACCTTGTGTGATATCGGTATTTGACGCAACACCACCCGTGTGGAAGGTACGCATTGTAAGCTGTGTACCAGGTTCCCCGATAGATTGCGCAGCGATTGTACCAACTGCTTCACCAACTTCAACAGCATCACCAGTTGCCAAGTTAATACCATAACAATGACGGCAGACACCATGACGAGTGTTACATGTAAAGACTGAACGGATAGTAACTTCTTCCACACCAGCCTTAGCAATAGCAGCAGCCATGTCTTCTGTAATCAATGTATCTGGGCCAACAATAACTTCGCCTGTTTCTGGGTGTTTAACTGATTTCTTAGTGTAACGACCTTGAAGACGTTCTTCAAGTGTTTCAGTAACTTCTTTACCATCAGTAATTGCTGAGATAAGAAGACCACGGTCAGTTCCACAATCATCTTCACGAATGATAACATCTTGGGCAACGTCAACCAAACGACGAGTAAGATAACCTGAGTCGGCTGTCTTAAGGGCCGTATCGGTCATACCTTTACGAGCACCGTGAGTTGAGAAGAACATTTCCAAAACGCTAAGACCTTCACGGAAGTTAGACAAGATAGGCAATTCCATGATACGTCCGTTAGGAGCGGCCATCAAACCACGCATACCGGCAAGTTGAGAGAAGTTAGAGATGTTACCACGAGCTCCAGAGTCCATCATCATAACGATTGGGTTCTTAGGATCTTGTGTTTCAATCAGACGTTTTTCAAGAGCTTCCTTAGCTTCACGCCATGTTGTTGTAACCGCAACATAACGGTCATCATCAGTCATGAGACCACGACGGAAGGCTTTGTTAATTTCTTCAACTTTGTGGTGAGCTGCTTCGATAATCTCAGCCTTGTTATCGATAACTGGGATATCGGCAATGCCCACTGTCAAACCAGCAAGTGTTGAATGGTAGTAACCAAGGTCTTTGAGGCGGTCAAGGAAGGCTGATGTTTCAGTTGTACGGAAACGTTTGAAGGTTTCAGCAATGATGTTACCAAGATTTTTCTTCTTGAATGGAACATTGATTTCCAAACCATCAATAACGCTTTGGATATCTTGACCAAGTTCCAAGAAGTATTTATCTGGTGTTTTTTCGGTCAAGTTAGCATTGTTTGGCTCTTGTAGATATGGAAGATCTTCTGGCATGATGTCATTGAAGAGAATCTTACCAACTGTTGTTACCATGATTTTATGTTTTTGTTCATCTGTCCAAGGTTTGTTTGGCATACTGTCAACAGCAATACCAACACGTGAGTGCAAGTGAACATAACCATTACGGTAAGCCATAACAGCTTCGTCTTTATCTTTAAAGACCATACCTTCGCCTTCACGACCAGCGTCTTCCATTGTAAGGTAGTAGTTACCAAGAACCATATCCTGAGAAGGGGTTACAACTGGTTTACCATCTTTAGGGTTAAGGATGTGCTCAGCCGCAAGCATAAGAAGACGTGCTTCTGCTTGAGCTTCTTCTGACAATGGCACGTGGATGGCCATTTGGTCACCGTCAAAGTCGGCATTGTAGGCTTCACATACCAATGGGTGAAGACGAAGGGCTTTACCATCAATAAGAACTGGTTCAAAGGCTTGGATACCAAGTCTGTGAAGAGTAGGTGCGCGGTTAAGAAGAACTGGGTGTTCTTTGATGACTTCTTCAAGAATATCCCAGATGCGTTCATCTCCACGTTCTACCATACGTTTAGCTGCTTTAACGTTACCAGCAAAATCACGGGCAACAATTTCACGCATAACAAATGGTTTGAAGAGTTCGATAGCCATTTCACGTGGCACACCACATTGATACATTTTAAGTGTTGGACCAACGGCGATAACTGAACGTCCTGAGAAGTCAACACGTTTTCCGAGCAAGTTCTGACGGAAACGTCCTTGTTTACCTTTAAGCATGTGACTCAAAGATTTAAGCGGACGGCTACCTGGTCCTGTAATTGGACGACCGCGACGACCGTTATCGATAAGTGCATCAACCGCTTCTTGCAACATACGTTTTTCGTTTTGCACGATGATTCCTGGAGCGTTAAGTTCCAAGAGACGAGCCAAACGGTTGTTACGGTTAATAACACGACGGTAAAGGTCATTCAAGTCAGAAGCGGCAAAGCGGCCACCATCCAATTGAACCATAGGACGAAGATCTGGTGGAATAACTGGAAGGATGTTAAGGATCATCCATTCTGGTTTGTTACCAGATTTATAGAAGGCATCAAGAACGTCCAAACGGCGAACAGCCTTAACACGTTTTTGTCCTGTTGCTGATTTAAGCTCTTCTTTAAGCTCTGCAATTTCAGATTCAAGATCAACACGTTTAAGAAGGTCTTGAATAGCTTCTGCACCCATCTTAGCAACGAATGAACCGTAACCATATTCTTGAAGTTTTTCACGATATTCACGCTCAGTCAAAAGTGATTTTGGCTCAAGTGGTGTATCCATAGGATCAATAACCACATAAGCAGCAAAATAAATAACTTCCTCAAGGGCACGTGGACTCATATCAAGGGTAAGTCCCATACGTGATGGAATTCCTTTGAAGTACCAGATGTGTGATACTGGAGCTTTCAATTCAATGTGACCCATGCGTTCGCGACGAACTTTAGCACGAGTTACTTCAACACCACAGCGGTCACAAACAATACCTTTATAACGGATACGTTTGTATTTACCACAAGCACATTCCCAGTCTTTTGTAGGACCAAAGATGACTTCATCAAAAAGTCCTTCACGTTCTGGTTTGAGCGTACGGTAGTTGATTGTTTCAGGTTTTTTAACTTCACCATAAGACCATGAACGGACTTTTGTAGGTGAGGCTAATGTGATTTGCATACTTTTAAAACGATTTACGTCAACCACTAGTTTTACCTTTCTTTGATTTATCCATAGAGTTTGCAGAACAAGTTCTTATCATTGAGCGAAAAGACTATCAATTATCGTGATTTCCTTTTACTTAGCTCACCTGATATAGTAGGTTTTAACTGACACGATAGTAAGTTTACCATAGCTAGCAAGACTCTATTAGTCTATTACATCATTCAACTGATTTCATTTATAATTGCCACGAGGAAGAGAATTCAATTTCCTCTTCCTTTTAGTCACCTAGCAAGTAGGTAAATCTGACAATTTATAACATAATCTATTGAACAAACTTATTAGTCTTCTTCTACTGTTTCAGCTTCAGCAGCTGCCGCTTCTGCTGCGGCTTTTTCTTCTTCCTCTTGTTTTTGACGTGCTTTTTCAAGATCATCAACGTGCATCACGTCATCATCTTCACCTTCATCAAGATCACGAAGTTCTACTTCATTGTCATCTTCATCAAGGACACGCATATCAAGACCAAGTGATTGCAATTCTTTAACAAGAACGCGGAATGATTCTGGAACACCTGGTTTTGGAATTGGTTTACCTTTAGTAATAGCTTCGTATGCTTTGAGACGTCCGTTAACATCATCTGACTTGTAAGTCAAGATTTCTTGAAGAACGTTTGAAGCGCCATAAGCTTCCAAAGCCCAAACTTCCATCTCACCGAAACGTTGTCCACCAAATTGAGCTTTACCACCCAATGGTTGTTGTGTAACAAGTGAGTAAGGACCTACTGAACGAGCGTGAAGTTTATCATCAACCATGTGGTGAAGTTTGATCATGTACATGACACCAACTGATACACGGTTGTCAAATGGTTCACCAGTACGGCCATCATAAAGAACTGTCTTAGCGTCTGAATCCATACCAGCTTCACGAACAGTATCCCAAAGATCTTCTGAGCTTGCTCCGTCAAAGACTGGAGTTGCGATGTGGATACCCAAGTTACGAGCAGCCATACCCAAGTGAAGTTCCATAACTTGTCCGATATTCATACGTGATGGCACCCCGAGCGGGTTAAGCATGATATCAACAGGAGTTCCGTCTGGAAGATAAGGCATGTCTTCAACAGGAACAATACGAGAAACAACCCCTTTGTTACCGTGACGACCGGCCATCTTATCTCCGACCTTAATTTTACGTTTTTGAGCGATGTAAACACGAACAAGCATGTTAACACCAGATTGCAATTCATCACCGTTGGCACGTGTAAAGATTTTCACGTCACGAACGATACCATCTCCACCGTGAGGTACACGAAGTGATGTATCACGTACTTCACGTGACTTATCACCAAAGATAGCGTGCAAGAGACGTTCTTCAGCTGAAAGATCTTTTTCACCCTTAGGTGTTACTTTACCAACAAGGATGTCGCCTTCTTTAACCTCAGCACCGATACGGATAATACCCATTTCGTCAAGGTCTTTGAGGGCTTCTTCACCAACGTTTGGAATTTCACGTGTGATTTCTTCAGGCCCAAGCTTTGTATCACGAGTTTCTGATTCAAATTCTTCCAAGTGAACAGATGTATAAACATCTTCCTTAACAAGACGTTCAGACATGATAACCGCATCCTCGAAGTTGTAACCTTCCCATGTCATGTAGGCAACGATTGGGTTTTGTCCAAGCGCCATTTCTCCATTTTCCATAGAAGGTCCATCGGCGATGAAATCACCTTTTTCAATGATATCACCAACTTTTACAAGGGTACGTTGGTTATAAGCAGTACCTGAGTTTGAACGACGGAATTTAGTGATGTGGTAAACATCAAGTGAGCCATCTTCACGGCGTACTTCAACTTTTTCAGCGTCTGAGAAGACAACGCGTCCATCATGTTGTGCAATAACGGCAGCACCTGAATCGTGGGCTGCTTGATATTCCATACCAGTACCAACGTATGGTGCATGTGGATCAATCAATGGCACAGCCTGACGTTGCATGTTGGCACCCATGAGGGCACGGTTGGAGTCATCGTTTTCCAAGAAAGGAATACATGCTGTCGCAACGGCAACTACCTGTTTAGGAGAAACGTCAACAAAATCAACGATGCTTGCAGGGAACTCTTGGTTATTACCTTGGTGACGACCCATAACAATTTCATTAGCAAATTTACCATCTTCAGTCAATGGTGAGTTTGCTTGTGCAACTGTAAATTCATCTTCTTCATCCGCAGTCAACCATTGGATTTCATTGGTAACAACACCAGTTTTACGATCAACTTTGCGATAAGGTGTTTGAATGAAACCATACTTGTTAAGGTGACCAAATGAAGACAAGTTATTAATCAAACCGATGTTTGGTCCTTCAGGTGTCTCAATCGGACACATACGACCATAATGCGTGTAGTGCACGTCACGTACTTCATATCCAGCACGGTCACGTGTCAAACCGCCAGGTCCTAAGGCTGACAAACGACGTTTGTGAGACAACTCAGAAAGTGGGTTGTGTTGGTCCATGAACTGTGACAACTGTGATGAACCAAAGAATTCTTTAACCGCTGCAGTTACAGGACGGATATTGATAATTCCAGTTGGTGTCAATGTTTCAGTGTCTTGAGCTGACATACGTTCACGAACATTACGTTCCATACGAGCAAGACCAATACGGAATTGGTTGGCCAACAACTCACCTACAGCACGAATACGACGGTTACCCAAGTGGTCGATATCATCAACTTTTCCAAGACCTTCTGCAAGGTTAAGGAAGTATGACATTTCAGCCAAAATATCAGCCGGAGTAAGCGCACGAACGCGATCTTCTGGATTCGCATTACCAACAATTGTTACAACGCGATCTGGATCAGTTGGAGCAACAACCTTGAATTTTTGAAGAACAACTGGTTCAGTTACAACAGCATAGTCATTTGGTGTGTAAACAAATTTGTTCAAATCACCGTCAAGATGCTCTTCAATTGATTCAATCACATCGCGAGTCATCACTGTACCAGCTTCAACAAGGATTTCTCCTGTTTCACCGTCAACAAGATTTTCAGCGATTGTTTGGTTAAGAAGACGAGTCTTAATATTAAGTTTTTTATTGATTTTGTAACGACCTACAGCAGCCAAATCATAACGACGTGGGTCGAAGAAACGAGCTGTCAAAAGGCTACGTGAGCTATCAGCAGTCTTAGGTTCACCTGGACGAAGGCGCTCGTAAATTTCTTTAAGGGCTTCATCAGTACGAGAATCTGATGGATTTTTATGAATATCTTTTTCGATAGTGTTACGAACCAAGTCGCTATCACCAAAAATATCCATGATTTCGTCATCACCAGAGAAACCAAGAGCACGAACAAGTGTTGTGAATGGAATCTTACGTGTACGGTCGATACGCGTATAGGCAATATCTTTTGAATCTGATTCAAGCTCTAACCAAGCACCACGGTTAGGGATAACAGTTGAACCGTAACCGATTTTACCGTTCTTATCTACTTTATCGTTAAAGTAAACACCTGGAGAACGAACTAACTGAGAAACGATAATACGCTCACCACCGTTGATGATGAAGGTACCCATTTCAGTCATAATTGGGAAATCACCGAAGAAAACTTCTTGAGTCTTGATTTCACCAGTTTCTTTGTTAACCAAACGGAAAGTAACAAAGATTGGCGCTGAGTAAGATGCGTCGTGGATACGAGCTTCTTCCAAAGTATACTTTGGTTCTTTTAATTCATAACCAACAAACTCCAACTCCATAGTGTCAGTAAAGTTTGAGATAGGAAGTACATCCTCAAAGACTTCTTTCAAACCATTGTCCAAGAAATCCTTGAAAGAGTCTGTTTGAATTTCAATCAAATTTGGTAAATCAAGAACTTCTTTAATTCTTGAAAAGCTACGACGGGTACGATGTTTCCCGTATTGAACGTCATGTCCTGCCAAAATATTAACTCCTTCTATGTCTTTAGACCCACAAAGCAGGTCAAGCAACAAAAATCACTCGTCTAAATGTGAATTTTTAGAAACTTTAAATATAGGTTACAACCAATATTTTTTCCAAAAATAGGCACAAAAAGAGCAGCTAAATCGGACTTGAAAGTGTGATTTAACTGCTGTAAACCCTGGTTGGACAATATTTCAACCAAAGAAGACGACAAATATCTAATGTATTATACCTTATTTTTTATGAAAAAGCAAGTCATATCATTTCTTAGTCAAGGCTGCCCAAGCTTTTACATAGTCACTATCTGTTCCCCCAATAGCAAAGCGGTAAGTCATGGTTCCTGGTCCATTCAAAGCCCAATTACTTGTTGTTGTTGCACCACCAACTGTAATGCTACGGCCATTAACAGTAACTACGCCAGCTCGTAAACCAGTTGATTTCAAAACCGTTGACTGAATAACACTTGAATCAAGGCTAAAGCGTTCTCCAACACCGAATAAATTACCATCAGCTTGGTTAATCGCATTGACTAGGTGAGCAACATAATTGGCATTATTGTTATAACCGGTAAGAGCTTGCATCGAACGGTTATCATCATGACCGGCCCATGCTCCCAAAGTTACCTTAGGAGTTGCTACCATCAACCAAACGTCTGATGTTGAGTTTGTTGTCCCAGTTTTCCCAATCCAGTCAGCATTAGCTAATGTTGGATTCAAAGCTGCCAAACGTGACTTAAATGTCGTTGTTTTTCCAGAACTGATTGGTCCACGAAGAAGGTCTTGCATGATGGTTGCAGTTGCTTTTGAAAAGATTCTAACTGGATTTGACTCGTGTTGATAAATCACAGTTCCATCACTTGCGGTAATGGTTTCAATCATATACTGTTCTTCAAATTCACCATTATTAGCTAACATTTGATAGGCATTTGTTTGAGTAGCTACGGATACATCAATCCCACCACCGAGAGGTAGACTTTCGATATGATAACTATCAATGTCATAGTTCATTTTTGTCATATAATCTTTAACATCGACACCTTGGTTTAAAAGCATTTGATAAGTCCAGAAGGCTGGAATATTCCAAGAAACATTCAAAGCTTCTTTCAAATCAATCATGGTCGTACCAACATCGGAAGCGTGCATGATTTTTTCACCGCTTGAGAAAGTCGTTGGGTAATTTGACAAAACGCTAGCACTTCCCATGAGACCTTGATCAATCGCAATACCATATGGCAAAATCGGTTTAATACTAGATCCAGGCGAGCGTTTAGTGTCAAAGGCATGGTTGTTTTGATTAATAGAGTAATCTCTTCCGCCAATAAATCCGATTACAGCTCCTGTAGCATTATCAGTTAGGACATTCCCCATCTGTACAGTTCCAGTTCCATCATCTAAAAGACCACCATATTGCGCCGCAGCCGTCTGCATAGCATCATAAATCGTTTTATTTATCGTTGATTTAATCTTATAGCCACCCTGTTGGAGCTCTTGAAGAGCACGCGCTTCATAGGCCTCTTTTGTAGCATCATTTTTTAAATCTTGAGCAGAAACCTGATCAAGCTCTACCAAGTAATCAAACATAACCTCTTGAGCAGCTGATAAAACTGTGTAGTAGAGGAAATCATGATTAACAGTTGATGCTGATTGCGTTGGGATAAAGTCCGCAGCAATATTATAAGACTTATATTCCTGATACTCATCTGCAGTTAAATACCCTGAACGATGCATGTTGTATAAGACATCTTGCTGACGAGCCAAGCCGTAAGACATATCTTCCTCAGATTTCAACTGCCCATCGGACATATAAGGAGAATAGACAATTGGACTTTGTGGCAAACCAGCTAAAAAGGCAGCCTGTGGAACAGTCAAATCTTTGGCTGAAACACCAAATATTCCTCGCGCAGCCTCTTCAATGCCCGCTATATTCTGCCCCTTATTATTGCGTCCAAACGGTGAAACGTTAAGATAATCCGTCAGGATTTCTTCTTTCCCCATATAACGCTCTAGGGCTAGCGCGTAGATAATTTCTTTAGATTTCCGTTTAAAAGTCGGATCATCACCCAATACTTGTTGCTTAAGTAACTGTTGGGTCAGTGTTGAACCTCCACTGGATTCACCAAATCCCAAAATGGAAGCTAAAGTCGCACGAAACACTGCTTTCGGAACAACACCATTATGAGCTTCAAAATTTTCATCTTCCGTAGCAATAATAGCATGCTTAACATTATCCGAAATAGCATCATAACCAACTGGCGTTCTCAGCAAATCAGAATCGATACTTGCAATAGTAGAACCATCAGCATATGTTAATTCTGAAATTCTAGTTAATGAGCTCACTTGACTGACCAAGCTCTCCTTATCTGGAACTTTAACAGAATCTACCTGACTGGCCAAGTAACCAAAAGCCATTCCTGCTCCAAGCATAACAAAAAGCAGGACGATGACATATCCAAAATCCACTAACAGTTTAATCGTTCTTAAAAAAATGGACCCAATATCTGTAATTGAGTAATCTAATTTCTTTTTCTTCTGTTTAGTTTTTTTCCCATTAAACATTAACAATACCTCAGACAATATTATATCAAATTTTCACTAAGCTTGCATAGCATGGCCTTTTTTTGATATAATAGCCTGTAAACTATATTATTGAACAGGATTCACTCAAGGTCCTGTATCCTAGAGAAAATGGAGAAAGCCTCATGAATATTTTTGAAGAACTCAAAGAACGTGGCTTGGTCTTTCAAACGACCGATGAAGAAGCCCTTGTCAAAGCATTAACAGAAGGGCAAGTATCCTATTATACTGGCTATGATCCAACTGCTGACAGCCTTCACCTTGGCCACTTGGTTGCCATCCTGACATCACGCCGCTTGCAATTAGCAGGGCATAAACCATATGCACTTGTCGGTGGTGCTACTGGACTTATTGGTGACCCATCTTTCAAAGATGCTGAGCGCAGCCTTCAAACAAAAGACACCGTTGATGGTTGGGTAACTAAAATCCAAGGTCAATTATCACGTTTCCTAGATTTCGAAAATGGGGAAAATAAAGCTGAAATGGTCAATAACTACGACTGGTTTGGCTCAATCAGCTTCATCGACTTTCTTCGTGATGTCGGTAAATACTTCACTGTCAACTACATGATGAGCAAGGAATCTGTTAAAAAACGTATTGAAACTGGTATCTCATACACAGAGTTCGCTTACCAAATCATGCAAGGCTATGACTTCTACGAACTTAACGACAAGCACAATGTTACCCTTCAAATTGGAGGTTCTGACCAATGGGGCAATATGACAGCTGGTACAGAATTGCTTCGCCGTAAGGCTGACAAGACTGGTCACGTCATCACTGTTCCGCTTATTACAGATTCAACAGGTAAAAAATTCGGTAAATCAGAAGGTAATGCTGTTTGGCTTGATGCAGACAAAACATCTCCATACGAAATGTACCAATTCTGGCTCAATGTCATGGACGACGACGCTGTCCGCTTCCTCAAAATCTTCACTTTCTTATCTCTTGAAGAAATTGCCAAAATTGAAGAAGAATTCAACGCAGCACGTCATGAGCGTCTTGCTCAAAAAATCTTAGCTCGTGAAGTGGTAACACTTGTTCATGGTGAAGAAGCTTACAAACAAGCACTTAACATCACTGAACAACTCTTCGCTGGAAATATCAAAGCTCTTTCAGCCCGTGACCTTAAACAAGCACTTAACGGTGTTCCAACATATCAAGTTCAATCTGAAGATAACCTCAACATTGTTGAAATTCTCGTAACTGCTAAAATCTCACCATCAAAACGCCAAGCGCGCGAAGATGTTACCAATGGTGCTATCTACATCAATGGTGAACGCGTACAAGACTTGGATTATACACTCTCAGATGCAGATAAAATTGACGGTGAACTTACCGTTATCCGCCGCGGTAAAAAGAAAAACTCAGTTTTGACTTACTAACAAGTAAATTAACAATCTTAAAAAATAACCAGCCCTTAGTGAACTGCTCCCTGTCAAGTGGACAACGAAATAATAAAAGATTAAGCAACGGCCTTGTTCCTCATTTCAAGAGGAGCGAGGCCGTTGTGCTTCTCTTGAAA
>NZ_AQYA01000032.1 GCF_000376985.1 Streptococcus henryi DSM 19005
TAACCCGCACGTTTGGTTCGTCTTCTTGTTCAGTTCTCAAAGGTCTTTGTCTTCTTTAAGACAACTTCTATAGTCTATCAAACTCTAGCAAGTTTGTCAACTCTTTTTTTAAAAAAAGTTTTGACAAATGCTTTACCGCTCTCGTTTGACAGCTTTATTATTCTATCAAATCCTAGACGCTCTGTCAAGAACTTTGTGAGATTTTTTTTGCTCAACTCTCTTAACCGTCTGGCTTTTGACAACTTACTTAGTATACCAAAGTCAGAGTTTCATGTCAACAGATTTGAAATATTTTTTTGAAAGTTTTCAATTTCTTTTTTTCATTTTCTTTTTCTTTTGACTCCTTTATCATAGAAAGTTTCATTCTTTCTAAAGTCTCTTTAAATATTGTTGCATCATTTTGACTCGATTCGTGAAGTTATATATGAAAATACAAGACTAAGAATTAGTACTTAACCCTCTTTACTAGTAATGATATCTTTCCTAGTTCAGGTGTAAAGGAATCAAATATATCTATCCTGTTATATCAAATGAAATATGCTCGATAAATCAGAACCTAGCTCCTTACCTGTTTATATTTCTGATTATTTGAGAATATTACCGTTAATTTTTGTTAATTCTTAATATCTTTATATTTTTTATCTATGGAAGATGATTTCAAAATTGATAATGAGTATATTGAGTATTTCAAGTATATACAATTCATTTAAAATATAAAATAATCACTCTTACTGAACTAGTAATGTTCTTAATATTGGTAATCTTGAACTTAGAAGTGATATCAGTCGTTTTCTTGTGACCTTGACTGCTCCATTGATCATGATATATTTCCTAATACAACTTTTTCATGGCTTATTGTCTCCTTTGTAACCTTGTCAGAGAAGGCAAACTGACAAATACCTACATACATACATGGAGGTGGGAGAGGAGCCTCAACGATGTATCATTTTGATTTTCAAAGAGTTTTATTCTTGTGGTAAAAGTTTGATTATTTTAGAAATTTCCTCTATATAAAAAGAGAGAAGTTTGTACTTCTCTCAATGTGTTATTATATGTAATTTATTGAAACAGTTTCCTTATTACTGATTATTACTGTTTTCTTCAGCCATTTTTTCTTTTACTTCTTCATAAGAAAGTGCATGTGCTTCCTCGTTGTCATTTTCTAATTCATTAGGCATTTTACCTGTCTCATAGATTGATTTAATTTGAGCAGCATCGAGCGTCTCATATTTAAGAAGAGCTTCTGCAATTAGTTTATGTGCTTCGCGATTACCTTGGATAATATCAGCAGCTTTATTACGAGCATCATTGAGTAGTTCTCGTACTTCGTCATCAATCATCTTCGCTGTTTCTTCAGAATAAGTCTTCTCTGGGCTAATTTGTCCTGCCATCATGGCATGGCTTCCTGCATATTGAACTGGTCCAAGTTTTTCACTCATACCATATTCTGTTACCATAGCACGAGCCATAGCACTAGCCTGTTCAAAGTCATTTGAGGCACCTGTTGTCTGAACGTTAAAGATAATCTCTTCAGCAACACGACCACCCATAAGTCCTGCCAATTGCTCCTTCATATCATCTTTAGATAGGAGCATTTGATCTTCTTTAGGTAGGGCAATCATATAACCTCCCGCACGACCACGCGGAACGATAGTTACTTTATGCACAACACGAGCATTAGAAAGTACGAGACCTACGATTGTGTGACCAGCTTCATGGTAGGCAACAATTTCACGATCCCTCTTAGAAACTGTTTTATCTTTCTTAGATGGTCCTGCGATGACGCGGTCTTCTGCTTCGTCAATATCAGAAGCATCAATAAGTTTTTTGTTACGACGTGCTGCAACAAGAGCAGCTTCGTTCAAAACATTTTCAAGGTCAGCACCGACAAAGCCTGGTGTTTGTTGTGCAACAACTTTCAAATCAACATCATCTGCCAATGGTTTGTTTTTAGCATGAACACGAAGGATAGCTTCACGGCCTTTAACATCTGGACTTCCAACGAGAACTTTACGGTCAAAACGTCCTGGACGAAGAAGGGCTGGATCAAGAACGTCACTACGGTTTGTCGCAGCAATGACAATAATGCTTTCATTACCTTCAAAACCATCCATCTCAATCAAAAGTTGGTTAAGAGTTTGTTCACGTTCGTCATTTCCGCCACCCATTCCGGCACCACGACGGCGTCCGACAGCATCAATTTCATCAATGAAAATGATTGCACGCTCTGCCTTTTTAGCATCTTCAAAGAGTGAACGGACACGGCTTGCACCAACACCAACAAACATTTCGACAAAATCAGAACCTGAGATGCTAAAGAATGGGACTCCCGCTTCACCTGCGACAGCTTTTGCCAATAGAGTTTTACCTGTTCCTGGAGGTCCCTCAAGAAGGACTCCTGCTGGAATACGGGCACCTAGTGCTTTATATTTTTTAGGATTTTTCAAGAAGTCAACAACTTCAACAAGTTCTTGTTTTTCTTCTTCTGCACCGGCTACATCAGAGAAACGGACTTTAATGTCACCCTTGCTTTGTGTCTTGGCACGATTTTTACCAAAACTCATAGCTCCTCGTGCACCGCCTCCACCTTGATTCATCATCATCATCATGAAGATTGCAAAAATCATTAATGGGAGGAAGCTTACAATATAGCTAATCCAAGTTCCGCTTGAGCTTTCTTGTTTAACGGTTACTTTTACATCAGCATCCTCGGCTGCACTAGTAATTTTTTCGATAGAAGAATCACTTGGTAGAATAATTGACGTAAAATGCGTTACAGTTGCTTTATTCGAACTCTCGAAAAATGAAAGACTTGGTTGTGTCTCAATTTCCTTAGCTTTTTCGTATTCGCCACTAATCTCAATAATACTACCACTTGGTTGATAAGTGATTGATTTAATATCTCCATCTTTGATTTGTTTCACCAAAGTAGAGTAACTAATTTGTTGGCTTTGTGTACCTGTTCCTCTTAAATAATATTGGAATGATGTTACCAGTGCAACAATCACCAAGATATATAGAAAGGAATTTTTTACAAAACCATTATTTCTATTATTTTTCATATAGTAATAAACGACTTTCTATTTTGAATAGACTTCTTCTTTTAGGACGCCTACATATGGCAAATTACGGTAGTTCTCAGCATAATCCAGACCAAATCCTACGATAAATTCATTTGGTACATCATAACAAACATAATCCGCATCAATTTCAACAACACGCCCCTCTGGTTTGTCAAAGAGTGTTGCAATTTTAACTGAATTTGCCTGACGGTACTTAAACATATCACGTAGGTATTTAAGAGTGCGTCCTGTATCAATGATGTCTTCTATAAATACAACATCACGACCTTCTACGTTTGTGTCAACGTCTTTAAGGATTTTAACCTCACCGCTGCTTGTTGTTCCGCCATGGTAGCTAGAAACAACCATAAAGTCAATTTCAACATGAGCATCAATATGTTTCATTAATTCAGCCATGAATGGTACTGAACCTTTGAGGACACCAACTAGTAAAGGATTCTTTCCTGCATAATCCTTAGTTAACTGAGCTCCAAGCTCCTTAGTTTTAGCAATAATATCTTCTTCAGTGTAAAGAACTTTTTTAATATCTTGTTCAAGCATAGCATCACCTATTCTAATTTTTCAATATACAGTTTGGCTTTCATTATACCATCTTTGGGGGCTTTTCTCAAATAAGTTTTATCATTGACTAGTACAAAAATAATTTCGCCATCTTGTTGGCCAATAATAGCTTTTTCTCGATTTTCTAATGAAATCTTTTCATCTATAAAAAGTCTACGAATTTTTTTTGAAAATGTTCCGAAATCAATGCTATCTCCTTCTTGACGTCCCCTAAGCGTAATGGGACTATCACTATATAATAGAAGAGAATTAGATTGAGTAGAAAGTTCTTGAAAACTAAAACGGTATTGCTTGTATTCAACAACATTGTCATATTCTAGCACTTTTGGGCTTTTCTCCCTATCGGTCTCGAGACTGATTTTTTTAATCTGAATGTCAGTTTTTGTTTTTATTAGATGATAGTTTCCTTTAATTTTGTAGTTAAAGTTTTCTTTAGTCCTAATGATGTGTAATAGTTCTTGAAATTGTTTGCGAGAGATTTGTAAATCTGAAAATTGTTCTAGATACTCTTGAAGTAAAAAGTCCTGAACTGCTTCAGTCTGACTAAGAAATTCTAGGCAATTTGTTTTATCTATTTTTGCGGTCAAATCTCTCAATGCTTGAAAGACTAACTGGCTTTCTTGCGATAGATCCCTCATAGCACTTTTTATCTGTGGATTTTCCAATTCTAACTCAGGAAAATAGTGATTTCGAATTCTATTTCTCAAGTAATCCAGACTCTTATTGGAATCATCTTCAAAATGAAAAATATCTGGTAAGTCTCTTTTAGGAATTTCAAGAAACGGTCTAATAAGCTGACCATCTCCAAAATCTTGCACCGCTTGTATTCCCGCTAGATGTCTCAGACGGCTCCCTCTCAATAAGCGCATAAAGATTGTCTCAGCTTGATCATCTGCATGATGTGCTGTTACTAAAGCAGTATAATGATGCTCTGCCATTATCTTCTTAAAAAATTGATAACGAAAATCACGCGCAGCCTTTTCCGAAAAAATGCCTGAAAAATGAGAAATATAGATTGGAATATTCTGTAATTTAGCCCATTCACGTAGATAGGATTCCTCTTCTTCAGATTCCGGTCTCTGTTTATGATTAATGTGAGCAATTCCAAGGTGAATATTTAATTTTTCCTGATATAAATGCAAAAAGTGCAGTAAATTCATTGAATCTACTCCACTGGATACTGCTATTAAAACTTTTTGATGTTTCTCAAAATAAGCTAATTTTTGAATGTGTTTAAAAATTGTTGTGTACATGTTATTTTAAAATGGCGTAGACATCATTAGCGATGTTAGTAATATCAGTGTAAGAAGCATTGTTTGTGAAAACAGAGATGATAAATGGTTCATCTGCATAAACTATTGCCACATCGTGTTTAAAATCATATGCATCGCCTATTTTATGAGCAACTTGAACTGAAATATCTTTAGAGATGCGGGTATTATCAAAGTCTGTATTTGAAAGATAGTTAATGATATCTCCATTTTGATAATAAATTGCTTCCATAAGATTAGCAGCTGATTTAGCGGACAGTTTCCTTTCCTTCATGTCAAAGTCAGTCCCTATCAAACTAGAGATTGTTGATTGAAAATCATTATCGTATTGATTAGCGATGTAATAACCTAAGACATTAGTGGCGACATTGTCAGAATTCTGAGCGACTGCTTTTAGTAAGTTTTCTATTGTGTAGTCCTTATTATCAGCAGTTTTACTAATTTTACCACTTCCTGATGGATCGTATGCTTTAGCAAAACTATTAACATCAGAGGTATATTTAAGTTTATCATCAAGTTTAATCGTTTGGCTCTGCAATTGCTCCTCCACATAATAAAGAGTCGCTAATTTTGCAACACTAGCTGAGTACATGGTTACATCTCCATTAAGCGATGCTGAGTTATTTGTACCAAGTTGCTTAATATAAATACCATAATTTGGTTTGTTGTATTTTTGAGTCAACGTTTTTTGGACTTTTTCCATACGATTATCAGTTTCAGATATATCATCTGCGCTAATCCATCCCTGACCATCTACTTTATAGTAAGTGCCATGATAAGTTTGTGCTTCTTCACTGACAGAGACTTTCGTATAAGCAACCAGCTTAGTTTTTACTTCCTTTGTTCCCATAATATAAGGACTGTCATAGAATTTAAAGCCATCCTTAAGCCAAAACTCAGCCACTGGGAGTTCTTGCTGACTCATAATAATGTCATCATAAATGATTTGACGACTGGCTTCAATATAGCTTCCATCTTCTAATTGGAAAATTGGAATGGCCTGATCATTTATTTTCAAAGCAACAATATCCAGTGGGACATTAGCTGTATGGGTCTTTGCTATAACTGTCAAGGCTTGATCTGAATAGCTATTACTATCTGAATATAAGTTGGGATTTGAGGGAATGGTATCAAAATAGGTTGTATTAGTCACCACACTTGCTGTTAATTGATACTTTGCTTCATTTGAAAGGCTGATTGTCTTTTCAGTACTAATAACAGAAAGAGGAGACAAGAAAAAAGGTATTAGCAAGATAGCAAATAACTTTTTCATAATCTCCTCCTTTCTTTAATCCACATTAATTTGATGATTTTCTTCTCTTAATTTTTGATTTTTCTCAGCTAACTCTTCCAATTTATCATCAGAATAGGCTAGAAATTTTTCAATGGTTTCAATTAAATTATCCATGTTATTTCGGTAATAAATTTGGTACAGGGTAGATAGTTTCACCTGACCTTGCTAGGTAGAATTTGCCTCGAGCATATTTTTCGACATATTCTTCATTCTTTAAACGCTCTGCTAATTGTTTAGTTGAGGTCGTTTGGTCTTCTAGATCTTTATAGTCACTAGTCAATTTCACAACTTGTTCCTTACGTTCTTGTAAAGTCATGTAACTATTTACTAAGTTATAGGCTGGCAAAATAAACAATAACATAACAAAAATCAAGACAGTCCCCATGAAGCGGTTTTTCTTACGATTTTCTTCCTCTTCATAACGTTTTCGCATGTTTTCGTCATTAATATATTGATTATTCAATTGGACGACGTTAGGCTTCTCCATTTGCTTCAATCCTTGTTTCGCTTATAATTTCATACATTTTGGCGGCATCTTCTTTTTTAGTGCTGTCTTTCATTTCCAAAACACGCACTGTCAGCAATTTATTACCAAAGCGGACCTCTACTTGGTCATTGATTTTCAAATCGGTAGAAGATTTTGCCAAAATACCGTTAACTTTGATGCGTCCTTTATCAGCTACTTCTTTAGCAACTGGACGTCGTTTGATAATTCGTGATACTTTAAGATATTTATCTAATCGCATATGGACTCCCTTCAAAACTGTCAATCATTTTCATTTTATCACTTTTTTTGAAAAATAGCAGAGCTAAGTAATTTTGTCACCAAAATGTTAAAAAAGAGAGCAAGGCTCTCTTGATAACATGATTATAATTAATAAACAGACTAAAATCACTTATTAAAAAATAACAGAGCAGATACAAGAGCTCCAGCAAAGAAAATGAGCCAAGCGACAATAAATAAACTGAAAACAATCCCCATCTCTTTAAAAAAGCTTGACTTGAATTTCTTCACTGGATTGAAAAAGTTAAGGATGTCTGTAAAAGTCTGTAGATTTCTGTTTTTCACTATATAGAGTACTTGAAAAATAGAATATACCCGTGGTGCTAGTTGATCTTATCAACCTTCCTGATTATCCTAAGAATCAAGATTCTCTGTACGAGGTTCAGAATTTGATACTAAACTCCCATCAAATAGTTACTCAAACTAAGATTGAAAGAGCTATATTACTCTATGATTTAGGGTATTTTATCAACTAGCACCACGGGTAGAATATGCTACTGGAATGGCAAGTATAGATAGCACCACAGATACATTTTCCACATCAAATAAATAGCGTGTCGGGATGACAACTGAGAAAATAAAGAAAGAAATACCACCAAAAATAAGCCATTTCTTAAACTGTGACTGGTCAACCTGATGTTTCATAATATCAACATCTCCTTTATCAAGATATCAAAGCCGAAAAAACGCCAAATGAAAATAGGAGCCTAACGCAGTGTTGCCAGACACTAGGCAGGCTATCTTTTTCATTCAGCGTTTTAGGCTGGATTCAATTTATTAGATTATCTAAGGAGATATCAAAATAGGTGGCTATCAACAAGAGTGAATTGATGTCCGGATAGGTTTTTCCACGTTCCAAGGCGGTAAGTCAGAAATCTCCGATTTCGTCGATGCACCCCCGCAAGGGTGATTAGAATTTTCGCTGTGGCCGAAAGGACACAAGAAAGTTCAATCAGCTACTGTGCAGGAGATGGTTTGACGTGAAACATAGAGTTTTTCTGCCAACTCTTCCTGAGAAAGATTTTTTTCCTTTCTCAATTCAACTAATCTCTTTTCAAGTTCCATTTTTATTCTCCTTGATAATGCCAGTCTATTCTTTTAAAAAAAGTTTACCATAAAATCTCTTTGTCATGAGCGCTTTTTCTTTGTCAAAAGTCTTTGACAACTAGTTTTCTTCAGCTTTTCTTGCCTTTATTTCAGTTAGCATGGCAGCAAAATTCATGAGTTCTTCTAAAATTTCGTAGTCCTTCTTTCGACGGACATCGAAGACAATTTCGATTTTGCCTTTATTTTCACCAATTCTAGCCTTGAGATTTGTCTTAGAAATGGCTTCAAAGTAATCTTGGGTTAGATAGTATTGCAGCGAAGCTTTTTCAAAACGGATAGCTATGGCATCCTGTTTACGCTCAACTAATTCAGCAAAGGCAGCGTCCATATAATGCTTGAGCAATCCAATTTCGATGAGATAGGCTACCTGATCTGGATAGTCACCAAAACGGTCGATAAGCTCATCTTGCAGATTTTGATAATCTTGGCGATTTTCAATAGAACGAATGCGTTTGTAAATATCGATTTTTTGACGTTCATCATTGATGTAGTCATTAGGCAGATAGGCATCAATTTGTAGGTTGATTTCTGCATTGCCCTTACGTCTTGCTTGGGAAATGCCCTGCTTCTTAGCAATGGCTTCTTCAAGCAACTGAGAGTACATCTCAAATCCAACGGAGTCAATGAAACCGCTCTGCGATGCTCCCAAAATATTACCTGCCCCACGGATAGACAGGTCGCGCATGGCAATCTTAAAGCCAGAACCTAGCTCTGTAAAGCCCTTGATGGCATCCAGACGCTTTTCGGAAACTTCGGTCAGAACCTTATCAGGACGGTACATGAGGTAAGCATAGGCGATGCGGTTAGAACGGCCAACGCGACCGCGAAGTTGATAGAGAGTTGACAGTCCCATGTAGTCAGCATTCTCAATAAAGAGGGTGTTAACATTGGAAATATCTACCCCAGTTTCAATAATGGTTGTCGCAACCAAGACGTCGTAAGCCCCGTCAATAAAGTCCATAAGGGTGTTTTCCAGTTGGATCTCGCTCATCTGTCCATGGACAAAACCAATGGAAGCTTCTGGAACCAACTCTTGCAGTTCGGCTACCTTCTGGTCAATGGTGTCAACGCGGTTGTAAACATAGAAAACCTGACCGCCACGGTCCATTTCACGGATAATAGCTTCGCGAACCAGACCAGGATTGGTTTCTAAAACATAGGTTTGGACAGGATAACGATTGGTAGGTGGGGTCTCAATGACAGACAAATCACGGATTCCCAGCATAGACATGTGGAGGGTTCTTGGAATAGGTGTGGCTGTCAAGGTTAAGACATCTACCTTGGTCTTGAGCTCTTTGAGTTTTTCCTTGTGCTTAACCCCGAAACGTTGTTCCTCATCGATAACGATAAGACCTAAATCAGAAAATTCAACGTCTTTTGATAGGAGACGATGGGTTCCGATGATAATATCAACCTGACCATTTTTTAGTTTTTCCAGGGTCTCAGTTTGTTCCTTCTTGCTGCGGAAGCGGCTGAGAACATCCACGTTGACAGGATAGTTGTCAAAGCGCTCGGCAAAGTTTGCGTAATGCTGCTGAGCCAAAACAGTAGTTGGGACGAGGACAGCAACCTGTTTATGGTCATTGACAGCCTTGAAAGCAGCCCGCATGGCCACCTCTGTCTTACCAAAACCAACGTCACCAACTAAAAGGCGGTCCATCGGTTTTTCCTGTTCCATATCTAGTTTGATTTCCTTGATAGATCGGAGTTGATCTTCTGTTTCGACATAGGCAAAGTCATTGTCAAAGTCATTTTGCAAGTCATCGTCAGGTGAAAAGGCAAAGCCCTTAAGCTGACTGCGTTCTGCATACAATTTCAGGAGATCATCAGCGATGTCTTCCACTTGTTTGCTGACTTTTTGTTTAGTCTTTTGGAAACGGCCATCGTTGAGTTTATTGATTTTAGGTTCTTTACCGTCAGCTGATACGTATTTGGACAAGCTCTCAATTTGCTCAACCGGAAGTGAAATGGAGGCGGCATCCTGATACTGGATGGTCAAATAGTCACGGTGAACACCCTTAATTTTAATGGTTTCAATACCCAAAAATTTACCAATACCATGGACATGGTGGACCACATAATCACCTTTTGACAGCTCATTGTAATCTTTGAGGCGCTCAGCATTAGAAATATTTGAACGACGAATTTTACGCTTGATTTTCTTATGGTAAATTTCATGCTCGGTGATGAGAACCAATTTCTCATCCGCAAAATAGAAGCCCTGAGCCAAATTGCCAACAATCAGCTGCGCTTCTTTTGCTTTTAGAGAATCTGCCTCACTGACGGGTAATTCTAGACCATACTCTTGTAAGGTTTCTTGGAGACGTTCCAGACCATGTTTGGAATCCGCTTGCACTAAAATCGTTGCTTTTGATTTCTGGTAACGATGAATTTCATCAATTAATAGCGGGAATTGGTTGAAAAACTCCTGCATGGGATATTGAGTGACATTGTGTAACTTGTCAAATTTGAGATTTCCCAATCCTTTGTGGAAATTTGAAAAGAAGCTAGCAGGTTGATAATTTCTCAGAGTTTTATAGACATCAGCAAAGTAATTGAGGCTTGACACTGCTTTACATCTTTGTAAATCTTCTGTCAAGAGGTTAGCAACCTCTAAATCAAACTTGGCATTTCTGTCCACAATTTTTTGAAAATCATCAAAGATAAGAGGGGTTCCCTTTGGAATATAATCCAGCAAAGTCCACTCTTTTTCATAAAAGAATGAGGCAAAACTTCTCACATCTTGGTGCTTATAGCCATTGCGAGTGGCAGACAAGACTTCTTCAAGATAGGCTTTTAAATCTTCCTTAGCCAGTTCAACATGGTGTTCTAATTTAGACTCTGCTCTCGTAAAATCTTCTTGAGTCAAAATCATATCGTCAGCTGGTGAGACCTTAAAGCCGTCTATGTTGCCTAATGATTTTTGACTCTCAACTTCAAATTGACGGATGCCATCAATCTCATCACCAAAAAATTCAAGACGGAAAGGCAACTCTTCCGTAATTTCGTAGATATCTAAAATGTCTCCACGTTTACTGAATTGACCTGGACTGGCTACTTGAGAAACCTTCTCATAACCCAAGCTCGTTAAAAGCTTGAGCAGTTGGTCCAAATCATATTCCATTCCAATTTCAAGACGTAACTGGCTAGACTTATAGGTTTCAGGGCTTGGTAAGAGCACGCGACTGCCAACTAAACTTGTGATTAAAATTCCTGTCTTTTGGTCATCCAATAAAAAATTTAAAGCCTCTAGACGTGATAAGGATTTATCAAGAGAGGCAAAGATAAATTCTGCTGCGGCTACATCATCTGCAAAAAACTGATAAACTTTATCTTCACCGATTAGGGCAGATAAATCACTCGCCAGTTTCTCGGCCTCATTCTGTGTTGAGGTCATGATGACAATTTTCTCTTCATTAACCTGATAGGCAGAAGCCATGGCTACTGCCCGACTTGAACCTGAGAAGCCCATGACCAGCTGACGGCCCAAAGTCGATAAACCTGAGTGCCAGTTTTGAATGGCTTTGCTCTGACTAAATAGATCGATAATATTCATAGCTTACCCATTAAACTTTCGCATCACTTTTTCAAAATCAGACTCTTGTAAATAGAAGTTTACAGCACTGTCAACTTTATCTAAAGTGTTTAAAATAATAATCTTTTCATCAGTTGAGAATTTGCCTAAAACATGGTTGACTACAGTCATTCCCTGCTGAGGACGACCTACGCCAATCTTAATACGATCAAACTCTTGTGTTCCAAGATGAGCAATAATAGACTTGATACCATTATGACCACCGGCAGAACCCTTTTGGCGGAAACGAATCTTGCCAACTTCCATGTCTAAATCATCATAAATGACAAGCAAATCTTCTCTATCAATGTTGAAATAAGTCAGCAAAGCTTTAACGGCAATTCCTGAATTGTTCATAAAAGTAGTTGGTTTGACGAAATAGATTTTTTCACCATTGATAAAACAAGAACCAACCTCGGCTTTAAAATTCTTATCTTCTGTAAACTTAACGTCAAGACTCTTTACAATATTGTCAACTGCCATAAAACCAACATTGTGACGTGTTTCTGTGTATTTTGAGCCTGGATTTCCCAGACCAACAATCATTTTTACCATAATTACCTTATAAAGGGACTTTTCGATTGTGGATTTTTTATAGAAACTCCAATCAGTTCGATTAGCTGTTTGAGGTTTGAGCTCTAAAATATGACATCCAGAGTTTTTATTTCTCTTTACTCATATTTTCTTGCTCGCGAGCTAAAAACATTCTAGGGAGATTTTACTCCTTAATCTCAGTCCCTTGTTTCATTCCTCTCTAGTTTTACTTTTTCTTAAACACCAAAGAGGCTGGAAAATACTTTCCAACCACTTTCTTTATTTCATTTCAATTAGACATTAAAGCGGAACTCCATGATATCACCATCTTGAACCACATATTCTTTACCTTCTTCACGAAGACGTCCTGCTTCTTTTACAGCTTTTTCTGAACCGTATTGAACCAAATCTTCATAAGACATGGTCACCGCACGGATAAAGCCTCGCTCGAAGTCTGAGTGGATGATACCAGCTGCTTGAGGAGCCTTGATACCACGTTTGAAGGTCCAGGCACGTACTTCTTTCTCACCTGCTGTAAAGTAAGTCCCAAGACCAAGAAGATGATAGGCTGCTCGCGTCAATTTATCAACACCTGATTCAGTCAAGCCAATAGCTTCTAAGAATTCTTGCTTGTCTTCATCATCCAATTCTGAGATTTCTTCTTCGGCACGCGCAGAGATAACGACAACCTCTGCATTTTCAGTAGCTGCAAATTCACGGATTTGTTTGACGTAGTCGATATCGTCTGGATCGGCAACCTTGTCCTCATCAACGTTAGCCACGTAAAGAACTGGTTTTGTTGTCAAAAGGAAGAGTTGTTTAACAATTTTTTCTTCTTCTGGTGTGAATTCTACGGTACGAGCTGATTTTCCATCTTCCAAGACTGGTTTGATTTTTTCCAAAACAGCGAATTCTGCCATAGAATCCTTGTCTTTTTGGGTACGAGCCATCTTTTCAACACGCGCATAGCGTTTATTGATTGACTCAAGGTCTGCCAAAATTAATTCCAAATTGATGGTGTCAATGTCAGCAAGCGGATCAACAAAGGCATCTTCACGCCCTTGCTCACGCATAACATTTTCATCATCAAAGGCACGAACCACATGAACGATGGCATCCACTTCTCGGATGTTGGCAAGGAATTTGTTACCAAGGCCTTCACCTTTTGAAGCCCCTTTAACGATACCTGCGATATCTGTAAATTCAAAAGTTGTTGGAACAGTCTTTTTAGGTGTGATAAGCTCAGTCAATTTTTGCAGACGCTCATCTGGTACTTCTACCATACCAACGTTAGGGTCGATAGTTGCGAAAGGATAGTTAGCCGCTTCCGCTCCTGCTTTTGTAATTGCATTAAAAAGAGTTGATTTACCAACGTTTGGCAAACCTACAATACCTGCTGTTAAAGCCATTCTTTATTTTCTCCATATATTTTATTCAATCATGACTATTATAGCAGAAAATACAAGAAAAAGCTTGCCAAGCGACAAGCAAATTCCAAAATATAAGGGTATAAGCTAGGTTTTATTAATAACTCTTTATAATCTTTTAAAATCAAAATGATAGATGTCAGTTTCGACTTACCGTAACCTAGTACCGTCTCACTTCCTCGTCTGATTTTGATTTTATTTGAGTATTAGTCTTTTTTGCCTATTACCTTTTTCATCTTACGCTCAAAGTCATGACGACTCATCATAACTACGTGGTCGCAATTGGTACAACGAATTTTTATATCTGCTCCTAGACGAGTTACTTCCCATTCATTAGCTTTTTTTCCAGTTGCTTTAATGGTACAGGCATGTGGCTTTTTCATTTCTACTAAAGAACCTAAATCGTACATGGCTAACCTCCTGATACTTTTTCTTTATTATACCACATTCCGATATGGCATAAATCCATGAAAATGAAAGTTTTTGATTCTCTAACACACAAAAAGCACAATGAAAATGGACTTACAATCTTCACTGTGCTGATTCTTACCTTTTTATAGTTTTAGTTTGTACGAACTGGTGTGATTAATTGGATAAAGTTTTCACTATCATCACCTGGTGTAAGGGTGAATGGTCTTACAGGTGAAATAAAGCGAACGACCACTGTTTCGCTCTTCAGGGCCTTCAAGGCTTCAATCAAGTAAGTTGGATTAAAGCTAATTGTTAAATCGTTTCCTGAAATGCTAAGTGTGTCTAATTCTTCGTTTACCTTACCGACTTCTGGAGAGTTAACGTGAGCTGAGACAGAATTGCCAAGGATTTCTAATTTTACAGTTCCATTTTGTGTTGCATTTGAAATTAAATGAGCACGTTCCATGGCAGAGCGCAGAGAAGCTGTTGTGAAAACAACTTCAGTTTCAAAATTACTTGTCAAAAGACGATCTGTGTCTGGGTAGTTTCCTTCCAAAAGACGTGTATAGAAGCTAATATGCTCACTTCTAAAGAGAATTTGGCTAGCAGAGAAGAAAACCTCCACCTTTTCAACATCGTCCGTAAAAACGGCTGAAAATTCGCGCAGGGACTTACTTGGAATAACAACATCAAAATCACTTGCAACATTTTCTAAAGTAATCTTACGCTGACTCATACGGTGTGAGTCTGTTGCAACAGCTTTGTATTCTTTATGGTTGCTGAGAACCATATGAACACCTGTCAAAATCGGACGACTTTCTTGTAAACTAGCAGCAAAAGCTGTTTCAGCAATGATTGATTTCAATAATTTTGTTTCAAGAACTAAAGGACTCTCAGTTGCTACTTCTTGCAATCGAGGATAGAGATCAACGTCTTTTCCTTTTAGTGTAATTTCAGATTTACCACTTGTTAAGACAACTTGATGGTGAGCAATTTCTTCAAAATCAAGAGTAACATCTGGAAGACTGGAAACAATATTGATAAAGAAATTAGCTTCTAGCAAAATTGAACCAGTTGAAGTTATCAACAAGCCAGCATTTTCATTAGAAACTGGGATAGTATTTTCAATTGAGATTTGTCCATTTGAACCAGTTAGAGTGATAGCTTTATCCAAAACTACAATTTTGATTGTAGATAATACCGGAATAGCATTCTTACTTGCAATAGCACGTTTAGTGGCTGTTAATGCTTGTAAGAATAAAGCTTTATTTATTGAGAATTTTATCATGAGAACTCCTTTATTTAGTAATTATAAAAATAGTAGTAGTAGTAGGTCTTGTGGATAAGGTGGAAAAGTAAGCTAAAAACAGTATTGATACGGGATAAGAGTTGTTCACAAGTTGTGGATAACTCTATTAAAATCTAGCCTTTTATCCACAGGGTGCTATTTTATATTATTTCTAATCGTGTCAATTTCAATACGCAGGCTATCATCCTGAGCAATCATATTTTTAATCTTATTATAGGCATGCAGAACAGTTGAATGATCTCGACCACCAAATTCTTTACCAATTTTTGGAAGGCTGTTGTCGGTCATTTCACGAGTTAAAAACATGGCAACTTGACGTGCTAAAACGATATTCTGTGTTCGTTTGGTTGCCTTTATTTCTTTGACAGTTACCCCATAGAATTTACCAACTTGGCTTTGAATCTCTTCAATTGGAATAACAGTCATCTTAGGACCATCTTGTTTTCTAGCACGAATAGCTTCAGCTGCAATGTCGACAGTAATGGTTCCAACTTGCTTGAAATTGGCTACAAGACTGATATCTTTGAGCGCACCTTCCAGCTCTCGAACATTACTATTGAATTGTCCAGCCAAATAGCTAACTGTATCTGCTGGGAAAACATAGGGATATTCTTGAATTTTATCTTCTAGAATGGCCACACGGGTTTCGAAATCAGGTGGTGTAATATCTTGGATGAGTCCCCAGCCAAAGCGCGTGACAAGACGCTTTTCCAAATCGTTAAGTTGATCTGGTGTGCGGTCACTTGTCAGTACAATTTGTTTACCTGCTTTGTAAAGCGCATCAAAGGTATTGAAAAACTCCTCTTGTGTCCCAGACATACTTTGTTTAGCTAAGAATTGGATATCATCAATCAAGAGTACATCCAAATTACGGAATTCTTCTTTTAGAGAGTCCATATCTTTTAAGCGAATATGTGTGATAAATTGATTGATAAAGTTCTCTGTTGTAATGTATTTGACACGCGCTGTAGGATTATTCTCAAGAACAGTATTACCGATAGCATTCAAAATGTGAGTTTTACCGAGCCCAGGTCCTCCCCAGATAAAGAAAGGATTGTAAATGCCGCCAGGATCATTTGCTACCGCCAAAGCGGCCGCAAAAGCCCATTGATTTCCTTTACCCTGAATAAAATTATCAAAACGATACTTAGGATTCAAGTCAGAATTAACGGGCGGTAAGTTTGGTGCAGATGGAATAGTTTGATTAGGAATACTCGGATTTTCAATAGATTCTGCAGCTGCGACTTGTTCATCATCGAAAACGTAGACTACAGCAATCTCAGCATTGAAAACTTCAAAACCGGCTGTTAAGATGACCGGCTTTAGATTTTTTTCCCAAAACAATTCTTTCATTTTATCAAGATAGATTGTAGCAGTTTGATTGTCTACCTTGATTAAACGTGCGTCTAGCACAAAAAATTCATATGTAGCTTGTGTTAATTGACTTTGGGCGAGTTCCAAGATTCTATTCCAAAAAATTTGTTCATTTTCAGTCATAAAAGGTCCTCTTGTGGATAATTATAGTAACATTCTAACATAAAAAAGAAAAGTTTTCCACAAGGTTAAAAATAAAATTCACACTGTTAAAAATAGTTTTCCACAGGGTGTGGAAAAACAAAAAAAGCCTAGTAAATAGACCTTTGAAAGGGTTCAAAACTTGTGGACAATCATGAAAAGGAAAAAAAGAAATCAACAAGCTATTTTAGCTTGTTGATAATTCTGTTAAAGTCTTCATCATCAGAGAAGTGAAAAACCAATTGACCTTGACCGTCTTTTTTCTGAGAGATGGTGACAGGTAAGCCGAAAGCTTTTGAGAGCTCGCTTTCTTTATCTTTGATGAAAATATTTATTTTTTTTGATTTTGATTTTATTTTAGGTTTTTCCTTTAGGAGTTTTTCCAATTGACGAACACTGAGATTTTCATTTGAGATACGTTGAAACCAGTAATTCTGTTTTTCTTCGTCTGGTATGGTAAGAAGAAGACGCGCGTGTCCTTGAGATAGACTTCCATTTTCAATTGATCGTATTAAGAAGGTAGGGAGATTGAGTAGACGCAAAGAATTGGTGATGTAAGGGCGTGATTTCCCCATATAAGTAGCCAATTCTTCATGGGTCATTTGATTCTTATCTAAGAGTTGCTGATAGGCTTTAGCTTCCTCAATAGGATTAAGATTACTACGTTGGAGATTTTCTACGATGGCTTGCTGCATACTTTCACGATTGCTGATATCTTTGATAACAGCAGGTATCAGCTCTAAGCCTGCTCGTTCACTAGCTCGTAATCGTCTCTCGCCTGCAATCAATTCATAGCCGAAAATACTGGATGGCCTAACAATAATAGGTTGAATGAGACCATTTTCTTTGATTGATTTGGCTAATTCATCCAATTCTTCTTGATTAAATTCCAATCTTGGTTGATAGGGATTGGGAGAAATGTCCTTAAGTGGAATCAATTCTAATTTTTCGACCATATGTCCTCCAAAAAAATACCTTTACACTATTGTAAAGGTATTTTACAGGTCTTGTCAAGTTTGCAAGTGTCTTGAACAGAGTCAAGATTAATTGTTTGTTGATAGATCCTGAGTCGTTTTAGCTAATTCTATTGTTGCTGTTTTCTTATCTGTACCTCTATAGAAGGTTACTTTGATAGAATCCCCTACTGCATGACCGTAAAGAACACTTTGAAGGTCTGATGTAGATGTTACCTCTTTACCATCAATTTCTGTGATGACATCATATTTTTCAAGTTTACCATCAGCTGGCATGCTTTCTTGGACGCTTGCTACTACAACACCGCTTGTGATACTTGTTGGAATATTAAGTTGTGCAATAGCATTGGTTGATAAGTCACTTAGGGCTACCATTGAAATACCAAGTGCAGGTCGAATGACTTTACCATTAGTTTCAAGTTGATTGATAATAGTGACAACGTCATTTGCTGGAATAGCAAAGCCCATACCTTCGACAGATTCACCTGATTGGCTTGATGTAGATGAAATCTTACTTGAGTTGATTCCAATAACCTGACCTTCAATATTGATTAGGGCACCACCGGAGTTACCAGGATTGATTGCAGCATCTGTTTGAATAGCGTTTGTTGAGATGGTTTCTCCGCTCTCATTGGTAAGGGTCACAGTACGGCTTAGACTTGAGACAATCCCTTGAGTTACAGAATTGGCATATTCTGTTCCAAGAGGACTACCAATTGCAATTGCGGTTTCACCAACTGTAAGCTTATCAGAGTCTGCAAATTCTGCTACAGTAGAAATGTTTTCTGAAGAAATTTTAACAACTGCAATGTCTGAATAAGTATCTGCTCCTACGAGTTCTCCTACCACCTTACTGCCATCAGACATCATAATTTCAATTTGTTCAGCTCCATCTACAACGTGGGTATTAGTTACAAGATAGGCTGATTTTCCATCTACTTTATAAATGACACCTGATCCTTCACTATAAACAGATAATTCATTAGATGATTCTTGTCCGTCTTCTCCTCCGCCAAACATTTGCATATAGAAATCTGTGCTATTATTTGATTGAGTACGGTAATTAATGACAGATACAACTGCATCCTGTACTTTACTAACAGCTTCTGTAGTGTCAGTTGTATTCTTATATGAAACATTACTAGTGACTGCTCCAGATGAATTAGTACTGTTTCCAGTTTGCACATTAACCATGTTTAAGGCTACCAGTGCTCCAATAAGTCCAGCTAGAAATCCACCAACTAGAACGAGCAAAGGTTTGAACCATTTCTTCAATATTTTCATATTTGACCTCCAAATCTATCTATTAGCTTATCTAAAGTGACTTAATTATACCTTAAAAAAATAAAAAAAGAAATCCACAGCTTGTGGAAAACTTTTGTATTATTTGAAAATAAGTCAATAAAAATAAGGATTTTAAAGCTTTTTATCTTTATAAACATGTGGATAAGTTGTGTAATATTTGTGGATATTATGGTAGAATAACATTATGAAAGTCAAAATAATTACTGTTGGAAAACTAAAAGAAAAATACTTGAAAGATGGTATTGCAGAATATGTTAAACGAATGGGACGTTTTACCAAGGTTGAACAAATTGAACTCACTGATGAAAAAACACCAGATAATGCAAGTCAAGCTGAAAATCAACGGATAATGTCCAAAGAGGCTGAACGAATTTTAGCTAAGGTTGGAGACAGAGAATTTGTTATTGCCTTAGCAATAGAAGGGGAACAGTTTCCATCTGAAAAATTCAGTAAAATTCTGTCTGATGCTACTCTTAAAGGCTACTCAGATATTACCTTTATCATTGGTGGCAGTCTTGGTCTGGCACCGGAAGTAAAAAAAAGGGCTAACCTACTGATGAGTTTTGGTCTACTTACTTTGCCTCATCAGCTAATGAGACTAGTTTTGGCTGAGCAAATTTACCGAGCATTTATGATACAGCAAGGGAGCCCCTATCATAAATAGTCAATCATTTAGTATCAATAATCAAGAAAAAAGGTAGCAGGGGATAGACCCCCGCTACCTTTATTTTTTGATCCCAGCAGGATTCGAACCTGCGACCGTTCGCTTAGAAGGCGAATGCTCTATCCAGCTGAGCTATGAGACCATCAGCTTATTTATTTTATCAAAATAATAGCTAATATGTCAATATAAAATGAGATTGACTTGAAATATAGGTTACCTATAGTTTATAAGGCTTCTTCGTTTTGATGTTACTACAAACTGTACTATAGATGTTAGGAGTTTTTATCCAGGCTCTTTTAATGTAGTCCTTTTGTCAAATGTTTCTTCACTGCAGTTGAAAACTGATGGTGTTTGAATTTAAGTATTAATAAATTATTTCCACTAGATTCTTTAATCAAAGTGTCTAGAACTCTTGCAGTAAAAAATTGTAAGAGGTTTCTAAATATGATAAACTGAGGCTATCTTAAAAATGATAAGGAGATGTCAGAATGATTAATTTTGGAATAATTATTGGAATAGTGCTGGTTATTTTGGCACTTGGTATTTTCTTTGCTGGTTTTGTTTCTGCTTCACCAGGTGAAATTAAGGTTATTTCAGGTCCTCGGGGTCAGCGTGTTCTTCATGGTAAAACAGGTTGGAAAATTCCAATTCTTGAACGTGTGGACTCTATGACTGCGGGAATGATTTCTGTAGATGCCCGTACTGCTGACTATGTACCAACCAATGACTATATTAATGTTAAAGTTGATGCTGCTGTCAAAGTTAAAATTGGTACAGAGCGTCCAGAATTATTCCAAGCAGCAACTCGAAACTTTCTATATAAATCATCAGAAGAGATTGCTGACGAGGTGAGAGATACCTTAGAAGGTCACTTACGTGCTATTATCGGACAAATGAAGCTAGCTCAAATTGTTACTGACCGTGTCTCCTTTTCTGAAAAAGTACAGGATAATGCGACAAAGGACCTTGAAGAAATGGGGCTGGAAATTGTAGCTTTTAATATTCAAGGATTAATTGATGACAAGGGTGTTATTGAGAATCTTGGTATTGACAATACAGAGCAGATCCGTAAAGAAGCTGCTAAGGCTAGGGCAAAAGCTCAACAAGAAATTGCCCAACAACAAGCTGAATCAGATAAACTAGCTAATGATGCACGTGTGGCAGCAGACTTGGAAATTGCTCAGAAACAAACTGAGTTGGCTAAACGTCAGGCTGCTTTGAAAGCGGAAGCTGATACAGAAACAGCCAAAGCGGACGCCGCTTACTCTATTCAACAACAAATTCAACGTAAGGATATTGAACGCGAAACCGCTGAAGCCAATATTGTTAAGCAAGAACAAGAAGCCTTGGTTAAAGAACAAGAAGTTAAGGTTCGTCGTCAAGCCCTTGAAGCTGAAATCAAGGCACAGGCTGATGCTGAACGCTATGCTCAAGAGCAACAAGCTCAGGCTAATCTCTTTAAACGTCAAAAAGAAGTTGAGGCTGAGGCCTATGAGCGTACTCAACAGGCTCAAGCTGATAAAGAAGCCATGCTTGCTGAAGCAGAAGGTATTCGAGCTAAAGGGGAGGCAGAAGCTGCTGCTATTGCTGCTAAGCTAAGAGCCGAAGCAGAAGGTCTTGAAAAGAAAGCCGAAGCCATGGCTAAGATGAACCAGGCTGCTGTCCTTGAAATGTATTTCAATGCTTTACCGGATGTGGCGCGTGCTGTTGCTGAACCGTTGACTAAGATTGACTCTATAACCATGTATGGTGAGGGGAATTCTGCAAAGATGGTGGAAGATATTACCAAATCAATGACTCAGGTTCAAGCTGGCCTTAATGATTCTGTGGGTATTGATGTCAAACAGTTGCTCAATACACTAGTTGGTGTAAAGGCAAGTAGTCCAGTTATCGAAAATGCCGTTGAAAATGGTGTTAAGGATGCCTTGAAGTAGGAAAATAGAGTCGAATGAAGAGTTCTTATATAAGGAACAGAGGTTGGAAATAAAAACTGACTCAGTCAGTTCACAAAAAAGTCTGGGGATATACTCTTGGATCTTGGTCTTGAAGAAACTTCTTTCTCTCAACTGAAGTAGTGCAAGCCGAAAGTGACGATGTATCAAAACTCTTCAAATGACTTATAGTAGAAATGACCTCTCTAGTTAGTATAATAGGGAGGTCATTTTTGGTATAAAAAAGAGGCTCTCCAGTTGAAGAGTCCTTCGTAATTTAGTAGACCTTAGTCCAAATAACGGATTAGGGTCTTTTCTGTTAAGATATCTGAGTAAGTGTAAGATTCGACATAAGAATTGTTGATGGCACCTGGAACATCAGAGTTGTCATTGTATTCAACGATAAACAAAGATGGATAAACTTCTGTCAAACGACCGATTTTATTTTTTTCGCGTTTGCGACCATTTTCTAATGTCAATTCTACTAGTTGACCTTCATGAGCCTTAATATCTTCTTTAATTTTTTTCATCTTAGCAACATCTGTAAATGCGTCACTCATGTTTATTTCTCCTTGTTTTAAATTATTATTTTAATGTTCTTCGAATTGGGCAATACTAGAAAACTTATTATATTCTTTTTGGAACATTAATTTAACGGTTCCACGCGCACCAGCACGGTTTTTTTCAAGAATAACTTCAATTGTATTATCTTCGATTTGTTCTTCGCTATCATCACCTTCTCTACGGTAATAATCATCACGATAAAGAAAGGCAACAATATCGGCATCTTGTTCAATAGATCCAGATTCACGGATATCTGAGAGGACAGGTCTCTTATCCTGACGTTGTTCCACACCACGAGAGAGCTGACTAAGAGCAATTACAGGAACTTTGAGCTCTTTAGCCAAGATTTTTAATTGGCGTGAAATGTCAGAGACTTCTTGTTGACGGTTTTCAGGTCGAGTACCTGTAATCAATTGGAGGTAGTCAATGACAATCAATCCTAGACCACCTTCAACCTCTTGTGCAAGCTTACGGGAACGGGCGCGGATTTCAGTGATTTTAATACCGGGGGTATCATCGATATAAATAGGAGCTTCTGCAAGTGCTCCTTGTGCGATAGTAACATTATTCCAGTCCTGCTCAGTCAACTGTCCTGTCCTAAGGGCATGTGAATCTACCATTCCTTCTGCTGCCAACATACGGTCAACTAGGCTTTCGGCCCCCATTTCCAGTGAGAAAATGGCTACAGGACGATTTTGCTTAGTTCCAACATTTTGTGCAATGTTCAAAACAAATGCTGTCTTACCCACCGCAGGTCGGGCAGCTAGAATAATGAGTTGATCAGGGTGTAAACCAGTTGTAATCTTATCTAAATCACGGAAACCAGTAGGGAGACCTGTAACGTCACCTTTTTGTTGGGAACGGATTTCTAGATTTTCATAGTTGACCTTTAGAACATCTGAAATTTTACGGAATCCAGTCCGATTACTGCTTTCATTGATTTGAATTAGTGCTTGTTCAGCTCCTGCCAAAATGACTTCAGAATCAGTTTCTCCATCATAGGCTTGGTTTACACTATCTGTCAACCTTGCAATAATATTGCGCAGCATGGCCTTTTCAGAGACTATTTTAGCATAGTACTCAGCATTGGCACTGGTTGGAACAGCATTGACAAGCTCTGCTATGTAAGATAAGCCACCAATATTTTGTAAATCACCTTGGTCAGCAAGAATTGATCGAACTGTTGTCGCGTCAATTGCTTCGTTTCGATCACTTAAGCTGATCATAGCCCTAAAAATGATTTTATGGGAATGCTTGTAAAAATCATCAGGTTCAATAAATTCACGGACAGTGATTAATTTATCAGGTGAAATGAATAATGAGCCTAATACAGATTGCTCAGCTAGTACATCTTGAGGCAAAACTCTTAACTCAGATACGTCAGCCACTTGAACACCCCCTGTCTAATCATTTTTTACTTAGGCTTCTTTAATATTGAGTTTGATTTCAGCTTTAACTTCTTTATGAAGTTTGACAGGGACTTCAATCAAGCCAATAGCACGAATTGGGTGTGCCATCTCAATGTGACGTTTATCTAGCTTGATTCCATACTGTTTATTTAGTTCTTCAGCAATTTTCTTAGCAGTAATAGATCCGAAAGTTCGATCATCTGGCCCAACTTTCTCTGTAAACTGTACACGTGTTTCTTCTTTATCTAGTACTTCTTTAATTGCTTTTGCATCAGCAAGCAATTCTGCTTGTGCTTTTTCTTCAGATTTTTGTTTTCCTTTCAACTCACCAATAGCTTGATTGGTAGCTTCTTTAGCAAGATTTTTTTTGATAAGGAAGTTTTGGGCATACCCTGTAGGAACTTCTTTAATTTCCCCTTTTTTTCCTTTTCCTTTAACATCTGCTAAAAAAATAACTTTCATGATTCATCCTCCGTTTTTTCTGAGAGTTCAGTTCTTATTTGTTTTACTAATATATCTTGTGCTTCTGACACAGTTTTGTCAGTAAGTTGACAGGCAGCAAAGTTAAAGTGACCACCGCCACCTAGGGTTTCCATGATACGCTGAACATTCATTTTACTGCGACTGCGTGCAGAAATGGCCACAGTATGAGATGGTGTGCGACTAATAACAAAGGCTGCTTCGATACCAGCCATTGTCAACATGGTGTCAGCTGCTTTACTTGAAACAACATTACTATATACAGCATTTTCAGCACCTGAAGCAACGATGATCTTGTCGGAAATCTTTTGCCCCCTCAAGATAAGCTCATTAATTAATCGATATTCATCAAAGTCTGTTGCTGAGATATTTTGAATCTCTAAGCTATCACTTCCTAGAGAGCGCAAATAGCTTGCAACGTCAAATGTACGACTAGTAACGCTAGCTGTAAAGTTTTTAGTGTCCAACATAATACCGGCCATTAAGATACTAGCTTGTGTTCGGCTTAGTCTAGTTTTAGCAGATTGAAATTGGATCAATTCTGTGACTAGCTCACTAGCACTGCTAGCTCCACTTTCGATAAAGGTCAGTACAGCATTTTCAGGAAAATCTTCATCACGTCTATGATGGTCGACAACAATGACATCTGTAAACATACTGTAAAGATCACGAGATAAAGTTAAACCAATTTTTGAGTGGTCAACCATAATCAATAAAGAGTGTGGAGTCACTAGTTCTTTGGCTCTTGTATCCGTAATCAAACGAGTGTTTTTATCAGCTTTGATCCGCTCGATAGCTCTTGTGACATCGGGACTCATTTCATCAGGATTATAGATAGCATAGGCGTTATCAATTAAATTGCTAGCAAAAAATTGCATACCGATGGTTGCTCCAAGCGCATCCATATCCAAATTACGATGTCCAATAACAAAAACATTATCAACCGTTTTGATGCGGTCAGAAATAGCTGTCATCATTGCTCGAGTACGAGTTCTAGAACGTTTAATGGTTGAAGCAGATCCTCCACCGAAGTACATGGTCTTCTTATGTTCTTCATTTTCTCGAATAACAGCTTGATCTCCCCCTCTAACAAGGGCAATATTCAAGTTTTCTAAGGCAACTTGACCAATTTGTTTATGGTTGTCTTCTCCAAAGGAAATTCCCATACTCATTGTCAAAGGAAGCTCACGTTCTTTTGACTTGTTACGGAATACTTCTAAAATATCAAACTTAGCCTCAATTAAGTCGCTGAGCACAGCATAATCTGTGAAGAAATAGTAGCGATCCATGTTGACACGACGATAAAAGATATTCTTAGATTGAGCAAAATCTGACATAAAGCTAGCCACAAAACTATTGATTTGTGAAACTTCTGCATCAGACAAATCATCCGTGACCTCATCGTAGTTGTCAATGGAGATAATACCGATTACAGGTCTTAGAAAAGTGATATCTTCTCTTTCACGATTTCCCATAAAGCCATCAAAGAAATAAAAAATTCCTGATGATAAATCAAGGTAGGAAGAGTATTTATTGCCACCTATTTCGAAGCTTTGACTGGCAGAACCATCACGTTTTGAGCGAATAATTTCCTGAACAAATTTCTCTTCGAAATCCCCATTTTCATTAGTGAAAATGAGTTCAGCGTATGGATTAAACCATTCAACATCATTACTCTCTTCATCAAATTGGATAACACCGACAGGCATTTTTTCCAATAAATGCTTTAAACTAAGCTCAGTTTGATTATTTAAGAGCTCTATTTGTTCCAACTCAGAAATTTCATAGTTTTCTTTTTGGTAATAAAGCAGTGCAACCAAAGCTGATAAGACTAAGAAAATGAGCATGATAAGTATAGTTTGAGACTCCAATAATCGGACAGCTATCGCTAATATCCCAAATAAAATTAAACCAATTAAAACCAAGTGTATGGTTTCAAAACGAAATCTTTTCATTGATTAACCTCTTAGCTAACCATTATACCATAAAATACCTTTAAAACATAGGATTTACCCACTTCCAAAGATAGATAGTTGACTTAGTTTTTGGACTTTACAGAGCTTAAATTTTACCTAAAAATGATTAAGTATGCCTTATTTGAACAGTTATTTATTTAATAAAAGTGATTTGTCTTTACTCTATTGACAATAAAAACAATTAAGGGACTGTGATTGAGCACAACCTCTTAATTGTTTAAAAAGTGATTTATAAAGCTTTCTTACTAGCTTTTTGTTTTCCTTCTAAGTAGACCATGAGAATGCTAATATCTGCAGGGTTAACACCAGAGATACGACTAGCTTGGCCGATAGTTTCAGGATTAATTTTCTTGAATTTTTGACGCGCTTCAGTAGCAATTGAGTCAATATCATCCCAGTCGATAGTTGAAGGAATACGTTTTTCTTCCATACGCTTCATTTTTGCGACTTGATCAAGTGCTTTATTGATATAACCTTCATACTTAATTTCAGTTTCAAGGAGTTCAATAACTTTAGCATCTAAATCTTCAGCTGCAGGACCTACAAAACTAGTTGCAACATCATAAGTAATTTCAGGACGACGCATGAACTCTTTGGCTGAAAGGGCATCTGTTAGTGGTTTAAAGCCTAGTGCTTCAATTCGGTCATTGGTTTCTTTAACAGGTTTGAGTTTGATTTTTTCAAGGCGTGTCAACTCACTGTCAAATTGATTTTTACGAATTTGGAAATGAAGATAGCGTTCATCATCAACTAGACCAACTTTACGACCGATCTCAGTCAATCTCATATCTGCATTATCATGGCGAAGAATGAGACGGTATTCTGCGCGGGAAGTTAAGAGACGGTAAGGTTCAAGGGTTCCTTTAGTTACCAAGTCATCAATCATAACCCCGATATAGGCATCACTACGTTTTAAGATTAATTCAGGCTTACCTTGAACTTTAAGGGCAGCATTGATACCAGCAACAAGTCCTTGGCCAGCAGCTTCTTCATAACCAGAAGTACCATTGGTTTGTCCTGCTGTAAAGAGACCAGAAATTTTCTTAGTTTCAAGGGTTGCACGGAGCTGGTGAGGAAGAACAATATCATACTCAATAGCATAACCTGTTCTCATCATTTCAGCATTTTCAAGCCCTTTGATTGAATGAATGAGGTCTTTTTGAACGTCCTCAGGGAGACTTGTTGACAAACCTTGGACGTAAACTTCTTCAGTGTCACGGCCTTCAGGTTCAAGGAAGAGTTGGTGACGTTCTTTGTCAGCGAAGCGGACAATTTTATCTTCAATCGATGGACAATAACGAGGTCCTACCCCCTTAACAATACCAGAGAACATTGGTGCACGATGAAGATTTTTATTGATAATATCATGGCTAGATTGATTGGTGTAGGTCAACCAGCAAGGAATTTGGTCTTGAAGGTAATCTTTATCTTTAGACATGAATGAGAAATGATTTGGTTTGTCATCACCGGGTTGAATCTCAGTTGCTTCATAGTTGATTGAGTTAGCTTTGATACGAGGAGGTGTCCCTGTCTTGAAACGACCAATTTCAAGCCCTAGTTCTTTCAAATTATCTGCAAGTCCGATAGAAGCTAAGCTATTATTTGGCCCTGAAGAATATTTGAGTTCACCTAAGATGATTTCACCTCGAAGAGCAGTTCCGGTTGTTACGACAACTGACTTGGCAGCATATTTTTGGTCAGTAACCGTACGAATACCGATAACCTTACCATCTTCAACTAAGATTTCTTCAACCAATGATTGGCGAAGTGTCAAGTTTTCTTGTTGCTCAACGGTGTGTTTCATGGTGCGTGCGTAAAGAGCCTTGTCTGCTTGAGCACGAAGGGCACGAACTGCAGGTCCTTTACCAGTATTGAGCATTTTCATTTGAATGTAGGTTTTGTCAATGTTTTTACCCATCTCCCCACCCAGAGCATCAATTTCGCGAACTACAATTCCCTTAGCAGATCCACCAATAGAAGGATTACAAGGCATGAAGGCCAACATCTCTAAGTTAATGGTTACCAACAAAGTTTTACAGCCCATTCGGCTGGCAGCTAGACTGGCTTCTACACCGGCATGTCCGGCACCGATTACGATAACGTCATAGCTTTCTGAAAAGTTGTGTGTCATTTTATTCTTCTCCATCTTTATTTACAAAATGTTTGATTTGGCCATCCCAATTTTTAAGCGCAGTTTTTAGAAAAGCAGGATTCAGATTAATTTGATCTAAGTTGTCAATTGAAACCCATTCACATTGACGGGTTTGCCCACCTTCTATCATCTTTTCATTAGGTTCAGAAAGTAGATTGACTAGGTAGTGAAATTCAATTTGATGATAGCTTGTGTCCTCTAAATAAAATTGATTTTCAACTATAAAAGCTAAGGATCCAACTTCACTATCAGCTCCAACTTCTTCTTTAATTTCACGCCTTATAGCATCTTTAGTTAATTCATTAACAAAAATAGCACCTCCTAACAAGTAGTATTCATCATTAGGAGACTTTGCTAAATATATTTTATCATCCTCAATCATTAATGCCGATACTCTAACACCAAAGCTATATTCATTTGTTTTAGTTCTAAAATCCATGGGACCTCCATAACTGCACAAAAAACAGCCAAAACCCTCGAAAATTGCACGCCAAAAAGCGCACAATTCTCATGAGCTTTGACCATCATGATTATTGTTAAAATTAGTTTAGCAAATTAAGGTTTAAAGGTCAATCTTTGTAGTTCTGTTTTTCTGGAATAACCCCGCGAACACCGCCAGTTGGGTTTGCCATATCGCCCGCATATCTTGGAATTAAATGGATGTGACAATGAAAGACTGTTTGACCAGCTTCTAAGCCACAATTAGCTCCAATATTGTAAGCATCTGGCTTGTAAAGATTATCCAAGTATCCTTTACAGAGCCCCAGTAAATCATCCAAGGCTAACTTTTCTTCTGAAGTCAGCTCAAAATAATCTTTGGCATGACGCTTCGGAACAAGCAAGACATGTCCTTTAGAAACTGGATTTTTGTCAAAAAAGGCCAGAGCTAAATCATTTTCAAATATAGGGGGTTGCATATTACAGAAAATACAAGAAACCATACTTAACCTCTAGCTATTAGATATACTGACAAGCTACTCCATCTTTGTAAGCCATATCGATAATACCGCCACCAAGACATTCTTGACCGTCGTAAAAGACAACAGCTTGTCCAGGTGTGATAGCGCGTTGAGGCTCATCAAAGATGACTTCAGCTTTATCCCCTTTTACCTTGACAGTTACTTTACTATCTGGTTGACGGTAACGGAATTTAGCAGTGCATTTAAGCGTGAATTCTTCAGGCATATCATGTGTGAAGTGGATGACAGAAGCGTCAAGTGAAGTTGACATCAATGATTCATGGTGGAAACCTTGTCCAACATAAAGAATGTTTTGTGATAGGTCTTTACCAACAACAAACCAGGGTTGGTTATCCCCACCGTGTTGTCCACCGATACCGAGACCACCACGTTGACCGATTGTATAGTACATGAGACCTGCGTGTTCACCCATATCTTTACCATCAACAGTCATCATACGTCCTTTTTGAGC
Organism: Streptococcus henryi DSM 19005; assembly: GCF_000376985.1. Taxonomy (GTDB): domain Bacteria; phylum Bacillota; class Bacilli; order Lactobacillales; family Streptococcaceae; genus Streptococcus; species Streptococcus henryi. The sequence continues at coordinate 29,757 of NZ_AQYA01000032.1, forward strand.
AGGCAAGTATTGGCTGAGGAATTCTTTGAAATTCTTTTCGCCGATAAAGCAGATGCCAGTTGAATCTTTTTTCTTAGCAGTTGCAAGTCCTGCGCGCTCTGCTATTTCCCTAACTTCTGGCTTTTGCAAATGGCCAAGTGGGAACATTGTTTTTTGCAGTTGTTCTTGAGACAATTGGCTCAAGAAATAAGTTTGATCTTTATTGTTATCGGCACCACGCAACATGTGTACAGTGCCGTCTTCATCACGTTTAACTTGAGCGTAATGACCTGTCGCTACGTAATCAGCACCAAGAGTCATAGCGTAGTCAAGAAAGGCTTTAAACTTGATTTCCTTGTTACACATAACATCTGGATTTGGTGTGCGTCCCGCACGGTATTCCGCTAAGAAATACTCAAATACGCGGTCCCAGTACTCTTTTTCGAAGTTTACAGAATAGTAAGGGATACCAATTTGGTCAGCTACTGCAGCTACATCTTTATAATCTTCGGTTGCCGTACAGACACCGAATTCGTCTGTGTCATCCCAGTTCTTCATGAAGACGCCAATAACGTCATAACCTTGCTCCTTTAAAAGCAGAGCTGTTACAGACGAATCAACGCCCCCACTCATACCAACGACAACACGTGTTTTTGAATTATCAACCATAGATAACTCCTCCCATCAAATTAAAGATACTTAGGGCGTTAAAAATCCGATAGAAAAATAGGAAACCACCAGAAAATCCTGATTTTCTGAAGGGGTTTATCTTTTTTTCGAGGATTTAGCCCGAGTTCAATTGTTTAACATAGACTTGAAGAGTCTAGTTCTCAAATATCGATTTGAAGGTCGAATTTGATTGCGTGAATCCACGCGAAAACTATTATAACATGAATTTGCATTAATGGAAGAAAAAGACGCGCTGTTTACGTTTTCTTTGCTATAATAGGGATGCAGAAATTCACTTAAGGAGTTCATATGAATCATTTAAAATTCCAATCTGTTTTTGACATCATCGGACCTGTCATGATTGGACCCTCTTCAAGCCATACAGCGGGTGCTGTACGCATTGGTAAAATTGTAAACTCAATTTTTGGAGATATACCCGAGGAAGTGACCTTCCATCTCTTTAACTCCTTTGCAAAAACATATCAGGGACATGGGACAGATAAGGCCTTGGTAGCAGGGATTTTAGGAATGGATACGGATAATCCAGATATCAAAGATTCTCTAGAGATTGCCCACCAAAAAGGTATCCGTATTTACTGGGATATTCTAAAAGACAGCAATGCACCTCATCCCAATACGGCCAAGATTACGGTTAAAAAAGGGCAGAAAAGTATGAGCATTACAGGGGTGTCAATTGGAGGTGGTAACATTGAGGTCACAGAGCTTAATGGCTTCTCTGTCTCTCTCAAAATGAACACACCCACCCTGATTATTGTCCATCAAGATATCCCTGGAATGATTGCTAAGGTCACAGATATTCTCTCGGACTATCACATTAACATAGCACAAATGAATGTGACTCGAGAACGCGCAGGAGAAAAGGCCATTATGATTATCGAGGTAGATTCACGAGATTGTCAAGATGCTGTCAACCGAATTAAGGAAATCCCTCATCTCCACAATGTTAACTTTTTTGATTAGAAAGGATTGGCATGTTTTATACAATTAAAGAATTAGTTGAACAAGCTGATAGTCGCTTTGATGGTAACATAGCAGAGCTTATGATTGAGACAGAGATTGAACTCACAGGGCGTAGTCGAGAAGAAATTCTCTATATTATGTCACGAAATCTAGAAGTCATGAAAGCTTCAGTTGTCAATGGCTTGACAGAGAGTAAATCCATTAGTGGTCTAACTGGTGGTGATGCTGTCAAGATGGATCAGTATTTAAAGTCAGGGAAGACCTTATCGGATAAAACAGTCCTGACTGCTGTTCGTAATGCCATGGCTGTAAATGAGCTTAATGCCAAAATGGGCTTAGTCTGTGCTACCCCAACAGCAGGCAGTGCGGGTTGCTTACCAGCAGTCTTGTCAACGGCCATTGACAAGTTACATTTATCTGAAAAAGAACAAGTAGACTTTCTCTTTACAGCTGGAGCTTTCGGTTTAGTTATCGGAAATAATGCTTCGATTTCTGGAGCAGAGGGAGGTTGTCAAGCTGAAGTTGGTTCAGCTTCTGCTATGGGAGCTGCAGCTTTGGTTAAGGCAGCTGGTGGGACAGCCTTTGAAGCTAGTCAGGCTGTTGCCTTTGTTATTAAAAATCTTCTTGGTTTAATATGTGATCCAGTTGCCGGCTTAGTTGAGGTACCTTGTGTTAAGCGTAATGCCCTTGGTGCAAGTTTTGCCTTGGTTGCTGCGGATATGGCTCTTGCAGGCATTTCTTCTCAAATTCCAGTTGATGAAGTTATTGACGCCATGTATCAGGTAGGTGCAAGCTTACCTACGGCTTTTCGTGAGACTGCTGAAGGAGGCCTTGCAGCAACTCCAACAGGACGACGACTCAGCCAAGAGATTTTTGGTCACTAGCCTAGTTTGGAATAGTTGAATTTCCTCTATCAGTTCTATTCCAAACAAGATTTTTTCCACTAATTGGCATTCTTGTCAATTAGTATTTAAATACTTTGGTATCTGACTAGAATATTTCTTGTTAACGAACAGCCCAATTATTGAATTATTACATTATGGTGTAAAACAATCTATACAATATATTTACAGGAGATTGATTTGAAATCTATTCTATTTGATCTTGATGGTACCTTGGTTGATTCTAGTCCAGGTATCAAAGCAGCCTTCCGTTATGCTTTTAAATCTTTACAGTTACCTTTACCAGACGATGACACCTTGTCAACTTTTATAGGTCCTCCATTGGAGACAACTTTTGGAAAGTATTTTGAGGATAGCTCAGCTATTTCCAATGCCATTCAAACCTACCGTGACTCCTATGACAGTGAGGGAGTTCATAAAACTTCCCTTTATCCAGATATAGAAGAGATGTTAAGAGATCTAAGTGCTAGCGGATATGATCTGTACATAACTACCAGCAAGAATGAGCCCATGGCAATTGTGATGCTGACTGAACTTGGAATTATTAAATACTTTAAAGCAGTCTATGGAGCTAGACCAAATTGTTATCATAAGGCTGATTTAATAAGGACTTGCTTGACAGAAAATCAGATAAATCAGTCTTATTCTTTGATTATTGGAGATACGAGCTTTGACATCATTGGTGGAAAAACTGCTGGAATTAAGACTCTAGGTGTAACCTGGGGATTTGGTTTACAGCATGATTTACAAGCAAGTGGGGCTGATGCTATTTGTCATTCTCCTAAAGACATCAAAAAAATCCTTAAGTCACTATAATGTGATTTAAGGATTTTTAATATTTAAAAGCTAACTCTTAGTAACCCCAAGCGGACAAACCTTGAGCATTATATGCATTGATTGCAGCATTCACTTGATCTTCAACTGTTGCAGTTGATCCCCAACCTGGCATGGTTTGGAAAAGCCCTGAAGCACCAGATGCATTAGCTGCCGATGGATCTCCATTTGATTCACGAGCAATAATGCTTTCCCAAGTTGACTGAGGAACACCGGTTGCTGCTGCCATTTGTGCCGCTGCATCAGAACCAATAGCACCCGCAGTATTACCATTACTTAGTGTAACGTTTGCTTGGGCAGGTGTATATGCTGTAGTAGTTGCAGCTGGTTGTGTATAATAATATGTTGTTTCTGTATAGACAGGTTGCTCAGCAACGACTGTATCTGTGTAAGCTACAACTGTTGGTTCTTCACTAACAGTAATGTTAGTTTCTTCAATAGTCTCATTTTCAGTAGCTTCTTCAGAGCTTTCTGTACTTGAATGACTTGTTTCAACTTTTTCTGTAGTGCTGTCTTTAGTAACTTCTTGCGATGAAGAAGTTGATGTTTCTTTTGTTACTTTTACTTCTGATTTAGTTTCGAATGACTCAGTATTGACATTAGTTGTTGAAAAGACAAAAACTGAAGCAATAAGGCTTGAGATTAGAACAAGACTTAGCAAAGTCGTGATGACTTGTTTTTGACGTTTAGATTTTGCAATTCTGCTGAATTTCATAAATTACCTCACGTTATTTTACAGTCTATATCATAACTCTTTATTATTACTTTCATATGTAGGTTTTATTAAAAATATTACAAGAAAGTTGAGATTTAAGGTATTTTGTAAACTTGTTGACAGTTATTGTAAATGTATTTTAGTTAATGCGTTTACAATAAAAACCTTGATGTTATCAAGGTTTGAGCGATTTTTAATACCAACCGTTTACATTCCAGAAAACTAGTGCAGCTGACCATGAACCGTAACGATTTGTTACGTAAGCGTCAGCAACTCTTTCTTGGTTCTCTGGAGATAAGTCACCATTTAAATAAGAAAGTGTTAATTGGTAGCGACCATAGTATTGGCCATTTTGAGCAGTATAGCTTCCACTTGACTCACGTTGAGCAATGACTTCTTTTGCTGCAGCATCACTTGCACTAAGGCTAGAAGTTGATGTTGTTGATGTTGTTACTGTTGTTTTCACTGATTCAGTCTCTACCTTAGTTTCAGTACTTACTGTTGTACTATTATTAATGTTTAGAACTTGACCGACACTAATCAAATTAATATTTGAAATCTTATTTTCTGAAGCGACCTGTTCAACAGTTGTTTGATATTTATTTGCAATAGCAGATAAAGTATCTCCTGACTGAACTGTGTAAGAATCAGCCTTAACAAAAAGAGGAAGAGATAGACTAGTTACAATAGCCGCTAGGGTAAGCCCTGCTTTCAGTAATCCGAGTTGTTTATTTTTTGGTGTTTCAATAAGCATAATATGCCTCATTTCTTTCAAATTTGTATATCTTATCTTACCCTCTTTATGTTACTCGGATTTTGGAATATGATTAAAAATATTACAGTATGATTGACATAAAATAAAGAAAACGCCTACAGAATAGGCGTTTAAGGGTTCTTTAAGAAAAATAGCAGAGCTCCAAGAGCAATTACTGATAAAAGTGCTAAGTTATCTTTGAGTGTCCATTTTAGTCTGCGGTACTTAGTACGCCCATCTCCACCTTGATAACCCCTTGCTTCCATAGCAATTGCTAGAGCATCAGCCCGCTTAAAGCTAGAAGCAAATAGGGGAATCAAAATTGGGATGATTGATTTTACTTTTTGAACTAAGTTGCCTTCACCAAAGTCTACCCCCCGAGCTCTTTGAGCATTCATGATACGTGTTGTATCATCCATTAGTGTTGGCACGAAACGAAGACTGAGTGATAACATGAGTCCAATTTCATGAGCAGGAACTTTGAATACTTCAAAAGGTTTTAATAAGGATTCAACAGCATCCGCAAGGCTTAGTGGGGTTGTTGTCAAAGTGAGAAGTGTTGAAAATAGAATGATAAGAAGGAAGCGCATGAAAATTAAGGCTGCCTGACTAAGTCCAAAACTTGTAATTCTGATAATCCAAATTTGTAAAATAATTTCTCCACCTTGCGTAAAAAGCATCTGGAATATAGTTGTAAAGAGGATAATTCCAATCATTGGTTTAACACCGTTGATAAAGAAACTCAATTTTACTTGTGAAAGTAAGATTACTACTAGAGTAAAGGCTAACATCAATAGATTTGTTACTAAATTATTAGCCCAGAAGATAATAATGATATAAAGTACCATTGCTAGCAACTTACTGCGTGGATCCAAACGGTGTATGAGTGAATTTCCTGGAATATATCGGCCAAGTATTAGTTTATCCATGCTTTAATACCTCCACGAATTCCTCAGTTGTAATAGGGAGACGCTCCAGTTGAAAGCCACGTTTACGAAGATTTTGAGCAAATTTTGTAATTTTTGGAACTCCTAACTGCTTACTTTCAAGCAGGTCAACATTTTGAAAAATATCAGAAGGTTTTCCTGATAAAATTAGTTTTCCTGTCTCTAATACGTTGACATAATCAGCATAATCAGCCACATCATCCATTAAATGTGTTACTAAAACAATAGTCATGCCTGATTGATGTAATTCTTTGAATAGCGTCATTAGTTCTCGACGCCCTTTGGGATCTAATCCAGCCGTTGGTTCATCTAAAACGAGGATATTTGGTTCCATTGCTAGGATACCGGCAATGGCCACACGACGCATTTGTCCACCAGAAAGTTCAAAGGGATTCTTATCAAAAAATTCTTCTGAAATTCCGACCATTGCTAATTTTTCACGCGCTAATTCTTCAGCTCTTTCCTTAGAAACACCAAAATTTTGAGGTCCAAAAGCTACATCTTTTAATACTGTTTCTTCAAAAAGTTGACTTTCTGGAAATTGAAAAACCAATCCAACTTTTTTTCGTACCAATTTGATGTCTTTGTTTTTGGAACCTGCTGTGATAGCCATATCATCAACATAAACAGTTCCCTGTGTTGGCACGTTAAGCCCGTTAAGTAGTTGCATGATAGTTGATTTTCCTGAACCAGTATGACCAATGAAAGCAGTATATGAGCCATCTGCAATAGTCAAATCAATATCAAATAGGGCCTTGCCTTCAAATGGTGTGCCTTTTTGGTAGGTATAATTTACGCCTTCGAGAGTAATTCCCATAACTGTTCTTCTAGTTCCTTTTCTGTAAGATAGTCGTCTTTTATGTTGATTCCATCCGTTCTTAGCAGTTTAATGAGGTTGGCAGTAAAGGGAATGTCTAAGCCTAAAGCTAGCAATTCCTCACCTCTTGCAAATAATTCTCTTGGAGTTGAGCTGGATTCTACTTGACCATTCTTCATGACTAGAACACGATCACTCAATGCCACTTCATCCAAATCATGTGTGATTGAAATGACCGTCATTCCATATTGATCACGAATTGCTTTCATTGTTTTAATGAGTTCAAGACGACCTTCAGGATCAAGCATACTGGTTGCTTCATCTAAAATAATGATATTTGGACGCATGGCTACAGCGCCAGCAATTGCAATGCGTTGTTTTTGCCCGCCAGACAAGCGTGCTGGCTCACGTTCTGCAAAAGCGGTCATGCCAACAAGCTCTAAAGCTTCTTTTACTCGGATTTGCATTTCTTCTAAAGGAACACCTTTATTTTCCAAGCCAAAGGCCACATCATCTTCTACTGTTGCACCAACAAATTGATTATCTGGATTTTGGAAAACCATACCGATTTTATGACGAACATCCCAAACATTATCTTCTGTCAGTTCTTGACCTTCAATATAGATTTTCCCTGATTCGGCTTCTAGGAGCCCGTCAATCAAACGAACAGTCGTTGATTTCCCAGAACCATTATGTCCAATAATAGATAACCATTCACCTTGTTTCACGTGAAACGAAACACCATTTAGAGTGTAATGCTCTTGTTCTTGGTCGTATTTAAATTTTAAATCTCTAACTTCAATACTATTTGTCATTTAAATGTATCCTTAAAGAGGAAGCTTGCTCCTTTGAAATAATCATAGCCAGAATAAATTGTAAAGATTAAGGCTACATAGAGTAGGATATTTCCAATTAGGGTCCAGTGGAAAAGCAAAAAGATGATTGAAAACATCTGTGTAAATGTCTTGATTTTTCCAGGCATAGCAGCAGCTAAAACTTCACCACCCTGTTCAACAAGAAGAAGACGCAGACCAGTGACAGCCAATTCGCGACAGATGATAATAGCTGAAACCCACGCTGGTACCATACCAAGTTCTACTAACATAATAAAAGCGGTCATGACAAGCATCTTATCAGCAAGTGGGTCAGCAAATTTTCCGAAGTTTGTTACAACTTTCCATTTACGTGCTAAGTAGCCATCGAGATAATCTGTAAAACTTGCAGCTGCAAAAATAAGAGAGGCAACAATATGACCAGTCTGGCTATTCCAGAAACAAAGGATAAGGATGAAGAGGGGAATCATAAAAATACGCCCGAGAGTTAGTAAATTAGGGATATTTTCTTTCTTTTTAAAATCAATTTTATTCATTTTATTTTCCTACTTTATTGTAATTGTGACATAGCTAATAGCAGTAGAGGTTAAACCAGATAAATCAACTTTCTGGTTGTTGATGGTTACAGTAACTCCTTCGGTTACTCCCAGTGTAATGAGAGATGAAGTAGCATCTGCTAGGAGCTTGGTAGTGTAACTGTTTGTCTCGGTTGATGAAAGAAGTAAGCCTTCACTCCCAGCCTCAGTGTTTGTGACAGAGACCCAGCTGCTCTCAGCACCAGATAAACTCACCGTTATTTCAATAGTTTCAGGTGCATTTTCAACAGTAACTTGAAGTTGATCACCGTTGGCTTCAGATGATAATGTCATAGCAGTTGGTTCACTGCTTGAAGAGTTAGTCTCAGAAGATGTTGACGATGACTCTTGACTGCTTTCAGCTTGGCTACTTTGCCGAGAAACCAGTGAATAGCTAGTTTTTGTTTCTTGTTTTTCTAGATTCATTTGTTGCCAAACGATGTAGAAAACAAAGCTTAAAATGGCCATGGTCAGAAGAGTCAGTACGAATAATGGTAAAAATGATGTACGGTCATCTCTTTTCTCATGTCGATTATAGCGACTGCTTCGACTTGCTAAGACTGGAACTTCTGATTGAACATCTTCTTCAACCTTCAGACTTTCCACTTCTGCTTTTTTCTCATCATTAGGGGAAATAGCAGAGCTTTTAGCAGTTTGTTGTAAATCTTCTTCTTTTTGTTTTTTCTCAGTATCTTCTTGTTGCTGAGAGGCAAGTAATTCTTCAACAGTTAAACCGACTGCCTTGGCGTATTCAGAAAAGTATACATCGGCCTTATCTTTAGGAATAATACCAAATTGATCTAATTCCATAGCAAGCAAGTAGTGTTGAGGAACTTTACTTAAGCTCGCAACGTCCTCAAGTGTTAGCTGTTTTTGGACACGTGCTTCCCTTAAAAGATTACCAATACTAAGATCACTCATGCTGACTCCTCAAAATAATATAATCCACTCCATTATAACAAAAAAGGGCAAAGTTTTCGATTATTTTGGGAAGATTGTAAAATCACTCACTTCAGCAGTTGCCAAGAATTGTTTTCCTATCTCAACGGTATCTGTTAAGCTTAAATGTTCAAGAATTTGAGGAATATCAAAATAATTTTCGGTGTCTGTCAAATAAGTCATAAATTGGCTAGCTAGATGATTAACAGAATCTAGACTTCTCATAAAGTCACCGTATAATTCTTTTTTGACCAATTCAAAGTGCTTCTCATTGATATCAGATGATTTGTCTAATTTTTTAATTAGTTGACGAATTTTATTAGACATTGCAATTGGCTCAAGAGTATCAGCTGAAAAAATGATAAATTGAAAATTAGGCTGCACTTCTATTTCAATATCAAAAGAATCATCAATATGACCACCCTCGTACCATGTCTGATAAGTCTCAGAGGTCCATCCTAAAAGCATGGCAAATAGAAGTCTTAGGGCAATCTTTTGTCGAAGTAGGGACATATCAGATGTAGGTTCTTCTCCACGATATCCTACTGCGAGCTTTGGTTGAGCAACATCCATACGAATAGATTGTGTTTTCAAAACAGGAAGAGTATTGAGTTTTTTTCTTGTTACAGGTCCAACAGTGTCAGTTTTCAACCGCTTTTGGGTTTTCTCTACTTGTTGGGGAATCATATCTTCATCAATATCACCAACAACAAGCAAGGTCATATTTCGAGGATGATAAAAATAGCGATGATTTTCTCGTAAATCTTCTACAGTGATTTGCTGAATACTTTCTTTTGTACCAGCAATATCCTCAGCTAGGGGAGTTTCAGGATAAAGATTACTAAGAATACCCTGATAGAGACGATAATCAGACTCATCCTGATACATATCGATTTCCTGACCGATGATTTCTTTTTCTTTTTGGATGGAATCTTCGTCAAAATGTGTTTCACTTAAGAACTCTTGCAGTAAATCAAGACTTTCTGAGATTGATTCAGTTGTTGAAAAAAAGAAAGATGTTTTATCGAAACCAGTATAGGCATTAGCATCAGCACCGAGATTTGTAAATAAAATGGCTGCATCTTTATTATTGGCTAATTCAAAAAGTTTGTGCTCAAGAAAATGTGCAATACCTTCAGGATATTTTTTTACTTGTCCGTCAGCATCTGTAAACGTAGTGTCAAGAGAGCCGAAATGACTTGTCAACATACAAGTTGTTTCCTTAAAGCCATGTTTAGGAATTATTATAAGACGTAAGCCATTTTCTAAATGAATGTAAGATATTTCTTCATCAATACGAGGAAATTGATGCTTTACAATTTGTGACATTTATTCTCCTTCTAAAAAATAGAGTGCTTGTAATTTGACTTTAGTAGCAACTTTTACGATATCAGCTTTAGAAACCTTCTCAATGTTTGATACCCAAAGTTCAGTACTGACATTCTTTTTGAAATGGTAGTCATTATAGGCTTTCTCGATTAAGACTTTAGGATTGTCTGCAGCAGCAAGTGCATTTGTGATAAGCATCTTTTTAGTTTGTTTGATGAGCTGACCAGAGAAGCGACCCAATCTAATATCTGAGAACTGCTTATTAATTAATTGAAGGACGAGATTGCGATTTTTCTTGTCAATGCCAGCGTAAACCTTGAGTAAACCTGTCAAACTATCTATCTGACTTCCAATTGTGTATGCCAAGCCCTCTTTCTCTCTCAGTTCAGTAAAGAGCTTTGAGTGAGCGAATGCCCCCATTAAACCATTGAAAACAACCAATGCATAATAGTCTGAATCATAGTAAGAAATTGGATGAGAATAAGCCAACTGTAAGATTGATTGTGTCACAGGACGGTGTTCAATCCTTTCTTTAGTCACATTTTGGTATGGCTGCTGATAGAAGAATCGTAAGGATTTTGTTCGATTTTCTAAGGGGAGTTGATTCATTAATTGCACGACTCGGTAGTCATCATATTCTCCCAAAACAAAGATATCAATTTGATCTTTATGGAGCATCTGTTGAAACTCTTGGTAGGCAGTATAAGAATTTTCAGCTTCGACGAGTTCTACTTGACCATATTTTGAAATCTTTAGATTTGGATTATCAAAATAAATAGCTTTCAGAGCTAAATCACTACTGTAGAAACTGTCTTCTTTGTCTGCTTCGAGATAGTTAATAAAATTTGCTTTTTCAACATCGAATACTTTTGTTTGGTACTGAGCGATTGCAACTAGTGGAGAAAAGAGAATCTCATTTAAAAATGCAATAATCTCTTCAAGGAGTTTTTCGCTTTGGAATGTGAACTCATCTCGAATAAAAACGATGTCAATATCTACGATATGTACTAAGCCCTTAGTTGATACTTTTGTTGATAGACTAGCACCATATAAGTCTGCTAGTTTTTTTCGAAAAGCCTGGGCAGTTGGATAGGCTTCACTTGCTGTAGCCAGCATTTGTGCAACAAGTACTCTACGAGCTACAGTTTTTTGTTTAAAATCCCCAGAAAACCGGAATGTAATCTGGTTTGTTTTGAATTGTTTTGTTTTTATTAAGTGGAGCTGGACGCTCTGAGCAATTTTCATGATTTTTCCTTTATTCTAGAGTTATTCCCTAAAATTATACCACGATTATGGTATAATTACTTGAATCAAAAAACGGAGAAAAAGATGATGGATTATAAATTATTTGATGAATATATCACCCTTCAAGCTCTTCTAAAAGAGCTTGGTATTATACAGAGCGGAGGGGCAATTAAAGGATTTTTGGCAGAAACGACTGTTCTTTTTAACGGCGAGGATGAAAAACGCCGTGGGAAGAAGATTCGTCTTGGAGATGTGGTAGAATTGCCAGAGCAAGGTCTAGTCATTAATATCACAGCTCCTACTGAAGAAGAGAAACAAGAAAGAGCAGAACACTTGGCAGAAAAAGAGCGTGTTGCTGCCATCGTAAAACGTATGAATCAAGAAAACAAAAAAGCTCAAAAAGGACAGGGGAAAGGTCAATCTTCTAATAAGAAAAAGGGAGATTTAAGATCTCGTGACCGTAAACCTGTTCGTTTCCCAGGAACATAATCATGTGGATTAAAGAAATCAAACTGAAAAATTATCGTAATTACAAAAATATTTCAGCTCAGTTTTCTCCAGCTTTAAATGTTTTCATCGGAAAAAATGCTCAAGGTAAAACGAATTTTTTAGAAGCCATCTATTTCTTATCCTTGACGAGAAGTCATCGCACACGTGCAGATAAGGAACTGATTCATTTTTCTGAGAAAGACGTGCAGATTTCAGGAGTATTGGAGCGTGTTAATGGCAATATAACTCTAGACATTAATTTATCTGATAAGGGACGGGTTACAAAAGTTAATCATCTCAAACAGGCAAAACTTTCAGATTATATTGGCACCATGACGGTGGTCTTATTTGCTCCTGAAGATTTACAACTTATCAAGGGTTCTCCAAGCTTACGTCGCAAATTTCTTGATATAGATTTAGGACAAATTAAACCTATATATTTGTCTGATTTGTCAAATTACAATCACGTTTTGAAACAAAGAAATACCTATCTCAAAACAGCTGAAAAAGTGGACAAAGATTTTCTTGCTGTTTTAGATGAACAACTTGCTGATTATGGCAGTCGCGTTATGGAGCACCGTCACGATTTTATTGTTGCTCTAGAAGAAGAGGCTGATAAACATCATAACACGATCTCTAATGAGACTGAGCGCCTTAAAATTCAGTACTTGTCTTCTATTCCATTTAATGATAAATCAGAAATTAGGGAAAATTTTCTAATCCTATTACGAAAAAATCAGCAAAGGGATATTTTCAAAAAAAATACAGGAGTTGGACCGCATCGTGATGACCTAGCCTTCTATATCAACGATATGAATGCAAATTTTGGAAGTCAAGGTCAGCACCGAAGTCTCATCTTATCATTAAAATTAGCTGAAATAGAGCTTATTAAGTCAGTTACAGGTGATTATCCAATACTTCTCTTAGATGACGTGATGAGCGAATTAGACAATTATAGGCAAACTAAGCTACTTGAAGGCATTAGGGAAAATGTTCAAACTTTTATAACAACAACTAGTTTGGATCACCTATCACAGTTACCAGAACAACTCAAAATCTTTACGATAGAACAAGGAACAATTATAGAGGAAAGCGGAGTGTGACCAAGATTTTCGAGTAGCATATATACAAAAAAGGGTCTAGAACTTTGGTTCTAGACCCTTTTACATTGTTGTAAATATAGTTTACAACTTTATCAATTTGCTTTGACAATGCCTAAAAGAATTGCACCAATAACAAAGCAAAGAATTCCAATGAGAACCCAGCGCATTTCTTTTTTTGTTTTTGTTTCACCAAGGAAGAAAATACCACCAATAATAGAAATAATAGCACCAAGTTGAGAGAAACTGAATGCAATAGCTAGACCTGCGGTAGAAGCTGCCAGAAGCATAAAGATATTTCCAATCCCCCACATCATTCCAACAAGAGCATTTTTCAAAACAACTTTTTCCAAGCTCACGTTAAATCTCATAAACATCATGGCACCAAGACACATACCAACAGCCATAGGTAAGATAACGGCAAGAGCATCAAAATGCATAATGTTATTGAATAAGACGGTATAAGAAATGTAACCTAGTGTAGAATAGAATAGTGCTCTAAAACCTTTTGAAAAGTTTGTCAAATTCTGCCCCACTTGATCTTTTTCACTATCTTGACGGCTTGAGAAGTAGAACCCAATAACCAATAAAACTAGGGCGGTAATTCCTAAGATAAAATGAATTGATTTCGTCCATTCACCAAAAACAATCGCACCAATTAAACTTCCTAAGACTAGTTGAGTTCCACTTGAAAGAGGGTTTGCGACAGATACTCCCATGTATTGCATTGCGTGGAACTGACCATTTTGTCCCATTGACCAAAGCATCCCACCGATGATTCCAACACCCCAGAGCAAAACGTTCATTTCTGGTCTAACTACTAGCCAAACAATTGAGGCAAATAGCAAAGCTCCTAAGGTCATACCAAAGGTCTGTTGGTTTGGTTTGCCACCGATTTTATTACTTACAAAACCTATACTTCCCCAAGCAAACATAGGGACTAAGGCGTACAATATTCCTTGCATATAGCTCCTTTACACAACATTTACACGCCTGTCAATATATTTGACAGGTGTGTGAAACTTATTTTTAACACAAGTACATATTTTAACATATGATAAAGCGCTTGTAAAGATAGAAAATTATTGCTCTGCAAAATCAATTAGGGTCTTTTAAATCAGATTATTGCGAATAAAAAAGGAGCCGATTTTCAACCAGTTCCTTTTTGAAGTTAATAAACAAAATTAGTGCACAGAGTAGTTTGGCGCTTCGTTTGTAATTTGAACATCATGTGGGTGACTTTCAATAAGTCCAGCACCAGACATTTCGATGAATTGCGCATTGTTATGCAAATCTTTGATAGTTGCAGCACCAACATAACCCATACCAGAACGGATTCCTCCAAGCATTTGGAAGACGATATCAGCAGCAGCACCTTTATAAGCTACGCGACCTTCAATTCCTTCTGGAACAAGTTTATTTGCTTCGTTGACTGATCCTTGGAAGTAACGATCACTTGACCCTTTCTTCATAGCTGCAATTGATCCCATACCACGGTATGTTTTGAATTTACGACCTTGGTAGATTTCAGTTTCACCAGGAGCTTCATCAGTTCCAGCAAACATTGAACCAAGCATGACAGCATTACCACCAGCTGCAAGAGCTTTTACGATATCACCTGAGTACTTGATTCCACCATCTGCAATGATTGTTTTACCATATTCTCGAGCTACAGCAGCTGCGTCATAGATAGCAGTAATTTGAGGAACCCCAACACCTGCAACGACACGAGTTGTACAGATTGAACCTGGACCGATACCAACTTTAACAACATCAACACCAGCATCGTAAAGGGCACGAGCACCTTCAGCTGTTGCAATATTTCCTGCAATCAAAGTTTTATCAGGGAAAGTTGCACGGATTTCAGCAATTTTACGAAGAACACCAGCAGAGTGACCGTGTGCAGTGTCAATAACGATTGCATCAGCACCAGCATCAAATAGAGCTTTAGCACGGTCAAAGGTATCTGAAGTAACACCTACAGCACCTGCTACGAGAAGACGCCCGAATTCATCTTTAGCTGCATTTGGAAATTCAATAACTTTTTCAATATCTTTGATAGTAATCAAACCAGACAAACGACCATTTTCATCTACCAATGGTAGTTTTTCAATACGGTGTTCATGAAGAATACGTTCAGCTGTTTCCAAATCAGTTCCAACAGGAGCTGTAACCAATTCTTCACTAGTCATATGCTCTGAAATTGGAGTGTGGTAGTCAGAGATAAAACGCATGTCACGGTTTGTGATAATACCAACTAATTTACGATTTTCAAGAGTTTCAACGATTGGAACACCACTGATACGATAGCGTTGCATCAATTCTTCAGCTTCTGAAACTGATTGTTCTGGAGTCAAGAAGAATGGATCAATGATAACACCATTTTCTGAACGTTTAACTTTACGCACTTCTTCAGCTTGTTCGATGATTGACATGTTTTTATGAATAACACCAAGACCACCGGCACGTGCGATAGCAATTGCCATTTTACTGTCAGTAACAGTATCCATAGCAGCTGTAATAATAGGAATATTTAATGTCAAATTTTTAGCGAGCTTTGTTTGCATGTTAACTTCATTTGGAAGAACATGGCTTTCAGCAGGAATAAGTAGTACATCGTCAAAAGTGTATCCTTTTTTCAAGAATTTAGTGTCCCAATTTGACATTAGTTAGTCCTCTTTTCTATTGTTTTAATGGCTAGTTTAGACTAGTCGCTTTTTTATTGTTACTATAATATCATGCTAAAATGATTTGTCAACAAATAAAAGTAATTTTTTTCAAAATTATATAGTAGAAAAAAGAGAAATATGTTCAGTTTTTGGTCAGAGTATTCCGACAATTCATAAAACTTAGTCTTTTTTGTTCGTTTTTAACGAAAAAAAGGCTGGGCAAAGAGCCCAAGCCTCTGTCATAAAGTTCGGAATATGACCAAGATGCAGCAGCCGAGTGGATAAACCTTCGCTTTTTCAAAGCCTGAATATTGATGCTGAGCAAGTCAGCTTTATCTCCCACCCCCGCAAGCCTAGAAATGAGGACGTGAGGGCAACTCTTTTACACTTGTCGAGTTTTGTCCCACTTCAAAAAAGTTTAAAAATATTTAATCCCCATCGCTACTTTAACCTCGTCAAGGGTTTGACCTGCGACAGCTCGAGCCTGTTCGCTGCCTTTTTTGAGCATATTGAAGACTTCACCCATATCCTTAGCGTACTCTAGGCGACGCTCACGGATTGGAGCCAGTTCACGTTCTAGAATTTCTAGGAGATAGCGTTTAGTCTTAACATCACCTAAACCACCTCGTTGGTAGTGCTCTTTCATAGCTTCAATCTCAGCTTTATCAGCCTCTGTACCGAAGATATCCAGGTAATGGAAGACCATGTTGCCTTCAATTTGACCTGGATCTTCCACACGAATGTGGTTGGGGTCAGTATACATGCTCATGACTTTTTTACGAACAGTATCGGCATCGTCTGATAGGAAAATCCCATTGCCGAGAGATTTAGACATTTTGGCATTCCCATCAAGACCAGGCAAGCGACCGGCAGCTTCATTTTCAGGATAAATGCCTTCAGGTTCAACCAAGACATCGCAATTATAGGCATGGTTAAAGCTGCGCACGATTTCGCGTGTCTGCTCAATCATCGGTTTTTGGTCATTACCGACTGGTACAAAGTTAGCCTTGAAGGCAGTGATATCTGCAGCTTGTGAAACAGGATAAACCAAGAAACCTGATGGAATTGACTCACCGAAGCCTTTTTGAGCAATTTCAGTTTTAACCGTAGGATTGCGTTCTAGTCGAGCAACAGATACCAAATTCAAATAGTACATTGTCAGTTCAGCCAATTCAGGAATTTGACTTTGGATGAAAATCGTTGATTTACTTGGATCAAGTCCAACAGACAAATAGTCCAAAGCAACATTACCGATAGATTCTTTGATGATGGCTGATTCCTTGGCATGATCAGTCAAGGCTTGTTGGTCAGCTAGGAAGACGAACATGTCGTACTTGTTTTCATTTTGTAAAAGAACACGATTTTTAAGACTTCCAACATAGTGTCCTAGGTGCAATTTTCCAGTTGGTCGATCTCCAGTTAAGATAATAGGTTTTTTAGTCATTTTTTTCTCCTGTTTATTGTGTGATTATTGTTTAGAGCGAAAAATAAAAACCCCCACGTAGCAAGCTACGTGAGGGCGTTATATCAAAATACGCGGTACCACCTCAGTTGACAGAGTAGTTTACAGGTTATTAAACTCATGTCATCTCAATCTTCATTTAGAAGGAGCACGGTAAGGGGTACTAAACCTGAAACTTATGTATTTGTTTCACGTGAAACGACACAAAAGCTATAATAATTGTGTCTGATCATCAGTCCATTTCATGATAGGTTGTCTCTAGCTCGCAGCAACCGCTAGATTTCTGGACACATCCTAAGACTACTCTTCTGAATCTGTCTTCATTCTATGAAATTTTAGGAAGTTTGTCAAGTCAAGATGAAAACACTAACAAATATCTTGACCTATCAAAATACCTTTGTCATAATAGAATGCGGCTTAGAAAGAAAGGTAATATGAAAAAGAAAATCATTGATTTGAGTCTAGTGACATTAGGCTCTTTTATCACTGCTGTTGGTTTTAACAGCATGTTTTTAGGTAATAATATCGCTTCAGGTGGCGTAGCTGGTTTAGCTGTCAGTTTACAAAAATTATTAGGTTGGAATCCAGGAAATTTCGTCATGTTCTCCAATATTCCTCTATTGTTGATTTGTCTCGTCTTTCTCGGAAGATCTACTTTTGTTAAGACCGTCTATGGAGCCTGGATATATTCTATTTTTATTAAACTCACGGAGCATTTACCGACACTTACACAAAATCCTTTGTTAGCCGCAGTTTTTGGTGGAATTATAGTTGGCTTCGGATTAGGTTTGGTTTTTTGGGGAAATTCTTCGACTGGTGGTACAGGGATTATTACCCAAGTACTTCATAAATACAGTCCTTTGCCTCTTGCAGTAGCAATGACAATTGTGGATGGTATCAGTGTTTCGATGGGCTTAGTTGCTTTTGATGTTGACACTGTGATGTACTCGATTATCGCTCTTGTCGTGATTACATCTGTTGTCAACAGTATGCAATTAGGACTATCATCGTCTCGTAATATTATGATTATTTCAAGTGCTGCAAAAGAAATTAAGGCTTATATTTCAACTCAAGCAGACCGTGGAGTGACTGAAATTCCAGTTGTCGGCGGGTTTACAGGTGAGAAACAGATTATGTTAATGACAACTGTTTCGATTCAAGAAGTCCCTAGAATGGAAAAACATATTTTAAAAATTGATGAGACAGCTTTCATTGTTGTCATGCCTGCAACTCAGGTTATGGGAAGAGGTTTTAGTTTGACGAAACATTATCAACTTGATGAGAAAGATCTTCTTCTTCCTATGTAAAATAAGCCTCTTTATATTGAAAAAAGGGGGGTTTTTAGGTACAATGAATCATAGATAAAGAAGATGAGGTACTAGAATTGCTTACAGTTTCAGATGTGTCGCTACGTTTTAGTGACAGAAAATTATTTGATGAGGTTAACATTAAGTTTACAGCAGGTAACACATATGGTCTTATTGGTGCCAACGGTGCTGGGAAATCAACTTTCCTAAAAATCCTGGCAGGTGATATTGAGCCATCAACAGGACATATTTCGCTTGGTCCAGATGAACGTTTATCAGTTCTTCGTCAAAATCACTTTGACTATGAAGATGAGCGTGCCATTGATGTTGTTATCATGGGGAATGAACGCCTCTACAATATCATGAAAGAAAAAGATGCTATCTACATGAAGCCTGATTTTTCTGATGAGGATGGGGTTCGTGCTGCGGAACTCGAAGGAGAATTCGCTGAGCTTGGTGGCTGGGAAGCTGAGAGTGAAGCTTCGCAATTGCTCCAAAACCTTAACATCCCTGAAGAGCTCCACTACCAAAATATGAGCGAGCTTGCTAATGGGGATAAGGTGAAAGTTCTCCTTGCCAAAGCGCTTTTTGGTAAACCAGATGTGCTCCTTCTTGACGAGCCGACCAATGGTCTTGATATCCAGTCAATTTCATGGTTGGAAGACTTCTTGATTGATTTTGAAAATACTGTTATTGTCGTATCCCATGACCGTCACTTCCTTAATAAGGTGTGTACGCACATGGCTGACCTTGATTTCGGTAAAATCAAGCTTTACGTGGGTAACTATGATTTCTGGAAACAGTCATCAGAATTGGCTGCGCGCTTGCAATCAGACCGTAATGCTAAAGCAGAAGAAAAAATTAAAGAGTTACAAGACTTTATTGCCCGCTTCTCTGCCAATGCATCTAAATCCAAACAAGCCACTTCACGTAAGAAAATGCTTGATAAGATTGAATTGGAAGAAATTGTTCCTTCAAGCCGTAAATATCCATTCATCAATTTCAAGGCTGAACGTGAAATGGGTAATGACTTTGTAACGGTTGAAAATCTGTCTGTTGCTATCGACGGTGAAAAAGTGATTGATAACATCAGTTTCATTCTTCGTCCAGGTGATAAGACTGCCATTATCGGTCAAAATGATATTCAAACTACTGCTCTTATGCGTGCTTTGATGGATGATATTGAATATGAAGGTACAATCAAGTGGGGTGTCACAACAAGCCGCTCATACCTTCCTAAGGATAATACCAAAGATTTTGCTTCAGGTGAATCTATCTTGGAATGGCTGCGCCAATTTGCTGAAAAAGGTGAAGATGACGATACTTTCCTTCGTGGTTTCTTGGGACGTATGCTCTTCTCTGGTGACGAGGTTAACAAATCTGTCAACGTCCTTTCAGGGGGAGAAAAAGTGCGCGTGATGCTTTCTAAACTTATGCTTTTGAAATCCAATGTTCTTATCCTTGATGATCCAACAAATCACTTGGATTTGGAATCAATTTCAAGTCTTAATGATGGTATCAAAGATTTCAAAGAATCTGTTATCTTTGCCAGTCATGACCATGAGTTTATTCAAACCATTGCTAACCACATTGTTGTTATTTCTAAGAACGGTGTGATTGATCGTATTGATGAAACATACGATGAATTCCTTGAAAATGAAGAAGTTCAAGCTAAAGTGAAAGAACTTTGGAAATAAAAAATAAGGTCTGGGACAAATTAGTTCCAGACTTATATTTTTAGATACACCTAATAGTCAGCGAGGAGAAATATGCCAGCTCAATTGACGAAAAAAAGATTGAAAATCGTATGTAACCTACTAAGTTTTTTGATACCAGTAGTTATTCTTTTTTTAGTTTTTTTGTCACATAATATTTTTTGGAGAAGTGATAGAACAGTGTTAGCTAGTGACGGCTTTCACCAGTATGTTATTTTTGCTCAGACTTTACGAAATATATTGCATGGATCAGATAGCATCTTTTACACTTTTACTAGCGGCTTAGGATTAAATTTTTATGCTCTTATCAGTTATTATCTAGGTAGTTTCTTGTCGCCGCTTGTTTACTTTTTCAATCTTACAAGTATGCCCGATGCACTTTATCTTTTCACCTTAATTAAAATTGGCTTGTTTGGTTTGTCAACGCATTTTAGTTTAGGAAAGCTTTATCCTAAGGTTAATCGGCTCCTTGTTTTAGTCTTGTCAACCTCCTATGCCCTGATGAGTTTTTCAATCAGCCAAATTGAAATCAATATGTGGCTAGATGTTTTTATTTTGATTCCTTTAATTATTTTAGGGTTAAACTGTCTGATGCTAGACCGTCGAGGGGTCTTGTACTATGTTACTTTGACTGTCCTTTTTATCCAAAACTATTATTTTGGTTTTATGACTGCTATTTTCCTCAGTCTCTATTTTTTAGTTAAGTTGACACAAGATTTACAGTGGAAAGTTGTTAAACGGAAGTTTTTTGATTTTACTATTGTATCAATATTAGCCACATTATCTAGTAGCATCATGCTACTTCCGACCTATTTAGACCTTTCAACACATGGTGAAAAATTTACCAGCTTTACAAAAATAGTTTCAGAAAACACTTGGTATTTAGATATTTTTGCTAAGAATATTGTAGGCTCATATGATACAACTAAATTCGGCTCTATACCAATGATTTATGTTGGCTTACTACCATTAATCCTAGCTTTACTTTATTTCACTATAGCTTCAATTGATTGGAAAATAAGATTAGCTCATGCTTTGTTGTTGTTTTTTATTATAGCAAGTTTCTATTTACAACCACTGGATTTACTATGGCAAGGTATGCATGCCCCAAACATGTTTTTGCATCGCTATGCCTGGGTCTTTTCAACTGTTATTATCTTATTGGCTGGCGAGACATTGTCACACATAAAGCAAATAAAACTTACTACAGCGGGCTTTGTCCTTACCTTCATCGGAGTAGGTTTTGTCTTAACTTTCTTATTTAAAGAAAAATATGACTTTTTGAGTGATGCACAGTTTGTTTTGACCTTTATTTTTCTGCTTGCCTATGCTATTTTGCTAGTCAGTCAGAAGCAAGGCTATCTTCCATCAAAGTTAGTTCTGATATTTACACTAGTTTTTAGCTTATCAGAAATTTCATTGAATACCTATTATCAGATAAGTTCATTAAATGGAGAATGGTTCTTTCCTACTCGAGAGGGTTATGAGAAAGACTTAGTTGATATTGACAAGCTTGTCAATTATACAAAGACACAAAATAGCTTTTTCTATCGTACAGAGCGATTATTAGCGCAAACTGGTAATGATAGTATGAAATACAATTATAATGGGATTTCTCAGTTCTCTTCTATTAGAAATACTAGTTCAAGTAGTGTTTTGGATCGTTTAGGATTTAAATCAACAGGAACGAATCTCAACCTTCGTTATCAGAATAATACTATTTTAATGGACAGTCTCTTTGCCATTAAATATAACATTGCTGATGGTCCGGTAAATAAGTATGGTTTCTCATTAGTCGAGACTTCAGGAGAAACACAGTTATATGAAAATCAATTTGCAGCACAGCTTGCTCTATTAACAAAAGGTGTTTACAAAGATGTTGACTTTACTGTAAACACACTTGACAATCAAACGAAGCTTATTAACCAGATTACTGGACTTTCAGAACACTATTTTAATCGATTAGCTTCAAAATTAATTTCTGGTGGAAATCAGTTTGGTAATCGTGTTACAGTCGATAGTAACGATCTATCTGAAACAAGTGTCAGTTATCAAGTTGAACTTCTACATGATGGCCAGGTTTATGTCAGTGTACCAAATATTAATTTTACAAACGACAAAATTAAAGAAGTAGAGATTAGTGTAAATGGACATGCTGCTCGCTATACAACGGATAACGCCTATAGTTTTTTTAATCTAGGATATTTTACAGTAGGTGAAAAGCTTAATGTGGTACTTACATTTCCTGATAATTCTCAGGTCAGTTTTGATTCACCAAATTTCTATGAACTAAATGCTGAAAGTTATCAGAAAGCAATGAAGGAGATTGCTAAAAGAGATGTTAAAGTGACAACAAATAAGAATACTGTTTTGATAGATTATCAAACTGATGATGACAGTTCTCTCTTTTTAACCTTGCCATATGATGAAGGCTGGTCTGCTTCGGGCAATGGCAAAGCTCTTAAGATTTCAAAGGCCCAGTCGGGATTTATGAAAGTAGATGTTAAGGCTGGCTCAGGTCAAGTTATATTAACCTATCTTCCTGTAGGCTTGACATTGGGAATGAAGCTATCAATAATCGGTGTAGTACTCTTTATCGGTTATGCTTTAAGAATAAGCTATCTTAGAAAGAAATCAAAACTGTAGGCATTTGATTAGCTTTACTATATCATTACTTTCGTCTTGCCATACTCTCGGTTGAGAGAAAGAAGTTTCTTCAATACCAAGATCCAAGAGTCTATCCTCAGACTCTTGGAGACCCCCATCTATTCCTAGTCTAAAAGATAATATAAAATAGGATCAGCCCCCATTTCTTTTGAAACAGGGGCTTTTTGGGTATTAAAAAATCCCAAGAAAAACTTAGGATGGTGTCTTATCACTCCGGCAGCAGGACTCGAACCTGCGACATCATGATTAACAGTCATGCGCTACTACCAACTGAGCTATGCCGGAAAAGAAAAAAACTGCCTTGCAGTTTATAGATAGTCCGTACGGGATTCGAACCCGTGTTACCGCCGTGAAAAGGCGGTGTCTTAACCCCTTGACCAACGGACCTGAAGTTTTAGGAGTAGTCCTCCTTAACACTCTTATTATTATACCAGATATCTCCCTTTTGTCTATAGTTTTTTTGAAATTTTTATAAAAATCTATAGAATTTCAGCATCAAATTCTGGTTATAGTCATAATTAGTATTGTGGGATAATGATGTGCTCCGTATGAATGAATTGGATATTATGTCTTTACAAAGTTAAAAAACTATGCTATACTATCCTTTGTGTGAAATAACAGCAGAGAAACATGAAGCTCGTCAACAGATGTCTTGGTATAAGTAACCTTGGCTGTTTAGGCGAAGGGCACCTGCACGAATCAGGGTTTCTTAAAACGTTATTTCCTCAATAAGAGAGATAGCTCTGCTATTTCCAAAAAATATTAGAGGAGGACATTATACATGTCACGTTATACAGGTCCATCATGGAAACAATCACGTCGCCTTGGTTTGTCACTTACAGGCTCAGGTAAAGAATTGGCACGTCGTAACTACGTACCAGGTCAACACGGTCCAAACAACCGCTCAAAACTTTCTGAGTACGGTTTGCAATTGGCTGAGAAACAAAAACTTCGTTTCTCATACGGTTTGGGTGAAAAACAATTCCGTAACTTGTTCGTACAAGCTACTAAAATCAAAGGTGGAACTCTTGGTTTCAACTTCATGGTTCTTCTTGAACGTCGTCTTGACAACGTTGTTTACCGTCTTGGTTTGGCAACTACTCGTCGTCAAGCTCGTCAATTCGTAAACCACGGTCACATCCTTGTTGACGGAAAACGCGTTGATATCCCATCATACCGCGTAACTCCAGGTCAAGTGATCTCAGTTCGTGAAAAATCACTTAAAGTTCCAGCTATCCTTGAAGCTGTTGAAGCAACAATCGGACGTCCAGCTTTCGTATCATTTGATGCTGAAAAACTTGAAGGTTCATTGACTCGTCTTCCAGAACGTGATGAAATCAACCCAGAAATCAACGAAGCTCTTGTCGTTGAATTCTACAACAAAATGCTTTAATTTTAAGATTAACATTTTACAAAGCCAGCTTCTCAGCTGGTTTTTTTGCTCAAAAACTTGAATAGTTAGATATAAGAGGCCAGGGAAAAATACAAATCTAAATGTTTTTGAAAACTGAGTACTCCAAAAAGGCATAGAATTGACGTTTTTTGATAACGTCATTCTATGCCTTTTACTTTATTCTAGAGTTTTTGACCGATTTCTTTGGAGTACTCAGCTTTGAAAGTCAGTTATAAAAATTTCACATAAATTTTTATATGGAGGCTATGGGGTTAATCACTGGTTTTTGTGAAACGATGTGATTTTCCGATGAGTCGGATTTTCTTATCAATAGAGCCTATAGAGGCTCTTATAAATTCATCTTCACTTACATCATGGTATTGGTGAATTAAACCTGATATGTATTCGACTTCTAAAGTTCCGTCTTCCCAGCCTATTGATTTGACCATTCGAGCAGATACTTGCTTTCGTTGCATGGCTTACCTCTTTTGTTTCTTTATGCCTGATTGAGTTACTTTTGTGATTTGTGATGTGATAACTTTTTCGCATTCGTTTGTGGACTTACAATATATATCCTATCATTACAGAAAATTGAATGTGTAAACAAAAAAGTTGACAATGTTGTAAACGTGAAACAGGAGTTACTAGCTTAAAATTTTTGAAAACTTAATAAGATTGGCTAGAGTTAGATTGAAATTGTTACTCGGGTAAGAGTCTAAGGATGAATTCAGTCATTTGTTGAGGAGATTCCTTTTTTCCCTTAGCAATCCAGGCTTGGCAGAGACCGAAAAAAGCATAGGAAAGATAGATGCTACTATATTCCTTTTCAGTTTGACTAAGGTTTTCTCGACCAAATTTATCTTGTAAATCTGTGTTGATTAAAATACGAACCTTATTAATAATGAAGTTCTGGATTTCTTTTGTACCATTAGCTGATATGAGAGATGAAAGTAGTTGCTCACGCTTCAAGAATTCAAAGATTTCTAAAAAAGCATCTGCTTTATTGTTTTCATGCTTATCAAAAATATATTCGAGCTGATTGAACAAAGCTTGTTGATAGGAATCAATCATTTCATATTTATCTTTGAAATGCGTATAAAAACTTGACCGACTTATGCCAGCAGTCTTAGCTAATTGGATTGTAGTAATATCATCAAAACTCTCTTTAGAAAGTAAGCTGACCATGGCATTTTGAATCGCTTTTCTGGTTTTGCTTCGACGATTATCAGTAGTCATTTAGGAGCTCCTTTTGTACAAATTTGGACAGAGTGTCTAAAAACTCTTTATTTTTTCTTGCAATAAAATTTTATCCTTGTATAATGTATTCTATCATAATTTTTGAACATTGTGTCCAAATAGGAGAAAATATGTTAGATGAATTAAAAGCACTTATTAAAAGTCCAAAGTTACTAATCACAATGATAGGGGTTTCATTGATCCCTGCCCTTTACAATTTGTCTTTTCTAGGGTCTATGTGGGATCCCTATGGTAATATTGATAACTTGCCCGTAGCTGTTGTCAATGAAGACAAATCTGCTAGTCTCAACGATAAGGAACTTTCAATCGGAGACGATATGATAGACACTATGTCTAAAAACAAAGCCTTAGACTATCATTTTGTGTCTGAGAAAAAAGCTCAGCAGGGTTTGGAAGATGGTGACTACTATATGGTTATTACTTTGCCAGAAGATTTATCTGAGAAGGCGACAAGCTTGTTGACAGATAACCCTAAGAAATTGACAATCAATTACCAAACCAGTGCAGGTCGAAGTGTTGTGGCTTCGAAAATGTCTGATACTGCCATGTCAAAACTTAAGGAGACCGTTTCTGAAAACATTACACAAACCTATACTAAAGCCGTATTTAAGAGTATGTCATCTTTACAAGATGGTTTACAGCAAGCGACGGATGGGGGTAATCAATTACTTGACGGCAGTCAGACCTTGGAATCTGGCAGTCAAACCATTACTGATAATTTAGGGACGCTTTCTTCTGGTAGCCAAAGTCTTGCTGATGGGTCAGCTAAATTATCAACAGGTCTTGGAACCTATACGGACGGTGTCAGTCAGTTAGCAACTGGTTTAGATACCTTTTCTAATGGCTTGACAACCTATACAAATGGTGTTACTAGTTTATCAAATGGTGCTAATCAGCTTAATAGTAAGTCAGAAGAATTGGTATCAGGGATTGCTCAGCTTAAAGAAAGTAGCAGTCAGGTACAGAAACTTGTTGATGGTGCCAATGGCTTGTCATCAGGTTTGGCAAGCCTGTCAGCAGCGACAGCTTTGTCAAAGGAAGAGTCTACCAATATAAAAGATCTAATTTCTGGTCTACCTCAGCTTAATAATGCCATTCAAGAACTTAACAGGTCAGTGTCAAATTTATCAATGCCAAGTATTGATGCAAGTTCTATTGCCACTCCTTTGACCAATATTGCTGGTCAAGCGCAAGCTATTTTAGCTTCTAGTCAGACAGATAAAGCCAATGAATTGGCAGCTATCCAAGCAACTAGTGCTTACCAAAGTTTAGACTCTACTCAACAAGCTGAAATTACTTCTGCAGTGTCTAGTGTAGGAAATTCTGTCAGTGAAAATGCTCAAACGATTCTTGCTAATGTTGCGACCATGCAGACAGCCCTTCAAAGTTTACAATCAACTGCGTCTGGTGACCAATTAGTTCAATTGCAAACTGCCGTGAACCAAATTGCAGGTCAGTCTAATGTCGCTTTGCTAGGTTCAGCGACAGCCTTGACAGATCTCTCAAGTGGTCTTAGTCAAGTAAACAGCGCAGTATCAAGTCAATTAGCCCCAGGCAGTTCACAATTGGCTGCGGGAGTGTCTAGCTTGAATGATAAATTGACTAGTGGCTCAGAGCAATTGTTGTCTGGTGTCACTGCCTATACTGGTGCTGTTGCACAACTTGCAAATGGAGCCAATACATTAGCTAACAATAACAGTCAGTTAACTGATGGTGTTTCAAAATTACAAACTGGAGCTACAAAACTCAATACAAATTCAGGTCAATTGCTTGATGGTGCTAGTCAACTTGATACAGGTGCTAAGAAAATAGCCTCAGGTTCAAGTCAATTAGCCGATGGCAGTTCAAGTTTGACAGATGGATTGACAACCTTGTCAAAAGGAATTTCCACTTTAACCTCATCCCTTTCTAAAGCTAATGATCAATTATCTCTTGTTTCAGTATCAGATATTAATGCTAAAGCTGTTGCAAGTCCTGTCAAAACAAGTCAGAAAGACAAGGACAGTGTCAAAACAAATGGTATCGGTATGGCACCTTATATGATTGCAGTATCTCTTATGGTCATTGCCTTGTCAACAAACGTCATCTTTGCTAACTCCTTGTCTGGAAAAGCTGTCACAAATCGTTGGGAATGGGCAAAACAAAAACTCTTTATTAATGGTCTCATTTCAACAGTCAGCTCTCTTGTTCTCTATATTGCCATTCAATTTTTAGGTTTCGAGGCAAACTTTAAACTATTAACACTAGCTTTAATCATCCTTGGTGGATGGACTCTGATGGCCTTAGTTACTGCCTTAGTTGGTTGGGATGATCGCTACGGTTCCTTCCTTTCACTTTTGATGCTCTTACTACAAGTTGGATCTGCAGGAGGTTCATACCCTATTGAGCTCAGTCCTAAATTCTTCCAAGTGGTACACCCTTGGATGCCAATGTCCTATATTGTATCTGGCCTCCGTCAATCCATTTCTATGACAGGAGCAGCTGGAAAACAAATTGGAGTTCTAATAAGTTTCCTCCTAGCCTTTATGACAATGGCAGTGCTTATTTACCGACCAAAGACAGATCATTAAGTTTTGTATTATTTTCTTGAGCATATGATTTGAAAAATAGCAGAGCTTTTTGTATACTTGATAAGTCAATAATTGATTTATCAAGTATAGGAGGTGTCTGTGACCGAATTGAGTTCTTTGCTTTATAAGCTTAAAACGACTGATCAGAAAGTGACTCAACTTTTTGAGAACAAACTGTCTATTAGTTTGACTCGTTATGAGATTCTGCAACGTCTATTAGAATTAGCACCATGCAGTCAAGTTGCTTTACAGGAAAGTTTACAGATTGATCAGGCGGCTATTACGCGTCATCTAAAGATTTTGGAAGAAGAAGGCTATATCAGCCGACACCGTAATCCCCAAAATCAGCGCCAACTTATTGTCAATCTAAGAGGGAAAGCCTTACACGATTTGCAAGACCAACCGTCTGAGCAGCACTTGTCAGTTAAGCAGCAGATGCAGGATATCTTTACAGCTGAAGAGAGCGAAACACTTTCAAACTTACTTGATAAATTAATCAATGGATTAGAAAATATAACTTTTTAAGGAGATTTTATGTCAATCATCACACTAATTTTGGCAACTTTGGTTGCTTTGGAACACTTCTACATCATGTACTTGGAAACTTTTGCAACACAATCAGATTCAACTAGCCGTGTCTTCAACATGACTAAAGACGAATTGCAACGTGAATCAGTCAGCAAACTTTTCAAAAACCAAGGTATCTACAACGGTTTAATTGCTGTCTTCATGCTTTACGGTGTCTTTACAGCTAATGCAACAGTTGTAACCATCTTCCTTCTTAACGTTGTTTTAGCAGCAGCTTACGGAGCACTTACAGCAAATAAAAAAATCATCTTGACACAAGGTGGATTGGCTATTTTAGCTCTTATCACACTCTTGTTCTAATTACTATATTTAAAAAGCCTAGAGGATGATTTAAATCCTCTAGGCTTTTTTGGCCAACTTTATTGTAAATTAATCATGCCATTTTTGTTTTTGAGTTTTAGATGTGCCTGTGTTGGAAAAGTCTTTCCTGCATCACAGCTAATATTTGTAAACCCATTTTTATTTTGACTCTGTACCTGACAACGGGAAAGATTTTCAGGTGTTAATCTAATGTCAATGACACCATTTTTATTATCAATACTTGTTTTCCCGTTTAGGATAGTTTGATTAATAAGAATGTTCCCATTTTTGTTTTCAATGTTGACTTGCTGCAAAGTACCATCTTCAAATTTGGTATTTCCATTTTTATTAATCACAATTGCATTGCTTATTTGGCTATTTTGACAGATGAGACCTGCATTCTTGGTTTCCAGTTTACAATTATCAAGTAAACAGTTTGTAAGTTGTAAGTCTCCGTTTTTACTCTTGATGTCAGCGATAGCATTTTCCAAATGATCTAGTTTAATATTTCCATTGTAGGAGTTGAGTGAGATTTTGCTAGCACTAATTTGGCTTAATTGGACGTCACCATTGTTGCTGATGCCTTCTATTGTCTGAAGTTGTGTTCCTTCAGGAAGTATCAAGGTAATGGTTTTACGTTTTGTCAGCATTTTTCCAATGAGAAAAAGGGAATGGAAGATGTGACTTTGCTCTTTTTGAATGGTCTGTTCGTTCAGTTTCAGATACCCATCACTGGTTTGTGTGATTGTCAGATTGCCATCATCGAAGTAAGTTAAGGTTGGTTGGCTGATAGGCTCTAGGTAAACTTCAATATTAAGATTGTAAAGTTGAAAGTTGAGTCCGGTTATTGGTGCTAGGATTTGAGTGCTCCATTCATTTGACTGATTGTCAAAATTATCTTCTGTGTCCCAATTTGTCCAGTCATTTTCGGAACTTTGCTTAGAAATACCTAAAGAAGAGATGATTTCTGATGCAATTTCTTCTGGATTACCCAGATCTTGAATAACTTTGTCTTCATTATCAGGTCCAGCTTCTTGGAAGTACTCTGTGAAATATGCCATGATTTCATCGTAATCTTTTTCAGGGATGTTTTGGAGATTATTGCTGAGTTGATTGAGAAAGTCTTCTTTTGTCATAAGATGTCCCCTTTATTGTAACTTGATATCCCCTTTTGTGATGGAGATGTTGAGAGTTCCAGTTTGTTCTGATGGTTGAGATTTAAAGGTTGTAGCTCCTGTGCTAGAGTCTCGGTCTAGTTTTACATCTGTAAAGTTTGAGCCCAGTGTGATATTACCTTTGACGGTTGATAGGTCATAAGCAATTGGTTTAATATCTGTCAACAAGGCGTCAACATTTAAATTTCCCCCTTTAATAGTATTGTCCCCTTTTAGGGTTACATTATTAATAGTAACTTCTCCGACAACATTGTAATAGTAGTCATCTTCATCATCTTTTTCATTGTCAGATGTAAAGCTGAAGTTTTCAATGCTGCCTCTGTTTAGCTCAATTCCGCCATATTCACTGGCTGAAACTGAGACAGATTTCAAGTTGCTATTGTCAGTTGTTAGCCCACCATTTGCTAGTGAAATTTCCCCTTTTTCAAGGCTAGTGTCAGTCAAGTTGACAAAGGCGTAGTCGGATTTTATTGTGAAATCAGTCAACTTAGTCTTAATACCGTTGAATGAGCCGTCAACTTGTCCTTTATTCACACTACTATTTAGAAGGGTGAGTTGTCCGTTGTAGTCAACTTCATTAAAATTTATCCCATCAACAGATACACTAGGCATACTACTACCCGTTAGGGTATTGAGCGAAGTGTCATTTGGGAATGTGAGAGTAATTAATCGGAAATTTTTTTCTCTACCTAATTCATTTAAGCCGTAACCAAGGATCTCAATGCCACCAGTAATGATTACATCTCGATCTTTTTGAGAAATGGTAAGTTTTCCATCTTTTAGGTTACCAGAGATGGGAGAAATGAACTTTGGATGTGTGTAATAGGTAAGTGTTGGCTTATCAACATTACCAGTTTTAATTTCAAATTCTGCGTAATTGGCATCCAACTCAAGGTCGGTTACCTGATTAAAGGTTTTTGTCACTAACTTAGGTTCTGAGCGTTGCTTGATTGCCTGGAGGCCTCCTGTCGAGTAACCGGCTCCCAATAAGACTGCACCAAGTACAATAGAGATAACGCTCATCATGAAAAGTTTTTTGGTGAAGTTTTTCATAATGCGCCTCCTTTCTTGCTACTAATCCATCTAACAAAGTTTACAAACCCACGGCCAGATCCTTTTAAGATAGCTGTCGCAATAATCCAAATCAGGACGCCTCCTCCGAAGCTGAGACAGGCAGCTCCAAGTCCCATAGCTTGGGCAGAAAAAGAAGTACCTAATAGCGTGATGCTTTCAAATAAGGTTACACCTGCTACGACTATACCTGCTAACCCAAAAACGTAGGCTGCTATTATCGCTGCAAGGCAAGCAAGAAGAACAGCTAAGATAAACAGAATCAAAGCAAGAAGAACAGGTAAAGCTATAGGAGCTGCACAAAGTGAAAGGATGGTCAAACCGACAATTGTCGCACGACTTTTTGGTGTCTTTTCAGGAGTATCCATGTGCTTGCCAAGAACACTGGCAATAATTTCGCTAGCTGCTTCCTTGGGACTACCTAGTTCATCAATGACCTGAGCTTCATTTTCAATCCCAGCTTCATCAAAATATTCGGTGAAGTAATCCATTGCTTCCTGATAATCTTTCTGTGGTAATCGTTTTAAATAGCGCTCCATCTGCGCGAGATATTCAGTTCTAGTCATGTCTTAGTCTCCCTTTTAAAATTTCTGAAATGCTCGTAGTATAGGTTTGCCATTCCTTATTTAGAAATGCCAACTGTGCTTTTCCTAAATCTGTGATAGCGTAGTATTTTCGTTTACGTCCTTGATGTTCCTGACTATATGTTGTTACATAGCCTGCGCTCTCAAGTTTCTTTAATATTGGGTACAAAGTCGATTCTTTAATATTTGCGATAAGCTTGATTGTCTGACTAATCTCATAACCGTATGAGTCCTCTTTTTCAACGATGGCCAGAATAAGGAACTCAATGACAGTTGATGAAGTTGGAAAATACATAGACTCACCTCCTTGTGTATCGATATATAATTTTTTTATATATAATTATTTTACACATATAATATAGATTGTTTCCCAGATAAAGTCAAGTGAAATATATAAAAATTTTATATATTTCAGTTAAAGTGCATAAGCACGGCTATTCTCAGTAAAATATGCTATGATAAGGACAGAAAAAGACGAGGAACATGATGAAAGATTTTAGAGAGATTTTAAATCAATATGAACCAAAACCTTTAGGACAAAGACGACGCTATGCTGTTATGCTCCCTCTTGTGTGGAATAGCAGAGCTAATAGTTGGGAAGTACTCTACCAAGTGCGCAGTGAAGCCGTTTCACAACCTGGTGAGGTTTCTTTTCCAGGCGGAGCTCTTGAGGGAAATGAAACTTATGAAGAAGCTGTAGTACGTGAAACAATGGAAGAGTTAAATCTATCAGCTAATCAAATTGAGATTTTAGGTGAGATTGATTATATGGTAAATAATAGAGGCAGCATCCACTGTTTTGTAGGAAAATTAGCAATTGAGAACTGGAAAGATATCAAGCCGAATGAAGAAGTAGCAAGATTGTTTACCATCTCATTAGAAGCATTGATGCAAGAACCACCCCACTATTATCGCCTAAAAACAGCAGTAAAACCAAGCACAGATTTTCCATTTGAACGCATCCGTAACGGAGTTGATTATAAATTCACTCACTATGACAGAAAAATCCCTTTTTATGAATTAGTTGATGAAAATATCTGGGGATTGACAGCACAGTTTACACATAGGTTTACAGAGATACTTGACGGAAACGAATAAAACAATGAAACTATATGATTTATTTGTAAACAAAGTTGACGATTAAATCAACATAAAATAGAAAAGACCTCCTTGAAAGTGAAGATCAGGGAGGTTTTTTCAGTAATATAGATTTTAGGTTTGAAAATATAAGGATAATCTTCAATTATGTCTATTATTAATAGATATTATTGATGTTTTGTGCTATTATCTTTAAAAAACAGATATTATTTGAAGATAGGAGGGGAATATGAGTTACAAACCTTTAAAAATTGTAAAATTTCAAAACAAAGGGAATAATGATGAAGAATATCTCAAAAGATTTGAAGGATTCGGAACCATCAAAACAGGGTTATATCCTTATTTAAACAAAAGAGGAGAATTGAAGTCAAAGGAATTTGAACTTTTTTCAGTTCCAATCCAAGAAATTCAACTGCTAACACAGCAGATTGTCGAAAATTCAAATCTTATTAAGGAGCTAGCAGAATTGCTACCCGATGTAGCCAAGAATCAATTTTATAATGAGCAATTATATAAAGCAGTCATCAGTACAGATGAAATCGAAGGCATAAAGACAACTAGAAAAGAGGTATCCCTAGCACATAAATCATTAGTGTCTAAGACCAAAGAGCAAGTTAGATTATTATCAACTGTCCGAATGTACAATGATATTCAAGAAAATGCTTTTTTAAAAATCGATAGCTTGCAGACCATCAGAGAGATATATGACCAGTTAACCGAGGGTGAAATTGATTCAGAGGATATTTTAGACGGAGAATTATTTAGGGATGGTCCGGTCTCTATTGTTGATTTTTCAAGTAACAAGATTGATCATACTCCTCCTGCATCTGAAAAACAAATCTATTTGATGTTAACTGCTTGGATTAATTTTATCAACGATAGAACGATTCCATTTTTGATAAAAGCGATGCTTGCTCACTATTTCTTTGAAAATGTTCATCCCTTTTATGATGGAAATGGTAGAACAGGAAGATATATTTTATCAAGTTATCTAGCGCGTAAATTAGACATATTTTCTGGATTAGTTATTTCGCAAAAAATCAATGAAGAAAAAAGTAAATATTACAAATCCTTCAAAATTACTGGTGACTTTGATAACAGAGCGGAAGGTACCTTCTTTGTTCAAACTTTATTAGAGATACTGCATCAAGGGCAGCTGGATATTATCAATATTCTAGAAGAAAAGCGAGCTATTCTTCTAGAATACAGTAAAAAATTAGCAAAATCTGATTATAACGAACTTCAGAGAAGAATCCTATTCCTTCTACTCCAATCTGGAGTCTTTGTTGATGATATCAATGAAGGTTTGACGGACAATGAAATCATAGAGTTACTCTCTAGAGATAATCCAAGGTACACTATCAAGAGAGAAATTGATAATTTAGAAAAAATACAAGCTATTAAATTAATCGCACAAAGACCGAAGAAACATGTATTGGTGGAGTGAGGGCTAAAATAGCAAATAAGAAAAGTCTTTGAAAAGTCGAAGATAGTCAAAAAATGTTAACCTTTATAGGAAGTGTTAGCATTTTCCCTATTTACCTCATAGAATTACTTAAAAATATAGTAAAAATCTGATTATAATCATACCAAAACAAAAGACCAACGAAAACTTAATTTCATTGGTCTTTCTTATCTCAATTATTTTACTTCCGTGACAATAATGTATGATTTGATAAGTGTATTGATACCTAGAAACGTTGATTTTATAAGCTTTTTACTTTTTCAAATATGGATAAAATAGTATGTTTTAGAGATTGCTCCAGTTTTAATCAGACAAAAATCAGACAAAATTATTCATTGTATCCTTTAGCATAGTATGGAATGTATTGCATAAATTTATTACCTGCATTTTCATCGTATGGTTTAACTTTCCCACTTTTTACAGCAGCAGAAATAATTTTTGTAGCTAATGGTGATTGCTTTGAAGTTAATCCGAAGCGGTCACGAACAGTTTTATTAGTCATGTAATCATTTTCCACATACATAATTGATGCATGATAGAAGATGGCATTAATTCTTTCTTTATCATTCATTTCACTAATATGTTTGCGTTTAAAAATTGTCACAGAAGTATTATCTCCCTTTGCACTGATTTCAGGAGCAGGAAGATTTTCATTCTCAAGGGTAATAATGATTTTATCAATTCCACTACCACGAGATTCAACAAGGTGCATTTTACGGAATAAATTTGCTAAATCCTCATTTCTAGATATCGGGGGAAGATCGAGTAATCTATCTGGCTCATTAATAGGTATTCCAGGGTTTGTAAATTCAATTCGATTATCATAAATTTCAATCATTGGATTTGTGCCTGATATTGAAAAATCTTGGTGTACTATTTGATTGGCGACAATTTCTCTTATGACAATATCAGGATAATCCGTCCGTTCGATTCGTTGGCCTTTTTTATCATAAATTTCTGTGGTCAATGGCAATCTCATTCTAATAAAATTGAGCAGACCTTCAAATCCAACGGCAACTCCTTTTCCAGCAGTTATATCTTCTTTTGCGAACAATTTATTGTTACCATCATAACGAATTACTCTAATTGCATGAGACTGCAGTTTTTTAAAATTAGCAAGATTTTTTGCGAAAGTATATGCTCCCATGTTGGTAATGTTAAAACCACTTCCTGATTGCTCAATGATGTTATCGTCAATCATATACTGTAATAATTCATCGTAACTTGCCTCAGGTGGATATTTTAGCATTCTCCTGTATGTTTCAAAGTCCAAAAGTGAAATTAAATCATCTATAGAACAATTAGTTAGTGCAAATTCTTTTTCAAAAGTCCGTGCTTCAAATGATTTCCACAATAGTCGTTCTTTCTCTGGGAACTCAGATAGATTTTTTAAAGATGAACCACTGCGAATGTATCGGACACCTTTGAAAGCTACTGGTCTACCAACCGTCATATGGATAATTAATGCTACTACTCTCAGATTTTCGACTTTAAATTCTTGAAATTTAATTGATATTCTAGGGTCTAGATTTCTTTCTAACCAAGAGATTAATGGTTCTCCACCATTTATTTTTTCAGAATAAGGGAAAAAATTAGTTCCTATTATTTCTTTTTCATCGGAAATTCCCCAAACAAGATAAGAGAATTGCTTATTAAGCATTGTAGATGAGTTTGCTAAAGCAGATATATATCTTCCAATTTTCTCAGGTTCAATCTTGTTACTTTTGAATTCTAATAGTTCAGATTCATCAAGTTCCATAAGTTCTTGTAATTTTAACTCGTCCATCTTTATTTTCCATCTTTCTTTCATTGGGTGGTTTAAATTGTCTAAAACGCTGTAAAATCAACGTTTTTTTTATTTTCCAAATTAAATCCAAATGATAATTATCTCTATTTCTCCGCCCAGTCAGTCCAATCATCAAAGGTCGTGTTATTGTAAAGTTCTATCAGTCGTGGTCTGACAGATTGGATGATCTCAACTAACTCGTGTCCCTCATGAAATTGTGAAAAAGGCATACCGATAGTTGCTTGGGAGATATCTGAAAGTAATTGGCGTGTTGTTTGGCTATCTGCAAGTGTATTAATCAGAAAACCAAGTAGATAATTAGAATCATAGTTAACTTCTACACCTGTTGAGGATGAATC
Source organism: Streptococcus henryi DSM 19005 (assembly GCF_000376985.1). Taxonomy (GTDB): domain Bacteria; phylum Bacillota; class Bacilli; order Lactobacillales; family Streptococcaceae; genus Streptococcus; species Streptococcus henryi. Next base: position 66,331 of record NZ_AQYA01000032.1, read on the forward strand.
CTTAAGCAGACGTTCATAGCCTTCTTTGATTTCTTGCTTGATTCTATCCTTGGAAAGCTCTTCTAAATTACCGACAAAGTCATATGAGATGTAGATTTGGTTAGCAAAGTAATCAGAAAGTTCGTTGATTTTAGTAGCATCAAGTCCGTCTTGCTGGCTTAAGTAGGTTTTGGCTTCCTTCCTAATTGTGTCCCTCAGCGTATCATAAAGCATTTCAAAGAAGATATCATCTAGGTAGCCTTCATTTGGGTATCCAAATTCATTTTCCCAGTCAGGATTTTCAAATGTTCCAATGGTTACTCCCCCACTTCTTGTGACCGATTGTATTGGATTTGTTTTTATTCTAAAAAGCTCTTCTTTTATTTTTAATGGAGTATCAGGATACTCATCTAGGAATGTGCCATAACCAAGTTTTCTAAGGTAAAGTTCAATATATTCTTCCAATTCTCCGTAGTAAAACCAACCTACGGGTTTTCCATAGATTTTTGACACTTTCTCTAAAACTTCAAGAGGAGCTAAGTTATCTCCTCTTACATATGCGTTAATCGTTGATTTTTTTAATCCAAGACGGTTTCCAAATTCAGTAAAAGACAAATTTAATTCATCTTTGACTTGTCTTAATCTTCGACCAACAGTCTTTTTATCAGGTTTAAGTATTTCAAACATAGGTTACCTCTCAGACTATTATAACACAGGTGTTTATAAAATCGTACATTTTTTGAGAAAAACGCTTGACCACGTGTATGATATCGTATATAATTATTAATGAGCATTAAGGTTGCTCAAAAATTTTACACCAAACGTACATAAAATCGTACATATGTGTTAGAGAGGAGCTAACCCAACAATCAAAAAAGAAAGGAAGGTACAAAAAATCCTTGAACAATCTGGTACATCGTTCAAGGACAGTAAATCTAATTGCTGTAATTATACCAGATATTTCGGATAAACGCTAGTTGAATGCAGAATCAGAAAAGAGGGTAATTATGAATTTAACAGGTATGGAACTACAAATGGTAGAGTGGGTGGCCTACTCACCAGATACACAAGAGAAAGTCTTAATCAAACCAGAGGACTGTAAAGATTTGGATGACAGAGAACTCTATCGCCTTATCAAGGATATGGGATTTGAGCGATTGATTGAATCTAGAGCTTTGCAGATTTTGAACGACTTTCTTAATCAGAAAATACAGGTAAACTAATGAGTGAATACGATTATCAAGAAGTTGTAGATAGGGTTGATGGTCTCAACTCAGTCTCAACATTGAAAAAGTGGCGGTTAAAGATTGAAAGTCTAACTGGTACTCAATTCAATGAAAGTAGAGTGAGAACGGGTCGAAAATCTTATTCTAAAGTTTATCTTTTTACAGAAGATGACCTAAATCATTTTCAAGCGATTGCTGATAAGAAGTCTTCGTTGGGGCTGGAAAGAGCAATTCTAAGTGTTTATGGGTTTTCTAAAGAAAATGATTATCAAAAACCTATTAGAGAACTTGTTGATGAGCTAGAGGTCTCCTTTAAGGAAATCCGAGAAGATTATCGAAGGAACCTAGCAAAGTTGAAACAGGAGTTAGAAGTGCTTCTGGATAGAATCCAGACCTTAGAGAAAGAGACTGAAAAGAAATCATCTAAGAGACTTGGCTTCTTTCATCGATGAAGACGGTTCGCCACCCCACCGCTGGGCGAGTGGTCAACACGGTAGCCCAGAGCAGGTGGGAAAGGTGGCAAACGGCTGAACTCGATTTGACATTTGCACCCCAGTCCCTATTAGGGGGTGCACACATACATAAAATGTGGTCAAATTCCTTGATACGCAAGGGGGTCAGCGATTTGAAGCAAATTTCACGAAAAAACATTTATGAAGCCTATGATATCAACGGTTTACGATGGATTTCATGTAGGCGTAGCTTTTATGAATAGGAGAAAAAAACATGACAAAATTTAACTTAACAGACGAAACTATAAAAGTTGGCGACTTGAAATTGGATAAATCACAATTTGACATTCCAAAGAAAGTGACCATCCTTTCTTCACGAGTTGCACCAGTCTATAAAAATGTCAATGGCGAAAGCATTGCGACAGATGAAGTAGCTAAAATTACTTGCTCTGTACAAGATACAGACAAAATCCAAGCCTTGAAAGACCTGGGCTATTCCCCTGATGACCTCAAGGGTATTCGCTTGGAGATTGTAGACAATCTTGACAAGTTGGCTAAATCCGTTGAGAAGGATGAGCTGAACTCACTTGTAGTAGAACTTGTCAATCCAGAAGTCCACCTTGGTTGGCGAGCTAATAATAATGGTGGTGGAAATTGGGGAGGCTTAAAACTAGTGGCAACTGATATTAAATTTATTGGAGCCTAGACATGGATAACTCAGTGATGTTAGACTACTTAGCCGTAACGATTAAAGGCTTAGCTCCAGATGATGTCATTGAGAAAATCCTCATTCTTCCTAAAGATAAGTTTATTCTCAATGAATGGGGGATAAACAAGTACCAAAGGCATTATGCCTTCTCAGAGATAAAGGTTTACTTCAATAAAGACTGGGAATCAAAAATGGGAGTTTTTATCGAACTGAGAGGGCAGGGGTGCCGTCAGTATGAAGAATACATGGAAAGCAATGTCAATAACTGGGTAACCCTGATGAAACGCATTTCTGAATGCCATAGTAACTTTACAAGACTAGATATCGCCAATGATATTTTTGATGGTAGCCTATCCGTCCCGCTTATTTATAGTTATTGTAAAAAGCAACTCTGCATATCAACCGCTAAAACCTTTGATTACCATGAAAAGAGTATTCTTGAAAATGGTGAAAAGGTTGGTGAAATGGTAACGATTGGTGTTAGAGGTACTCAGCAATGGTGCATCTATAATAAGCTATTAGAACAAAAACTGGATAAAGATTTACCAGAAATGCCCTCATCATGGACAAGAGCAGAGCTTAGATGTTGGCAAGAAAAGGCAAACTTACTGGCTCAACAGATAAAAAAAGGACGTCCCCTTAAAGAGATTTACTTTGAAGCGATTAATGGACACTATCGCTTTGTCAGTCCGAGAGATAAGGATTCCAACCGTTGGCGAAGAAAAAACGTAAAATGGTGGAATGACTACTTAGAAACACAAGAAAAGACGGTCTTAAGTGTAAAGCGGACAAAACCCACCCTAAAACGGTCTGAGCTATGGACAGAGAAACAAGTCTCACGAACACTTGGAAAACTCTATGTAGCAAAAGCAGAATCTTACGGACAAGAAAAGGCAGATGGCTATATTCAACACTTACTTGAGCTTGGGATATCCAAACTAACGGAAACAGATGAGACTGATATTCAGCAGTACAAACAAGAGCAACAAAGCTCAGCCTATTGGGGCATAAGAAAAGACGACCTGTAGCAAGCTACAAATCACCTTTCCAAAAATAACTAACTTGATTATAACCAAAATAGAAGGAGAATTCAATGGCAACATTAAAAACAGAACATGATTTTGACTTGACCCGTAACTGGTACCGTAAATCCGTCTTCCTAGATGAACTCTGGCATGGCATGACCGTTGCAACGATCAATAGCTATATTCGTCAGATGAAGGACAGCCCATACGCTTTCGGTATTAAAGGAACACATGGCAATGTCTTTATTCACTCAGAAGTCTTCGTGGCATGGTTTGACTACAAAATTGCTAATCAATATGCCGCAAAGATGGCGTAGGTAATACCTATGAAAGATAATGGTTCAAGAGTACTCATCATCAGTTCTTGGCGATCAGACCCTTATAAAGCAGGCAATGTTTTGGTGAAATTCGCTATGCGATTTACCCACCCTATTACTAAAAAATCTCACAAGAAATACCTTTCTACAGGTACTGGTAAAGGGTGGTTTACCACTAAGGCAAGACCAAGTAAAAAGACATCTTCTGGAAAAGAACGTCTTTTGGTCAGCGATATTAAAAACTCACAATTGATTACACAGGTCACGCAAGAACTGAACAAATTAGTTGATGACTATATCGCTGAGGTAACAGGTATTAAGCCTAAGAAAGCCAAGAGACTTTTAACCCTAGAAGAAATCGCTAAGCCCTATGATGAAGATGGAAGTCTTTATGGTAAAGCCTTTAAAGCATGGTATGAAAGGGTCAAACCAGCCAATAATACTCTTAAAACAAGGGTTACTATCTATAACCGCTATATCGTGCCTAATTTTGATACCAGAATGTCTATCACAAAATTTGCCTCTATGACAGATGAAATTCAAAATCTCATCAATGCTTCTTCCATGCACATGGCAAGAAATCTGCATATTTATCTTAAGATGGTTTTTGATTGGTCAGTCGAAAACGGACAGATTACTCTTACACAAGACCCGATTGCCAACAACAAGGTTAAAAGGCGAGTTCTGACAAAGAGTGAGGAGCAAAATAAGAAACGTGAAGATATTGCAGAAAAATATCTTGAAGCAAGTGAGGTTAACTATGTTCTCCACCTGATAGAGAGCTGGACTAACCGACCTGATAATCAACTTATCGCTGATGTGCTTAGAATGATTTTTTTGACAGGTATGCGACCAAGTGAGGTTTTGGGATTGAATGAGGATATGCTTGATTTTGAGGAGAAGTGGATAAAGGTTCATTGGCAAAGGGCGAGTAAAAATAAATCTGATGAGGTCATGGAAGCTCTTAATCTTAACGAAAAGGAACGCTACCGAGCAGACTTAAAGACTAAAGAAAGTGTTCGTACAATTCCAATGAGCCCCGAGGTAGAGAAAATCTTGCGACATTACATCGACAGAAATAAGTTTCAAGCTCAATTCAATCCGACTTACAAAGACTTGGGATATCTCTTTACTAGAACCTATATCAGGGCAGGTAATCGGCAAGGTTCTCCGCTTTATCACAACGAGCTCTCACAATTCCTGAGAGGTGGTTCTAGTCAGTCAGCAAAGTATAACAAGAAAGCTGGTAAACCCTATAAGGATATCGATAGCTTTCTAAACTTTGGCAGACCGATTCATGTCATTCCTCATATGTTCCGTCATAGCTTTATCTCCATTATGGCAAGTGAAGGCATTGACCTTCCCACTATTCGAGAGTTTGTAGGACATTCGGAGGATTCCAGGGAGATTGAACGTGTCTATCTCCACGTGATTAAGAAACAAAAAGACACCATGAGAGGAGCGGTAGAAAAGCTAGAAAAGCTGATTGAATAACAAAAGTAACGTTTTAATCAGGCAAAACTAAATTTTGAACAACAGAAAAAGCCTATGAATATTAATTTCATAGGCTTTTTTTACTCACTTATGGTAGGTAAATAGTTCAATTTTTTGAAACAAAGTGGCAGTATGAAAAGAGAAGTAGAAAAATTTATATGACTGGTAAATCCAATTAAGGAAAAATAACAGATTTTCATTTAAATACTTGACATTATTTTTCTAAGTGGTATTCTAGAAATAGAAAAATTCATCAAAAATATTTGATATGAGGTGGAAGTTATTACGGATTTTACAAAAGATGCTCAAATTTTTAAAGCATTAGCTGATGAGAAGCGCTTGTTAATTCTAGATTATTTAAAGAATGGTGAAAAGTGTGCTTGTGTTTTGACTGATGAATTGGGGATTGCACAGTCTGCTTTATCGTATCATATGAAAATTTTATGCCTGTCAGGTATAGTCTCTAGTCGTCAAGAGGGGAAGTGGAAACATTATAGCCTCAGTGATTCTGGGCGAAGTTTTGCTCTTAATCGATTTAAAGAACTGACTGCTTTAGGGGAGGATTCCTTAGCAAGTTGTCATTGTCATCAAAAGTCATCTTAGTATGACTTTTAGATTTCTAAAACACATCAAAAAAAGTTAATGTATAGAAAGGGACATTATGTGGTTATTTATCCAAGAACAAATTTTAGGAATGAAATGGTTAAATGAAATAATTGGCCGGTTATTGTCAATTGTCGGTGTAAATTTAACATCACGACTAGGAGGAAGTCTACAATTTTTCTTTTATGATGTAATTAAAATAACAATTTTATTATGTATCTTAATTTTTTCTATCTCGTATATCCAAAGTTATTTTCCTCCTGAACGAAGTAGAAAAATTTTAAGTCACTATGATGGTATTGTTGCAAATATTATTTCTGCCCTATTAGGGACAGTAACACCATTTTGTTCATGCTCTTCAATTCCCTTATTCATGGGATTTACAAGTGCTGGACTACCAGTTGGTGTCACATTTTCATTCTTGATTTCTTCCCCAATGGTAGATCTGGGTAGCTTAGTTCTCTTGATGAGTATTTTTGGCAGTAAAATAGCTATTATCTATGTTGTTCTTGGTTTAGTTATTGCAGTTATTGGGGGAAGTATCATTGAAAAACTAGGAATGGAAGATTATGTTGAAGATTTTGTTAAAAATGCTCATATGCAGATCGTCGAAAATGAAAAGCTAACTTATAAAGATAGGCTAGATTTTGCCAAAGAACAAGTGGCTGATACTGTTAAAAAAGTATTTCCATATATTTTAGTTGGTGTTGGTATTGGTGCAGTTATACATAACTGGATACCGGAGAATTGGGTATCTGGTACCTTGGGAAGTAACAATCCTTTAGGTGTTATTTTAGCAACTTTAATTGGGATTCCTATGTACGCAGATATTTTTGGTTCGATTCCAGTAGCAGAAGCATTATTAAGTAAGGGAGCACAACTTGGAACAGTTTTATCATTTATGATGGCGGTTACAACACTTAGCCTTCCGTCAATTATTATGCTAAAGAGAGCGGTTAAACCTCGTCTACTCATTGCGTTTATTATCATTTGCACAGTTGGTATTATTTTAGTTGGGTATCTATTTAATATATTACAAAATTTTATTTTTTAGGAGGATATAATTATGTCACAAGATTTATCAAATCAAATTATTTTTAAGATTCTGGGTTCTGGATGTAAGAAATGTAACTTGTTAGAAGAACATGTTCGACAAGCTTGTAAAGATGAAGGACTGGATGTAATAATCGAACATGAAAAGGATTTTTCTAAGATAGCAGAGTATGGTGTTATGTCTACTCCTGCTTTGGTATTAAATGAAAAAGTTGTTTCGACAGGAAAGGTTTTGACAGTTGATGATGTTAAAAAATTGTTCATGACACCATTAAATGATTAGTCATTTTTAGATATAAAAATTGTATAAATTTTATTAAAAGGAAGGATAGATACTAGTGATAATAAATTACTGGTATAAACGTGAGATATATGGAACAAGTTACAATTTATCACAATCCCAATTGTGGAACTTCTAGAAATGCTCTAGCTATCATTAGAGCGGTTGGAATTGAACCTACTATTATTGAGTATCTAAAAACACCACCGACAGAGCAGAAATTGAGGCAACTTTTATTACAAATGAACATGAGTGCCAGAGAATTATTACGAACAAATGTTCCTGAATTTGAAGAATATGATTTACAAAAAGATAAAACAGAACAAGATATTATAAATGCAATGATAGTAGAACCTATCTTGATAAATAGGCCAATCGTGGTAACTGATAAAGGAACTTTATTATGTAGACCATCAGAAAAAGTCTTAAATATTTTACCTAAGTCGCTTGATAAAGACTTTATTAAAGAAGATGGCGAGATAATTAGTAGTAGTTCTAGATAAATGATAAGAAAAAGAAACTTTTGCCATCTTGAAAGTGTGTAAAATATATCAGAATTACAATATTTGATATTTTGCTTTAACTTCAATCAGACAAAAATCAGATAAAATTGCATTCTAAACAAATAAAAAGCCTAGAAACATTGGTTTCATAGGCTTTTAGTTTACTCAATTATTTAACCTCAGTAAACACAACATGTTTACGCAATTTTGGTGAGTATTTTTTCAATTGAAGACGGTCTGGAGTGTTACGTTTGTTTTTTGAAGTAAGGTACAAGCGTTCACCAGATTCTTTGTGTTCAAGTGTAATATTTACGCGCATGGTATCTCCCTTCTATTATTTAGCTTCAGCTTTAGCGATTTTACGTCCTTTGTAGTATCCTTTAAGTGATACACGGTGTGAACGTGAGTAATCTCCAGTTGTTTCGTCAAATTGTACTGATGGAGCAGTCAATTTGTAGTGTGTACGACGTTTGTTTTTCTTCGCTTTTGAAGTGTGACGTGCAGGTACTGCCATTTTTTATTTCCTCCGTTATGATATTTGAGCTTGGCTCGATTTCATTTTTTAATTAGTGTGATTTTCATCAACTTAAACAGTATAACAAAAGATTTTTGTAAAGTAAAGTTACTTGACACTTTTTTCCATTAAATTTTTTAATTTGCCCTTGTCAGATTAGAGAAATTGTCAAATATGCTCAGGCCTCTAGTGAAAACTGGAGTTTTTTATGGTAAAATAAAAAAGAATTTAAGTGAGAGAATGAAGTATTGATAGCTTAGGTATCAACTGAATACGGGCTAAAACCTTTTTTCTTTGACAAATTATGAAAGGAATTGAGCACAGGCTAGCTAGTGTTTTAAATTGAACACGAGCTAAACTAAGAATCTTTGTTTCTATCTCATTAAATCTAGGAAAGGAATTGAGCACAACTAGCCAGTGTTTTAAATTGAACACGAGCTAAAAACGTCGAGAAAAAGATAAACTTCCTTGAGTCTTTGGGACTCATCGTCAGTTTCCTATTTTCTTCTCGTTTTCTTAACGCTCTTTGTATCTTAATCAATGAAACTTCAAAAACCTAAAGGGACTCAGGATATTTTACCTCTTGATGCTGCTAAGTGGCAGTATGTGGAAAATGTGGCACGTAAAACATTTAAAAAATACAATTATGGTGAGATTCGTACACCTATGTTTGAACATTACGAAGTCATTTCTCGCTCTGTCGGTGACACTACTGATATTGTCACTAAGGAAATGTATGATTTCTACGACAAGGGCGACCGTCACATCACTCTTCGTCCAGAAGGGACAGCTCCGGTTGTGCGTTCTTTTGTAGAGAATAAACTCTTTGCGCCTGAGGTGCAAAAGCCAGTTAAGATGTACTATATTGGCTCTATGTTCCGCTACGAGCGTCCACAGGCTGGTCGTTTGCGTGAATTCCACCAAATCGGTGTTGAGGCTTTTGGCTCAGGCAATCCTGCAACAGATGTGGAAACCATTGCTATGGCCTACCAACTCTTCCAAGAGCTTGGCATCAGGGATGTGACCCTCCACCTCAACTCTTTGGGTAGCCCTGCTAGCCGAGCAGCCTATCGTCAAGCCCTTATCGACTACCTGACACCAATGCGCGACAGCTTGTCAAAAGACAGCCAACGCCGTTTGGATGAAAACCCATTGCGCGTGCTTGATTCTAAAGAGAAAGAAGACAAGCTAGCCGTTGAAAATGCGCCATCTATCTTGGATTATCTTGATGAGGAAAGTCAAGTTCACTTTGATGCTGTGCGTGATATGCTTGAGGCCCTCCAGATTCCTTACGTTATTGACACTAACATGGTGCGCGGTCTCGATTATTACAACCACACGATTTTTGAGTTCATCACTAATGTTGACAAGTCAGACTTGACCATCTGTGCTGGTGGCCGTTATGACGGTTTGGTCGAGTACTTCGGCGGTCCTGAAACACCAGGTTTTGGTTTTGGTCTGGGTCTTGAACGCCTCCTCCTCATCCTTGACAAACAAGGCATCAACTTGCCTGTTGAAGAAGAGATGGATGTCTACATGGCTGTTTTGGGGGCTGGCGCCAATGGCAAAGCTTTAGAGCTCATCCAAGCCATCCGCAGACAAGGTTTCAAAGCAGAACGTGACTACCTTGGCCGCAAAATCAAGGCCCAATTCAAATCTGCGGACACCTTCAAAGCAAAAGCTGTCATCACCTTGGGTGAAAGCGAAGTAGAAGCCGGTCAAGTAAGCATCAAAAACAATGCCACTCGCCAAGAAGTCACAGCAAGCTTTGATGACATCATGACAGACTTTGGAGCTATCTTAGAACAATTAAACTAGATTTTTAGAAGTGAGAGTGGCTAGATTTCCAAGTAAGGACCCTAGTCATAAACGATAAAGACATAGTCATGCGATTATAGAAAATAAGCTGAAACTCCTCTTCAAATGAAAGGGAGTTTTTAGCTAGCAACATTACTACAACTATCTTGAAGGGAGATGACCTATGAAGAAACTGCTGGAACGGTTTGATATTCTTAGTGATGCTATTATTGCCATCATCATGACGATCTTGGTTCTGGAAATTGAAGCACCGACAAATTCGACAGAACTCTTTAACTTCTTCAAGGAAATTAGTCTTTTTCTAGTCAGTTTCATGCTGCTAATCAATATCTGGTATCGTCGGACTAAGATTGTGTTGCGAACTGAGATTACTAAGTTAGAAAGTCTTCTTTTTGATGTCATAGCCCATGCTCTCATGTCTCTCTTCCCCTTGGCTGTTAAGACCTTGGTTGCTTATGAAGATGAATGGTTGTCCGTCCTCTTTTTCGGTCTCTTAAATATGTTAGTCATTACTCTAATTAACATGATTCCAGTTATTGAAATGGGTCACAATTGGGAAAAAGGACAGTTGTCAGGCTATATTCATCAATTCTTTCGTCGTCGTGTTTGGCTTACCATCTTATTCAACCTAGCAGCAATCGCAATAGCTTACTTTTTAGGACACTACGGGACTTATTTCTATCTCATTCTTCCTTTTGCTGACTTTTTGGCTAACTATCATAAGGATAGACAGATTAAAGATGTTCTTAATGACGAATCAGATTTCAGGTCCATTTTGGCAGAGAAGCTGGGCTTGAATTGAGATTTTGAAAACAAAAGCTGGGACTTAGCTTGAAAAGCTTTTATGGTCTATACCTGGCTCCAGCTCTGCTATTTTCAAAAACCCTAAAAAACTCCTCCTAATGGGTGGGGTTTTTGTATGCTTTTTGCTATAATAGGAGGGAATGAAAATTATATAGGTAACTAAAGTCAGAATCAAAGACCAGCTGTGATATAGAAGATTGCAGTGGTTTGTATTTTTAGATGATTTTGGGTTTAGGAATTATTAGATGGAGAATGTATAACATGGAACGTACAATGTATGCTGGTCGTGTTCGTGCGGAACATATCGGACAAGAAATCACTTTGAAAGGTTGGGTAGGTCGTCGTCGTGACCTTGGAGGCCTTATCTTTATTGACCTTCGTGACCGTGAAGGAATCATGCAGTTGGTTATCAATCCTGAGGAAGTTTCAGCTGAAGTGATGGCAACTGCTGAAAGTCTTCGTACTGAATTTGTTATTGAAGTGACTGGTCAAGTTGCTGCGCGTGAACAAGCTAATGATAACTTGCCAACTGGTCAAGTTGAACTTAAAGTTTCAGCATTAACAGTTCTAAATACGGCTAAAACAACACCTTTTGAAATCAAAGATGGCGTAGAAGCTGCTGATGAAACACGTCTTCGTTACCGTTATCTTGACCTTCGTCGTCCAGAGATGTTGGAAAACTTCAAATTGCGTGCTAAAGTAACTCACTCAATCCGTAATTATCTTGACGAGCTTGAATTTATCGATGTTGAGACACCAATGTTGACAAAATCAACGCCCGAAGGTGCGCGTGACTACTTGGTGCCATCTCGTGTTAGCCAAGGCCATTTCTACGCTTTGCCACAAAGTCCGCAAATCACAAAACAGCTTCTTATGAATGCTGGATTTGATCGCTATTATCAAATCGTTAAATGTTTCCGTGATGAAGACTTGCGTGGTGACCGTCAACCTGAGTTTACACAAGTTGACTTGGAAACGTCATTCTTATCTGAGAAAGAAATTCAAGATATCACAGAGGGCATGATTGCTAAAGTCATGAAAGATACTAAGGGTATTGATGTGACTTTACCATTCCCACGCATGGCTTATGATGATGCTATGAATAACTATGGTTCAGACAAACCTGATACGCGTTTTGACATGCTTTTACAAGACTTGACAAATATTGTCAAGGACGTTGACTTCAAAGTGTTCTCTGAAGCTCCTGCAGTTAAAGCAATTGTTGTTAAAAACAATGCGGATAAATACTCACGTAAAAATATCGACCAAATGACCGAAGTGGCCAAACAATTCGGTGCCAAAGGTCTTGCTTGGGTCAAATATGTTGACGGTACTGTCACAGGACCGATTGCTAAGTTCTTGACAAGTATTGAAGATAAGTTGACAGCTGCTTTACAACTTGAAAACAATGATTTGGTACTCTTTGTGGCTGACACACTTGAAGTTGCCAATAATACACTTGGAGCTCTTCGCACGCGCATCGCTAAAGAGCTTGACATGATTGACAACTCTAAATTCAACTTCCTTTGGGTGGTTGATTGGCCAATGTTTGAGTGGTCTGAAGAAGAAGGGCGTTATATGTCAGCTCATCACCCATTCACCTTGCCAACTGAAGAATCAGCTCATGAGCTTGAAGGTGATTTGGCTAAGGTCCGCGCTGTGGCTTACGATATCGTTCTTAATGGATACGAGCTCGGTGGCGGTAGCCTTCGTATCAACCAAAAAGACATGCAAGAGCGCATGTTTAAAGCACTTGGCTTCTCAGCAGAAGATGCCAATGACCAATTCGGCTTCCTCTTGGAAGCAATGGACTATGGTTTCCCACCGCATGGAGGTTTGGCAATCGGACTTGACCGCTTCGTAATGATTTTGGCTGGAAAAGACAATATCCGCGAAGTGATTGCCTTCCCTAAAAACAACAAGGCTTCAGATCCAATGACTCAAGCTCCAAGTCTTGTTGCAGACAAACAATTAGAAGAATTAGCATTATCAATCGAAAACAATGACTAGAAAAGCACCCCTCGTTAAGCGTCTTAAATTTATCGTTAGTCGCTGGGCGAAAAAATTTGGCCTTTTGGATACTCTTCGAGGTATCTCTAAAGAAAAATATGCAGAGAAGTTTTCAGCTTCTCTCTTTTATGGCCTCATGTCGTCTATTGCCGTCAACTTCTTTTTCCAACCAGGACATGTCTACTCTAGTGGAGCAACTGGTTTGGCACAAGTCATTTCGGCAATAAGTGAGCGTTGGTTGGGATTTACCATACCAGTTTCAGTAGCCTTTTATGCTATCAATCTTCCTCTATTGGTTTTAGCATGGTACCAAATTGGGCGAAAATTTACGATTTTTACCTTTATAACGGTAACGGTGAGCTCAGTTTTTATCCAATTTATGCCTCATGTGGTATTAACACCAGATCCACTCATTAATGCCATTTTTGGTGGTTTGGTTATGGGAACTGGAGTTGGTTTTGCACTAAAATCTAGAATATCTAGTGGAGGAACTGATATTGTCAGTCTGACGATACGTAAAAAGACAGGTCGAGATGTCGGAAGCATTTCCTTAATGGTTAATGGTGCAATCATGATTTTTGCGGGTCTGTTATTTGGTTGGCAATACGCGCTCTATTCAATGATTACTATCTTTGTATCTAGCCGTGTGACCGATGCCTTATTTACTAAGCAAAAGAAAATGCAGGCTATGATTGTGACAAGTCATCCAGAGCGTGTTACACGTAAAATTCATAAAATATTGCATCGTGGGGTGACCTGTATTAATGATGCTGAGGGGACTTATAATCATGAAAAGAAAGCAGTTCTGATAACGATTATTACCCGAGAAGAGTATAGCGACTTTAAATACCTAATGAGTAAAGCTGATCCGGAAGCATTCGTATCAGTTGCCGAAAATGTTCATGTTATGGGCCGATTTGTCGATATGGATTAATAATTTCTCTCATGGTTTAAGGTTAATATTTCATCATTTAGAATTATAAATTTCATGCCACGTTAGGCTCTGCCTTCTGTGGCATCTTTGTGCACTGAACTTTAAAAATTGAATATTGTGAGGATTTATAGTCGAATAATACTCAAATAAAATCAAAATCAGACGAGAAAGTGAGATGAAGGTGGTACTAAGGTACAGCAAGTCGAAACTGAAGTCTATTATCTTGATTTTAAAAGACATTATTTGACTGATAATCACTAGAATACTATCAGAAGATAGGAGAAAGAGATGAACAAAGATTTGTTGTTAAAATTAAGGAAGCTTATTTTGATTGCTCTGGGTGTTGCTATATACACCTTTGGCTTTGTAAAATTCAATATGGCTAACCATTTGGCTGAAGGTGGGGTGGCAGGAATAACCCTCATTGTTCATGCCTTGTACAATATTGATCCAGCCCTTACATCCTTAATTTTGAACTTACCGCTTTTTATACTTGGAGCGCATATTTTAGGAAAAAAATCTTTAGCACTGACCATCTATGGTACGGTTCTGATGTCTGGTTTTATTTGGATTTGGCAGCAAGTTCCAATTGAAGTAGCTCTTCATAATGATATGATGTTGGTTGCTGTTATTGCAGGGATTTTTTCCGGTGCTGGCAGTGGTTTAGTTTTCCGTTATGGTGCTACAACAGGTGGAGCAGATATCGTAGGTCGCGTTCTCGAAGAAAAACTAGGCCTCAAACTGGGACAAACCATGCTTTTGATTGATGCACTAGTTTTGACGGCTTCCTTGGTTTATATCGATCTCCAACATATGCTCTACACTTTGGTAGCTAGTTTTGTTTACAGTCAGGTTCTGACTATCGTACAAAATGGCGGTTACACCGTACGTGGAATGCTGATTATCACACAAAAATCGCAAGAAGCAGCGTCAGCTATTCTCCAGGAAATCAACCGAGGAGTTACCTATCTCAAGGGGCAAGGTGCTTACTCTGGTACTGATTTTAATGTCCTTTATGTGGTGCTTAACCCCAGTGAAGTGCGTGATGTTCGAGGCATAATGGCAGAGCTAGATCCAGATGCCTTCATCTCTGTCATTGACGTTGATGAAGTTATTTCATCGGATTTCAAAATTCGACGAAAAAACTATGATAAGTACTGAGCAATCAGAATTAATAGAATGAAGCCTAAGAGTCTGAGGAAAAACCTCAGCTCTTTTTTAAGTATAAATACGAAAAAAGCTACTTTTTGATATTTTTTACATAAAAATGATACTATAGCACGAAAAACAGATATTATCATATGCAAATCAAGAAAACGCTTGCAATTTTTGGGAGAAAAGACTATTATTAGATTATAAGGATTGTTACTGGTAGGCAGGCAAAACCTAAGTGAATACGAGATAATCAACTGGCTATAACGTAGCTAGGAGTGTTTATTTGGTATTTTCTTAGGTTTTTTGTTTACACAAAAACAACTATCCAAAAATTTTAGGAGGAGCCTATTCGTATGGCAAAATATACTGAATTAGCAAAAGACATCATCGCACACGTTGGTGGAAAAGAAAACATCAACAGTCTAAAACACTGTGTGACACGTTTACGTTTTGATTTGAAAGACGAGTCAAAAGCTGATGATGATTACCTTAAACAACGTGATGGCGTTGTAACGGTTGTTAAAGCAGGGGGACAATACCAAGTGGTTATTGGTAACCATGTACCTGATGTTTATGAAGAAGTTGTTAAAGTTGGCGGACTTGCCGCTGGTGGTAGCTTAGACATTGATGAAGGTGATGGTGGACCAAAAGGAAATCTATTTGACCAATTTGTAGCCTTGGTATCAAGTATCTTCCAACCAATGCTTGGCGCACTTTCTGCAGCCGGGATGATTAAAGGTGTGGTAGCTCTTATGGCCGCTAGTGGTGTTCCAACTACTGATGGTGCTTATATTGTCTTGAATGCAGTTGGTGATGGCTTCTTCCAGTTCTTGCCAATTATTTTGGCTTACAACGCAGCTAATCGTTTCAAAATGAACAAATTTACTGCGATGGCATTGGCATTTGCTTTGGTTTATCCAAATATTTCAGCAAGTTTCACAGGAGACGCTCCACTATATACTCTGTTTGCGGGATCAGTTATTGAATCGCCAGTTTATGCTACATTCCTTGGTTTACCAATTATCTTCCCAGCATCAAGCTACCTACAAACAGTCCTTCCAATCATACTAGCAGTGTTTGCAGGTGCAAAATTTGAAAAATTCTTCAATAAAGTTGTACCAGATGTTGTAAAAGTCTTTATTGTTCCTTTCTTGGTAATGATGATTACGGTTCCTCTTGCATATATTGTTATCGGACCACTTATGACTTGGGCATCTGACCTCGTAGGTTTTATTTTCCAAGGTATTTATAACTTTAGTCCTGTTGTTTTTGGTATCATCCTTGGTGCTCTATGGCAAGTACTTGTTATGTTTGGTCTTCACTGGGGTCTTGTTCCTATTGCTATCTTGGACTTTGCAACAAAAGGATGGAGTACTCTTCTTGTCGCTTCAGTAGCTATCTGTTTTGCACAAGCAGGTTCCCTTTTAAATATTTTCCTTCGCACAAAAGAAGATAAAGTTAAACAATTGACAATTCCAGCTTTCATCTCTGCCCTCTTTGGGGTAACTGAACCAGCTATCTACGGTATTACTCTTCCAATGCGTACGCCATTTGTTATGACATGTATTGCTGGGGCTATTCAAGGAGCTTTCCTTGGTTTCTTTAACACTACAGGATTTACAATGGGTGGTATGGGACTCTTCGCTATTCCATCGTATATCACTCCAGCTGAAATCCCAGCAGGAGCTAGCACAGATCCAAATAACGTTTGGTATTTCATTGCAGCTATCGTAATGTCATTTGTTCTTGGATTTGTATTGACACAATTCACAAAAATTCCAAAACTATACGAAAAAAACTAAGCGATAATATTGTTAAAACTGCAAGTCAAAGGTTGAAGTAGCACCATGTTACTCCAACCTTTTTTATTATGTAGTTGGCAAATCAAAAAATCCTCCTTGCTTGTACAAGGAGGATGGTTTTATATGAGAATTACATTTCGTTTGGAGCTTCAACGCCAAGAAGACGAAGGGCTTCTTTAAGAACAGTTGCAGTAGCATAGCTGAGGGCTAGGCGGCTGTCACGTTCTGGGCTTTCATCAAGAATGCGCGTGTGAGCATAGTATTTGTTGAAGGCTTGTGCTAAGCTGATAGCATATTTAGCAATAATAGATGGTTCAAAGTTGTCTGAAGCACGAACAATGATACGTGGGAAGTCCTGGATAAGTTTGATGATTTCCCAGCTTTCCGCATCCTTAAGACTGTAAACTTTGTTGACATCTACTGTAAACTCAGCTTTACGCAAGATAGATTGGATACGTGCATGAGCATATTGAACGTAAGGTCCAGTCTCACCTTCGAAGGATACCATGGCTTCAAGGTCGAAGTCATATCCGTTCATGCGATCAGTTTTAAGGTCGTAGAACTTGATGGCACCAACACCAACTGCATGAGCAACAGCTTCTTTGTTAGCAAGGTTAGGGTTCTTAGCTTCGATTTGTGAAGCGGCACGAGATACAGCTTCTGCGATAGTTGGCTCAAGTAAGATAACATTACCTTTACGTGTTGACAATTTCTTACCACCTTTAGTAACAAGACCAAAGGCAACGTGAGTCATGTCATCAGACCAGTCGTAACCCATTTCTTTCAAAACAGCCTTAAGTTGTTTGAAGTGGGCAGATTGTTCATTACCAACGACGTAGATTGATTTGGCAAAATCGTAAGTGCGTTTGCGGTAAAGGGCAGCTGCAAGGTCACGTGTAATGTAAAGCGTAGCGCCATCCGATTTTTTAATCAGAGCTGGATGTTCAATGCCATATTTATCCAATTTGACAACTTGGGCACCTTGAGATTCTTCCAATAGTCCTTTAGCTTCAAGGAGCTCAACAATCTCATCCATCTTGTCATTGTAGAAAGCTTCGCCATTATAAGAATCAAAAGAAACGTTAAGTTCATTGTAAAGACGGTTGAATTCTACGAGGCTTTCGTCACGGAACCATTGCCATAGGCTAGTTGCTTCCTCGTCGCCTGCTTCCAATTTACGGAACCATTCACGTGCTTCTTCATCCAAGCTTGGATCTTCTTCAGCTTCAGCATTGATGCGGACATAGAGTTTCAAGAGTTCAGCGATTGGGTTAGCTTCAACAGCTTCCTTATCGCCCCACTTTTTGTAGGCAACAATCAACATTCCAAACTGTTTACCCCAGTCACCCAAGTGATTGATGCGAACAGGATTGTAACCCAGTTTAGCTACAATGTTTGCCAAGCTGTCTGCGATAACAGTTGAGCGCAAGTGACCGATTGAGAAAGGTTTTGCGATGTTAGGGCTAGACATATCAAAGGCAATGTTGCGGCCTTGTCCAAGGTCTTGGTTGGCATAGTCGCTGCCTGCCTCAAGGACTTGACTAAGAACAGTAGCAGAAATTTTAGCTTTGTCTAAGAAGAAGTTGATGTAAGGACCAACTGCTTCAACTTTTTCAAAGTTGCTGGCATCAATTTTTTCAGCAATATCACTAGCAATCATTTGTGGTGCTTTGCGAAGCACTTTAGCCAATGAAAAGGCAGGGAAGGCAAGGTCTCCCATATCAGAATTTTTAGGTGTTTCAAGTAAGTTTAAGATAGTATCTTGCTCAAGTTCAGGTACAACCTTGGCAATTTCCTCAGCAATGAGTTTTTTGGTATCCATGAGTGTCTCCTCGTTATAGTATAGTCATTCTATTTTATCACAAAATAGCAGAGCTGTTGCAATAGAAAACGCTAGCAATTGGATAAAATTATTAATTTGCGATTTTTCCACTAAAACCCTTGAGAATTAACGATAGAAAGGTGAAAAAAAATCACTTTTTTGATATAATTCTAGAGATATTATGCATAAACGGAGAAAATTAATGAATAAAATAAATCGCCAAAATCTCATTAAGCGTTTGATTCAGTCAGGCCAAATTGGGACTCAGGAAGAAATCAAACATCATTTACACGAAGAAGGGATTGATGTTACCCAAGCAACCCTTTCACGTGACTTGCGCGAAATCGGCCTTCTCAAGTTGCGAAATGCTGAAGGAAAGCTCTATTATAGTCTTGCTGAAACAAGTAATAGCAAATTTAGCTCTGCTGTGGTTTCCTATATTTTGAAAGTGGCACGAGCTGGTTTTATGTTGGTCTTGCATACTAATCTAGGTGAAGCGGATGTTCTTGCCAATGTTATTGACAGTGATGCTATCCCTGAGATTCTAGGAACTATTGCTGGTGCAGATACTCTTTTGGTTATTTGTAAAGACGAAGAGACAGCTCGTAAATTTGAACAAGAATTATCAGCAGCAATATGAGAACCTACGACCGAGCAGTCGAGCATCTTAAAGAGGCCATTCAAGAACACGAGAGTATAATTGCTTTTAAAAAAGCAGAGCAAAAAATGCAGTCATATCCTGAACTTGAGCATTTGGCCCATAAGATGAAGGCTTACCAGCAAGATGCTGTGCTTTTTAAGAAGATTGATAAAAAACAAGCCCAAAACCTTGCTGATGAAAAAGCAAGTAAACTTGAAGCAGAGCTCACTGGCCTTCCCATTGTTCAAGACTACCGCGCTAAGATGCAGGATGCCAGTGACTTGATTCAGTATATGACTAAAACTTTGGAAGATAAGATAAACAAGGAGTTAGCCAATGGCAAATGAAAAAATATCTCCTGGCATGCAACAGTATTTGGATGTAAAAAAAGACTATCCAGATGCTTTTTTGCTTTTCCGCATGGGAGACTTTTACGAACTATTCTATGAAGATGCTGTTAAGGCTGCCCAGATTTTAGAAATCAGCCTAACTAGCCGAAATAAAAATGCAGAGAACCCAATCCCTATGGCAGGGGTACCCTATCATTCTGCCCAACAGTATATTGATGTCTTGGTTGAAATGGGACACAAGGTAGCCATTGCTGAGCAGATGGAGGATCCCAAACAGGCTGTAGGTGTTGTCAAGCGTGAAGTGGTTCAGGTCATCACACCAGGGACAGTCGTTGATTCTACCAAACCAGACAGCGCCAATAATTTCTTAGTGGCTCTCGACTCTGATGGAAAAAACTTTGGCCTAGCCTATATGGATGTGTCAACAGGTGAATTCTTTGCGACTAGCTTGACAGACTTTGCCACTGTCCGCAGTGAAATTCAAAACCTAAAAGCCCGTGAAGTGGTTCTAGGTTTTGACCTGTCAGAGGCTGATGAACAGGTTCTAGTTAAGCAAATGAATCTCCTTCTTTCTACTGAGAAAGAGCGTTTTGAAGATGTACACTTGATTGACACCAGCTTGACAGACTTAGAAATCTCGGCGGCGGAAAAGCTCCTGCAATATGTCCATAGGACTCAGAAACGTGAGCTCAGCCATTTACAAAAGGTCCTTCACTATGAAATCAAGGATTACCTGCAGATGTCTTATGCGACCAAGTCTAGTTTGGACTTGCTGGAGAATGCTAGAACCAGCAAGAAGCATGGCAGTCTTTATTGGCTCTTAGACGAGACTAAGACGGCTATGGGTATGCGTCTTTTGCGTAACTGGATTGACCGTCCTCTGGTTAATGAGGAGCTGATTAAGGAACGTCAGGACATTATTCAAGTCTTCTTAGATCACTTCTTTGAGCGCAGTGATTTGTCCGATAGCCTAAAAGGCGTCTATGACATTGAACGTTTAGCCAGCCGTGTTTCTTTCGGTAAGGCAAATCCTAAAGATTTGTTGCAGTTGGGCAATACGCTGGCGCAGGTTCCCCTGATTAAGGCCATCTTAGAATCCTTTGGCTCTCCAGAACTTGACAAGCTTGTCAACCAAATTGACACTCTGCCAGAATTAGAAAGTCTCATTCGCTCTGCTATTGACCCAGATGCCCAAGCGGTTATTACAGAGGGCAATATAATCCGAACAGGTTTTGACCAAACTCTGGATAATTACCGTAAGGTTTTGCGTGAGGGAACGACTTGGATTGCTGATATTGAAGCCAAAGAAAGGGCTGCTTCTGGCATCACCAATCTTAAGATTGACTACAATAAAAAAGACGGGTATTATTTCCACGTCACTAATTCTAACCTGTCCTTGGTGCCGGAGCATTTCTTCCGTAAAGCAACTTTGAAAAATTCTGAGCGTTATGGAACTGCTGAATTGGCTAAAATTGAAGGGGAGATGCTGGAAGCGCGTGAACAGTCTTCAAGTTTGGAGTATGATATTTTCATGCGTATCAGAGCACAAGTTGAACGCTATATCACACGACTTCAAGATTTAGCCAAGGCAATTGCCACAGTGGACGTTCTCCAAAGCTTAGCTGTTGTGGCTGAAAATAACCACTATGTCCGCCCAAGTTTTAATAAGCAGCATGAGATTAGTATTGAAAATGGGCGCCATGCTGTTGTCGAAGTGGTTATGGGGGTCCAAGAGTATATTCCAAATTGTATTCACTTTGATCAAAAGACCAGCATTCAATTGATTACTGGTCCTAATATGAGTGGTAAGTCAACTTATATGCGTCAGCTAGCTTTGACAGTTATCATGGCTCAAATTGGGTCATTCGTTGCGGCAGACAAGGTTGATCTTCCAGTTTTTGACGCCATTTTCACTAGAATCGGGGCGGCAGATGACTTGATTTCGGGCCAATCAACCTTCATGGTTGAAATGATGGAAGCTAATCAAGCCATCAAGCGCGCCAGCCAAAACTCTCTCATCCTTTTTGACGAATTGGGACGTGGGACTGCCACTTATGATGGTATGGCTCTCGCTCAATCAATTATTGAGTATATACATAACCATATCAAGGCTAAGACCATGTTTGCCACCCATTACCATGAGTTGACTGACCTGTCAAACCAATTGACAGAACTTGTCAATGTCCATGTGGCAACCTTGGAAAAAGATGGCGAGGTCACCTTCCTCCATAAAATTGCACAAGGACCGGCTGACAAATCATATGGTATCCATGTGGCCAAGATTGCAGGCTTGCCAAAAGCACTGCTTGAACGGGCAGATAAGATTTTAACTTCCTTGGAATCAAATGCTGTTCAACTCTCTACTTCTGAGCTTTCTGAACCATTAGACACAACAGTGGAAATAGCAGAGCCTCAGCAATTGTCCCTCTTTGAAGATGACAAGTCTCAGACAATTGTTCAAGCTCTTAAGGCCATCGATCTCATGAATTTGACTCCGATGGAAGCCATGAACACCATCTATGAACTCAAAAAGATGCTGTAAAGTATTATTGTCTGTTGTGTAAATGAAGTTTACATTATATTGACAACTTAAAAAGAAGGGGAGTTTGACAAGAGAACTGCCCTTCTTTTTATGCTATAATGGTAAGAAGTATTACTCTAGGAAAATCAAAAAGATAATATCTAGTTTTGGTGCTAACTTCGTCAGCTGTATTTTTCCAGTACAGTCTGATTTTGATTGTCATTGAGTATAAAGCGAGGATACATTATGTCAAAAATTATTGAGCTTCCAGAAATTCTTGCCAATCAGATTGCTGCTGGTGAGGTGATTGAAAGACCTGCCAGTGTTGTCAAAGAGCTGGTAGAGAACTCTATTGATGCTGGAAGTAGACAGATAACCATTGAAATTGAGGAATCTGGTTTAAAACTCATTCAAATTACGGATAATGGAGAGGGGATTGCTCAGGATGACGTTGCACTAAGTCTCCGTCGTCATGCCACAAGTAAGATTAAAAATCAATCAGATCTCTTCCGCATACGAACACTTGGTTTTCGAGGTGAAGCCATCCCCTCTATCGCCTCAATCAGTAAATTCACTGTTAAAACAGCAGTTGCTGGTGAAGCCCACGGAACCCTCCTTGTGGCCAATGGAGGGGAAATCGAAAAAGTAGAACCCGTCTCAACACCTGTTGGCACCAAGATAAAGGTCGAAAATCTCTTCTTTAACACCCCAGCCCGTCTTAAATACATGAAGAGTATTCAGTCAGAGCTGGCTCATATTGTTGATGTGGTTAACCGTCTTAGTCTGGCTCATCCTGAGGTAGCTTTCACCCTTATTAATGATGGCCGAGAAATGACAAAGACCTCTGGAACAGGAGATTTGCGTCAGGCCATTGCTGGTATTTATGGTCTCAATACGGCTAAAAAGATGGTAGAGATTTCTAACAGTGACTTGGACTTTGAAGTATCTGGCTATGTCAGTCTTCCTGAACTGACCAGAGCCAACAGAAACTATATTACCATCCTTATTAATGGCCGCTATATCAAAAATTTCCTACTCAATCGTGCTATCCTAGACGGCTATGGCTCTAAACTTATGGTGGGACGTTTTCCAATTGCAGTCATTGACATTCAGATTGACCCTTACTTGGCCGATGTCAATGTTCACCCAACTAAGCAAGAGGTTCGTATTTCAAAAGAGAAGGAACTGATGCAGCTGATTAGCTCTGCCATTTCCCAAAGCCTAAAGGAACAAGATCTGATTCCGGATGCTTTGGAAAATTTGGCCAAGTCAAGCACTCGTGGTCAGTCTAAGCCTGAGCAGACGACCTTACCGCTCAAGCAGACCAATCTCTACTATGACAAGGAGCGAAATGACTTCTTCATGAAGTCAGATCTTGTTGAGGAGAAGCCAGCAGTATTAATTGAGCAAGTTGACAACCCTGTAAAGCAAGTTGACCAAGATAAAAGCTCTACGTCTGTTAAACTTGCCCAACGTTCTGAGTCTGTTGAAGACCATGATGAGCATGAGAGTTTAGACTTTAAGAATAAGACTAAAATCAATAAGTTGATTGATCATCTGGAAAATGAAGAGCGCTCAACTTTCCCAGAGTTGGATTATTTTGGTCAGATGCACGGAACCTACCTTTTTGCTCAAGGCAATGGAGGTCTCTATATCATTGACCAACACGCAGCCCAAGAACGCGTTAAGTATGAGTATTACCGTGAAAAAATCGGTGACGTTGACAGCTCTCTACAGCAGCTTTTGGTTCCATACCTGTTTGAGTTTTCAGCTTCTGATTTCCTCAATTTACAGGAAAAAATGCCCTTGCTTAATCAGGTTGGTATCAACCTTGAAGCCTATGGTGACAATACCTTTATTCTGCGTGAGCATCCGATCTGGATGAAGGAGAGCGAAATTGAGTCGGGCGTCTATGAGATGTGCGATATGCTCCTCCTAACCAACGAAGTTTCTATCAAGAAATACCGTGCAGAGTTGGCTATCATGATGTCTTGTAAACGTTCCATCAAGGCCAATCATGTTTTGGATGATTATTCGGCACGAGACCTCTTGGTTCAATTAGCCCAATGTAAGAATCCCTATAACTGTCCTCATGGCCGTCCAGTCCTTGTCAACTTTAGCAAGGCTGACATGGAAAAAATGTTCCGCCGTATTCAGGAAAACCACACTAGCTTGAGAGAGTTAGGCAAGTACTAACTTACTAAAAAAACTCAGCATAGAAAAAGAAAGTAATATCATGTTCGATTATATCAAAGGAAAACTAACAAAAATTACAGCTAAATACATCGTTGTTGAAGCTGGTGGATTGGGCTACATTATCAATGTGGCAAATCCATATAGCTTTACAGACCTTGTCAACCAAGACGTGCAAATTTACCTCCATCAAGTGGTCCGTGAAGATGCTCAACTTCTCTTTGGTTTCCACACAGAGGATGAAAAAGCTGTTTTTCTCAACCTCATCTCTGTCTCAGGCATCGGCCCTACAACAGCGCTAGCCATTGTCGCCGTGGATGACAACGAGGGCCTTGTCAACGCCATTGACAACAGTGACATCAAGTACCTCATGAAATTCCCTAAAATCGGCAAGAAAACTGCCCAGCAAATGGTGCTGGATCTAGCAGGCAAGTTTGTTGACCTTCCTGCGGAAAATGGCAAAGCTCCGAAACAAGCAGCAGCAGGCAATGCCCAACTCGACGAAGCCATGGAAGCCCTCCTAGCCCTTGGCTACAAGGCAACAGAACTCAAGAAAATCAAAGCCTTCTTTGAAGGAACCAACGAAAGCGCAGAACAATACATCAAATCAGCTCTCAAAATGCTGATGAAATAGCAGGAGGAGTCACATGAAGCGTTGCTCTTGGGTCAAGATGACCAATCCCCTATATATTGCCTACCATGATCAAGAGTGGGGGCGGCCTCTCCATGATGAACATGCTCTCTTTGAATTGCTTTGCATGGAAACCTATCAAGCGGGCTTATCTTGGGAGACTATTCTAAATAAGCGAGATGCTTTCCGTCAAGCCTTTCATGGCTATGATTTGAACACAGTCGCTCAGATGACAGACGCTGAACTGGAAGAAATCTTACAGAACCCAGATGTTATCCGCAATCGCCTCAAAATCTTTGCCACGAGAGCCAATGCGCAAGCCTTTCTCAAAATCCAAGAAACTTATGGAAGCTTTGACAGCTACATCTGGTCTTATGTAGACAATCAAGCTATTGTCAACTCAGTTGCCGACTACCGTACTGCGCCAGCCAAAACAGATCTGTCTGAACAAATATCCAAAGACATGAAAAAACAGGGCTTCAAATTTGTTGGACCTGTCTGTGTCTATTCTTTCCTGCAAGCAGCAGGCTTGGTCAATGACCATGAGGATGAGTGTGAATTGAAAGATTTAGCCGAATGAAGAGCTTTCAGATAAGGGAGAGACTCTTGGAGCTTTGAATTTAAAGAAACTTCTTTCTCTCAACCGAGAGTAGGGCAAGCTGATAGTGACGATTTTTCAAAGCCCTTCAAATGACTATACTAGCGCAAGCCATTGAGCGGTCCCAGACCGCGTCCAAATTCCTTTAGGAGACAAGATTTATGAAAACCTACGGCCCTTATATACTCGCAGTGCTTTATTTAGCAGTGTTTTTCCTTCCCTTTGCATCTAGCATGGATGCCCTCAGCTATTCCCAAGTGACAGTAACTGGCTTTGACTTTGTTGCCAGCCACCTTCAGGGCTTCGGACTGCTCCTCACCTTACTAGTAGGATATGTCCTAGCCAAGCCTAGTCATGGAACCTTGGCGATTGTTTTATTGACCCTAGTTGGCGTCATTCTGCTCTATCTTTATGGATCGCCCTTTTACGTATCAAACCTGGGTTCAACCAGCTATGGCACCTACCTTAACAGCCTCTTAAGAGCCGGACTACAGTTTGGCTATTATATCTCAGCTCTCCTTGCATTTTTGGGCTATGCCCTCCTCTGGAAAGAACGCTGATACACATTTTCCACTGACCTTGATTCAGTGATTTTTCTTTGGGAAAATAGCAGAGCACCCCTTGCAAGAGTGTGCTGCGAATAACAAAAATTTCCGCTGAGTTCTCAACGAAAATTTTTAATTTCTTCTTCCATAGTCTCTAAGAGAGCAGTTTCCTCTGTTAGACTTAAAAGTTCTAGTACCTTCTTAATCAACTCATCATCTTTACGACAGATGCCAAGACGAACTTGTGATAGGGCAAGACTGTCATAACGTTTGAGATTTTTAGCTAACTCTAGTGTTAATTTTGTTATCTTTTCACACTCTTTTTCAAGGTTATTATGAAGATAAATAGTTGCAAGATTAGTAAGGATGACCAATTCAATTGGTTTTGTAGTAGTATAGTCCTTATATTTTTTTAGGCTATTAAGTAGTCTGTCAGTAACGATTGGTAGGGATTCAATTGGAAAGTGAAAGAGAATTGCATTTAGAAGTTGTAAGTCGGAAAAATACCAATTGTCTTCTTTTTCAAGATAGGTCCAAATAGTCTTTACTGTTTCACGAAACTCCTTGTCCTTGCTTTGAGGACCGTTTTTTCTCATTTCAAGAAAAATCGTCAAACGTTCATTGATATGCTGAATAGGAAGGTCGTGGTGAATAGCTAGATAATCTTGACATAGCTTCTTAATTGCCTCAAGCTCCTTTGTTTCAGTGAGTATAACTTTATTCTTAACAGTATTTATAATTTCTTGTCGCTTACTTGGCTTGTAGTAATGACAGATATAATGGAATTCTTCTAAAGTCATATCAATTTGATTAAGCAAGAAAATCATGTTTTCAAATGAAGGGATACGTTGATTTGCTTCAATCTTGGCTAATGACGTTCGTGAGATTACTCCTCCACAAACTTCTTGCTGAGTGAGCCCTTTAGATTCCCTGATTTTTTTATAAACATCTCCAAAATCCCAACGCATAATATTTCCTCCTCAAACAATGTGACAAAAGGTTACAAAGTCCTAAAAAAACTAAAAAGTTTGTTACCATTATAGCATAGAAATAAAAAAGGAGGAAAAAAATGAAAAAGAGATTATTCTATCCTACTGTTTCTGCATTAGCGATGGGGTTCTTATATATTTGGTTGTGGTTTTAGATCAATCAAAAAAGTAAAGGAAAGAATGCTAATCTAATGTATAGCTTATATTTAAGTAGAAAGAGGTATTGATTATGAAAGCAGGATATCTAGTAGCAAATTGGATAGTAAATTCAATGAAGGCAAGAGGAGTAAATCAAACTATATCAATTTTGGCTGCTTCAATTGGATATGGAACCGCGAGGTTTTTTGTTACCACTGTCGTAAAAGTTGGAGCAACTGCTGCAGCAACTACAATTGCCACATATTTTGGCGCAGGTGGTAGTCTAGCAGGACCGCTTGGATGGATTGTAGGAACAGCATCAGGTTGGTTGTGATATTTTAATAAATTGTTTGTCATACAGAAATTAAGCATATCTAAATATGCAGGGAGGTAAAAATGAAAGCAGGTTATTTAGTTGCTAGTTGGATAAATTCGAAAATCAAAAGTTCAGGGTATAATGCTGTTGTTAAAACCTTAACACCTAAAATTGGTGGAGGTATGGCAGCATTCTTTGTTGGTACAGTTACACGTTTAGGGGTAACTGCTGCAGCATCAGTTCTTGCAGGTTATTTAGGTTCAGGTAGCAGTTTAGCAGGACCGCTTGGATTTATTATTGGTTATGCAACAGGTTGGGCCTAGTGAGGTGTCAAATGCGTTTGAGATATCCTCGAACGCATTTTTTAAATGATGAAATGAAAATAAAAAATATAGTAACTATTTCTATTTTAACAATACTAATCACTTATTTATTTACGGATATTTTATTATTAAATAGTAATTTTATAACACTTCCCTATATGAAAGATGTTGTGAAAAATCCAGGAACATTATTTTTCTTTAAAAATAATGTAGTGTTTTTCCTTGTTATCACTATACTTCCGTATATTAACTTTCCGATTTTAATTTTACAGATGGCCTCAGTTGGCGTACAAATGCGATTAATTGGAGGGTTAAGTTTTGAGGTGCAGTTTAATATGTTGTATAGGCATTTAGTATTTGAGTTTATTGCTTTACTAATATCAATTTATTGTAGCTACTATTTGAAAACTATACTTAATAAGTGGCATCAGAAAGAGTTAACAACTACTAAAAAAGATATGAAGATACTATTGTTATTATATGTCTTGATCATATCATTGACTTATATAGCTGCTTTATTAGAGGGGGGAGCAAATGTTTAAAATTGAAAATCTATCATTTTCATATAAAAAAGATCAACATCTCATAGATGATACTTCAATTATGACTGACAAAAGAATTATTGGTGTAATAGGTAAAAATGGTTGCGGAAAAAGTACTCTTTTAAAATTGATATCTAAAGAGCTTATTCCGGATTCGGGTAATATATTTGTTGAAGGTAGGATCTACAGAGCTATACATGACTTATCATTTTATAATAAATTTACGATAGATGAGTTACTGAACCTTTTGGGAAAACTAGATAGTTTTAATTTGAGTAATAAGGACAACTATATAGAAGGACTCCATTTAACAAAGTTTTTACATCAACCATTAGTAGAATTATCACAAGGCACTTATAAAAAAGTCGGAATTTTATTTGCCTTCCTATCGGGTGCAAATGTAATTTTATTTGATGAACCTTTTGAGTCTCTAGACGGAGTTAGTGCTAATTTTGTTGTTAATGAAATTATGAGCTCTCCTAAAATGGTTGTTATTGTTGATCATAATATTGAGCTTATAACTAATGTCTGTGATTTTGTTATTAATATGGATAATTGATATGGAATTTTATACTGAATTTTATCGTCTTGTTAGGAGACAGGAAAAGTATGATTTTGGTAAAGTCGCTTTTTTTGTTTTACGACTGATTTCCTCAAGTTTTTTATTATACTTTTATACTGACTATTTTATTTATGCTTTTCTTTTATACAGATTGATTTTAACAAGCATAATGTATATAAAAAATAATATATATTTGAGCCAGAATGATTTTATTTTTAGTGGTTTTACTCAAAATAATTTTTCCTTCCTGAAATTTTTTTTATTTCAAAGACTAATTATAAATAACATATTTTATAAAATAGCGTATAGTATTTTATTTTTTGGTATTTTATTGTATTTAGATAATTTATCAGCTCTGTCTAATATTATTATTATTATTATTATTGATATTATTGCTATCTTTCTAGAATGGTTAATTATTAAAAATAATAAACTGAGTGAGGAACTTGTCAACATAAAAATACTATCGGAGGTAACAGTCCTAATGATTGTGATAGTTTTCTTGATAGTTTTTTATCCAAATAACCTTTCTTTTTTGTTTGCTAAGAATTCTTTACTACCAATGATTATTGCAATTTTATATTCAAGTTACACTTGGTTATTTATTCGCTTCTTTAGTCAAAGAAAGTATTCCGATAAACAAGGGCTTATCAGATTATTATACGGAAGAATTAGTATTTTTGATTATAAAGAAATTAAACTTTTTCATCGCGGACTAGTGGTCAATTTTTTTAACATGATGCTAGCTGTGGGATTCTTTTTATGGAGTGATTTTCAATCAAGTACTGAAATGATATGGCTTGTGGTAATTTATCTTATTTCTGTAGCTATGGTTTTTACTCAAAAAGTCAATGGAAGAGTTGTAAATTTTAAACATGATAACTTTTTTTTAAATAATAAGTTGTTGTCTATTCAAGATTATAAAATGATATTGAATAAGAAATTGCAATTTTATATCAAGTATTCCTTGGTTGTCAAAACTCTTCTAATGTTAGGAATAAGTATAATTTTGAACTATTATTCTTTGAACTATTTCATAATTGCACTATTATTGTCGTTTGTGTGTTCTTTACAAGAATTTAATTTATTAATCGTAAAGGAAAGATTTAGCATTTTGCAAATACTTACTATTAGATATTTTTTTTGTTTAGTAATATTTCTTTCCATTTATACAAGACACTATTTCTTGTTGGTCATTGTACTAAGTATATTTATATTAAGTGAATTAATCAATATTAGGAAAATAGTACAGGAGGAGGAATTGATATGAACCCGTTATTATTTTACACATCACTTACCAGCTATTCCATACTGATGAGCTATATGATTTCCCAAAAAATTGATACCATTTTTATAGCTAACGTTGTGATATTTTTTATTACCGCACTCATTTATTTCAAGGTTGTAAAATTTTTAACGGAAGTACTTGAAAATATTTTTTACTGCGATGAATATTTTCAAATTAGTTATTCTTTGGAATATGTATATGTTTCGAGTCTCATCATCAGGTTAATATGGCTATACTGTGGATATCTGGGTATATTTAGATTGGATTTCTTATGGTTTTTGATTGTTTCTGTAATAACCATTTTTATTATAATAGTTATGATAACTTACTCAGCTTTAAAGAATAAACACATAAAGTTTAATATGGTAAAGTCTATTCTTATGGTTCTTCCCATGCTTACCTATATTTTATTAGACTATTGGAGCTTATCAATGTAAGTTGATGCTATTATAAGGAGATTTTAAATGACAAAAGATAAAAAATTTTCAATAGAAGTTGTAGTAACTAGAAGGTTACGTTGGAGAAATATGATGAAATCTTTCTTATCATTGGGTTTTTCTGAATTTCCAGAACTCATTAAAGATTTTGGGAAATACTATTGTGTTGCTTATGGAGATGGTTCTGTTTTTCTTGAAAAATATCGTAATAATAAATTTGTAGAAAATAAAAAATTATTAATAACAGCTAGTCAATTACAAGAAAAACTTTCAAGTAAATCATTTAAAGATGAAGCTTATACATACCGTTTTTTAACTAACACTCTAAAATACTATTAATGAAGTTTTTTTGATGTTTAATAAGGTTTTTTGTTTGTTTCCAATCTTAAAGGATTCTATACAATAATAAGATCCTAGGTTTTGTCTTTCTGATACGGAAATGACAGAGTTAATGACTTGGTCTCCAGTCTATAAAATCTGATGCGTTGAATATAATATATAGAGGTTTTAATGAAAAAATATTATGGCTTGTTTATATTAACACTTTATCTAGTGTCACTAAGCCTTCCTTTTATAGCAATCATAGACCCTAATAACTATCAAGTCAGAGATATTTCAGGATTTGAATTTATGAAAAGTTATTGGGTTAGTTTTTTGACGGTGATAGTCTTATTGGTTATTTTTCATTCTTTTAAATATAGACGTTTTTTAGGTGTTGTGTCACTCCTTTTAATAGGGGTGATTTTTCTACACCTTAACTTATCGCCATTTTGTTACTCTGAGACTAATAGTAATGATTTAATTTCTTACGTCAAAAATGTCCTGCTCAATATTAATATTGGCTATTACCTTTCAGTTATTATAATAGTCCTAGGTTATGCTTTGGCAATTAGAGATTTTCATGAAGAAAGATGGGGACAATAGCTGTCGCTAGATGAATTAGCTAGAAATGGTATAAATATTTGATATCTATGATAAAAAGTGCTATATAGGAAGTAAAGATATCGCTGA
Organism: Streptococcus henryi DSM 19005; assembly: GCF_000376985.1. Classification (GTDB taxonomy): domain Bacteria; phylum Bacillota; class Bacilli; order Lactobacillales; family Streptococcaceae; genus Streptococcus; species Streptococcus henryi. Next base: position 97,915 of record NZ_AQYA01000032.1, read on the forward strand.
TAAACTATTAATAAATGTTTTCATTCAGAAAGTGGTGATTGATTATGAGAAAAGTTATTTTAGTTTTACTTTCAATAGCTATCTTGTCAGCTTGTAGTTCAAAACCTTCAACAACGGGTAAAACAGATTCTTCTAAAGATAAGGTGACTTTGGAAGAATCACAATCTTCGACGAAAGCCTCTACCAGTACTTCGACTAAGGAAGAAGCACAATCAGATAGTCAAGAATCAACATCAAATGAATCGGTTACAGAACAATCTTCTGTTCAAGATAACCAGACTCAACCAACCCCAAGTCAGGAAGTTGAAACAGGAGGGAGTTCGGCCGGTGTGACAGGAGGAAACACTTCAACTTATACGGATTCAACGACTGTTGAAAACCCACCAATGGATGATGAAACGGCTAATCGTTTGATTATAGGCAATAATAATGCTACTGCCTCCACCTCAATACAGGGAGGACAAAAAGCCATTCTTAATGTCTCCCAACAGTACCAGCAAACCTGGAACTGGTGTGCACCGACAGCAGTGAGTATGATTTTATCCTATAAAGGAGTTTCGGTGTCCCAAGCTCAACTGGCTCAGGATATGGGGACTGATGACTCTTTCGGGACCCACAATGCCAATGCTATTCAGGTTCTCAACCGTTATCTTTTTGGTTACGACAACCCCGCAGTCGGTCAGGCAGGTTATCGTCTAGCCACAGTCACCAATTCTAGCTCAAATTCTGAAGACATGCGCCTTTTTAAAGAACGTCTCATTCAGAACATCCGCGATGGCTATCCAATGTATTACACCATTGACAATGCTAGAATGTATCCAGGAAAAAGTGGTGAACATAATGTGACAGGTATTGGTTATCAACTGACCCAGGATGGTTCTGATATCGCCTATGTCTATTACCTGGACCCATCTTATGCCGTCATCGATCCAACCTATGGTGGACTAAAGAAAGTTACACCGGAAGAATTATTATATGCCATGTTGACCTGTGTGGAGCCAAATTATGGCTGGTAATTTGATTTGGTAAATTAGTTCTTAATATAAAATAATATATAATTCATTTTTGGGAGGAAAAAGGTTATGAAAAAAATTAAAAATAATGTTTGGCTTATTGTGATTATTGCAATGTTATTTGGCTTGGGTGCCAAAAATGTTGTATCGGCAGTACACGTTGCGACTGTAGCAAACACACGATATGAAATTTATTATGTCATGGGAGGTACAAACATTTCCTACACCTATAAAGAACTAAGGTATCCTAATGGTTTTACATATTCTACAACAAGAGAACGAAAAGATTATGGTGTGAATCCTGCGTACCTTTACACATACCATTACAAGACATACTGAGGCGAGAAATATAAATCTATTGGTACTCATGGATTTGCTTAAGTTAATTAATTTAGCCATGATAGTGGTTAATTTAAGCCTTTACTAAGAAGTCTGCTGGCTTATTGGTGCGACATATGAATTATTAAAAGTAGATATTTTAAGAGGAGAACAAGTGCAATTTTTTACATTTGAATTGAAGCGATTTCTAAAAAATCCCAAAAACCAAGTTTGTCTGGTACTTCTTTTTCTGTTTATTCTAGGTATGTTTACAGTTAATCAAACAGTTTTTAGAAAAAGATTTGCTGAAGCTGATTTAGCCTTTATCAGATTAGATTACCAGCAAGCCCAGCAGGCTGTGAATAGCTTAGAAAAAGAAGTACAGCTACATCCTAATGATGAGGGACTTGCTCAGGCTTTAATAACAGCCAAAAAAGAACATGATTTTAGGGATAAGCAGCTTACTGCTGTCGAGAACAATGATTTTGCTACATTTGCAAATCTAGAAAATCAATTAAATACGTCTAGATTAGATTCTATTCCAGAGAAAGATAGGGATTCTGATGAGTATCGCCAACTTGAGGCAATGGTTAGATATTTTAATGCCATTAAATCAGTAAATGGTAATTTTAGTGTTTCTGTGAATGATAGCAGTGATTCAGCATTTATTATAGGGCGCTCTATGGTAGCGTGGTTATCATCAACTACTATTTTTGTACTTGTTACAGTGCTGATTGCAGACGGAGTCAGTCACGATATTGAAAGTTCACAAATTCGTTTTTATCATTTAATGGGAGGTAGAAAGCCGAAACAGTTAGTTCTGAAATTAGTGGTTCCAATTTTAGCGGTTTTTGTAACGACTCTGACTGTTTTTTTACTTTGTTACGTGATAAATGGTTTGTTTGATGGCTATGGAACTTGGCAATATCCCTATTTAATGTCAAATGGTATCATACTTCCAATTTGGAAAATGAGTTTGAATACAGTAACAATGTTTCTAGTCGCTTTGATTTTCATTGGTAGTTTAGGACAATTTTTATCGTTAATTTTCAAGAAAAGTTTAGTTGTTATAGGACTAATTGTAGTTTTCTTGACAGGATTTATGACAATTTCACAGGAAGAATGGTTTCAGCCTTTTAAGAAATTCGTACCTTTTGAGTACTTGGGCTATGGACAACTTATCAATGATGTTAAAATACTCCCAAGCAAGGCTATCACAATCGGTATTATATATTTGACAAGTATGAGTCTTATTTTTATAGTATTTTCAGTTTACTTGTACCAACATTATTACTATCGGAAAGTAGGTAAATGATGGCAGGATTGAAAGTTAATAACCTAACAACAGAAGTCTTTCAAGATTTGAGCTTTAACCTACCAAAGACCGGCTTACTTGGCATAGTTGGTCGTAATGGTGTTGGGAAGAGCACCTTATTTAGCACAATCAATGGAGAAATCAAAGTTTCAGATAATTGTATAGAATCAGGTAAGGTATCCTATATTCCAAATCTAGAAATTTTTGACAAACACTTATCAGCTCAGGACTATCTCCGACTTCTAAAAGTAGATGAGCAGGTGGTTTTTCAAAAAAACTTAGAGACAATGGGTGGCGCTAATTTTCTGAAGCAAAAAATCGGCAAGTACTCTCTAGGTATGAAAGAGTTATTTGCTATTTTATATCTTCTTTCTATCCAATCTGACCTCATCATTTTCGATGAATTGCTTGATGGTCTTGATGAACAAAGGCGTTTTAGAGCTTATAAATTGTTAAAGGAGCAGAGCAAGACTAAGTTAATTTTACTCACCTCTCATAACTTATCTGAAGTTTTTGAGGTTTGCGATTGCGTATACCTTTTGGAAAAAGATTCTCTGAAATCAATTGATCGTAGAGACCTCGAGCGTGTCATGTTTTCGAGTGGTGATTTTCGATACGAAAGTAAAAGTTGACAAGATTCTTTTGGAAAACCTGCTCTGCTATTTTCCAAAAAAGAGACAAAGTCAAAATCATCAAGTTTTTATCAGATTTCCCCCCCCAATTTTTAGTGAATTGGGGATTTTTTTGTTAAAATGAAGAAGCAAATGCGAATAAATAAGTAGGTGGTAAAAATGAAAGCTGAAATCATTGCTGTCGGGACTGAAATTTTAACAGGGCAGATTGTTAATACCAATGCCCAGTTTTTGTCTGAAAAATCTGCAGAGCTGGGTGTAGATGTTTACTTCCACACGGCTGTTGGTGATAATGAGGAGCGTCTCTTATCTGCAATTGATATTGCCAGCAAACGTAGTGACATTGTCTTGCTCTGTGGTGGCTTGGGCCCAACCGAAGATGATTTGACTAAGCAAACTCTAGCCAAATATCTAGGACGTCAACTCGTTTTTGATGAACAAGCAAGCAAGCGTTTGGACGAATTCTTTGCGACCCGTCCTCAGTATGCCAGAACGCCTAACAATGAGCGTCAAGCACAGATTGTGGAGGGTTCTACACCTATTCAGAATGTGACTGGTCTTGCTGTTGGAAGTCTTTTAGAAGTTGGTGGCGTAACCTACATTGTCTTACCTGGCCCGCCAAGTGAGCTCAAACCAATGGTACTGCAAAATCTTGTTCCCCTTTTTGTTGAAGATAATCAGACACTGTATTCACGTGTTTTGCGCTTCTTTGGGATTGGAGAAAGTCAGTTGGTTACAGTCTTATCTGACTTAATTGACAATCAGTCAGACCCAACCTTGGCTCCTTATGCCAAAACAGGCGAAGTGACTCTTCGTTTGTCTACTAAGGCAAAGACACAAGAAGAAGCTGATATTAAGTTAGATGCCCTTGAAGCTCAAATTATGGCCATTAAAACCTTGGAAGGTCAAGAACTATCAGAACTTCACTATGGTTATGGAGATGATAACAGCTTGGCGCGTGTGGCTTTTGAAATGCTCAAGGAGCAGGGTAAGACCATTACAGCAGCTGAGAGTTTGACTGCAGGTCTCTTCCAGTCTAGTCTGGCAGACTTCCCAGGTTCTTCAAAGGTCTTTAACGGTGGCTTTGTGACCTATAGTATTGAAGAAAAATCTAAAATGTTACAGATTCCTCTTACAGACTTGCAGGAGCATGGTGTTGTGTCTAGCTTTACAGCTGAAAAAATGGCAGAGCAGTCACGTCTTTTGACCGATGCCGATTTTGGTATTGGTCTGACAGGTGTAGCTGGCCCAGATGAGCTTGAAGGTCAACCAGCAGGAACAGTTTTCATTGCCCTTGCCACTAGAACAGGTGTTCAATCAATACGTGTTGTTATTGGAGGACGCAGTCGTTCAGATGTTCGTTATATCGCTACCTTATATGCCTTTAATTTAGTGCGCCGCGCTTTATTAAAGGACTAGAATTTGATATAATGGAAAAGATATATCTCTAGAAGAGAAGGAGAAAAATTTGGCTAAAAAAACGAAAAAAACTGAAGAAATCACCAAAAAATTTGGTGACGAACGTAAAAAAGCTCTTGACGATGCCCTAAAAGTTATTGAAAAAGATTTCGGTAAGGGTGCAGTTATGCGTCTTGGTGAACGCGCAGAGCAAAAAGTTCAAGTTATGAGTTCAGGTTCTTTGGCTCTTGATATTGCACTAGGTGCAGGTGGTTATCCAAAAGGACGTATTATTGAAATCTACGGGCCAGAGTCATCTGGTAAAACAACCGTTGCCCTTCACGCTGTTGCTCAAGCACAAAAAGAAGGCGGAATCGCTGCCTTTATCGATGCTGAGCACGCTCTTGATCCTGCCTATGCTGCAGCCTTGGGTGTTAACATTGATGAGCTCCTCTTGTCACAGCCTGATTCAGGTGAACAAGGGCTTGAAATCGCAGGTAAATTGATTGATTCTGGTGCCGTTGATCTTGTGGTTATTGACTCAGTTGCGGCTCTTGTCCCTCGTGCTGAGATTGATGGTGACATCGGTGACAGCCACGTTGGTTTGCAAGCGCGTATGATGTCACAAGCCATGCGTAAACTGTCTGCATCAATCAACAAAACTAAAACAATTGCTATCTTTATCAACCAATTGCGTGAAAAAGTTGGTGTCATGTTTGGTAACCCTGAAACAACACCTGGTGGACGTGCCCTTAAATTCTATGCTTCAGTGCGTTTGGATGTCCGTGGAAACACACAAATTAAGGGAACTGGTGACCAGAAAGACAGTAATGTTGGTAAGGAAACTAAGATCAAGGTTGTTAAAAACAAAGTCGCTCCGCCATTTAAAGAAGCCTTTGTGGAAATCATGTATGGAGAAGGCATTTCTCGTACAGGTGAGCTTGTTAAGATTGCTAGTGATTTGGATATTATCAAAAAAGCTGGCGCTTGGTTCTCATACAATGACGAGAAAATCGGACAAGGTTCTGAAAATGCTAAGAAATTCTTGGCAGAGCATCCAGAAATTTTCGATGAAATTGACCGTAAAGTACGATTGCACTACGGTTTGATTGAAGAAACTGAAGAAGAAAAGAAAGCAAAAAAGGCTGATTCTAAAACAGAAGCTGAAGAGGCAGATGAATTAGTACTTGAGCTTGATGACGCAATCGAAATCGAAGAATAAAACGAAAGAGAAGTCCTGGGGCTTCTTTTTTAGCGTCCTCTTCTCCTTAGTCTCTTCGTAAGACTAAATCAAAATGATACATTGTCACTTTCGTTTTGGCTTACCCTAGCGCTGTCCTCGTCTCACTTCCTCATCTGATTTTGATTTAATTTGAGTTTAAAGATAACAGAAAGATTAAAATATGTCATTTTACAACTTTTTAGTTGACAATTTAAAAATAGGTCTCTAGACCTATGTTTTGTCTCTGCTAGGTATGTTATAATACAAGTATCATGGGATAGAAAGTGAGAATGAACATGATTAAGATTTATACAATTTCAAGTTGCACTAGCTGCAAAAAAGCTAAAACTTGGCTCAACGCTCATCAGCTCCCTTACAAAGAACAAAACCTCGGAAAAGAACCCCTATCACGCGAAGAAATTATGGCAATCCTTACAAAAACTGAAAATGGGATTGAAAGTATCGTTTCTTCAAAAAATCGTTACGCTAAGGCCCTAAATTGTGATATTGAAGATTTGAGCCTTAATGAAGTCATTGACCTCATTCAAGCAAACCCACGTATTTTGAAGAGCCCAATTTTGATTGACGAAAAACGTCTTCAAGTTGGTTACAAAGAAGATGATATTCGTGCCTTTTTGCCACGCGCTATTCGTAATGTCGAAAATGCAGAAGCACGTCTTCGCGCAGCTCTATAGACCCTAATGTCTTATTATAGACAAGATAACCCCCAAAACCGTGCAGCGTCATGAGGCGATTTTGTGCGGTTTTTATATTTTATAGAAGAGACTCTGATCACAAAAATTTTGAAAGAGTTTACAGAAAAACAATTGAAATCCTTGTTTAATCAAATGAAATGGGTTATAATAAGGGATAAGAGAATTTCAGAAAGAAGGTGTAAGTATGGGATTTACAGAAGAAACTGTTCGCTTCAAATTGGACGATACTAACAAAAAAGAAATCAGTGAGACTCTCACAACTGTTTACCGTTCATTGGACGAAAAAGGCTACAACCCCATCAATCAGATTGTCGGTTATGTCTTGAGTGGGGACCCTGCTTATGTTCCTCGTTACAATGACGCCCGCAACCAGATTCGCAAGTATGAGCGCGACGAAATCGTTGAAGAGTTGGTTCGCTATTACCTCAAAGGAAATGGAATTGATTTGAAATGAGAATCATGGGATTAGACGTCGGCTCTAAAACAGTCGGTATAGCAATTAGTGACCCTTTAGGTTTTACAGCTCAAGGTGTTGAAATCATTAAAATCGACGAAGAAGCTGGCGATTTTGGCTTTGACCGCTTAGGTGAACTTGTTAAAGAGTACAAAGTTGACAAATTCGTTGTTGGCTTGCCAAAGAATATGAACAATACCGAAGGTCCGCGTGTTGAAGCCAGCAAGGCTTATGGTGAGAAAATCGCTGATTTATTTGGAATCCCTGTTGATTACCAAGATGAGCGTTTAACTACTGTACAAGCTGAGCGTATGCTAGTTGAACAAGCTGATGTCAGCCGTGGCAAACGTAAGAAGGTCATTGATAAATTGGCAGCACAGCTTATTTTACAAAATTATTTAGATAGAATGTTTTAAAAACAAGACATAAAAGGAGAAAACATGGCACATAACCATAACCACGATCATGATCATGACCACGAAGTTATTACACTTGTTGATGAACAAGGTAACGAAACATTATTTGAAATTCTTTTGACGATTGACGGTCGTGAAGAATTCGGTAAAAACTATGTTCTTTTGGTACCAGCTGGTGCTGAAGAAGATGAGCAAGGTGAGATTGAAATTCAAGCTTACTCATTCACTGAAAACGAAGACGGTACAGAAGGTGACCTTCAACCGATTCCAGAAGATTCAGACGCTGAATGGGATATGATTGAAGAAGTCTTCAATAGCTTCTTGGACGAAGAATAATAAAGTATTTAGAGTGGGCAAAGCCCTCTCTTTTTTTTGCCCTCTTTTTCGAATAGGTTAGGAGAAGGAGGAATTTTATGAAAAAGACCAGATTAAGTCAGGAAGAAAAACTCTTTTTGATACGCTATGAAAGCCAATCTTTTCATCGCTTTCGAGACATTTTAAGCTATAGTATTGTCTGTGGAAAATTGACTAAATCTTAGATTCTGATATACTGGAAGTATCATATTCAAGGAGAATCAATGTGAATCAAACACCTGAAGAGAGCTTGGTAGCCAAAGAGTCGTATGAGGACTATAGCCGTTCTCAACGCCATCAAGGGGTAAATAGGGAATCACGTAAAGAAGTCAAAAAGACTAAGGTTCCAACTCTACATAAGCTCTACATCGTATTTTGGAGTGCTCTGACAGCTTGTCTGAGTTTTGCCGTTCTTCCATTTTTAGCAGACACTGCAAACAGCCTTCAATCTCAAAATTTCTATCTTGGTTTAATGGTGACCAAAGGGCAGTTGCCTTTTAGTGACTTATTTGCGACAGGTGGATTCCTCTATTATATTATTCTAGCTATCGGTTTCTTTATTAGTGCTAACTTGTGGATAGCCTTGGTTAATTTCCTGGCCTATTATGTGACAGGCATTTATCTCTATAAAGTTTTCTATTACTTTACTGAGGATAGCAAGGTTGCTACGATTGCCAATCTGATTTTTTATCTGCTCAATCTCATTTTGGGCTTTGGTGGACTCTATCCAATTCAGTGGGCAATGCCTTTTGTCATGGTTTCCCTCTGGTTCTTGATTAAGTATTTTGCAGGTATTATCAAGGATGAAGCCTTCATTTTATACGGCTTTGCTGGAGCGGCGGCTATGTTGTTGGAGCCCCGTACACTCATTTTCTGGGGAATTTCCTTCATAACCATTGGGATTTACAATATTAGCCAGAAGCATGTTGCAAGAGGATTTTACCAACTGTTGTGTATTATCTTAGGCACAATTTTGGTCTTCTATACAAGCGGTTATTTTATTTTGAACCTGCAGATTTTGTCCCCTTACATCAGCCAAGCGGTGATTTATCCATTTACCTATTTTGCAGTAGGTAGCCAAAACTTGTGGTTGTCTATTCTTTTCCATCTTCTTGTAGCCCTGGCTTCCGGCCTCTTGCTAGGATTCTTCGGTTTCTTCCGAGGTGCCTTTAAAGGTGAGGACAAGGTATCTAAGTTCTTGATTTTCCTTGTGGCCTTCATCTATTTGGTCATTGCTTGCCTATCTCAAGATTTTCGACTTTACCATCTTTTAACGCTCCTACCGTTCGGTTTGATTTTGACTGTTATGTCGCTTAACACAAGTTATCAGCGTAGCTTGGCCAAGACATCACACCGCCGAAAGAAGACAGGTCGCGGCGCAAGTCAATTCCTAAGCTATTTCTTGAGAAAACATCTTTACCTACCGATTTTGGTTCTTATCTTATCATTTGGGCATTTAACTTATGTTTCTCTTATGGGGCTTTCGGAAAATGCAGAGCGCTCCACAATTGCGACTTATCTGACTAGCCAGCTTGGCAGTGAAGATAAGATTTATGTCTGGGATGACTCAGCTAAAATTTATTTCGAAACTCAAGCTCAAACTAGTGCTCAATTTGCCCTTCCAACAGTGAATACTGTGAAAAAATCAAATGCTAAACTTTTAGAGGATGATTTATTACAAGTTGATTCAGAATTTGTAGTGGTTAATCCTGAAATACCGATGTCTGATGTTTTGAAAAATAGCCTAGAGGCTAACTATGACAAGGTTTCAGTAGAGGGTGTTTCTACTTTCAAAATTTATCAGAAAAAATAATGAAAAATCAATATGTAGTGTTATGTTTAAAATATCGACACAACATATTGATTTTTTTTTCTACAATGGTATAATAGTAAAAGATTAAATAATAGAAAAAATAACTGAGATAGACTATCACAAAAGCAACTTTTCTAAGTTGCTTCTTGCTATGATAGAGGTTTAAAGAGCAAATTGATTTGTTTTATAAGCTCATCTATGGTAAGCGTAAAAAATCAGCATTATATTTTTTTCTTAGAAGTAATGAAGGGACTTTGACCATGATGACATTGGAAAAAGAAAAAATTGTAACACGTTCGGACATGAAAGTAATTAAACGCGACGGTCGTTTGGTTAACTTTGATGCAGATAAGATTTACAGTGCACTTTTGAAAGCTAGCAATAATGTAACCAAGATGTCTCCACTTGTTGAGGCGAAGTTGGAAGGAATTGCTGACCGTGTCATCGCTGAAATCTACGAACGTTTCCAAAATAATATTAAAATTTACGAGATTCAAAACATTGTTGAACATGAGCTTTTAGAGGCTAATGAGTATGCCATTGCTAATGAGTACATCAACTATCGTACACGCCGCGATTTCGACCGTGCCAAGGCAACAGATATCAACTTTACCATTGATAAATTGCTCAACAAAGACCAAACTGTGGTCAATGAAAATGCTAATAAAGACAGTGATGTTTTCAATACGCAACGTGATTTGACGGCTGGTATTGTTGGTAAATCAATTGGTCTTAAAATGTTGCCAAGTCATGTTGCCAATGCTCACCAAAAGGGTGACATTCATTACCATGACCTTGATTACAGCCCATACACACCAATGACCAACTGCTGTCTTATTGATTTTAAGGGTATGTTGGCTAATGGATTCAAGATTGGTAATGCTGAGGTGGAAAGTCCTAAGTCTATTCAGACAGCGACAGCCCAGATTTCTCAAATCATTGCCAACGTAGCTTCAAGCCAGTATGGCGGTTGTACGGCAGACCGTATTGATGAGTTTTTGGCTCCATACGCGGAGCTCAATTACCAAAAGCATCTTAAAGATGCTCAAGAATGGGTGGCTGAAGAGAAGCGTGAAGATTACGCGCGTGCTAAGACTAAGAAAGACATCTATGATGCCATGCAGTCTTTGGAGTATGAGATTAATACCCTTTTCACTTCAAATGGTCAAACGCCATTTACCTCACTTGGTTTTGGTCTAGGAACTAACTGGTTTGAACGTGAAATTCAAAAAGCTATTCTTGAGATTCGCATCAAGGGCTTGGGTTCTGAACATCGCACAGCTATTTTCCCTAAACTTATCTTTACAGTTAAGCGTGGTCTTAATTTAGAGCCTGATAGTCCTAACTATGACATCAAACAGCTGGCTCTTGAGTGTGCCACAAAACGTATGTATCCAGATATGTTATCATACGATAAAATCGTTGAATTGACTGGGTCTTTCAAGGCTCCTATGGGATGTCGTTCATTCTTGCAAGGCTGGAAGGATGAAAATGGTGTGGATGTTACCTCAGGTCGTATGAACCTGGGTGTTGTTACTGTCAATCTTCCACGTATTGCCATGGAATCAAATGGTGACATCAATAAATTCTGGGAAATCTTCAATGAGCGTATGGCCATTGCTAAGGATGCTCTTGTTTACCGTGTGGAACGTGTTAAGGAAGCAACGCCAGCTAATGCTCCGATTCTTTACCAATATGGTGCTTTTGGCCAACGTCTTGGTAAGTATGATAATGTTGATGAACTCTTCAAACATCGTCGTGCTACGGTATCATTGGGTTACATCGGTCTTTATGAAGTCGCTACAGTCTTCTATGGTGGAGAGTGGGAAAATAATGCTGAGGCAAAAGACTTTACAGTTAATATCGTTAAAACCATGAAGAACTTGTGTGCAGATTGGTCTGATGAATATGACTACCATTTCTCAGTTTACTCAACACCATCTGAAAGTTTGACAGACCGTTTCTGCCGTCTAGATACTGAAAAATTTGGTATTGTGACTGACATCACTGACAAGGAATACTATACTAATTCCTTCCACTATGATGTCCGTAAGAATCCAACACCATTTGAAAAACTGGACTTTGAAAAAGTATATCCAGCAGCTGGTGCTTCAGGAGGATTCATTCACTACTGTGAATATCCAGTTCTTCAACAAAATCCAAAAGCGCTTGAAGCTGTTTGGGATTATGCCTATGATCGTGTTGGCTATCTAGGAACAAACACACCAATTGATAAGTGTTACAAGTGTGATTTCGAGGGTGACTTCACACCAACAGAACGAGGATTTACTTGTCCAAACTGTGGTAACAGCGATCCTAAAACAGTAGACGTTGTTAAGCGTACTTGCGGTTACCTAGGTAACCCACAAGCTCGTCCAATGGTAAATGGTCGCCACAAAGAAATCTCAGCCCGTGTTAAACATATGAACGGCTCAACAATCAATAATCCAGGACAATAAAAGTAATAAAAGGTTGCTTAAAGCAACCTTTTATTGATATTATAAAGATTGAGGCGTAGCTTCTCAATCAGATATTTTTCGCGGTGTGAAAAAGACAATTAGCAGATGGTCTGCTAATTGTCTCGGAAATTTTGAGACTTAGGGCTCAAAATTTAGCTATGGAATTCCGTAGGAAGTCGCTAGCGTCCGTCACACTTCAGAAAAATATCAAAAAGAAAGGAAAAAACAAGTGGGAAAATATCAATTAGATTATAAAGGCATGCAACAAGTGGAGCGATTCCACGAGAAAAATTCAAACGTGAAGACTAATAAAAAGGCTCGCGTTAATGATTTAAAAGCAAAATTTATCGAGAAAACGAAACAAAAAGCAAGTAAATAAGCTCTGGGTTCAGGGGAGGAAAAGCTATGTTACGTATTGGGATTATCGGACTCGGTGATATTTTTAAGAAGGCCTATCTACCATACCTAGGTCAAGTCTCTGAAGTTGAGTGGCATCTTTTTACACGTCAGACAGCAGTTCTGAATCAAGTTGCTGATAGGCTTTCACACTCAAAAACTTATGATTCTCTTGAAGATTTGCATCAAGCTAATCTTGATGGTGTCATGATCCATGCTGCGACAGTGGCTCACTATGACATAGCCAAAGCTTTCCTTGAACGTGGCATCCCCGTTTACATGGACAAGCCCATCACCGAAGATTACCAGCAAACTGCAGCTCTATACCAGCTGGCAGAGAAGCACAGCACCTTCCTTATGGCAGGCTTCAACCGACGGTTTGCCCCTAAGGTTTTGACAATGGCAGAGCAGGCTGACAAGGTTCGTATCACCGTTGAGAAAAACGATGTCAATCGACTTGGTGACTTCCAATACAAACTCTTTGATTTCTTTATCCATCCCTTGGACACAGCCCTTTTTCTGGCACATGACAAGCCCATCGCAGGCTCTTTCAGCTACGCTTTAGTAGACAATCAGCTACAGCAGGTTCAGGTGACACTTGAGACTGCTACTAGCACTGTTCTAGCTAGCATGAACCTGCAGTCAGGCAGTCGCCGAGAAGTCATGGAAGTCCAAACACCAGATGCGACCTATCATCTGGAAAATTTAGATGACTTAACGATTTATAAAGGTCTTGAGGCGACAAAAGATGGTTTTGGTTCTTGGGATACCACCCTCTATAAACGTGGCTTTGAATCTATCATCGTCGCCTTTCTTCAAGCTGTGAAAACAGGCATTTCACCAGTTTCACGTGAAACCAGTCTCCTCAGCCATTGGATTTGTGAGCAGATTAAGCAATCAGAATCCACTTCAGGTCAACTAAATTTTAACTTACCTGACTAGGGAGGTCATATGGAATTACGCAGACCAAGATTAGAAGATAAAGAAACTATTTTGGACATGATGGCTGAGTTTGAAGAGACAGAGTCGGTCCATGATGGTGGTTTTTGGGATAGTGAATCGTTTGATTATGAGGCTTGGTTGGAGAAAAATCTGACCAATGAAATGGGCATTGGCATTCCAGAGCACTTTGTACCATCGGTGCAATTTGTTTCCTTTGATGACAATGGCAGAGCGCTGGGATTTCTGCATCTGAGACTGCGTCTTAATGAGAGTCTTCTCAGTAAGGGAGGCCATATTGGTTACTCTATCAGACCCAGTGCGCGTGGGAAGGGCTATGCGACCAAGCAGCTCTGCTATGGCCTCAAAGAGGCAAAAAGAAAAAATATCCCCAAGGCATTGCTGACCTGTGATGCGACCAATGCTGCTAGCCGTGCCGTTATTTTGGCAAATGGCGGAGCTTTGGAGGATGTGAGGGATGGTGTTGAGCGCTACTGGATTGACACCGAGTGATTGTGGATAAGTAGCTAGAAAGGACGAAAATGACAGAAGAAACATGGAATACTCCCAAACCTGGCGAATGGAAGTCAGAAGAACTTAGTCAGGGACGAATTATTGATTATAAGGCTTTTAATTTTGTTGATGGTGAGGGCGTGCGTAACTCGCTTTATGTGGCGGGCTGTATGTTTCACTGCAAGGGCTGCTACAATGTGGCAACTTGGTCCTTTAATGCTGGTATCCCTTATACACAGGAATTGGAAGAGCAAATTATGGCTGATTTAGCACAGCCCTACGTTCAAGGGCTGACTCTTTTAGGTGGAGAACCTTTCCTTAATACTGGAATCTTGCTTCCTTTGGTCAAGCGTATTCGCCGTGAATTGCCAGACAAGGACATCTGGTCTTGGACAGGTTACACTTGGGAAGAAATGATGCTAGAGACACCGGATAAGTTAGAATTACTGAGCTTGATTGACATCCTAGTGGATGGTCGCTTCGACCAAGCTAAGAAAAATCTTATGCTGCAGTTTCGAGGATCATCCAATCAACGGATTATAGATGTTCAAAAATCCCTAGCTCAGGGTGAGGTTGTCATCTGGGATAAACTCAATGATGGCAAGCAGGCTTATGAACAAGTCAGTCGTGATGATTTGCTCTAGACAAAGTAATAAAGAGATAAAAAAGCATGAAACTAAGGAAAAATTCTTGGTTTCATGCTTTTTTCGTTATTTTTACTTATTTTGAGGATTTATCCAAAGAAATCTACAAGTTATCCCCAAAAAACAGAGGGAGTTATCCACAGGTTGTGAATAAGTGTTAACAATTATGGGGATATTAGTAACCAATAGGGGGCAAAATAGTTATTTTATAAGTTTCCAAAACTGATTTTCAAAAAAATACTTATCCACAGATATTAACATTTTATCCACCTTTTTGTGGAAAAGCCTGTTGGCAAGTGTTTACAGAGCCTCTTTGACATAGACAAACTGGCTATCAGATGACAAATCTTCTTGAAATGCAAAGCCATCAAAAGTCAATGTTTTCAAGCTCCCAAGGCTATCAGCCCCTTTCTTAGCTACAGTCAAAATAAATTTACCCCGAGCTTTTTTGGAGATTGTGGAATGTGTCTTGAGTTTTCCATTTTTTTTCTCCATAAATTTGAGACTGATGAAGTTTTTGCGAACAGCAGGTGAAAAGACTTCCTCAAACTCGCATGATAAGAGAGAGATAACCAAATCACCGTCTTTAATAGAGTCATCATAATCCTTGCGCCAGTATGATTTCAGGGATTTTCCCTCAATCTTAAAAGGCATGTTAAAGTCCAAACGGTGGGGAGAAATAGGCTGTCTAGCAGGTATGACACCATAAAGTGCAGATGTGACATAGACATGCTTACCCAAATAGTTCAGCTCATCTGGGGATAAGTCTGATTTAAACTGGCGGTACATAAGTCCGTTAAAAAGCTCATAGGCTGGAAAGGCAGGAGCAGCCCCATTTAAAAGTGCTTGCCACCTCTCGTGCTCAGTTTGTGCAGCATCTGGCTTGATTTTATAGGCCTTTTCCAAATCATCTGTGGATAACTTTGCTATTTCTTGGACAATAGCAGAGCTTTTTTCCTTGATTTGGTGAGGACAAGTTTCCCCAGTTAGGGTCATTTCTTTTGCGGTAGGAATTAAAAATTTAAGCATAGTTTCATTGTAAAGTGAGCTGATGATGCTGTCAAGTTAGAGCTATTATGGTCATTTGAATTAGCTTTGCTACATCGTCACTATCAGTTTACCCTACTTTTGGCTGAGATCTTAATTTCCAACCTCCAAGAGTCTATCCCCAGACTCTTGGAGCCATCTGCATCTCTGTTTCTTGTCTGAAAGCTAATTCAATTGACAATAACAAAAAGGGATAGGACAGAACTCTTCTTTAACGGTGAAGAGTTCATAGTCCCACCCCCAAAAATATCTAGTAAGTCAATCAAGCACTATCAGCATTGTCATTGCTTTGATTGTCACAAGTATCATTCAGTTGTCTGTGATAAGAGTTGCGTAACTCTTTTTGATGATCTTCTTCAAAGTTACCAAAATAGGTTGGAATAGCAGAAAAGAGAACAGCAAAATCTTTGGCAACTTCTTCAGGAGCCTCTGGTTCTTCTTCTACAAGCCAATAACGTATAACATTAATGAATGCTCCGGTCAGAACCTTAGAAACGAAATTAATATCTTTAGATTGGGTATCCCCTGGAATACTCCAAGGAAGGTTAAATGTTTTATAAATAATGGATGAATTATCGTTAAAAATAGTAGCGTAAGTATCATAATGTCCACTCAAAATGAGCGAGCGTATAAATTTTCGCTTTTGATACATAAAATCTAAAGTGACATAAAAGACATCTTCAGGTTTAGTTGCTTGAAAGAATTTAGCACGTTCTTCATAGTACTCTAAGACAAGCAAGCTCATGCAATATTCCATGGCTGCTTCTTTGTTACAGAAGTAACGGTAGAAAGTTCGTCTTGAAACACCTGCTTCCTCTAAAATATGGTAGACTGCAATATCATCATAAGGATATTCGCTAATTAACGAAATAAGAGCGTTGGAAATGGTCTGCATTGTAGTCAAAGCTTGTCTTTTCTTGCCTAGTAAATTACTCATACAAGATTCCCCCTTCAAGCAAAATACGTGAATAAGAAGATGATAAAACTATCACCCTAACACAACTTATATTTAAGTTTCATTAGAGAACTCAAATACAGAAAGATAAATTTTTAATAGCTAGGAAAAGAAACTCTCTCTTCCTATTTGTCATAATCACCTCCAAATTGTAAAACTGTTATAATATAGATGTAAATTTTCAAGATTATAGCACAATTATTGAAAAAATAAAAGTTTTAAGAGAGCATATATGAAAAAATATAAAACGAAAATTACACACATATGTCAATTGTCAGATAATTAAAATAAACGCAGACATAAGGAAAAAATTTTAATAAGAAACGTTAGAATAAAAAATGTATAACTTAATGAAAACGCTTTATTTTGCGGAAGTTAAGGTGTAGAATATGATTGTAAAGACAAAAGAGCCTCGGGTTACGAACCCTAGGACTTTTGACGACTCCAGACATGAAAATTTTTGCGCCAATGAAGGGCCCAAAAATGATTAAACTCTCTCTTTCTTAGTTTTGACAAATAATATTATTCAAATTTAAAAGGAAAACATAGTAAACTAGCGCTATTGAAATAATCTCAAATCAATATTTTTGCATATTTGTAATTTTAAAAAATCAATAGATAAATAAAAAGAAGGTTTTGAATATGATGGATGAGAGAAATTTTCGTAAATTAAGGCGCATTGATTTATATGAAATCATGCTAGCACAAAGTCAAGAGATTGATGCATTAAAGGCAGAGCTAGCACAAGTTCGAGAGGAACTATCGAATAAAGAGATTAAACTCAAAGAAGCGGGTTCAATTGCTGAGGCAGCGCTCAGCTTGACAAACATCTTTGAAGAAGCTCAAAAAGCAGCCGATTTGTATTTAGAGAATATTAAGACTACATTCGGAGAAACTGATGAAAATGAAGAAGAATAGGGAACCGATTGAGATCCCAAAAACATCAGAAATTGAACAAGTGTATCGACAAGCCAGTTATCGAAAAAGACTCATGGAGGCGATTAGAAGTACAGTCTTCATGCTGATTGTGGTAGCCGCATTTGCTGTTTTAATTGCGGTTCTTTTTCTTCCAATCCTGCGCATTTATGGAAAATCAATGCACGGAACATTGGATAGTGGAGACATCGTACTATCAGTAAAAAGCAGTAATTTTG
The DNA here is from genome assembly GCF_000376985.1 of Streptococcus henryi DSM 19005. Classification (GTDB taxonomy): domain Bacteria; phylum Bacillota; class Bacilli; order Lactobacillales; family Streptococcaceae; genus Streptococcus; species Streptococcus henryi. The sequence continues at coordinate 115,673 of NZ_AQYA01000032.1, forward strand.
ACACAGGTGATGTCGTGGCATTTTATTACAATAACAACATCTTAGTTAAACGTGTCATCGCAGAAGCAGGTGACTGGGTGGATATGGATGATGACGGAACGGTTTATGTCAACGAGGTTAAACTCGTGGAACCATACATAACTGAGAAAGCCTATGGTGAAACAGACATTACTTTTCCATATCAAGTACCTGAAAATCGTATCTTTGTAATGGGAGATAACCGAGAAGTTTCCATTGATTCGCGAAATACATCGATTGGTACGGTTTCAGATGAACAGATTGTCGGAAGGCTGATATTTAAAATCTGGCCGCTACAAGAAATTGGCACAATAAAATAATTTAGTACTCATTTAAAATCAAAATGATTGACGTTTGCTTCGACCCGTCCTCGACTGATTTTGATCTTATTCGAGTATGATATTGTTTGCAAAATTTTCACTAAGTTAGGAAGGAGGGTGAAAATTATATGAAAAAGTTTTTTAGGGGAAAACGACTTGCACAATTTCAATCGAAGTATAAAAAGATCGCCAGTTTTATTGCCATAGTTGTTGTCTTTGCAACAACATATGCCTTAATATTGCCAGCTATCACCTTGGATAGTAACAGAGCAAGCCAAGAGGCAGGTATAGAAATAGCAGAGCCCAATACGGCTATGACAACACTGCCTTCAATTGAAGAAGCTTTTGTTCCAAGTGATGTCAACACTGTCGAAGAACCTGCTCAGTCTGAAACTGAAGTAACAGCTGAGGAAGTGGTTGAACCAGAACCTGAAACAAAGGTTGAAGCGGAACCAGACCCTAAGACAGAAAAAGAAGAGGAGGCAACAGAAAAACAAGAAGCATCAGAAAACAAGGAAGAAGCACCGGCTGAACAAAGTCAAGACAAGGAAGAATCAGATTTAATTACTGAAACTAAAACGTTGACTGCGGACCACAAAAATTACACTGTCACTGCAGAAATCACGGCTGAAGCAAAAATGCCAAAAGATGTGGAACTAAAGGTGACAGAAATTAGTGAAGGAGCTTCTGATTACCAAAGCCATTATCAAAAGGCACAAAAAGCCTTGGACGAAGAAATTTCAGATATTCAATTCTTCGACATTAGCTTTGAAGTTGATGGAAAAGAAGTACAGCCTCAAGCTGATGTTAAGATAACCATAATACCTGCTAAGGGAGTAGCTTCTACAGAAGATGATTTATTTGTTCTCCATTTACTTGATGATGGAAAAACTGAGAAGCTAGACATCACAGACACCAAAGAAAAAGGCGATAAAGTCACAGAAGTTAGTTTTGAAAGTTCAAGTTTTTCACCATATATGGTAGGCGGAACATCATCAAAAGATGACAGTTCTAATCAAGCTGAAGATTCTCAAAAAACTGAGGAATCTAGTAAAGCTAGAAAAGCAGCTCCGTCTAGGGCAATCGAACATACTGTAACCTTTATCTACACTGATAATAACGGTGACCAAGTAGAGGTAGCTTCTACTAAAATCGAAAACGGTAATGCTATTACAACCATGCCTGATAATCCTTTCAGAGAAGGTTATCGCTTTACAGGATGGAAAAATCAGGAGACAGGTGAAACTGTCACTGCTGATACTGTTGTTAATGGAGACATGACAGTTGTCGGTCAGTTTGAAGAAATCAAGATTTATACTGTAACGGTTCATTATTACTACTTTAATAATAGTGCCAATAAAAACACAGTATTTGAAACTGAGATCTTCCAAATGGAAGAGAGAGATGTACCTTACCGTATTACTCCTCCTGCTTCCACAAAACCTGAAGAAGATACCTCCTTACCAAATGATACAATCTACTATCCTGAACAGCCAAGAATTGAGATTGCTGATACAGCTCATCTTGAATCCTTGGATGCTGGAGATGGAACAGTAGATAAGCAAATCACAATTGATTTGGAATATGTTCCTTACACTGCTCAATACAATGTTCACTATATGTTGAAAGATCTTACAGGCGATGATTATAGTGAGATCGAGGAGGTATTGAATTACGGTATTCTTCATTCAACAGTTAGACCTCAAATTTTAACTTATAGCTATGCAAACTTTGAGAAAGCAGATGAAGTCGAGATTACTCAGGAAGAAGGTCAAGACCTTTATGTTTACTACACACGTAAGAGTTATACACTTTCTTACAATACTAATGGTGGTAGCTACGTAACATGGCAAACAGGTCTCTTTGAAAGTGAAGTTCCTATTACAAATACTGTACCAACTAAGAGAGGTTACACTTTCGATGGTTGGTATGACAACCCTGAACTTTCAGGTAGCCCAGTAACTGGTAAGGTCACTCTCAATGATGATGTCACTCTCTATGCCAAATGGAAAGCAAACAACGTTAATTATGTTATTGCCTACTATAGAGAAGTGTATGACAACAGTACAGGAACTACCCATTACGTTTACGATAGTTCAAGAAATGCAACAGGACAAGTAGGAACGACAGTTCAAGCAAGCTCTGCACCGGCTATGTCTAATGTTCCTTTGGGCTATGAACGCGAAACTGCTTATGGTAAGAATGCAAACTCCTCAGTAGTTATTGATGCAGATGGACAATCAGTTCTGAAAGTTTACTATAGTTTGATTCGCTATACTTTTATCTTCAATGCTAATGGACCATCATATACAACCTCTTGGGGAGGGTCAGGTTATACTGGTCCTACGGTAAATGGACGGATAACAATAGGTGGTAGTAGCTATACCGGTTCACAGTACAGGATATCGAATATAGTTTTAGGTCAGGATATTTCATCAGTTTGGCCATCAGGTTCACAGGTGACAAGTTCTGGAAGTAATAGCTTTGCAGGCTGGTATAATTCAAATAACTCTTCTGGAAGTAATTCCGAACTTGTACTTTATGTTACCAAGCGTCTTGAAGTGACGACTGATTTGATTCGTGGTGCTAATGCCAATGGTCAAAAGACCTATCAGGCATATTGGCGTTCAAATCTTGTGGTAAAAACAGTAGATTATTATCTGCAATCAGCCGATAATCCTAATGTCTATGAGATATCTACTGTGTATAGTCAAACCTATAATAGTCCAGCAGGATCTACTTTAAATGCCAAAGATATAGCTGGTTTTACAGTGACAAGTAGACCATCAGACTATCCTGATTCTTCGGGCTACTGGTCATATAATGAATACATCATAAATCACTACCGTTTCTACTACAACCGCGATAGTTTCAAGATTGACTACTACTATGGAACTACCAAGCTGAAGACATCTGATGCCATTCTCTTTGATGCAAATATCAATAGTGCAACCTACAACTACACACCAAGTCGTCCGGCTGGAGTCGATGATGATTACACTTGGGGTGGTTGGTATACAGATGCCAATTTAACTGAGGCATACACCTTTGATAAGATGCCATCAAACAACTTGGTGCTTTATGCAAAATGGGTTGCACCAAGCTTTACAGTTGACTTCAACTTAAATGGCGGCGATAGTGCTACTCCAGATTCTCAAACAGTTGAGAAATACGACTTTGCTGAGGCTCCGTCTGACCCAAGTCGTGCACACTATAATTTTGATGGTTGGTTTACAGAAGCAGAAGGTGGAGAACGTTATGACTGGTCTAAACCTGTCACTGAAAACATGACCCTCTATGCTCACTGGGTTTTGAAACCATTGACCTATACTGTTAAGTATGTCGATGCTGACAATAATGAAACTAGACTTGCGGCGGATAAAGTTATAACTAGTCCTGCGCTAGCTATTAACCAAGTCATTACTGAAAAAGCCCTTGCTATCACAGGTTATCGTCCAGATAATAATTCAAAATCTATCGTGCTAGATTATGATAACAATGTTATCACCTTCTACTACACTAAGAAGGCTGCTCAGATTTCTTATACCATTGAATATCTATTAGAAGGAACAACAACCCCTCTTAAAGACCCTGTGACTAAGACAGTCGATGGTAATACTATTGTAGCTAAGGAAAGTGCAGTTGATGTTGGAAGTGAATACTATCCGCTTGATGATGTTTTGAGTTTGACACTTTCTTCAAACTCAGAAAATAATGTCATTACTTTCTACTACACTACATATGATGTTGCTCACATCACAGTCAACTATCTTGATATGGATGGCAATCCTATCCCTGGTCAAACACCATTGACAGAGACTAAGAAAAAACCAACAACTTATGAGGTACAATACCCAGGCATTTCTGGTTACACCTATCACTCATCTAAGGATGTTTCTGATTCAGAAAATCCTAAAGAAGTACCAGCAACTTATCGAATTACTGGTGGTGAACAAATCGTTGTTAATCTTTACTATCAAAAAGATTTGAAGATTGAGGCTGCTAATAAGACCAAAGTCTACGATAGTACTGCTCTAATAAGTAATGGTGTGGAAGATTTAGTAGATACTTATAAATATTGGCTTGAATCTGGTGATATTTTAACAGATATTACATTTACTGGCAGTCAAACAAATGTGGGTAGCAGTGCGACAACTCCATCAGCAGCGGTTATTGAAGCTGCAACTGGAAATGATAGAACATACTACTACAATATTACTTATGTTCCAGGAACACTAACAGTTACTGCACTTCCTGTCACAGTTATCATTGACGGTCAAAAAGTAACCAAGACTTACGATGGAGTAGAAGCAGCAGTGACTTACGAGATTACAAGTATCAGTAATGACCTATACTTAGAAGATTACATTAACTTCAATGGTACAGAAGCCGAGAAAGTAATCAAAGAAACTGATGCTGGAACATATGATTTGACTATTGATAATCGCTTCACAAACACTAATGAAAACTTTGATGTTCACTTCCGAGTTTCAAATGGTCAATTGGTTATCAACAAACGACCAGTTACCTTGACTTCACCTAAAGCTGAAAAAGCATTTGATGGAACAGCTTTGACTGCTGAACCAGTTGTCGCTACTGAACAAACTACTGAACAACCTAATGAAGGATTTGTTCTTAGTCAAGGTGTTGAAAGCTATAATATCACTGGTAGTCAAACAAATCCAGGATCTTCAGAAAACACATTTACTTACACACTAAAAAGTAACACTAACCCTCTAAACTACGACATAACAGAAGTATTTGGAAGACTGCTCGTTACGCCAACTGTTAACATTCAAAAAACCAAGACTGATTGGACAGCTCTATCAGGCGGTAAGTTTGAACTTAGTCAATTGGAAAATGGTGCATGGGTAGCTGTAGATGGTGTTGGAACACTTTCTAATACTTCTGAAGCAGGCGTTAATATTCCAGTTGGATTGAGAGCAGGAACTTATCGTATTAAGGAAACTGCAGCTCCAGATGGCTATATCATTTTGGACAGTTACGTTTACTTCACAATTACAGAGTCTACCGACTCTAATGAACAGATTACCTTTAGTTTGTCATTATCTACAGAATCAGAAGATAAGGCTAAAGTTGAAGGTGCAGGTAACACATACAGCAATCGTATACAAATTGCTAACAAAGCTGGTAAAGCATTACCAAGTACTGGTGGTAGTGGCAAGCGTGCCTTTACCCTTGCAGGATTAAGCTTGATGTTGTTAGCATTGCTTAGCATGGCTGTATTGAAACCACAGCTTGAAAGGAGTGATAAGTCATTATAAACTCCTTATCAGTCGACACAGCTTATGACTAAGCTAAACCATTACTAACTGGTTGAGGGATTCCCCCTCCCTCAACTATCTTAGTAACTTTCAAAAAGGAAAGAAGGATTATCATGAAAAAGATTAGAAAAGTGATAACAACTATTCTTGCAGCACTCACCTTAGTCTTTGCAGGGCTACCAGTTAGTGCACAGTCAGTTGACTCAGGTGCTGGAGGAGCAGGCTCAATTACAATTAGCAATGCTTCAAAAGGACAAACTTATACAGTTTATAAACTCTTTGATGCCACTCAAAGTAGCGATGGTATTGCCTATTCTGTTCCAAGTGGTAAAACATTTACAGGAAATGACTTTTTCACAGTCGATAACGCAGGAAACGTTTTAGCTAAAGATGGTATCAATGTTGGCAGTGATGACTTTAAAACCTGGGCTCAAGAATTTGGTACTGAGGTAGCAAGTACTAAAGCAACTGATCAAACACTTGCTTTCACAGGCCTTACTTATGGTTACTACTACATTACATCATCACTTGGTACTACACTCACTGTTAACAGTACAAATCCAAGTGCTACTGTTATTGACAAAAATACAACTAACCCAGACATCCCAGAAGATGGTGGTAAGAAAATTGTTGTCAATGGTACAGTAACATCAGAAACTACTGCTAAAATTGGTGATGTGATTGACTATCAAATCCTCTTCAATGCTACTAACTTTGTAACAACTGCTGGAGGAGCATCAACTAAACAAATCACTAAATACACTATCGTCGATACTCCATCTGACTTGGAAATTAACCAATCTACAGTAGCCGTTACTGTTGGTGGTGTTACAGTAGCAGCTACACCTACATTTGCTGATGGTAAAATGACTATTGTCCTTCCTTGGGCAGATGCAGATGGCAATACAATCTACGATTCTCCAGTAGCAGTGAAGGTTACTTATAAAGCAACTGTAAAAGCTGCTGCTCAAGATGGTGAAGCAAGTAACCATGCTGACATTACTTACACTACTTCAGATGGTGATGAAGAACCTGTTCCAGACCCAGATCCAGATCCAGACCCAGTCGTTAAGACATTCCAATTCACACTTAAGAAAACTGATGGTACGAAAGCATTGACTGGTGCGACATTCCGTCTTTACGATGCTGCATCTAATGGTAATGAAATCGCAGTTGTTAAAAATGCTGACGGTACTTACCGTGTAGCTGAAGCTGGTGAAACTGGTGTTGATATTGAAGCTGGTACAGCAGTTGTTAAAGGTCTTAAAGGTGACAACACAGTCTACCACCTTGAAGAAACTAAAGCACCAAATGGTTACAATATCTTAACTGCACGTAAAGCTGTGACTATCTCATCAACAGCAACAAATGAAGTAGAAGTTGTCAACAATGCTGGTAAAGCCTTGCCATCAACTGGTTCATTCGGTACTACAATGTTCTACCTTGCAGGCTCAGTTCTCTTGGTTGGTGCACTTGTTTACATGATTTCTAAACGTCGCATGAATAACATCTAATTCATGTTAACTCCAAAGAATTAGCCATATAAAGAAAGTTATCTTCGGGAGTGCCAATAGATGAAATAGCGGTATTTCCGAAGATATTTCTTTCTTGTCTGAGTCTATGCTCAGACTTCTAGAGCTCAAACTTGGGCTTTAGAAGTGTGATTATAACTCACAAAAGCAGATACGTTTTAATTGTGGTTTTTGGGAAATAGCAGAGCTTTCATTCAGCCTTTTTAAAATGATTGGAAGGGGGAGTAATCAGTGATTGCTTGGTTAAAAAAACATGCCAAAACATTTATCATGCCACTGATCTTCTTGGTAGGTCTTGGTTTGCTAGTCTATCCCTCTTTTAGTGATTATTGGAATTCATTTCACCAATCTCAGGCTATCATGAGCTATTCTGAAGTAGTTTCTGATATGAATGAAGAAGATTATGATAAGATTTTAGAAAGTGCAAAGAAATACAATGAAAATCATGAGATAAACTGGGATTTCACAGAGGCTGACAAGGCTGCCTATAATGCGGAGCTTAATTTTAACAATGACGGCATCATGGGTTATATTGAAATTCCAAAAATCAATGTTAAGTTATCTATTTTCCATGGGACTGATGAAGCGATTCTGCAAACTTCGATTGGACATTTAGAGGAAACCTCTTTACCAGTCGGAGGGCTAGGAACACATACTGTGCTTTCAGGCCACCGAGGATTGCCCTCTGCCAAGCTCTTTTCCGACCTAGATCAGCTGCGTGAGGGAGACATTTTCACAATCCACGTGCTTAACGAGACCTTTACTTACGAAGTCGATCAAATTCGTGTGGTAGAACCGACAGACTTATCAACTTTGACCATTGATCCTGAAAAAGATTTATGCACATTAGTCACTTGTACGCCTTATGGTATCAATACCCACCGCTTACTTGTCAGAGGTCACCGTATAGAAAATGTCAACGGCAGTGCTTCAGTAGTATCAGATGCAGTGCAGATTCAACCAGTCTTTATCGCACCATTTTTCGCTATTCCAATTTGTTTCTTACTTATTGTTTATGTTCTAATAATAACTAGTAAGCATTTTCAAGAAAAATATCGAAATAGTGGACAAAGATACATGGAAGAAAGAGGCTTGAAACGTCCAGTCCTTAGAAAAAAATCTTATGAAAAGATTATTTTAAATATTCAAGATTTCATGGACAAACGTCCTAGAAATAGATAAGACAGTGAGATGGCAGATTTCTTTAGGGGAAATTTGCCGTTTTATTTTATGTTATCTCGCTTGGTAAACAAAAGTTTCAATTATCAAACAAATAAAAGAAACCGCAGAACAAAAATGAGTTTCTGAAGAGAAACATTAGAATAAAAAACGTATAACTTTTATGTAAACGCTTTATTTTTAAGGTTTAAAGGCGTAAAATATGGTTAAAGAGATAAAATAGGGAGGTTGATATGAGAAAAAAAGTGTTAGCTTGTATTCTTCTGAGCATACTACTAATCAATAGCCTCGTGACCCCTATAGCTTATTCACTGGACAACGTGGTACCAAATCCTGATGAGGTAACACAAGTTGAACCAAAAGCAAGCGATGATAGTAGTGAAGAAGAAGATACTACAGCTGAGAAATTAGATGTTTCTCTGACGCCCGAAAATCAGGAAGAATCAAGTGATGATTCCAAAGTGACTGAAGAAAATGCCGAAGCAGAGGAAAAGAAAGAGGTCGCAGAAGAACAACCTCAACAAAAAGCTATCACCAGTCAGGAGGTGACAATTCCTAAAGTAAGCATTTATAAGGAAGGTGATAAAGAAACCAAAGATATAACAGCAACTTTCAGACTAGTTCAGGAGAGTAATTCTTCTGAATTAGCTAGATGGTCAAGTGATGCAGAATCTCCGAAAGTAGAGTTATCCGTAGGTACTATCTATCTGCTAAAAGTAGTTGACTTAGATAGTAGCTATGTGAAGCCAGCTGATGTGAAGATTCGCTTAACAGATTCTGGAACATTTGAGAGACTGGACGGAGATAATTGGACGACATTTGAAACCTTAGATATTGCGGCAGCCTTTAATAGAAGAGCTCTTCTGCGTGTAGGAGCAAACGGGCCACTATCTCCTCCGCAAACTGTTAGCGATACTACGATTGCCCCAATCAATAGGCTCCAAATTATCAAAGACATGCCAACCACTTCTAAAGTTGCATTGCTTTCAATTGGAACCCACAGTCGCTATGCCTATGCTAGTCCAAATAGTGATAATGGACAAAATGAAATTTGGCGTGGTGAATGGGAGCCTCATATCAACTCGGTTATAGCTGGTGAGGCACCAGGTCATAATGCCTTAACCGTTGAATTTCGCCCTTCAGATCCAAATGCTTCTGGTTATAAGACTAATCCGGATGCTGGATGGAATGCGAATGATTTGAGTCTAGAGACAACTACCATGTGGGTTACAGTGAAGTACACTGATGCAGCCTATTATGATGGTCAACTGGTTGATGCTATAGCAACCATTAAGGTTACCCCATTTAAAAACCGTACCAACAGAAGTCAAAGAAACCCAAATGGAGGTTTTAGCACTTGGGGAAATACCACTTACGCAGATAATGACTATGATAAAGCTATTTATTACCCAACCATCCAGATTAGTGGTCTTCTCTTTGGTGGATGGGTTTGGCAAAACGTTAAAGAGTTTGATGTGGATTTGAGCTTCTATGAAAAGAACTCATCAACGCCGATAACCCTAAAAGGCGGGCTCTTCTCAGATACAGAAGCGACCTATTATACCATCAACTCACTCAACCCACAGTATAACTATGAAGATGGTTCAGCCCATGGGCCAGAATATGTCGTTCCAGATTCAGGAACTTACTTGGGTGCTTACAAAACATCTAATTCAAACATCTCTGTAGTTTATAAAGGGGATGACAACGCCCAAGGTCGAGAATATAACCAGTATGGTTACAACGGTGGTGACACTAATAGGTGGGGTGGCGATGATGACCATTCAGACAGTCAAAACTGGTCAAAAAACTCGGTGATGTTCACGACTTCAGACACGCCGAATATCTCCTTTACCATGGGGAACCTCATGCGTAAACCTGGTAAGCGTGCGACTGATTTCCCTGACCTGAACTGGGGTCAGCAAGCTAGTTCGGTTTATCGCACTAACTATATCTGGACCACCATTAGTACAGATTCCTTTACTAAAAACAAAGTAGTAACAAAAGATATCCATGTCCGTAAGGACTGGGTTGGCCATAACAATCCAACAGAAGATATTATCATTGAACTCTGGTCTACTTGGAAGCAAAATGGAGAGCAGAAGCGGGTACTTGGTCAAATTCAAACGCTGACTGCTGCCAATGGTTGGCAAACAGATTTCAAAAATGTTCCAGATGAAGCATCGATGCAGCTGATTCTTGAAAAGGCAAATCCAGGAACAACCATTACAGACTTCAAATATGAAGCTGTTGAAAGAAATCTTCCAGATGGCTACAAGGTTTCCTATGAAGGTAGTTCATTAGATCCAGCTGGCTTCGTTGTTACTAATACCCAAACTCATACCGGACTAACCATTACCAAATCATGGTTAGCTAATGGTAATGCAATGTCTAATCAAGACACCAGTACCTTTGGCAAACTTAAGGTTACTCTTAAACGCAGAGTAGGAAACCAAGTTGATACCAGCTTCAACCAAGTCGTTGAACTAGAATACAATAGTAATGCTAGCACTTCTTGGAAAAAGACTATCAATAATCTACCGATTAAAGATGATAACGATAGGAACTATACCTACTTTATCGAAGAAGATTTGTCAACATTACCGACAAACTTTGAATTGCACGGCTATAGGAACACAAATTCTGGTAATTACGCATCAAATGGTTCTCAAGTTGGCATTACTTTAAATCATGATCCAGCTCAAAATAATCTTGGTGTCACTAATAATAAAACCAAGACCAGTTTAACCATTACTAAAGTTTGGTTAGAAAATGGTCAAGCTATTTCAAATCAAAATACCAGTGATTTTGGTCCGATTAAGGTCACACTAAAACGCAAATTTGGGCAGACGGGTGATGGCCAATTTAGTCAAGTCGTTGAATTGAAATACAATAGTGATGCTAGTCTTTCTTGGAAGGCAACTGTTGATAATCTTCCGATGAAGGATTCATATGGTAGAGTGATGACCTACTATATCGAAGAAGATGTGTCCACTTTACCAGCAAACTTTTATATCAAGTCTTACGTAAATGATAAACAATTGGATCCAAATCCAACAAACAATCAACTTAGTGTCACCAATGAACGGTTGACTGGAAATATCACTATTCGAAAGCTATGGTATATGAATGATGGGGAAACACTTTTAGCTAATGGTGAACTACCAAGTCGCTTGAAAGTCAAACTCTATCGAACAACAAATGGTCAAACAACTGGCGGGGAGTTGTTTAAAGAAATTACCCTAATTCGCCAAGGCACAGAGGGGAACTATAGATGGACGCTGACTGAGCCTGTTCCAATAACCGATAATAATAAGAATTTCTATACTTATTATATCGAAGAAGAACAACCGGTAGGTTACTTAGAAATCAGTGCGGCTAGTGAGAAAACTACGACATTTACAAGTAGTAATTATCAAACTACCCCTACCTTGACTGTTAAAAACAAGGTTAATCCTGTTTACCCATCAACAGGTGGTTTCGGAAGTCGACCGTACATGATGATAGGTATCATCTCATTATTTGTGGCAGTAATACTATATTATATGCAAAAAAAGAAAATTTTTTGGAGGAAGGAAAAATGAAAAAAATCGTCCAACACATACTTACGATTCTAGCGACCCTTACCATGGTCTTGGGATCCTTGGGCTCTGCGGCTACAGTATTCGCTGATGACTATCCAGATCCAGCGGATACTTATGACATCGTTTTGACCAAGGTCAAATTGTCAGATTTGACTGGCTGGCCAAAACAAACTGGTGTAGATAATACAGCCTATACTGGTCAAAAGTTGACGATTGCAGACTACTTTGGAACTAAAGCTACAACACTTCAAGGTGCATACTTTGAAGTTCGTAAAGATTCAGCAACAGGTGATATTGTTGATGAAGGTCTTACAGCTGCAGATGGTACTATCACATTTAAAGATTTGCCAGCTGGAACATACTTTATCGTAGAAAACAAAGCTAAATCTGAAATTCCTGGTGAAGATGAACTAGCAAACGCAGCTGCTGTACCAATCGAAATCACTCTTCCAGTCTTCAAAGCGACTGGTGGCTGGTATAAGAAAGGTGAAGATGCAGTTCACGTTTATCCAAAGAATACTGTAGACAAACCAACTATCGACAAAGTTGTAAACGATAATGATAAACATGATACAGCTGACCTTGGGCAAATTAAAACATTTAAAGTAACTTCAGTAATGCCTGAAGGGATCAAAGACTACAAGCTTTTGAAATTTGAAGATAAATTCTCAGCAGGCTTGACTTATGAAAACAACCTTAAAGTTACATTGAATGACGCAGCTGTTGATGCAGCTAACTATACAGTAAATGTAACAGGTACTGCAGGTGCAAAAATTACTGTTGACTTTGCAAAAACATTTATTGCTAGCTTGAATCCAGCTGACACAGTTGTTATCACTTACGATGCATCTATTAATGAAGCAGCCGTTCTTGGTGCAGAAAATCCGAATGAGGTCAAAGTTGTTTATGCAACTAACCCTGATTTCACAGATGAAAAAGAACAAGAACCTGGAGAAAACCCAGAACTCCACACTGGTGGTAAACGCTTCGTCAAAGTTGATAAGAAATTGAACAAGAAACTTCCAGGTGCAGAATTCGTTGTTAAAAACGCTGCTGGTAAATTCTTGAAACAAACTGGCAATGTCAATACTTGGGTTGATTCTCAAGATGAAGCTACTAAATTCACTTCTGGCTCAGACGGTGCCTTTGAAGTTAAAGGTTTGGCATACGGAACTGCTGGTCAAGCGGCTAACGTAGGTTCAACTGATTACTTCCTTGTGGAAACTAAAGCCCCAGAAGGATACGCTTTGTTGACACAACCAATTCAATTTACTGTAAATGCAACTTCTTACCAAGCTGATCCAACAGACCTTACTGCTGGCCTTGCTGATCCTCAAGAAGTAAACAACATGAAAGTTACTATCCCACAAACTGGTGGTATCGGTTCTGTAGCTATTGTCGCAGCAGGTATGCTTGTTGCAGGTCTTGGTTTGATGCTTAAACGTCGTATGGCGAAATAAGCTAAAATCACAATAAACTGAAGTAGGCAAGATTTCTTGCCTCTTCACTCAAGCGTTCAATGTGTTGTCCCCAACGCCACATTGAGCGTTTCAGTGAAGAGAAAAATGAATAGGGAGGAGCAGTATGGAAACAAGGAAGTGGCTCAGCAAACTTGTTGGACTGCTAGTGCTGGTGCTGGCCATTGTGGGCTTTCAACAGAGCTCTGTTTATGCTCAGGAAGACAGCACAGCGGTATTGACAGTCATTAAGCTGAAAAATAGTCAAGGAACACCGGATGATCACAAGACAGCCCCTGTACCAGGTAGCTTTTATACCCTGATTAAGCTCGACAACAACAGCGAGTTAACAGAAGAACGGCAAAAGCAACTCGAAACTGACATGGCTGAGAAAACCGTCGAAGATCTTGAGAAACTAGCTATCGACAACCTCGTCTATCACGGTGAAGCGACAGATCCTGAAGGCGCAACAGTCTTTTCAAACCTAAGTGCAGGCACCTATTATGGATTTGAGGTCAATAGCAAAGCTGGTAAAGAGCGTTTAGCAACAAGTCAACCTTTTGTAGTATTGGTAACCCTAGGCAGTAAGCTAACAGTCTACCCAAAAACCAAAGAAGAACCGCAACCAGGGCGAACAACCTTTACAGTCCGAAAAGTCTGGAAAGGCCAGAAATTAACCAGCGTCACAGTTAACCTCAAACGTGATGGAAATAAGATTGACAGTGTCGAATTGAACGCTAACAATAAATGGGAATACACTTTTGAAAACCTAGAAATCACATCATCTGAAGGTAAGGAGTACACCTATACAGTTGAAGAAGAAATTCCAAAAAACTACACTGCAACCTATACACAGATGAAAGATAAACTAGGAACAACCATCACAAACACCTATGTCCCACCAAAGAAACCAAAAACTCCAATCTTCAAAACAGGTACACTTGGAATTTATTGGTTACTAGGAATTGCGGTTATCATGATAGGTCTAGGCTATCGATTCTACAAAACAGATAAAAAATGAGATTGGCTTTCCAATCTCATTTTTGGTATCTTTAGATAATTGCGGATTTAATATTCAAATAAAATCGAAACTGACAATGTATTATTTTGATTTTAAAGAATATAATATCTTTTCCGCTTGAATACGTGTAGCACGTGTGTTATACTTGTGTTGTCAGGAGATAAAAGCGCTATGCCTATGACACAAAAAGAAATGGTTAAACTTTTAACTGCCAATGGTTGGATTAAAACCAAAGGAGGAAAAGGGTCTCATATCAAACTTGAAAAAGCTGGTAAAAGACCAATAACCATTCCCCACGGTGAAATTAATAAGTACACCGAAAGGGGTATCCTGAAGCAAGCAGGACTAATATGAAGCAGTCTTATGCTTGCTTTTTCCTATGGAGGTGTAAAATGTTAGTAACATATCCAGCAGTTTTCTATTTTGATGATACAGATGGAGAGAATCTCCCTCCTTACTTTATTACTTTTCCAGATATTGAGGGGGCCGGTACTCAAGGTAAAGATATGACCGACGCCATGGCCATGGCTAGTGATTACCTTGGGATTATGTTAGCTGATCTTATTGAAAAAGGTGAAAATTTACCGAAAGCTAGTAACATCAATAGCCTGACTTTTGAAAATGCTGACCCATTTAAAGGTGACGACGATTTCCCTCTGGTTTATGATGCTAATAAATCGTTTATATCACTTGTAATGGTTGATGTAGCGGGGTACTTGGGACAAGATGAGCCTGTCAAAAAAACCTTAACTATTCCAAAATGGGCAGATAAATTAGGTAAGGAAATGTCACTGAATTTCTCACAGACATTAACAGAGGCAATCGCAGAGAAAAAACTATCTGCTTCAAATTCCTAACAATAGTCAACTGAATTAGTTTTAAGACTTGAGACTGAGGTGGAAAATTAAGGAAACGTCTTCTTTCAGCCGAAAGTAGGGCAAGTCAAAATTAATTCAAAAGATAATAAATCAATCACGCGCAACCTTTAGGCGTAAATAGATATTCAAAAAATGAGATTGGAAGACCAATCTCATTTTTGAATCAACTTCCATAACTTCCTAGCAAAATACAGGAAGCTGGCTAGTGATATTAACAGCACAGCATAGGGTGCTAGTCGTAAAAGTTTAACACTAGTTTTGCTGTCTTTCTGTGTGAGCAATCTTGTGATTGTCGCGCTTGATTCAGTGGTACCTTGCTCCTCACTTGTCTCTTTTTCAACACGTATGGCATTGACCAAATAACGTTGGTTATATTCGGGAGCATTGTAACAAGTCATCAGTGTGATAACATCTTTATCTGGGATAGGCGCTAGCTTTTCATTATCATATTCATCGATAATCTCAGTTTGGTAAACTTGATATTCTAAAGTTTGATCAAGAAATGTAACATATATTTTATCTCCCTTAACTAAATCTGGGAGAAAATAGAAAGACATATCGTTATAGGTGATGCGATGCCCAGCGATAATTGGACGCTGCCCCTTGATTCCCACTGGAGCTCCAGTTCCAACCATAACTGCAACGCCTTTTGCTATTTTATTATAGTCAGCATCTAGATACAAATCAAAATTTTGCCCCAGTGCCGGTATACTAACCTGCCCAACAACCTGACTGGTATCAAGGATTGAGAGGTAGGGACTATTTTGGTTAACAGCAGTCTCCTTGTTCTGTGTGAAAATATCTTGAACAGGCTGAGTACTGAGATTCTCTTCCTCTAATTTCTGCCGAGTTTCTTGCAAGGTTTCTCGATTCTCAGCCAAATATTCAGCGTAGCTATTTTGCGCACCTAGTTGTTTGAAATCACGAGAAATCATTGACACAAAAGGAAAAGAGAAGAGTAGAATTCCAGATAGAAGCAGACACAGTCCTAATACTTTTTTCTTTTTCATGACTCACTTCCTTTTCCGTTTGATGAATCTATAGGTTAAATAGCAGAGCAGTATAAGGAGAACAAGGCCAGCTGATATGATAAACCAATAGTATTTCTTATAGCGATTAATCTTCTTAGCTTTTTTCTCTTCCTTTTCAGGAAGGGCAATACGTTCCCCTCGGACAAGCAAGCGGTGAGAGTTAATCATATATGGTGTGCAAGTCAGCAAAGTGGCATAATCGTGTCCTTGACTGACTAAAACGGGGTTGAAATTATCAGGCTTAACAGTTAAAATTTGGTCCACCTTATATGCCAAAGTTTCTTTGATATTGGTAATGTAAAAAATATCACCCACTTTTACCTTATCCAAATCTGTGAACAAGCGTGCTGACGGAAGTCCGCGGTGGGCGGTGATAACAGTGTGAGTTGACTCTCCGCCGACTGGTAAACTAGTACCTTCCAAGTGACCTGCCCCATCTTGCAGAACAGCTTCACTTGTCCCGGCTCGAATAGGAATTTCCTGGTCAATACTTGGGATTGTGACGTAGCCGATTTTTTCAGCCACCTGCAGCATTCTGGCATATTCAGCCACCCCTTTTTCTTCCTCTTTTGTGAAAGGGTCACCTATTTTTGCAGGAGTGAGCGTTCGATTATATGCATGAGCCAGTTCAATACGTTCACGGACTTCCGCCGTCTCAAGATTTCCCTTTTGTGCTTCAAATTGAGAAACTTCTTGCTTGGTGAGGTATTGATAATAGACCTGACTGATTAAAGGATAACAAATTGCTGTAATACCAATGATGATTAAACCGCGATAGAGCCATTTGAGCCAATTTTTTTTAGAAACTTTCTTAACCATTTGATTGCCCTCTCTTTCGCGCCTGACATTTAGTCCAAATTAGGAGCAGGATAATAATCAAAATAATCACCAAGATGGCAAGATAAAGTGGAGGAATATTAAAGTGACTGACACGACTAGGTGTCTTTTCTTTTTCTTGAGGATCATAGGGAATGCGGTGCCCGCGAACCAAAAGGCGATGTGAATTAATCATGTAGGGAGTACAAGTCAAGAGAGTCACATAATCTTCATCGGGAACCACCATCAAAGAGTCAAAGTCACTAGGTTCAACAACCGAGATTGAATCAACTTCATAAGCAATTATTTCTTTAATGTTGGTGATGTAGAATTTGTCCCCTTTTTCTACCTTATCTAGATCTGTGAAAAGTCTAGCATTAGGCAATCCAGTGTGTGCGGTCAGGACAGAATGCGTGCTAGTTCCCCCAATAGGAAGACTAGTTCCCTCCAAGTGCCCCACACCTTTTTGAAGTACCTCTTCACTTGATCCAGCATAAATAGGCAAATCAACATCAATAGACGGAATCGAAATCGTTCCGATTTTTTCATGAACAGTCAGCATGCGAGCATATTCTGTCCGACCGGCATCTAGTTGTTCCTGTGTATAAGGGTCATTGATTTCAACATTTTGCAAAGACTGATTATAAGCCTCGGCCAAAGTCATTCGCTCTTGAATTTCGGCACTAGTTAAATTTTTTTTGCCAGAATCAAAATCAGAGATTGTTTGCTGATTGATGTAATTATAGTAGATCTGGCTAATAGCAGGATAACTGACAATGAAGATACCAGTTAGAATAATAATACTAGTCAGATGATTAATAAATTTTTTCATAAGCCAAATCCTTACTAAAAACAGTAAAACCTTCTAATAATATTTTAAAATAATACCAATCGAAAAACAAATAAAATAGGCAATATAGGGGCGAAAAACAACCGAAATTGACGATTAGAATAATGAGAAAAATACAAGTGTAGTATGAAAATACAACCTCTCTATAAAAATGCTTTCAGAAAACACTTTCATGAAAATATATACAATCTTTCTGAAATTAAAGGTTTTATAGCGGTATAGGGGTAACTAATCAAAGACACAGTTTCAAGAAAATATTAAAGTTTCTTAAACATATTACTTGCAAAAATTACTAATTAGGGTTAAAATAAAGAGAATCATTTTTATTAAAGGACTCTTAAACTAGAGAGGGATTATGGAAGAAAAATATTTAAGAAAATTACGTCGCTCAGATTTGTTTGAACTTTTGGTGAGTCAGGCAGAAAAGATCGAATCCCTTGAAGCAAAAGTTTCTGATTTAGAAAAACAGTTAGAAGACAAAACTTTGCTGATTGAGAAGGCTGGTTCGATTGCGGAAGCGTCTTTGCAGATTAATAAAATTTTTGAAACTGCTCAGGCTGCTGCAGATCAGTACCTCGCTAATATTGAGCGACTAGCTTCTGAAAACCATTCAGAGAAAGTGGAGCATAACAATTCATGAAGTTAGCCCAAGAAAAGAAATCAAAAGTGAGCTTAGAGGAGCTTCCGAAGTCGGAAGTCTTAGCTAAAGAATTAAAGAAAGTAAGATACCGCGAACAGTACCTAAAAACACTGAAAAGCACGGTATTTACCTTGTTATCAGTTGCTGCAGTTGCGGTCCTCATCGCTACAATCTGGCTACCAGTTTTACAAATTTATGGGAAGTCAATGACACCGACGCTAAAGTCCGGGGATCTTGTTGTTTCAGTTAATGACAAAGCCTTCAAGCAAGGTGATGTTATTGCTTTCTACTATAATAATAAAGTTTTAGTCAAGCGCGTGATTGCCACATCAGGGCAATGGGTTGATATTGACGATAAAGGTAATGTCAGCGTAGATGGTTACTTAATTGATGAACCTTATCTCAAGGAAGAAGACAAGGCATACGGTGAGACCAATATTGAATTGCCTTACCAAGTTCCAGATGGCAAAATCTTCGTTATGGGAGATCAGCGTAGCGTATCTATCGATTCTCGAAATACTGCAGTTGGAACAGTTGGTGATGAACAAATTGTTGGTCGCTTAACTCTGCGCATTTGGCCGCTGAATCGTATTAACTGGATTAAATAATCAAAAAACAAAAATCTTGATAGAAAGGAGTAATAAGTTTAAATGAGAGCCCTACTTGAAAAATTATCAGCCTTAGTTCAGCAACGTATCAAAGCCCGTAACTGGGCTAGAATCGGTCTGGCTATGTCAGTGCTGGTTGTTTTCTGTACAACCTACGTGCTTATATTGCCTGCGCTGACATTGACAAACAATTCAAGCAGTTCGGTTATCCAAGACTTGGGCACAGAATCTGTCACTGAATTATCAACAGGTACAGATGACGTTCAAGCTCCTGAAGAAGTCGAAAATCAAAGCACGCCAGAAACTAATAAAACAACGGCAGCTGAGGAAACAACTGAAGTTGAGCAAGCTGATACAACAAAAAGCAGTCAGTCTCAAGAGAGTGAGCCGCTTGAAGACATTACTAAAGCTGGAAACTTTAAGGCTGAGACAGACAAAGTTGTCGTATCGGTTGATTATGATGCCAATACCTTTGATGAAGCTGTGACGCTCAAAGTCACACCGATTACAGATGCGCGTGTGATTGAGAAAAAACTCAACGAGGTCTTAAAAGACAGTAAGCAAAGCCTAATCACATCATACTCTTACGATATTGCTTTTATCAATCAGGATGGCAAAGAGATTGAACCTAATAAAGAAGTTAGAGTGTCAATTGATTTTAAGGAAGTGGCCAATAGCGGAGCTCCTTTAGCAGCTTGGCGTGTCTACCATTTCATGGATGATACTTATCAGGAAGTTGAAGATTTGACATTGGCGAAGACAACTGATATCCAGATGACACATTCTGGTGACGTTGAAAAAGTTACCTTCCAGTCAGATACATTTTCTACCTATACAATAGGTACAACAACTTATGAAAGCATTGATAAGTTTAATCCGACGGTTAGTTTAGATACTAATGCAGGAGAAGCAAGCTATGATGAGGCAACAAAAAAATTAAAGGCAACGATTAATGTGGCTTTCCCAATCACACAAGCTGATTTGGGACAGACTCTTGATTATGCCTTGAAGCTGCCAGCTAACTCTTATATTCAGACAGACTGGGTACAAGAAAATGTATCATATGCTGTTTATGAGTATCAGGGTGGTCCTAAGGTTTATGACTACAGCTACAAAAAAGATAGCAATGGTAATCTATATGTTACCTTCCGATTTGATGAAAATTACTACAAAACAATTGCCCAAGGAGCTAATGGTAAAGTAAAATTTGAGCACCATATGGAAGCAACTTTAGATCATGATAGTAATCAAAGCGACTTTAACATGATCTTTGGAGATAATCTCAAACTTACGATCCCAGCTTCTAGCGTGAATATTACTCCGAAACCGGAACCTTCCACGCCGAGCTCAAGTAGTAGTTCAACAAGCTCATCAACAAGTTCATCAACAAATACTACACCACAAAAAGACATAAATACTTCTAAAACTTATCCTACGGTTACTTATGAAGGTGACACGGCGGTTATGACTTATGAAGTAACAGTTCGATCTAACAACGGTACGGAGGGTGGGGTAAAAATTCACGATTCGTTGGCTGCAGCAGGGGTAACAGTTAATAGCCTGACTATTGATTCGGTGACTGTTCAGACTAATGGTGGAAGTTGGACGAATTACTCTAGTTATTCTCCGCAAATCTCTGCAGATAAAAAGACTTTTGATTTATCCTTGCCCCAATTATCAGCAAATCAAACTTATAAAGTAACTTATACTTATAAAGTCACAGGATTTGCAACGGGTAGTGGGACAACGGCTACCAACAAAGTTGAAGTGACCAATCCGAATCTTCCAAAACAGGAGAGAAGTGTAACCAGCAACTTAGCTAGAAACCAGATGAGTAAGAGTGGCAGTTTTGATGCCTCAACAAATCTGATTACATGGACACTCAATGTTAATACTAATCGAAATGATATTTCGGGAGCAACATTGACCGATAGCATGTTCCAGAATGCAATCGATCTTCCAGTAAGTGGCAATGGTTGGACACGTAAAGGTAATACAATAACATTCTCAGGACCTAATAATACCAACTCTTATACAATCACCTATAAAACAAAAGTAGAGAATAGTCAACTAACTTGGAATGGTCAAACTATTTCAAACAGTGCTATTTTGGCTGAGGGTTCAGATACAACTACAGCTGCAAGTAGTGTTAAAGTGACTTCTGGAGATTTAAGTAAGACTTTAACTTCTGTTAATGCTACAGATGATGATTTTGTTCAATTTTTGAACTGGTCGGTTGATTTGACAATGCCCAAAGATGGTACTATTCCAAAAGGAACTGTTTTTGAAGATGAGTTGAAATCAAATGGTGGTAACATTACAAACCATTACTTCACAAAAGAGCAATTAACTGATCTGTATAATCAGTTGGTGACTATATTTGGAGCGGGTAACTTTAATTTAGAAGTTTTACCTACCGGAAGTTGGTATCCATATATTAACTATAATCAGACGATTGCAGGTAATCACTACTTCAGGTATAAACTGACATTGTTGGCTGATTTTAGAAGTTCTAGCAATCCACGTTTAATTTATCAATCAACTGCCGATGCTAATGTTGATAGGGAATTTATAAATGAGATAAAAACATCAGACGGTTTACACTCTTCTAAGTATACTTACAATTATGAGCCGATTGGTGGTAAATTGACAAAGATGGATGGCTCTGTAAAAGTGAATTATGGGTCGGAATATGAATCAAAAACGACGAGTCATACCATAAGTGAATCGGCTGTCGATCAAGGTAGTGGAGTTATCAAGTGGGCGGTTAAAGTTGCGGTTAGTGAGAGTGATAAATCTCTAACGGTTACTGATACCCCTCCTGAAGGTGTTGAGATTACAGGTATTGAGTTTGGTAGATTCTACTATACACAAAGTGCAACCATATCTAGAAATGTTATTTCTAAACCGCAGAATTGGACTTTTAGTAGCGATCTTTCCTTTAATGGTCAAATATCTGATGATGGGAAGATAACGATAACGGCTACAGCGCAGAATGGGAAGAATCTAAAAGAAGTTACTCAGGCTGATTTCTTCTATATCGTTTATACCTTTAAATACACAGGTGATACCCCAGTGATTAATTCTGAAAGTTACGCGCTAACTAACCATGCTTCTGTTGTGATTGATGGTGTGCCTTCTGGCGAAGACGATCACACACAGAGTATCACTGTTAATCCATCAAAAAAAGTAAAAAAAGCAGGTAACTGGAATGAAGGAACTAAGTCATTTGATTATGCTTTGACTTTAAACGAAAAAGCTCAGGATTTAGTTCCAGACGAGGATTACTACACTGTTCTTGATACTTTTGAGTATGATGGTGATGCAAGTACTGGCGTAACCTACGACTTGATTCAAGACTCCATTAAGTTGATAGATGCTGACGGTAATGAAGTTCCAAAATCTCAATATAGTTGGACCTCTTACAGTATTAAGTCAAATGCTGATGGTACAGGAAAAAATAGAATTATTCTGAGGGTTGTCGTTACCGACGAACAGAAGTATACCTTGCATTATAGCTATGCTTTCTCAGCACCAAATACGCGAGATATTGTTAATTTGAGTGTGTCAAACACAGCACGTATTGAAGAATTGGCTAATGCAGATGCTGCAAAAGATCAGATTAGCAGCTCAGCAAGTTCTCGTTCTTCAGCGGCATCTTTTGAAATTGAAAAAGCCTACCGACTAACAAAAGTTGATGTTAATAACTACGGTCTTACTTTACCGGGTGCTATCTTTACTGTTTATGAATACGGTACAGATAGAGAAATGTCAACCTATACCACACGGGCTAATGGTGATCTTGCAATCTTTCGAGATGGACGCAACGCATCAGAAGAATATGGAGAACTGGAGTATGATACAATCTACTATGCTGTCGAAACTACGGCACCCAATGGATATCAATTGCCAGAAGAACCTGAAAGATACTATTTCCAATATTCACAATCAGGTTTGGTTAAAAATCCTGGTTTGATGGACATGAGTCTGGTTGCTGACTTGGGTAAACATACGGTTAATGAGTATGTTGAAAACGAGGCCATGCCTAAGGAAACTTCGCTCAACGTTAACAAGCGTTGGCTTGATTCTGAAGGTCGTGAGACAGAACGTTCATCTGGTGAAATCACAATTCACTTAATGCAAGTCACTGTAGATGCGAACGGCCAGACATTGTCAGAGAAACAGTTAGAAACTGCTACAATGTCAAATACAGGTAATAGTTCTCTTTGGACTATGACCTTTGATGAATTGCCGACTTATGAGACGGATTCTGATGGTTCGATAAGTCACTACTTTAAATATTATGTTATCGAAGAACCTATTGAGGGTTATGATACTTCCTATGAAGTAACTAAAGACAATCCAATCTCAATTGGCGAACTAACCATTACCAACCAGGCCAAAAAAGCCTATGTTCTTCCTGAAACAGGGGGAAGCGGTATTGAGACGTTTATTCTAGTGGGAGTTAGTCTATTGGGACTAGCGGGACTTGCTTTAGCTTATGCTTCTTATCGTCGATACCGACTGGGAGGAAGTTGATGAAATATTTGGTTATACGATATCAGGATCCGTGAAAAACATGGAAATTCTGGTTGTTTAATATATAGTTTCAAAAAATAAAAAGGAGAAAATGATGAAGAAACTAAAATTGTTTTTAGCTTTACTAGCTACAGTATTTTCTGTATTTGCTGGTTCAAAAGCATTTGCTGATGATACTTATAGTATCACTATTCCAAATCCTAACTATGATAGTAACGGAGCTCTTGTTGGTGATGGTACAACTTATAACTTTGCTGGTCGTACTTATGAAGCTTATGA
Organism: Streptococcus henryi DSM 19005; assembly: GCF_000376985.1. GTDB lineage: Bacteria > Bacillota > Bacilli > Lactobacillales > Streptococcaceae > Streptococcus > Streptococcus henryi. Next base: position 139,710 of record NZ_AQYA01000032.1, read on the forward strand.
AATCTTCAAGGGTACTTATGCAAATACTTCTGAAGGTGAAACACTAACAGCTATCACTTGGGGTGATGGAATCAATGAAGCTGGTAAAAAAGCTCTTGCTTCTAATTATGGAGTTGCAGATTTCAACGATGCTGAAGCTGTATCAAAAGCTTTGCAAAAATCAGTAGATGACAACCAAGATAACGGTGCAAAATTTGCGGCTATCGTAGGTGCTTTGAATGCAGATGCATCAGCATATAACTACTTGACAAGTCCAAAAGCAAGTGCTGCTGAAACCACTGCTGAAACAAAAGCAGCAACTATCTCAGGTTTGACTGGTGGTTACTACTTTGTTGCAGATAAGTTGGGTACTCTTTCAGGCGACCATGCTGCCTATTCACAATATATTCTTCAAGTTGTAGGTGATACAAGTGTAGACACAACTCGTAAATTGTCTATCCCTTCTGTTGAGAAAAAAGTTAAAGGCTACGATGATACTGAATTGGTGGAAACAAACTGGCAAGATTCAGCAGTTTGGGATTTAAACGATAATGTACCTTTCCAATTGACTGCATCGCTTCCAACTAAATTTGCTGACTATGAAGAATATTACCTTTCATTCCATGATACACTTTCACAAGCCTTGGTTTACGAACAAGGTTCTGCAAAAGTTTACATCGTTAACGGTAGCACTCGTCAGGATGTAACAAGTAAGTTTAAAGTGACTGAATCTGGTAAAAATGTTAATTTTACAATTAATAATTTGAAATCTATTGCAACTGATGATTCAGGTGCAGCAGTTACAATCACATCTTCAACAAAAGTTGTTGTTGAATATGAAGCTAAATTGACAGATAATGGTCTTGTTGTAGGTGCTGAAAATGATAAAAAAGGTAATATCAATACTGTTTACCTAGAGTACTCAAATAACCCTAACTGGACTGGTTCAGGTGAAGATTCACCAAAAGGGGAAACACCAGATGATGTTGTTACTGTATTTACTTTCAAATTGACAGTCGATAAAGTAAATGAAGCTGGAACGCTATTGTCAGGAGCTGAATTTACTTTGCACAAAATGGTTAAAGATGGCAACACTTACGTAAAATCTAGCCAAGCTATTACTCTTGCTAAATCAGAAAATGATGCACGTTTTACTGCTGTAGGTCTTGACTCAGGTATCTATGTTTTGGAAGAAACTCAAGCACCTGTTGGATATAACAAGCTTTCGAAACCAGTTTATTTCAAAGTTGTAACAACTAAGCAAGAAGATTCTGCTGATCCACGTTTGACAACTGTAAACATTGTTCGTTTGAATGATGACTTTACTGAGCAATCTGAAGGTCAAAAAGATGTCAATGTTGATTTTGAACCAAACTATGGTGATATGACTGCTACAATCGTCAATGGTAAAGGTTCTAAACTTCCTGAAACAGGTAGTGTTGGTACAAGAATTCTTTATGCACTTGGCTCAATCTTAGTAATTGCTGCAGGTGTCCTACTTGTAACTAAAAAACGTATGGAAGTAAAATAAAGCTAAACATATGTTGATAAAAAGGAGGTAAATCTCTTGAGGTTGCCTCCTTTTATTTTTATAATAAAAGAAGTGAATTTCATAAAGAATGGAGAGGCAAGTCGGTCGATATGATTGAAAAAATTAAATCTAATTTTACAACCATCCTTTTAGGATTTATCTTGTTTGTCGGATTGGCTCTGTTACTCTATCCGACGGTCAGTGATTACTGGAATAATCTAGGTCAAGCAAAGGCGGTAGCTCGCTATATTGATTCGATGAACGAGATGACTGAAGCAGAACATGACACTATGATGTCAGGTGCGCATGCTTATAATGACACTCTACCCAAAAATGTCATTCCTGATTTGAATTTGACGGAATCAGAAACACAAGCCTACAATCAGCTCTTGGATGTTAGTGGAACAGGGGTTATGGCTTATGTTGAGATTCCTAAGTTGAATACGACCATGCCGATTTATCACGGTGCCGATGCTGAGATTTTGCAGGTGGCCATTGGTCATATTCCTGGAACCTCTCTTCCTGTAGGGGGGCAAGGGACCCATGCAGTTATCTCAGGGCACCGAGGGCTTCCATCTGCCAAGCTTTTTACTGATATTGATAAGTTGGTTGAGGGTGATACTTTTCTGATTCAGGTTATGGATGAAACCCTAACTTATGAAGTTGATCAGATTTTAACTGTTCTACCTGACGATGTCTCGGCTCTTGAGGTTGATCCAGATGAGGATTACGTAACCCTTGTTACCTGTACCCCTTATGGAGTCAATACCCACCGATTATTAGTTCGCGGTCATCGTATTGAAAATGAAGCTAAAACAGCTCGTGTCACCTCTGAGGCAAGTCAAATCGAACCACTTCTTGTTGCACCTTTTATTGGTATCTTGTTGATTATGAGCATTCTAATATTTTGGCCTATCTTTAAGAAAATTCTTTTGAAAATAAATTAAAATATGAAAATCCTTTGTAACAAAACAAGGGATTTTCTTGTGTATTTGAAAAATTATCTGAATTTTAACATTATTTCTAAAAAGCGCTTATTTTTTCTCATTTTTTGAGATAATTGTCCCAATAATGTGATATAATAACACAGTAATAGTATACTTTTTTGCAGTACTAACAATCATTAAAAAATATAGAGAAAATAGTCGTCAGTTGATTTTATGTGAACAGTCGATGCCGAGCTCTTAGAACTCGCTTTTTTTGACTTTGGAAGAGTTGATGAGTGAATAACTATGGTACTGTTTTGCACTGCTTTGAAAATAAGTGAAAGGTTACTAAAATATATCTAATCAGATATCTGAGGTTTTGTATATGCGTTGGGGAAAATCGAATAATAATTTTGCTGAAACCGATCGGAAAGAGCGGATTAAACTCTACAAATCTGGTAAACATTGGGTTACTCGAGTTCTTTCTGTTGTCGGTTTATTGCGTTTTTTCAAGCCGAGTGCTGAAAAATTATCAAAGGTTGCTACAGATGAATTAGCTGAAAAGAGAGGGCAGAAGATTCTAAAAGCCATAGCCGTCTCGGGCTCCATCATAGGAGGGGCTGGGGTTGCTGATAAGGCTTTTGCCAATGAACAGGCATCAGTGCTAGGTTCGGAATTATCGCTACATTCTGATACAGTAAGTGTGGATGTTTCTGAGGGGCAAGTCACAAATAATAACATCCAAGAGGCTGCCACCGAAGCATTGGACGATGAGATTGATCAAGAAGCTGTAGTTGAGGCCTCCTTGAGTGTCAGTACTTCTTCTCGATTGGAATCTGAATCAGCTAGCACTAGAAGTATGGAAGAGTCTGTACAAGCATCGACTGCTGCAAGTGAGTCAGATCGTTTAATTGCTGAAGCATCTAGTGAAGTAACAAGTACTTCAGATCGTGAAACAAAAGAGTCGCAGAGCCTTTCATTAACTCTGGAAAGTGCTTCGCGTTCATTAAATTTGAGCGAGTCAGAGCGTGTAGAACGTGAATCAGAGAGTCTTGTAAAAGCCAGCGAAAGTGCATCAACATCTCTAAATGACAGTGAATCAGAGCGCCTTGCATCTGAATCGGTGAGTGCTAGTGAATCAAACGAAGCCATTTCAAATTCATTGAATGAGAGTACCTCTGAACGTGAAAAAGAAGAGTCGCTCAGCGCTAGCGCTTCTTTGGCACTTGTGTCAGAATCACTCAAAGCTAGTACCTCTGTCCGTGAGAGTTCAGAATCAGCATCAGCAAGTACTAGTCTGGCTTCCTTCTCATTGTCAGTCTCTGACTCTGAAGTGTCTAGTATCATAGAGAGTCAATCTTTGCTACAGGAAGCCATAGAAAATCAGATAGAACCATTTTTGGCTAATGAAAGAAGTGGTTCTGTCATATCTTCTGTTAAAGGGTACCTTGATGTTTCTAGAGGAATGATTGATTGGGTTGTAACTTATCAACCAACTACAAGCACAGCAACTCCACAATATGTAGGGTTTTATATTGCTAATATTGCGGACGGAGAATCTCTTGAACCAATTGATTTGAAAGTTACAGGTACAATTAATCAAACAGAAACCTATATAGATTATGTGCAAGGGGACCCTATTTACCAAGCTAAAGAAGTTAGCAGATGGGAAGGTTGGGATTCTAGGGTATACACATGGAGTGGTTATAAGTATTATAAAAATGTAATTGTCGGTTATGAATCTGTAGCTGTAACCAAAACAAGGACGATTTCTGTTGCATATACCGAATCTCTCGTATTAAACAATTCGTTCACAACAACAGAATCTGGTGGCACAGAGTATAAGGCGCTTGGCTTAACCTATGAAGGTAAGAGGCACTGGGGAGATAACTATTCAGGTACTCAACTTTATGATATCAGTAAAGGCTTGACCTTTACATTCTCAACGACAACAAATGGAACTATGGATAACATCGGTTTGTTTGTGCAAGCGGCGACCAACACTACTAGTTCGAATGTCCATGCTACATTGAATGAGAGTGGTGGATCAATTAACTTTGGGAATTTGAGTGTTACATCTAAGAATAATACGATTTTATACAAAACATATGCTCAAAGTCTCTCAAATTCAATTGTTGAGTCTGTCTCTACCTCAACCTATCGGAGTGGCTCACTGAGCACAAGCACTGCTAAGTCTCAGGAGAGTGAGAAACTCTCAACATCGGCTAGTTTACAAAGTAGACTAAGCTCGGAATCTTTGCGTGATGCCTTTTCTAGCGAGTCCTTATCAGAGTTTTTGAAAAGTAGTAACTCAGTACGTGAATCTCAGGAGTCACTTAGTGCAAGCAATTCACAAAGTCTTGTAGATGCTTCACTCAGTGATAGTAATTCTGCACGTGAAGAAGCTGAGGCTCATAGCACTGCTGCTTCAAACAAATCAGTCTCTGACTCATTGGTGGACTCCGAGTCTGAACGCAAGGTTTCAGAAGAGCGTAGCACCAGCGAATCAGATCGCCTGTTCTCTGAATCTCTCAAAGATTCAGCTTCAGATAGATTGGTTTCTGAGTCTAAAAGCAAATCGCTCAGCGATTACAATCGTGAGTCTGAAGAAGCAGCTAGCTCGATAAAATCAGAAAGCTTAATTTCAGACTCTCTTAGCGACAGTGTTTCCCTTCGTGAAAGTCAGGAATCTGTCTCTGCTGAAAACTCTACTTCGCTTAGTGAGTCTGTTCTGGAATCTTTGGCGACATCCTTATCTTTATACCAAGAAGAACTCTCTAAACATGAGATTGGTAGTGACAATGGAACTAGCACGACAGTTTCTGTTTACAACTCAGGTGTTCAAGTCTATGCCAAAGAAAATGGCAAGTTTCTCGCTCAGTGGAAACAGTTCACCTATACAGTGACAGCTAATTATGACACTGTAACTGGATTGACTAACTGGACTTTGAGCATTATTGATTTTAATAACCCAGATACACCGGATGCCGTGATTGAAGATAATGATAATCATCGTTTGAAGTTACGTGTAGATAGTAAAGAAGATAAGAATTCTGACCTACATAATGTGACCTTATCTGAAGATGAGCGTTCTATCACATTTACAACTAGTCCAGATGTGGATGATCCAACTAAACAATATCGATTAGATTTTTCTGCTACAAATGGACTTTCAGGAAGCGGAGCTAGTTATAAGTTTATCGTAGACTTGAACGCTGTCCCAGAAGAAGTAACGACATCCTTATCTAACAGTGTCATAACCTCTGCTTCTACAAGTGCATCTGAGCTAGTATCTCAATCTCTTTCAACTAGTCAAAAAGAATACTCGGAATCATTTGGTGCAAGTCTTTCTAAATATGTTTCTGAAAGTGAAAAAGCACATTTAGAATCTGTTGAAACTAGTACTTCAAATTCAATCTTAGTTAGTGAAAAAAATCGGATGGATTCGATTTCTGCAAGTGAATCAGAATTACTTCGACTATCTAACGCTAATATTTCAGAACATCTTTCGGAGTTGTACAGTCAAAATGCTTCATTATCAAAGGCCTTTGTTTCTGCCTCTGTAAGTGTATCCCAATCAGCATCGGAAAGTGTTGTTCAATCGCAATTGGCTTCACAAACCCAGACGCAAACAAGCACTCAGAATAACTCGGCTGGAGTAACAATCAACACTAATACTTATTACGATGATGTTCCTGCTGCGAGGGACAACTTCTTACAAGCTGCACAAGACTTCACGATTTTTACACAAGAAACAGCTCATTTAAATGGTTCTGTAAAAGGGAACTTCGCAATCGGAACACTTGCTACACAAAACAATGGCATAGAGACAAGTTATGGCAATACAGGCGGTAAAGATTATCTTTACGCTAATCATATTACAGGTGGTATCAACCAGTCTATTGGTTCATATAATGTAAATGAAAAATTCGTTATTGGACCAGACGTAAGAATGGAATCATATAATAACGGCCATGGCTTTACTATTGGTAATACTAGTTTTAATGGTGGGGAAAGCATCAATAAATCTGAGGTATATCAGCAAACACGTAATAAGGCTTATATTGATTTTGACCAAGAATTTACTAACTTAGCCGAGATTAGCGATCAAATAGCTAATACAAAAGCGGATGCAACATACAGTAATAACTCTGTCTTTGTGGATAACAATAATCGAGTCATTGATATTTCTAAGATTGTAGATGCTGATAATAATGATGTTCTTGTTATCAATCTGGGATCTGATATTCTATCTCAATCAACTCCATTGACTTTCACAGGTTTGGATGCAACAAAACCTCAGACAGTCATGATTAATGTTGTGAATAATACTGGTTCATCAACCGTTTACTCAAATTCACAAATTAAATTAAGTTATACAAATGGAGTAACTGTTCAGCATGATGCTTCGACAAGTATTGAAAATACGGTTCTCTGGAATTTTGTTAATCTGAACTCCACACCATTTAGTGGCAACGTTAATATTTCTAGCGGTAATTGGGTTGGAAGTGTTTTAGCACCAAAAGCCAATGTGACAACATCTGTTGATACGGTGGGTAATGTAATTTCTAAGGCATTTACAAGCAACGGAACAACAAAACGTTGGGATTACAACGGTGGGGGGCTAGAAAGCAAAGCTAGCCAACTTAGCACCTCTACAAGTATGTCTGCAAGTACTTCTACTGTTCAGAGTACTAGTCGCTATAACAGTCAGTCATTAAGCCTTTCAGGGGCTATTCACGGTCTGGAGTCTGCAAGTGCCAAAGACAGTATTAGTACCTCAAAAGCTGCCAGTGAATCAGCGGCATCACTTGCCTTGGCAAGTACAGCTAAATCTACAAGTTATTCAACGTCGGATCGAACAAGTGTGGTCCAATCAACAGTGAAAAGTGCAATTGCCTCAGTAAACAGTTTAGTAGCGAAACTAGACTCTACAAGCGAGGCAGAAGCTTTCCAAAGTGCTTTTGGTACGATCAGTGCCAGCACAAGTTTGAGTCTAAGCGAGAGTTTGGCTAGCGCTCAAGCAAGCGATGCAAGTCTAAATACAAGCGCAAATACAAGTGCTTTCCAAAGTGCCAGTCACGTTAAGAGTCTTAGTGAAAGTGCCTCAAGAAGCGCGAATCTCTCAACTGTAGCTAGCCAAAGCGATAAAACAAGCTTGACGTCACAAGAACGTTCAGCAAGTACGTCGATTTCAGAGCTCCGCGTCAGCGAAGCCTCACAGAGCGTGAGTGCAAGTAAGCTTGCAAGCGAAGGATTGAGCAAATCTCAAGAAAGCCTCTCAGTGTCAAGTCTAAGCGCAAGCACAAGCCTAAGTGAACGCCTAGCAAATACCTTAGATGCTCTCCGAGCGATTGAAACAGCCAGCGAAGCAGCAAAAGCTGCCCAGGACGAACATAGTACAGCTGTCTCTGACAAAGCTGTCACTCCAGAGGAAGCGAAGGCAGTTCAAGATAAGATTGATGCTGCAAATGCAGTTATCAAGGCTGCTCAAGACCTGATTGAAAAGTCTGCCAAAGTTGAACCAGAAGATGCAGAAAAACTCACAGCTGTCTTGAATACTATCAAAGTCCCAACTCCATTGGAAGTCACCGATAAAGACAGCGATGGTAAGTTAGACAGCGTTGAGAAATCCGAAGCGAAAGCAGCAATTGAAGCTGCCAAAGCAGCGGTTCAAGCCGC